>NZ_WMZF01000009.1:0-55595 GCF_009717775.1 Streptococcus parasanguinis | reverse complement strand
TGGGCGCGTAGCTCAGGTGGTTAGAGCGCACGCCTGATAAGCGTGAGGTCGGTGGTTCGAGTCCACTCGTGCCCATTAATAGTATGGTCCGTTGGTCAAGGGGTTAAGACACCGCCTTTTCACGGCGGTAACACGGGTTCGAATCCCGTACGGACTATATATTTGGAGGATTACCCAAGTCCGGCTGAAGGGAACGGTCTTGAAAACCGTCAGGCGTGTAAAAGCGTGCGTGGGTTCGAATCCCACATCCTCCTTAATATTAACGCGGGATGGAGCAGCTCGGTAGCTCGTCGGGCTCATAACCCGAAGGTCGTAGGTTCAAATCCTGCTCCCGCAATTTGGCTCGGTAGCTCAGTTGGTAGAGCAATGGATTGAAGCTCCATGTGTCGGCGGTTCGATTCCGTCTCGCGCCATCAATTCAATAATCAGGAAGGGTAGCGAAGAGGCTAAACGCGGCGGACTGTAAATCCGCTCCTTCGGGTTCGGGGGTTCGAATCCCTCCCCTTCCATCCTTTACGGGCATAGTTTAAAGGTAGAACTAAGGTCTCCAAAACCTTCAGTGTGGGTTCAATTCCTACTGCCCGTGTTAATAATTATGGCGGGTGTGGTGAAGTGGTTAACACACCAGATTGTGGCTCTGGCATGCGTGGGTTCGATCCCCATCACTCGCCTATTTATTATTATTGGGGTATAGCCAAGCGGTAAGGCAAGGGACTTTGACTCCCTCATGCGTTGGTTCGAATCCAGCTACCCCAGTTAAATTTATGCCGGCGTGGCGGAATTGGCAGACGCGCTGGACTCAAAATCCAGTGTCCGCAAGGACGTGCCGGTTCGACCCCGGCCGCCGGTATAGATTATAAAGGAGTTTTACTCCTTTTTTTGTTTTATTTTTTTCTTTTTTATGATATAATTAACCGGTAAAGTTTCTTTTAGTGAATTAGAAGGAGTTAATTTTGTCTGAAGTTGCAAATAAAATCGATCGATTTTTAAATTCTATTTTATTATTATCTGAGAATCAACATGAGATTTTAGTTGGGTCTTGTACAAGTGGTGTTTCATTAACCAACACTCAGGAACATATTTTGATGCTGGTTGCTGATGAAGCTCTAACCAATTCTGTCTTAGCAAAGAAATTGAATGTTAGTCAGGCAGCGATCACGAAGGCTGTGAAGCCCTTATTAAGTCAGGGGATGCTGGAGACTTATCGCGATGAAAATGATGCACGGGTTCTCTATTATCGCTTAACTGAGATTGGTAAGCCAATTGCCTTAGAGCATCAGCACCACCATCAGCATACCCTTCACACTTATGAGGATGTTTTGTCGAAGTTTACTAAGAATGAGCAAGGGGTCATTTCGCGGTTTTTAGATTTATTGGAAGAGGAGTTATAGTTTGAGGTATATTTCGGTTTCAAATTTATCGTTCTATTATGATCGAGAACCGGTTCTGGAAGGGATCAATTACTACTTAGATAGTGGGGAGTTTGTTACCTTGACTGGGGAGAATGGGGCTGCTAAGTCAACCTTGATTAAGGCTAGCCTTGGCATCTTACAGCCCAAGGTTGGGACTGTTGAGATTTCAAAGACGAATGTTAAGGGAAAGAAGTTAAGGATTGCTTATTTGCCGCAACAAATTGCTAGTTTTAATGCAGGGTTTCCAAGTACGGTCTATGAATTTGTGAAGTCAGGTCGGTATCCTCGTAAAGGCTGGTTTCGAAAGTTGAATGAGCACGACGAAAAACATATTCTGAAGAGTTTAGAATCTGTTGGGATGCTGGAGTTCAAGGATCGGGCGATTGGTTCTTTGTCTGGTGGTCAGAAACAGCGGGCTGTCATCGCTCGGATGTTTGCTTCAGATCCGGATATCTTTGTTTTAGATGAACCTACGACAGGGATGGATGCGACGACAAAGAGTGATTTTTATGAGTTGATGCATCACAGTGCGCATCACCATCAAAAATCTGTTTTGATGATTACGCATGATCCTGAAGAGGTTAGCCAATTTGCGGATCGGAATATTCATTTGGTTCGTGACCAAAGCTCTCCTTGGAGATGTTTTAATGTCCATGATACTGAAGGGGAGGGTGACCATGCTTGATTTATTCCAGTATGATTTTATGCAGCGGGCCTTGTTGGCTATGGTTGCCATGAGTCTTTTTTCTCCTGTATTAGGGATTTTCTTGATTTTAAGACGGCAGAGTCTGATGAGTGATACGCTGAGTCACGTCTCTCTTGCGGGTGTCGCTTTTGGACTTTTTCTTGGGATCTCTCCGACGCTCTCGACTATGATCATTGTCATTATTGCTGCGGTTTTCCTTGAGTATTTGCGGACCTTATTTAAGGACTTTATGGAGATTGGGACGGCAATTTTAATGTCCACTGGTCTTGCCCTAGCTTTGGTACTGATGCGTGGTGGTGGGAAGAGCTCGATGAGTTTGGATCAATACTTGTTCGGTTCTACCCTAACCATTACGGATGAACAGGTGATTGCCTTGTTTGTGATTGCTTTCGTTGTATTAGTGCTGACGGCCTTATTCTTGCGGCCTATGTATATTTTGACCTTTGATGAAGATACGGCCTTTGTGGATGGGCTTCCGGTCCGGACCATGTCCATCTTATTTAATGTGGTAACGGGGGTTGCTATCGCCTTGATGATTCCTGCAGCAGGATCGTTATTGGTTTCAACCATCATGGTTTTACCGGCGAGTATTGCGCTGAAATTAGGGAAGAACTTCCGTGGGGTCATGCTGATTGCAGTCATCATTGGCTTTATCGGGATGTTTAGTGGGTTGATTTTGTCTTATATTGCAGATACACCAGCGAGTGCCAGCATCACGCTTTTATTTGTGGGACTGTTCTTGCTTGTGAATCTTGGATCACGTTTGAGGAAGTAGATATGAACTTTAAAAAATTTGGTTGGTTATTGTTAGTGGCTTTAACACTTGTTTTGACAGCTTGTGGCAAAAGTCAGAGTCAAAATGGGAAATTAAAAGTGATGACCACTTTCTATCCTGTTTATGATTTTACAAAAAATATTGTCGGAGATGAAGGAACGGTAGACCTGCTCATTGGAGCGGGATCAGAGCCTCATGAATATGAATTGTCTGCTAAGGGGCGGGCTATGATTCAAGATTCGGATGTTTTCGTCTATGAAAATGAAAACATGGAAACCTGGGTTCCAAATCTTTTGAAATCAATGAAGGATAAGAAAACCAAAGTGATCGATGCCACCAAGGGCATGGTCTTGCTTCCTGGATTGGAAGAGGAACATGAACACGAAGGGGGCGAAGAACACCATCATGAATATGATCCTCACCTTTGGCTCTCTCCCCATCGTGCCATGAAGATGGTAGAGTCGATTCGTGATCAGTTGGTGGCAGCTTATCCAGATAAGAAAAAAACGTTTGAGAAAAATGCCCAAGCCTATCTGAAGAAATTACAGGCCTTGGATCAAGCTTATCAGGATGGCTTGAAAGATGCGAAACAAAAGAATTTCGTGACCCAACACGCGGCTTTCCGCTACTTGGCCTTGGATTATGGCTTAAACCAGGTGGCCATTTCAGGGATTTCACCTGATAGTGAGCCTTCTGCTGCACGATTGCGTGAATTGACAGAGTATATCAAGAAAAATGAGATCAAGGTCATTTACTTTGAGGAAAATGCTTCTAAGTCCTTGGCGAAAACCTTGTCTTCTGAAGCTGGTGTTGAGTTGGCTGTCTTAAATCCTTTGGAAAGCTTGACGGATCAAGAAATGAAAGATGGCGAAGACTACGTGTCTGTCATGAAGGAGAATCTGAAGGCGCTAGAGAAAACAACGTCACAAGCTGGTAAGGATATTCAACCGGAACATGAGGAAGATTCTAAGACGGTTCAAAAGGGCTATTTCGAGGATAGTCAAGTGAAGGATCGTAGCTTAGCAAATTATGCAGGTGATTGGAAATCAGTTTATCCATACTTGCAAGATGGAACTTTGGATCAGGTATTTGATTATAAGGCAAAATTAAATCCAACTATGACGGCTGCTGAGTATAAGGAATATTATACCAAGGGTTACCAAACAGATATTGATCGGATTAAGATTGATAAGGATTCAATGGAGTTTTATCAAAAAGGATCTTCTAAGAAATACACCTATAAATACGTAGGTAAGCACATTTTGACTTATAAGAAGGGGAATCGTGGTGTTCGTTATCTTTTTGAAGCGAAAGAGAGCGATGCGGGAGACTTCAAATATGTTCAATTTAGTGACCATGAAATTACTCCGGTAAAGGCAGCTCACTTCCACATTTTCCATGGAGGAAAGAGTCAAGAGGCGCTTTATGATGAGTTAGAAAATTGGCCAACGTATTATCCTTCCAACTTATCTGGTTTAGAAGTGGCACAGGAAATGCTGGCTCATTAAGAGCTGTATCAAAAGAGAGACTAGGACTGATTATCCCGGTCTCTTTTTGATTAAAAATGAGGAGTGAAGCTTGTCAAATACTTGAAAATACGTTACAATGAAAGGGCTTTAAACTAAAAAAATGTATGGGGAATTTTAAATGAAAAAAGTTGGTGCAATTCTTGTGAGTCTTCTCAGTGTAGTCCTGTTGCTAGCTTGTTCGCAACAGAGCGCGAGTAAGAAATCAGATTCTTCTTCTAGTCAAACGAGTGCTTCTTCTGAGGTGAAAAAGACGACAGCTTCTAGTTCAGAAGTGAAGGAGAAAGAAAAAAAAGAAGAGAAAAAAGAAGTGAAGAAAATGGATCTTGAGGCGATTGCTAATGGAGATTACAGCAGTATTGCTGGGATTTGGCAAGATGATAAGGGAAACAAGCTGGTCTTTAACGACAAAGGGTTGGTCTCACAAGAGTTAGAGGGCTATGGAGCTTCTTTGACGGATTATGGAACAGCATCAGAAGGCATTTATGGTGGTCGTGATGGAGGCTTCTTGTTGGAGTATATTCCTGCGGGAGTGACCATTGGTGATCAGGTCGATGATCAAGGACAAGTGGTCTTTAAGGATACATCAGATGCCTCTAAAAACCGCTTGTGGTCTGGTGTTGGTATCGCTAGTTTTGGGGAACAAGGCTCGATCTACTATCATGTAGGAGATGAATAACAGAAAAAAGAGGCTGGGACAAAAGTCCTAGCCTCTCAATTGTTTTTGGATTGTCAAGCAAGACGCAGTGGTTGAGTGGGCTCTACTACGCTGATTTCATCAGCTTTTACAGCCCTACTCAACTGTGCGGAGGTGGGACGACGAAATCGAATTCTAATGAATTACCGATTTCTGTCCCACTCTCTTTTTCTTATGCATGTGGGGGGAGCCAAGAAAGCTCAAACTGGAGCAATTGGGCTTCAAGGAGATCTTGATGGGAAATCTCTTGTTTCTCTTTGCCATCTAATAGGGCTTTTTGGATGAAATAGGCGCCTGCAGTGTGTGAGTTGGCGCAAATTTTGAGCTCATGATTTGGAAGATGGAGAAGAACTTCTTTAAAGAGAGGGAGGCCCAGATCATAGATTGGTTTTCCTGGGCAGGTTGGGTAGAGTCCAAGGGCTGACCAGATGTACCAAGCAGATAGGCTACCATTGTCCTCATCACCTGGATAGGCTTGGAAATCTTGATGAAAAGCTTGAGAACGGATCTGGTGGATCAGGAGATTGGTGTATTCGGGATGAAGGCTGTGACGGAAGAGGTAGGGAATGTGAAAGCTGGGTTGATTGGAGATGGCGATCTGCCCAAATGGGGCTTGGGCCATTTCACTCATTTCATGGATTTCATAGCCATATCCTCTTACATCAAATTGAGGTTTTTGATTGGCTAGATCCAGCAGTCGTTGGGTAAAGGCTTTTTTACCGCCCATTAGCTCTATCAGGCCGGAGAGGTCGTGTAAGGCTCCAAAAGTAGCCTGGGTTGCAGAACATTCTGCATAATCTCCTCCCCAGCTGGTAGGAGAGAAGGGTTCTTTAAAGTTTCCATTGGTGGATCGCGCCCTCATGAAGCCTGTTTGGGTATCATACAATGTTCGGTAGGAGAAGCTAGAAGCAGCATACCGAGCGGCTGTTTTTGTATGCCCCAATTGCTTGGCAACGGTAGCAATGCAAAAGTCACTATAGGCATAATCGAGGCTATAGCTCACACTTTCGTGAAAATCATCGGGTAGGTAGCCAAGGGCCTTGTAGCTTTCATTGCCATGGCGACCAAAATGTTGAGTGGGATCTGTTTTTTGGGCCGTCTGGAGCATGGCTGTCAGCATGTTTTCATGTAGGTCTGGTGCGATCCCTTTTGTGACAGCATCCGCAAAGACTCCATCGATGAGGGTACCTGGCATCATTCCTCGTTCATCTGGGGCCAACCATTTTGGTAGAAAACCAGTATCCTGGTAAGTATTTAAAAATCCTTCGAGGAAGTGACGGTAATAATCGGGGTAGACAAGGCTAAAGAGTGGAAAAGAGGTCCGAAAGAGGTCCCAAAATCCGATATTCGTATATGCTTTTCCTGGTTTGATTTCCTGATGGGTGACATCCAGGTGCCAGTCATTTCCCTTGGTATCTGTTTCGTAAAAGGTTTGAGGGAAAAGGAGGAGTCGGTAAAGGCAATGATCGAAAAAGGCTTGATCACATCCTCCGTTATCTTTCACTTCAATTCGTTTTAGTAGCTGATTCCATTGATCGGCTGCTTCTTTTTTAGCTTTTTCTAAGGAAAGGTTGGGAAGATGGCTGTGAGCCATGTCTTGGGACAGATAAGAAGTTCCTAATTGGACGGTCACTTCCTTGCTAGCAAAGGTCAGAAAAAGATCTTGATCGATGTGAGTGACGCTCTCAATCGGCTGGCTAAATTGCCACTGGAGATAGAAAGAGTAGGAAGTATCTGCGGTATGGGCCTGATCCAGAATGTGGAAGTGGCAGGTTTGGTCTGTCAGAGTCAAGTCCTCTAGTTCCTTTGTTGCATGAAAGCAGAGAGTCAGCTTTTCTGGTGCTCGAAAGCGCATGACAGCCCCGTAGCGGCTTGGAACCAGCTCACTGTGAATCTGATAACGTTCCGAAAAAATCCGAAGGTAGTGGGGCTGGAAAAGAGCTTCTTTCATCGAATAACTGCTTTGGCGACGGAAGAGGTCGGAACTTGCAATTTCTCCTGTGATGGGCGTGATGAGGCACCAAGCGTAGTCTCCTATCCAAGGACTAGGCTGGTGGGTGAGACGAAATCCCTGAAAAATAGGGAGATTGGGGTTGAAAAACCAAGCTCCTTGTTCGTGTGTCGTCTGAGGAAGAAAGTAGTTCATCCCAAAAGGGACTCCGGTATAAGGGAGGGTGTTCCCGTGCGAATAGTGGGGATGATTATCGCTTCCCCAGCGGGTATCGATGGTTTGGCAATGTGTGCGCATCTTGTCTCCTTTTTCTTCATCAACCTTAAATGATCTGTGTTTTTCTTGGAACACGCGCTGGTATTTTCTTCATTGTATCAAAGTGTTGTCAAATATGATAGCGTTTTTATCAAATGGAAAATTTAGTAGAAAAAGGGCTATAGTTTGCGTATGTATTTCCCTTTTGAAATCTTTTATACTGAATAGGAAAGAATCGATACGTGTGAGGAAAATAAATGACCTATTCAAAAGAAATTGTGCGAGAATGGTTGGATCAAGTGGCTGAGCGAGCTAAGGAGTACCCTGAGTGGGTGGATGTCTTTGAACGTTGTTATACAGACACTTTGGACAATACAGTTGAAATTTTAGAAGATGGCTCAACCTTTGTGTTAACAGGGGACATCCCAGCTATGTGGTTGCGTGACTCAACGGCTCAATTGAGGCCTTATCTTCATGTGGCTAAACGAGATCCCCAATTGCGTCAGACCATTGCTGGTTTGGTCAAACGCCAGATGACCTTGATCCTCAAGGATCCCTATGCCAACTCTTTCAATATTGAGGAGAACTGGAAAGGCCATCACGAGACTGATCACACCGATTTGAATGGCTGGATTTGGGAACGCAAGTATGAAGTAGATTCGCTGTGCTACCCCTTGCAGTTGGCTTATCTTCTGTGGAAAGAAACTGGTGAGACTAGCCAATTTGATGAAACATTTATCACAGCGACTAAGGAAATTCTTCATCTCTGGACAGTGGAACAAGACCACAAAAATTCCCCTTATCGCTTTGTTCGGGATACAGATCGTAAGGAAGACACGCTGGTAAATGACGGATTTGGTCCTGACTTTGCTGTGACAGGGATGACCTGGTCAGCCTTTCGTCCAAGTGATGACTGCTGTCAGTATAGTTACTTGATTCCGTCCAATATGTTTGCAGTGGTTGTCTTGGGTTATGTGCAAGAAATCTTCGCAACATTGAATCTAGCCGATAGCGAGAGCATCATTGCAGATGCCAAACGCCTGCAAGCGGAGATTCAAGAAGGGATAGAAAACTACGCCTACACGACTAACAGCAAGGGCGAGAAGATCTATGCTTTTGAAGTAGACGGTTTGGGAAATGCTAGTATCATGGATGATCCAAACGTGCCAAGCTTGTTGGCAGCTCCTTATCTGGGATATTGCGCCATTGACGATGAGGTCTACCAAGCTACTCGTCGGACGATTTTGAGCCCTGAAAATCCTTACTTCTATGAAGGGAAGTATGCTAGTGGGCTCGGAAGTTCTCATACCTTTTATCGCTATATCTGGCCGATTGCTTTATCCATTCAAGGATTGACAACAAATGATAAAGCTGAGAAAAAACATTTGCTGGACCAGTTGGTTGCCTGCGATGGAGGCACGGGCGTCATGCACGAAAGTTTCCATGTAGATGATCCAACCAAATACTCGCGTGAATGGTTCTCTTGGGCCAACATGATGTTCTGTGAATTGGTCTTGGATTACTTGGATATTCGCTAATGAGCTGTCGCTTAACAGATTCTGGGAAAGAATCAAAAATATATTTTTAAATTTAAGTTAGAATGAGGTTTTACTCATGGAAAATGTTGTTGTACATATCATCTCTCACAGCCACTGGGATCGTGAGTGGTATTTACCTTTTGAAAGTCACCGCATGCAATTGGTGGAACTCTTTGACAATCTCTTTGATCTTTTTGAAAATGACCCTGAATTCAAAAGTTTCCACTTGGATGGACAAACCATTGTCCTTGACGACTATTTAGAAATTCGCCCTGAAAACCGTGACAAGGTGCAGCGCTATATCGACGAGGGCAAGCTCAAGATTGGTCCCTTCTACATCTTGCAGGATGATTACTTGATCTCCAGCGAAGCCAATGTCCGCAATACCTTGATCGGACAGGCTGAATGCGCTAAATGGGGCAAATCTACGCAGATTGGCTACTTCCCAGATACCTTTGGAAATATGGGACAAGCTCCTCAACTCCTTCAAAAATCAGGGATTCACGTAGCAGCCTTTGGGCGTGGGGTCAAACCAATCGGATTTGACAACCAAGTTCTTGGAGATGAGCATTTTACTTCTCAATTTTCTGAAATGTACTGGCAAGGTGCAGATGGTAGCCGTGTACTGGGCATTCTCTTTGCCAACTGGTACAGTAATGGGAATGAAATTCCAGTGGATAAAGATGAAGCTTTGGCTTTCTGGAAACAAAAATTGGCAGATGTTCGTGACTATGCATCGACCAACCAATGGTTGATGATGAATGGTTGTGACCACCAACCGGTTCAACGAAATTTGAGTGAAGCCATTCGTGTGGCCAATGAGCTTTTCCCTGACGTGACCTTTATTCACAGTTCCTTTGATGACTACGTGCAAGCAGTGGAAAGTGCACTTCCTGAACAATTATCAACGGTTACGGGGGAATTGACCAGTCAGGAAACCGATGGTTGGTACACACTGGCAAATACGTCTTCTTCTCGGATTTATCTCAAGCAAGCCTTCCAAGAAAACAGCAACTTACTCGAGCAAGTGGTGGAACCTTTGACCATCATTACTGGTGGGCACAACCACAAGGATCAATTGACCTATGCCTGGAAGACACTCTTACAAAATGCGCCACACGATAGTATTTGTGGATGTAGCATAGATGATGTTCACCGTGAAATGGAAGTTCGTTTTGCCAAGGTCAACCAAGTTGGAAACTTTGTCAAGACCAACCTTCTCAACGAATGGAAGGGTAAACTAGCAACTCAAAAAGCCCAGAGTGAGCACCTCTTTACGGTCATCAACACTGGCTTGCACAATAAGGTGGACACCGTCAGCACGATTGTCGATGTAGCGGTTTGTCCATTTAAGGAATTGCATCCGACAGAGGGCTTCAAGAAAATGGCCGCTTTGACCTTGCCAGACTACCACGTAGAAGATTTAGATGGGCATCTTGTAGAAGCAGAGATTGAGGACTTGGGAGCAAGCTTTGGCTATACCCTGCCTAAGGATAAATTCCGTCAACCTTATATCGCGCGTCAAGTGCGCGTGACGGTTCCGGTTCACCTAGCGCCTCTTTCTTGGACCACCTTCCAGCTCTTGGAAGGCAAAGCACCTCATCATGATGGTCTTTTCCAAAATGGGGTGATTGATACGCCATTTGTAACCCTTAGTATCGATGATGGCTTGACCCTCTATGATAAAACGACCAATGAGGCTTATGAGGATTTCCTTCGTTTTGAAGATCGTGGTGATATCGGTAATGAATATATCTACTTCCAACCAAAAGGAACAGAGCCGATCTATGCGGAGTTAACAGCTTATGAGGTCTTGGAAAACAATGCTCGCTATGCCAAAATCTTGCTCAAGCATGACTTGACGATCCCGGTTAGCGCGGATGAACAATTGGATGCGGAGCAAAGAGGCATTATCGAGTTTATGAACCGCAAGGCAAGTCGCTCAGAAGAGATGACAACCATCCCTCTTGAAACGGAGATGACCATCTTTGTGGATGACCCGCAAATTCGCTTCAAGACACGCTTTACCAATACTGCTAAGGATCACCGCATTCGTCTCTTGGTCAAAACTCATAACACTCGTCCAAGCAATGACTCGGAAAGCATTTATGAGGTGGTCACACGGCCAAATAAACCGGCTGCTTCTTGGGAAAATCCTGAAAATCCTCAACACCAGCAAGCTTTCGTCAGCTTGTATGATGACGTCAAAGGGGTAACAGTGGCCAATAAAGGATTGCATGAATACGAAATCCTTGGAGACGATACGATAGCTGTAACACTTCTCCGTGCTTCCGGTGAACTTGGTGACTGGGGCTATTTCCCAACACCAGAAGCACAATGCTTACGGGACTTTGAGGTTGAATATGCAGTAGAATGCCATCAAGCTCAGGGACGCTTCTCTGCTTATCGCCGAGCTAAAGCTTTGCAGACACCGATGACCAGCCTTCAAGTTGAAAAACAAGAAGGAAGTGTAGCAGCATCTGGTAGCTTACTCAAGCATACAGCCTTGACACATCCTCAGGTTTGTCCAACAGCCTTTAAGGTAGCAGAAAATGAAGAAGGTTACATCCTTCGCTATTACAATATGAGCCAAGAAAATGTGCGCGTGTCAGAAGGACAACAAACGGTTGTCGATCTTCTTGAACAACCGTATCCGGTCCATACAGGTTTATTGGCACCGCAAGAAATCCGGACAGAATGGATTAAAAAAGAAGAAGTCTAGCTGGTTGCAGCTGAAGAAACAATAAAAGGAAAGGAGGAGCGAAAAAGTAAGAACCAACTGCTGACTCGCTCCTTTTTACAGGTAAAAGCAATGACCATTGCAACGATTGATATCGGAGGGACTGGGATTAAGTTTGCTAGTCTCACTCCGGATGGAAAGATTTTAGATAAGGCCAGCACCCCAACGCCAAAAACTCTAGAAGATTTGTTGGCTTGGTTGGACCAGCGATTGTCAGAACGTGACTACCGTGGGATTGCTATGAGTGTGCCAGGGGCTGTTAACCAAGAAACAGGGGTAATTGAAGGGATCAGTGCCATTCCTTACATCCATGGTTTTTCATGGTATGAGGCCCTTTCTCATCACAAGCTACCTGTCCATCTAGAAAATGATGCCAACTGTGTTGGACTGAGTGAATTGCTGGCGCATCCTGAGATTGAAAATGCAGCCTGTGTCGTGATTGGTACAGGGATCGGTGGCGCCATGATCATCAATGGCAAGCTTCACCGTGGTCGTCATGGCTTGGGCGGTGAGTTTGGCTACATGACAACCATCGAACCTGCAGAAAAGCTCAATAACTGGTCACAACTAGCATCAACAGGAAATATGGTGCGCTATGTCATTGAAAAATCTGGTCAGTCTGACTGGGATGGCCGTAAGGTGTACCAAGAGGCGGCAGCAGGCAATGCCCTTTGCCAAGAAGCTATTGAGCGCATGAATCGCAACCTAGCCCAAGGACTGCTCAATATCCAGTATCTCATCGACCCAGATGTCATTAGCCTGGGTGGCTCTATTAGTCAGAATCCAGATTTTATCAGAGGGGTTCAAAAAGCAGTAGATACTTTTGTGGACAGATATGAAGAATATACAATTGCTCCAGTGATTCAAGCTTGCACCTATCAGGCAGATGCCAATCTCTACGGTGCCCTTGTCAACTGGTTACAGGAGGAAAACCAATGGTAAGTTTTACAGGACTTAGTCCCAAACAAACCCAAGCTATCGAAGTATTAAACAATCACATCTCCCTACCAGATGTAGAGGTGGCGGTCGCTCAGTCTGACCAAGCTTCTATCTCTATCAAGGGTGAGAATGGGCATTATCAACTGACCTACCGCAAACCTCATCAACTCTACCGTGCCTTGTCTGTGCTAGCAACAGCTTTGGCAGAAGGGGATAAGGTCGAGATTGAGGAGCATGCGGCTTATGAAGATTTAGCCTATATGGCGGACTGTTCGCGCAATGCCGTGCTTAATGTCGCATCAGCCAAACAGATGATTGAAGTTCTAGCTCTCATGGGCTACTCAACCTTTGAGCTTTATATGGAGGACACCTATCAGGTTGAAGGTCATCCTTACTTTGGTTATTTCCGTGGAGCTTATGCTGCTGAAGAGTTACAAGAAATTGAAGCCTACGCCCAGCAGTTTGACATGACCTTTGTCCCATGCATTCAGACCTTGGCCCACTTGTCAGCCTTTGTCAAATGGGGTGTCAAAGAAGTGCAGGAACTCCGCGATGTAGAGGACATTCTCCTTATCGGTGAAGAAAAAGTTTATGACCTGATTGATGGCATGTTTGCGACGCTATCTAAACTACAAACGCGCAAGGTCAATATCGGGATGGACGAAGCCCACCTGGTTGGTTTGGGTCGTTATCTTATCTTGAACGGTATTGTGGACCGGAGTCTCCTTATGTGCCAACACTTGGAGCGCGTGCTGGATATTGCAGATAAGTATGGTTTCCACTGCCAGATGTGGAGCGATATGTTCTTCAAGCTTATGTCAGCAGATGGCCAGTACGATCGTGAGGTGGACATTCCAGAAGAAACACGAGTTTATCTAGACCGTCTCAAAGACCGTGTGACCTTGGTTTACTGGGATTATTATCAGGATAGCGAGGAAAAATACAATCGTAACTTCCGTAATCACCACAAGATTAGCCAAGATATCGCCTTTGCTGGTGGGGCTTGGAAGTGGATTGGCTTCACACCCCACAACCATTTCAGTCGTCTCATCGCTCTTGAAGCCAATAAAGCTTGCCGTGCCAACCAGATCAAGGAAGTCATTGTGACGGGCTGGGGGGACAATGGTGGGGAAACAGCCCAGTTCTCGATCCTACCGAGCTTACAAATCTGGGCGGAACTCAGCTACCGCAATGATTTAGAGCGTCTATCTGCCCACTTCAAGACCAATACAGGCCTATCCGTTGAGGACTTCATGCAGCTGGATCTGGCCAACCTCTTGCCTGATCTACCAGATAATCTCAGCGGGATTAATCCTAACCGCTACGTATTTTATCAGGATGTTCTTTGCCCAATTCTGGACAAGCACATGACACCTGAACAGGACAAGCCCCACTTTGCCAAGGCAGCTGAGATTCTTTCTGACATCAAAGAAAAAGCGGGTGTTTACGCCTATCTCTTTGAAACCCAGGCACAGTTGAATGCCATTTTAAGTAGTAAAGTGGATGTAGGCCGACGCATTCGGGAAGCTTATCAAGCAGGTGATAAAAAAAGCTTGCAACAAATTGCTAGAGAAGAATTGCCAAAACTCAGAAGCCAGATTGAAACCTTCCATGACCTCTTTAGCCACCAATGGCTGAAAGAAAACAAGGTCTTTGGCTTGGATACCGTAGACATCCGGATGGGTGGACTCTTGCAACGGATCAAGCGAGCTGAAAGTCGGATTGAAAACTACCTAGCAGGCGAAATCTCTCGTATCGATGAACTAGAAGTAGAGATCTTGCCATTCAACGATTTCTACGGGGATCAGGACTTCGCAGCCACAACGGCTAACCAGTGGCATACTATTGCGACGGCTTCGACCATTTATACAACGTAAAAAATGCCAAGTTGGATGACAGAAGTCTCATCCACAGTGGCTAGGAGTAGAAGAGGAGCTGTCTTTACGACCACCCTTTTCTACTCTTTTTTAAAGCTATGTCATAAATTTGTAGAATTTTTTCTATAATTAGGAGTTTGAAAATGTAAATGGGCTATCTTATAATAGGTGATGTAAACGCTACCAAAGCAAATAAACACGCTCAAGGCTCAAAGGGGGGAGTTAAATGAAAAAGTTTGTAAGGACTCTGAGAGAAAATTTCATTTTTCTTTTAATGGTCTTACCTGGTGCAGCGTGGTTAATCTTATTCTTCTATATTCCGGTTTTTGGGAATATCGTAGCATTTAAGGACTATCATATTACGGGAGAGGGCTTCATTGACAGTGTCATGAAGAGTAAGTGGGTTGGCTTTGACAACTTCAAGTTCCTCTTTAGTTCCAAAGATGCCTACATTATTACAAGAAACACGGTATTGTACAACTTAGGATTCATCTTCTTAGGATTGATTGTTTCCGTTGGGATCGCCATCATCTTTAGTGAGTTGAGATCAAAAAGAGTGGTCAAGGTGCTTCAAACCTCCATGCTCTTCCCATACTTCCTATCATGGGTTATCATCAGCTTCTTCACCGATGCCTTCCTTAACGTGGACAAAGGATTGGTCAACCACATCTTAACTTCATTTGGTATGAAAGCCATCAATTTCTACTCGGAATTGTGGATCTGGCCAGCGCTTCTCCTCTTCTTAGGAATCTGGAAAGGCTTTGGTTATAGTAGTGTCATGTACTATGCAACCATCATGGGAATTGACCCAACTTACTATGAAGCAGCGACTGTGGATGGTGCGTCTAAGTGGCAACGCATTCGCAACATCACCATTCCTCAGTTGTCTTCCTTGATTACGGTTTTGACTATTCTTGCAGTCGGAAATATCTTCCGCGCAGATTTCGGTCTTTTCTACCAAATCCCGCATAATGCTGGAGCGCTCTATAGTGTGACCAACGTTATTGATGTTTATGTCTACAACGGTTTGACCAAGTCAGGGGATATCGGGATGACAGCAGCAGCCGGTCTTTACCAATCGGTAGTCGGTTTGGTTCTTGTTTTAATCTCAAATATCATTGCCCGTCGCATTGATAAGAATGCCGCTCTCTTCTAGAAAGGAGGATCGTATGAAAAAATCAACCATTCAAAAAGAAAAAATTGATAATGTCGGGATCCATTCTTTCAGTAAGAAGAGCAACTTCTTCTTTACCTTGTTGTTGACCTTAGTCGGATTGACCTGTGTACTTCCCTTCATCTTCGTTGTCATGATCTCTTTGACAGACGAACAAAGTTTGGCAGTCCATGGATTCCAATTCTGGCCGGCAAAATTTGGATTTGATGGTTACCTTTTCTTGGTACAGTTCAAAGACAAAATCTTGCAAGCCCTCTTCATTACCTTGTTTGTGACCATTGTGGGGACAGCATGTAATGTCTTTATCACAACAACCTATGCTTATGCGATCTCACGGAGTACCTTTAAATACCGCAAGTTCTTTACCGTATTTTCACTCCTTAGTATGCTCTTTAGTGCAGGGTTGGTACCGGGCTATATTGTCACCACTCAACTCTTGCAATTGGGTGATACCATCGGGGCTTTGATTATCCCAATGTTGCTTAGCCCATTCAACATCATCTTGATGCGGACCTTCTTTAAACGGACCATTCCAGAAGCCATTCTTGAATCCGCTCGGATCGATGGGGCAAGTGAAACACGGATTTTCTTCCAAATTTGCTTGCCACTCTCTCTACCAGGGATTGCGACTATTAGTCTCTTCACCGCTTTAGGATTCTGGAACGACTGGTTCAACGCCCTTCTCTATATTAAGAGTGACAACCTTTACCCATTGCAATACCTCTTGATGCAAATCCAAAACAATATGGATTACATCGCTAAAAATGTCGGGGTATCCGGCCAATTGGCAGGAGCTGTACAATCCATCCCACGGGAAACAGGACGTATGGCCATGGTGGTTGTGGCAACAGTGCCAATCGCCATTCTCTATCCATTCTTCCAACGCTACTTTGTAAAAGGCTTGACCATCGGTGGTGTGAAAGAATAACATCGTTCATTGAAAATCAGCAAGATTTTCAACTCATAACTTAGTCTAAAAAGAAAATAACATAAAGGAGATTTTTCTTATGAAAAATTGGAAAAAATACGCGTTAGCATCTGCTAGTGTCATTGCTCTTGGAGCTACTCTTGCTGCTTGTGGAAACCTTACAGGTAACAACAAGAAATCTGCAACAACTGAAGATGGTAAACCAATCATCAAGATGTACCAAATCGGGGATAAACCTGATAACTTGGATGTTCTTCTTAAAAATGCCAACAAGATCATTGAAAAGAAAGTTGGCGCAAAATTGGATATTCAATATCTTGGTTGGGGTGACTACGCACAAAAAATGAACGTTATCATCTCATCTGGTGAAAACTATGATATTGCCTTTGCTAATAACTATGTTATCAACGCTCAAAAAGGTGCTTATGCTGACTTGACAGAATTGTACAAGAAAGAAGGGAAAGACCTTTACAAAGCACTTGACCCAGCTTACATCAAAGGGAACACTGTAAACGGCAAGATCTATGCTGTTCCAGTAGCAGCTAACGTTGCATCTTCTCAAAACTTTGCCTTCAACGGACCACTTGTTGAAAAATATGGTATCGATGTCTCAAACGTGAAAGACTATGCTTCTCTTGAACCAGTCTTGAAAGCCATCAAAGAAAAAGATCCAAACGTTGTTCCATTTGCCATGAACAAGAGCTACGGTGGACCTTCAGATGACTTCGACTATGTGGCTGTTGATGGACTTCCATTCGTTGTTGACTTGAAAGGTGACACTACGAAGATCGTTGACCGTTACACAATCCCTCGTTATGTAGAAAACTTGAAGACTCTTCACAAATACTACGAAGCAGGATACATTCCAAAAGACGTAGCAACAAGCGATACTGGTTATGACCTTTCTCAAGATACTTGGTTGGTTCGTGAAGAAACAGTAGGACCAGCTGACTACGGTAACAGCTTGCTTTCTCGTGTAGCAAACCGTAAGATCGACATCAAACCATTTACTGAACTGTACAAGAAGAACAATACTACTCAAGTAGCTAACTTTGTTATCTCAAACAACTCTAAGAACAAAGAAAAAGCAATGGAAGTGTTGAACCTCTTGAACACTGATCCAGAACTCTTGAACGGTCTTGTTTATGGACCAGAAGGCAAGAACTGGGAAAAAGTTGCCGGCAAAGAAAACCGTGTCAAAGTCTTGGATGGCTACAACGGAAACACTCACATGTCTGGATGGAACACTGGTAACAACTGGATTCTTTACATCAACGAAAACGTAACAGATGAACAAATTGCACAATCTAAGAAAGACTTGGAAACTGCAAAAGAATCTCCAGCACTTGGTTTCATCTTTAACACAGATAAAGTGAAATCAGAAATCACTGCTCTTACAAATACTTTGAACCAATTCGCAGGTGCGATCAATACTGGTACTGTGGATCCTGAAGTAGAAGTTCCTAAGATGCTTGAAAAATTGAAATCAGAAGGTGCTTACCAAAAAGTGCTTGACGAAATGCAAAAACAATACGACGAATTCCTTGCTTCTAAAAAATAAGAAACAGGTCGTGTGAAAAGGCTTTGGGGCTGTCTCCAAGGCCTTTTTAAGTTTTTATGAAAATGAATCCTGGAAATGAAAATCAATATTTCAATTCACTAATGCAAATATGAGGAAAGCGTTTTATTTTTATGATATAATAGAATAACTAATTGGGAAAGAGGCTGAATGATGGGAAAAATCATCGAGTTCATTTTTACGAGAGTCTATGTTGCCATGCTGGTAACAGGGATTTTTTGGGTCTTGACGATCTGTGGGGGCATTCTTCTAGGAGTAGGACCAGCCAGTGCCACTATCATGAGCCTCTATGCGGAAAATGGCATGAACTACAAAGACTACCATTGGTCACGCGCTTGGGAACTCTTCAAAGAAAATCTGGTTCCGGCTAATCAAGTCTTTTACACCTTCTTTGCCATTGAAGGAATCCTCCTCTATGGCATGTACCTCATGGTCCAGATTCCTCACTTGAATTTCTTCCAAATTTTGGTTCTCTTGTTTAATTTGGTTTTCCTCTTGGTTGCGCCTCTAGCTTATGCCGTTTATTTGAAATTGCAAGTGCATTTTGCTCTCTCTTATGCCAACAGTATCAAGCTCAGTTTGATCGGAATGTTGCTGGACATTCGTCCGGTTCTGAAGCTCATCCTTGGAACCGCGCTACTTGGCGTCATTAGCTACTACATGCCAGCCCTTCTCTTTTTTGTCTTGATCGGCGTCTGGCATTTCTTTGTCAATGATATCTTTGACCCTGTTTATCAAAACATCCACGAAAAATTGGTATCCTAACGATGAAAAAAATCTGGTTAAGTACGCTTTTAAAATTCTACGCCTATGTCATGGTGGTCATTTTGACCATTATGGGTCTCGTCGTAGCGGGGATCTCTTGGAAAAACCAGCAAGCTGAAGCCGATCGGATCGCCCAACGGGTCTTGACTGAAGTCGTGACGGATCTTGAGACCTCTTATCAGCGGGTCACACAAGAAGGGCGTAGTCTCGTTGAAAACCCTGCAAAATTAGAAGGGGTTTATCGCTATTTTACCTTGTCACCATCGGAGTATGAGACTTGGCGATTGAATGCCCAGTTCCCTTCTTATATCCAATTGTCCCTACATAAGAATATTGACAGTCTCTATTTGAGCAATAAAAACATCGAGGGTATCGATGTCACCTTGTCTGATTACAAGACGGTATTTATCTCTACCCGGCAATCACAGGGAGGCAAGCAAGTCTCAGCGGACCATTACAAGGCTCCTGCGACAGCCATTCCGGTTCCTTTGACAGATCCGACTACGGGTGCTGGAGTTGGGATCGCTTATATGACGCTGGACCAGGAAATTTTGACGGCAGCGATTGATAATGCCAGAGGCGATCTTCCGGTCGCTGTGCGGATCTTCACCCCTTTTGGAAAAGAGATGTACCATGAAGGGGATAAGGGGCAATCAAAAGATGTTAAATGGCAAACTCGCAGCACGATCTATGGCTACAAGGTGGATGTAGCTGTTTCTGAAAGTTATCTGGTCAAAAAGGGTCTAGCCAACCTGACCACTTTTCTCTCCATTGCTTTCTTGATTTTCTTGATCCTTTACTTATTAATGCGGCAAATTTTCAAAAATTACAGGCGTCAAGTCCTCGATTTGGTTGATACCATGGAGCAGATCAGTCAAGGCGATAGCGAACGACGGATTGATACCTCAACCAAGGACCAAGAACTGCTGGTTATTGGTAATATGATTAATACCATGTTAGACAATATGGATAAGAATATTCGAGATATCTACCAGCTGCAGCTCAGCCAAAAAGATGCCAATATGCGGGCACTACAAGCCCAGATTAATCCCCATTTCATGTACAATACGCTGGAATTTATCCGGATGTACGCCGTCATGCAAGAGCAGGATGAATTGGGTGATATTATTTATGAGTTTAGTAGTCTCTTGCGCAATAATATCTCAGATGAGCGAGTGACGACAGTTGAAAATGAGCTCGAATTTTGTCGCAAATACAGCTACCTCTGCATGGTGCGTTATCCAAAATCGATTGCCTATGGCTTTAAGATCGATCCAGGTTTGGAAAAGATGAAGATTCCCAAATTCACCATCCAGCCTTTGGTCGAGAACTATTTTGCACATGGAGTGGATCACAAACGCAAGGACAATGTGATTAGTGTCAAAGTCTTGCAAGGAGAAGGGCAAGTCATGATCCTAGTTACTGATAATGGGCGCGGGATGGAAGAAGAACAGCTAGAAAAAATTCAAGAGATACTAGCCAATCGTAATCCTCGCTCAGAAATCGAAGAAAAGAGTGGCCGGCAGTCCATCGGAATTGTCAATGTCCATGAACGCATGCTACTCTATTTTGGAGATCGCTACCATATCCAAGTCTTCTCCCAACCTCACCATGGAGTGACCTATACGATAACCATTCAAGATGAATAAAGGAGACAGAATGTACAAAGTCTTATTAGTAGACGATGAGTATATGATTACAGAAGGGTTAAAAAAATTAATCCCCTTTGACCACTGGAATATGGAAGTGGTCGCAACTGCAGAAGATGCCGACCAGGCCCTTGATTATGTGCGAGAACATCCAGTGGATGTGGTGATCACGGATGTCAATATGCCTGGAAAGACCGGACTTCAGATGATTGCAGAGATGAAGGATTTGATTCCAGATGCTGCTTTTATCATTATGTCAGGCTATCAGGATTTTGAATATGTCAAGACAGCCCTCAATTTGCGCGTGGCAGACTACCTGCTCAAACCGGTCAATAAGGTGGAGATGGGCAATATCCTAGAAAAAATCCAGCACCAAATCCAGCAACCAAGCCAAGAGTTGGCCAACCGCTTGATTCACGATGATATCTCAGAGGAAGAGTTTTGTCAGTATATCGCAGGACGAAACTCACTGTGGATTGGGGTTGCTAAGGAGAAAAAAGGCTTTATCAGCTCGTCTTACCAAGTTCTCGGGCAAAATCTTCAACTCTTTATCTCAGATCAAGAAGAAGAAGCCATGATTGAGAAGGTCTTTGAGCCTCCTTATAAGGAGCACTTTCGTCAATTTAAGGACCTAGTAGAGCGGAGCCTCTTTTATGGGGCGACCCCTCTCAATCAAGATGAAGAGGTCTTCCATTACTACGAGCCGGCCTACCGGGTGATCATGCAAGGAAATATCCAACAGATCTTAGAAGAACTGGACTGGTTGGAAAAAATGATCCTTGAGAAGACACCTAAGGTTTCGCTGACCAAGCAACTCTTTATCCAATTTTTGATGGATGTCTTTCATTTGTTTGAATACCTGCAAGGAGATGATTTGGCCGATGTGGTCAAGAAAGTCCAAGAAGCTGCTACCTTTAGCGAGATGATTAGCTTCATCCAGGAAGAGTTGTCCCGTTTCTTATCCCACTATCGGATGAATGAAAATGTAGCGAGTGTCCTCCAAGTGATTAGCCGTGATTACCAAAAAGAGCTGTCACTCAAGGACATCAGTCAGGCTCTCTTTATCAATCCAGTCTATTTAGGCCAATTGATTAAACGAGAAACCAATGCAACGTTCGCAGAACTCCTCAACAAACAGCGGATTAAGGCTGCCCAGCAGCTCCTCTTATCGACCAATGACAGCATTGAAGATATCTGCTATAAAGTCGGTTACAGTAATGTAGGCTATTTCTACAAGGTTTTCCGTAAACTCTGTGGAAAATCGCCTAAAACCTATCGCTTACAAGTTATGACAGAGCAAGCAGAAGATGAGTAAAAGGCTGAGACGATTTGTCTCAGCCTTTTGATTGAAGACAACGTCTTCTTAGAAACTTTCCTTAGGTGAGTACATAACAGAAGGTCAGAGACTATGAAGCTAACTTTTGAGTATTTTTTTATTTGACAAATATAAGTAGACAGTGTATACTTTATAAAAAGTAGACGACGTATACTTTGATAAGGAAAGGTGGTCAAATGAAACGGAATACGGAAGAACTGAAAGAAAAGTTAATTTCGGTCGGCATTGAAGAAATCAGAACTAACGGGATTGACCGGATGTCTATGCGTACAATAGCTCAAAAATGTGGGGTGACTCATGGAGCTCCCTATAAGCATTTTGGAAGTAAAGATAGATATATTCAAGTTGTTATGGAACACTTATCAATGTTCTTTTTGAAAAATATGATACTTGGAATTGATACTTCCATAGATGCAAGAACTCAACTAACTCTGATGGGCTGTAACTTTGTAAGGTTTGCCCAAGAGGAAACCTATCTATTTGAAGCATTATTTATCAAATTTCCATATAACTATATGGAGTTATCCCAGGAAACTATTTCAGTCAACTCCTCTTTACCAGGATTTGAACATTTTAAGTCGGTAGCGTTAAGACTTAAAGATGAGGAAAATCTTTCTAGTGGTGACGCAGAAATTTTGATCCATTTTTGGAGTTTTATTGCTGGTTTGGCTCTATTGGTAAGGAGTCCTGTTGGAGAAAGCTTTAAAGAAAATGATGTTCAAAAGACCGTCAGAACGATGCTTGATATTTATATAAAAGGAGACAGCTGATGAATGTTTTAATAATCTATTCACATCCGAATGAAACAAGTTATAATGCATCAATCCTACAAACTGTGCAAAAACATTTAGCACCATATCATAGAGTTAAAATAGTAGACTTATATAAAGAAAACTTTGATCCGGTTTTACGTTTTGATGAAAGGCATAAAAGGAGAGATTTACAGCATAATGAAGACATGAAACCGTATAGAGATTTATTGAGTTGGGCGGATCAGTTGATTTTTATTTTCCCTACTTGGTGGAGTGGAATGCCAGCTATTTTAAAAGGTTTTATTGATCGTGTTTTTGTTGCAGGTTTTGCTTATCAGAATGGACCTCGAGGTCCGGTGGGGCAACTAGATGGAAAAGCGTGGATCATTACGACGCATAATACGCCAAAAATTTTTCTTCCTTTTTCTCAAGACTACGCAAAGGTTCTAAAATCCCAAATCTTGAAACCCTGTGGTATTAAACCGGTTAAAGTGACACAAGTTACACGAGTGGAATATATGAGTGATCGTCAACGGAAAGAAGAACTCGAAAAAATCGCACAAATAGCAAAAAGAATTTAAAAAGTGCTTTACAAGTCATGACAGAGCATGCAGAAGATGAGTAAAAGGCTGAGACGATTTGTCTCAGCCTTTTTACTTTTCATTTTACGTTCTTTGTATCTTGATTTTCCCAACCAATATTTGGGCCTCAATGGTGATTTCTGTGAGTTGGGTCCAGTCGATTTTTTCTTGGTCTACGTGAAATAGAAGAGGGGTCATGGCGAGGAGCGCCTGGCGTTCTTCAGGAGTTAAACTCTTGGTGAGGCTGACCGTTTCGGATGAGAGGATCTGGCAGTGGTCTTCAAAATGCTCCAAAATTTCCTGGTTGGAGTAAGATTGCTTGGTCAATTGATCTTGGGCCAACTGACGAATTTCTTTTAGATGAGAAGAGGTTGGGACGACCTTAATGATCACCCCTTCTGTCTTTAAGACACGTTCAAATTCAGCGTAATTAGCCGGGGAGAAGATGTCCAAAATGACCTCCATACTCTTAGATTGAATGGGTAAATGAGCCAAATCTCCTACAAACCAATTGACCTTCCAGCTAGCATCACTCTTGGCAGCTAGTTGTACGGATTCCTTTGAAAGATCAAATGCATAGAAAGTAGCCTTGGGATAGGCTTCTTGTAGCTTTCGGGAGTAATAACCTTCTCCGCAACCGATATCTAGAATTCTGGCATCACTGGTCGGAATTTTTTGTCCGATCGCTGTTAGAATCGGCTCATAAAACCCTGCTTCTAAGATCAGCTGGCGATTCTGAAAATTTTCTTTGTCATAGTCCTTTGATTGCTTGATCTGGGGAGCCAGGTTGACATAGCCAAATTTCGCCAAATCAAAAGAATGGCCCTTGGGACATTTAAAACTGGTCCCCACAAGTTCTAGGTCCAATTGACAGATGGGACAGGCAAAGGCAGTGGCTGTTTGAAATCGTTGTAATTTTGGTTTGATCGGTGTATTCATATTAGTAGTGTAACAAAAGAGCCTCTAGATAGCAACCGATGCTGTAATGGGACTAAGTCACACTTTTTTAACGGTTCTACGCGGTATTGAATGGACCTTGAGTCTCTTTATTTAATTTCCTCATTTTCGTCCAATGGATCGCTGAGGAGGGTTTTCAATTCTAGACAATACTTACTTGCTTCAAATTCAATGATCTCATATTGAGCAATCTCATTTTGATAGAATGGATCGTGTGCAATGATTTCTTGGACAACATCTTTATTTTTTGCTCTCATGAGAATGATACCGCCAGTTCTTGGATTTTTTCTTCCAGATGCGATAAAAAGACCTTTTGTATAATACTGATTTAAAAAATCTATGTGTTTTTCTAAGTGTTTTTCAACTTCATCAAGGGGCTTGATATAGGTAAGGTTTACAATAAACATAAGTGACTCCTTTAAAATAAATGATAAATAGATTATAATACTTTACAAACTACCTGAATAGTAGGCACATTTTTGTAAGGAGAAAAAATGTTAACAAATAAAAATTGGAACTGTAGTATGTCTCGAGTCTTAGATGTGGTTGGTGGGAAATGGAGGATGAATATATTATGGGTTATAAACAAGCATAAGAGAGTTCGTTTCAATCAATTGAGAAGAGAAGTTGAAGGGATAACAACTATCAGTTTGACACGTGGCTTAGACGTTTTAATAGAGAACCAATTGGTTGAGAAATATGATTTTGAAACGATGCCACTCCATACAGAATATGAGCTGACAGAAAAAGGCAAATCACTGATGCCGATTTTAAAGGACTTGAATCAATGGGGAAAAGAATGGTTGCAATGAATTTTTCCCTCATTTTAATCTCTTCTATCTCGCCACTCATCTCTTCATTTTAACCACTTATCCCCAAAAGCCGTTTTTTAAACGGCTTTTTTGCTAGACTGGTTCTATCAAAAGGAGAGAGAACATGATATTACAAGCTAAAAACATCAGTAAACGATATGGAAATCATTTAGCCGTAAACAATATTCATTTACAGTTTGAAAAGGGAACCTTTAATGCGATTCTAGGACCAAATGGGGCGGGGAAATCAACAACGATTTCCATGTTGATTGGTTTGAAACAACCAACGCAAGGTGAAATCATCTATGAACCAGGTACGAAAATTGGTGTGGTCTTCCAGACTAGTGTCTTAGATGAGATGCTAACGGTTAGGGAAAATCTGACCATTCGTGCGAAACAGTATAAAGGCTTAAAACCTGATCGTGTGTCTGATCTTATTGATCAGCTAGGCCTATCAGCTTTCCAAAAGCAGAAATACGGGACGCTTTCAGGTGGTCAAAAGCGTCGGGTTGACATTGCGCGTGCTCTACTACACAGTCCAGACCTTTTGTTCTTAGATGAGCCAACGACAGGTTTAGACATTCAAACCCGGAAGTCCATTTGGGATTTGCTCTATCAATTGCAGAGAGAAGAGGGAATGACCGTTGTATTGACCACGCATTATCTTGACGAAGCAGATGAAGCTGATCAAATTTATATTGTAGACCATGGGGAAGTGATTGCTCAAGGATCGGCACTAGATATTAAGAGCCAGTATGCAAAAAATATCTTGAAGATTCGTTTCAAGGAGATGCAGCAGATAGAAAGTCTCAAATCTTCGGGAATGTCAGTAGAGCAACAAAGTCAATTGGAGTATATTTTTCAACCCAAGAGTGAAAGGGAAGCCATTGATTATCTGGCGCAAGTTAGAGATAATCTAGCCCATTTTGAGTTTCGTCCAGGGACCATGGATGATGCCTTTATTGCACTTACAGGAAGGGAGGTCCGCTAATGCTAGCCGTACTAAAGCGAAATTTTTTATTGTATTTTAGGAATCGTTCAGGAGTTTTCTTCTCCCTGTTGGGAGCCTTGATTTCCTTTGTTCTCTATATTATTTTTCTTCAAAAAAATCTGACAGATGCTTGGGCTCAGCTCCCAAATAGTGGTCCTGTGTTAAATAATTGGTTAATGAGTGGGACGCTGGCTGTGACAGGGATTACGACAAGTCTGGCTGCCCTGACTCAGTTAGTAAAGGACCGTGAACATCAAGTAGATCAGGATCTTTATTTATCGGATCAAGGAAAGTGGCGGTTACCATTTTCGTATCTAACGAGCGCAATCATCATCTCTTTTTTCATGCAAGTCCTTATGTATGTGCTGATGTGTGGCTATTTTAGAGAAGCTCCAGCACTATCTTTATTACCTGAAGTACTCCTCATCATGCTGTTTAGTAGCCTGCTTTCTAGTTTAGTGAATGCCATTTTTGTTTATTTTTTCCAATCCGTAGACAGTCTTGGAAAGTTTGCGACCATAGTGGGTACAGCTTCCGGTTTTTTGGTAGGGACTTATGTACCTTTAGGTGTTCTACCTGATTTTGCACAACTACTAATGAAATGTACTCCAGCAACTTATATTGCTGCACTTTATCGACAAGTACTCATGAAAGAAGCAGTGAGCGAAACCTTTAAGGGGCGAGATGATCTTCTTCGAGATTTTCAAGAAAAAATGGGCGTTCAGCTCAAATGGCAAGCTTTATTGACAAAGGAACAAACATACCTTATAGTGTTAGGAGGTATTCTTCTAGCTTTGGGGATTTGGATTTCCTTGGCAAAAAGATCGAGTAAAAGAAAGTAAGTGAGAATTGGAGTAGGAATGAAGATTCGTTTTGAGGAAAAACAGGATATCGCAGAAAGCAACCCCTGTGTGGTCATTCAAGCCAAGCAATTATCTGATCAAGCACGAGAGGTGATGGACTATCTCGAACAATTTTCGACAGTGAATCAAGTAGTGATTCCTATCAAAACAGATGATCATTTGATTATGGTGAAAATTGATGACATTATTCTAGCCGAGATTGATAAGAATCAGCTAACCATTTATACGACAGACAAAACGTTCACCGTCAGAGATACTTTGACAAATTTTCAACATCGGATTAATCGTCGTAATTTTTTACAGATATCACGCCACGCGGTGATGAATATCGACCATTTAGAATCGCTATCGGATAGTTTTTCAGGCAATATGATGGCTAAACTGACACGCGGAGTGAAATCAAGTGTCAGTCGGAAATATGTCAAATCCTTGATGGATTATTTAGGGGTATAGGAGAAAGTGATGAAACGAGTTATAGCTTATTTTGTATCTGGTATGAGGACAGGATCCTTCTTTTATTTGTGTTTGGTGTTATTATCCCATATCTATCCCAACATCGTCTATCCCGCTGTGAATGTACGCAACATCCTAGCGATCTTTTTAATGAGTGGAACAATGGGAGTTTTGACGTTCATTCTTGAGGAAGAAGAGTTTTTGACCTATAGTTTGCGTGTGGTCCTGCATTTAGTTGTGACAGCTACCATCTTAGCATTGACCTACTTATTTTTTGGCTGGGGGGCAGCCTTACGGAGCCCGATTCCTTGGTTGATCTTTCTAGCCATTTACGGCCTGATCTGGCTTTACCAGATTTGGCAACTCCATAAAAAAACTCAACGAATCAACCAAGCATTGTTGTATCGCAGAAAAGGGAAATAGTCCCAGAAAAAAGTGTATAAGAAAACCACGAAGTTTCGTATTAACTTCGTGGTTTTACTTTCTTAATAAGTCAAAACAAAGTATTTTTTCTTACCGCGGCGGATAACGGTCAATTCATTTTCTAATTTATCGCTATCGCTCAAGACATAGTCAAGGTCTTGAATGCGTTCGCCGTTGACGTAGATAGCTCCGTTTTGAACATCTTCGCGGGCTTGGCGTTTAGAATTTACCACACCAGCTGTGACCAAGAGTTCAACAATGTTGAGGTTGTCTTCTGCTTGGACCTGGTAGTTTGGCACACCACGAAGGCCTTGTTTGAGTTCTTTTACAGAAAGGTTTTTGATGTTTCCTGCAAAGAGTTGTTCGGTGATGTTGAGGGCTTCCTTGTAGGCTTCTTCGCCGTGGACGAGGGTAACCACTTCACGCGCCAAGATCTTTTGAGCCAAGCGTTCATGAGGAGCGGCCTCAAACTGTTTGCGGATCTCTTCAATCTCATCAAGTGACAAGAAAGTGAAGATCTTCAAGAAACGCACAGCATCCGCATCCATCACATTCATCCAGAATTGATACATTTCGTATGGAGATGTTTTGTCTGCATTGAGCCAGACCGCATTACCTTCTGATTTACCGAATTTCTTACCAGTTGCATCTGTGATCAAAGGCACAGTCATAACATGACCAGTTTTATCTGCTTTACGACGCATCAACTCAGTACCGGCTGTCATGTTTCCCCATTGGTCAGATCCACCGATTTGAAGGGTTACATTGTGTTCTTGGTTGAGGACGTAGAAGTCATAGCCTTGCATGATTTGGTAGGCAAACTCTGTGTAAGAAATCCCTGTTTCAATCCGTTTTTTAACAGATTCTTTACTCATCATAGCATTGACCGTAAAGTATTTTCCGACATCACGAAGGAAGTCAATAAAGCTAATGCTTCCAAACCAATCGTAGTTGTTGACCATTTCGGCTTTATTGTCACCATTTTCAAAATCGAGGAAACGAGACAATTGCCCTTGAATGGAGCGAACCCATTCTTGTACAGTTTCTTTTGTTTGGAGACTACGTTCAGCATCTTTGAAGGACGGATCACCAATGAGACCAGTCGCACCGCCAACGAGCGCATAAGGTTTGTGGCCTGCTAGTTGAAGGCGACGGCTCGTCAAGATGGCAACCAAGTGACCAAGGTGAAGGCTGTCAGCAGTTGGATCATAACCAGTATAATAAGAAACCTGACCTTCTTCCAGTGCTTTGCGTAAGGCTTCTTCATCCGTCGTTTGAAATACCAAACCACGCTCTTTTAGCTCATCAAAAATGTGCATGTGTCTTTTCTCCTTTATAAGTTTATTCATTTCTCTATTCTACCATAAACCACGGAAATGGCAATGGTTTCCATCATTTTCTTGTCCTTACCCAGGAAGAATGAGTGACGATTTCTACGCTCTTGTGATTGAAAACAAAGGGCCTAATCTGCTATAATATAGGGAACAAGGAGAAAGAATCAGTGAATCAATTAAAAGAGAAGCTGCAAGAGTTTTGGAAGAAAGTCCAAAAATTCTTTGCAAAGATGTATACAGAAACTCCGAATAAGGAAAAAAATGAGGAAAGTAGCTGGTCTGTCGGCGATATTTTTGCGACATTTTTGAGGACCCTCAAACTCTTGTGGGATGTCATGATCGCCCTGTTCGTGTGCCTCTTTTTATTTGGTGCAGGGATCGGGATTGGTTATGCGGCGAGCCTCTTTAGCAATGTCAAGGTTCCAAAGACAGAAGAATTGGTCCAGCAGGTCCGCAACGTCAGCAGTGTTTCAAAACTGACTTATTCCGATAAGAGCTTGATTGCAGAAGTGGACAGTGATTTGATCCGCACGCCAGTCGCAGGAGACGCCATTTCAGATAATGTCAAGAAGGCTGTGATCGCTACTGAGGATGAGAATTTTGAAAGCCACAAGGGGGTTGTACCTAAAGCCGTTCTTCGGGCAACACTTGGATCCGTAGCCGGTGTGGGTTCCTCTAGTGGGGGATCAACTCTGACCCAGCAGTTGATCAAACAGCAAGTCGTGGGAGACGCTCCAACCTTTACTCGTAAGGCGACAGAGATTGTTGATGCCCTAGCTTTAGAGCGGGGAATGGATAAAAATGAAATCCTAACCACCTACTTAAATGTTTCGCCTTTTGGACGAAATAATCGAGGACAAAATATTGCAGGTGTGGAAGCTGCAGCTCAAGGGATCTTTGGCGTCTCTGCAAAAGACTTGTCTGTTCCACAAGCGGCCTTTATCGCTGGCTTGCCACAAAGTCCGATTGTCTACTCTCCTTATGCTGCAGACGGTAGCCTAAAGAGCAAGGAGAACCTCGAGTTAGGTCTGGCGCGTGCCAAAGACGTTTTGTTCAATATGTACCGGACGGGAACCTTGTCGAAAAAAGACTACGAGACCTATGCTCAGTACGACTTGACCAAAGACTTCATCGCTCCAGATGGCATCGAGAAAACACCGCATGACTACCTCTACTTCCAAGCCATGGCAGAAGCCAAAGAAGCCATGTATGATTACTTGATCAAGCGAGACAATGTCACCAAGCAAGACTTGAAAAATAATGAAACCGTCAAGGCTTACCAAGAATTAGCTGAGAGCGAATTGCGCGAAGGTGGCTACACCATCCAAACCACGATCAACAAACCGGTTCACAATGCGATGCAGGCCGCGGTAGCGAATTTTGGAAGCGTCTTGGATGATGGGACGGGTCTTGTAGAAGTTGGGAATGTCCTTATGGACAACCGAACGGGTGCCGTTTTAGGATTTATCGGTGGACGGAATTTTGACGGCAACCAAAACAACCATGCCTTTGATACAGAGCGTTCCCCAGGGTCTACAATCAAACCACTGTTGGCCTATGGGATTGCCATCGACCAAGGCTTGATGGGAAGCAATAGCATCCTTTCTAACTACCCGACTAATTTCTCAAGTGGGGAGCCGATCATGCACGTGGATAGCCGAGGGACAGCCATGATGGATCTCCGTGAGGCCCTCAATACCTCATGGAATATTCCAGCTTACTGGACTTACCGGACTCTTCGTGAAAAAGGTGTGGATGTCCCATCCTACATGAAGAAAATGGGCTATGATATCCCTGAATATGGCATTGAGAGTCTGCCGATGGGGGGAGGAATTGAGGTCACTGTTGCCCAACATACCAATGGTTTCCAAACCATTGCTAACAATGGGAACTACCTCAAACGCTACATGGTAGAGCAAATCATTGATCGAGATGGAGATGTGGTATACAAGCACGAGGCAGATCCTGTTCGTGTTTACTCTCCAGCAACGGCAACGATTATGCAGGATCTCTTGCGCGGGGTTATTACGTCTGGTGCAACAACGACCTTTAAGTCACGGATTAGCCAAGTCAACCCAACGCTGGCAGGTGCAGACTGGATTGGAAAAACCGGTACCACTAACTCAAATGGAGATATGTGGTTGATGCTGTCCACCCCTAATGTTTCTTTAGGAGGTTGGATCGGTCATGACAACAATGCTTCCATGCAGACCTTGACTGGATACAACAACAATGCCCAATACATGGCGCAGTTGGCGAATGCAATCTACCAAGCAGATCCAAGTCTCTTTGGGATTCAGGATAAATTCACTCTCGATAAGAGTGTGATCCGCTCTGAAGTGCTCAAATCGACTGGTGAAAGACCGGGCCGCGTCAATGTCAATGGTCGGGATATCGATGTGAGCGGTCAAATGGTGACGAGCCTTTGGGCCAAAAACGGAGCGCCAACCACTCAATACCGCTTTGCCATCGGGGGATCGGATAGCGATTATCAAAGTGCTTGGGCAGCCATTCTCGGTAATTCCAGTGGAAATCAGTCGAATAATAAGAACAATTCGACAACCAATAGTTCATCCAGCAATAGTTCAAATCGAAACAGCTCAAATCGTGGCAATCGACACTAGTCTGATCCAGTAGAAAACCTGGAGAAAGCCTTGATTTTTGGAGCAAAAAACGGTATAATAGTGATAACTAATTTGTCGTGTGCTTTATTTGAAATATTGTCCAAATAAGAGCTTACAGCAGTTAAATCTTACTTGAATAAGTCGATTTAGCTGCTCTTTTTGTGCCTATTTTTCAGAAAAATCCTAGTTTGTTACACAAATTTAATTTTTCTAAAAATTACAAAAAGCGACGAATGAGGTGAAGAGATAGCTCTTCACGTGATGCAAATCACACAATTGTAGTTAAAACCGGATAGGTGGTGAAAGTCATTTTACCAAGCTATCCTAGTATGGAAAAAGGAGCTAAAAACTTTGGCAGGACATGACGTTCAATACGGGAAACATCGGACCCGTCGTAGTTTTTCAAGAATCAAAGAGGTTCTTGATTTACCAAACTTGATTGAAATCCAGACAGACTCATTCAAAGATTTCTTGGATCATGGCTTGAAGGAAGTATTTGAAGATGTGCTTCCCATCTCAAACTTCACGGATACAATGGAATTGGAATTTGTGGGTTATGAAATCCGCGAACCTAAGTATTCGCTTGAAGAAGCGCGCATCCACGATGCCAGCTACTCAGCACCAATCTTTGTGACCTTCCGTTTGGTCAACAAAGAAACAGGTGAAATCAAGACCCAAGAAGTTTTCTTTGGTGATTTCCCAATCATGACTGAAATGGGAACTTTCATCATCAATGGTGGAGAACGGATTATCGTATCTCAGTTGGTCCGCTCACCAGGTGTCTACTTCAATGATAAGGTGGACAAGAATGGTAAGGTTGGTTATGGATCAACTGTTATTCCTAACCGTGGGGCTTGGTTAGAGCTTGAAACCGACTCAAAAGACATTGCTTACACACGTATCGACCGCACACGTAAGATTCCATTTACAACGCTTGTGCGTGCTCTTGGATTCTCTGGAGATGATGAAATCATCGATATCTTTGGGGACAGCGAATTGGTTCGCAATACCATCGAAAAAGATATCCACAAAAATCCAATGGATTCACGGACAGATGAAGCCCTCAAAGAAATCTACGAGCGTCTTCGTCCAGGTGAACCAAAAACAGCGGAAAGCTCACGTAGCTTGTTGTTAGCTCGTTTCTTTGATCCACGTCGTTATGACTTGGCACCAGTTGGTCGCTACAAGATCAACAAGAAACTCAATATCAAGAACCGCTTGTTGAACCAAACAATCGCAGAACCATTGGTAGATGCTGAAACAGGGGAAATCCTTGTAGAAGCTGGTACTGTTATGACGCGCGATGTCATCGACAGCATCTCTGAACAATTGGATAACGGTTTGAACAAAATCACCTACATTCCAAATGATGCTGCTGTTTTGACAGAGCCAGTAGAATTGCAAAAATTCAAAGTTGTTGCTCCAACAGATCCAGACCGCGTTGTTACCATCATCGGAAATGCCAACCCATCTGACAAAGTGCGCATCGTAACTCCAGCTGATATCTTGGCAGAAATGAGCTATTTCTTGAACCTTGCAGAAGGTCTTGGCCGCGTGGATGATATCGACCACCTTGGAAACCGTCGGATTCGTGCCGTTGGTGAATTGCTTGCTAACCAAGTGCGTCTTGGACTTTCACGGATGGAACGAAACGTTCGCGAACGGATGTCTGTACAAGATAACGATGTCTTGACACCACAACAAATCATCAACATCCGTCCAGTAACTGCGGCAATTAAAGAATTCTTTGGATCTTCCCAATTGTCACAGTTCATGGACCAACACAACCCACTTTCTGAGTTGTCTCACAAACGTCGTTTGTCTGCCTTAGGGCCTGGTGGTTTGACACGTGACCGCGCTGGATATGAAGTGCGTGACGTGCACTATACCCACTATGGTCGTATGTGTCCAATCGAAACACCTGAAGGACCAAACATCGGTTTGATCAACAACTTGTCATCCTACGGACACTTGAACAAATATGGTTTCATCCAAACGCCATACCGTAAAGTGGACCGTGAAAAAGGTGTAGTCACCAACGAAATCGTTTGGTTGACAGCCGATGAAGAAGATGAGTACATCGTTGCTCAGGCCAACTCTAAGTTGAACGAAAAAGGTGGCTTTGCTGAGCCAATCGTTATGGGACGTCACCGTGGTAACAACCAAGAATTCCCATCTGATCAAGTCGACTACATGGACGTATCTCCAAAACAAGTAGTTGCCGTTGCGACAGCATGTATTCCTTTCTTGGAAAACGATGACTCCAACCGTGCCCTCATGGGTGCCAACATGCAACGTCAGGCTGTGCCATTGATCGATCCAAAAGCCCCTTATGTGGGGACTGGTATGGAATACCAAGCAGCCCATGACTCAGGAGCTGCAGTCATTGCTCAACACGATGGTAAAGTTACTTATGCAGATGCAGACAAGGTAGAAGTTCGTCGGGAAGATGGATCTCTTGATGTTTACCATATCCAAAAATTCCGTCGTTCAAACTCAGGTACGGCTTACAACCAACGTACCCTTGTAAAAGTTGGCGATGTCGTTGAAAAAGGCGACTTTATCGCTGACGGTCCATCGATGGAAAAAGGGGAAATGGCCCTTGGTCAAAACCCAATCGTCGCTTACATGACTTGGGAAGGGTATAACTTCGAGGATGCCGTTATCATGAGCGAACGCTTGGTGAAAGAAGATGTCTACACATCTGTTCACTTGGAAGAATTCGAATCAGAAACACGCGATACCAAATTAGGCCCTGAAGAAATTACCCGTGAAATTCCAAACGTTGGGGAAGATGCTCTTCGTGACTTAGATGAAACAGGTATTATCCGTATTGGTGCGGAAGTAAAAGAAGGCGATATCCTTGTCGGTAAGGTAACACCGAAGGGTGAAAAAGACCTTTCTGCTGAAGAACGTCTCCTTCACGCGATCTTTGGAGATAAATCTCGTGAAGTGCGGGATACTTCTCTTCGTGTACCTCACGGTGGAGATGGAGTCGTTCGCGATGTTAAGATCTTTACACGTGCAAACGGAGATGAATTGCAATCGGGTGTCAACATGTTGGTTCGTGTTTACATCGCACAAAAACGCAAGATCCGCGTCGGAGATAAGATGGCCGGTCGTCACGGAAACAAAGGGGTTGTGTCTCGTATTGTTCCAGTTGAAGACATGCCTTACCTTCCAGACGGTACACCAGTTGATATCATGTTGAACCCTCTTGGGGTGCCATCACGTATGAATATCGGTCAGGTTATGGAACTTCACCTTGGTATGGCCGCTCGTAACTTGGGTATCCACATCGCAACACCAGTCTTTGACGGAGCAAGCTCAGAAGACCTCTGGGATACTGTAAAAGAAGCTGGTATGGATAGCGATGCCAAGACGATCCTTTACGATGGACGTACAGGTGAGCCATTTGACAACCGTGTCTCTGTCGGTGTCATGTACATGATCAAGCTTCACCACATGGTTGATGATAAACTCCATGCCCGTTCAGTTGGACCATACTCAATGGTTACCCAACAACCACTCGGAGGGAAAGCTCAGTTTGGTGGACAACGTTTCGGGGAAATGGAAGTGTGGGCCCTTGAGGCTTATGGTGCATCAAATGTCCTTCAAGAAATCTTGACTTACAAGTCAGATGATGTCAACGGACGTTTGAAAGCTTATGAAGCGATTACCAAAGGTAAACCAATTCCAAAACCAGGTGTACCAGAATCCTTCCGCGTTCTTGTCAAAGAATTGCAATCTCTTGGTCTTGACATGCGTGTCTTGGACGAAGATGATCAAGAAGTGGAACTTCGTGACCTCGATGAAGGGGAAGACGATGATGTGATTCATGTGGATGACCTTGAAAAAGCACGTGAAAAAGCAGCCAAGGAAGCAAAAGCAGCCTTTGATGCTGAAGAATCAGAAAAATAATCAGTAAAAATGATTGTCTTGTGAGAAACCAATGCTTCTGACAGGATGATTCGATAACAAGATACAGATACAAGGAGGTGGCAAGAAAGTTTCCTTTCTTCCCCCACCTAAGCTGTATCCAAATGAAACAAGTATGAAAACAAGGAAAGGTAAGAAATAGTGGTTGATGTAAATCGTTTTAAAAGTATGCAAATCACCCTAGCTTCTCCAAGCAAGGTCCGTTCATGGTCTTATGGAGAGGTCAAGAAACCTGAAACAATCAACTACCGTACATTGAAACCAGAACGTGAAGGTCTCTTTGATGAAGTCATCTTTGGACCTACAAAAGACTGGGAATGTGCGTGTGGGAAATACAAACGGATCCGTTACAAAGGGATCGTTTGTGACCGCTGTGGGGTTGAAGTAACACGTGCGAAAGTTCGTCGTGAACGCATGGGGCACATCGAGTTGAAAGCTCCTGTATCACACATCTGGTACTTCAAAGGCATCCCTTCTCGTATGGGATTGACCTTGGATATGAGCCCTCGTGCCCTTGAAGAAGTCATTTACTTCGCAGCTTACGTGGTGATCGATCCAAAAGATACACCACTTGAGCACAAATCCATCATGACAGAACGTGAATACCGTGAACGCTTGCGTGAATACGGACCAGGTTCCTTTGTAGCTAAGATGGGTGCAGAAGCGATCCAAGACCTCTTGAAACAAGTGGATTTGGAAGCTGAAATTGCTCTCTTGAAAGAAGAATTGAAGACTGCAACTGGTCAAAAACGTGTGAAGGCTGTTCGTCGTTTGGATGTCTTGGATGCCTTCTACAAATCTGGTAACAAGCCAGAATGGATGGTTCTCAACATCCTTCCGGTTATTCCACCAGATCTTCGTCCGATGGTCCAATTGGATGGTGGCCGTTTTGCTGCCTCTGACTTGAACGACCTCTATCGTCGTGTGATCAACCGGAACAACCGTTTAGCACGTTTGCTTGAGTTGAATGCCCCTGGTATCATCGTGCAAAACGAAAAACGGATGCTTCAAGAAGCGGTTGATGCTTTGATCGATAACGGTCGTCGTGGTCGTCCAATCACAGGACCAGGTAGCCGTCCATTAAAATCATTGAGTCACATGCTCAAAGGGAAACAAGGACGCTTCCGTCAAAACTTGCTCGGTAAACGGGTTGACTTCTCAGGACGTTCTGTTATCGCCGTTGGTCCAACTCTTAAGATGTACCAATGTGGTGTGCCACGTGAAATGGCCATCGAGCTCTTCAAACCATTCGTGATGCGTGAAATCGTTGCGCGTGATATCGTGCAAAACGTTAAAGCTGCAAAACGCTTGGTCGAACGTGGAGATGAACGCATCTGGGATATCCTAGAAGAAGTCATCAAAGAACACCCAGTTCTCTTGAACCGCGCACCGACCCTTCACCGTTTGGGGATCCAAGCCTTTGAACCTGTCTTGATTGACGGGAAAGCCCTTCGCCTGCACCCCCTTGTCTGTGAAGCCTACAATGCCGACTTCGATGGAGACCAAATGGCCATCCACGTACCGCTTTCAGAAGAAGCTCAAGCAGAAGCTCGTATCTTGATGTTGGCTGCTGAGCATATCTTGAATCCTAAAGATGGTAAACCAGTCGTTACGCCATCTCAGGATATGGTATTGGGGAACTACTACCTCACTATGGAAGAAGCTGGTCGTGAAGGCGAAGGCATGGTCTTTAAAGACCGTGATGAAGCCGTGATGGCTCTTCGCAATGGCTATGTTCACTTGCATACACGTGTCGGAATTGCGACGGATAGCTTGAACAAACCATGGACAGAAGCACAACAACACAAGATTCTCTTGACAACTGTTGGTAAGATTCTCTTTAACGATATCATGCCTGCAGAGCTTCCATACCTTCAAGAGCCTAATAATGCCAACTTGACAGAAGGTGTTCCAGCTAAGTACTTCTTGGAGCCTGGTCAAGATGTCAAATCAGCGATTGAGAAATTGGAATTAAACGTTCCATTCAAGAAGAAAAATCTTGGAAATATCATCGCCGAAATCTTCAAACGTTTCCGTACAACTGAAACGTCTGCTTTCTTGGACCGCTTGAAAGACTTAGGTTACCATCATTCAACCCTTGCTGGTTTGACAGTGGGGATTGCCGATATTCCGGTCGTTGAAGATAAGGCAGAAATCATTGAAGAATCTCACAAACGTGTGGAACAGATCACGAAACAATTCCGTCGTGGTTTGATCACAGATGACGAACGCTACAATGCTGTTACAGCTGAATGGCGTGCAGCCCGTGAGAAATTGGAAAAACGCTTGGTGGATAACCAAGATCCGAAGAACCCAATCGTTATGATGATGGATTCTGGAGCCCGTGGTAACATCTCAAACTTCTCGCAACTTGCCGGTATGCGTGGTTTGATGGCCGCTCCAAACGGACGGATCATGGAATTGCCAATCCTGTCAAACTTCCGCGAAGGTTTGTCAGTACTCGAAATGTTCTTCTCAACTCACGGTGCCCGTAAAGGGATGACCGATACGGCCCTCAAGACAGCCGACTCAGGTTACTTGACTCGTCGTTTGGTTGACGTGGCCCAAGACGTCATTATCCGTGAAGATGACTGTGGAACAGACCGTGGACTTGTGATCCGTGCCATTACTGATGGTAAGGAAATGATCGAGCCACTCGAAGAACGCTTGACTGGTCGTTATACCAAGAAATCTGTTAAACATCCTGAAACAGGTGAAGTCATCGTTGGTCCAGATACCTTGATTTCAGAAGACCTAGCACGTGAAATTGTCAAAGCTGGTGTTGAAGAAGTCACTATCCGCTCTGTCTTTACATGTAACACCCGCCATGGTGTCTGCCGTCACTGTTATGGTATCAACTTGGCGACTGGTGATGCGGTTGAAGTGGGTGAAGCAGTCGGAACTATCGCTGCCCAATCTATCGGGGAACCTGGTACACAGTTGACCATGCGTACCTTCCACACGGGTGGGGTTGCCTCAAATACCGATATCACTCAGGGTCTTCCTCGTGTCCAAGAAATCTTTGAAGCCCGCAATCCAAAAGGGGAAGCGGTCATCACTGAGGTCAAAGGGGAAGTCACAGCCATCGAAGAAGATGCTTCTACACGGACCAAGAAAGTCTTTGTTAGCGGAGCAACTGGTGAGGGCGAATACGTTGTCCCTTACACTGCCCGCATGAAAGTCGAAGTGGGAGATCAAGTCTCTCGTGGTGATGCTCTGACAGAAGGATCTATTCAACCAAAACGTCTCCTTGCCGTTCGTGATGTCTTGTCAGTTGAAACATACCTTCTTGCGGAAGTACAAAAAGTATACCGTAGCCAAGGGGTAGAAATCGGCGACAAACACATCGAGGTAATGGTGCGTCAAATGATCCGTAAAGTACGTGTCATGGATCCAGGAGATACAGACCTTCTCATGGGTACTCTGATGGACATTACAGACTTTACAGATGCCAATAAGGATGTCCTTATCTCTGGTGGAGTTCCTGCAACTGCTCGTCCAGTCCTTATGGGAATTACCAAAGCCTCTCTTGAAACCAACAGTTTCTTGTCAGCGGCTTCCTTCCAGGAAACAACTCGTGTCCTTACTGACGCAGCGATCCGCGGTAAGAAAGACCATCTCCTTGGACTTAAGGAAAATGTTATCATTGGTAAGATTATTCCTGCAGGTACAGGTATGGCTCGTTACCGTAACTTGGAACCACAAGCAGTTAATGAAGTTGAAATTATCGAAGAAGTGCCATTAACAGATGGAACAGTCGATGAAGTTCAAACAGCTGAAGTCGTAGAAGAATAAGAAAATAAGTCGGAACTACAAGTTCCGGCTTTTTTTTGCAAAAATAATAAAAATTTATTATTTGAAAAATAATTGTATAATTATTGAATTGTTTTTTTACCAAAAATATTAGCCCGGTAAAAGTCGTGCTGTAAATACTTACAATTAGTGATTATATGGATATGTATTCTAAACACCAAAATAATAAAATGACTAACTATTAGTAATTTCTTTATAAAACCCAAAATCGGTTTGACATTTAAAGTCATTGGCGGTAGAATGAAAAAAGATGTACACAAATTAAAAAAATGTCGAATTACATGCATGTCGACGGGGGAAGTTTATGGGAAAATTGAAAATTATGGTTGTGTTTGGGACGCGACCGGAGGCCATTAAAATGGCCCCTTTGGTGTTGGAGTTGCAAAAACAAAAGGAGGTTATTGAGACCATTACGGTGGTCACTGCCCAGCACCGTCAAATGCTGGACCAAGTCTTAGAAACCTTTAACATCGTACCTGATTACGATTTGGATATTATGGGGAAAAGCCAGACCTTATTGGACATTACCTCTAAAATTCTGAATCAATTAGATCCAGTTATCAAAAAAGAAAAGCCGGATATGGTGCTCGTCCATGGAGATACGACAACCACCTTTGCGGCGAGTCTGGTTGCCTTTTACAATCAAGTCCGCATTGGTCACGTCGAAGCTGGTTTGAGAACCTTTGATAAATATTCACCGTATCCAGAAGAGATGAACCGTCAAATGACGGATGATTTAGCGGATCTGTATTTTGCGCCGACAGGCGAAAGTAAGGCCAATCTCTTAAAAGAAAATCATCCGGAATCCTCTATTGTAGTGACGGGAAATACTGCCATTGATGCGCTGAAACTCACGGTTCAAGAGGACTATCACCACGAAGTGTTAGATCAATTGGATCCAGATAAAAAAGTCATCCTGGTCACCATGCATCGAAGAGAAAATCAAGGCCAACCCATGCGAGCGGTCTTTGGGGCTCTGAGAGAAATGGTGGATCAAGAACCGACTATTGAAGTGGTTTACCCAGTGCATCTTAGTCCAGCGGTCCAAGAGGCGGCAAACGATCTATTAGGAGAACATGATCGGATCCACCTCATTGAGCCTCTAGATGTGCTGGATTTCCACAACTTAGCTTCGAGAAGTTACTTTATCATGTCGGATTCAGGTGGGGTGCAAGAGGAGGCGCCATCATTAGGAAAACCGGTATTGGTATTGCGCGATACAACGGAACGCCCAGAAGGGGTTAAAGCGGGGACTTTGAAATTAGTTGGTACGGATCCTGCCGTCGTAAAATCCACGATGACAGAGCTCTTAACCAACGAAAGCCTGTATCTTCAAATGGCAAATGCCCGGAATCCTTATGGGGATGGAAAAGCTTCTGAGCGAATCGTACAAGCCATTAAACATTACTTTGGCCAGGGAGAGGCTGCCGAAGAATTTCATGAGGGAGAGAAAGAATAAATGAAAAAAACGGAAAAGTTAAGTAGATGGTTGCTGATTTTGATTGTTTTCGAAGTACTTCTTTTACTTTACTGCTTGTTTTTTGCAAGAGAGATTCTGATTGAAGAAGGATTGTTCTTTGTTTTAGGATTATTTTCTGCTATTGTTTTATCGGATTTATTGTTGACATGGACCATCCTGTTGTCATTTGCCCTTGGGATTGTCTTTTTGGTGGCAGGTGTCGTCTATATCCCATTTCATCAAGCCTTGCTCTTGCTCTTTAGTTTTCCGATCTTGATTGGAATTTTGACCCGAATTCGCTATCACCTCTTTAAAGAGATTGCAAAAGTGAAGGATCAAGAGCCAGAAGCTTACGCAGATTACCGCAACCGCATTGCTTCTTATGGTGGGGAAACCAATGATACGATTCAGGCCTTACTCATTCACTGGTCGCACGAGGAATTGTTCTTCCAATTGCAACCGAGAGAGTACAATCGGACCTTGAACCAAATCAACTATTTGTTAACGCATCATCTGAAGCCAAATGAAAGCTTGTATTATGTATCAGACGGTAATTTCTTGATTTTATCTTCTGATAGCGAGCGGGATCTGAAGAGCGATTATATGACGGTCTTAAAACCACAGTTGGAAGGACTGGTTTTCCAAGGAGAAGATGGGGTTCAGGGCATCCAATTTCAGTCAGGATTTCTTGTAGTGGATCAATCCAATCGAACCAAATACCATCGCTATAAAGAAATGATTCGTTACTTAAAACGTCAACTTGAAACAGATATTATTGTGGAATATTAGGAGGAAAACATGTCTCTTACAAATATATTTTTTAATATAGCTGTAGGCATCAGTGTATTTTTTGCCTTGTGCTTTATTGTATTATTTGTAGCTTATACGGTGATTTACCGCCGTGTCAATAAAAACTTTAAGGCGGTGGACCATGATTAGTCAAATTGTGATGATTATTGCCTTGATTTCGATTTGGTTATCCTTAGCCTGGGGCTTAGTAATCCTCTTTTCAGCCGTTCATTTTTGGTTTAAACACAGTGATTTTCGTGTCAATACGGATCCGCTTCCTTATTATCCAAAAGTGACGATCGTTGTGCCCGCCCATAATGAGGATGTGGTCATTGCACAAACAGCCAAAGCGATCCTTGATATGAACTACCCACATGATCGTGTTGAATTACTGCTCTTTGCGGATAATTGTTCCGATCACACCTATGAGGAGTGTTTGACGGTTAAAGCATTGCCAGAGTATGCAGGACGTGATTTGACCATTATCAATCGAAGTGGGACAGGTGGGAAAGCCGGTGTGCTAAATGACGCTTTGGCGATGGCAACCGGAGACTATATCTGTGTTTATGATGCAGATGCCATGCCTGAAAAGAACGCCCTTTATTTCCTTGTGAAAGAAGTCCTCAAAGATCCAGAACGTCATGTGGCTTCTTTCGGCCGCAATAAAACGCGGAATGCCAATCAAAACTTTTTGACCCGCTGTATCAACCAAGAGATTGTTGTCACCCAACGGGTTCATCATGTGGGCATGTGGCATCTCTTTAAGATTGGACGGATTCCAGGAACTAACTTCATTATTCAAACCGAATTTGTCAAGAGTATTGGAGGATGGAAAAACGGTGCCTTGACTGAGGATACGGATATTTCCTTCAAGATTATGCAAAGTGGGAAGTTGATTGCGCTAGCCTATAATTCAGAAGCTTTCCAACAAGAGCCAGAGACTCTGAAGAGTTACTATATGCAACGGAAACGTTGGGCCAAAGGGAATTATGAAGTGGTTCTTTCCAACTTCAAGCATTTATTTGGTAAGGGAAATTGGCGCGTGAAGTTGGAAGTGACCAACTATTCCTGTGTCTTCTTCTGGTTTAATGCGGCCATCGTCTTATCGGACTTGATCTTTTTTGCCAATATTCTGGCCATGTGTATCCATACAGTGGTGCCAGGTGTGCAAATTCCATTTGCCTTTGATTCTGAAAATATCTACATTGCGCAATTGATGCTCTTCAATTGGATCTTGATGATTGGGCTTTATCTGCTTCAGATTAATGTGGCTCTTGCCTCACAATTTGGTCAAGCCACTACCAAGCAAATTTGGTTGGCCTTGGCTGCCTATTTCACCTATTCTCAACTGTTTATCATTGTGTCGATTGATGCCATCTCTTCGATTGTGATGGATAAACTATTGCACCGGAAAGAAACCAAATGGGTTAAAACAAAACGATTCGCAGGATAGGAGAAATTATGAAAACGAAAAAGATGAGATATGTATGGTTTCTAGTCATCCTTTGCATTTTCTGTTTGACCTTGTTTTTAGCGAGAACGAGAAGTAAAGTGGTGATGCGAAATCGAATTTATCATCAGTGGAATGAGCATTTTGTTGTTTCAAAAGGGAAAGAATCCTATGTTCGAACCACCAATGATAGCAATCAAACAGTAGTGTTATCCGAGGCACAAAGTTATGGAATGCTCATTACTGTTGCAGCTGCCGAAAAAGGACAAGCCCAACAAGCAGACTTTGACCGACTCTATCACTATTATCTAAATCATCGCTTGGAAGGTACCCAATTGATGTCTTGGAAACAAACCATCAGCAATGGAAAAGCAAAGGATGAGGATCATAACGCTACAGATGGAGATCTCTACATCGCCTATGCTCTTCTAAAAGCCGCTCAGAAATGGCCAAAGCAAGCCAAAGACTACCAGGCTCAAGCCAAAGCGATTTTAGAAGATATTCTCGCACACAACTACAATGAAGAAACGGGTGTGTTAACGGTGGGGAATTGGGCCAATCAGGACTCGGAGTTTTATCATTTGATGCGGACGTCTGATACACTGCCAGCGCAATTCCAGATCTTTTATGAAGTGACAAAAGATTCAAAGTGGTTGGACATCAAAGAAAAGATGTTGCAACAACTCCAAACGATCAGCTCCCAAACAAAAACAGGTTTACTACCTGATTTCATCTGGGTAGATGAGCAAGGAACGCGCGTAGCGGATCCAAAGACGATTGAATCCAAGTATGATGGTGCCTACTCGTATAATGCTTGTCGCCTTCCATACAACCTTGTTCAAAGTAAGGACAAAACCAGTCAACAATTGGTGAAAAAGATGCTTAACTTTTTCAAGAGTCAACGAAACCTGTATGCAGGTTATGACTTGAAAGGGAAGGCCTTGAACAATCATCAGGCAGCAAGCTTTTTGGCACCGATTGTCTATGCCTCTGAACATGAAAAAGGCTATTTGAAGTTGGTGCAACAGAACAAGTATATCTTTACACAAGATCTACCTCTGAACAACTATTACGATGCAACCATGACAACCATGATTGCACTTGAATTGTTCTAAATACTTGAGAAGAGAGAGTTCCCCAGGATGGTCTGTCCATTTTGTTGGGACTCTCTTCTTTTGATTCTCGAAAAAAGGAACCAATAGCAATTAGGCAGTCTATTTTTGAAAAATAATTGTGAAAATCACCTGAAAACTACCTGAAAAATCATGTTCTGAGCAGAAAACTTTTATTCTCAAAGGATTTTCTATATAATAGAGGATACAAAGGATGGAAGAGTTTATGTATCGAGTGATTGAAATGTACGGGGACTGTGAACCCTGGTGGTTTTTAGAAGGTTGGGAAGAAGATATCGTGAGTAGTCGGAAGTTTGAAGACTATTACCAGGCTTTGAAATACTACAAGCAGAAGTGGTTGGAGTTAAATGAGCACTTTCCAAGTTATAAGAGTCGGAGTGACCTCATGACGATCTTTTGGGATACCAAGGAGCAAGAGTGGTGTGAGGACTGCAGTGAAGATGTGCAGTTTTTCCATTCGATTGTCCTCCTAGAAGACGAGCATAAGATCCCTAAAAGCAAGCTCCGCCCAGGCTACGAAAAGGAAAGAGGCAGTCGCAAACACCGTTCTTGTCAATATACACTCGATTCAAAAAAGGGGACGACCCTGTCATAAGAGAAATGCGGAAGATTTTTTAGAGCGATCTAGAAAGTCTTCTTTTTTTGTCTTCTTTTTCGAATAGTATAAGTGAGAGGAGGAACTATGGTTCAAGAAATTGCAAAAAAACTGATCCGTATGGGAAAGAAGGAAGAGGCTCAGGATCTTTACTTCATTCCTCGGAAGGAGGAGTACCAGGTTTTTATGAGGGTGGGAGACGAGAGGCGCTTTGTGCAGTCCTTCCCTTTTGAGGACATGACGGCTATGATTAGCCACTTTAAGTTCGTGGCAGGGATGAATGTGGGAGAAAAAAGGCGCAGCCAGCTAGGGTCGTGTGATTACCCATTAGAGGATGGAGTGGTCTCGATTCGCTTGTCGACGGTGGGGGATTATCGTGGTTATGAAAGCTTGGTTATTCGGCTCTTGCATGATGAGGAACGCGAATTACGGTTTTGGTTTGATCAATTACCGGACTTGAAGAAGAAATTGGCTGGTCGTGGGCTTTATCTTTTTGCGGGTCCCGTTGGCTCGGGAAAGACCACTCTCATGCATGCTTTAGCGCAAGAGCGCTTTGCGGACCAGCAAGTCATGTCTATTGAAGACCCTGTCGAGATCAAGCAGGATAATATGCTTCAGCTTCAGCTGAATGACCAGATTGGCATGACCTATGACAACCTGATCAAACTCTCCTTACGCCATCGGCCGGACCTTCTCATTATTGGAGAGATCCGAGATAAGGAAACAGCTCGTGCAGTCGTACGGGCTAGTTTGACAGGAGTCACCGTCTTCTCTACGATTCATGCGAAAAGCGTTCGAGGTGTTTATGAGCGACTTTTAGAACTTGGAGTGAGTGAGGAAGAGCTCAAGATTGTTTTACAAGGAATTTGCTACCAACGATTAATTGCAGGAGGAGGTGTGGTCGATTTTGCGACGGAAAACTACCAAGAGCACTCAGCCAGCCGCTGGAACCAACAAATGGATCTCTTGGCTCAATCGGGATATATCCAGCTGGCTCAGGCCCAAGCCGAAAAAATTATCTACCGCTAAACAAAAGCAAATCATCGAATTGTTTTTGAATCTTTATTCGAGTGGTTTTCACCTGTCTGAGATTGTCGATTTTCTGGATCGCTCTCACCTAGTGGAGAGTCGTTTGGTTTCCCAGATGCGAGAGGATCTCTCGCGGGGGCGGAGTTTTTCAGAGATGATGGCAGGGATCGGTTTTTCAGATGCGGTCACGACACAGCTGTCTCTCGCTGAGCTTCATGGCAATCTTGCATTGAGCTTGGAGAAAATCAGTGCTTACCTAGAAAATATGCGCAAGGTCAAGAAAAAGCTGATTGAGGTGAGCACCTATCCTCTCATCTTACTTGGGTTTTTAGTTCTGATTATGCTAGGCTTGCGCAATTACTTGCTTCCTCAAATGGATGCTCAAAATATTGGGACGCAATTGATCAATTCCTTCCCCCAACTCTTTTTGGCCTTAGGAGCGGGACTGGTGACCTTCTTCTTACTCGGCTTTCTCTATTACCGCCAGTCAGGCAAGATCAAGGTTTTTAGAACCTTGGCTCATCTGCCTTTCGGGAAAGGCATGATTCAAGCTTATTTGACAGCCTATTATGCCAGAGAATGGGGCAATCTGATTGGGCAAGGATTGGAGTTGTCTCAGATTTTTTCCATGATGCAGGAGCAAAAATCCCAGCTTTTTCAAGAAATTGGAAGGGACTTAGCTCTTTCTTTAGATCGTGGCCAGTCCTTTTCAGAGACGGTCAGGGGGTATCCTTTTTTCAAAAAAGAATTGCCCCTTATGATTGAATATGGTGAAGTCAAATCAAAGCTCGGAAGTGAACTAGAGATCTACGCTGAAAAAACATGGGAAGATTTCTTTCGTCGGGTTCACAAGGCCATGAATGTGATACAACCCTTGGTGTTTGTCTTTGTGGCTCTTGTGATTGTCTTACTCTATGCAGCCATGTTGCTGCCGATTTATCAAAATATGGAGGTTCATTTATGAAAACATTAAAAACCTACAAGGTTAAAGCCTTTACACTTATTGAAATGTTGGTGGTCTTATTGATCATCAGTGTGCTCTTATTGCTCTTTGTGCCGAATTTGACCAAGCAAAAAGACTCCGTGAAAGAGACAGGAAATGCAGCGGTTGTGAAGGTGGTCGAAAGCCAGGCTGAATTGTATGAGCTCAATCATACCAATGATCAAGCCACTCTATCAAAGCTAATTGCTGATGGAAATATTACCAACAAACAAGCAGAATCTTATCGTGCCTATTATGCGAAAAATAGTGGAGAAACTCGTGCGGTTGCAGATTAAGGCCTTCACCTTGGTGGAGACCCTTCTGACCTTGATGATCGTTAGTTTTATTTATCTGGGCTTATCGGGATCGATCAAGACGAGCTTTCAGCAGGTGGAAGAAAAAGTATTTTTTGCAGAGTTTGAACACCTCTATCAAGAAAGCCAAAAGATAGCCTTGGCAAGGCAAACGGAATTGGATGTTGAAGTGACTGCAAGGAAGATTCAAACGCCCTACCAGACGGTGGAGATTCCTGATTCTGTTATTTTGCAAGATCCTAAAACTATTCGTTTAGACCGTGCAGGTGGCAATTCATCCCTGGCCAATGTTCACTTTCAGACACAGAGAGGAGTGGTGACCTATCAACTGTCGCTTGGAAATGGGAAAATTAAAAAAAGCATCCGTTCCCGCTAGTATTCTCATAGAATCCTTAGTTGCCTTGGGTTTATTTGCCATGATTACGACCTTATTGTTAGGGGAGATCCGGCGTTCGCGCAAGGAGCGACTAGAGGATTTCAAAGAGGTAGAAGTCTTATCTGTCGCTCAAATGGCACTTCAGACAGGGCAAAATCATCTGGAGGCCAATGGTATTCAGGTTCAAGTCGAAAAAGATGCCGATCAACTCACGGTCTATCATCAAGGAAGGGTGGTACTGCATGTGGAATAAAGGAAAGGTCAAGGCCTTTACCCTGCTCGAAGCCTTGATCGCTCTCTTGGTGCTTAGTGGGGGAGTGTTGGTCTTTCAAGGCTTGACCAAGCTCCTGCATGCTGAATTGGACTACCAGGCGCATCAAAAGCAGGAAGAATGGATACTTTTTCAGCAACAATTGCAGGTGGAATTGGATCGGAGTCATTTTGAAAAAGTGGCGGACAACCATATCTACTTGATCCAGGATCAAAAACCAATTGCCATTGGCCAATCTAAAGGAGATGATATCCGAAAAACAGATGATAAGGGCAGGGGCTATCAGCCTATGATTTCAGGAGTTCACTCTAGCCAAATTTGGCAGGAGGGAGAGTTCCTTCATCTGCGTTTGAATTTTGAAGAAGGTCTAGAAAGGGAGTATGTCTATCATGTGGTACCAGCGATGCAAAATGAAAAAAGTTAAGGCTGGTGTCTTGCTTTACGCTCTCTTGATGGCAGCGATTTTTAGTCTCTTGCTTCAGTTTTACCTGCACCGTCAGGTTGCGGAAAGACGAATCTTAAAGACGAGTCAAGATCGCCTTCGGGCCTATGCTTTGGTGCAATTGGCTCTTGAAAAGAGAAAGAGTGATGAGAAGACATCAGAGATTCATTTAAAGTCTGGAACAGTTCAGCTAAAGAAAGACAACGGTTTTCTTCATGCCCAAGCTGAGATGAATGGCGAAAGTTATGAGTTTGTCCTTCCAGTAAGGGAAGAAAAAGAAAGCAAGAAGAGCCAAAAAGAAAAGAAGAAGACACAGAAAGATAAGGAGAAGGCAGGGAGCGAAACGCCTTCTGAAGAGACGCCAAACGAGACCAAGGAACCATCAGAAAATAGCGAAAAAGACTAATTTTTGGTATGATAGGGTGCGGAGGAAATCATGAATTTCGAAAAAATTGAACAAGCTTATACCTATCTATTAGAAAACACTCAAAGTATTCAAAATGAATTGTCGACCAACTTTTATGACGCCTTGATTGAACAAAATGCCATGTATTTGGATGGCAAGACGGATTTAGACATTGTTAAAAACAATAGCAAAAAATTAAAAGAACTAGGTTTAAGTAAGGAAGAATGGCGCAGAGCCTACCAATTCCTTTTTATGAAAGCTACTCAGACAGAGCCTTTACAAGCGAATCACCAGTTCACACCAGATGCGATTGGTTTTATCATTACATTTTTGATCGATCAGTTGGCCAAAGGCGACCAACTGGATGTCTTAGAAGTGGGGAGTGGAACCGGAAATCTCGCTGAGACTATTGTCAACAATAGCCGTCTCACGATTGATTACTTAGGATTGGAGGTAGATGATCTCTTGATTGATCTATCTGCTAGTATCGCAGATGTGATGGAATCCAGTGTTGTCTTTGCACAAGGCGATGCGGTGCGTCCGCAAGTGTTGAAAGAAAGTGACTTGATCGTTAGCGACTTACCAATTGGTTATTATCCAGATGATGCGATTGCACAGCGCTATCAGGTGGCGAGCTCCGAAGGCCATACCTATGCCCATCACCTCATGATGGAACAGGCTCTGAAATATCTGAAACCTCAAGGAGTTGCCATCTTTTTAGCTCCAAATAACCTCTTGACGAGCCCTCAGAGTGATCTGTTGAAAGCTTGGCTAACAGACAAGGCCCAAATCCTTGCCATGCTGACCTTGCCAGAATCTCTTTTTTCAAATCCAGCCTATGCTAAGACGATTTTCGTCCTACGAAAACAAGAAGAAGAGTCTGTTCAGCCCTTTGTTTATCCTTTTACCGATCTCCAGGATCAAGACCAGGTGGTTCACTTTATGGAAAGTTTCCAAAACTGGTTAAAGGATAGTGAAATTTGATCAAAGATCTGATATAATAGAGGAAGTGAAAACGCTTAATGAGGTGAATATATGTCGAAAACAATTTCTATTAATGCAGGAAGCTCTAGTTTGAAATGGCAATTGTACCAAATGCCAGAGGAAACTGTTCTTGCAAAAGGGTTGATTGAACGGATCGGTTTGAAGGATTCTATTTCAACCGTTAAATTTGATGGACGCTCTGAAAAACAAGTATTAGATATCCAGGACCATACACAAGCTGTAAAAATTTTGTTGGATGATTTGATTCGCTTTGATATTATCAAATCCTACGATGAGATTACAGGTGTGGGTCACCGTGTCGTTGCTGGTGGAGAATACTTCAAGGATTCTGCCTTGGTAGATGACGAAGTCCTTCGAAAAGTAGAAGAATTGTCTTTGTTAGCACCTCTTCATAATCCTGCAAATGCAGCCGGAATTCGTGCCTTTAGAGAGATTTGTCCAAATATTACCAGTGTTGTGGTATTTGATACTTCTTTCCATACAACCATGCCGGAAAAAGCTTATCGTTACCCTCTTCCAACTAAATATTACACAGAAAATAAGGTCCGTAAGTACGGCGCTCATGGAACCAGTCATCAGTATGTAGCTGGTGAAGCTGCTAAACTTCTTGGAAAACCATTAGAAGAATTGAAATTGATCACCTGCCACGTTGGAAATGGTGTATCTGTTACAGCGGTTGACAAGGGAATCTCTGTGGATACCTCAATGGGCTTCACCCCTCTAGGTGGAGTCATGATGGGAACCCGTACAGGGGATCTCGATCCAGCGATTATTCCTTACTTGATGGAGCATACAGAGGATTTCAATAAGCCTGAAGATATTAGCCGTATCCTCAATCGTGAATCAGGTCTTCTGGGTGTTTCTGGATCTTCTAGTGACATGCGGGATATCCATACAGCGATGCACAATGGAGATGAAAAAGCTAAATTGGCTTACGATATCTTTATCGATCGTTTGCAAAAATACATCGGTCAATACTTAGCAGTCTTGAATGGTGCAGATGCCATCATCTTTACAGCAGGAATCGGTGAAAATGCAGTAAATGTTCGTTCTTCTATTATCAATGGAATCAGCTGGTTTGGCTGCAAGGTCGACCCTGAAAAGAACGTCTTTGGAGTTGTCGGAGATATTTCTACAGATGATTCCCGTGTGAAGGTATTGGTGATTCCAACGGATGAAGAGTTGGTGATTGCGCGTGACGTTGAACGTTTCAAAAATCAGTAAACTGAAATAAAGTGAGAAGGCTGGAGGCGAAAGCCCCAGTCTTCTTATTTTATACAAGAAAGAGGTTGTCCATTGAAAAACATACAGTCTTTTATTCGAGAGCACCCATTATGTAAGAATGCCCTCTGGCTCCTTCTCTTTGTGCCCTTATTCTTTCTCTCACAATTCCCCCTCATCGCCATGGTTTATTCCCTTCAAGAAGGAGTGGATGCAAGGTGGGTCACTATCCTCACTCTCTTGGTGACAGTGGTGGTGCTCTTTGTTTTTTATAAGGTCATCAAGATGAGCCCTCTGGAGAACTTAGATGTTCGGGTCATTACCTGGCCGGCTCTGGGGAGAAATTTTCTTTTTCTTCTCTTATTGATGGCTAATAACCTGCTCGCCTATCCCTTATTGAAACAAGAGGCAGGTGGTACGACGGCAAATCAAGCAGCTCTAAAAGAACTGCAATCTCATGCTCCTTTTCTTGCTATGGGTATGGTCGTGATCCTTGTCGCTCCGATTCTAGAAGAGCTGCTCTGTCGGGCCATTATCCCTCGTTTGATCTTTCGAGGGGCAGAACCAATCGGTTATCTAGCCGGTGCTCTCTTTTTTACTTACTTGCATGGACCTAGTACCCTAGGGGAATGGGTAGCTTACGGAGGCATGTCCTTGATCTTAACTTGGGTGGCTTATCGCTACAAGCGGATCGAGTACAGTATTTGCCTTCATATGACCTTGAACGCGCTGGCTTATTATTATCCGGTGGTCATACTCCTTTGTTTATTGCCAGTATGGAGAGTTTTCTTCCATGATAAATTATGATAAAATGGTAGGTACCAATGAGTTTTGATGCAGAACCATCCTACAGAAGGTCAGAAATCCGTATGGAGAGTAGACTCAGAGGTTTAGAACACTTGTTCTAGCCTCTTTTGTTCGCAATCATGCTGTAGGAAGGGAATCAAAGGAGAACGAAAATGATTGATAAAAAATGGCTGAGTGGCCAAGGGACCCTTCTTTGTGGGATCTTAAATGTCACTCCGGATTCATTTTCTGATGGCGGTAAGTATACGAGTGTGGATGCAGCCTTGCAGCAGGCGAGAAAACTGATCCAAGAAGGAGCTCAGATCCTCGATATTGGGGGAGAATCAACCAGACCAGGTAGTCATTATGTAGAGATCCAAGAAGAGATTGACCGTGTGGTTCCAGTGATCGAAGCCATTCGGAAAGAAAGTGATGTCTTGATCTCAGTGGATACCTGGAAGTCCCAGGTGGCGGCGGCGGCGCTCGAAGCTGGGGCTGATATTGTCAACGATATTACTGGTTTTCTTGGAGATTCTCAGATGGCTGCTGTGGTTGTGGAGCATGAAGCGAGCGCTATTCTCATGTTTAATCCAGTGATGGCAAGACCGCATCATCCAAGTTCCACTATCTTTCCACGTTTTGGTTTTGAACCAGTCTTTTCAGAGCAAGAACTTCAAAAGATGGCTCAAGAACCGATTCAAGACTTGATGTGGAGTTTCTTTGACCGCTCGCTTGCTGAAGCGAAAGCAGCCGGTGTCCAGATGGATCGTATTATGTTGGATCCTGGGATCGGATTTGGGTTGACCAAGCGCGAGAACTTACTCTTATTGCAAGAGCTAGAGACGATTCACCAAAAGGGCTATCCAATCTTTCTTGGAGTCTCTCGGAAACGCTTTGTGGTCAATATTATTGAGGAAGCTGGATTTGAGACAGATCCTGCAACGGAGACTGGTTTTTGGAATCGGGACCTGGCTTCGAGCCATTTGACGAGTATTGCAGCCAGTCAAGGAGTCGAAGTAGTGCGGGTGCATGATATTCCTCTTCACAAGATGGCAGCCAGTCTGGGCCAAGCCATTTTCCAAGCCCAAGAGGCAGCAGATACCAATTTAAAACAATACAAGTAAATGAAGACAAAAGAACATCAGTTGGATCTTCGTTGGCTAGAAGCCTATCGTTCCCAAGATCCACATTTCGGCTTGGAGCGCATGGAAGCTCTCTTGGCTTTGAGAGGAAATCCTCACCTAGACTGTCGGGTCATTCATGTTGCGGGGACCAATGGCAAAGGATCTACCATTGCTACCTTGTCCCAACTCTTGAGGCAGGCAGGTTTACGCGTTGGAGTCTTTACCTCTCCTTATCTGATCTATTACAATGACCAAATCACCATTAATGGCGAAGCCATTTCAGATCAAGACCTGCAAACCTACCTGGATAGTTACCAGCAGCTCCTGCAAGCTGAACAATCAAAGGCCGTCTTTCAAGGGTTGACGGAATTTGAAGTGATGACGGCGATTGCCTATGATTATTTTGCTCATGAGGAGCTGGATTATGTGATCATGGAAGTCGGTATGGGGGGACGACTAGATAGTACCAATGTCTGCCAGCCCGTTCTGACCGCAATCACTTCGATTGGCTTGGATCATGTCGCCCTTCTTGGGCCAGATCTGGCTTCCATCGCCCGTGAAAAGGCTGGTATCATTAAGCCAGGAATTCCTCTGGTTCTAGGGAAATTAGAAGCAGAAGCCAGCCAAGTCATTGAAGGTATTGCGATTCAGAAGCAGGCACCGATAACAGCCTATGATAAGGATTACCAAGTTGAGCTAGAAGCCTCTTGTCTATCGGGTCAATCCTTTTCTTATCACAGTTCCAAAAGAGAAAAAGCCTCTTATCAAGTAGCGCTCTTAGGTCATCACCAGGCCAGAAATGCAGCTCTTGCTATCAGTATCTGTGATGTACTTTTTGAAAGAGAAGGGCGTGAACTCTTGTCAAGAGAGTTAGTGGATGAAGCCTTGCATCAAGTCGTCTGGCCTGGCCGGATGGAAGTGGTCTCGCAAAATCCCATGGTCTTGCTAGATGGGGCCCATAATCCCCATGCCGTTGCGCCTTTGATCGCAAGTCTTCGGGAACTGTTCCCAAGGCAAAAAAAGACCATTCTTTTTACCTGCATCCGGACCAAAGCTTTAGAAGAGATGCTCATTCAGTGGCAGGAACTGGAAAATAGTCGCTTGATCCTAACGACCTTTGAAGATCCAAGAGCCTATTCTCAAGAAGAGATAAGAGCTGCTGCGAAAAACCATCAGCTTGAGGAAGTCAACTGGCAAGAGTTTCTACAAAACTGGCAAGCAAAAGGCGATGAGCTCCTCATTGTAACGGGATCGCTCTACTTTCTTAGCCAGGTACGACCTTATTTATTAAAAACAGAAAAATCCAACTAGGAGATGATATGGATACAAAGAAAATTGAAGAAGCAGTGAAAATGATCATCGAGGCAGTCGGTGAAGATGAGAACCGTGAGGGACTTCAGGAAACGCCGACCCGCATTGCAAAGATGTACCAAGAAATCTTTTCAGGACTAGGACAGACGGCAGAAGAGCACCTGTCTAAATCATTTGAAATCATTGATAACAATATGGTGGTTGAGAAGGATATTTTCTTCCATTCCATGTGTGAGCATCACTTTTTGCCGTTTTATGGAAAAGTGCACATTGCCTACATTCCAAATGGCCGTGTTGCTGGGCTTTCAAAACTGGCTCGTACGGTCGAAGTTTATGCTAAAAAACCACAGATTCAGGAACGATTGACGGTAGAAATCGCAGATGCCTTGATGGAATATCTTGGAGCGCAAGGTGCCCTTGTCTGGGTAGAAGCAGAACATATGTGTATGAACATGCGGGGTGTCCGTAAACCTGGGACTGCTACAGTGACAACTGCTGCGCGTGGATTGCTTGCGACAGATAAAGACTTGAAAAATGAAGCCTATAAACTCATGGGCCACTAATGGCTGGCTATAAGAGGTGAAGAGAGTGGATCAATTACGGATCAAGGACTTAGAGGTATACGCCTATCATGGTGTTTTTCCAGCAGAAAAAGAATTGGGACAACGCTTTGTCCTAGACCTATGGGTGGATTATGAAATGACCCGTGCTGCCCGCACAGGTGATTTGGAAGCTTCGATCCATTACGGGATCTTAGCGGAACAATTGACCGAGTGGATGCAGGCAGAAAAAATCGATCTGATTGAAACGGTGGCCTTTCAATTGGTGCAAAAGATTTTCGAAAGCTATGCCTTTGTAGAAAAAGTTCGTCTGGAGTTGAAAAAGCCCTGGGCTCCTGTTCCCTTGCCATTAGAGACTTGTTCTGTGACAATTGAACGGGAGAAAAAACGGGCCTTTATTGGGCTTGGCACCAATATGGGAGATAAACAACTGCAACTAGAGACGGCGCTAGAAAAACTCAAGGATCGAGGCATTCGCCTTCTTCAGACATCCACAAGGATTGAAACAGAACCTTGGGGAGGAGTGGAGCAGGACACCTTTTTGAATCAGGTGGCAGAAGTTGAAACCTGGATGACCCCAGAGGATTTATTAGAGACCTTACTTGCCATTGAGCAGGAAATGGGACGTGTTCGTGAGGTCAAGTGGGGGCCACGTGTGATTGATCTAGATCTGCTCTACATGGAGGACACCATTTGTTACAGTCCGAGCTTGATCTTACCGCATCCTTATGTGGCAGAACGTGCCTTTGTCCTAGAATCTTTGAATGAAATTGCTCCTCATTTTGTGGACCCTGTTCAAAGAAAGCCCATTCGCCAATTATGGGAGGCTGTCAAATAGTTTCTCTTCTTTGCATTATAAAAAAACAATCCCTCGAGTGTACTGACCCCAAAAAGTTAGACAAATAATTTAAGTTAAGGATTTAGTCCTGTATTGTACAGGACTAAGTCCTTTT
>NZ_WMZF01000008.1:0-95364 GCF_009717775.1 Streptococcus parasanguinis | reverse complement strand
TCGGGAAGTAGCTCAGCTTGGTAGAGTACTTGGTTTGGGACCAAGGTGTCGCAGGTTCGAATCCTGTCTTCCCGATAGTGTATTGAAAAAGTCTAATGATTGTCATTAGGCTTTTTTTGTAGATGATTTTCTTATTTCTTTACAAGAAAAAAGAGCTTGCGCTCTTTCCAACTTTATTTATTTCGCAGTTCAACATAACGGTTATACCAAATTTTGATATATTCCTCAGAAAAAGGACCTTTGTTTTGGTTTATCCAATCTACTAGAACCTTAACATTTTCCTTTAAAATAAAGTCGATGTCATCTGAATAGTGCATTTTTTCTTTATGCTGCTCGTATTCTTCAACATCTAACAATTTTTTTTCACCATTCGTAAAAACCTTGACATCGAGATCATAGTCGATATATTTTAAGGCTTCTTGGTCAATATAAAAAGGACTTGCTAGGTTACAGTAGTAAGACACACCATTGTCACGGATCATGGCGATGATGTTAAACCAATATTTTTTATGGAAATAAACGATCGCTGGTTCACGCGTGATCCAACGTCTACCATCACTTTCAGTAACAAGTGTATGATCATTTACTCCAATAATTGCATTTTCGGTTATCTTTAATACCATGGTGTCACGCCATGTACGGTGTAAACTGCCATCATGTTTATAACTTTGAATTGTAATAAAGTCGCCTTCTTTAGGTAGTTTCATAACTTACCAACTTTCTACAATCTAAGTATATCCTCTATATTGTATCATATTTTTTCAAATTTTTTCTTATTTTTCTATTTAATTTTCAATTTGGTTTATGAATCTAAGTATTCTCTAATGGCTGATGTTATATTACTATAATCGTAGCCTTTTCTGGCTAGTGCCTGAGTCAAGCGTTGTTTGAGGTCATAGCCTTCATATTTTTTACTGTATTTACGGTATTGTTTTTCTAACTCTTTTAGAATGAGCTCATTGGTTGTTTCTTCATCTGTTTCGAGCTCGAGATTTTGGAATGCTATCTTCGCTTGGTTGTATGTAAAGCCTTTTGAAATGAGTGCTTGGATGATTTTCGTTTCAATGGCTTTTAACGGATATTTACCTTGGTATTTTTTTAGGAGTTTTATTGCGGTACGGTAGATCACTTCTGAAAAATCATAGTCTACAAGTATTTCTTGTAGGAGAGATTTTGGGATCCCTTTTTGTTGAATTTTTTGTTGTAATAAGGCAGGGCCCTTATCGCCACTGAGAAGGTTGGCCTCTATCAGGTTTCTTGCATATTGACGATCATCTAACCACTTGTCTTCTTTTAGGTGTTGGACCACTTTATCAATAATGCCACTTTCAATCTCATATTTTGTCAGGTAGTCTCTGACTTCTTTTGTTGTCCGAGCTTTAAAAGAAAGATGGTACAGGGCCAGGTTTTTACCATAGGAGTATTGAGCAAACTCTTGGATTTCTTTTAGTTCTTCTTCACTGATTTCTTTATCTTTGGAAAGGAAATATTTGACGATGGTGTCTTCTGTAATATAAAGTTTTTGATCATTGTCTAATTCCAGGAGGTAGAGTCTTTTTTTCTTTTCTAGTTTTGTAATTTTCATGTTTTTATTATACCGAAAAATGTGTTAAGATAGGGATATGAACGTTAAAGTAAAACAAAAAATTCCTTTGAAAATTAAACGAATGGGAATTAACGGAGAAGGGATTGGCTTTTATAAAAAAACACTTGTCTTTGTGCCAGGTGCTTTGAAGGGAGAAGATATCTTCTGCCAAATTACAAGTGTCAAGAAAAATTTTGCGGAAGCCAAACTCCTATCTGTGAATAAGGCGTCTAAGTTTCGTGTGACGCCCATGTGTGATATCTATGAGACCTGTGGGGGCTGTCAAATCATGCATTTGAAGTATGACAAGCAGCTGGAGTTTAAGACAGATTTGTTGCAACAGGCCTTGAAGAAGTTCTCACCTGAAGGATTTGAACAGTATGATATTCGGCCGACAATTGGAATGCAGGAGCCTCTTTACTATCGGGCAAAATTGCAATTTCAAACAAGGAAATTCAAGGGTCAGGTGAAGGCGGGCCTCTATGCTCAAAATTCACATTATTTGGTGGAATTAAAAGATTGTTTGGTTCAAGATCCAGTTATTCAAGCTATCGCCAACGATCTAGCGGATTTATTGACCTATTATCAGATTCCGATTGCTGATGAGCGTAAAGAACTGGGTGTTAGAACCATGATGGTTCGACGGGCTCGGAAGTCTGGTCAGGTTCAGATCATTGTGGTCACCAGTCGTCAGATTAACGTAAACAATTTGGTGCAAGACTTGGTCACAAAGCACCCTGAGATTGTCACAGTTGCCGTTAATAAAAATACGTCTCGTTCCAGTGAAATCTACGGGGAACAAACGCAGATTATTTGGGGAGAAGAGGCTATTTTGGAAGGTGTTTTGGATTATGAATTCTCCCTTTCTCCTCGAGCCTTTTACCAGTTGAATCCGGAACAAACTGAAGTATTGTATAGTGAGGCTGTCAAGGCTCTAGATGTTTCTCCAGAGGATCACCTGATTGATGCCTATTGTGGGGTCGGAACGATTGGGTTTGCTTTTGCTAATAGAGTGAAAAGTGTTCGGGGGATGGATATTATTCCTGAAGCGATTGAGGATGCCAAATACAATGCTAAACGGATGGGATTTGAGAATACCCACTATGAGGCTGGTACAGCAGAAGAGATTATTCCTCGCTGGTACCAAGAAGGCTATCGGGCTAATGCTGTGATCGTGGATCCACCTCGTACGGGCTTGGGGACAAAATTAATCGAGACCTTGTTGCACTATGCACCTGAAAAGATGGTCTATGTCTCTTGTAATGTTTCTACTTTGGCACGGGATCTAGTGGCTTTGACAAAGGTTTATCAGGTTGAATACATTCAATCAGTGGATATGTTTCCCCATACTGCAAGGACAGAAGCAGTTGTGAAATTAGTGAAGAAGTGAAAGAAGAAGAATGGATATTTGGGAAAAACTTTATCTTGAGGCGAAAGCTCTCTATGCGCCTCAAGAGATTTCAGATTTTGTCTATGCTCGACATGTGGTTGCTGCTGTTGAGGCTGCAGATGGTCAGATTTTTACGGGCTTTTGTATGGAAGGAACCTGTGGCGTCTTTCATTTATGTGCCGAACGAGCAGCTCTCTTCAACATGTATCAACAATCAGGACAGACCAAGGTCAAGCGCATTATTGCTTTTCGAGACAAGCCTCCTTATGGAGAAGGCTCAGGGATGCCTTGTGGGGCCTGTCGTGAATTTCTCCTTGAGCTAGATGCAGAGAATCGTCATCTAGAATTTATGGTGGATTATGAGAGCCGCAAGACCATTACTTTAGGAGAACTGATGCCTCTTTGGTGGGGCGAAGAGCGGGCTCGTCAAAGAGAAAATAAAGGGAATGAGTAAAGGAAATAAATAAATGGACAATGTTATTGATGTATCGATTCCAGTTGCTCAAGTTATTGATCAACATCCGGAAGTATTGGATTTGTTGGTGGAGTTGGGCTTTAAACCCTTAGCCAATCCGATCATGCGCAATACAGTTGGGCGCAAGGTTTCCTTGAAACAAGGATCAAAATTAGAAGGTACCCCTATGGAGAAGATTGTGCGAACCCTAGAGGCTAACGGCTATGAAGTAGTGGGGCTAGAACAATGAGTGATGAACGAATTCACGTCTTAAGAGATATCTTATTAGAGCTTCATCATGGAGCCTCTCCTGAGTCGGTTCAGGAACGGTTTGATGCGACCTTTGCAGGGGTTTCTGCGATTGAGATCTCTCTTATGGAGCATGAACTGATGAACTCCGATGCAGGGGTCACTTTTGAAGATGTTATGGAGCTTTGTGATGTCCATGCCAATCTCTTTAAGAATGCGGTTCAAGGGGTCGAAGTTGCAGATACTGACCATCCAGGTCATCCTGTTCAAATCTTTAAACAGGAGAACTTAGCTCTTCGTGCGGCTATGATGCGGGTACGCCGCTTGCTAGACAATTATGAGACGACTGAGGATCCTGAGATGATTCAGGAGATTCATAAGGGCTTGTTACGTCAGCTGGGCTTAGTGGGTCAATTTGACCGGCATTACCGTCGTAAGGAAGAGTTGATGTTTCCGATTATGGAAAAATATGGGCATGATTCCCCACCAAAAGTGATGTGGGGAGTGGATGACCAGATTCGAGAACTCTTTGCGAAAGCTTTGGATGCGGCCAAAAAATTACCGGATTCTAGTATTTCTGAAGTCAAGGAGCTCTTTGAAGCCTTTGCGCAAGAGTTTGAGGGCATGATCTTCAAGGAAGAGTCGATCCTCTTGATGATTTTGCTGGAGTCCTTTACCCAGGATGACTGGCTCTCCATTGCAGAAGAAAGTGATGCTTATGGTTATGCCATTATCCTTCCGAGTGAAAAGTGGGTGCCGAAACGCGTGGACTTCAAGGAGGAAGCGTCTGAAGAGTCAGATGGTTCAACTGAACCACTTCCTTCTTCAAAAGGAGATGAGAATCGTCGGGTCATTGAGACTCCTGAGGGGCAATTGACCATTACCTTCACGCCTAATAAAAAAGAAGAGAGCTTCGATCGCAAGCAGCCACAAGCTTTTGGCCATGGCTTTCTATCTGTGGAGCAAGCGAATTTGATCTTGAATCATCTGCCGATGGAGATCACCTTTGTCAATAAGGATGATATTTTCCAATATTACAACGATGCTGCGCCTTTTGAGGAAATGATTTTTAAGAGGACGCCATCGCAGGTAGGACGCAATGTTGAGCTGTGTCACCCACCGAAATATTTGGAGAAGGTCAAAGCCATCATGCAGGGACTTCGTGAAGGGAAAAAAGACAAGTATGAAATGTGGTTCAAATCAGAATCGCGTGGGAAATTTGTCCATGTCACCTATGCAGCAGTGCGTGATGAAGCTGGAGACTTTCAAGGTGTCTTGGAATATGTTCAGGACATTCAACTTTATCGAGAGATCGATACGGATTTTTATAGAGGAATGGAGTAAAGATGAGTTACGAAACAGAGTTTATGAAGGAGTTTGAGGAGTGGATCAAGACCCAGGTCATGATCAATGAAATGGCTCTCGAAGAGAGTAAGAAGGTTTTTGATGAAGACCAGGATGAGCGAGCTAAAATTGCCATGATTCGCTATGAAAGCCGTTTAGATGCTTATCAGTTTTTGCAAGGGAAGTTTGAAAATTTCCATGCTGGAAAAGGATTTCATGATTTACCAGATGGCCTCTTTGGTGAAAGAAAATATTAAAATGGCCTTATTGAAGGCGTTTTACTGGCTAGATTTACCTGAAAATTGAGCAATGACTTGATTTTTTAAGGGATTGTGATACAATAAAAAAGTTGAAATGACATCAACGGATTATTGAATGGAATTATGGTGATGAAACCTTGTTGCCTTAGGAATTGATCACTGAATTTAGGAGGAAAAATGGCAAAGAAGAACGTAAACCGTGCGAAACAATACAAACATCAAAATAGACATCTTTTGAAAAAAGCTGTCGCAACTGTAACTGCAGCTGTGAAAGAAGCACCTAAAAAGGTTGAGAAAGCTACAAAAGCAGTGGCGAAAGAAGTGAAACAAGCGGCTTCTTCAGTGGAAGAATTTGCTGCAAGTTTGGAAGGTGTGGCACTTGATCGTGCGCAAACATTCTATGATGAAGGTATTCGCTCTGTTGCGGACTTCGCAAACTGGACAGAAAAAGAGTTGTTGGCCCTTAAAGGAATCGGTCCAGCTACGATCAAGAAATTGAAAGAACTAGGCGTTAAATTTAAATAATTGCTTTTGTGATTTCTTGCTATTTCAAGGAAAACTTGCTAAAATGAACCTATTAGAGGTGTTTTGAATCCCACATTTTACAGAAAGTGGCGGTGCTGAGAAGTCCACAAATGTGTCAAAACTGGTTGCTAATGGATGAAATTAAAAAATGAAATATAAATCTTTTTGTTTCCTTTTAGGACTAGGCGGCGAGTTGCAGGCTGTACTGAAGTACGCCAAGACGAGCTAACGACGTCATAAAAGTGAAACAAGAAGATTAAAGATGCGGGCTTTGCCCGAATTTGGGTGGTACCGCGGATCAACACATTCGTCCCTGTCAGATTAATGACAGGGACTATTTTTCTTTTACACCCCTAGCCAAAGGAGGTTGTCATGAAACAATCTTTTAACACCAGTAAACTCTACTATGGTTTTCCGATCTTCATCTTGGGGTATCAGGACCAGAACTTTGAGCACAATATCACAACCTGCAGTTCCTCTTATAGTCTGGGAGATTGGCTCGTCATAGGGGTTGGTGCTGAGGAAAATGCGGCAGACCAGATTAAGCATTATCAACAGTTCACTGTGAACATCCCTGATGAAAACTTTATGCTGGAGATGGAGCAGGCTGGCTTTATCAGCCATCGGGAGAAGTTGGATCACTTAGGGTTGGACTATGAGATTTCTGAACTGACCCAGGCTCCGATTTTGGAGGCCTGTCCAGTCGTATTGGATTGCCAGGTAGATCGGATTATCGAGGAAGATGGCATTTGCCATATCTTTGCAAAGATTCTTGAGCGACTGGCTGATCCAGAGCTCTTAGATGATAAGGGGCATTTTAAAAATGACCGTTTTGCACCGACTTACTTTATGGGGGACGGCCATCAGCGCGTTTATCGTTATCTGGACGACCGAGTCGACCCCATGGGAAGCTTTATGAAGAAAGCGAGGAAGAAGAATGACAAGAGCTGAGCTGCCAGAACGAATCGAAACGGAGCGTCTGGTCTTACGAGTCCGAACAGTGGCGGATGCTGAGGACATCCATGCCTACGCCAGTCTTCCAGAAGTCTCTTACCCAGCAGGCTTTCCACCCGTCAAGACCTTGGAAGACGAGATCTATTATCTAGAGCATATCATTCCCGATCGCAATCAAAAAGAAAATCTTCCAGCTGGTTACGGCATTGTGGTCAAAGGAACCGATAGAATCATTGGCTCTGTTGACTTCAACCATCGCCACGAAGACGATGTGCTGGAGATTGGCTATACCTTGCACCCAGACTATTGGGGCCGGGGTTATGTACCCGAAGCAGCGCGTACCTTGATTGACCTGGCTTTTAAAGAACTAGGGCTTCATAAGGTAGAATTGTCTTGCTTTAGCTACAATGTCCAAAGTCAACGAGTTGCTGAGAAGCTTGGTTTCACCCTTGAAGCACGCATAAGAGACCGTAAAGATGCCCAAGGCAATCGCTGTGATGATTTGAGATACGGCTTGCTAAAGAGTGAGTGGGAAGCTCAAAATCAACATTAAAAAGAAATAACTAGAAAGGACACACACATGTCTAAAGAACTTTCACCTAAATATAATCCAGCCGAGGTTGAGGCTGGTCGTTACCAAAAATGGCTTGATGAGGATGTTTTCAAGCCTTCAGGCGATAAAAAGGCTAAGCCTTACTCAATCGTTATTCCACCGCCAAACGTAACTGGTAAGCTTCACCTTGGTCACGCTTGGGATACTACTTTGCAAGATATCATCATCCGTCAAAAACGGATGCAAGGTTTCGACACGCTTTGGCTTCCTGGTATGGACCATGCTGGGATTGCCACTCAAGCTAAAGTAGAAGCGCGTTTGGCTGAAGATGGCATCTCTCGTTATGACCTGGGCCGTGAAAAATTCCTTGAGAAAGTCTGGGAATGGAAAGACGAATATGCGACGACTATCAAGGAACAATGGGGCAAGATGGGGCTCTCTGTAGACTATTCTCGTGAGCGTTTCACCCTTGATGAAGGGTTGTCAAAAGCCGTTCGTAAGGTCTTTGTAGAGCTCTACAAGAAGGGCTGGATCTACCGTGGTGAATTTATCATCAACTGGGATCCAAAAGCTCGTACAGCCCTTTCTGATATCGAGGTTATTCACAAGGATGTGGAAGGTGCCTTCTACCACATGAACTACATGTTGGAAGACGGTTCACGTGCCCTTGAAGTAGCAACAACACGCCCTGAAACTATGTTTGGGGATACAGCCGTAGCGGTTAACCCAAATGATGACCGTTATAAAGATTTGATTGGTAAAAATGTTATCTTGCCAATCTTGAACAAGCCAATCCCAATTGTTGGAGACGAACACGCAGACCCTGAATTCGGTACTGGTGTGGTGAAAATCACTCCTGCCCACGACCCGAATGACTTCTTGGTTGGTCAACGTCATAATCTTCCGCAAGTGAACGTTATGAACGATGATGGTACCATGAATGAATTGGCTGGTGAATTCAACGGCATGGACCGCTTTGAAGCTCGTAAGGCTGTTATCAAGAAGTTAGAAGAAATCGGTGCGCTTGTTAAGATTGAGAAGATGACCCACTCAGTTGGTCACTCAGAGCGTACTGGAGTTATGGTTGAGCCACGCTTGTCTACGCAATGGTTCGTGAAGATGGACCAATTGGCGAAAAATGCTATCGCAAACCAAGATACAGACGACAAAGTAGAATTCTACCCACCTCGTTTCAACGATACCTTCCTTCAATGGATGGAAAATGTCCACGATTGGGTTATTTCTCGTCAGCTCTGGTGGGGTCACCAAATCCCTGCCTGGTACAATGCTGAGGGTGAAATGTACGTCGGCGAAGAAGCCCCAGAAGGTGACGGATGGAAACAGGATGAAGACGTCTTGGACACTTGGTTCAGTTCTGCCCTTTGGCCATTCTCAACTATGGGCTGGCCGGATGTCGACTCAGAAGACTTCAAACGTTACTTCCCAACGTCAACCTTGGTTACAGGTTACGACATCATCTTCTTCTGGGTGTCCCGTATGATATTCCAATCATTGGAATTCACAGGTCGTCAGCCATTCCAAAATGTCCTTATCCACGGTCTCATTCGTGACGAGCAAGGACGCAAGATGTCGAAATCTCTTGGTAACGGTATCGACCCAATGGATGTTATCGAGAAATACGGTGCTGATGCCCTTCGTTGGTTCCTTTCAAACGGTTCTGCACCAGGGCAAGACGTGCGCTTCTCTTATGAGAAAATGGATGCTTCATGGAACTTCATTAACAAGATTTGGAACATCTCTCGCTATATCCTTATGAACAATGAAGGTTTGACCTTGGATGTGGCGCGTGAAAATGTAGCTAAAGTGGCTGCTGGTCAAGCAGGTAATGTCACAGACCGTTGGATTCTCCACAACCTCAATGAAACCATTGGAAAAGTTACTGAGAACTTTGACAAGTTCGAATTTGGTGTGGCTGGTCACATCCTCTACAACTTCATCTGGGATGAGTTTGCGGACTGGTATGTTGAGTTGACTAAGGAAGTGCTTTACAGCGACAATGAGGACGAAAAAGTCATCACTCGTTCGGTTCTTCTTTACACCTTGGATCAAATCTTGCGTCTCCTTCACCCAATCATGCCATTCGTAACTGAGGAAATCTACGGCCAAATCTCTGAAGGAACGATCGTGACTGCTGAATACCCAGTGGTTCGTCCAGAGTTTGAAAACGAGGAAGCAGCAGCTGGCGTTGAAGCTCTCAAAGATGTGATTCGCTCCGTTCGTAACTCACGTGCAGAAGTGAACGTAGCGCCAAGTAAGCCGATCACTATCTTGATCAAGACAAGCGACAGCAAGCTCGATGCTTTCTTTAATGATAATGTCAACTACATCAAACGCTTCACAAACCCAGAACACTTGGAAATTGCAGCAGATGTAGAAGTTCCTGACTTGGTTATGTCAAGTATCATCACAGGCGCAGAAATCTACTTACCACTCGCTGATCTTCTTAATGTCGAAGAAGAATTGGCTCGCCTTGAAAAAGAATTAGCCAAATGGCAAAAAGAACTCGACATGGTTGGTAAGAAACTTAGCAACGAACGCTTCGTAGCCAATGCCAAACCAGAAGTCGTCCAAAAAGAACGCGACAAACAAGCCGACTACCAAGCGAAGTACGACGCGACAGTCGCACGTATCGATGAGATGAAGAAGTTGGTGAAATAAACCTAGAAACACGGCGGTATGCCGTGTTTTTTTGGTATAATGAAATCAATATCTATTGATGGAGAAAGTTATGTCTAAACACCCTCACTATGAATTGTTAAACTTGATTGGCTATGGTCTTGCTAAGTTTGATGATACTTTTATAAAGGAATTTCAATGCTCTAGTAAATCCGAGTTTTATCGTTACATAGTTTCTTTAGGCGTTGCAGAAACAACGGGTGTCGTCAAAAATAGAATGGATTTATTCGACCCCTATTTTGATAACAATCGAAAAGGTTGGTGGCAAAAAGCTGAAGTCTACCGTTTTCGAAAAGATTTAATTGACACGATGTTTGGAAATGAGGATGTTCACGGTTTTGCAGAAATAGTCAAAATGCTGCTTGCAAGTGAAGGGAAGAAAACAGGTATAACCATCGTTGAAAAGCCAATCGTTCGTACGAAATTCAAACGCCTACAAGAAACTGGAATGGAAGCAGAGAATTATTTCATACACCATTTTGATAAGGAAGAAAAATTTCAAGGTGGCCAATTGACTGATGCCCGTCTTTATGGTGATGGATATGATTTCCAAGTAGATGTTCAAGAACATTCATACCTTGCTGAGGTTAAAGGTATCCGAAAACCTAAAGGACGTATTCGTTTGACCTCCAAAGAATTTGAGAAAGCTAAGGAATATCAATCAGATTTTATTCTATCTCTAGTCACTAATCTCGACGATATTCCAAGATTGGTATTGATTGATAATCCACTTAACCATTTTGAATTTGAAAAAAATGTTATTAAAAATGAAGTCGTTGAATATAGAAGTTTGGAAGATTTATATTAATGAATGTAAACGTATCAGCGCTTACTACACTTACTGATATGAGCTCATAGATGGAATGGGATAACCATAGATAGAGTAATTTAAAAAAATTGGTTAAGTTTCTCTTTTTTACAAAAACACCACCTCCTAGTCTTTAGGAGGTGGTGTCATGCTTTAGACCATTTTCCAGAAATAATCAATGATATAGGTTAGGCCGTAGGTGTAGATGACCAGGGTGATGGGTTTGCAGAGGATGATAATGGTCATGTAGCGTTTGAAAGTCATATTGGTCAGACCTGCCAGCATACAGATGAAGTCGGCAGGACTAACGGGCCAGATCATCATGAAGATAAAGAAGCGATCGAACCGCTTGCCTTCATTAAGCCAGCCAATGTACTTGTCATAGGTCTTCTGACTGACCATGGATTGGACGAACTTAGGTCCGTACATTCTCGCAAGGTGGAAAATAATGGCACAGCCGATCACGATACCGATGTAATTGTAGATAGTCCCAATGATGTGACCGTAGATGAAAACACCTGCTACAGATGTCAGGGCACCGGGAATAATAGGGACCACTGTCTGAAGGATCTGAAGAAAGATAAAGAGAGGTGGTCCAAAGATGCCTGCTTGGAGAATAAAAGCAGACAGGGTTTCCTTGGATTGGAGAATGCCAGCAAAGTAGGCCCAGATACAAAAGGCCAAGGTCCCAAGAGCTCCAATGATGGACGACCAATTAATGATACGCTGGAGAAGAGGAGAGACCTCTTTTAAGTTTGTTTGTTTCATAAAAAATTCCGAGTTCTTTTTCTTCTACTATATCATGTTTTTGGAACTTTGTAAGGATTTTGTCTATTTTTTGAGCAGTGAAATTGACCTGATAGGAGTCTGTCGTTGTTTTAGTCGTGAAGCGAGTGCAAAATGGGTCTTTTTATGCTACAATGAAAGGAGTATAAAAAATGGAGAAAAACGTGTCAATCGAAAATTACAAACCAGATTTTGCGGTGGAAGCAGCCTATGATCTCACCGTTACAGACTTGAAAAAACAAGGTATTAAGGCGGTCCTTGTGGATTTGGATAATACCTTGATTGCTTGGAATAATCCGGATGGGACTCCCGAGATGCGCCAGTGGTTGCATGACCTTCGTGATGGAGGGATTCGGGTTATCGTGGTGTCTAATAATAGTCCCAAACGGGTCAAGCGAGCTGTTGAGAAATTTGATATTGACTATGAAGCTTGGTCGCTCAAGCCCTTTACCTTTGGGATTGATCGTGCCCTCAAACGTTTCCACTATGAGAAAAATGAAGTGGTCATGGTCGGGGATCAACTGATGACCGATATCCGGGCTGCCCATCGTGCAGGCATTCGTTCGATTTTGGTCAAGCCTTTGGTTGAGCATGACTCGATTAAGACCCAGATCAACCGGGCGCGTGAACGCCGAGTCATGAAGCAAATGGCCGAGAAATATGGTCCGATTGTATACAAAAAAGGAATTTAAGAATGGAAGAATTATTCTGTATTGGCTGTGGAGCCCCCATTCAGACAGAAAACAAAGAGGGGCTAGGCTATACTCCCCAATCAGCTCTTGAAAAGGGCTTGGAAACAGGCGAAGTATACTGCCAACGCTGTTTCCGTCTGCGTCACTATAATGAAATCACAGATGTGCATCTGACAGATGATGATTTCCTAAAACTCCTTCACGAAGTAGGAGATAGTGATGCTCTCGTGGTCAATGTAGTGGATATTTTTGATTTTAATGGATCCGTTATCCCTGGCCTACCACGCTTTGTAGCAGGAAATGATGTCCTCTTGGTCGGAAACAAAAAAGACATCTTGCCCAAGTCTGTCAAGGATAGCAAGGTGACCCACTGGTTGATGGAACGGGCCCACGAAGAAGGCATGCGTCCTGTTGATGTGGTCCTCACCTCTGCTCAAAATAAGAGTGCGATCAAGGACTTGATGGAAAAGATCGAGCAGTACCGTAAGGGCCGTGACGTCTATGTGGTGGGTGTGACCAACGTAGGGAAATCGACCCTCATCAATGCAATCATCCAAGAAATCACTGGAGACAAGGATATCATCACGACCTCTCGCTTCCCAGGGACGACACTGGACAAGATCGAAATCCCATTGGACGATGGATCCTACATCTACGATACCCCAGGGATTATCCATCGCCACCAGATGGCTCATTACTTGACAGCAAAAAATCTCAAGTATGTCAGCCCTAAAAAGGAAATCAAGCCTAAGACTTATCAGCTTAATCCAGAGCAAACCCTCTTCTTGGGTGGTCTAGGACGTTTTGACTTTATTAAGGGGGAAAAGCAAGGTTTCACCGCTTTCTTTGATAACGAACTCAAGCTTCACCGAACCAAGCTAGAGGGCGCGACCGCCTTTTATGACAAGCATGTCGGCGGCCTATTAACTCCACCCAATAGCAAGGAAAAAGAAGAATTCCCGCCTTTGATTTCCCATGAGTTTACCATCAAGGACAAGACAGACCTGGTCATCTCAGGACTCGGCTGGATCCGCGTCAATGGAGAAGCCAAAGTAGCCGTCTGGGCACCAGAAGGCGTCGCCGTCGTTACCCGCAAAGCTATTATTTAAAAAACAGGAAAAAATATATCTGAAGAGCGAACAAAGTGAGCTCATAAAGAGATCGTTATTGTCGTGGTGTAGTTGCCAATCGATCGATTGGCAAGGGCAAAATGGAGACCAAGGCTCCATTTTGAGGTGAGGAAATCCATTTTTCAAAGATGAGATCTTTGAAAAATTAGTTCCGGCCGTGCCCACCACTTAAAATAACGATCAAAAAAAGGAAGTAAAAATATGACATTAACATCTAAACAACGGGCTTTCCTCAATAGCCAAGCCCACAGCCTCAAGCCCATTATCCAAATCGGGAAGAATGGGCTCAATGACCAAATCAAAACCAGTGTGCGCCAAGCGCTTGATGCGCGCGAACTGATCAAAGTGACCCTTCTTCAAAATACGGATGAGAATATCCATGAAGTAGCCGAAATCTTGGAAGAGGAAATCGGTGTGGAAACTGTCCAAAAGATTGGTCGGATTCTCATCTTGTTCAAACAATCGAGCAAAAAAGAAAATCGTAAAATTTCAGCGAAGGTAAAAGAAATTTAGGACATCGAGGAGAGCAAACCTATGGCAATTGAACTATTGACTCCCTTTACCAAGGTAGAGTTAGAGCCAGAGATCAAAGACAAGAAACGCAAACAAGTTGGTATTTTGGGTGGAAATTTCAATCCGGTCCATAATGCCCATTTGGTCGTTGCGGATCAAGTGCGCCAACAATTAGGGTTAGATAAGGTGCTCTTGATGCCTGAGTATGAGCCGCCGCATGTCGATGCCAAGGGGACGATTGCAGAGCACCATCGCCTTAAGATGCTGGAATTAGCCATTGAAGGCATTGAAGGTCTGGAGATCGAGACGATTGAACTCGAGCGGAAAGAGATTTCCTATACCTACGACACCATGCTCTTGCTCAATGAACGCGATCCAGACACAGATTATTACTTCATCATTGGTGCAGATATGGTAGATTATTTACCAAAATGGCACCGCATCGATGAATTGGTGGAGATTGTGCAATTTGTCGGAGTACAGCGACCACGCTATAAGGCAGGAACTTCTTATCCGGTGATCTGGGTGGATGTTCCTCTCATGGACATCTCCTCTAGTATGGTACGTGATTTTGTAGCCAAAGGCCGGACGCCGAATTTTATGTTGCCAAAACCAGTCTTGGACTACATCAAGAAAGAAGGATTGTATCAATGACCTATGAAAACTATCTAGGCTTTTCTCGTGAGGTCTTGCTTGAAAAAATGCGTCAAATCCTGCCAGAAAAGCGGCTAACCCACTGTTTAGGGGTTGAGAAGGCTGCGCGTGACTTGGCCAAACGCTATGGGGCTGACGAAGAGCAGGCTGGCCTAGCAGGTCTCTTACATGACTACGCCAAGAAATTATCAGATCAGGAATTTCTGGACTTGATTGATCGCTATGAGCTGGATCCAGCATTAAAAAACTGGGGTAACAATGTCTGGCATGGGATGGTCGGGATTTATAAGATCCAAGAAGATCTAGGACTGACAGATCCAGCCATTCTTCGCAGTATTGAGATTCATACGGTTGGGAGTGATCAGATGTCAACCTTAGACAAGATTGTCTATGTGGCAGATTATATTGAGCATAACCGGGCCTTTCCAGGGGTAGATCAAGCTCGTGAAATCGCCCAAGTCTCCTTGGATCGTGCGGTGGCCTATGAGACGGCTCGCACAGTCGAACACTTGGCCCACCAAGGACTGCCCATTTATCCCCAAACCATCGAAACCTATAATGCCTTTGTGAAGTATTTGAAAGAGGAGCAGTGAGTGAAGACAGCTTTTATCATTATTGATGTACAAAATATCTTAGTGGAAACAGGTTTTGAGACAGAAAAGCTCTTAGAGAAGATCGCTTATTTGCAAGATCAGGCTAGAAAAGAGCAGATTGAAATTATCTACATGCAGCATATTGAAACGCCTGAGGCTTTAACTTCGGAAGATTGGCAATTATCTCCTCTGTTGAAAAGACAGGAGAATGAAAAGGTGTTTCAGAAGCGATACAATAGCATATTTAAAGAGACAGGATTAAAAGAATACTTGGATCAACAAGAGATTGAACAACTGGTCCTGTGTGGTATGCAGACAGAATATTGTGTCGATACATCCGTCAAAGTGGGATTTGAATATGGCTACAAGCTGGTCATTCCAGAAGGAGCTGTCACAACCTTTGATGGAGAGGATATTCCGGCAGAAACGCTTAATGAATTTTATGAAAATATTTGGGCAGAACGTTTTGCGGATGTCTTAGATTACAAATCAATTTTTTAAGGAAAGAGGATTACATGAAAGAAAAAGAACTACTTGAACTAGTTGTCAAAGCAGCAGATGAAAAGCGTGCAGAAGACATTGTAGCTTTGGATGTTCAAAGCTTAACCAGCGTGACAGATTACTTTGTCATCGCAAGCTCTATGAACAGCCGCCAATTGGAGGCTATCGCTGAAAATATTCGCGAGAAGGTCGTTGAAGCTGGTGGCAATGCCAGCCACGTCGAAGGTGATTCAGCTGGAGGTTGGGTCCTTCTTGACTTAGGTAGTGTGGTGGTCCATGTCTTCTCAGAAGAAATGCGTGCCCACTATAACCTAGAAAAGCTATGGCACGAAGCAAGTGCTGTCGATCTTTCAGCAGCCCTAGCATAAGCAGGTAAACTCAGTTGGTAGCAACTGAGTTTTGTTGGTTAAATTGAAATTCTATGGAAAGAAAGGATAGGGCCTCGTGTTAAGTTAGTTTGGTAACGGAACACGAGCTAAAAGCTGTGAGAAAAAGAGTAACTTCCTTTGTATCTGAGGATAGGGCAGAAAGTTTCCTATTTTCTCTTTGCTTTTAACGCTCTTTGTATCATGAATATGGCTACTTATGAAACCTTTGCGGCGGTCTATGATGCGGTCATGGATGACAGTCTGTATGATTTGTGGACGGATTTTTCCCTCCGCCATCTCCCAAAGACAAAAGATAAGAAAAAATTACTGGAATTGGCTTGTGGGACAGGGATTCAGTCTGTTCGCTTTTCTCAAGCTGGATTTGATGTGACAGGGTTAGACCTGAGTGCTGACATGTTGAAGATTGCTGAAAAAAGAGCTGCTTCAGCCAAGCAAAAGATTGATTTTATCGAGGGCAATATGCTGGACCTGTCGCAAGCAGGCACTTATGATTTCGTAACCTGCTACTCGGATTCTATCTGCTACATGCAGGACGAGGTAGAAGTAGGGGATGTCTTTAAAGAAGTGTATAACGCCCTCAATGAGGACGGAGTCTTTATCTTTGATGTCCATTCGACCTATCAGACGGATGAGGTCTTCCCAGGATATTCCTACCACGAAAATGCCGAAGACTTTGCTATGCTCTGGGATACCTATGAGGATGCGGCACCTCACTCGATCGTCCATGAGTTAACCTTCTTTGTCCAAGAAGAGGATGGCAGCTTTAGTCGGCACGATGAAGTTCATGAGGAACGCACTTATGAAGTTTTAACCTATGACATCTTATTGGAGCAGGCTGGCTTTAAATCTTTCAAATTGTATGCAGACTTTGAAGACAAAGAGCCAACAAAGACCAGCAAACGTTGGTTTTTTGTAGCACAGAAGTAGGACAGCATGACAGTTACAGGTATTATTGCAGAATTTAATCCCTTTCACAATGGTCACAAGTACTTGCTGGAACAGGCAGAAGGGGTGAAAATCGTCGCTATGTCTGGGAATTTTGTTCAACGTGGCGAGCCTGCCATTGTAGACAAGTGGATACGTGCGCAGATGGCTCTGGAAAATGGAGCGGATCTGGTGGTCGAGCTCCCCTTTCTCGTGGCTGTTCAGTCGGCTGATCATTTTGCCAAGGGAGCGGTAGAAATCTTGTCCCGTCTAGGAATCGACCAATTGAGTTTTGGGACAGAAGCGGTCATAGATTACCAAGCGATTGCGACTGTTTATTCGGAGAAAGAGGAGGAAATGGAAGCTTTCTTGCGAAGCCTTCCAGAAGATTTATCCTATCCACAAAAGACCCAAAAAATGTGGGAAACCTTTGCTGGAGTGGAGTTCACAGGAGATACTCCCAATCATATCCTGGGCTTGGCCTATGCCAAGGCTTGTGCTGGGAAGGGGATTGCGCTCAAGGCTATCCAACGGCAAGGTGCAGGCTACCATTCAGAAGAAAAAGAAGTGGCCTATGCTTCTGCCACTAGTCTACGCCTACACAAGGAAGATCAGGACTTTGTCGCTAGATTCATGCCCAATAGCCAACTCTTTCAGTCGGCTCCACAGGTATCTTGGGAGAATTATGACCAACTGCTCCGTTATCAAATCCTAACCCATTCGGATTTGACACAGATTTTTCAGGTCAATGAAGAACTGGCCAATCGGATAAAGGATGCGGTTCGGAGTGCTAGCTCTGTGGAAGACCTGGTGGAGAAAGTCGCAACCAAGCGCTATACCAAGGCGCGTGTGCGCCGCATCTTGACCTATATCTTGGTAGGGGCGATGGATCAAGCTCTTCCTGATGCCATTCATGTCTTAGGATTTTCCGCAAAGGGACAAGCCCACCTCAAAGGCTTGAAAAAATCAGTAGAAATCGTGACTCGAATCGGTAAGGAACCTTGGGATGCTTTGACCCAACAAGCGGATCAGGTGTATCAGCTAGGCCATCCCCAATTGCGAGATCAGATCTGGGGTCGGGTGCCAGTGAGGGTGGAAGATCAATAAAGGGTGAATAGTCGAGCAACTACAATTGGAAGGATACGCAAAAAACTCTTCCAAGTCTTGTGATTTGTGATATAATATAAAAGATTGAAAATAATTTGAAAAAATTTAAGGAGAATCCTCATGGGACGTAAATGGGCCAATATTGTTGCCAAGAAAACTGCCAAAGATGGTGCCAACTCAAAAGTATATGCCAAATTTGGTGTGGAGATCTATGTAGCTGCTAAAAAGGGTGAACCAGATCCAGAACTAAATACTGCTTTGAGATTCGTTATTGACCGTGCTAAACAAGCGCAAGTGCCAAAACACGTGATTGATAAAGCAATCGATAAGGCAAAAGGAAACACTGACGAAACCTTTACAGAAGGACGTTACGAAGGGTTCGGACCAAATGGTTCGATGTTGATCGTTGATACTTTGACTTCAAACGTCAACCGTACAGCTGCTAATGTCCGTGCTGCTTTTGGTAAAAACGGTGGGAACATGGGAGCTTCAGGTTCTGTATCTTACCTCTTTGACAACAAGGGTGTTATCGTCTTTGCTGGTGATGATGCCGATGCCATCTTTGAGCTTTTGCTTGAAGCAGATGTGGATGTAGATGATGTTGAAGCAGAAGAAGGAACGATCACAGTCTACACTGCTCCAACTGATCTTCACAAAGCAATCGTTGCTTTGCGTGAATCAGGTGTCGAAGAATTCCAAGTAACAGAATTGGAAATGATTCCTCAATCAGAAGTTGAGTTGTCAGGTGAAGATTTGGAAACATTTGAAAAACTTTACAGCGTTCTTGAAGACGACGAGGACGTACAAAAAATCTACACAAACGTAGATGGATTCTAATCACTCGTAAGGACTGTAGTGAATCCCATAAATTAAGAAAAAGGATAGCTTCTCAGATCAAGCTATCCTTTTTCTCTGTCTGATGAGGATCTATCTTTTGTAAGTGATGTCCTGTATAAGCGTAAATACGGGTCAGGGGTGATTGGGAGAGTGTGGAAACTTTAAAATAGAAATAATGGTCTCGATGATCCCGACTTTTGGTGTGGTGAAGACGAAAGTAGTTTCGCTGGCCTGCTGCCATAGAGTGGAGAATATCGTCTTCTAAAAAGACGAGTGGCGTAGAAGTAGCGGCCCACTTGTAAAAGTCCATCTCAAATTGGTGGTAATTCTCCGAAAAATAATCAAATTGTAATTCGTGTTTAGTCTGAATAGGTTTCATAGGGTGTTTCCTCAGATTCAATAAAAATGATAGAGTCTACGAGGAGACGGTGGTAGTGGCCATCGCTTTTGAGAAGAAGCTCAGAAGCAGATAAGGTGTGAATCGAACCTGTGTAGGTAGCAAATTGATTCCCCTCTAGAGTTGTGATCGAGATCGTCGTTTGTTGTTGAAAGGCCTGCTCCAGGAGCTGGATCTGTTCAGCAAGTGGAAGAACCGTGAGCTGACTGCGGTCAATTTCTTTTGTCTGCAGGGCGGTTGTGTGCTCGGATAAAAAGAAGCCAGCCCATTTGGCCATGCCACGATCTTGAAATTCTCGGGCGGATTGATAAGGGAGATAAGAACGGTCGATCATATTAATCCATCTAAGCCTCCTGCGGAATGTCCGCCTGTTAGTTTACTGCGTGCAATGGCGCGTGAGTTTTCTAGTAATGAGGAGCCTTTCTGAAGAGAGGTAAAGCCAAATTGATCCCGAATGCGGTCAATGGTCTGCTGGAGTTTCTCCTCTTTTTCCAAGGCTACTGGGTCATCGAAGAGAGAAAGGAGTTGAAGAGACTCCTCGACAAGTTCTCCATAAAAAACACCAATCTGCCGAATGGCTCCTCCTTCGTACTTGGAGCGAAAGAGTCGCAGAACCGTATCGGATAAAACCTTGGTGGATTGGGTGGGCTCAATCTTTTGCTGGCAGTGAATGGACGGAAGTCCCTCGATTTTGGAGTAGGAGGCATGAATGGAGACCAGCTGGGTCTTCTTTTTTTTCCGTCGCAAGCGAATAGCCACCTGTTCAGCCATCTCCCGAAATACCAGTTCAATGTCGGTTTGTAGATGGTAGTCATAGGGCAAGATTTGAGAGTTGCCAATGCCTCGTGATTTCGGACGATAAGGCTTGTGGACATTGCTTTCATCAATGCCATGAGAATGGAACCACAGTTGAAGGCCCATGACCCCGAATTCTTTCTTTAAGAGATCTGGGTGAGCCTGAGCCAGTTCGGCAATCGACGTGATCCCGATCTTTTGCAATCGTTTTTCAGTGCGACGTCCAATGCCCCAAAAATCAGTGAGCTGGGGCAGTTTCCAGACCTTACTTTCTACATCTTCATAAGACCAATTGGAGCGCATATTTCGGCAATGCTTGGCTTCATTGTCCAAGGCTAGCTTGGCAAGAAGGGGATTGGCATTGCTGAGGCCGATGGTAGAGTAGATTCCAGTTTCCTGCCAGATCCTTTTTTGGATCCTGGCAGAAAGGAGATCCAATTTTTCCTTTCGAGAGAGGGAGGGATCTGGAATAAAATAATTTAAGGAAGAAGTCAGATCGATAAAGCCTTCGTCAATCGAGTAAGGGAAAATATCATCTGGTGCCGCAAATTCCTGAAAGACTTTTTGAATCTCCATATTGACCTGAATGTAAGCATTCATCCGTGGAGGCACAATCAGGGTCCTCTTGGCCCAGGATTCAATGGATGCAATAAAGGCTGGATCTGTTGGCAATCCTTGTTTTTTAGCGACGTAGCTATTAAATTTTCTGGTTTTGAGGTCAAAAGGTAGGTCGTAGCTACGGCTGACATTTTTCTTGCCAAATACTTGTTTGAAAACGGGAGAGCTCGCCAAAATCAGGCCAGCAGAATTGTCGCTCCGACTCATGACGCAAAGGGAAGTCGTCAAGGGGTTGAGCCCTAGACGGACACATTCACAACTGGCATAAAAACTTTTCATATCCACAAAAGCAATATCAGAATGAGGCTCACGTGAATAATCAAATAGCATATTTACACCTCAAGTGGAAGAAAATGCCCGACCACAATGCCGACAATTTTGGGCTCGTCTTCATAGGGAGCAAATAAATCATCGTAGTCAGGGTTGATGGATTCTAAGCGCAAGCCTTCAGCCTCCCGATAGACTTTCTTGATGTAGGTTTTTCCATTCCAGATGAGGGCGTAGACAGCACCATCATAGTCAAAACCAGTCTGCTTCATGAGGGCAACAGAGCCATTGGGATAGAGAGGTTCCATCGAATCTCCGGATACCCAAGAAGCGAAATCGTGCTGGATCTCTTGATCAAAATAGACAGTTTCATAGTCCGTTTCGTTGTCATAAAAGGTGTGTCCTAAACCGGCTGCTAGCTCAATCGAAAGAACCTTATAAGCAGTCAAGGAAACAACTTTTTGCTGCTGTTCCAATAACTGGCTGGCCAACTGGTCGACTTTCTTTTGATGAGGTGGGGTTAATAAAGGGTAGGTGTAGAGTGCGGAGTCTTTGTTAATAAAGTAGTCCTCTTTAACGGAGAGGCGCTTGGCCAACCTCCTGAGATTTTTTTCGTGTGGCTCCGCCAAGCCATTCTCCCAACTGGAGTAAGTCTTGCGAGAAATCTTGAGATCCTCGTAGACATCTGCTTGGGTCAAGCCTTTTTCCAGGCGTCTTTCTTTTAGTTTTTTTGCATCAAACATGTTGCTTCTCCTATGTAACGTTTTAAAAGTTACATATAGTTTATCAAAAATGAATCCTTTTTGCAAGAGAAAAATTCAGTTGAAAACGAATGAAAAGGCTTGGATTTTGAATGAAAAAGGAGTATAATCAGTTTTACAACTTCTAACAACGAGGAATTATATGAAAAAAAGTTTTATCCATCAACAAAAAGAAATTTCGTTTGTTAAAACGACTTTCACACAATATTTAAAAGATAAATTGGACATCATTGAAGTCCAAGGACCAATTTTGAGCAAGGTCGGAGACGGGATGCAGGATAACCTTTCTGGGATTGAAAATCCGGTATCTGTCAAGGTCCTTCAAATTCCTGATGAGACTTATGAAGTCGTGCATTCACTCGCAAAATGGAAACGCCATACTTTGGCACGTTTTGGTTTTGGCGAAGGAGAAGGTCTCTTTGTCCATATGAAGGCTCTTCGTCCAGATGAAGATTCGCTAGACGCTATCCACTCTGTTTATGTAGACCAATGGGACTGGGAAAAGGTCATCCCAAATGGTCAACGCAATATCGCCTACCTCAAAGAAACGGTTGAAAAAATCTACAAGGCGATTCGTTTAACAGAACTAGCAGTAGAAGCGCGCTATGACATTGAGTCAGTTCTTCCAAAACAAATTACCTTCGTTCACACAGAAGAATTGGTGGAACGCTATCCAGATTTAACTCCAAAAGAGCGTGAAAATGCCATTGCCAAAGAATTCGGAGCCGTTTTCTTGATCGGGATTGGTGGAGAGCTTGCAGATGGCAAACCACACGATGGACGTGCACCTGACTACGATGACTGGACAACAGAGTCTGAAAATGGCTACAAGGGCTTGAATGGCGATATCCTCGTCTGGAATGACGTTCTAGGTTCAGCCTTTGAGTTGTCTTCAATGGGGATCCGTGTCGATGAAGATACGCTTCGCCGTCAAGTTGCGATCACAGGGGACGAGGATCGTCTCCAATTAGAGTGGCACAAGGCTTTGTTAAATGGTCTCTTCCCACTCACGATTGGTGGAGGGATTGGACAATCTCGTTTGGCTATGTTCTTGCTTCGTAAGAAACATATCGGTGAAGTCCAAACCAGTGTCTGGCCTCAATCTGTCCGCGATGAATATGAAAATATCCTATAAGGAAGAAAGAGAGTGGGACAGAAATCGGTAATTCGTTAGAATTCGATTTCGTCGTCCCACCTCCGCACAGTTGAGTAGGGCTGTAAAAGCTGATGAAATCAGCGTAGTAGAGCCCACTCAACCACTGCGTCTTACTCGACAATCCAAAAATAATTGAGAGGCTAGGACTTTTGTCCCAGCCTCTTTTAATTATCGCTTGACCATATCAAATCGCAATTTTCTGATTTTTTTTGGTATAATGGTCCCTATGAAAATAGTATCTGGAACCTATGGGGGACGTCCCCTCAAAACACTTGAAGGAAAAACAACCAGGCCGACTTCTGATAAGGTCAGAGGGGCCATGTTCAATATGATTGGTCCTTACTTTGATGGTGGAAGAGTGCTGGATCTCTATGCAGGAAGCGGTGGGCTCTCTATCGAAGCCGTTTCTCGAGGCATGTCAGAGGCCGTTCTAGTGGAAAGAGATCGTAGAGCGCAGGAAATTGTAGCAGCCAATATTGCCATGACCAAGGAAAAGGAACGGTTTCAACTGCTAAAAATGGAGGCTAAGCAAGCCTTGGGCCTCCTAACAGGCACCTTTGATTTGGTGTTCTTAGATCCTCCTTATGCCAAGGAAGAGATTGTTCGCGATATCGAAACCTTGTGCGAGCGACAACTCTTGTCAGAGGAGATCATGATTGTGTGTGAAACCGATAAACATGTAGAACTTCCTGAGGAAATCGGACAAGTGGGAATCTGGAAAGAAAAAATCTATGGAATTAGTAAGGTAACAGTATATGTCAGATAGAAATGGATTGTTTACAGGATCGTTTGATCCGATTACCATTGGGCATGTGCAATTGATCGAGCGAGCTAGTCGCTTGTTTGACCGTGTCTATGTCGGAATTTTTTATAATCCGGAAAAAGTCGGACTCTTTTCCATTGAGCAACGCGTGCGCATGGTGAAAGGGGCCTTGGCTCATTTGGAAAATGTTGAAATTGTGACGTCGACTCAAGAGTTGGCTGTGACAGTGGCGCGCAATCTTGGGGTCATCACCTTGATCCGGGGCTTGCGCAATGCACAGGATCTGGTATACGAAGCCAATATGGATTATTTTAATCACCAGTTGGCGCCTGAATTGGAGACGGTTTATCTCTATGCCCAGCCTCCTTACCAGGCCATTAGTTCAACGCGTATTCGAGAGTTGCTGGCTTTTCAGCAGGATATCTCACCTTATGTACCAAATAGTGTAATGGAGGAAATCAAAGATGACACAAGCGAATAAACCAAGCTTGCCTACAAAAAAGAAAAAAGGACGATTGAAAGAATACCGATGGCCGATTGCAGGCGTTCTTTTCTTGCTCCTTTTGCTAACTGCTTTTGTGATTCGCCTTCCCTATTATATTGAGATGCCAGGAACGGCCGAAGACATTCGATCGGTCATGACAGTCGATGGAAAAATGGATACCAAGTCAGGGTCTTATGACTTTGTAACCGTAGCAGTGAAAGAAGCGACTCCGGCTGATTTGATCTATGCTTGGGCGACCCCTTTTACAGATATCTACTCTGCCAAGGATATGACAGGTGGTAGTTCGAGCCAAGAATTTACGCGGATTAACCAATTCTATATGGAAACCTCGCAAAATATGGCCATCTACCAAGGGTTAAAGACAGCTGGAAAAGAAACCCAGATGGACTTTCTAGGTGTTTATGTCATGCAGGTGGCAGATGATTCGACCTTTAAGGGAATCTTGAACATTGCGGATACCGTCACCGGTGTGAACGGCAAGACCTTTAAGAGTTCCAAAGAATTGATTGACTATGTTGGTTCTCAAAAAATTGGCGATCCCGTTTCAGTGACCTATATTGAGGATGGACAAACCAAGACAGCAGATGGAAAGATCATCAAATTGTCCAACGGGAAAAACGGAATTGGGATTAGCCTGATCGACCGGACTGAAGCCAAAGGCGATGTTCCTGTCCAATTTGCGACCCAAGGGATTGGTGGACCAAGTGCCGGTATGATGTTTAGCTTAGCCATCTACACCCAAGTGGCTGATCCAGATCTTCGTCAGGGACGCCATATTGCAGGGACAGGAACCATTAACCAAGATGGAACGGTTGGCGATATCGGTGGGATTGACAAGAAAGTCGTCGCAGCCGATAAAGAAGGAGCAGAAATTTTCTTTGCCCCTAATAACCCTGTTTCCAAAGAAGAAAAGAAAGCCAATCCCAAGGCCAAATCAAACTATGAAACAGCTAAAGAAGCCGCGAAACAAATTCATTCGAAGATGAAAATTGTCCCCGTCAAAACCCTTCAAGACGCCATTGATTATTTGAAGAAGAAATAGAAGTATCTTGTTAGATCAGTCTCGTACTTGAAAGTACGAGGTAGAGTTGGCAGATAGGAAGATTCACCTTCTAATCAAATTCAAGTTTTTGCTTATCAATCTCTCTATTTTTAGAGGGATTTTTTCTTTATACTGGTATCAGAAAGAAAGGGAGGTAGTGAAATGATTCAAACCAGTTTGTTTTCCATTTCAGTATTCTTAGCGGGAGTTCTATCCTTTTTCTCCCCATGTATTTTGCCACTGATGCCAGTCTATGTAGGAATTCTATTGGATTCTGAACGAGTGAAAACTGTTCGGATTTTTGGAAGAGATATTTCTTGGTATGGCCTGGTGAAGACTCTTTGTTTTATTGCAGGTCTATCAACTGTTTTCCTGATTCTAGGATACGGTGCAGGGGCCCTTGGCCAGGTGCTTTATGCTCCATGGTTTCGCTATCTGCTAGGAGGGATTGTGATCTTACTAGGGATTCACCAAATGGACGTGATCAATCTGAGACAACTCCAAAAGCAAAAGACCATCCAACTCAAAAAGAATCGGGAGCGCAATGAATTCTTCAATGCTTTTCTGATAGGGGTCACCTTTAGTTTTGGTTGGACCCCTTGTGTCGGACCAGTTTTGAGTTCGGTTCTAGCCATTGCCGCTTCTGGAGGAAATGGTGCTTTACAAGGCGCTCTCCTGATGCTGGTCTATACATTAGGCTTGGCGCTCCCCTTCTTAGTCTTGGCACTGGCTTCTAGCTGGGTTCTACAACATTTTGCTAAACTCAAGCCCCATATGGGAACCTTGAAAAAAATTGGTGGTGCCCTCATCATCTTGATGGGCATCTTGCTGATGCTAGGAAATCTTAATAGCCTCGCATCTTTGTTTCACTAATCTTAAATGATTAAAGGAGAAAAATCATGAAAAAAATTCTTGCACTTTCTATTGCTACACTTAGCATCGTCACTTTAGCAGCTTGTTCTGGTCAAAAATCGGATTCAGACATGAAAAAAACGGACGATAGTAGTATGATGAAGAAGGACGATATGAAGAAGGACGATATGAAGAAGGATGACATGAAGGATTCATCCATGTCCGATGATAAAATGAAAAAAGAAGACATGAAAGATTCATCTATGATGTCTGACAGCAGTTCTGAAATGAAGGACGATATGAAAAAAGATGAGATGAAATCTAGCGATTCAGAAATGAAAGACGAAAAGAGTGGATCATCGGATATGAAATCAGACAAGGAATAAAAGAAGGGAGAGGTCATCTGAGGATGACTTTCTCCTTGTTTAAAGAGGTGATAATGATGAAAAAATTAGCTTTAGTAGCTGCAGGAATCTTGTGTACTGGACTTTTGGGGGCTTGTTCGAGTCAAGGAATGGCTACTTCCAATAAGGACATTAGCCAACAAACAGCCAAAGCTGGGGCTAGGCAAGCATCTGGCAAGAAAGTGAAGGAGTTTAACCTGCAAGGAGTGGATGGCAAGACCTACCGCTTATCCGATTACAAGGGAAAGAAAGTTTACCTCAAATTTTGGGCTTCCTGGTGCTCTATTTGCCTGTCGACATTAGAGGATACCAATGAGTTGGCAAAAGAAGAGTCAGGTAAGGATTATGTGGTTTTATCCGTTGTAGCTCCAACCTTTAATGGCGAAAAATCAGCAGCAGATTTCAAAAATTGGTACCAATCTTTGGATTACAAGGATTTCCCAGTTTTGCTAGATAGTAAAGGGGAGCTACTAAAAGAGTATGGGATTCGTTCTTATCCATCGGCCCTCTTTATTGCAAGCGATGGAACTCTCGCTAAGACCCATATCGGTTATATGAGCAAGGAAGACATCGTCCAGACTCTAAAAGAAATGAAGTAAGGAGGACATAAAATGGAAACAAAATGGAAACTCATTTCCATTCTTTTAGTGGGGCTATTTTGTTTTGGAATCTTTTTCCTTGTCAAAGGATCCATGGCCTTGGATACATCAGATGCGACGACTGAACAGATCAAAAAAGCGTCCATGAGTCAGACACCAGTAGCAAACAAAAAGCAGGAAGAAAAAGTCAATCCAGAAGACCAACGAGAAATCTATCTAGCTGGTGGTTGCTTCTGGGGCGTAGAGGAATATTTCTCACGTGTTCCAGGTGTGATTGATGCCGTATCAGGCTATGCCAATGGAAAGGGAGAAACGACCAAGTATGAATTGGTCCCTCAAACAGGCCATGCTGAAACAGTTCATATCACTTACAATGTCAAGCAGGTATCTCTGAAAGAATTGCTCCTGCATTATTTCCGGATTATCGACCCAACGTCGAAGAATCGTCAAGGAAATGATCAAGGGACTCAATACCGAACAGGTGTCTATTATGTCTCTCAAGAGGATCTTCCAACTATTAACCAAGTCTTTGAAGAGGTAGCAAAAAAATACGACAAACCGTTAGCAGTGGAAAAAGAGCCACTGACCAATTTCATCAAGGCTGAGGACTACCACCAGGATTATCTAAAGAAACATCCGAATGGGTACTGCCATATCGATGTCAATCAGGCTTCTTATCCTGTTATTGATGCTAGTCGCTACTCCAAGCCAAGCGATGAGGAAATCAAAAAGAAGTTATCTCCCGAAGAGTATGCGGTGACACAAAAAAATGATACTGAACGTGCCTTCTCCAATCGTTACTGGGATCAGTTTGATGCCGGTATTTATGTAGATGTCGTGACCGGTGAGCCCCTCTTTTCCTCTAAGGATAAATTTGATTCTGGTTGTGGTTGGCCAAGCTTTAGCCGACCGATCAGTCCGGATGTGGCAACCTACAAGGAAGATAAGAGTTTCAATATGACTCGGACAGAGGTTCGGAGTCGAGTAGGAAATTCCCATCTAGGCCACGTCTTTACTGATGGACCTAAGGAAAAAGGCGGCCTTCGCTATTGCATCAATAGCTTGTCAATCAAATTCATCCCTAAAGCAGAGATGGTGGAAAAGGGCTACGGTTATTTATTGGACTATGTCTGAGACATTTGGAACTACAATTTGCTATAATAAGCCTAGCAAAAACAAGTAGGTGAAAGACATGTATGCGATCATGATTGTGGAAGATGAAGAGCTTATCCGGCAGGGACTGACTTCCTTAGTGGATTATGAACAGTTTGGAATGACCGTCATCAACCAGGCAGAAAATGGCCGTGAGGCCTGGAAGAAGTTTCAAGATCAACCAGCCGATATCCTTCTAACCGATATTAATATGCCACAAATGAATGGCTTGGATCTGGCCCGTCTCGTCAAAGAGCAGTCTCCGTCTTGTCATATCATTTTTTTGACAGGTTATGATGACTTTGAGTTTGCGAGGAAAGCCATCAAGTTAGGTGCAGATGATTATTTGCTGAAGCCTTTTTCAAAAGATGATATCGAAGAGATGTTAGCAAAGGTGAAAGGAAAACTCGATCAAGAGCGAAAAAAGGCGCAAGTCGAAGATTTGGTCAGTCATGGTTATTCGACAGACTTGGAAGAAGCTATTCATGCTCGTTTAGCAGATTCCCAGTTAACCCTGAAGGATTTGGCCTATCAACTTGGTTTCAGTCCCTCTTATCTAAGTGTATTGATCAAGAAAAAATTGGGACTTCCCTTTCAAGAATACCTTATCCAGGAGCGAATGAAGAAGGCTCGGCTCTTGCTTCTCACGACAGATTTAAAGATTTATGAGATTGCAGATCAGGTTGGTTTTGAAGATATGAACTATTTTTCTCAACGCTTTAAGCAGGTTGTTGGGGTGACGCCAAGGCAGTACAAAAAAGGAGAGCATGAATGAAACGATATCCCTTGCTGATTCAGCTGGTCCTCTACTTTTTTCTCTTCATTCTCTTACTTTTTGGTCTCATCGGTAGCCTATACTATCAAACGAGTTCAGGGACGATCCGCCAGCTAACGGAGCGGACGACAAGAAATAGTATCGACCAAAGTAGTCAGTTTATTACGTCTTATCTAAAAAAATTAAAGCAGACCACAACGGTGCTTAGCAAGGAACAGGCTGTTCAACAATTTGCCCAAGATAAGAGTGCGGATCAAAAAACGGTTCAGCACTTGATGCGAACGATGATTGAAACGGATCCGGACTTGGTCTCTGCGGTCTTGGTGACCAAGGATGGACGTCTGGTAGCGACAGATTCCAAAATCAGCATGCAGACTTCATCAGACATGATGAATGAAAGCTGGTATCAAGAGGCGATTAAGGAAAGAGCCATGCCAGTTTTGACGCCAGCTCGAAAGGAATCCCTGACCTCGGAAAAAGAAAAATGGGTGGTTTCTATTACCCAAGAAGTAGTCGATCAGACTGGTCAAAATCTCGGAGTAGTACGTTTGGATATTGGCTACGATAGCTTACAGGCTTATTTGGATCACCTTCAGCTAGGGAAACAAGGCTTTAGTTTTATCATTAATCAAAAGCATGAGTTTGTCTACCATCCTAAAAAAGCGGTCTATTCCTCCAGCCAAGAGATGCAGGCCATGCAGCCCTATATTGCTGTGACAGATGGTTATGCTAAAGGAGGACAGAATTTTATCTATCAGGTTCCGATTCCAGATAGTGATTGGACCTTGATTGGAGTAGCTTCACTTGAAGGACTTCAGATGCTTCAGTCGCAACTCCTATACTCTTTCATTGGCCTAGGATTACTAGCTTTGATCATGTGTTTGATAGGGATCGGCTTTGTTCTGCGTTTGTGGATCAAACCCTTACGAGACCTTCAGACCATCATTTTGAGGATTGGAGCAGGAGAAGCTCACGTGAGGGCTGTAGCCAAAGGATCTCCAGAATTGGTGGACCTCGCTCAAGCTTTTAATGCCATGTTGGACCAAATCGATAACCTCATGAAACAGGTTAAGGAAGAGGAGCAAAACGCGCGGCGTTATGAGTTGCGGGCACTTTCGGCTCAGATTAATCCGCATTTCCTCTACAATACTTTGGATACGATTGTCTGGATGGCAGAGTTTAATGATAGTCGGCGCGTGGTCAACATCACCAAGTCTTTGGCTCAATATTTTCGACTGGCTCTCAACCAAGGCCAGGAGCAAATCCTACTGAGAGATGAAATTGACCATGTCCGCCAGTATCTTTTCATTCAAAAACAACGTTATGGTGAAAAGCTCAATTATGAAATTCTAGAAGATGAACGGTTGGGCGATTATCAGCTCCCCAAATTAGTGCTTCAACCCTTAGTGGAAAATGCAATTTACCATGGCATTAAAGAGATCGATCGGCCAGGTCTCATTCGAGTGACAACTGAAGTCAGTGGAGACTCCGCCTGCGTATCGATTTTTGACAATGGACAAGGGTTTGATTTATCAGGATCAACAGACCAACCCCTTCTTCGTTTAGGAGGTGTTGGCTTGAAAAATGTGGACCAACGATTGCATCTTCAATTTGGCGAAGCCTATCGTATGGAGATTGATTCCAAAGCCAATAGCTATACGAAAATTACTCTTTTTTTGCCCCTTTCATCATCTGATGAACATGTATAGAGACAAAGATTGCCTTCTTTGTCTCTTTTTGCTGTTAAAGGAATTTCAACTCTTTTCTAGTCAAATCTGACGCAAGTCATCAAATTTATGATAGAATAAAGTGTTACAGTAAATAGATTTTGATGAAGGAACACTATGCGAAAAGAGATTGACCCTGAATTATATAATTACAATAAATTTCCTGGACCTGTGTTTCGTCAGGTAGGAGACCAGATCCTTTCAGAAAACCTCTCTTTTGAGTTGTTAAAAAATGAGAAGGAAGCATTTGATGCGACCGTTTTTGGTCAACGATTTTCTGAGATTTTAACTAAATTTGATTACATTGTTGGTGATTGGAGCAATGAGCAGTTGCGCTTGCGTGGCTTCTATAAGGAAGAACGCGATGTTGCAACGATGGATAAACTAAGTCGCTTAGACGATTATTTGTTAGAATATTGTAGCTATGGTTGTGCTTATTTTGTCCTTGAAAATAAGGAGCCTCATCGTGCTTCCTTTGATAAGAAATCACCGGTCAAAAAAGCTCAATCAGAAGAGAGAGAGCCTAAGAAGCGTTCGCGCAATCGTAAACAAAAAGATCGTTTCCAAAAACGAGAACGCGACAAGGGACAGTCAACGAATAACTCGAAAAAAACAAGACCGTCTGCTGAAACTAAAAAAACAACGAAGACGAACAACAAACGTCATTTTGTGATTCGTCAAAAAGAGGAGTAAGAGAAAATGAAACCATCCATTTATAGTTTGACACGCCAAGAGATGATTGATTGGGCAGAAGAAAACGGCGAAAAGAAATTCCGTGCAGCCCAAATCTGGGAATGGCTCTATCGTAAACGTGTCCAGTCTTTCGAAGAAATGACCAACCTTTCTAAGGACTTAATTGCGAAGTTAAATGATCAATTCGTTGTCAACCCACTCAAACAACGGATCGTGCAAGAGTCAGCAGATGGAACGGTCAAGTACCTCTTTGAATTGCCAGACGGCATGTTGATTGAAACCGTCTTGATGCGTCAGCACTATGGTTTATCTGTTTGTGTAACGACTCAGGTCGGATGCAATATCGGTTGTACCTTCTGTGCTTCAGGTTTGATCAAAAAACAACGCGATTTGAACAATGGGGAAATCGTGTCTCAAATCATGTTGGTCCAAAAATACTTTGACGAACGGGGTCAAGATGAACGGGTCAGCCATATCGTTGTCATGGGGATCGGAGAACCATTTGACAACTATAACAACGTCTTGAAATTTATCCGGACCGTCAACGATGATAAAGGTCTAGCGATTGGGGCTCGTCATATTACCGTATCAACTTCTGGTTTGGCCCATAAAATTCGCGACTTTGCAAATGAAGGTGTGCAGGTCAATTTGGCGGTATCTCTACATGCTCCAAACAACGACTTGCGCTCTAGCATCATGAAGATCAACCGGGCTTTCCCAATTGAAAAATTGTTTGCAGCGATTGAATACTATATCGAAACCACGAACCGTCGGGTGACCTTTGAGTACATCATGTTGAATGAAGTCAATGATGGGGTTGAGCAAGCCTTAGAGTTGGCAGAATTGCTCAAGAATATCAAGAAATTGTCTTATGTTAACTTGATTCCTTATAATCCTGTCAGTGAGCATGACCAATATAGCCGGAGTCCAAAAGAACGGGTTATGGCCTTCTATGATACCTTGAAAAAACAAGGTGTCAACTGTGTGGTGCGTCAAGAGCACGGTACAGATATTGATGCTGCCTGTGGCCAATTGCGTTCAAATACCATGAAACGAGATCGGGAGAAAGCGATTGTTGAACATGCGCAACCTTAAACAAGGGCTGATGGATCAAACAGAACTAACAAAGAGAGGAAGAAGGCTGTTACAGAGTGGCAGCTTCTTCTATTTTATCCTCTTGTGCCTGATGTGCTTTTTGCCTCAACAGCCAGAGCCGGGTATGGAAACACCGGGAATTCAACATTTTGGTCGCATCGTCGTCCTACTGGTTCCACTGAATTCGTTGATGAATTTTGGCCAGATCACCAGTGTCATCCAACTCATCAAGGTGATTCTACAAAACGTAGCCAATGTCTTTTTGTTAAGCCCGCTGGTCTTTCAACTTCTCTGGCTATGGCCCTGGTTGAGGAGTCGCAAACGGGTCTTGTTCTTCGGCTTTGCCATGAGCTTGTGGATTGAATCTAGCCAAGTTCTCTTAGATCTTTTGTTTGATGCCAATCGTGTCTTTGAGCTAGATGATTTGTGGACCAATACCTTAGGGGCTTACTTGGCTTATCTAGTATTTCAGTATCTCCGAGCACGATTGCTAGCAGAAGATGGAAAAATATAAAATCCGAACATTTTAGCGCCTTTTTAAAATTTTTGTTGACAAAATCAGAAGCGGGAGCTATAATAGCTTCAAGACATCAGAAAAGTAGAGATTTTTCTCACTTCCAGGGAGCTTGTGGTGATTGCGAACAAGCAGTGGTAAATCTTGAAATGGGCTGATGCGTTTATGATGATGAATTTGAAACAATAAAAATTCGGTGAGCACACCTTATCGTGCACCCTGTTGTTAGACAGGTCAGAGATGTAGGAGAAAGACTATCTTCCTACAATGGAGGTGGCACCGCGGTATCGAATCGTCCTCACACAGATTTTTCTGTGTGAGGTTTTTTGTATCTCAAAGGAACCCAGTGAGACTGCAGCTCAAAGGGCCAGCGAGAGAAAAGGATCATAAACAGGATTGAAGATATAGAAAAGAGGACACAATCATGACAGAAACAAAAGGCTATTTCGGACAATTTGGTGGATCTTTCGTACCAGAACCCATTCAAAACTTGCTCAATCAATTAGAGGAAACCTTTGAACAGTATAAAAATGACCCAGAATTTATTGCAGAATACAAACATTATTTGAAAGACTATTCTGGACGCGAAACACCACTCTACTTTGCAGAAAGTTTAACAGAGCATTTAGGTGGGGCAAAAATTTATTTGAAGCGCGAAGACTTGAATCACCTAGGTTCGCACAAATTGAATAACGTCTTGGGGCAAATTCTCTTGGCTAAGCGCATGGGCAAAACACGCGTGATTGCTGAAACAGGAGCTGGTCAACACGGTGTAGCTACAGCAGCTGCGGCAGCTAAATTTGGTATGGCCTGTGATGTCTACATGGGGGCAGAAGACGTGGAGCGTCAACGTCTCAATGTCTTCCGCATGGAAATGATGGGGGCAACCGTTCATGCGGTTGAAACAGGAACCAAGACCTTGAAAGACGCCGTTGATGCTGCGTTTGGAGCATGGATGGCAGACCTCGATGCCTTTTACGTTTTGGGTTCTGCTGTTGGACCTCACCCTTACCCAACCATTGTGCATGAATTCCAAAAAGTGATCAGCGAAGAGTCTAAACGTCAAATCTTGGAAAAAGAAGGTCGTTTGCCAGACTATGTGATTGCCTGTGTTGGTGGTGGCTCCAATGCCATCGGTGCCTTTTCTGAATATGTCGCAGAAGAGGAAGTCGGTTTGGTTGGGGTAGAAGCTGCTGGTCATGGCTTGGATACCGATCAGCACGCCGCTACCATGACCAAAGGGACTGTAGGAGTTGTCGATGGCATGAAGACTTATGCTGTCTTTGGCGAAGATGGAAAAGTAGCGCCAGTTTACTCGATTTCTGCTGGTTTGGATTACCCAGGGGTTGGTCCAGAGCATGCTTTCTTTAAAGATTCTGGTCGTGTAGAATATGTAGCAGCGACAGATGATGAAGCGGTTCAAGCTCTTCTTCTTCTCAGTAAGACAGAAGGGATCCTTCCAGCCATTGAAAGCTCACACGCGATTGCAGAAGCGGTCAAACGTGCTCCACAATTGGATAAAGACAAGATCATCATCATCAACGTTTCTGGACGTGGGGATAAGGACGTGGCTGCTATTGCCGATTATTTGGAAGCAAAAGCTGCAAAATAAGAAGAACTTATCTAAAAAACATCGTATAAAGCAGTAATACGTGATAACTGAGAAAGAGACAGGGAACAAAGGGAATCCGGTCTCTTTCTTTTTTGAGGACAAAGAAGAGAATGCCTAAGATGGATGAGATCTGGATGAGAAGGAGGATCTTGGTAGAAGAAAAGCTGAGTGAGAATGTGGCGAGTAAGAGAAAATCTCCCGCCCCCATTCCAATAAAGAAAAAGTGGGCACCGATCGCAAGGAGTAAAAAGACCAGCATGAGGAGATTACTACCGGATAAAAAGAGGACTAAGGCATGGAGACAACACCAGATGGCCAAGGGGTATTCCATAAAGCGTAGGTCATAGATGGCTAAAACAGCAGATCCGAGTAACGTCAGAAGTTGAGGCAGAGAAAGAAAACCATTGGCACAGGCTAAGAAGATCAGGCCACTCCAGATCTCAAAAAGGCAGTACCAAAATGGGTAGGTCTGATGACAATAGCGACAGCGAAAACGATGCAGTAGTTGCGAGATAATGGGGATGAGATCCCAAACTCCAAGGACGTGCTGGCAGTGATCGCAATGACTGCGAGGAGTGAGAATGGATTGGTTTGGGAAGCGATCGACCACTAGTCCCAAAAAAGAGGCGAAACAAGTACCGATGGTAAAAAAATAAAAGTTGATCATACTTATTTATTCGTAAACAAATCGAAAAATGTCATCATTTACTTGAAAATCTTGTAAAGCCTTTCTAAATTTGATACAATAATGAACATGAAAAACCTGTATGATGTTCAACAATTTTTAAAACGTTTTGGAATCATCATTTACGTAGGGAAGCGCCTCTATGACATCGAATTGATGAAAATTGAGCTTCAACGTCTTTATGATGCAGGCCTGATGGAACGGCTCGATTATTTAGAAGCCGATACCGTTTTAAGAAGAGAACACAAGCAAGAATTAGAATTTTTGAAAAAGAGTGAGGTAGAGTGATGGGAAATATCATTGTTTGGTTGGTTATTTTAGGAGCGTTTGGATGGATGGCGTTTAATTATTTCCGCATCCGTAAAGCTGCTAAATTTGTGGATAATGCCACTTTTGAAGAGCTCATTCGTCAAGGGCAGTTGATTGACCTGCGAGAGCCAGCTGAGTTTCATGCTAAGCATATTTTAGGAGCACGCAACATTCCTTCTACTCAGTTGAAGTTGAGTCTTGCAGCCTTGCGCAAAGACAAACCAATTTTGCTTTATGAGAATAGCCGGAGTTCGCGTGTAACCAATGCGGCTCTCTATCTTAAGAAACAGGGCTATACAGACATTTATGTCTTGTCTTATGGTCTCGATTCTTGGAATGGGAAAGTGAAAAAAGACGCTTAATAAAAAGAGCTCTAACTGCACAAAGTGTGTGGTTAGAGCTTTTTTATCTCGTTTTTTCAAGGTAGTCTTTGACCCGTGTGAGCTCCATCTCATTCAAAGGTCGGCTTTCTCCAGGGGCTAATTGAGGATCCAAGGTGAAGGGACCAAAAGACAAGCGTTTTAAGGTCATTACTTTGACCCCAATGGCCAAAAACATCTTTTTCACTTGGTGGTATTTTCCTTCTGAGATGCGGACCTGGGCCTTGCTGTAGCTGGGGTGGCTTTCTAGAATGGTCAAGGAGGCAGGCTTGCAGATAGAGCCGTCTGTGAATGAAATCCCATTCCGAAATTGCTCGATGTGGGCTGCAGAGAGCGGACCATTGACTTCTACCTCATAGACCTTCTCCACATGGTATTGAGGATGGAGCAGTTGAAAGCCTAAGGGACCATTATCTGTGATGAGGAGCAGACCACTGGTGTCGCGATCGAGGCGACCAAGCGGATAGAGGTCTGGGTACTCTTGCTGGGGGTCCACTAGCTCGATCACCGTTGGATGGAGGGCGTCCTTTTTGGCGGTCACAGCCCCGATTGGTTTATGGAGCATGTAGTAGTGGTGACATGGTTCTTGAATGATCCGATCCCCGATTTGGATCTGTTGGAGTCCAGGGTCTATGTTTTGGGATAGCTTTTGAGCTGGTAGGTGATCGACCAAGATTTGCCTTCGGGCCAGAAGTTGTTTGATGTCTTTGCGAGCATACTGATGGTCTGCCATCAATTGGTCTAATCTCATGGGAGCCTCTTTTTCTGAAATTCTTATCATCAGTGTATCATGAAAAGAAAAGGAAATCGAGTCGGAGAAAAGAAATGAAGATGAAAACATTTACAACTAGCTGAACTGTGTTTTTTAGATAGGACTGTGGTATAATTGTTCAGTTAGAAATATTATTTAAAATTTTATAGAGGAAATCATGACAAAATTAAGAGAAGATATTCGTAACGTTGCGATCATTGCCCACGTTGACCATGGTAAAACAACCTTGGTAGACGAATTGTTGAAACAATCGCACACCTTGGATGAACGTAAAGAATTGCAAGAACGTGCAATGGACTCAAACGATCTTGAAAAAGAACGTGGGATTACCATTCTTGCTAAAAATACAGCCGTTGCTTATAACGGAACTCGAATCAATATCATGGACACACCAGGACACGCGGACTTCGGTGGAGAAGTGGAACGGATCATGAAAATGGTTGATGGGGTTGTATTGGTCGTAGATGCCTACGAAGGAACCATGCCTCAGACTCGTTTCGTATTGAAAAAAGCCTTGGAACAAGATCTTGTTCCGATCGTTGTAGTTAACAAAATCGATAAACCATCTGCTCGTCCAGAAGAAGTTGTAGACGAAGTTCTTGAACTCTTCATCGAATTGGGTGCGGATGATGACCAATTGGAATTCCCAGTTGTTTATGCATCAGCGATTAACGGAACCTCTTCACTTTCAGATGATCCAGCTGATCAAGAGCACACAATGGCACCGATCTTTGATACTATCATTGATCACATCCCAGCTCCAGTTGATAACTCAGATGAGCCTCTTCAATTCCAAGTATCCCTTCTTGACTACAATGACTTTGTAGGTCGTATCGGTATCGGACGTGTCTTCCGTGGTACTGTAAAAGTTGGGGACCAAGTAACTCTTTCTAAATTGGATGGAACGACTAAGAACTTCCGTGTTACCAAACTCTTTGGTTTCTTTGGCTTGGAACGTCGTGAAATTCAAGAAGCTAAAGCAGGTGATTTGATCGCGATCTCTGGTATGGAAGATATCTTCGTTGGAGAAACGATCACACCGACAGACGCAGTTGAAGCTCTTCCAATCCTTCACATCGATGAACCAACCCTTCAAATGACCTTCTTGGTCAACAACTCACCATTTGCTGGTCGCGAAGGGAAATGGGTGACCTCACGTAAAGTCGAAGAACGTTTGCAAGCGGAATTGCAAACAGACGTCTCTCTTCGTGTTGACCCAACTGATTCACCTGATAAATGGACAGTTTCAGGACGTGGGGAATTGCACTTGTCTATCTTGATCGAAACCATGCGTCGTGAAGGATACGAATTGCAAGTGTCTCGTCCAGAAGTTATTATCAAGGAAATTGATGGTGTCCAATGTGAACCATTTGAGCGCGTACAAATCGACACACCAGAAGAATACCAAGGTTCTGTTATTCAAAGCCTTTCTGAGCGTAAGGGTGAAATGTTGGATATGGTTGCAACAGGTAACGGTCAAACTCGTTTGGTCTTCCTTGTTCCTGCGCGTGGTTTGATTGGATACTCAACAGAGTTCTTGTCAATGACACGTGGTTACGGAATCATGAACCACACCTTTGACCAATACTTGCCAGTGATTCCAGGAGAAATCGGTGGACGTCACCGTGGTGCTCTTGTTTCAATCGATAACGGAAAAGCAACCACTTACTCTATCATGTCTATCGAAGAACGTGGTACGATCTTTGTCAATCCAGGTACAGAAGTTTACGAAGGAATGATCATTGGTGAAAACTCTCGTGAGAACGACTTGACCGTAAACATTACGAAAGCAAAACAAATGACCAACGTTCGTTCCGCTACTAAGGACCAAACAGCGGTTATCAAGACTCCTCGTATCTTGACCTTGGAAGAATCTCTTGAGTTCTTGAACGACGACGAGTACATGGAAGTAACACCTGAATCTATCCGTTTGCGGAAACAAATCTTGAACAAAGCAGAACGCGAAAAAGCAAATAAAAAGAAAAAATCAGCAGCTGCTGAATAATACGGAAAGAAAGGAGAAACAAAATGGTCTATTTTATCTTAGGGATTTTGATTCTCCTTTTTTACCTTTTTATGACCCCAAAAAGTATTCGTGGTACCTTAAACAGTGTCACAATGGTGGTCTTAATCGTCTCCATTATCGTACTGACTTGTCTCGCCATTTTTCAGATATTCCAACTACCGTCTGAGTTTTTTGTCGGTGCCTTTCTCGCCTTTGTTGGCTACCTGGCTTTGGTGGATATTTCCAAAATGACGACCAAACAGAAAAAATAAATGCTGACGTGATTTTTAAAGCCCTTTGGGCTTTTTAATTTTGTTAAAAAAAGGTAAAATAGAGAGTGATAAAAATGGAGCGAAGAAATCATGAAATTTGTGAAACAATTTGAAAATAAAAAGGTTCTTGTATTAGGTTTGGCGAAGTCAGGCGAGTCAGCTGCCCGTTTGTTGGATCACTTAGGAGCGATTGTGACCGTCAATGATGGCAAACCTTTTGAAGAAAATCCAGCAGCACAAAGTTTACTGGAAGAAGGGATTAAAGTTGTGACAGGAGGTCACCCTCTGGAATTGTTGGATGAAGACTTTGCAGTCATGGTCAAAAATCCAGGAATCCCTTATTCCAATCCAATGGTTGAAAAAGCGCTTGAAAAAGGCATTCCCATCCTCACTGAAGTGGAATTGGCCTATCTGATTTCGGATGCGCCAATTATTGGGATTACAGGATCAAACGGAAAAACGACGACAACAACCATGATCGGGGAAGTCTTGACAGCTGCAGGTCAAGGTGGTCTATTGTCTGGGAATATCGGTTTTCCAGCTAGTCAAGTTGCACAAACAGCAACAGAAAAGGACGTTCTGGTCATGGAATTGTCTTCTTTCCAATTGATGGGAATTGAAGCCTTCCATCCAGAGATTGCAGTGATTACCAACCTCATGCCGACCCATATCGACTATCATGGTTCTTTTGAAAATTATGTAGCTGCCAAATGGAATCTTCAAAAGAATATGACAGAAAAAGATGTCATTGTCTTGAACTTCAACCAAGACCTAGCCAAGGAACTCGCTACAAAAACCAAGGCAAGGGTCCTTCCATTTTCAACGGTTGAAAAAGTGGATGGGGCTTATTTGGAAGATGGACTTCTCAAGTTTAAGGGAGAAGCTGTCATGCGTGCAGATGAACTGGGCGTTCCAGGTAGTCACAATGTAGAGAATGCCTTGGCAACGATTGCTGTTGCAAAAGTCCGAGGTGTGGAGAATGAGGTCATTAAAGAAACCTTGTCGGCCTTTGGAGGAGTGAAACACCGTCTTCAATATGTGGATGAAATTCAAGGTGTCAAATTCTACAATGATAGCAAATCGACTAATATTCTAGCAACACAAAAAGCTCTTTCTGGTTTTGATAACAGCAAGGTTATCTTGATTGCAGGAGGGCTCGATCGTGGCAATGAATTTGATGAATTGGTGCCTCACATTACTGGTCTAAAGGAAATGGTGATTCTCGGGGAATCAGCTCCTCGAGTGAAACGTGCAGCCGATAAAGCGGGTGTTTCATATGTCGATGCGACAGATGTAGCAGATGCTACAAAGAAAGCCTTCGACTTGGCTAGCCCTGGAGATGTTGTGCTCTTAAGTCCTGCCAATGCCAGCTGGGATATGTATCCGAATTTTGAAGTGCGTGGGGATGAATTCCTTGCTACAGTAAAAGGGTTGAAATAAGATGAAAAAAATAATGTTTACTGGTGGGGGAACCGTGGGACATGTGACCCTTAATCTCCTCTTGATTCCAAAATTTATCGAAGATGGATGGGAAGTTCATTATATTGGGGACAAAAAAGGAATCGAATACCAAGAGATCAAAAAGTCTGGCTTAGAGGTACGATTCCATTCGATTGCAACAGGGAAATTGCGTCGCTATTTCTCTTTCCAAAATATGATGGATGTGTTCAAGGTGGCTTGGGGAACGCTCCAATCCATAGCGATTCTGCTCCGTGTGCGTCCACAAGTTCTCTTCTCAAAAGGGGGATTTGTCTCGGTGCCACCAGTGATCGCGGCTCGTCTCACTCGTGTTCCTGTCTATATCCATGAGTCCGATCTCTCGATGGGATTGGCCAATAAAATTGCTTATAAATTTGCTACCAAGATGTACACGACTTTTGAGCAAGCACATGGTTTGACAAAGAGTGAGCATATCGGTGCGGTAACCAAGGTCACAGATCATATTCCGCCGACTTCAGAAGTTTTAGAAGAAAAAACAAAAGGTTTCCGAAAAGAGTTGCCGACCCTTCTCTTTGTCGGAGGATCAGCTGGTGCGCGTGTCTTTAATGAATTTGTAACAGAGCATCAAGCAGAGCTCTTGCAGCACTACAATATCATCAATTTGACGGGCGATTCAACATTGAATCAGGCTGAGGGTGGCTTGTATCGAGTGGATTATGTAACCGATCAGTATTTGCCCATGCTCCAGAAGGCTGATTTAGTGGTGACTAGGGGTGGAGCCAATACCTTATTTGAACTCTTGGCTATGAACAAACTCCATTTGATTGTACCACTTGGAAAAGAAGCCAGCCGTGGCGATCAGATTGAAAATGCCCAATATTTTGTGGATAAAGGTTATGCAGAGCAATTGCAGGAAGATCAATTGACCCTCGAAACCTTTAATGAAACCATTCAAGAAATGTTGAAGCAAAGCCAAGTTTACCACCAAGCAATGGAAAAATCGACAGAACTCCTTTCACTAGACGATTTTTATGACCTGCTTCAAAAGGATATCAGTAAGGGAAAAGATGACGGACGACAATAAAAAAACACCAACGGATGACAAAATTACAGAATTGTCAGCCTGGCAAAAAAGAAACAAAGAATATTTAGAAAAAAAAGCGCTTGAAAAAGCGGAAGAAGCTGAGACAGAGGAAACTGAAAGCGAAGAAGCAAAAGAAGACGAAGACCTTTCAGAAAAAGAAACAGCTTCTGTCTCAGAGGAAGAATCTGAAGAAATAGAAGAGTCTGAAGAGGAAGATGAATCTGAGGCCAAAGAGGATCCAGATGCGGATGGAGAAAGTTCAGAAGGAGAAGAAGTTGATCCGGCTAAAGAGGAGCTAGATCCTTCAGAGAAACAAGAGAAAAAGCCTTCATTTTTTAAAGGCTTGAAGACGAAAAAACCAAAGAAGGAACCGACAGTGGCAAAACGCCATATCTATCGTGCCCTTCCGGTAATCGGAATCAGCTCGATTGTCGCCCTTCTCTCAATCTATTTTTTAAGTCCCTTGTCCACACAGAAAGTGATTGAATTTTCAGGGAACAAGGCGGTTGATCAGCAACTCTTGTATGAAAAAAGTCGCATCAAAGAAGAAGATTATACTCTGACGACCTTCCTTCATAAATCGGTCTATGAACAAAATATGAAAACGGCTAGTCCGTGGATCAAAGAAGTGCACATGCATTATCAATTCCCAGTGACCTTTAAAGTCAATATCGTGGAACACAAAGTGGTTGCCTATTATGTGACGGGAGAAGACCACTATCCAGTATTGGAAAATGGAGAAGTAGTGGAGACAGTAACTCCAGCTTCGGAATTGCCGTCCTCCTATATTAGCTTAAAATTCTCAGATCGAGAATTAGTTAGACAATTTGTCCAAGAAATGAAGTCTATTTCTTCGTCCATTACGGATAAAATTGTTTCGGTAGATCTGACTCCGAGCAAGGTCACCAAGGATCTGGTGACCATCACTATGAAAAACGATAATAAAATCTTGGTGCCTGTTTCCCAAATTACCCGCAAGCTTCCTTACTATAAAGCCATTAGTAAGCAATTAGACGATGATTCCACCATTGATATGGAGGCTGGAGTCTTCAGCTATAGTGAACAATCCATTGCAGATGCCAAAGAGCAAGCTGAAAAAGAAAAGGCTGAAAGTACAGAAAAGCAAGAAGAACATTCTGAGGAAGCAAGCCAAGAACAGAATCCAGAAGGAGAGAATTCTTCTGGGAATGAGTAAAGCCCATAAATTATCTCAAATAATTGAAGAAAAAATGTCCATTTTAGGCTTCTTTGTGATATAATGAAGTTTGGATAGTTCCAACTAAAAGGGCTATAAATAGATGTAAAGTGAAAACAAATAAAGAGAGAGGACTGGTGTAATGGCTAGAGACGGCTTTTTTACAGGTTTAGATATCGGTACTAGTTCAATAAAAGTATTGGTGGCAGAACATGTCAATGGAGAAATGAATGTAATTGGAGTCAGCAATGCAAAAAGTGCTGGCGTCAAAGATGGAATTATAGTAGATATCGAAGCTGCTTCAAATGCAATTAAAAATGCAATCAGCCAAGCTGAAGAAAAAGCAGGGATTTCAATCAATCTAGTCAATGTTGGGTTGCCTGCAAACTTACTACAAATCGAAGCAACTCAAGGAATGATTCCAGTCACAAGTGATTCAAAAGAAATCACAGATGCAGATGTTGAAAATGTTGTCAAATCTGCACTCACAAAAAGTATGACACCGGATCGTGAAGTAATCACCTTCATTCCTGAGGAATTCACAGTTGATGGTTTCCAAGGAATCCGCGATCCACGCGGAATGATGGGGATTCGACTTGAAATGCGTGGTCTTCTTTATACAGGACCTCGTACAATCTTGCACAATTTGCGTAAAACCGTTGAACGTGCAGGCTTACAAATTGAAAACATCATCATTTCACCGCTTGCGATGATCAAAACAGTCTTGAATGAAGGCGAACGTGAATTCGGAGCAACGGTGATCGATATGGGTGGTGGCCAAACAACGGTGGCATCTGTTCGTAGCCAAGAACTTCAATTTACAAATATCTACCAAGAAGGTGGCGATTATGTTACCAAAGATATTTCTAAAGTATTGAAAACTTCCCAAAAATTAGCAGAAGGCTTGAAGTTCAACTATGGTGAAGCCTATGTACCATCTGCTGGAAACGAAGTCTTCCATGTAGAAGTCATCGGTGAAGTAGAGCCAGTTGAAGTGACTGAGAAGTACTTGGCTGAAATCATTTCAGCACGTATCAAACACATCTTTGAGCAAATCAAGCAAGACCTTGAAAGAAGACATTTGTTGGATCTTCCTGGTGGTATTGTCATCATCGGTGGAGGTGCGATCCTTCCAGGTGTTGAAGAATTGGCTCAAGAAGTCTTTGGTGTAAATGTGAAATTGTTTGTTCCAAATCAAATTGGAATTCGCAATCCAGCTTTTGCCCATGTAATTAGCTTGTCTGAATATGCAGGCAATTTGACAGATGTGGATATTATTGCTCAAGCTGCGGTTCATGGAGACGAAGTCTTGCGTCAACAACCGATTCAATTTGATCGACCTGTGCAACCACAAGTACAACCACAACCTGCTGCTCCAGCACAACCGGTAGTACCTGCGTACAATGCTGAGAAGATTGAATCTCCAGTAGATGCTCAAGAAATTCCAGTAGCAAGCAATGATAGCAAACAAGAACCAAAAACTACATTCACAGACCGAATGAAAAATTTGATCGGTAATATGTTTGATTAAGGAGTGTAAGTATTTATGACATTTTCATTTGACACAGCAGCGGCACAAGGTGCAGTAATTAAAGTAATCGGTGTCGGTGGCGGTGGCGGTAACGCCATCAATCGTATGATTGACGAAGGCGTTGCCGGTGTAGAATTCATCGCAGCTAATACAGATGTTCAAGCACTTTCAAGTGCAAAAGCTGAAACAGTTATCCAATTGGGTCCAAAATTGACTCGTGGATTGGGTGCTGGAGGTCAACCTGAAGTTGGTCGCAAGGCAGCTGAAGAAAGCGAAGAAGTGTTAACAGAAGCTTTGCAAGGTGCAGACATGGTCTTCATCACTGCAGGGATGGGTGGAGGATCTGGTACAGGTGCTGCACCAGTCATCGCTCGTATTGCTAAAGCAGTTGGTGCTTTGACAGTAGCAGTTGTTACTCGTCCATTCGGGTTTGAAGGTTCAAAACGTGGGAACTTTGCTATTGAAGGGATTAATGAACTTCGCGAACATGTAGATACATTGTTGATTATTTCTAATAACAACTTGCTTGAAATTGTGGACAAGAAGACACCGCTTCTTGAAGCGTTGAGTGAAGCTGACAACGTTCTTCGTCAAGGTGTTCAAGGGATCACTGACTTGATCACAAGTCCTGGATTGATCAACCTTGACTTTGCAGACGTGAAGACTGTTATGGAAAACAAAGGAAATGCCCTCATGGGTATTGGTGTTGGTAGCGGTGAAGAACGCGTTATCGAAGCAGCTCGTAAAGCTATCTACTCACCACTCCTTGAAACAACCATTGACGGTGCTGAAGACGTGATCGTCAACGTAACAGGTGGTTTGGATATGACTTTGATCGAAGCTGAAGAAGCTTCAGAAATTGTGAACCAAGCTGCAGGTCACGGAGTGAACATCTGGTTGGGTACATCTATTGATGAATCTCTTAAAGATGAAATCCGCGTGACGGTTGTTGCAACCGGTGTCCGTCAAGACAAGGTAGAACGCGTCAGCGGAATTGCTTCCTCACAACGTCCTTATAAAACAGGACCACGTGAACAACGCCCACAAACGGCACCATTTGACCGTGAATTTGATTTGAAACAAGATGTTGAATTGCCAACAACTCCAAGTCGTCCAGCGGTAGAACCAAACCGTGGCTCAGCTTTTGGTGATTGGGATATTCGCCGTGAGAATATCGTTCGCCAAACTGAACCAACATCAACACATCAAGTTGATCGTTATGTAGATTCATCTTCAGATGATGATGAATTGGAAACACCACCATTCTTCCGGAATCGTTAATCATGAATCTGGAACAGAATGCTGATCTTGTACGGCAACAAGTAGAAACAGCAAGAAACAAAGCTAACCGCCAAGATCAAGTTAATGTGATAGCTGTCACCAAGTATGTAGATGTTGCAACAACAGAAGCACTGGTGAAAACAGGTATCCAACATATCGGTGAAAATCGTGTTGATAAATTCCTAGAAAAGTATCAAGCTCTAAAAGAGTATGACCTCACTTGGCACTTGATTGGGAGCCTCCAACGGCGAAAAGTAAAAGACGTGATCAATCTCGTCGATTACTTTCATGCCTTGGATTCGGTGAAGCTAGCTCAAGAAATTCAAAAGCGAGCAGAACACCCGATCAAGTGTTTCCTCCAAGTGAACATTTCTGGTGAAGAAAGTAAGCATGGATTTGCACCCGATGAACTGGATGATGTTTTAGCGGAAATCGCACAGCTGGACAAAATTGAAATTGTTGGTTTAATGACGATGGCTCCTTTTGAGGCTAGTCAAGAAGAGTTGCAGGATATTTTTTCAAAAACTCACCAACTTCAGAAACAACTAGAAAAGAAACAATTAAAAAATATGCCTTTTTCAGAACTAAGTATGGGTATGAGTCGTGACTTTGAAGTAGCCATTGCGAACGGTGCGACTTATGTTAGAATTGGGACATCATTTTTTAAATAGGAAAGAACTATGTCATTAAAAGATAAATTTAACAACTTTATTGACTACTTCACAGAAGACGGTGAAGAAGTAGAAGTTCGCGAGGCAAAAGCAGCTGGTGCGGAAACACAACCAGTTCCACAGCCACAGCCGACTCCTCAAGTGACTTCTCCACGTCCACAGATTAGTCAAAAAGAACCGGTAAAACCAAAACCAAAACCGACTCCTGTCGCACCTGTTACAACTCCTGTATCTACAGCAGCTGTGAAGGAATCTGTGTCTACAACGAAAAATACATCTGAAAATATCACTCGCTTGCATGAACGTCAACGTGAATTGGCTGCTAATCGTGCGAATACAGATGAAAAGATTACCATTGATGTACGCTATCCCCGTAAATACGAGGAAGCGACTGAAATTGTCGATCTATTACTATCTAATGAGAGTATCTTGATTGACTTCCAATATATGACAGAGGTACAAGCCCGTCGTTGTTTGGATTATTTGGATGGGGCTCGTTATGTTTTGGCAGGAAATCTTCGCCGTGTTGCAAGCACCATGTACTTGTTGACTCCAATTAATGTAGTCGTTAATGTGGAAGATATTCGCCTTCCAAATGATGTGGAAGTGACAGAATTCGACTATGATATGAAACGTAATCGCTAAGATGATTATCTTTCAATATCTTTCAAATATCATTCAAATCTATTCCATCATTCTTGTCATCTATGCCTTACTTTCTTGGTTCCCTGGGGCACCTCAGAGTACTCTTGGACAAATGGTTCACCGCCTAGTTGAACCATTTTTGAGCCTTTTTAGAAAGTTACCTTTGCAGGTTGGAGGCTTGGATTTTACGGTTCTTGTAGCACTTTTGGTCTTGAACCTAATGAATCAGCTATTAGCCCGGTTGTTTCTATTTTTGATTGGTTAGAATACGATGGGACAGAAAGAGATTTATCAACATTTCAATCGCGAAGATCACGAATTTATTGATCGTTGTATTGAATTGTCAGAAAGAGTAATTGAACGCTATTCTGTTGAAGTGACGGGTTTTTTAAACCCTCATCAGGTCGCTATTTTACGAAATGTTGCGGCAAGCTATCAATTACAGGTCTTTGCTTCCAGTGATGAGCAGAAAATGGAGTATGCCAAGGTCATTGTGGCTCCGGATTATTATCAATTGGATCCAAGTGACTTTGATCTGGCCTTAATAGAGATGGCCTATGCTTCCAAATTTCATCACTTGACCCATTCCCAGGTTCTGGGGACCATTGTTCACCAATTAGGAGTGGAGCGCAAGTCTTTTGGAGATATTCTAACGAGTGAAGGAAAGATCCAAGTATTTGTTGAACAGCGTTTTGTTCCCTATTTCATGGATCACATCCAGAAAATTTCTCGTGTGCCTGTTAAGCTTAGGGAAGTTCCTCTATCTGAACAGATTGTTGTAGAGGAAGAAAGCCAGCAGCGAGATATTCTCGTGTCAAGTTTTCGGTTAGACAAGGTGATTGCTGGGACCTTCAGGCTTTCGCGCTCACAAGCCAGTCAGTTGATTAGTTCTGGCTTGGTGAAAGTTAATTATGCGACAACTTCTAATGTTAGCTATGCTGTAGGTTTGAATGATTTAGTCAGTGTCCGACGCTTTGGGCGTCTTAAAATTGTTTCTGAAAATGGTATTTCAAAGAGTGGAAAATATAAAGTAACTGTTGAAGTACTCTTAAGTAAAAAATGAGGAGGAGTTATGGCTCTTACTGCTTTAGAAATTAAAGATAAAACTTTTGGCGTTAAATTTAGAGGGTATGATGCGAACGAAGTAGAAGAATTTCTAGATATCGTTGTTCGCGATTATGAAGATCTTGTTCGTTTAAATCATGATCAAGAAGCAAAAATTCAAGCTCTTGAAGAACGCTTAAACTATTTTGATGAAATGAAAGATTCATTGAGTCAATCTGTTTTGATTGCACAAGATACTGCTGAACGTGTAAAACAAGCAGCTAACGAACGTTCTGAAAATATTGTTCGTCAAGCTGAACAAGATGCACAACATTTAGTAGATGAAGCAAAACAAAAAGCAAATGAAATCCTTCGTCATGCAACGGATAACGCCAAGAAGGTTGCCGTTGAAACAGAGGAGTTGAAGAACAAGACACGCGTCTTCCATCAACGTTTGAAATCAACAATCGAAAGCCAATTGAGCATTATCGATACGCCTGAATGGGATGAAATTCTTCGCCCAACAGCTATGTATATTCAAACAAGTGATGAAGCTTTCCGTGAAATTGTTGAGAAAGCTTTGGGTGAATCTGTTCACCATCATCATGCAGAAGATGAGAACATTGATTTGACTCGTCAATTCTCTCCAGCTGAAATCGAAGAATTGCAAAAACGTATTGAAGCAGCTAACTTAGAATTGGGTGCGACACAAGCGTTTGAAGGTTTGAATGAAAAAGTTCAATCCGCTTTAGAAGAAGCAGAGCACGCTCGTCATGAAAATGAGGAAGTTGTTGCGGTTGAAGAAACTGTTCAACCTGAAGATGATGCAAATCGTGAATCTGTCAATATTTTATAATTTTTGTAAAAACAGGTCCATTAATGATAGGTCTAGCGAGCAGATGATGGTGGAAGATCTGCACTCCCTCTTAATGGATGATCCTTTTACAGTATTCGTTCTGAATCATTGAGTAAGAACGGACGTTTCCCTCGTTACGGGATGAGAGGAGAAAGTCTCTTGCGACTTCTCGAACAAAGGTGGTACCACGAGCAATCGTCCTTTTTAGGATGCTCGTGTTTTTTTTATAGCTTTTTAAATCAATAAGGAGACACAATGAAACTTAAAGAAACATTGAACCTTGGGAAAACAGCCTTTCCAATGCGGGCTGGTCTTCCAACGAAAGAACCAGTTTGGCAAAAAGAATGGGAAGATGCAAAATTGTATCAACGCCGTCAAGAGTTGAATGAAGGAAAACCGCATTTTACACTTCATGATGGCCCTCCCTATGCCAACGGAAACATTCACGTAGGACATGCCATGAACAAGATTTCAAAAGATATCATTGTTCGTTCTAAGTCTATGTCAGGCTTTTATGCCCCTTATATCCCAGGTTGGGATACCCATGGTTTGCCAATTGAGCAAGTCTTGGCTAAACAAGGCGTGAAACGTAAAGAAATGGACTTGGTTGAGTACTTGAAACTTTGCCGTGAATACGCCCTTTCTCAAGTAGATAAACAACGCGAAGACTTCAAACGCTTGGGTGTTTCAGGTGATTGGGATCATCCTTATGTCACCTTGACGCCTGACTATGAAGCAGCGCAAATCCGAGTCTTTGGTGAAATGGCCAATAAAGGCTATATCTATCGTGGAGCGAAGCCAGTTTACTGGTCTTGGTCTTCTGAATCAGCCCTTGCTGAAGCAGAGATTGAATACCATGATTTGGTATCAACTTCTCTTTACTATGCTAACAAAGTTAAAGATGGTAAGGGTGTCCTAGATACAGATACCTACATCGTTGTTTGGACAACAACTCCATTTACGGTTACAGCTTCTCGTGGATTGACAGTAGGTGCAGACTTTGATTATGTCGTAGTGAAACCTGCTGGATCTGATCGTAAGTATGTCGTAGCGTCTGAGCTTTTGCCAAGCCTTTCTGAAAAATTCGGTTGGGAGAATGTTGAAGTCCTTGCTACTTACCAAGGGAAAGAATTGAACCATATCGTTACAGAACACCCATGGGATACGGAAGTTGATGAATTGGTGATCCTTGGTGAGCATGTAACCCTTGATTCAGGTACTGGTATTGTCCATACGGCTCCTGGTTTTGGTGAGGATGACTACAATGTAGGGATTGCAAATGGCCTCGAAGTAGCCGTTACGGTTAACGAACGCGGTATTATGATGGAGAATGCTGGTCCTGATTTTGCAGGTCAGTTCTACGACAAGGTTGTACCAACGGTTATTGAGAAACTTGGCGATTTACTTCTTGCTCAAGAAGAAATCTCTCACTCCTACCCATTTGACTGGCGGACGAAAAAACCAATCATCTGGCGTGCCGTGCCACAGTGGTTCGCTTCTGTATCAAAATTCCGTCAAGATATCTTGGACGAAATTGAAAAAGTGAAATTCCACTCAGAATGGGGGAAAGTGCGTCTTTATAACATGATTCGTGACCGTGGTGACTGGGTCATCTCTCGTCAACGTGCATGGGGAGTTCCACTTCCAATCTTCTATGCTGAAGATGGCACACCAATCATGACAGCTGAAACCATCGAACATGTAGCTCAACTCTTTGAAGAGCACGGATCAATCGTCTGGTGGCAACGTGATGCCAAAGACCTCTTGCCAGAAGGATTTACCCATCCAGGTTCACCAAATGGTGAGTTCAAAAAAGAAACAGATATCATGGATGTCTGGTTCGACTCAGGTTCATCATGGAATGGGGTCGTGGTTAACCGTCCAGAACTCAAATACCCAGCAGATCTTTACCTAGAAGGTTCAGACCAATACCGTGGTTGGTTTAACTCATCACTTATCACCTCTGTAGCGAACCATGGCGTAGCACCTTACAAGCAAATCTTGTCTCAAGGTTTCACATTAGATGGTAAAGGTGAGAAGATGTCTAAATCTCTTGGGAATACCATTGCTCCAAGCGATGTTGAAAAGCAATTTGGTGCGGAAATCTTGCGTCTCTGGGTGACTAGTGTAGACTCAAGTAACGACGTACGTATCTCAATGGATATCTTGAGCCAAGTCTCTGAAACTTATCGTAAGATCCGTAACACGCTTCGTTTCTTGATTGCTAACACATCTGACTTTAACCCAGCTGAGGATGCAGTCGCTTATGAAGAACTTCGTTCTGTTGATAAGTACATGACCATCCGCTTTAACCAGCTTGTTAAGACCATCCGTGACGCTTATGCAAACTTCGAATTCTTGACGATTTATAAGGCTTTGGTTAACTTTATCAATGTTGATCTGTCAGCCTTCTACCTTGATTTTGCCAAAGATGTTGTCTACATTGAAGGAGCTAAATCACTTGAACGCCGTCAGATGCAAACAGTCTTCTATGACATCCTTGTGAAAATCACTAAACTCTTGACGCCAATTCTTCCTCACACTGCTGAAGAAATCTGGTCATACCTTGAGTTTGAAGCAGAGGATTTTGTTCAATTATCAGAATTGCCAGAAGCAGAAACGTTTGCCAACCAAGAAGAAATCTTGGATACTTGGTCAGCCTTCATGGACTTCCGTGGTCAAGCTCAAAAAGCCTTGGAAGAAGCACGTAATGAAAAAGTGATTGGTAAATCTCTTGAAGCTCATTTGACAGTTTATCCAAATGAAGTGGTGAAAACACTTCTTGGAGCTGTTGATAGCAATGTCGCTCAACTCTTGATTGTTTCTGAGTTGACCATTGCAGAAGGTTCAGCTCCAGAAGGTGCAGTGGCCTTCGAAGATGTTGCCTTCACTGTTGAACGTGCAGCTGGTGAAGTTTGTGACCGTTGCCGTCGTATCGATCCATCAACTGCAGAACGCCACTACCACGCAACCATCTGTGATCACTGTGCAAGCATTGTCGAAGAGAACTTTGCGGACGCAGTCGCAGAAGGATTTGAAGCAAAATAATAAGAAGTGAAAAATCGCAGGGAGAGAGTCTCCTTGCGACTTTTCAATAAAGAGGAAGTTATGTGGTACCAGAAAGAATTTAAGGAACTAGAACTGAAAGAGTTTTACGAGATCGTTCAGCTGCGATTAGAGACCTTTGTCGTGGAACAAACTAGGATCTACAATGATCTCGATGATATTGATTATCGATCTATCCATCTTTTTCATCAAAATAGGGAAGGACGTGTGGATGCCTATGCACGTATCTTTGAGACAGGGGCTACGATTCATTTTGGCAGAGTGGCTGTTTCCAAAGGTAGCCGTGGTCGAGGACTGGGAAAAGACATGGTAGAGCAGATTTTGGACCTGTGTGAACAGAGATTTCCTGGACGGACCATTGAAATTGAGGCTCAAGAACAGGTGGTCGGCTTGTATGAAAAATTAGGTTTTCAAACGGTGAGCAAGCCCTTTATCTTGGCTTCTACCTCCCACGTAAAAATGGTCTTTCAGAAATAAAGAATCCTTTCATCTCATAATCGAGGTGAAAGGTTTTTTTTTGGAAAAAGATACCAAAGAAAAAAGCAAGGCAAATTGGCCTTACTTAGTAATTGGAAAGGAAATTTCAATTAGTTTATCGGAGTAGAGGGTTTTAATAGCGGATTGGTCAATGTTTTGAAGATCAATCTTACGTTTTAAAAAGAACTCACGAATTAATTCTACTTCAGTTTCACGAATAGCACGGTGTTTGTTACTGATCAATAATTCATAGTGGGTTGGGGCTTGTGTAAAAACAACATCAGTATTGCCCGCGGAATAAACCTCGACAAGCAAGGCGTCAGTGCTGGCAAGTTGGCTCTTGACCAGTGCAGCATGACTATTGGTGGTATTAATGAGCTTCATATGAGTTCCTCCTGACCTCTATCTTCATTTATTATAGCACTTTTTTTTATTTTGTGAAAGAAGTCCTTTAGTTTTTATGGGCAATTTTCCACTGTTCAATGCCCCATTTATGACTGCCTCGTTTGAGTTTTTCGATCGCTGCCTCTACTGGGAACCAAGCAAGATTGTTAAAATCTTCCAGTGGTTTTTGAGTTTCTGTGTAGTCGACGACTTCATAAATATAGGCAGGATTGTAGTAGTAGGTATCCCGGTGGCTAGAATAAAAATACTCGTCTGCTTGGCCATAGTATCGCCCTAAAATAGCAGTAAAGCCTAATTCTTCGATCAGTTCCCGCTTCAGAGCTTGCAGGTGATCTTCACCCGCCTCGATTTCCCCGCCAGGTAAGAACCAAGCTCCATTTGGAGCTTGAACGAGGATGATCTGATCCTGGTCCTTATTGGAAATAACAGCGTAGACACCATAGCGATTGACGTAGGTCACATCTTGTTTTTTTTCACCAAAACTTGGAATGGTCATGGTTTTCTCTTTTCTTATTTTTTCATCATTATATCATATTTTTTAGCAAAAATCTGGAGGGAAAAAAGAAAGAGACTGGGACAAAAGTCCTAGCCTCTCAATTATTATTGGATTGTCGAGCAAGACGCAGTGGTTGAGTGGGCTCTACTACGTTGATTTCATCAGCTTTTACAGCCCTACTCAACTGTGCGGAGGTGGGACGACGAAATCGAATTCTAACGAATTACCGATTTCTGTCCCACTCTCTGAATGTACATTTACTGATTATGATTCTAACTTCTTTTCAGCCGTCTTGTGAACTGCTTTGATACTAATATTCCCATTGCTGGTCATGACTGCTTTGAGTTGTTTCTCACTTGGATGTTCTAGGTAATAATCGGTAATGGCATCTTCGATATGGTCTTGGATGGTACGACGGAGTGGGCGGGCCCCCATTTTTGGATCGTATCCCAGATCAACCAATTTTTCTTTGACCTTCTCTGTCACATCCAGATGAATCTCATTTTGTGCGAGACGTTGATTGACTTCATCGAGCATGAGGGTAACGATTTGGAGAAGGTTTTCTTTTGATAGAGGTTGGAATTCAATGATGCCATCAAAACGGTTCATGAATTCAGGGCTAAAGAAGTTCCCGAGTTCTCCAAGTACAGAGTTGGTTCGACCTTCGCGAGCAGCTCCAAAACCAACATTGGCCTCAGCTTTGCCAGTTCCAGCATTAGAGGTCATGATGATAATGGTATCTTTGAAGCTAACGGTACGGCCTTGACCATCTGTCAAACGGCCATCATCCAAGACTTGCAAGAACATGTGCATGACATCTGGATGGGCTTTTTCCACTTCATCCAATAACACGAGGGAGTAAGGATTGCGACGGACCTTTTCCGTTAGTTGTCCGGCTTCATCGTAGCCAACATAGCCTGGAGGAGCTCCGACTAGTTTCGCTACGCTATGTTTTTCCATGTATTCGCTCATGTCAAAGCGGATCATATTGTCTGCAGAGCCAAAGAGCTCGATCGCCAATTGTTTAGACAATTCGGTCTTTCCGACACCGGTTGGTCCGACAAAGAGGAAGCTTCCGATCGGACGGTTAGGAGATCCTAGGCCGACACGATTGCGTCGAATGGCTTTCGCGATTTTATCTACTGCATCGTCTTGACCAATCACATGAGCTTTCAAATCAGAAGCCAGATTGATCAATTGAGACTGTTCTTTTTCTTTCAAATCACCAACAGGAATATTGGTCTTTTGTTCAACGATGTGTTCAATCGTTTTTTCGCTGATGACAGGAGTCTCTTGATCTGTGACATGTTGTCCTTGCATTTCCTTGTATTTCGCGATTTGGTCACGGAAGTAGGCTGCTTTTTCAAAGTCTTCTTCGCGGGTTGCTTGAGCTTTGAGGTTTTCAGCTTCAATCAAGCGCTGATCGATAACCTTTGGATCCACAAAGTTCAGGGTCAAATTCATTTTAGACCCGGCTTCATCCAACAAATCAATGGCCTTGTCTGGCAGGAAGCGATCTTGGATGTAGCGGTTTGAAAGAATAGCTGCCGCTTCGATGGCCCCGTCTGTATAGTGAACGTGGTGGTAGTCTTCGTATTTTTTCTGGATGCCTTTGAGGATGGTGATGGTTTCTTCAACCGTTGGCTCATCGACCTTAACGGGTTGCATCCGACGTTCCAAGGCCGCATCTTTTTCAATGATGCGGTATTCATTGAGGGTAGTAGCACCGACCAATTGGAGTTCACCACGCGCCAAGGCTGGTTTGAGGATATTTCCAGCGTCCATATTGCCTTCGCCAGCAGATCCTGCGCCAACAATTTCATGGATTTCGTCGATGAAAAGAATCACATCTTCACGTTGACGAATTTCATCCATTAATTTTTGCATGCGTTCTTCGAATTGACCACGAATACCTGTGCCTTGAACGAGGCTGACGACGTCTAGGCGGATAACTTCTTTTCCTTGCAATTTATGAGGAACGTCTCCATCGACGATTTTTTGGGCCAAGCCTTCCACAACGGCAGTTTTTCCGACCCCAGGTTCTCCGATCAGAACCGGATTGTTCTTGGTTCGACGGTTGAGAATTTCGATGACACGGATAATTTCTTCATCACGGCCGATGACAGGGTCAATATCCCCTTTGCGGGCAATTTCTGTGACATTGATACCGAATTCTTCTAATAGTCCTTTAGGCTTTTGAGGGCGAGCTTGACGTGGGTCTTGACTGCCGCTACGGTTATTGTTTTGGCCGTAACCGCCACCTCCATAACTGCCTCCAGATTGAGTTGGAGGTGTTTGAGGTTCTTGTGGACTTTGGAAGTTTCCAAGGTTATTGAAGAAATCTTCGAAAGGATCTCCAGTCAGTTGGCTCCGTTGGGTCATACCTTTCAAGAAGCTGTTATTTGGGTCTGTTTTCATAATTTTATAGCAATTTTGACAGAGGTCTACTTGCTGCTGGCGTCCATTTACATTTGTATATAAATGGATGGTTGATTCATTTATTTTACAATTTTGACAAAGCATATACATACCTCACAGTAGGTTTTTGATGGTCTTCCATCAACAGACGAGCCTATTTTTAAAAGGTCAAAAATAGTCAAAGATTTATAGTTTCATTATATCAGTATTCTAGAAGTTTGCAAGAATTTGCTACGAAATGTCGCTTAGGAATACTGAAGAAAGCAAATCAATGGAAAAATGTGAATTTTTATTGGAAGAGCTTTCTCTTTTATGATAAAATAGGAGAGTAGAAAGTAAAGAGGAGAAATAAAATGGAATCACATTTAGTACGGATTATCAACCGTTTGGAGACGATGACAAAAGACGGTGGAAACTTAAAACGTAATTTTGAACGTGACGGTGTTGTTGTCGCTGAAGTAGCCTACAACCACAATGAAGAAGAAGGTTCAACCTTTACACTTCGTGATGTTGAAGCGCGTGAAACCTATACTTTTGACAGCATTGATTTAATTGCAATGGAAATTTATGAATTGCTTTACTAAGCAACTGAGTGGATGAGTTTGGGGTGGTCTCAAGCTCATTTTTTGTCCATCTGGCTATAGTTTGCGTCTATAAGAAATTCTAAATAGGAACAGTTAGGTTTGAGACTTGAAATCTGCTATAATAGAGAGGACTATTTTCATTACTTGACTAGAAAGAGAATTGACATGACGACAATCATTGATGGGAAGGCGCTCGCTACAAAATTACAGGGTGAGATTGCAGAGAAAACAGTACGATTAAAAGAAGAGACAGGGGTTGTACCTGGCCTTGTTGTCATCGTAGTAGGAGATAATCCAGCCAGCAAGATTTATGTAAGAAATAAAGAGCGTTCTGCTATTGCGGCAGGCTTTCGCAGTGAAGTGAGACAACTTCCTGAAAATATCAGCCAAGATGAATTATTAGAAGTGATCGAACACTACAATCAAAATCCCCTTTGGCATGGGATTTTGGTGCAGTTACCACTGCCTAAGCATATCGATGCGGATGCGGTTCTTTTAGCGATTGATCCGACCAAGGACGTGGATGGCTTTCATCCATTGAATATGGGGCGTTTATGGGCTGGAAATCCTATTATGGTGCCATCGACGCCTGCTGGGATCATGGAGATGTTCAAAGAGTATGGGATTGATCTAGAAGGGAAGCGTGCAGTCGTGATTGGTCGTTCCAATATCGTTGGAAAACCTATGGCGCAGTTGCTCCTCGCCAAAAATGCCACGGTAACCTTGACCCATTCCCGGACCCATCATCTGCCTAAAATCGCTAAAAGAGCGGATATCCTGGTTGTGGCGATCGGTCGTGCAAAATTTGTAACAGCAGACTTCGTGAAAGAAGGCGCCGTCGTCATTGACGTCGGGATGAATCGTGATGAGAATGGCAAATTGTGTGGGGATGTCGATTTTGACTCCGTTGCCCCTTTGGCCAGTCATATTACTCCGGTACCAGGAGGGGTTGGTCCTATGACCGTTACCATGCTGATGGAGCAGACCTACGAAGCAGCTGTTCGTACCTTAAAAAAATGAAAGTGTGAGCGAGATGAAGTTTGTCTTTGATTTAGATGGAACCTTGTCATTCGATGGTGTTACAATCGATGATGAAATTAAACAGGTCTTATTGAGAGCAGAAGAATTTGGCCATGAAGTTGCCTTTGCTTCTGCACGTTCTTATCGGGATTGCTTAGGCCTTTTAGGGGATCAACTGAGCCATCAACTCGTGATTGGCTTAAATGGCGGGTTAGCTTATCGTCAGGGGCAACTGGTTTATGAGGATCAATTGGACAAGGATGTATATCGAGAAGTCCTTGGTTTTTGTCGCCATTACAATCTACCATTTTTTGTGGACGATACCTTTGATTATAGTGGTCAGATTTTGGAAAAGATTCCTTTTATTGCGAATGTGGATCCCCTCAAAAAAGCCCAGTATCGTTCTTTAGAGGACCTGACGGACCCGATTAAGGTTGTGATCTATATGGGGGCCCATGAGGAATTGGTAGATGAAATCATCGAGCGAATTGAAAAGACCAATAAGGCCCACATTCGTTATCATGCTCATGAAAAATGTATCTATCTCAATCCAACAAACACTCATAAAGCGACAACAGTAGAAGAACTCTGTGGAGAAAATTTCGTGGCTTTTGGTAATGATCAAAACGATATTGAGCTCTTTGAAAAAGCTCTTTATGCAGTTCAGATTGGTGATTTTCCATCCCTTCGGCCTTACGCGGATGATCAATTAGTGGCCAAGCAAAATCATCCACAAGCTGTTGCTGCTAAGATCTTGCAAGTCTTCGCAGAATTTAGAGGAAAATAAAAGAAGGAGGGGGAGTCGTGGCTTCTCCTTTTTCGCTAGAAATGAGGAAGGTATGAAAAGAGTTCAGAAAGAAGAGATCCAGCGCGTCATTGTGAAGCGCCCAATGACGTCATATAAGGGAGATTTTGGTCGTCTGCTCCTGATTGGAGGAACCTATCCCTATGGGGGAGCCATCATTATGGCAGCGATCGCTGCGGTTCATAGTGGGGCGGGCTTGGTCACTGTTGCAACAGATCCTGACAATCTGACGGCCCTTCATGGCCATCTTCCTGAAGCTATGGGCTTTGATCTAGCGGATCATGAACTCCTTTGTGAGCAAGTGCAAAAAGCTAGCGTGATTTTAGTAGGGCCGGGCTTAAAGGAATCTAATGAAAACCAAGGAGTCTTACAAATGATTTTTGAGCAGGTCTCTAGGCATCAGGTTCTGATTTTAGATGGAGGTGCTATTAGTCTTTTTGCAACCTCTCAATTTGACTTGCCAGAAGCTCAGTTGGTCTTTACCCCTCATCAAAAAGAATGGGAAAAACTATCGGGACTTGATCTAGCAAGCCAGACAGAAGAAAAGAGCCAAAGAGCAGTACAGAACTTTCCTGAAGGGACTGTCATAGTAGAAAAGGGGCCTCACACACGAATTTGGACAAGTGGGCAAGAAGTGGGCTATCAGCTAGATGTTGGTGGTCCCTACCAAGCAACAGGTGGCATGGGAGATACCTTGGCAGGGATGATCGCGGGGTTTGCAGGTCAATTTCCACAGGTTGGACTCTATGAGCGCGTGGCAGTCGCGACCTACCTTCATTCAGCGATTGCTGAAGACTTGAGCAAGGAGGCTTATGTGGTTTTACCGACAACCATCAGCAAAGAAATTCCCAAATGGATGAAGAAGTGGAGTGACAAATTAAACGAAAATGTTGTAAATAAAACGTTTTCATGATAGTATGGATGAAAGGAGGTGAAAAAATGAATGAGCAAAAAAAATCGATTACCATGAAAGATGTTGCAGCAGAAGCTGGAGTTAGTGTTGGGACAGTCTCTCGTGTCATCAATAATGAAAAAGGCATTAAAGAGGTGACCTTAAAAAAAGTTCAACAAGCAATTGAAAAACTTTCTTATGTCCCAGATGAATATGCGAGAGGATTAAAAACGAATCGTAGTAATATTATTGCTTTACTCATTCCAACTATATGGCATCCTTTCTTTTCTGAATTTGCTTATCATGTTGAAAAAGCACTATTAAAAAATCAATATAAATTATTAATTTGTAATGCGGATAAAGATTCTAAAAATGAGATAGAATACATAAAATTACTTGAGAAAAATAAAGTAGATGGGATTATAGGGATCACCTATTCAGATATTGATAAGTATGTCTCATCAAATTTACCTTTTGTCAGTATTGACCGTCATTTTTCTGAAAATGTCTATTACGTAACTTCTGAAAATTTTCATGGTGGTCAACTAGCTTGTCGCGAATTAGTCAAACGCGATTGTCAAAATCTAGCTTACATTAGTGGTGTGAACAAACATTTGAATGAAACAACGGAACGGGGGAGAGGTTTCAAAGCGGAGGCTAAACAGAAAAATACGAACCTTTATTGTCTTGAAATGCCGGAACCACTGAATCAAGTAGAAGAGCAAATAAGAACCTTTTTTGAAAAGCATCCTCAGATTGATGGGATTTTCACAGTAAATGATTTTATGGCCCTTCGTGTGATAAAAGTTTTAGGGGAGATGGGAAAAATTCCTATAGAAGATTATCAGATTATTGGTTTTGATGGATTAAGACCAGCTTTTGATCAACCTTACTTACTTTCTACAATTGTTCAACAAATAGCTCAGATGGCTCAAGCAGCAGTTGAACTATTGCTTAAATTAATTCGTGAAGAAAAAATAGACCAGAATGTCATTAGTTTACCGGTACATTTTTTTGAAGGAAACACAACAAAAAAATTATAAAAAGTGCTTGACAAATTATGAAAGCGCTGTTATAATTTAGTCATAAAATGAAACGTTTCAAAAAAACTCAGCTATCTTAGTTTGAGTTAAAAAATCAATAAAAAATGAAACGTTTCAAAAAGGAGGACGCTATGCGTAAAGGTATTAAGTTATCTGTAGTTGCAGCACTATCATTAGGATTGCTTGCAGGATGTGGTGGGGGATCAAAATCCAAAACTGCAAGTTCTTCGGACGAAATAAAAGTCTGGGTTCAATTCTCAGATGAAACAGCTGAGGGAAAAGCTTGGCAACAAGTTGTTGATAATTTCAACAAGTCAAAGAAAACCAAATACAAGGTTGTGACAGAATATATTCCACGTAGTGGTAGCGGTGGAGGATATGAAGATAAGGTCAACGCTGCTATTACGACAAATAGTTTACCAGATGTTATTACGCTAGATGGACCAAATACTGCTGCCTATGCAAAATCAAAAGTGATTGCTCCCTTGGATGATTATCTAAAGGACAATGACATGGATGATGTACTGGACAGTATTAAACAACAGGGAACTTATGATGGTAAATTCTATGCGTTTGGTTTTTCTGAATCAAATGTAGGTGTATACTATAACAAGAAGATGTTTAAGGAAGCTGGGATTGATGAAGCGAGTTTGCCAACCCTTGAAAAACCATGGACATGGTCTGAGTTTAATGCTATTGCTAAGAAATTAAAAGATCATTTTAATAAACCAGCAATCGATTTCCGTTTGAATTCAAATGATGAGATGTTACCATATGCTTATATGCCCCTTATTTGGTCAAATGGTGGTTCTGTTGTAAATTCTAAAGGAACAAAAGCTGAAGGTTACTTCAATAGTAAGGAAAGTGTTGAAGCTGTTCAATTTATTCAAAATCTAGTAAAAGAGGATTACACTACAGTTAGTCCTGTTGAAAAAGGATTTGAAACAGGTGAGTATCCGATGGTTCTAAGCGGGTCTTGGACGATTGGGGATCTACAAACAAATTACAAAGATATTGATTTTGGTATTCTTCCTTATCCAGTTTCAGATAAAACGAAGAAATTGGTCTCACCTTCAGGTAGTTGGCAATTAGCTGTTACAACAAAATCTGATAAAAAAGAAGCTGCTGCTGAATTTGTTAAGTTTGCAACAAATACAGAATCTAGTGAAATTATAAGCTTGGGGAACAGTGTTCTTCCAATCAGAAAATCAACAATTAAAAATATTAAGGATAAAGTATCTGAACCATTGCGCTTCTTGATGGAACAAAATGCTGTATCAGCCCATCCTCGTCCTGTTGTAGTAGCTTATCCACAAGTTTCACGCGCTTTCCAACAAGCGATGCAAGATATCAGCTATTATAAAGATAATCCAGATGTACAAAAAGTATTAGATGCTCGTACGAAAGAAATGCAAACAGCAATCGACCAATCTTTAAATAAATAGTTGATATTCAAAAGGTGGAAGGAAAGTTATGAAATGTACCTTCCACCTTATTTTATTTAATGATTTCATCTTAGGAGACGAACAATGAGCGAAACAAAGAAAGTCGAAACAAAAAAGAAAGAACGTCTTAAAGAAAATATTATGGGCTATAGCTTTTTAGCTCCAGCCTTAGTATTACTTTTTATCTTTTTGGTGATACCTGTTGGTATGGTCATCTATTATGCCTTTACAGATTATTACCTATTGACCCCAGAGGACAGAAAATTTGTAGGGTTACAAAATTTCATGCGCTTAGCACAAGATCCGATCTTTATAAAAAGCTTCCTGAATACCTTGAAATTTGTTGTTTGGATTATTCCAGTACAACTTGGGGCAGCCCTTGGTATGGCTTTAATCGTAAATAAGAAACGTAAAGGAAACATGTTCTTTAAGGTAGCATTCTTTGCTCCTGTTGTGATGTCTCTCGTGGTTATCTCTATCCTTTGGCTATACTTGTTAAATCCAAATAATGGTTTGCTTAATGCCCTACTGAATAAAATTGGTATTTCTTCACAACCATTCTTGACAAGTCCAAAACAGGCCATGTATGCAATTGTATTTGTTTCTGCATGGCAAGGTGCAGGCTATCAAATGTTGTTATTCCTTGGAGGAATGCAAAATATTCCACAAGATGTTTATGAGGCAGCAGAGTTGGATGGATTTTCAAAATGGGCTCAATTCAGATACATCACAATGCCTTTATTGAAACCAACTGCCTTATTTGTACTCTTGACGACATTGATTTCAGCATTTAAATTGATTGTGCAACCAATGGTCATGACTCAAGGTGGACCACTAAACTCAACAATTACAATGGTATATTATATTTACCAACAAGGTTTCACAGACCGTCTCGTTGGTTATTCAAGTTCTATTGCCTTAGTATTTACAACATTGATTGGTATGATCAGTCTTGTACAACGGCGAGTTTTGAAGGAGGACGATTAGGATGAAACGTTTAAAACCGACTTCTATTTTAGAATATATTTTATTAATTCTATTAGCAGGCCTCTTTCTATTTCCTATGATCTGGATGGTGGTTTCAGCAATGAAGCCAGAAGCAGATGTGTATAAGAATTTAACAAGTTGGAAAGCTTTCTTACCTAGTTTTAATCCAGCTGATTGGTTTAAACCTTACCAAGAAGTTCTTTCACGTTTTAGTATTCTAACATACTTAGGGAACAGTATTTTTTATGCAGGAACATTTGCACTGGGGTCTATTATAGTAAATGCCTTAGCGGGATTTGCATTTGCAAAAATTAATTTTACAGGTAAAAAAATTCTATTTGGCTTTTTATTGGCATTGTTAATCATTCCGATTGAAACAGTGTTGATTCCTCAATTTACAATTATTAATTCCCTTGGCTTAGTCAATAATCGTTTAGCGGTTATTATTCCTGGATTAGCTAGTGTCTTTAATATCTATCTTTTCCGGAACTTCTTTATTGCCATTCCAGAAGAAATTATCGAATCTGCAAAAATAGATGGTGCAAGTATCCTGCGGATCTTTTTCAAGATTATGTTGCCGATGTCGAAACCAGCAGTTGCAACAGTCGGTGTTCTTTCCTTTATTTCTAGTTGGAATGATTATATCTGGCCGTTGATGGTGTTAACAGATTCTTCAAAATTTTCAATGCAGGTAGCGATTACAACCATTAATACAACTCAACCAGTTTATATCAATCAAGTAATGGCTGTTTTGACAATTTCTACAATTCCACTTATTCTAGTATATATCGTAGCACAAAAATATATTATTCAAGGTTTAGGTGGGTCTGGAACAGGTATTAAGTAGGTGATAAGGATGAAGGAAACTATTCGAAAAGCGAATCAGTATATCGATGAAAATAGGGAGAAGGTTGACCAGCAATATAGAGGATCCTTTCACTTACTACCTCCAATTGGCTGGATGAACGATCCTAATGGCTTTGTTTATTTCCGCGGAGAATACCATTTGTTTTACCAATTCTATCCCTATGATAGTGTTTGGGGGCCCATGCATTGGGGGCATGCCAAATCAAAAGATCTTCTCCATTGGGAAGAACTGCCAGTAGCATTAGCGCCAAGTGAAAGCTATGATAAGGATGGCTGCTTCTCGGGTAGTGCTATCGTGAAAGACGACAAGCTCTACTTGCTGTATACGGGTCATGTAGACGATGAGGAAAAGCGCGAAGAAACTCAGTGTCTTGCGGTATCGACGGATGGCATTACCTTTGAAAAAATCCCCACTAATCCAGTGATTCATGTGGAGCATATTGATGGTATCGCAGATATTGCTGATTTTCGTGATCCCAAAGTCTTTGAATACCAAGGAAGCTATTATACTGTAGTTGCTTCCAAAACAGTAGATGATCGAGGGCAAATTCTCTTGTTTGCATCAAGTAATCTAGAGGACTGGAGCTTTAAATCAGTCTTACTGGAAGGTGAAAAAGGGCAAGGTATCATGTGGGAATGTCCGGATTTCTTCCCCTTAGATGGTAAATGGGTCTTGATTCTGTCTCCCATTGAAATGGAAAGACAGCAAGAAAAATACTGGAATTTAAATTCGACTGTTGCCTTTATCGGTGACATGAATTGGGAAACGGGTCAGTTTGTTGTCGATTCATATGATGAAATTGATGGTGGCTTGGACTTCTATGCTCCTCAAACTTGTCAAGGACCAAATGGCGAACGATACATGGTTGCTTGGATGCAAATGTGGCAACGTTCCATCCCTAGTCATGACTTAGGTCATGGTTGGGCAGGAAGCATGACGGTTCCTAGAAAATTAGGTTTGAGAGACGGAAGATTGGTTCAGGAATTACCTGAGTCTGTGAAAGATCACTTCCTTGTAGAGAATGCGCCAGAAACCATTGTGAAGGGCAATCAAATCACGATCCCAGCTAGAGGAAAACAAACCTTGTTTGAGATAGGTGCTAAATCAGGTCGCTCCTTTATCCTAAGCTATGGGAATGAATCTGATGCTGATAGTGCCTTGCAATTGATTTACGATGCCTCCAATAAACGCTTTAGCTTGAGTCGAGACCAATTTGGATACCTCATTTCTGGAAAAGAAAGCCCAGAAATTCAATCAAGATGGATTCAGTTGGATGGTGAAAAGGATCATCATTTCTCGATTCTTCGAGATACCAACTCAATTGAAGTATTCGTGGATGGTAAAACTCTATCAATGACCTTTTATGAAACGACTGAGAACCCTGTCTATACCTTCAAAGCAGATGAAGGGGTCGATTTAGTTGTAAAAACATATCAAAAATAGGTATATAAAAATCTCCTAAAGAACAAAGAGACAAGTCCTGAGACTTGTCTTTTTGTTGTATCCTAAATAGGTTTTGAGTTTCATCGAAGAAAATTTAGGAATTGGCCTCATGACCGATCTGACTCTCTTTCCAGAATATCCAAATCTTGTCAAAATTCCGCTGGTTGAAGAGGAAAAAACAGTCTTCTATATTAGTTATGCCTACCCAAATGAAGGGGAACCCCAAGCACTTCTTAGCTCCTTTATTGAACGATTAGAGAAGTGTGAAAAATAGGGAAGCTGGTTTAAAATAGACCAGTAGAAAGTGACTTGAATAAAATGAGGTTTGGAGAGAAAGGAAATTCATGATTTCGCTTTGTCTGCCAGCCTTTTTTGGTGTTTTTTGGTATAATTAAACTTGATCATATTCTGTAGAAAGGAGTTCCTATGTCCAACTATTTATCCGTATCCAGTCTGACCAAATACCTCAAGTTAAAATTTGATAAGGACCCCTATTTGGAGCGGGTCTATTTGACAGGTCAGGTCTCAAATTTTCGGAAGCGTCCCAATCACCAGTATTTCTCTCTAAAGGATGAAAAGGCTGTGATTCAGGCGACTGTTTGGGCTGGGATCTATAAGAGTTTTGGCTTTGAGCTAGAAGAAGGCATGAAGATCAACGTCATTGGTCGGATTCAGCTTTATGAACCAAGTGGGAGTTATTCCATTGTCATCGAAAAGGCGGAGCCAGATGGGGTAGGGGCCTTAGCCATCCAATTTGAGCAACTTAAGAAAAAGCTGACCGAAGAAGGGCTTTTTCAGGATCGGTGGAAGCAAGCTCTACCACAATTCCCAAGAAAGATCGGGGTGGTCACTAGTCAAAGTGGGGCCGTGATTCGCGATATTATCACAACGGTGAGCCGTCGTTTTCCTGGTGTGGACATCGTGCTCTACCCGACCAAGGTCCAGGGAGAAGGCGCTACAAGTGAGGTGGTTGCTAATATCCAGAAGGCCAATGCTCGGACGGACCTAGATGTCTTGATCATCGGTCGTGGGGGTGGTTCGATTGAAGACCTCTGGGCCTTTAATGAAGAGCCGGTTGTGCGGGCTATTTTTGAGTCTAGGATTCCCATTATTTCCAGTGTGGGACATGAGACAGACACGACTCTAGCAGATTTTGTAGCGGACCGACGAGCCGCTACTCCGACAGCAGCCGCTGAATTAGCCACTCCGGTGACGAAATTAGATCTCTTGTCGCATTTACAAAAGCAGGAGAATCGCATGGCAACAGCCATGTCCAATCGTTTAGCCTATAATCGTGAACGTTTGGCCAAATTAAGTCAATCGGTTATTTTTAGACAGCCCGAGAGACTCTATGATGGCTACCTGCAAAAGATTGACCAGTTGCAATTGCGATTGAAACAAGGGATGCGCGAAGTTTATGGACAAGGGGACATTCAGCTGCAAGGTCTGCGTCATCGCTTAGAAGCTACGTCTCCTTTGCATCGCATCGAGCGCTACCAAGACCGCCTGCTCCAAGATAAGAGAATCTTAACCAACCGAATGGAACAAGTCCTAAAAGAGCAAAAGATCAAGGTACAAGGCTTATCAGAAGCCCTCTTGATGCTTGATACCAGTCGGATTATTGCGCGTGGCTATGCCATGGTTAAGGAAGGGGATCAGGTACTAGATTCGGTTGCAAAAGTAACAGAAGGGGACCCGCTGTCACTCATCATGAGAGATGGCCAGTTAGAAGTAGAGGTAAAACATGTCGAAAGAAAAGAAATTTGAAGAAAATTTAGCAGATTTGGAAGCCATCGTCCAAAAATTGGAAAGTGGGGATGTGGCTCTTGAAGAAGCTATTACAGAATTCCAAAAAGGAATGAAGTTGTCAAAAGAATTGCAAGATACCTTGGATCAAGCAGAGAAAACCTTGGTCAAGGTCATGCAGGCAGATGGTACTGAAGCGGATCTAGCATGAGACAAGAAGAAAAACGAAATAGAGTAGAGCAAGCAGTTCGCTCTTTTTATGAGGAGAAAGCCGTCGCCCCCCATTTAGTGGAGTCGGTCCTGTATTCGATCCAGGCAGGCGGAAAACGCCTGCGCCCCATGCTCCTTCTAGAATTGTTAGAGGCCTTTGGACTGGAATTGACGGAGGCTCACTTTCAAGTGGCAGGAGCTTTGGAGATGATCCATACAGGAAGCCTTATTCACGATGATCTGCCTGCCATGGACAATGACGATTACCGTCGGGGACAATTGACCAATCATAAGAAATTCGGAGAAGACCTGGCGATTTTAGCAGGGGATGCGCTTTTTCTCGATCCCTTTGGGATGATAGCTGCGAGTGCCCTTCCTGATGCGGTCAAGGTCTCTTTGATCCTTGAATTGTCGGATGCATCCGGAAGTCGTGGAATGGTAGCTGGCCAAGTCCTTGATATGGAAGGGGAGCACAAACAGCTAACTCTAGCAGAGTTGCAGACTATCCATGCCAATAAGACAGGACGCCTCCTTGCCTATCCTTTCATCGCAGCCGGTTTGATTTTAGAGTTGCAAGCAGACATTGGTCGGCTCTTAGAAAAAATCGGGAAAAAATTAGGCCTGGCTTTTCAAGTGCGGGATGATATTTTGGATTTGGTCGCTGATTTTGAAGCTTTGGGGAAGACCCCTCAAAAGGACTTGGTAGCTGAAAAATCGACCTATCCAGCCCTGTTGGGATTGGAAGAATCAAAAGCTTTGCTGACAAGTGAATTAGACGCTTGCGAGGACTTGTTGGATCAGATTACAGCTGCTTGCGACTTTGATCCGCGAGCGATCAAGAAATTAATAGAAGGATTACGAATAGATGGCTAAGGAAAGAGTGGATGTATTAGCCTATAAACAAGGCCTATTTGATACCCGCGAACAAGCCAAAAGAGGGGTGATGGCAGGCCTTGTCGTTGCCGTTATCAATGGTGAGCGCTTTGATAAACCGGGTGAAAAAATTGATGAAGCAACCGAGTTGAAATTAAAAGGTGAAAAGCTCAAATATGTCAGCCGGGGCGGTCTTAAATTAGAAAAAGCCTTGAACCACTTCGGTTTATCTGTAGAGGGTAAAATTGCGATTGATATCGGGGCTTCTACAGGTGGCTTTACAGATGTCATGCTGCAAAATGGAGCCAGCCAGGTCTTTTCGGTGGATGTCGGGACCAATCAGTTGGCCTGGAAATTGCGCAATGATCCTCGGGTGGTCTCGATGGAGCAGTTCAATTTCCGCTATGCCGAGCCAGATGATTTTGAAGCGACACCGAGCTTTGCGAGTATCGATGTCAGCTTTATTTCCTTGGACTTGATTCTGCCAGCCCTTCACCGGATTTTGGCAGATAATGGACAAGTCGTGGCCTTGGTGAAACCTCAGTTTGAAGCAGGGCGCGAGCAGATCGGAAAAAATGGGATCATTAAGGATCCTAAGATTCATTTAGCGGTCCTTAAAAAGGTCGCTACATTTGCAGGAACGCATGGCTTTGCGGTAAAGGGAGTGGATTATTCCCCTATCCAAGGAGGTCATGGCAACATCGAATTTTTGATGTATCTAGAAAAAAAAGAAGAGAAAACAAAGCCAACTACAGAGCAGCTGGAGGCTGTTGTGGAGCTGGCACACAAGGAATTTAAACATGAAGAGTAAGAATATCAGATTAGAAAAAATTCGTCGCTTCATTCGCGATCATGAAGTGGGGACGCAAGAAGAGATCGTCGAACATTTGAAAGAAGAAGGCATCTCAGCAACCCAAGCGACGGTATCACGGGATATCAAAGAATTGGGCATCGTAAAACGTCCTCTCAAAGATATGACCTATGTCTATGAATTGCCACGTAAGCACCACCAAGGGATTGGGATGATTGAAAGCAATATCTTGTCTCATCGTCGCATGGGAGAATATGTCAATTTCACCATGGTTCCAGGGACGGCTCCTCTAGTCAAACGTCGCTTGCGGGAGATTTATAAGGAGCATATCTTTAGTATTGTTGCAGATGATGATACGATCTTGTTGATTGCTTATTCCGCACCAGAAGCAGAGAATATCCTCAAATCAATCTTTGGGTGGTAAGAGCCTATGCTATTAGAAATTTCGATTAAGAACTTTGCCATTATCGAAGAGATTTCCTTAAATTTTGAAAAGGGAATGACGGTACTGACAGGGGAAACAGGTGCAGGGAAATCCATCATTATCGATGCCATGAACATGATGCTGGGAAGCCGCGCAACGACGGATGTCATCCGACACGGAGCCCCAAAAGCGGAAATCGAAGGGCTCTTTACCGTTGAGAGCAATCGACACCTGACAGCTCTCTTTGAAGAGCAAGGACTAGAGTGGACCGATGAATTGATCATTCGCCGAGAGATCCTGCAAAATGGACGAAGTGTCAGCCGGATCAATGGACAAATGGTGAATTTGTCTGTCTTAAAGGCAGTCGGTCAACATTTGGTGGATATCCATGGCCAGCATGATCAGGAAGAACTCATGCGGCCCCAATTGCATATCGCCATGCTGGATGAATTTGGGGATGCAGCCTTTTTCCAAACCAAAGACGCTTATCGTCAGACTTTTGAAGACTACAAACGCCTGCGCAAACAAGTGGTGGAACTCCAGCGCAACCAGCAGGAAAACAAGGCTCGTATCGAGATGTTGGAGTTTCAAATTGCAGAGATTGAGGCAGCTGCCTTGGAAGTGGATGAGGACCTGCGTCTGGAGCAAGAACGCCAACGCCTGCTCAATCACAAGATGATTGCTGATACCCTAACCAATGCCTATACCATGCTGGATGCAGAAGAGTTTTCGAGCCTCTCCAATGTTCGCTCAGCCATGAATGATCTGGAAAGCATTGAAGAATATGATCCCAGCTACAAAGAGCTCTCAAGCCAGTTATCGGAAACCTTCTATGCCCTTGAGGATATTACCAAGCGCTTAGAAGATGTGGTCGATGGTCTGGAGTTTGATGGCAATCGCCTCATGCAGGTGGAATCTCGTTTGGATTTGATCCACTCCATCACGCGCAAGTATGGTGGCCAAGTCAAGGACGTATTGGAATACCTGGCGCAAATCACCAAAGAATATAGCCTTCTCACCGGAAGTGATCTCTCGTCTGAGGACTTGGAAAAAGAACTCAAACGTCTAGAAAAGAGTTTGGTCACCTTGGCTCAAGATTTGAGTGATCAACGGCATGACCTAGCTCAAGATTTGGAAAATGAAATCCAGCAAGAATTGGCAGATCTCTACATGGACAAGGCGCGTTTTCAAGTGCGTTTTAGCAAGGCTAAGTTTAATCGTGAGGGAAATGAAGCTGTCGAATTTTACATTTCGACCAACCCAGGTGAGGATTTTAAACCCCTTGTCAAGGTAGCATCCGGCGGAGAATTGTCACGCTTGATGTTGGCCATTAAGTCGGCTTTTTCTCGAAAAGAAGGAAAAACCAGTATTGTCTTTGACGAGGTGGATACAGGAGTCTCTGGGCGCGTGGCTCAAGCCATCGCAGCGAAAATTCACAAGATTGGTCAAAATGGCCAAGTGCTTGCCATTTCTCACCTGCCTCAAGTCATTGCTGCAGCAGATTATCAATTCTATATTGAGAAAATCAGCGATGAACACTCAACTGTATCTACTGTTCGTTTGCTCAATAGAGAAGAACGAATCGAAGAAATTGCCAAGATGCTGGCAGGAGAGGATCTAACGGAAGCTGCCCGTCAACAAGCAGAGCAACTTCTCAAGCGATAAGAGAAAGAAGGTTTGAAACAATGTCAACATACTTTGTAGTCGGAGATATTCACGGAAAAGCACAAATGCTAGAAGAGCTCATGACAGAGTGGGATGGAAAAGCTCAATTGGTCTTTTTAGGGGATTTGATAGATCGAGGCGAAAATGGCAAACGATCAATTGAAATCGTAAAGGACTACGTAGACCATCACGGAGCGGTTTGCCTTTCCGGGAATCACGAGTACATGTTTTTAGCCTGGTTGGACAATCCAGAAGAGCGTTATGACCACTACCGAAGAAATGGTGGCGATACGACCATCAACTCTCTGTTAGGCCGGCCGCTCGATGCTCCTGTAGATGGCATTGCGGATGCGCAAGCAGTAGAGAGCACTGTTCCTGACTTGGTGGCCTTCATCCGTAGTTTGCCTTTTGACTACGAGACAGAAACCTATTACTTTGTCCATGCTGGTGTGGATCTAACCCTTGAAAATTGGCGGGAAACCAGTGATTACCAAAAGGTCTGGATCCGAAAACCATTCCATGAAACGGAGAATCATACAGGCAAATGGATCGTCTTTGGCCATACGCCGGTTTATGGACTGCTCAATGAGCCAGTCGGCACCGAAAATCTTTGGATTTCAGATCAGAAGATGGGTGTCGATGGGGGCGCTGTCTTTGGTGGAGTCCTCCATGGATTGCTCTTGGATGATCAAGGCATTGTCCATGACCATGTCCTTCATAATACAGGTTTTTCTGCCGCAGACGACTGAGGAAGCAGGAATGGATATCTTTCACTGCAAAACCCCGTGTTTTTTGATATAATGAAAGCAGAACATTCTTAGGAAGAGTATAGAAATATATGGCAAATATTAAAATAGTTACAGACTCATCTATTACAATTGAGCCTGAAGTGGTTGAAGAATATGGCATCACCATTGTGCCACTTTCTGTTATGGTGGATGGAGTCCTTTATTCCGACAGTGAGTTGGGTGAGGGTGACTTCTTGCGCTTAATGCAGTCTAGCAAAAATCTTCCAAAGACCAGCCAACCACCCGTTGGAGTCTTTGCGGAAATTTATGAAAAACTAGCAGCAGACGGAGCTCATATCGTTTCAATTCATATGTCTCATGCCTTGTCAGGAACCGTAGAGGCGGCTCGCCAAGGGGCAACCTTGTCAGGGGCAGATGTGACCGTGATTGATAGTGGCTTTACAGACCAAGCTATGAAGTTCCAAGTGGTTGAGGCAGCTAAGTTGGCTAAAGAAGGAGCAGATCTAGACACCGTTTTAGCTCGTATTGAAGAAGTCAAAGAAAAGACAGAGTTGTATATCGGCGTATCTACCTTGGAAAATCTAGTTAAAGGTGGTCGGATTGGCCGTGTTACCGGACTTTTGAGCTCGCTTCTTAACATCCGTGTGGTGATGGAAATGAAGGACCATCAGTTGGAACCAATCGTCAAGGGCCGTGGAAACAAGACCTTTAAGAAATGGTTGGATGAATTGGTAGAGAAACTTTCCCATAGTAAGGTGGCTGAGATCGGGATTTCTTACGCAGGGACACCAGAATGGGCCAATGAAATGAAGGCTCAGTTGCAATCTCTCGTTGAAAAAGCAATCCCTGTTCTCGAAACTGGATCGATTATTCAAACTCATACAGGTGAGAATGCATTTGCAGTTTTGGTGCGCTACGAATAAGCTGAATAAATGTTTGAAAAAACAGGTTTAGTACTTGACCTAAAGGCTTTTTTTAGATATTATAGTACTGTTAAGGCGTAAAGCCTAAAAAAATTTGGAGGATTTGTTAAATGGCTAACAAACAAGATTTGATCGCAAAAGTGGCAGAAGCTACAGAATTGACTAAAAAAGATTCAGCAGCAGCTGTTGACGCTGTATTCGCAGCAGTTTCAGAATACCTTTCAAAAGGTGAAAAAGTTCAATTGATCGGTTTCGGTAACTTCGAAGTTCGTGAACGTGCAGCTCGTAAAGGTCGCAACCCACAAACTGGTAAAGAAATCAAAATCGCAGCTTCTAAAGTTCCAGCATTCAAAGCTGGTAAAGCTCTTAAAGAAGCAGTTAAATAATTGCATTTTGAAAAGCCATCCTAGATTTCTAGGATGGTTTTTTTGTTGGACAGCTCTATAGGATAAGGGTATAATAGGAAAAAAGAAAGAGAGAAAAGACCATGCGATTCATTTTAGGCCTCTTTGCCTTGTTGTTTATCCGACCTATTTTGTATCTATTGAAAGGGCTGTGGTTCGTACTGGAATTTTGCTTTATGATCCTCGTGGTAAAAATGATCCTAGGAACCGTGCGCTGGATGACCAGTTGGATCGGTTGAGAGTAGATGAATCTATTTCAGGCTCGTGAATCAATGTCCCCTGGACATAAACTCGCTTTTCGGTTTTCAGGCTCATGAAAAAAATGTCCTCCGGACATTTTTTTTAATTAAAAGCATTCTAAATAGTGATTTATTTTGAAACATGATATAATAAGGGTAACGAATCGATTAAATCATATTGGAAAGGGGGAATCATAGTGAACGCATTGCATCGTCATGAAGAAGAGCGCGTGGAAGAAGTCTTGCAAAATTTGCGTGCCAAGGGTATTCGGATTACTGATACCCGCAGAGCAGTTCTTTCCTATTTAGTGGCGAGTCATGAACATCCAAGCGCTGAGAAGATCTATCGCGATTTATTACCTCAGTTTCCAAGCATGAGTCTAGCAACTGTCTACAACAATATCAAGGTTTTAATTGATGAGGGAGTTGTCTCTGAGATCAAGGTTCGCAATGATACCACGACCTATTTTGATTTCATGGGGCATGACCATTTGAATGTGGTGTGTGAAAAATGTGGTCGTATCGCAGATGTGGATATCGAAGTCCCAGATCTTCGCGAAGAAGCAGCCAGTCAAAGTGGCTACCAGATCACCAAGACCCAGATGACGGTCTATGGCATTTGCCCAGAATGTCAAAAACAATGATAAAGATATTCCAAGAGAGCCGTCAGGCTCTTTTTTGTGAGAAATTGCACTTTTCTATGGTCGCCACTAGATTTTTTACTGAAAATCTAGTAGAATAAAATAGATAAACGGGGGGAACCTCGGAGAATAAAAAGGAGATCCATCTAATGGTAAAATTGGTTTTTGCTCGCCACGGTGAGTCTGAATGGAACAAAGCTAACCTTTTCACTGGTTGGGCTGATGTTGATTTGTCTGAAAAAGGTACACAACAAGCGATCGACGCTGGTAAATTGATCAAAGAAGCTGGTATCGAATTTGACCAAGCATACACTTCAGTATTGAAACGTGCGATCAAAACAACAAACCTTGCGCTTGAAGCTTCTGACCAATTGTGGGTTCCAGTTGAAAAATCATGGCGTTTGAACGAACGTCACTACGGTGGTTTGACTGGTAAAAACAAAGCAGAAGCTGCTGAACAATTTGGTGATGAACAAGTTCACATCTGGCGTCGTTCTTACGATGTATTGCCTCCTGCAATGGACCGTGATGATGAACACTCAGCACACACTGACCGTCGTTACGCTTCACTTGACGATTCAGTGATTCCAGATGCTGAAAACTTGAAAGTTACTTTGGAACGTGCCCTTCCATTCTGGGAAGATAAAATCGCTCCAGCTCTTAAAGACGGTAAAAACGTATTCGTAGGAGCACACGGTAACTCAATCCGTGCTCTTGTTAAACACATCAAACAATTGTCAGACGACGAAATCATGGATGTGGAAATCCCTAACTTCCCACCATTGGTATTCGAATTTGACGAAAAATTGAACGTTGTAAAAGAATACTATCTTGGAAAGTAAGATAGCGTGATTCGTTATCAATCATAGAAAGCTGACTTCGGTCAGCTTTTTTGTTCATCGCAAACCTAGCCGCTTTTGGGTTTTCAGGGTCTCCTAAAAATGTTATAATAGAGTGTTACTAAATTGGGTTCCATTAGCCCTGAAAGGAAAAGAAAATGACAAAATCATTCTACATCACAACCCCTATCTATTACCCATCTGGTAAATTGCATATTGGTTCAGCATACACAACGATCGCCTGTGACGTCTTGGCGCGTTACAAACGTATGATGAACTACGATGTGTTCTACCTGACTGGTCTTGATGAGCACGGTCAAAAGATCCAGCAAAAAGCAGAAGAAGCTGGGATCACGCCGCAGGCTTATGTAGATGGGATGGCGGTTGGAGTGAAAGAACTCTGGCAATTACTCGATATCTCATATGATAAATTCATCCGTACGACAGACGATTACCATGAAAAAGTGGTGGCTCAGGTCTTTGAACGTTTGCTTGCGCAAGACGATATCTACCTGGGTGAGTACTCTGGCTGGTATTCAGTCTCTGATGAAGAGTTCTTTACAGAAAGCCAATTGGCTGAGGTCTACCGTGATGAGAATGGCAAGGTCATCGGTGGGGTAGCCCCATCAGGCCACGAAGTAGAATGGGTCTCTGAAGAATCTTACTTCCTTCGCCTCAGCAAATACCAAGACCGCTTGGTTGAATTTTTCAAATCTCAACCGGATTTCATCACGCCAGATGGCCGTCTCAATGAAATGTTGAAAAACTTCATCGAGCCAGGTTTGGAAGATTTGGCAGTATCTCGGACAACCTTTACTTGGGGAGTTCCAGTTCCATCTAATCCAAAACACGTGGTCTATGTATGGATTGATGCCCTTCTTAACTATGTGACGGCTCTTGGTTACGGTCAAGAAGATCATGAAAACTTTGATAAATTCTGGAACGGAACCGTCTTCCACATGGTTGGAAAAGACATCCTTCGTTTCCACTCCATCTACTGGCCAATCCTTCTCATGATGTTGGATATCAAATTGCCAGAACGCTTGATTGCCCATGGTTGGTTTGTCATGAAAGACGGTAAGATGTCTAAGTCTAAAGGGAATGTCATCTACCCAGAAATGTTGGTGGAACGCTTCGGCTTGGATCCACTTCGTTACTACCTCATGCGCAGTTTGCCAGTTGGTTCAGATGGAACCTTCACACCAGAAGACTATGTGGCTCGCATCAACTATGAATTGGCCAATGACCTTGGAAACCTCCTTAACCGGACGGTAGCCATGATCAATAAATACTTTGGTGGTCAAGTTCCTGCTTATGTCGAAAATGTTACCGCATTTGATGCAGATTTGGCTAAGGTGGTTGAAGAAAACATCGCTGAATACCACAAGCAAATGAATGCGGTTGATTACCCACGTGCTTTGGAAGCCGTATGGAACATCATCTCTCGGACCAACAAGTACATCGATGAGACAGCGCCTTGGGTTCTCGCCAAAGAAGATGGGGACAAGGAACAATTGGCAGCGGTCATGGCTCACTTGGCAGCTAGTCTTCGTGTCGTGGCTCATTTGATCCAACCATTCATGATGAACACTTCAAATGCCATCATGGAACAACTTGGCTTGGGCTTGGACTTCGATCTTGAAAACTTGACCCTAGCAGGCTTCCCTGAAAATGTCACAGTGGTTGCCAAAGGAACTCCAATCTTCCCACGTCTCGATATGGAAGAAGAAATTGCCTACATCCAATCTCAAATGACTGCTGGAAAACCACAAGAAAAAGAATGGATTCCAGAAGAAGTGGAACTCAAGTCTGAAAAAAACGAGATCAAGTTTGAAGACTTTGACAAGGTTGAAATCCGTGTAGCAGAAGTCAAAGAAGTGGAACGCGTCGAAGGATCAGACAAATTGCTTCGCTTCCGCCTAGATGCAGGAGATGGCGAAGACCGTCAAATCCTCTCTGGTATCGCGAAATTCTATCCAAATGAACAAGAATTGGTCGGTAAGAAACTTCAAATCGTGGCCAACCTCAAACCACGTAAGATGATGAAGAAATATGTCAGCCAAGGCATGATTCTTTCCGCAGAACACGGAGATCAATTAACAGTCTTAACAGTTGATCCATCTGTTCCAAATGGAAGCATTATCGGCTAAATGAAAGATATATGAAAAGCACTCCGGTGGGAGTGCTTTTGTTGTATATGAGACAGCCATTCAAGGCTGTTTCCACTATTGTTTTAGCTAGTAAATACTACTTATCTAGAATTTAAAATATTTATATATCCATTGACAAAATTATCTCCATGTAGGATAATTTAGATATAGATTTTGTTTTATCTATAGAATTATTTGAAGAAAAATTTAGGAGATTTGTTATGGCTTTTTGGGATGATATTGTCAAGGGAGCTGGCGATATTGCAAATGGGACTTTAAAAGTTGTTGGAGATGGAGTGAATGCTACAACGAAAATTGTTGGGGACGGAGTGAATGCTACAACGAAAATTGTTGGAGATGGATTTAACACAACAACTAAAGTTGTAGGTGATATCGCAAATAGTACTTCAAAAGAAATCGGTAAAGCATTTAATGGTGCAAAAGAGAAAATTAACGATAGACCAGAAGATATGGCTATTAAGGTATTAGAGCAAGTTGCTAAAATACCAGTTGTTAAAGTTGATCGAAATCAATTTCTTATGGATAAGTTTGGAAAAGGATTGAGTAGAGATCAGGTGAATCAACTACTATTAGACGGTCCAGTAAACATGGTTGACAAAGAACGATTGGATAAAGTTGCGAAAACATGTATTATGGATAATGTATTGATGGCAAGCGGAGCATCTGTATTAGCGGGATTACCAGGAGGAGTTGCTATGGCAATTACAATTCCTGCTGATGTTGCACAATATTATGCGATGTCTTTAAAATTAGCTCAAGAGCTGGGTTATATTTATGGTTTCCAATATTTATGGTCTGAAAAAGATAAGCTAACAGAAGAGGCACAAGATACATTGTTACTATACTTGGGAATTATGTTGGGTGTATCAGGAGCTGCTGCAATTTTACGTGCAGGTGGAGTAGCGATTGGAAAACAGGCTTTAAAATCAATTCCTCAAAAAGCTTTAACTAAAACGATGTATTATCCAATTTTGAAAAAAGTTCTAAAAATCTTTGGAATTAGTCTTACTAAAGGGACTTTTGCAAAAGGGGTTTCTAAAGTATTACCAGTTGTTTCAGGTGTGATCTCAGGCGTAATGACATTTGCTACTATGAAACCTATGGGAGAGAACTTGCAAAAAGAACTTTCTAAGATGATTAATTATGATACAAAACAATATGAACAAGATCTTGAATCGATTCGTAAAGAAGCTGAAGTTATAGAAGAGTAAATTTATAAAACTGGTTAAGTGCGAATGAATAAGATAACTTAAATAATCGATAAGATTTAGTGTTATTAAACAGACCACTATAGAACAAAAGCACTCCCACGGGAGTGCTTTTGTTGTGTCGATACTTATCCTATTCATCTGGCCGGTATTCTAGGATATCTCCTGGCTGGCAGTCGAGTTCTTTGCAGATGGCTTCAAGGGTGGTGAAGCGGATGGCTTTGGCCTTGCCGGTTTTGAGGATGGAGAGGTTGGCTGTGGTGATGCCGATTTTGTCAGCCAGCTCATTGGATTTCATCTTTCGCTTGGCCAGCATGACATCTAGATTGACGATAATCATGGCACCCTCCTTAAATGGTTAGCTCATTTTCTTCAGCGATCTCAATCCCTCTCTCTAAAATCTTGCCAAGGACCCAGACAATTGGAACGGCAAGGAGAAGTCCTGTGTTAAAGGTAAATTGGAAGGTGAAGGGAAGGAGATAAGCATTGCCGCTGGTTTCAAGTGTGCCAGACATAAAGGACAAGACCAAGAGAATCTTCCAAGCTCGGTTGCAAAGATCAACGTTGGAGTGAGAAAAGATCTTTTCTTGGTAAAGATTTTGGAGGAAGCTGCGAATGGTGATGAGAAGAAAAATATAAATAGCACTAGAGGCTAGTGGAAAGAGCAACTGCCAGAGGGGTTGCGGATGTTTGGGGAAGAGTTGGATGCCATTCACATCAAAGGACAAGCGTCCAGTTTGAATGAGATCTTTAAACACTCCCATCCGTGAAAGCAGGTGGACGACCAGTGCAGCCACAGTCATAAAGCCACAGAAGTAAATGAAAGCCGTCAAGACTTCAATGACATTTTTTAAGGTTTTTGAGTTTTTCATCGCAAGCCTCCTTGAAGTTTATTTATTTTTCACTTATAGTATACTCCTTATAAAAAATTAGTCAATAAAAAAGTATCGAAAAACGATAAAAAAATAACGATAAACAAAATATTATTTTTGGGAAACAGGTATTTTCTACTCAAACTAGTCAGTTCAAACCTGGAAAACCACTACATAGAGGGGAATTTTACTATACTTTCGATTTAGGGTATACTAGTGTAAAGATCTTATTCCATGGAGGTAGTAAAATGAATCTTAAGTGGAAGAAAAAATACCTGGGGCCGATTTTGGGGCTGGTCGGAGCAGTTGTTCTGATCGGTGGAGTCTATCTCTACTCTAGCTCCAACATCCAACCAGACCATCAAAAGGAATTTAACCAGACTAGCAAGAAGGTCACCAAGCCAAAGGAAAAAGCCATTGACTTGAGTGGTGACTATGTCTCTAATGAACGGGATGAAGCCAAAATCGAGAAAAAGGGCAAGGCCTGGAAGATCGATTACCAAACGGCTGACGGTAAGGTATCCGCTGAATTTAGTACGGATTGGAAGGTCGAAGGGTCTAACAAAGTTTCAACAGGCAAGATGAAAAAGTCCGATGGCAATACAGACTTTACAGTCACTGTTCGTGTCTTCAAATACAAGACAGACAAGAAGCCTTTGATCACGGTCACCATGTCTGACAAAAATCCCGACCACGAGATGGTCTTTGCCAATCGAGAGGATTTTTTCAAATCGACAGATCCAAATGATGTCGTCCTTGATGGCAATCTCTCACCGTTTGAAGGTGCTTATTCTAATGATACCTATGAAAAGGAAATCGCAGATTCCGGTTTTAAACTTTATGGCTATACTCCAGAAGAATATTACCAAAACAAGACCAACGCCTTTCCAAGTATTGTAAATGGGGAGACTGGCTGGACTTTCTGGAGTGGAGGCACTCGGGCAAGTTACTTGTTCAATAAAGAAAAAGAGCCCAAGAAGCGAAAAGGTTATTATGAAGTTTATTTCACTGGGGCCAATGCGACTGCGATCCAAGGGCAAGAGCAAACCTTGTACTTGATCCCAGCGGGTGTGACAGGTCCTGATGGAGTAGCTTCCCAAGAACGTCGGATTCTCTTTGGGGATGCGGCCTACCGTGATTACCATCTAGAGTGGTGGAAAGCTTACCCACAACCGAAAAAAGAGAAAGACTTGGATATTGCGGCCATTAACGGAGGCGATTTCTCAAGCTTAGCTGGAACCTGGCGCAATGGCAAGGGAGCTGAAATCGTCATCCAAGCAGACGGAAAAGTCAAGGGCCAAGGCAGCCTCAAGGCTGTTGCGGACTCGGATAAGAAGAGCAAGATCCCTTATGTTGAGATGAAGATGGGTGAGACTGGTGCTGCGATTGGACTTTTGAAAATCGGGTTCCAAAATCCAGATGGAGACCAGTCTGATACCAGCAAGCCACGTCTAGTGGTCACTCAATCTGCAGGCAACTATCCGGCTGATCAATATTTCTACCGTCAATAAAAAAGGAGATTAAACCATGGGCCATCACATCAACTATAAGTGGGCTAGTCTTGGAACAGGCGTTATTGCCAATGAATTGGCGCAAGCCCTTGAAGCGCTTGGTGGGAAACTCTATTCCGTTGCCAATCGTACCTATGACAAGGGGCTAGCCTTCGCTGAGAAATACGGGATCGAAAAGGTGTATCATGAAATTGATGAAGTCTTTGAGGATCCTGAAGTGGATATCATCTATGTCTCAACGCCTCACAATACTCATATCCAGTATCTTCGCAAGGCCCTCGCAGCTGGCAAGCACGTGCTCTGTGAAAAGTCCATCACTCTCAACAGTGAGGAATTGGCAGAAGCGATAAAGCTTGCTGAAGAAAACCATGTCAAACTGGCAGAAGCCATGACCATTTTCCATATGCCTATTTATCGGAAACTCTCTGAAATTGTAGCAAGTGGGAAGCTGGGCCCTCTCAAGGTCATCCAGATGAACTTCGGTTCCTATAAAGAATACGATATGAGCAACCGCTTTTTCAATCGCAATCTGGCAGGTGGGGCTCTACTGGATATCGGTGTCTATGCCCTATCTTTCGTCCGTTGGTTTATGACGTCACAGCCGACAGAGATGGTTTCACAGGTCAAGCTGGCACCGACTGGTGTTGATGAGCAAGCAGGGATCCTTCTTACGAATCGTGAAGGGGAAATGGCGACGGTGACGCTGAGTCTTCACGCCAAACAACCGAAACGTGGGACGATCGCTTATGATAAGGGCTATATCGAACTTTACGAATATCCACGTGGGCAAAAAGCGGTCATCACCTATACGGAAGATGGATCACAAGAAGTGATCGAAGCAGGAGAAACCGCTAAAGCCCTCCAGTATGAAGTCCTCGATATGGAAGCAGCAGTCGCAGGAAGGGAAAATCATCTCTACCTAAACTACAGCCGCGATGTCATGGACCTCATGACTCAACTCCGCAAAGACTGGGGCTTGGTTTACCCAGAAGAAGAATAACGAAAGGAAAAGAGGCTGGGACAAAAGTCCTAGCCTCTCAATTGTTTTTGGATTGTCGAGCAAGACGCAGTGGTTGAGTGGGCTGTAAAAGCTGATTTCATCAGCTTTTACAGCCCTACTCAACTGTGCGGAGGTGGGACGACGAAATCGAATTCTAACGAATTACCGATTTCTGTCCCACTCTCTTTTTTACTGCAAGGAAGGCTCGTGGGGTCTAGGAAATTGCTAGTCTCTAGCATTAAAAGGAAAAAAATGTAAAAAAGGCTTGACAAAGCAAATGATTCGCAGTATTATTAACTAGTTAATTAACCGATTAATAAACTAGTTAATAAAAATGAAAAAGAGGTGAAGGATGAATAGGAGAAGAATGAAGGTTCTGGGACTCTTGTTTCTCGGTTTCTTTCTACTGACAGCTTGTGGAAGTCAAGGAAATGCGGGCAAGCCCCCTTCTAAAAAAGGTCTTAAAATTGTCACGAGTTTTTATCCTATCTATGCCCTGGTCAAGGAAATCTCTGGCGATCAAAATGACATCTGGATGGTTCAGTCCGGTGCAGGGATCCATGATTATGAACCCTCTACCAAAGAAGTGGCCCAGATCTATGATGCGGATGTTTTTGTCTATCATTCTCAGACCCTGGAATCGTGGGCCGGTCGCTTAGATCCCAATCTTCAAGGTTCCAAGTTGCGAGTGATCGAAGGCAGCCAAGGAATGACCCTTGATAAGGTGGCTGGATTAGAGGATATCGAGGCTGGTCAGGGAAAAGAAGCCAAGCACTTGTATGATCCGCATACTTGGTTGGATCCTGTAAAAATTGCAGAGGAAGGAAAGATCATCGCCCAACGCTTGGGAGAGATCGATCCAAAGAACAAGGAGCTCTATCAGGCCAATGCTCAAAAGCTTGAAAAGCGCTGTGAGGAACTGGTAGCCCGCTACCAGCCTCTCTTTGACAAGGCCAAGCAAAAGACTTTTGTGACCCAGCATACGGCCTTTTCTTATCTGGCCAAACGCTTTGGTCTCAAGCAGTTAGGGATTGCAGGGATTTCCCCAGAGCAAGAACCGACCGCTCGGCAATTGGCGGAGATCCAGCAGTTTGTCAAAGACTACAAGGTAAAAACGATCTTTGTGGAAAAGCACACGTCGTCAAAAGTGGCAGATAGTATTGCCAAGGCAACAGGGGCGCGTGTCAAGGTCTTGGATCCACTGGAAGCTGATCCGAAAAATGATAAGGATCTATTAGAAAATTTAGAAGAAAATATGGCGACTTTAGCCAAGGAATTAGAGGAGTAAATCAAGAATGAAGAAAAAGGGAACGATTGGATTGGTAGCGACCTTGGGGCTAGGACTCTGTGCCTATGCGCTCAGTCAGCAGCCACAAGTCAAGGAAGAGAAAAAGAATCAGATTCAGTATTTGCAAGCGGACAAGAAATCGTCATCGTCTGCCTCCAGCAAAAAGGAAGACAGCATCGAAGCGGTCAATGCCAAGGAAAAGACCCAGGCAGAGCAGATTGTCATCAAGATTACAGATGAAGGCTTTGTCACTTCTCATGGGGATCATTTTCATTACTACAGCGGGAAGGTCCCATTTGATGCCATCTTTAGTGAAGAGTTGATTTTGCGGGATCCAACTTATCAGCTGCAAGAAGCGGATATCGTGAGCAAGGTCAAGGATGGCTATATTATCAAACGCGCTGGGAAATACTATCTCTACTTAAAGGATGCCCAACATACGGTCAATGTGCGCTCGATCGAAGAGATCGCCCAACAACAAAAGGGAAGCACCAAAGAAGAAGGAGAGACGGGATCGGTGCAAGCGAGCTCCTCGCACAAGGCAGGCAAGACCCGTGACTTCCGTCAACCGAGTCAAGCGCTGAAAGAAGGAAAGACTCTAGAGATGCTGACGGCTAAGAACCATACAGGTGGTGGCTATCGTACGGACGATGGTTATGTCTTTAGTCCTGGAGATGTCATTTCAGATACAGGGGACGGCTTTATTGTGCCCCATGGTGGCCATTTCCATTATATTCCAAAGAGTGCTTTATCTGCTGGAGAGTTAGCAGCAGCCCTCTCCGTCTTAGGTGGTCAAGCCGGTCATCAGGCTGGGAACTCACACCTAGCTGGAGCAAGCACAGAGCAAGCTACTCCAGATCAAGCCTCTCCAAGCATAGGGAAACAAGCGAGCAACCAGCCGTCAGCCGGTCCAACCAATACACAGAAAACCCCAACGACGTCTAAACCGACTTCCTCCAAACCGAGTCCAACCCTGACCAACTTGATCGAAGAATTGCAGAAAGCCCCGTTGTCTTCTCGTCATGTGGAATCTGATGGTTCTGTCTTTGATCCAAGTAAGATTACCAAGTGGACCGATCAAGGGATTGTCTACCCTCATGGGGATCATTTCCACTTTATCCCATACAGCTCCTTATCGCCTTTAGAGCGTGAGTTGGCGCGGCAATTCCAATTGCTTCGTGCTCAAGGATCTAGTAGTCCAACAGAAGGAAGTCCAAGCTTGCCTTCAAATCCGAGCACAAAACCAGTTGATCCTGATCATGAGCATGGCGACAGTCACGATCACAAAGAGGAGCACGACCATGGTTTCCACGCAGACAAGGTCATCAGCAAGGACGAGGAAGGCTATATGGTCGCTCATGGCAACCATGCCCATTATTTCTATAAAAAGGACCTCTCTCCTCAAGAGATTGCAGCAGCAGAGGCAACTCTAGCTGGTAAGAAAGAAGAGGACAAGGGTCAGCCCCTGACAGATGATGTTGCGACCTATTCTCGTGATGCCTCAGATGAGGAAAAGATCCAGTACATCAGCAAGACCTACGGTGTCCCTCGTGAGGCCATTAAGATTTCCAATGGTTTCTTTGTCTTTAACAATCCAGACCAAGAATACGATCCGACCCACATCCACCCTTATGCCGTTCGTAAGGAACACGTTCGGATTCCACTTGAAACGGGTAATCCTGAACTAGACTTTATCAATGAACTCTATGCAACAGCGCTTCGTTCAGGGATTTCTCCTTATAGCCTCCAGATTGAAAATGGTCAGTTTGTCATCCCGCATGGCGATCACAACCACTACATCAAGGTGCGCTCAGCAGGGTTAGCAGATTACTTAGCCCATCGCCTTCCTACCATCCAATCGCCTTATAAAAAAGGAGACTTGGACAAAAAAGTAGTAGAGGACAAGGTCAACCAGCTCTTAGCAGAAAGTCGCAGTCTATATGCTTCTGATCCATTGCAGCAAAGACGGATTGAGCTGATCTTGGGCCACTTCTTGGAAAATGTCAAGAGTTTCCCAAGCAATTCGACGGAAGGCTACCTAGCCAGTCTCAAACAGGTTGATGAGCAGTACATTCATGCGACCCAAGCGGTCAAACCAAAAGAAGAGACAGCCTTGGATCGTCGTTACCAAGAATTGTTGGAACAAGTGCGCTTGCTAGACACAGAAGCCTTCCAATTGAAGAAGGAAGAGTTGGTCTCTCAACTGCAGGAAGCCTATACTGCCAAGGACAGCAAGCGTTTAGAGCAGGAAGGGAAGCTATTAGAAGCTGTTCAGGAGATGCAAGATCGGACGGGTGTGACATCGGTCGATTACCTCAAGTATTTCTACCAAAGCTTGAGCGATGCGCGCTTGACACCAGAACTCCGCACCAAGGCAGCAGATCTAGCCTTGAAGCTCTACCGAGCTCAAGCCTTTGAAGAAGCTTGGGATTCCAAGTCTCACTTTATGGAACTCTACCAAACTAAGCAAGCTATTGACCAGCTCTTCTCCCAAGAAAAAGGCCAAACCTATCCTATTGAAAAAACAGTTTTGGATCAAAAAGGAAGTCAAACCCCATCCTACAACGTAGCAGTTTATGATTTCCTCAAAGGCTTGTATGGAGAGTTGGATAAGGCAACAGAAGCCCGTCAACAGAACAAGATTTTGACAGCTCTCTTAGAGCAAATCCAGTCGCTCTTGCCACAAGTCGAAGACCAAGGCAAACGAACTGCTTTTGAAGCAGGCTTGGCTCAACTTGGAAAAGAATCTGATCCAGACAAGGCTATTACAAGTGGGGAAGCACTTCTACGCGAAATCAGTGATACCATTGAAAAGCAAAAACAAAAGCAAACGGAAGAGCCTCAAATTGGGGATGTCGCTCTTTATCAACAGCTCTATAACCAATTGATGGCCCTACACCAACAATTGGTGGAAAAGGGAGCTAGTGATGCTGTATTTGATCGCTTAGAAGCTCTCTTTGACCAATTGGCTAATCCAAAGAGTGATAAAGCAGCTTTATTGCAGACCATCCAAGCCTTCCAGGCAGAATTAGCTGCAGCCCCATCTGCAAGCGAAGCGGGCAAACCAGCTTCCACAGCTGAAACGCCTGTCGCTACAGAGACTCCAGCAGCAACAGAAGCAGCAGCTTCAGAAGGGAACAAGCCTGCCACAACTGAGACAGAAACAGAGCCTGCAAGCGCAGCTGTAACAGAAGCAAGCACACCAGATGCTCCATCTCCTCAGAACCAATAGAAAATAGAAAAGCATCTGAAAGGAAATTTCAGATGCTTGAATTTGAAAAAATCTTCTTAAGACTTTCCTAAGGTGAGTACGGACGTCAGCGAACTTCTTAGAAGTTCCATGACTTAGTTTTGAGCCTAAGGTCTCAAAACTCCCGAGTGCTTGAAATATTATTTCAAGCACTTTTCTCACGGCGGAAAGCCCGAAGTAGACATGAATAACTAACAACATATAATTTTTCTTTGCAAAATATCTTGTATTATTTTTGTAAAGAGTGGTTTATCAATGTCCTGTACGCTTGAAGTTATTTATTCAGATGATTTTTGTGTGAAGAGGTCAGTAGTTGAGCCTCACTCCTTGTGCTCAAGAAGCAGTGGTGAGGAAGTCTCGACTGCTTTTTTTCGCTTGAAAAATGCGGCCATTTGAACCAGGATGCGGGGGACCGTTTGCCATTTTTTCCAAGCTTGAAAGCGAGTGTCGATGAGCTGCTTGGCTAAGCGTTCCAGCATTTCCCGTTCGGTTGGATCCAGATCCTGGGCATTTTGGAGGATTTCTTTGGCCTTAGCTAGCTGTTTGAGATCGGTTAGATCATTGATGGAAGTGATGCCGGCATCCAGAAAAATGCCAAAAAAGGTGTCAAAAAACTTCTTGCGCTCCTCTGCCGATGTTTCGCGAACCCATTGCTTCAAGGTCAGGTCGGTCTGCTGGCTATCGGGACTGGTTTCAGAAACAGTCACAAAGCTGTAGTCCTTGATTTCCCAAGTAAAGGCATCGTGCTGGGCAAAGCCACCCAAGGCGTGACTTTTGACAATGGTCGTCGGTTCTGGCACTTCCAACATCATGCCAACGATGGATCCCTGAGGGACAAAGCGACGAATGTATGGGGACGTGCGCTGGTAGCCTTCGGTTTCGATAATGGCCTTGTTGAGGCCAGGAGCATCGTAGCTGTAGATCGTGTCGACCCGTTCAAATAAGGAATCAGGTAGATACGAGCAGGCATAGGTTGCAAGATTTCCCCCTTTGGAGTGACCGGCTACTAAGAAACGTCCTTTCGGAAATTCCTTCATGACGTTTTGCAGGTAGCTGGCAGCGCGCTTCTGGGCTGGGACATGGTCCATATAGGTCATGTGGAAGTCTTCCTTCCAGCCGATCAAGGTGTCATCCGTCCCTCTGAAAACGACCAAATAGACATCCATGGTGAGCCGATAGGTCATGGCCGCAAACTGTTTTTGCACATCGAGATCGTACTCATCGACGTAGTTAAGGAGTTTGATGTTCTTAAAGCGCTTTGAACTAGCTAATTCATCGACTAATTGGAGGTGCTGGTTACTCACGATGAAATCGGTTGTCCGGTCGATCAGTTCCATCGCATCAGACAGGCGCACTTGGATCCCTGTTGTATCTCCTTGAGGCACAATGTGTCCAAAAGGCAGATAGGTCAGCTCTGTCAAAGCGAGGACATCCAGCTCCTTGAAGGGGCGGTCATAAATGGAATCGTCCGTCACTTCTTTTAGGTAATCAAAAATCGTCGACATCTGTGCCTCCCGTGTCTTATTTCTTTCAGTATAGCACAAAAATGGATGTAGAAAAAGCGCCTCCTATCAAGAAAGTAGAGGCCAGCTCTTCTTTCCCTCTGAAACAGCCTTTTTCTCTGCTGTTTAATCTGTTATAATAGGAAGAAGAAAAAAAGAAGGAAAGAAAGCCATGCATAAAATTCTCTTAGTAGAAGACGATGAAATTATCCGCCAACAAGTCAAACAATTATTGGAACAATGGGGCTATGAAGTGGTCGCAGTAGAGGACTTTATGGATGTCCTCGGGATCTTTGTCGAAAGTGACCCCCACTTGATCCTCATGGATATTGGCCTGCCTCTCTACAATGGTTACCACTGGTGCCAGGAGATTCGTAAGGTTTCAAAGGTTCCGATCATGTTTCTTTCTTCACGGGATCAAGCCATGGATATTGTCATGGCCATCAATATGGGGGGAGACGACTTTGTCACCAAGCCTTTTGACCAAAATGTCCTCCTTGCCAAGGTCCAAGGGCTCTTGCGCCGCTCTTACGAATTTGGGACAGATCAAAATCTGCTGGAGCACCGGGGAGCCATCCTCAATCTCAAGTCTACGGACTTGGTGTATGAAGGGGAAGTCATCAAGTTGACCAAGAATGAATTTCAGATCCTGCGTGTCCTGTTTGAGCATGCGGGCAGTATCGTGGCGCGCGATGATATGATGAAAGAGCTCTGGAATAGCGACTTCTTTATTGATGACAATACCTTGTCTGTCAATGTGGCCCGCCTTCGCAAGAAATTAGAAGAGGCTGGCTTGTCAAACTTCATCGAAACCAAGAAAGGCATCGGTTATGGGTTAATCCATGAATAAATATGGGAACATCTTTTGGCAGTATGTGGTATCCCGCAGGCGCCTGCTCTATCTAGTAGTCATCTTTTTGATGGTCGATTTGGTTTTTGCCTTTCTCTTTCCAGAGACGGGGACGGTTTTCCTCTATGCGACTCTGATGCTAGGATTTTTTACCCTCTGTATCTTGATCTGGGATTTCGCTATGACCTTTCAGGAGTACCGCAAAGCTTTGCTGTATGAGGAAATAGAGCTTGCCTCACCACTGGAACACCTCCTTTATGAAAAATACACGGAAGAACAGCAGGCGCGCCTGGAGCAAGGCAAAGTAGCCCAGGCCAAGTTCAATGACCTGATGGATTACTACACCCTCTGGGTTCACCAGATTAAGACGCCCATTGCAGCTAGTCAGCTCTTGGTCCAAGATGTCGAGACACCTATTGTCAAGCAGCAGATGGAGCAGGAGCTCTTTAAGATTGACTCCTATGCCAATCTGGTTCTGCAGTACCTGCGATTGGAGAGTTTTCATGACGATCTGGTCTTAAAGCGCGTGTCGCTAGAGGACTTGGTCAAAGAAGTGGTCCGCAAATATGCCCTCTTTTTTATCCAAAAGAACTTGGCAGTGAACCTGCATGATTTGGATGTCGCCGTCATTACCGATCGCAAGTGGCTTTTGGTGATCATCGAGCAACTCTTGTCCAATAGCCTCAAGTATACCAGTACAGGTGGAATTGAGATCTATTTCAAGGACCAGACCCTCTATTTAAAAGACAGCGGGATTGGGATCAAAAATAGCGATGTCCTCCGCGTCTTTGAGCGAGGCTTCTCCGGATACAATGGCCACCTGACCCAGCAATCCTCAGGGCTGGGGCTCTATCTGTCTAAGAAAATTGCAGAGCAATTAGGCCACAGGATCACCCTCCATTCAGAGGTTGGCCGAGGCACAACCGTCGCTATTCGCTTTGAAGAGAAGAAGTTGGTCATGGATTAGTTTTTTCCATCTTACAAAAATGTAAGAAATAAACGGTAAAATGAAAGGTTAGGTTATGGTAGCCGCCTTTTATTTTTTATACAATAGTCTCATCAAATGAAGGAGGTCAAGAAAATGAAACTCTTGAAATGGATGAAAGAACCCAAAAAGATTAAGAAACCAAATGAGCAAACCGATCTGGAAAAGACGGAATTTGGTCTCCAAGTCCTGCAACAAACCCAAGAATTTTTCTTGATCTACTAGTAAAAGGAGAAAAGTATGTCATTGCTAGACGTTCAACACATCAAAAAAATCTACAAAACCCGCTTTCAAGGGACGCAGGTTGAAGCCCTAAAGGACATTCATTTTACCGTGGAAAATGGCGAATACGTTGCCATCATGGGGGAATCAGGATCCGGGAAATCGACGCTCCTCAATATCCTAGCCATGCTGGACCAGCCGACCGAAGGGCGGGTCTACCTCAACGGTACCGATACTTCAACTATCAAGAACAAGGATGCCTCGAGTTTTCGTCGGGAAAAACTAGGATTTGTCTTTCAAGACTTCAACCTGCTCGATACCTTGTCCGTCAAGGACAATATTCTTCTCCCTCTAGTCCTCTCTCGCAGACCAGTCAAGGAAATGATGAGTAAGGTGGATAGCGTCAGTCGGGAGTTGGGCATTCACCAGTTATTGGAAAAGTACCCTTACGAAATCTCTGGTGGGCAAAAACAACGGGTAGCCGTAGCACGGGCCATCATCACCTCACCTGAAATCCTCCTCGCTGATGAGCCAACAGGGGCGCTGGATTCCAAGTCTTCGGCTGCTTTGCTAGATGTTTTTGAAGACATCAATAGCATGGGCCAAACCATTCTAATGGTGACCCACTCAACAGCAGCCGCAGCGCGTGCCAAGCGCGTGCTCTTTATCAAGGACGGGATTCTCTACAATCAGATCTTCCGTGGGGAAAAGACAGAGCGCCAGATGTTCCAAGAAATCTCGGATACCCTGACAGTCATGGCAAGTGAGGTGGAGTAGATGTTTCGATTAACCACTAAACTAGCTTGCTCCAATCTCATCAAGAACCGCAAGCTCTATTATCCCTTTGCGATTGCGGTCATTCTCGCAGTGACCATCGCCTACCTCTTTGACTCCCTGACCTTTAATCCCCATATTCACGAGCTTCGAGGGGGATCTCCCATCCTCTTCACCCTTGGATTGGGACTGTTCGTGGTAAATGTTGCGGGGGCTATCATCGTGCTCTATGCCAATAGCTTTGTCATGAAAAACCGCTCCAAGGAGTTGGGAATTTACAGTATGCTAGGCCTTGAGAAACGCCATCTCATCAGCATGATCTTCAAGGAACTCTTGATCTTTGGCTTTGTGACTATCTCAGCCGGTGTCTTGATCGGGGCTCTCTTTGACAAGCTGATCTATGCCTTTCTCTTGAAACTGATGAAGATGAAGGTTCAGCTGGTATCTACCTTCCAACCTGGGATTGTCATCTTGGTCTTTGTCACCTTTGGTCTCATCTTTGGCCTCTTAGTTTTTCTCAATGCTTGGCGCATTCTCCGTTTGAATGCCCTGCAGTTGACGCGTGAGAAAGTTAGTGGTGAAAAGAAAGCCCGCTTCTTGTGGCCCCAAACCATCATTGGCTTAGCCTCTCTCGGTTTTGGCTACTACCTGGCTTTGTCAGTCAAAGACCCCATGTCTGCGATTTTGATCTTCTTTCTAGCCGTTGTCTTGGTTATGATCGGGACCTACTTACTCTTTAATGCTGGGATCACCGTCTTCTTGTACCTGCTTAAGAAAAAGAAGGGCTATTATTACCAACCCAACAACATGATCTCGGTCTCTAACCTCATTTATCGCATGAAGAAAAATGCAGTGGGCCTTGCGACCATTGCCATCCTCTCGACCATGGTGCTGGTGACGATCTCTGCTGCCACCAACATCTATGTCGGTGGCGAAATGATCAAGAAAATCATGAATCCACATGATTTCTCCATTCAAGGAAAAGGGGTGGACCTGGAGCAAATCAACCAGAAGTTTGATGAATTTGCTTCTGAGCATCATCTTGAGATCAAAAATCGTGACCTGGTGAACTATGCCACCTTTGGGGTCGAATCACAAAAGGGCACAGACTTCACGGTCTATCCTGATGATGAACGCGATGTCAGACCGAGAACAGTCTTTCTGGTCTTTGATGCAGCTAGCTATGAGCAAATGACCGGAGAACACGTTGATCTGGCCGGCAACCAAGTCGTTCTCTTTGCCCATAACCAGGCTCTGACAGGGCAGAAACAGTTCACCATCAATGGGCAAGACTTCCAAGTCAAGGAAGAAGTGACCAAGGATTTTATCACTGATCATGTCCCAAACATGTTTAACATGCTGACGGAGGATTTCAATTACCTGATCGTACCTGACCTTTCAGCCTTTGTTGCCAAGTTTCCGAACCTTGCTGTCGTTACCCAAATCTATGGTGGCTTCAATGTCAATGTTGACGAAGACCAGCAACTTAAGCTGGCAGCTAGCTATGACAAGATGATCGATGAATTGAGCAGCCAACAGGGCCAAGGAACATTTGTCTATGGAGGCAATCGAGCATATAATGTGAGAGAAATGAATAGCCTCTTTGGTGGCATCTTCTTTATCGGTATTTTCTTGTCATTGATCTTTATGGTCGGAACAGTCATCGTTATCTACTACAAGCAAATTTCAGAAGGCTATGAAGACCGTGACCGCTTTGTCATCCTCCAACAGGTGGGACTTGATGAAGATGAGGTCAAACGGACCATCAACCGTCAAGTGCGGACCGTCTTCTTCCTTCCCCTCATCTTTGCCTTTGTCCACCTGGCCTTTGCCTACCATATGATCCGCCTGATCCTCAAAGCCCTTGGCGTGATTAATAGTGGCCAAGTCCTCGTCGTCACCCTCAGTGTCTGTGCTGTCTTTCTTATCACCTACCTGATCGTCTTTTGGATCACCTCTCGGAGTTATCGTAAGATTGTGCAGATTTAGGAAAAGAAACTCAAATTAAATTAGAAACTTTCCTTAGGTGAGTACGGACGTCAGCGAACTTCAAAGAAGTTCCATGACTAATTATTGAGCCTAAGGTCTCAATAATTCCGAGTGCCTGAAACATAATTATTTCAGGCACTTTTCTCACAGCGGAAAGTTTCAATATACTCTAATAATAATCAGATATTATTTGGATATTTTTGCACAATAATCCAGCATAGGTTATTCAAAGAAAAGAATTGTCAATTTTTTTAGCTTGCTCATAGCGGGCTTTTTTGTACGAAAACCGACTGCGATTGTTTTTGTTTTTCAAAGGGATACACAAAAAAGACTGAACCCGTAGAGTTCAGTCTTTGTTCACTTTCTATTAAAGTGATGTAAGGAAAGTCAATCCCCCTAGGATGACACCTGCCGAATTCGGAATGATCAAAATCCAGTCTTTTTTAGGTTCCTTTGTCCAACCATAAATGACCCAGATCAAGCAAGAAATAGCAGCTGACAAGGGTTGGAAAGGTTGGGCCTTATTTCCCTGTAAATTAGCAATAATTTGTGGGATGTAGGCAATGAAAACGATAATCCCAATAAAGGCACCGATCGAGCCAACGATTTGGTTGATTTTTTGTTTATTCATAAAATTTTACCTCCGTGTATCAAAATAGCATAAGTAGGAAGAAAATGCAATTAATTTGCATGTTATTCGAGATGAAAATGATTACATTTCCACAAAATTAGACAATATATCTAAAAACAACAATTAGAGAGAATATTCCCTCGAAAAGAAATCCATCTTCCTGCAAAATCACAAGATTGTGACACTTTACAGTTTAGTAACATTTGAAAAAAAGACTTGCATTTAAACATGTCAAGCGTTAGAATAGTGCATACTTAAAAAACGAAAGGTGTTTTGAAAATGAATGAAAAACAAATGAAAATCCTTGGTTGGGTTGCAACCTTTATGTCTGTGATGATGTATGTGTCTTACTTCCCACAAATCATGGACAACCTTGCAGGTCACAAAGGGAACTTTATTCAACCTCTTGTCGCAGCTATCAACTGTAGTCTTTGGGTCTATTACGGACTCTTCAAAAAAGAACGCGATATCCCACTTGCTGCAGCCAATGCACCAGGGATCATCTTTGGTTTGATCACAGCGATCACAGCCTTGTAATTAATTAAAAAAGCTGGACAAAAGTCTGGCTTCTTTTTTATGACTTCACTCATTTCCATGGTATAATGGGAGAACTATTGATAGAGAGAATCAAAAGGAGACACGAGTGGATCAAAAACATCACTGCCAAGTCCTATGGGCGAAAAATAAATACCTGGTGCTGAGTCATTCCAGCAACATTTACAAGGAGATCCGGGAATACCTCAAGCAAGACCAGGTGGAGGTCAGCCACGTCGAAGGCTTGATTCAGCAAGCGCTGGCCTTGCCGGAAAATCGTGGCCAGGTCTCCAATGCCTTCCAGCATATCTGGGGCTATTTCAAAAAGCAGGCGACTCCTGAGGAAAAGGCGGACTTTATGCTGCTACTTGAGAAATACCAGCATGGCCAAGCTAGCCAAGAGGATCTCATCAAGGGGATCCAGACGCTCCTTGAGCGTTATCCAAATCGCTACTTGCAAGACTCGACGCTATTAGGAGGTCAATAGATGAGACTCTGGCACCAAGACTTGATTAGCAAACTCCCTCGTCCCCAGCTTCTGGGGCAACACCGGGAATGTTGCGCCCTGAGAGGCAATGGCTGGGGCAAGAAGCACGCAACGGTCAACTATGTCTTTGACTGCTCGCCCTATCGCCTCTATGCCTATCACCGCCTGATCATGGAGGAGATGACCGCTCGTGGCTATAAGGTCAGCCCAGAGTGGTGGGAGCCAACCTACCGAGGCAAGACCTGCCCAGCCTACCCAGAGCTGGAAGAAGAAGCCTTGAGCACCCCTATCTATCCCGAGCATCAGGCTACTTACCTCCAAGAATGTCTAGACAATCTAGCAGAAAAAGGGATTCAACTAGACTAAGGAAGAACGAACCAGACCAGGTTCGTTTTTTTGTGCTAAAAACCAACAAAATGCTTTGAAAGCGTTAATTTCTTTCCCAAACATGCTATAATAATAGGAGATTATGCACAGGAAAAGGATAGACGGATGAAGGCAGTAGCAACTCCAGAACTTGAGATTGAAAGACAGTTGATCCAGCAGTTAACATCAGGAGAGAGTCAGTGGACTTATCGTGAGGATCTCAAGAATGAAGACCAGTTATGGGACAATTTCTTTGACAAGCTCGCGCAAAACAATGTCGCATTGTTGGCGGACCATCCCTTGACCGAGCAAGAAAAGCGTCAGATCAAGAACCAGCTCAACTTTGTCAGCTACTATGAAGCGGCCAAGTGGCTAGCAGGTGAAAATGGCATCGCCAAGGTAGAAGTCCAACGAGAAGATGCCAGTCTAGGAACCATCCGTCTTGCGGTCATCTGGCGGGACAATATCGCAGCTGGGAAGTCGAGCTATGAAGTGGTCAACCAAGTCGAACGCGACAAGGCTTATCCGCTAGACCAGGATCGACGGCTAGATACGACCCTTCTGATCAATGGCCTGCCTCTCATCCATATCGAACTTAAGAGTCCACGAGTGGCCTTTCTAGATGCCTTTCATCAGATCAAAAAGTACGACCGTGAAGGCAAGTTCCGGGGGATTTACTCCAGCTTACAGATGTTTGTCGTGACCAATAAAATTGACACACGCTATATCGCTGCAGCCCGTGAAAGCAAGCTAAATAAGCAATTCCTGACCAAGTGGGTGGACAAGGACAACCAACCCATGATCGATCTCAATAGCTTTGCTCATGAGGTCCTCTCCATCCCCCGGGCCCACCAGATGGTCATGCAGTACTCGGTCATCGACGACAGTAAGAAGGCCCTCATCCTCCTGCGTCCCTACCAGATCCATGCCATCGAGGCTGTGCAGGAAGCCTCTCGTCGTCAAGAGTCGGGCTATATCTGGCATACGACCGGTTCAGGTAAGACCCTGACCTCTTACAAGGTAGCTCGCAATCTCTTGCAGATCCCAGCCATTCAAAAGACCATCTTTGTCGTCGACCGCAGAGACCTGGACCAGCAGACGACTTCGTCCTTCCTCTCTTATGCGGCCAATGATGTCATCGACATCGACGAGACGGACAATACCCATGAGCTGGTCAAGCGCCTAGGGGGCAATGACAAGCGCGTGGTGGTCACGACCATTCAGAAAATAACGACCATGATGCGTAAGATCGAAGAAGGGAAGTACCAGCGGGATGCTGGGAAGATCAAGGAGCTGCGCGTGGCCTTTGTCGTGGATGAGTGCCACCGGGCATGTACTGACCCCAAAAAGTTAGACAAATAATTTAAGTTAAGGATTTAGTCCTGTATTGTACAGGACTAAGTCCTTTT
>NZ_WMZF01000007.1:127153-228480 GCF_009717775.1 Streptococcus parasanguinis | reverse complement strand
TGAACTGCACCCCAAAAGTTAGACAGAAAAAAATCTAACTTTTGGGGTGTTTTTATTATGAAATTAACTTATGAAGATAAAGTTCAGATCTATGAACATAAAAAACAAGGGCGAAGCTTCAAAGAGCTTTCAAATCAATTTGGGATAAACATTTCTAATCTTAAGTACATGATTAAATTGATTGATCGTTATGGAATAGAAATCGTCAAAAAAGGAAAGAATTGTTACTATTCTCCCGAACTAAAACAAGAAATCATTGATAAAGTTCTGCTTGAAAGTCGTTCACAAATAAAGGTATCTCTAGATTATGCTCTTCCAAGTGTTGGAATGTTGCATAATTGGATAGCACAATATAAGAAAAACGGGTATACTATTGTTGAGAAAACAAGAGGAAGGATACCTAAAATGGGACGTAAGCCAAAGAAGAAACCCGAAGAGATGACAGAACTAGAACGTCTTCAAGCAGAAAATGAGTACTTGAGAGCGGAGAATGCGGTTCTAAAAAAGTTGAGAGAACTCCGATTGAGGGACGAAAAAGAGCAAGAAGAAAAACGGAAATTGTCCTAGGATTGGTAACAGAGTTTGCTTTAGAGATTCTTCTAAAGATTATTAAGCTTGCCCGTTCAACTTATTATTATCATTTAAAACAGCTCGATCAAAGCGATAAGGATTATGATGTTAAAGTTGAAATTCAATCTATTTTTACTGAGCATAAAGGGAATTACGGCTATCGTCGAATGACTCTTGAATTGAGGAATCGTGGTTTTGTAGTGAATCATAAGAAGGTCCAACGTCTGATGAAGGTCCTTGGTTTAAGTGCTCGTATTCGTCGTAAACGGAAGTATTCTTCATACCAAGGAGAGATTGGTAAGAAAGCAGATAATCTTATTCAACGCCAATTTGAAGCAACCAAGCCAATGGAAAAGTGCTACACAGATGTGACCGAGTTTGCCATTCCAGCAAGCAATCAAAAACTTTATTTATCGCCAGTTTTAGATGGTTTTAATAGCGAAATTATCGCCTATAATCTTTCGACTTCACCGAATTTAGAACAAGTGAAAGCTATGTTAGACCAGGCCTTTACTGAGAATCATTACACAAATACAATTCTTCATAGTGATCAAGGATGGCAGTATCAACACCAGTATTATCATCGTTTTTTAGAGGATAAAGGAATTCAACCGTCCATGTCACGTAAAGGAAACAGCCCAGACAACGGCATGATGGAATCCTTCTTTGGCATTTTGAAATCGGAAATGTTTTATGGTTACGAGAATACATTTAAGTCACTTAACCAATTGGAACAAGCTATTGTAAACTATATTGACTATTACAACAACAAACGAATTAAGGTAAAACTAAAAGGACTTAGTCCTGTACAATACAGGACTAAATCCTTAACTTAAATTATTTGTCTAACTTTTTGGGGTCAGTACAAAGTCCTTCTGGCTTTTTTGATGGAGTGATGACCAAATAGTTGCGAAAAAGGACAGAATAGTTTATGGATAAGGAACAGAAATGGGTTTCAAAGACTAAATGGTGTTGAAATCAAGCAGAATACAAATAAAGGACTAAAATAGAGGGAAATCCGCTATACTAGTTCTGTTCGAATGAAAGTTTATCGGACTTCGTTAGATCTCTAATCATACAGTTGTGATATCTTTTTCATCTTTTGCACCCATTATTTTCCAAATGAATTTCATTTGAACGTATCAGTGATCAGGCAAGTGCTTCCACGGTTTTGAGGTGCTTGCCTTTCTATCTGTATCGCGATATAATAGGGTGTAAGAAATGAAAAGGAGTTTGTATGAAAAAGAAACCTATCTATCTTTACATCCTGTTATTTTTCTCTACGGTTGGAACCCTAACATCAGCTGTCTCAACCTTTGGAGCTTCAAAGAGTTTTGAGCTGACAGATGATTTTGCGAAACAACTTGGTTTAACAACGGCTCAAGACAAGGCTGACTACGTGACATATTATGAGAAATCGGCCCAACTCAATCAGTCTCCACTAACCTTTTTATTTGTTTCCCTGATTCTGATTGCTTTGCTTGCAACTTTCTATTTCCTCTTTATGAAGCAGGATCTGTTAACAGCCCATTATACTTACATGGGGCAGATTTTATTAAGTCAAGCCTTCTCTTGCTATAATTATTTTGCAGGGCGTCCACTATTAGCTAGTTTTTCAAACCCGTCCCTTCGCCAACGATATTTGGCATCTTCATCCATTGCTTTGTTACTCTTGACTGCTTTATCTCTTCTCTTCCTTGGAATTGTTTTGTATAAAACCTTGCGTTTGAGAAAAGCTCAAGCGGCATAATAGATAAGTTTGAATGGAGCTCTCTTAGAGGATAAGAGAGCTTCTTGATTGGAGAAAAAAGATGAAAGTATCCTTTGTTTATATTAGTCTGAGTGGAAATACAGAGAGTTTTGTCCGTCGCTTAAGTGACTATTTGCTGGAAGCTCATCCCGGACTTGAAATCGAGAAAGTGCATGTGAAAGACCTGGTCAAAGAGGGCCAGCCCTTCTTTGAAATGACCAACCCTTTTATCACTTTTTTGCCAACCTATTTGGAGGGTGGAAATGGTGTTGACAACGGCGATGTGGAAATTTTGACGACAGATGTTGCGGATTTTATTGCTTACGGAGATAACGCCAGCAAGTGCTTAGGAGTGGTTGGATCAGGCAATCGGAATTTTAACAATCAATATTGTTTAACCGCTAAGCAGTACAGCCAACGCTTTGGTTTCCCTATGTTAGCCGATTTTGAAATGCGGGGGATGTTGGGAGATATTAAAAAAGTAGCTGCCATTGTAGAAGATTTGTATCATCTTTAAAATAAAGAGAGTGGGACAGAAATCGGTAATTCGTTAGAATTCGATTTCGTCGTCCCACCTCCGCACAGTTGAGTAGGGCTGTAAAAGCTGATGAAATCAGCGTAGTAGAGCCCACTCAACCACTGCGTCTTGCTCGACAATCCAAAAATAATTGAGAGGCTAGGACTTTTGTCCCAGCCTCTTATTTGTTGCGACTGAATAGAAGAGGAGTCACATTTTATATGACTCCTCTTCTATGGCTTATTTTAATTTTTCAGTGATTTCTTTAGCAAGTAGGAGTCCCAATCGATAGTCTTTGTTGATGGCGTGGATGACATCGTTGATGTTGTCGGTCTCTTGGATTTTTTCCTTGATGCTATCTTTGAAAGCTTGATCTTTCAAGAGTTGCTCTTGTAAGAGCCGTTGTAGTTTTTCTCTTTCGTACTTGTTAAATAAAAAGAGGACCACTAAACTGATGAGGATTAAGATGTAAACGGTTTGATTCATAGATTTCTCCTGTATATAAAGGATCTGAAAATGTAGAGCATTGGGCATGAGAAAAGGAGTGAGAAAGAACTAAATTGAATCTCATTTAGTTTCTCCTCTCACTCCCATAAGAGATGTTCTACTTATCAATCATTAGATAAGAAATTACATTTTCTCAGGCGCATCGACACCAAGTAAGCGAAGGGCTTCTTTCAAAACAACTGCTGTTGAGTAGCTAAGAGCAAGACGGCTTTCGCGTTCTGGGCTTTCATCCAAGATACGAGTGTGTGCATAGTATTTGTTGAAGGCTTGAGCCAAGTTGATAGCATATTTTGCGATCAAGGATGGATCATAGTTTTCAGCAGCACGTTTCACGACACGAGAGAAGTCTTGGAGAAGCTTGATGATTTCCCAGCTTTCAGGATCGCTCAAGCTGTATGTCGCATCTGTAGATGGTGTGAAGTTGGCTTTGCGAAGGATGGATTGGATACGAGCGTAAGCGTATTGAACGTAAGGTCCAGTTTCTCCTTCGAAGGATACCATGGCTTCGAGGTCGAAGTCATACCCGTTGCGACGGTCTGTCTTCAAGTCGTAGAATTTAACCGCACCAACACCGACTGCATGTGCCACTTCTTCCTTGTTTTCAAGTTCAGGATTCTTTTCTTCAATCTGAGCTTTGGCACGAGAGATGGCTTCTTGAAGAGTTGGTTCGAGCAGGATGATATTTCCTTTACGAGTTGACAATTTTTGGCGGTTTTTTGTCACCAAACCAAAGTCAACGTGAACCATATCGTCACTCCAGTCAAATCCCATTTTCTTCAAAACAGCTTTCAACTGACGGAAGTGGTTGGATTGTTCTTGACCTACAGCATAGATGTTTTTCACAAAGTTGTAAGTCCGTGCACGGTAGATAGCGGTTGCGATATCACGCGTGATGTAAAGAGTGGCACCGTCTGATTTCTTAATCATAGCTGGTGGAAGGTTCACATCATCAAGTTCAACGATACTAGCCCCTTTAGATTCTTTCAACAAGCCTTTGTCTTCAAGGATTTGAACCCCTTCATCCATCTTGTCGTTGTAGAAAGCTTCTCCGTTTAAGCTGTCAAATTCAACACCGAGGAGTTTGTAGATACGGTTGAATTCTACCAAGCTTTCGTCACGGAACCATTGCCACAATTCTGTTGCTTCAGGATCTCCATCTTCCAATTTTTTGAACCATTTACGTCCTTCTTCATCAAGCTCAGGATCGTTTTCGATTTCAGCGTTGATCCGAACGTAAAGTTTTAACAATTCATCGATTGGGTTGGCTTCGACAGCTTCCTTGCTACCCCATTTTTTGTAGGCCACCATCAAGAGACCGAACTGTTTACCCCAGTCCCCCAAGTGGTTGATTTTAATCGTGTTGTAGCCCATTTTGCGGAAGATGTTTGAAAGAGCATCCCCGATAACGGTTGAGCGCAAGTGACCAACTGAGAATGGTTTTGCGATGTTTGGGCTTGAAAGGTCGATGGTAATGTTTTGACCTTTACCTTCGTCTTGTTGACCGTAGTCTGCACCTGCTTCGATGACGGATTTGATTACCTGATCAGAGATCTTAGATTTGTCTAAGAAGAAGTTCACGTAAGGTCCAGTTGCAACGACTTTTTCGAAGGCGCTTTGGTCGATCTTTTCAGCAATATCTGCAGCGATTGCTTGAGGAGCCCTGCGTTCCACTTTTGCAAGTGAGAAGGCTGGAAAAGCAATGTCACCAAGATCAGATGATTTTGGTTGTTCAAGCAAATTTAAAATAGCATCTTGGTCAAGAGAGTCAATCACTTTGGCCAATTCACTAGCAATGAGTTCTTTATTGTTCATATTAGCTCCTTAGTCCTTTTAACTATTATTTTAACACAATTCTGAGCGAATTTTCAATTTTTTTGGTATAATTTAAAGTATATTTATTCAAAAGTGGAGGTCCAATGAAAAAGACAGAACGTCACCTTTTGATTCAACAAATGATTCGAAATGAAAAATTGTCGACTCAAAAAGAGATTCAGGATCGATTAGAAGCAAAAGGAATTGCTGTAACGCAAACAACTCTGTCACGAGATTTGCGCGATCTGGGTCTAGTCAAGGTGAAACGAAAAGACCAGTTGTATTATATTTTGCCCAATGAGCCTGAGGTGGCGGAGATTTATATTATGTTGTCCAGCCACGCCAAGTCTGTCTCACGAGCGGAATTCACCTTGGTCTTGCGGACAGAGCTAGGAGAAGCAGCTCTCTTGGCCAATGGTGTAGATGAAATGTCAGATGAGCGTATTTTGGGAACAGTAGCAGGGGCCAATACCCTCTTGATTGTCTGCCGTGACCAAGAGGCGGCTATTGAAATTCAAAATGAAATTTTAGGGATGATGCAGTAGTCAAGCCCCGTTGGAGAGAAAGAGAGATGTCAAAAGGAGGAAGATAGTGAGCTATCTACTCCTGTTTTCATCTATGGAGCTTGTGTCAAGAAACGACGCAACAGTAAGGAATAAAGAAGTATGGCAGTAGAGAAAATATCCCCTGGAATGCAGCAGTATCTAGATATCAAAAAAGATTATCCGGATGCCTTTTTGCTGTTTCGAATGGGAGATTTTTACGAATTATTTTATGAAGATGCAGTGAATGCAGCTCAAATTTTAGAGATTTCCTTAACCTCACGGAATAAAAATGCAGAGAATCCGATTCCCATGGCGGGTGTTCCCTACCACTCGGCCCAGCAGTACATCGATGTTCTCATCGAACAGGGGTATAAGGTAGCGATTGCGGAACAAATGGAAGATCCCAAAGAAGCCAAGGGGGTCGTTAAGCGTGAAGTCGTACAGGTGATCACGCCGGGTACAGTGGTGGATTCGACCAAGCCAGATAGTGAGAACAACTTCCTGGTTGCTTTGGATCGTTCAGGAAATGAGTATGGGCTAGCCTATATGGATCTGGTGACAGGGGAGTTTCAGGTGACGACCCTCAATGACTTTAGCATGGTTTGTGGAGAAATCCGCAATTTACGTGCGCGTGAGGTGGTCCTGGGTTACGAGTTGCCAGAACAGGAAGAACGTGTGTTTGTTAGCCAGATGAATCTCTTGTTGTCACATGTAGAGACGGCGCTTGACGATGTTCAACTCTTAGGGGATCAGTTGAGTGAGCTCGAAAAGAAAACGGCTGGAAAACTTCTCCAGTATGTCCACCAGACACAAATGCGGGAATTGAGCCACCTCAAAAAAGCCCATCATTATGAGATTTGCGATTTCTTACAGATGGACTTTGCGACCAAGGCTAGTCTTGATTTGACAGAGAATGCGCGGACTGGGAAGAAACATGGTAGCTTGTATTGGTATTTGGATGAAACCAAGACGGCCATGGGCGGTCGTTTGTTGCGGTCCTGGATTCAGAAACCCTTAGTCGATTTGAAACGGATTCGAGAGCGCCAGGACATCATTCAGGTCTTTATGGATCATTTCTTTGAACGGAGCGATTTGACCGACAGCCTCAAAGGGGTCTATGACATTGAACGCTTAGCGAGTCGGGTTTCCTTTGGCAAGATCAACCCTAAGGATCTCTTGCAGCTAGGAGATACTCTGGGGCATGTGCCGACGATCAAGTCGATTCTACTGGGGATTGGTGATCCAGTCTTAGATGTCTTGATTGCACGCTTGGATGAACTTCCTGAGTTGCACCGCTTGATTACCTCAGCTATTGCTCCGGAAGCGTCTGCTGTTATTACGGAGGGAAATATCATCCGAACTGGGTTTGACGAGCAATTGGACCAGTACCGTGTCGTTCTTCGGGATGGTACTGGTTGGATTGCTGAGATTGAGGCCAAGGAGCGCGAAGCCAGCGGCATTACAGGTCTAAAAATCGATTACAACAAGAAGGATGGCTACTATTTCCATGTCACCAATTCTCAATTGAGTCACGTTCCTGCTCACTTTTTCCGCAAGGCGACCTTGAAAAATTCAGAACGCTTTGGTACGGAGGAATTGGCTCGCATCGAAGGAGATATGCTAGAGGCGCGTGAGAAGTCTGCTAATCTGGAATATACGATTTTTATGCGGATTCGGGAAGAAGTTGGCAAGTATATCCAACGTCTGCAACAATTAGCTCAGGCGATTGCAACGGTTGATGTTCTACAAAGTTTAGCCAGTGTCGCTGAGTCGCAACGGTTGAATCGTCCCCTTTTTCATGAAGAACGACGAATCGCAATCGACAAAGGCCGCCATCCGGTTGTTGAGAAAGTGATGGGAGCCCAGTCCTATATTCCTAATAGCATCTTTATGGATGAGGAACGGGATATTCAGCTGATTACGGGGCCAAATATGAGCGGGAAGTCTACCTATATGCGCCAATTGGCGATCATTGTGATTCTTGCCCAGATTGGCTCCTATGTTCCAGCGCAAAAGGCCGAGTTGCCAATCTTTGATGCGATTTATACTCGGATCGGAGCTGCTGATGACCTGGTATCGGGTCAGTCTACCTTTATGGTGGAAATGATGGAAGCCAATCACGCCATTCGCAAGGCAACACCCCAGTCCTTGATTTTGTTTGATGAGTTGGGACGGGGAACGGCGACCTATGATGGGATGGCCCTCGCCCAATCCATCATCGAATACATTCACGATCGAACCGGTGCCAAAACCTTGTTTGCGACTCATTACCATGAGTTGACGGCTCTCTCAGAGACCTTGTCCCGTTTGGAAAATGTCCATGTTGCGACCTTGGAGCGAGATGGTCAGGTTACCTTCTTGCACAAGATTGAATCCGGCCCAGCAGATAAATCCTATGGGATTCACGTGGCCAAGATCGCTGGTTTACCAGAAGAATTGCTGAAGCGGGCGGATGCGATTTTGACCAAGCTCGAAGGACAAGCCCAGCAAGTACCGCTTGCAGATGCAACTCCTAAAAAGGAAGTGTCTTCGCAGGTTGCTGAACAAATGTCCCTCTTTGAGGAGGAGGCAGAAAATACAGTGATCACAGAATTGAAAAATCTGGATCTCTACAATATGACTCCCATGGAAGTCATGATGGCAGTCGCCGAATTGAAAAAGAAATTATAATAAAAGATCCTCGTGATGGCGAGGATCTTTTATTTTAGTGGTTAGTAATGCTTTGATTGATTTCTTGGACTTGTTTTTTATAAAAATGATGGGAGACCAACCAGATGATCACGTAAACGAGGGTGAATTCGACAACGAGTGAGAAGTAAAATCCGAGTCGTGCTGGAAACCAGCCGGCCAAGGTAGCTAGGGGAATAAACCCAAGTAACATGAGTAGGTAATGGCTCAGAGTAGCCCGTAAGAGGCTCCAGTCTTTTTGAAAGAGGAGACTTCCGAAGCTAAAGAGGACCCCAATCGCACCCCAAACGAGAGCACAATAGAGCATGACCAGTGAGCCGTGAACATGATGCAAGAACATCCAGCGACCGACTGCAGAGTTGGGACTTAAGGGAAGGTACAACTCAGGTGAGAAGAGATAGGAAAAGAAGATGGATAAGATGAGCCCGATGAAAATCCCTTTTAGGGCGTCAGAAAAAGATTGTTTTAGCATGATAATTTCTCCTTAATGGCTTTCAAGTAACGACGGGAGGAGTAGGTCAGACTCCCGTTTTTAAGATAGATTTGCACCGATCCTCCACTAGTAAAGTGCAGGTGATCGATTTCTTTTGTGTTGATAATTTCAGATTGGGAAATTTTGAGAAAGCAGGTCGGTAAGTCTTCAGATAACTGATAGAGTGGCCCAGTCAGAATAAATTGATCTGTCATGGTCTCACCAATTACTTGCCGATTTTCAATGTAAAAACGTTGGAATAGCTGGCTTTCGATCAGGTAAGCTTCCCCATCCTTTTTGGCACGTAAGCGTCCTTTTTGATCCAATTCTTCCACAAAGTCACGGATTTTCTCTACACGCGCAGATAGTGCAGGTGCTGTGATCATCACCGCTTCTTCTTGGAAGTGGGAATCAATGTGTACTTCAACTTTCATAAGATCGTTTCTCCCTCCTTTGGGTAAAGTCGGTTGGCCTGCTAGCCCGGCTCCTTCTTTACACTACTATTAAACACTTTTTCCAAAGGGAAGACAAGGAGATTTGTCTATGTGGTCGTTTTCTTTGCCTATGCGGTTTTTAAGGAAGAAGATGGGACTGGCCTCTATTTTTTAAGAAAGGGAGTCTTGTGGATCTGTGGTATAATAGAGCTACATGTATCGGTGAAAAAATAGGTAAAGGAGCAGACATGTCACAGATTATTGAATTGCCAGAAGTCCTAGCCAATCAGATTGCGGCAGGTGAAGTGATTGAACGACCTGCTAGTGTGGTCAAGGAATTGGTTGAAAACTCGATCGATGCTGGAGCTAGCCAGATTGTTGTTGAAATCGAAGAAGCAGGATTGAAGTCGATTCGGATTACAGACAATGGGGAAGGAATTGCGCACGATGAGGTCGCTTTGGCCCTCCGTCGACATGCGACCAGTAAGATCAAGAGTCAAGCGGATCTTTTTCGTATTCGAACGCTTGGTTTTCGTGGTGAGGCCATGCCTTCCATTGCTTCTGTCAGTATTCTAACCCTTCTAACGGCGCAAGAAGGAGCTGCTCACGGGACCAAATTGGTCGCAAAGGGTGGCGAAATTGAGGAGTTGGAGCCAGCGACAAGCCCTGTCGGGACCAAGATCACAGTGGAAGATCTCTTTTTTAATACCCCTGCTCGTCTCAAGTATTTAAAGAGCCAGCAGGCAGAGCTATCCCATATTGTGGATATTCTCAATCGCTTGAGCTTGGCCCATCCTGAGATTGCCTTTACCTTGATTAATGATGGAAAAGAAATGACCAAAACAGCGGGGACTGGCAATCTCCGGCAAGCGATTGCGGGTGTCTATGGCCTTGCGTCTGCTAAGAAGATGGTGGCCATTGAAAATCGTGACCTAGATTTTGAAGTGACGGGCTTTGTGTCTTTGCCTGAATTGACTCGTGCCAATCGCAATTACATCAGTCTCTTTATCAACGGCCGTTACATCAAGAATTTCTTGCTCAATCGAGCTATTTTAGACGGCTACGGCAGTAAACTCATGGTGGGGCGCTTTCCGCTTGCGATCATTAATATCCAGATCGACCCTTACTTAGCGGATGTCAATGTTCACCCGACCAAGCAAGAGATTCGTATCTCCAAAGAACGGGAACTGATGGCCTTGATTTCCCAAGCGATTGCGGACGCTTTGAAAGAGCAGGACTTGATTCCGGATGCTCTAGAAAATCTAGCCAAGTCGACCATTCGCCGAACAGAAAAGCCAGTTCAGACAACCCTGCCTTTAAAAGAAAACCGTCTTTATTATGATCGAGAAAGTCAAGATTTCAAACTTCGACCAGAAGTGGCAGATCCTCAACTGCCTCTAACAGAAGAGGTAGCTACTGATTCTACAAGCCAAGGAAACCCAGTAGAAAAACCGACAAGCGCGATTAAGTTTGCGGAAAGAAAGGCTGTGGTTTATGATGAATTGGATCACCCAGAGTTGGATCTGGCTAGTCTAGACAAGGCCTATGATAAGTTGGATGGGGAAGAACATTCGACCTTCCCAGAGTTGGAATATTTTGGTCAGATGCATGGAACCTATCTCTTTGCCCAAGGCAATGGGGGCCTTTATATCATTGACCAGCACGCGGCCCAAGAGCGCGTCAAATACGAAGAATACCGGGAGAGCATCGGGGACGTGGACGGCAGTCAGCAACAACTGCTAGTGCCTTATATTTTTGAATTCCCTACAGACGATCTGATCCGCCTGCAACAGCGCAAGCACCTCTTAGAAGAAGTGGGCGTCTACTTAGAAGAATACGGAGCTAACCAGTTGATCTTGCGGGAGCATCCGATCTGGATGAAGGAGGAAGAGATCGAGTCGGGTATCTATGAAATGTGTGACATGCTCCTCTTGACCAAGGAAGTGTCCATCAAGAAATACCGGGCTGAGTTGGCCATCATGATGTCCTGCAAACGCTCCATCAAGGCCAACCACACACTGGATGATTACTCCGCACGGGATCTCATCTACCAACTGTCCCAATGTGACAACCCTTATAACTGCCCCCACGGCCGTCCCGTCTTGGTCAACTTTACCAAGTCGGATATGGAAAAGATGTTCCGACGCATTCAGGAAAATCACACCAGTCTACGGGAATTGGGCAAGTATTAAACAAACAATAAAGGAATCTTATGTACGAATACATTAAAGGAATTTTAACGAAAATCACCGCTAAATACATTGTGGTAGAAACAGCTGGGATCGGCTACCTTTTGCATGTGGCTAATCCCTATGCCTACTCTGGCAAAATGAACCAAGAGGTGCAAGTCTATCTACACCAAGTGGTCCGGGAAGACGCCCACCTTCTTTATGGTTTTGAAACCGAAGAAGAGAAACAGCTCTTTTTAAACTTGATCTCAGTCTCTGGGATTGGACCTGTCTCAGCTCTGGCTATCATTGCTGCGGATGACAATGCAGGCCTTGTCCAAGCCATCGAAAGCAAGAACATCACTTACTTGACCAAGTTTCCGAAGATCGGCAAGAAAACAGCCCAACAGATGGTCTTGGACCTAGAAGGTAAGATCAATCTTGATCTAGAAGATGCACCGGCTCAGTCCAAAGCCAAAGTTGCAGAAGAAAACCAAGCCTTGGAAGAAGCCATGGAAGCCATGTTGGCATTGGGCTACAAGGCAACGGAACTTAAGAAAATCAAGAAGTTCTTTGAAGGAACGACAGATACAGCAGAGAACTATATCAAGTCTGCCCTTAAGATGTTGGTGAAATAGGAGGTTCCTATGCCAAAACGTTGTGGCTGGGTTAAAATGAATAACCCGCTCTATGTAGCTTACCATGATGAAGAATGGGGTCGGCCCCTCCATGATGACCAGGCGCTTTTTGAGTTGCTCTGTATGGAGACTTATCAGGCCGGTCTATCTTGGGAAACGGTGCTCAATAAACGGCAGGCTTTCCGAGAATCTTTTCATGGTTACCATCTTCAACGCGTCGCAGAGATGACCGACTCTGACCTGGAAACTTTGTTAGACAATCCAGCCATCATCCGCAATCGTGCAAAGATTTTTGCGACACGGGCCAATGCTCAAGCCTTTCTACAAGTCCAGGAGGAATTTGGATCGTTTGATGCTTATCTTTGGTCTTTTGTCAATGGGAAAACCATCGTCAATGATGTTTCAGATTACCGACAGGCTCCAGCGAAGACAGCTCTTTCTGAGAAGCTAGCCAAGGACCTCAAAAAGCGTGGTTTTAAGTTCACCGGACCAGTCGCAGTTTTATCCTACCTACAAGCAGCAGGCCTGGTCAATGATCATGAGAATGATTGTGAATGGAAAAACGGTGATTAGTGAGTATAGGTAACTAGAGTATCTGAGAATATAGAAAAAAGCTGAGAAATTTTTCTCAGCTTTCTTTGTTATAGTCAAAGCGAATGACTTGCTCCGTTGCATCTACATGGGCGTGTACTCCGAAGGGGACAATGGCTCTTGGAGTTGCGTGTCCGACATTCAGATTATAGACAATCGGGATATTGCTATCAATGATATCCAATAGTGCTTCTTTATAGTCGTCATAGAAAGTTTCATCCATAGGTTTTCCGACTAATAGTCCACTGATGACCTCGAATATACCAGTGTCCTTTAAAGTCTGCAACATTTTTTTGAAATCATCAGGTTCAGGCTTTTCTTGACTTGTTTCTAGCAATAGAATCTTTCCTTCCCAGTCGGATAAGTCAGGGAAAAGTTTGTATTTTTGGCAGAGGTCTGTGCTATCTGCGTGTAGAGAGTTGTCAAAAATATCATAGAGAGACTCAAGACAACCACCGAGGATTTCTCCCTCAAACTGAGCATTGCCTTGTAACAAGTCAAAACCTGTATTTTCATGACTAACACGAGGTGTTCCCAGAGCCTTGGGACTAAAATCAGTCCGTTCCTCGTACCAAACGTTACTAGGGCGAATTTCTGAGATTTTTCCAGTCTCAATCAATTCTTTAAAGTAGTGGCGGCTATATGGCAACATTTCCTTGTCTAATTCACAAATATCTGCAAAAAAGGATTGCCCATAAAAAGTCTTGATTCCTAGTTTATGCAACATGAGATGGTTCATGGTCGTATCCGAGAAGCCAAGAAAAATCTTTTGTTTGATAACCTTTTGTAGTTGGTCATTTTCAAAAAGATAAGGTAGCAAGCGATAGGTATCGTTTCCACCGATGGCGCATAATATCATGTCGATACTATCATCAGAAAAGGCCTGAATCAAATCCTCCGCACGAGCTTCGGGATGTTCTTTGATAAAGTCTAAGCCTTTTAGTGAATGAGGTAAAAAGATAGGATTGAGTCCCAGGTCTTTGAGTCGTTGGATCCCCAAGTCCACTTCGTGCTTGACAAAGTCCTCTCCGATAATCCCACTAGATAAACTTATAATACCAATAGTAGAAACCATATCTCATCCTCCTAGAAAAAATTGATGCTATTGTATCACAAAAGATGAGGGGAAACAATAAGAATTAGAGTCAGAAGAAGGCTTTTAGATCAAGAAAGTAGTAAAAAAGCAACCACTCGATATGGTTGCTTCAGAATATAGATAAGCTCTATCAACAATAGAAAATAGCCCTTTTAGAAGTTGGTTACTACGTAGTTAAATCTCTTAGGAATGCTGATGTAATAGTATTTCTAAGAGTTTTTTACTTTATACTCTAAAAGAAAAAGATTGAAGAAAGTTGTCCAAAATGGACTTTATCTTCAATCTGTTTTTTAAATAATTTAGGAAATTGTGTTAAAATGAAATGAAAATTACGAATAGTATAAGTAGGAGGCCCCATGAAGGCGGAAATTATTGCAGTTGGAACAGAAATTCTAACAGGACAAATTGTCAACACCAATGCTCAATTCTTGTCTGAAAAATTGGCTAGTTTAGGAATTGATGTCTATTATCATGTGGCGGTAGGAGACAATGAAGGCCGTCTCTTCTCGACCATTGAGACAGCTTCAAAACGCAGTGATTTAGTGGTTTTATGTGGTGGACTTGGGCCAACAGAGGATGATTTGACCAAGCAAACCCTTGCTAAGTTCTTAGGGAAAGAACTGGTTTTTGATCCGACAGCGCTTGCCAAACTCGACACCTTCTTTGCTAGTCGCCCTGATTATGTCCGGACGCCCAATAATGAGCGACAAGCACAAATGATTGCTGGCTCAATCCCCCTTCAAAACCGTACAGGTCTCGCGGTTGGAGGTTTGATTGAAGTCGATGGTGTGACCTATGTCGTTCTTCCTGGTCCTCCAAGTGAGTTAAAACCTATGGTTAACGAACAATTGGTGCCTCATTTGACAACAGGGGAACAGCTCTTTTCTAGAGTTTTGCGCTTCTTTGGGATTGGGGAAAGCCAGCTGGTTACGATCCTAGCAGATATCATTGAAGAGCAGAGTGATCCGACAGTGGCTCCTTATGCCAAGACGGGAGAAGTGACCTTGCGTCTGTCTACAAAGGCGAAGGATCAGGCAGAAGCAGATGCGAAGCTCGATGTCTTAGAAAAGGAAATCTTATCCCGCCACACCTTGGACCATCAACCCTTACATGAACTGTTTTACGGTTATGGAGATGACAATTCGATGGCCAAGGTGGCCTTTGATCTCTTGAAACAGACTGGTAAGACGATTACAGCTGCAGAAAGCCTGACGGCTGGCCTCTTCCAAGCGACCCTGGCAGATTTTTCAGGAGCGTCCAGCATCTTCGCGGGTGGTTTTGTCACCTATAGTTTGGAAGAAAAAAGCAAGATGTTGTCTATTCCAGCTCAAGAGTTGGAGCAACATGGAGTAGTGTCTCATTTTACAGCTCAAGCCATGGCTTCACAGGCCCGTAAGTTAACAGGATCCGATTATGGTGTTAGCCTGACCGGAGTTGCGGGGCCAGATAGTCTGGAAGGGCATCCAGCAGGGACCGTCTTTATCGGACTTGCAACTCCAAATGGAGTAGATAGTGTCCAAGTCAATATCGCCGGACGTAGCCGGACGGATGTCCGCGAAATTGCAGTTCTTCATGCCTTTAATTTGGTACGCTTGGCTGTATTAAATGGTGAAAATTTGGTATAATGAAGCTTGTGCCAAATGAAGAATAATTCTAAAAATGGATAGGAAATGTGCCTTTCAAATGACGGGAAACGTCGGTGAGTTGCATGCATTTCCTGTATAGTAAAAAATAGGAGAAAAGAATGGCGAAAAAACAGAAAAAATTAGATGATATCTCTAAGAAATTTGGAGATGAGCGTGAAAAAGCGCTCAATGATGCCCTGAAGTTGATCGAAAAAGACTTTGGTAAGGGATCGATCATGCGTCTGGGCGAACGTGCAGAGCAAAAAGTACAAGTCATGAGCTCTGGTTCCTTGGCGCTTGATATTGCCTTGGGTGCTGGTGGTTATCCAAAAGGTCGGATCATCGAAATCTATGGTCCAGAATCATCTGGTAAAACAACCGTTGCCCTCCATGCAGTAGCGCAAGCACAGAAAGAAGGAGGCATTGCTGCCTTTATCGATGCGGAGCATGCCTTGGATCCATCTTATGCAGCAGCTCTTGGGGTCAATATCGACGAACTTCTCTTGTCTCAACCAGACTCAGGGGAACAAGGACTTGAAATTGCTGGTAAATTGATCGACTCTGGTGCGGTTGATTTGGTGGTTGTCGACTCTGTTGCGGCCTTGGTACCTCGTGCGGAAATCGATGGAGATATCGGGGATAGCCACGTTGGTTTGCAAGCGCGGATGATGAGCCAAGCGATGCGTAAACTCGGAGCTTCGATCAATAAGACCAAGACCATTGCCATCTTTATCAACCAATTGCGTGAAAAAGTTGGGGTCATGTTTGGGAACCCTGAAACCACACCTGGTGGTCGTGCCCTTAAATTCTACGCTTCTGTCCGTTTAGATGTTCGTGGAAACACTCAAATCAAGGGGACTGGGGACCAAAAAGATACCAACGTTGGTAAGGAAACCAAGATCAAGGTTGTGAAGAACAAGGTAGCTCCACCGTTTAAAGAAGCCATGGTCGAAATCATGTATGGGGAAGGAATTTCACGTACAGGTGAATTGGTGAAGATTGCAACAGATTTGGATATCATCCAAAAAGCGGGCGCGTGGTACTCATATAATGGCGAAAAAATTGGTCAAGGATCTGAAAATGCTAAGAAATTCTTGGCTGACCACCCAGAAATTTTTGACGAAATCGACCACAAGGTTCGGGTTCATTTTGGTTTGATCGAAGAAGACGAAGCAGTGAAAACCCCTGATAAAACTGAAGAAGCAGCTCCTGTCGTAGAAGAAGTAACTCTAGATTTAGATGACGCGATTGAAATTGAAGATTAATTTTTTTCAAAATAGGTCGCTAGACTGATGGTTTTTGTGTTATAATTTAATACGATAGTATTATCGTGTAGCGAAAGGAGTGCATGCATGATTAAAATTTATACAGTGTCAAGTTGCACCAGCTGTAAAAAAGCAAAGACTTGGCTCAACGCTCACCAGCTAACTTATAAAGAACAAAACCTCGGTAAGGAAGGAATCACCAAAGAAGAATTATTGGATATCCTTACAAAGACTGAAAATGGAGTGGCAAGTATTGTCTCTTCAAAAAATCGATACGCTAAAAATCTAGGAGTGGACATCGAAGACTTGAGTGTCAATGAAGTCATTGACATCATCATGGAAACACCTCGTATTCTTAAAAGTCCGATCTTGGTAGATGACAAACGTCTCCAAGTGGGCTACAAAGAAGATGATATTCGTGCCTTCTTGCCACGATCAGTTCGAAATGTAGAAAATGCAGAAGCGCGGATGCGTGCAGCTCTTTAAAGCGATTGAAAATCAGAAACAATTTGTTTCTGATTTTTTCTTGTTAAAAATCGGAATGAAAAGCAGTTTACTGCGCCATTTTACGAAATCTATGATACAATATTTTAGAAAACAATAACTAGTAAGGAATGGAAAATGAAAAGGAAAATCTTCTTATTGGGTGCGCTTGCCTTGTGTTTGACGGGATGCGGTCAAAAAAAACAAGCGAAAACGCCAAATTCAAGTGAACAAAAGGCAATCCAAGCAAAAGCAGAGCAACTGCAAAAGGATAATAAGAGTATCCTGCAAAAAGCTGAAGAAAATAAAGTCATCACTAGAACCTTTGTCTTTCCAAAAGATGACAAGGGGACACAACAGACGCAAATCGTCACCTATGTGGGGAATACCTTTAAAAAGTTGGAGACCATCAATGTGACGGCAACCGATGAGGAGTTGAAAAAAGGGATCCAACAGGTTGGAATAGAGGAAGCGCAAAAGCAATTGAGAGAATCCTTTAACAAGGACGATGCCTTTAAGGAAGCTTTGACAGTGCCAGGTTTCACAGCTGATTTAACCTTGGAAAATGAGAATGAATACAAGGTAACCATTACCTATGATTTTGAAGCGATGGATGTGAAGAAGGCCGAAGGCATGACTTACTTCAAAAACAATCACTTACCAGAGTTGTTGAAGCTGACACCGAGTCAATTTGCGGATAATCTTATCAATGCTGGAGCAAGTGAGCAAAAATAAAAAACAGTTTAGCTAAAATAGCTCAAAAATGCTTGAAAAAGCCGTAAAATCAAGGGCTTGGCCGTTGTGGAAAACTCTTAATTATGGTATAATAGTAATATTCTAAGGAAAGAGGGTGTTCTTGTGGGATTTACAGATGAAACAGTACGTTTTAATCTTGATGATTCAAATCGTAAGGAAATTAGCGAGACCTTGAAAGATGTTTACTTGTCACTGGATGAAAAAGGCTACAATCCAATTAATCAAATCGTAGGATACGTACTCAGTGGTGATCCTGCCTATGTACCTCGTTATAATAATGCACGGAACCAAATTCGTAAATATGAACGAGATGAGATCGTGGAAGAATTGGTACGTTATTATTTGAAAGGGCAAGGAATAGACCTCTAATGAGAATTATGGGATTGGATGTTGGCTCAAAGACCGTTGGGGTTGCTGTGAGTGATCCTCTCGGCTTTACAGCTCAGGGTCTTGAAATCATCCAAATCGATGAAGATAAAAAAGAATTCGGTTTGGAGCGCTTAGCTGAATTAGTGGCTCAATACAAGGTGGACCGTTTTGTTGTGGGCTTGCCGAAAAACATGAACAACACCAGCGGACCGCGTGTGGAAGCCAGTCAGGCTTATGGCGCCATGATTGCTGAAAAGTTTGGGTTGCCAGTCGACTACCAAGATGAACGGTTGACAACAGTTGCTGCAGAGCGGATGTTGATTGAGCAAGCAGATATTAGCCGTAGCAAACGTAAAAAAGTTATTGATAAGTTAGCAGCGCAGCTTATTTTACAAAATTATTTAGATCGCAATTTTTAGAAAGAAAACGAGGAAGAATAGTATGGCACATGATCATAACCACGACCATGAAGAACGTGAATTAATCACATTGGTGGACGAACAAGGAAATGAAACCTTGTTTGAAATTCTTTTGACCATTGATGGCAAAGAAGAATTTGGAAAGAACTATGTCCTTTTGATCCCTGCAAATGCAGAAGAAGATGAAAACGGCGAAGTTGAAATCCAAGCTTATTCATTTACAGAAAACGAAGACGGAACAGAAGGCGACCTTCAACCAATCCCAGAAGACTCAGATGCAGAATGGGATATGATCGAAGAAGTCTTCAACAGCTTTATGGAGGAGTAAAAACATCCAGTGGATGTTTTTACCTCAACTCCTAGAAACTAGAAAGAGTTGGTAAGTCCGATGGACTTGCTGTAAAAATGAGAAAGAAATAACTACAAAAGAAAGGAGCGCAAACGTCAGAAGAGGTTTTGTCGCTTTTTTCTTTTAGGAGGAAGATGTGAATAAGATTGAGCAATGGATGAATAGTCGGATCGGTCTGAATTTTCGATCGGGACTGGATCGTATGGAGAAGGCAGTGAGCCTTTTAGGAAGACCGGATAAGGCTTATCCGATCCTTCATGTGACAGGAACCAATGGGAAGGGATCCACAATCGCCTTTCTGCGTCAATTGTTGATGGCTCATGGGAAGAAGGTTGGGACCTTTACTTCTCCTCATATGATCAGTATCCATGATCGGATTTGTATTGGGGATCAGCCGATTTCAGATGAAGATTTTACTCGGATTGGCCAAGAAGTCCAACAAATGGAGCAGACCTTGCTTCAAACCCAGGACCAACTCTCTTATTTTGAGATTATCTGCCTCATGGCCCTCTTGTATTTTAAGGAACAAGCTGTGGACGTGGTCTTATTGGAAGTTGGTATCGGTGGGCTTCTAGATACCACCAACGTAGTGACGGGAGAGATCGCAGTGATCACTTCGGTTGGTCTCGATCACCAAGAAACACTGGGAGGGACGATTGCGGAAATCGCCCAGCAAAAGGCAGGAATCTTTAAGAAGGGCAAGAAAGCTGTGGTGGGTCCCTTGTCGGATGATGCTGTAGCTGTTTGTCAAGAAAAAGCGGAGCAATTGGCTGTGGGTCTCCACGCCTTCCAGAAAGATTTTGGCATAGAGCAGGATCGCTTTTGGAATGAAAGCGTGGAACTTGTCTTGCCGTCTCTAAGCTTGAAGGGTGATTACCAACGGGAAAATGCTGCAGTAGCTCTGGAGGCCTTTTTCCTCTATATGGAGGGCCTAGATGAAGAAGTGGATATGGAGCAGGTCAAGCACGCCTTGCAAGAAACGCGGTGGCCGGGACGTCTAGAGTTGTTTGGTGACCAGGTGTATCTGGATGGCGCTCATAATCCTCATGCTATGTTGCGCTTGATCGAGTTTGCCAATAGCTTAGCAGGAAAGCGCGTGAAGATTTTATTTGGGGCCCTCAAGCGAAAAGATTATAGCGGGATGCTCCAAACGCTTCAAGCGGGATTGCCAGAAGCTGAATTGATTTTGACGACCTTCCATTACGGAGAAGTGGTGGCACAAGGCGACCGACAAGACCTGCCCTATGTAGCAGACTACAAGGCCTATATCAAAGAATTTATGGATCAGAGTTACCCAGATGAAGTCTTATTTGTCACAGGATCCTTGTATTTTATTTCGGAAGTAAGGGCATTTTTATTAGAGGGGTAAACAATTGACCTAAAGACTTTCTTGGCGTATACTGGTGGTAGATAGTATACGGTTATGGCGAAAGGAGCCGATCTTAATGAAAAAAATCATGTCTATACTGACCTTGGCAGTAGCCCTTTTCCTGACTGCTTGTAGCCAGCAAGAACAAACGCCAAAAGCCTCAAGTAGCGCTAGCTCACATTCATCTGAGACAGTGGCTTCGACCAGTGAAAAGTCAGAGCAAGGGGTGTCCATAGATGGCAGTTATCGTGGACAGGACGAGGAAAATACGATCCTCTTAGTTGTGACGGGTCAAAAAGGCACGTTTACGGTGCAAGATGCTGATGGAGAAGAAGAGACCAAAGAGGTCAGCATTGATCCGGTCAATCAATCCATGCGTATCGGGGATGAGCCTTATCGCTATCGGATCGAAGGAGATCAGTTGTCGCTAGAAGACCTGGAGCAAGCAGAGGATGATCAAGGGATTATCGTTTTGACCAAGCAATAAGGGACGAAACAAAAGAGAGTGGGACAGAAATAGGTAATTCGTTAGAATTCGATTTCGTCGTCCCACCTCCGCACAGTTGAGTAGGGCTGTAAAAGCTGATGAAATCAGCGTAGTAGAGCCCACTCAACCACTGCGTCTTGCTCGACAATCCAAAAATAATTGAGAGGCTAGGACTTCTGTCCCACTCTCTTTTTGTTTGTCTAGAAGGGGCTTGGTTGGTCGTTGCAACGGGTAAAAAGAATTGGTATACTAGTAGAAAGAAACAAGGAGGATGCTGTGACCTTTAGAAAATTACGTCTATTAATGTCCAAATATGGATTTAGTATTTTGTTTATGGGCTTTGAACTATGGGCATCCTTTGCGGCCTTCTTTTGGCTCAATAGATGGTTCCCTCATTGGCTATCTGTTGCAGTCATTGGGCTCTTATATGTGTCGACAATCTTAGCTATTGTTAATCGAAATACCCCGCCTGAAAATAAGGTGACCTGGCTCTTAATTGCCGTCATTCCTGTCTTTGGATCGCTTTTATACCTCATGTTTGGCGAGCGGCGTTTGTCCAAAAAGGAAATGATCCAGCTGAAAAATATGGAGTCCATGAAGTTTCGAGAGGACAATAGTCATCAGTTGCGTAAGGAGCTCAAGCAAGAAAGCAAAGCGGTTTATGGCTTGGTCAAGTCGATTTTATCCATGGACCACAATGCGGATCTCTATAATGGGACGGCATCGACCTTTTACCCTTTAGGGGAGGACATGTATGAGCAATTACTTGAGGATCTAAAAGCAGCGAAAAAATTTATCTTCATCGAGTTTTACATCATTGACGAGGGCTTGATGTGGAACAGTATCCTAGAGATTTTAGAGCAGAAAGTGAAAGAGGGGGTCGAAGTCAAACTCCTTTATGACGACATCGGCTGTATGGCAACCTTGGCTGGGAACTATACCAAACGATTGCGAAAGATGGGGATTGATGCCCATAAGTTTAACAAGGTGATCCCCCGTCTAACAGTGGCTTATAACAACCGAGACCACCGTAAGATCTTGGTCATTGATGGCCAGATCGGCTATACGGGTGGTGTCAATTTGGCAGACGAGTACATCAACCACATTGAGCGGTTTGGTCACTGGAAGGACAGTGCCATTCGTTTAGATGGACGAGCTGTTAAGGCCTTAACGCGACTCTTCCTCATGAACTGGTACATCAACCGTGGGGAAATCGAGGATTTTGACCGCTACCATATTGAAAATAAGGCGGTCGAAGGAGAAGGGCTCTACATTCCCTATGGGAGTGGACCAAAACCGATTTACAAGTCGCAGGTTGGAAAGACAGTCTATCAAAATATGATTAACCAGGCGACGGATTACGTCTATATCACGACTCCTTACTTGATCATCGATTATGATTTGACAGAAGATATCCGCAATGCGGCCCTTCGTGGGGTGGATGTTCGCATCGTGACCCCGTATATTCCGGATAAAAAATTGATCCAAATCGTAACCCGTGGGGCATACTTGGATCTGATGGACGCTGGTGTGAAAATCTATGAGTACACACCTGGTTTTGTCCACAGTAAGCAAGTTCTTGCCGATGATGAAATGGCGGTTGTAGGGTCGATTAACTTTGATTACCGCAGTTTGGTCCATCACTATGAAAATGCTGTCTGGATGTATCGGACGCCTGCCTTGAAAAAGATTCGTGAGGACTTTGACCATATCTTTGAAGTGTCTCAAGAAATTACAGAGGATACCTTCCGCTTTACATGGCACCAAAGCTTAATCAAGGAAATTATGCAATTGTTCGCACCGATGTTGTAAATGTATAAAAACGAAAATCAGAGTCAGGAATCGAGATGCCTGACTCTTTTTCCATAGGACTATGTGGCAAGAGGCTGACATGGTCGGCAGAATTTGGTATACTAGAGAAGATAATGGGCTTTTTTCTAAAAGGAAAGAGCAGAGGAATAGCGAAGAAAAGGAAAAAGAATGAGCGAAAAAGAGCAAGAAATGACTTCGAAAAAGTTAGGGCTTCACGTGGGAGACAGTTTTCAGGATACACGTGAAATTCGCGAAGTGCTAGATAAATCAGTCTTTCGTGAAGAAGAGCCGACTCATAGCCAGCAGGCAGAAGTCTTGGAGGAGCCGGTTGCAATGGAGGCATCAGAGGAAATTAGTGATGCCAAGCCAGAAGCAGTAGCAGAACCTACACAAGAATCTGAACAGGAAGCGGAGCAAACGCTCAGTCGGATGAGTCGTCGTTCGCGTAAGGCGGGAGTTGAAGCGGCAAAAGCGGAAGCATCTAAGGTAGAAGAGAATACGGAAGAGCTAGAAGCAGATGTGGCAGTTGAGCCGATCCGTCGTCAATCCAAGCGTCCAGTGCCCCTAGCGATTCCTTTTGTGTTGAGTCTCTTGATTAGTTTACTGCATGTCGGGGTGCCATTTTTAACCCGTTTTGCAACCAATCAACAATCTCAAAACTTGTATGCTGGCTGGGCAATGACCAAGGGTCAAGTACCGTTTGGTGATTTTTACGGAACCAATGGTCTGCTCTATTATGCAATCAACTGGTTGGGAAGTTTAGCTGGTGGACATTGGATCTTGATGATCCTTCAAGCGATTGCCCTCTTCTTTGCGGGTACTTACCTCTATCGGGTTGTGCGCTTGCTGGTGTCTGATAAAGATACAGCGAAGAATGTCCAGTTGCTCTTTTATTTCTTGGTGCTAGGCCTTGGTTTTGGAGGGACTTATGTGACCTTCTTTAGCCTTCCAATCCTATTTGCCAGCATGAATTTCATTTTGGCTTATTTGATTGGGCATCGTAAGGATGAAGGCTTTATCCTTTATGGTGCGATTGCTGCTGTGGCTTTCTTGATTGATCCGATGACCAGTGCCCTGTTTTATTTGTTGGCCTTCCTTGGATTAACAGCCTTTAATATCAAGCGGAAGAGATGGGCGCGTGGCTTTTATCAACTGCTGGCAGCTCTCCTTGGTTTTTCACTTGTCTTTTATCCAATTGGCTATATCACCGTTTGGAATCAGACTTTTGGCTATGCCATTAACCAAGTAACCTATGTCTTTAATGCCTTGAATTTTAGCAATGGACAAACCTTCAGTAATGCCATTTATTATGGACTGTTGGCGCTTGCCTTTGGCCTAGTCTCTGCCTTTTTAATGTCCTTTACGAAGCAAAATAGCAGTGCTCGACGGATCTTCCGCTTTATGGGATGGGCAGGTAGCCTGGTAGTCCTCATTGTGTCGATTGGTCTTCCTGAACAGGGAGCTTACCAATTGTTACCGATGTTGCCATTTGTTCTTCCTTTGTTTGCGATCTGGTTCTCACGAGATGGGGAAGAAAACGATGGGATCGAACGTCGTGGTCGGAAGAAGAAAAATAAGGAAGTTTGGGCCGCTTACTTTACGAGCCAAGTTTTCTTACCGCTAGTAGCCCTCGTCTATCTCTTGGCGAATCCAGTGGTTCAAGATGTCGTGCTTCAGTCTGGTCAATCCAGTGAACGGAGCGCTATTGCCAGCTACATTAAAAATCACACCAAGTCGAAAGATACCATTTATGCTTGGGATACGACAGCTACTCTCTATCAAGATAGCGATCGTTTGGCAGCTTCTGCCTTATTGACTCCGACGTCTTATCTGGGAATTAATGAAAATCGGACCAATGTGATCCAACAAATCGATCGGTCTGAACCTAAGTATATTGTGGTCAACAATCAGGTAGAGTTGACCTCCAATATGAAGGACTTGCTCAAAGAAAATTATCGTCTAGTTGAGAAGAAATACCGTCATTTCAAACTCTATCAACGCTCTTAAGAAAATCAATATCTTGTGTTTTAGAAAGTTTTTTAGAATTTTCACCACAAGATATTGATTTTTATTTTTGGAGTGGTATAATACAACTTGTATGTAAATAAATGAAGAGAGGCATGTTTGGTATGATCACCTTGAGAGAAGAAAAACTGAGAATGGCCCCGGATATTTTTGTTGAAAAACGAGATGGCCGTCGTGTTCAATTCGATGTTGAAAAAATTTATAAAGCCTTGTTGAAGGCGACAGAAGAAGTGACTTCTCTCACTCCAGTGATGGAAGCCAAACTAGAAGCCATTGTCGATCGTGTGATCGCAGAGATTTTGGAACGTTTTCCAAATGGTGTGAAGATTTATGAGATCCAAAATGTGGTCGAACATGAATTGCTTCAAGCCAATGAATATGCGATTGCTGAGAGCTACATTACTTATCGGACGCAGCGGGATTTTGAGCGCTCAAAAGCGACGGATATCAACTTTACGATTGGAAAACTCCTCAACAAGGACCAAGCGGTTGTCAATGAAAATGCTAATAAGGACAGCGATGTCTTTAATACGCAACGGGACTTGACGGCGGGGATCGTTGGTAAGTCTATTGGTCTCAAAATGTTGCCCAAACACGTAGCCAATGCCCACCAAAAAGGGGACATCCACTACCATGATTTGGACTATAGTCCTTATACACCAATGACCAACTGCTGTTTGATTGATTTTGAAGGCATGCTCAGAAATGGCTTTAAGATTGGGAATGCAGAAGTAGAAAGTCCTAAGTCCATCCAAACTGCAACGGCTCAAATCTCGCAGATTATTGCCAATGTAGCTTCTAGTCAGTACGGGGGGTGCTCAGCTGACCGGATCGATGAAGTCTTGGCCCCTTATGCAGAAAAGAACTACCAAAAACACTTGGCAGATGCCAAAGAGTGGGTGCTTCCTGAAAAGCAAGAGGACTATGCTTGGAGCAAGACTCAAAAAGATATCTATGATGCCATGCAATCGCTGGAATATGAGATCAATACGCTCTTTACCTCGAACGGACAAACTCCCTTTACTTCGCTTGGTTTTGGTCTTGGGACCAATCGCTTCGAACGGGAAATCCAAAAGGCGATTCTGGAAATTCGGATTAAGGGTCTTGGATCGGAACATCGGACAGCTATCTTTCCAAAACTGATCTTTACCCTCAAGCGGGGGCTTAACTTGGAACCTGGAACGCCCAACTATGATATCAAGCAATTGGCCTTGGAATGTGCGACGAAGCGCATGTATCCGGACGTTTTGTCTTATGACAAGATTGTCGAGTTGACAGGCTCCTTCAAGGTACCGATGGGATGTCGTTCTTTCCTTCAAGGTTGGAAAGATGAAAATGGTGTGGAAGTTAATTCTGGCCGGATGAACCTCGGAGTTGTGACAGTCAATTTACCTCGGATTGCCTTGGAATCAGGCGGAGACAAGGAGAAGTTCTGGCAAATCTTTAATGAACGGATGAATATTGCTGAAGATGCCTTGGTTTACCGCGTGGAACGTACCAAAGAAGCGACACCAGCCAATGCGCCGATTCTCTACCAATATGGGGCTTTCGGGAAACACTTGGGCAAGTATGACCAGGTAGATCAGCTCTTCCGTCATCGCAGAGCAACCGTTTCTCTTGGCTATATCGGACTCTATGAAGTCGCAACCGTCTTTTATGGTCCAAATTGGGAACACAATCCAGAAGCCAAACAATTCACGATCGATATCATCAAGGATATGAAAGCGCGCGTGGAAGAATGGTCTGACCAGTATGATTACCACTTCTCCATCTATTCGACACCGTCAGAAAGCTTGACAGACCGCTTCTGTCGCCTAGATACGGAGAAATTTGGTAAGGTTCCGGATATCACAGACAAGGAATACTACACCAATAGTTTCCACTACGATGTTCGTAAGAACCCAACGCCATTTGAGAAGTTGGATTTTGAGAAAGTTTATCCTGAAGCAGGTGCGTCTGGTGGCTTTATCCACTATTGTGAATACCCTGTGCTCCAACAAAATCCAAAAGCCCTTGAAGCGGTTTGGGATTATGCCTATGACCGGGTCGGTTATCTCGGAACCAATACGCCGATTGACCGTTGTTACAAGTGTGATTTTGAAGGAGATTTCACGCCGACTGAGCGCGGATTTGCTTGTCCAAACTGTGGTAATAGCGATCCGAAAACGGTTGATGTGGTCAAACGGACCTGTGGTTATCTAGGAAACCCGCAAGCTCGTCCGATGGTCAATGGCCGTCATAAGGAAATCGCTGCACGGGTCAAACACATGAATGGATCCACTATCAAATCAGCTGGACACCAAGTGACAGATTAGAAAAGGACATTATGGGAAAATACCAATTAGATGATAAAGGCAAGGCTCAGGTTCAACGATTCCACGAGAAGCATTCAAAGGGTGGAATCAATAAAAAAGACCGAGTAGCCAGCCTGAGAGAACAATTTCTAAAAAAGGCTAAGAAAAAATAAAAGTGAGAGTTCTCGCTTCATATTGAAGATGAAATTCTCTTTTGAGACTTTCCTTGGGTGGGTACGGACGTCAGCGAACTTCGAAGAAGTTCCATGACTAATTATTGAGCCTAGGGTCTCAATAATTCCGGATGCCTGAAACTTGTTAGTTTCAGGCATTTTTCCCACGGGATTCTAAAAAAAGTTTAATAAATAAGCGTCACCTTATTGATTCAGTATTTATTAACTCATTTTATTAAAAATGATTGTTTATGTTGTGAAGTGAGAGTCCGCTCTCGCTTTTCTCGTATGGGGGGAGGTAAAGATGGAACTACGTAGACCAACTTTAGCAGATAAAGAAACCATTCTAAACATGATGGCAGAGTTCGAAGAGACCCAGTCGGCCCACGACGGCGGCTTTTGGGATGCTGAGAACTTTGATTATGAGGAGTGGCTAGAAACTAACCTTAATAAAGAAATGGGAATAAACTTGCCTGAAAATCGCGTTCCATCAATTCAGTTCGTATTGTTTGATGAATCAGGTCATGCTTTAGGTTTTTTGAATCTACGGTTGAGACTAAATGAGGGATTGCTGAATTATGCTGGTCATATCGGTTATTCCATCCGCCCTTCTGAAAGAGGCAAGGGGTATGCCAAGGAAGCTCTCCATCAAGGTCTGCGAGTCGCTAAGGAGAAGAACATCCATCGTGCTCTAGTGACATGTAGCGCGGAAAATCCTGCCAGTCGAGCGGTTATCTTAGCTAATGGCGGTCAATTTGAAGATGTTCGAAATGGAACGGAGCGTTATTGGATAGAAGTGGAGTAGAAGGATGACATGGAATACACCTAAACCAGGCGAATGGAAGAGTGAGGAACTGAGTCAAGGACGCATCATCGACTACAAGGCCTTTAACTTTGTGGATGGAGAAGGGGTGCGCAACTCCCTTTACGTAGCAGGCTGCATGTTTCACTGTGAGGGTTGTTACAATGTAGCGACCTGGTCTTTCAATGCAGGTATTCCCTACACCAAAGAGTTAGAAGAGCAGATCATGGCCGATCTGGCCCAACCCTATGTCCAGGGCTTGACCCTGCTTGGGGGGGAACCCTTTCTCAACACCGGCATCCTTCTGCCCTTGGTCAAGCGCGTGAGAAAAGAGTTGCCCGACAAAGACATTTGGTCTTGGACCGGCTACACCTGGGAAGAAATGATGCTAGAGACACCAGACAAACTAGAGCTTCTCTCACTGATTGATATTCTGGTCGATGGCCGCTATGATAAGACCAAACGCAACCTCATGTTGCAGTTCCGTGGCTCTTCTAACCAGCGGATCATCGATGTTCAAAAATCCCTCAAAGAAGGAAAAGTCGTCATCTGGGACAAGCTCAATGACGGTAAAGAAAGTTTTGAGCAGGTCAAACGAGATGATCTTTTGTAGGATCTTCAAAAAACCGGGTTTTTCACCCGGTTTTTTTGGGTTCTCTGCATAAGTATACAAGGGATTTCGCCTGTTTCAGAAAACGCTTACTTTTTAAATGTACATAATGGACAAAAAAGTGATAATTAATGCATTTTTTACTAAAAATATGTTACAATAAATATGATTAGGACTAATTGGAGGTATTTATGTCACAAAGGAGACGGAGTCGTCGTTCAGAACATAAGTGGGGGCAATTGCGAATCATTAATTCCGTATTGCTTATTTTTTTGCTTATGACTGCAAGTTGGGCGACCTATACCATGTTGGCCAATAACATCTTGGCTTTTCGCTATGTCAATGTTCTCGTGATGGCACTACTAGCTCTTCTCTTGCTCTTGTCAGCTTGGTTTGTGATCAAAAATCAGGCCAAAAAGACAACTTTGGTCCTGCTTCTTGTCGGCTTATTGACTAGTTCAGGAGTTTTGTTTGCTAGTCAACAGCTTTTGAATCTGACCAGTAATGTCAACGGCCACTCTAACTATACAGAGTTTGAGATGGCTGTCTATGTCAAGAAAGACAGTGACATCAAAGATATCAAAGAAATCAAGGAAGTGGTGGCACCAAAGGGCAATAATAACGAAGCCAATCTCACTGCCCTCTTGGACAACATCAAAAAGACCAAGGGTCAGGAAATTTCTGTAGTGGATGCCCCGACTTATCTAGATGCTTATAAGAGCCTGCAAGAAGGGAATGCTTCTGCTATGGTCCTCAACAGTACCTTTGAGGATACCATTGCAGCAGAAGATGCGGACTATGCGAAGAAGTTGAAGAAAATCTATTCCTACAAGATTCGAAAAGAAGTGGCAGCGACGAGCAAGGTGTCTGCCAATGCGGATGTCTTTAACATCTATGTCAGCGGGATCGATACCTATGGTCCGGTAACCTCGGTTTCTCGTTCAGATGTCAATATCATCATGACGGTCAATCGTAAGACCAAGCAAGTCCTATTGACAACGACACCACGGGATGCCTATGTACCGATTGCAGATGGTGGTAACAACCAAAATGATAAGTTGACCCACGCGGGGATCTACGGAGTGGATGCTTCGATCCATACCCTTGAGAATCTCTATGATATCAAGCTCAACTACTACGTTCGTCTCAATTTCACCTCCTTCCTCAAGTTGATTGACCTTCTAGGGGGAATCGATGTGGAAAATGACCAAGAATTCACGAGCCTTCATGGCAAGTTCCATTTCCCAGTTGGAAAGGTTCATTTGAATTCAGAGCAAGCCCTCGGTTTTGTCCGAGAACGCTACTCTCTCCAAGGTGGCGACAATGATCGTGGGAAAAACCAAGAAAAAGTCATTGCGGCCATTATCAAAAAGTTGACCTCTACCAAGGTCTTAAGCAACTACAATGAGATTATCGGAAACCTCCAAGATTCTGTCCAAACCAATATGCAGTTGCCGACTATGATGAACTTGATCAATACCCAGTTAGAAACGGGTGGTTCTTATGAGGTGACATCTCAAGCGATTACCGGTCAAGGACGAAATGACTTGCCGTCTTATGCTATGCCTGGTTACAACCTCTATGTCATGGAGTTGGATCAAGCCAGCTTGACCAAGGCTAAGGAAACCATTCAAAAAGTAATGGAAGGAAAAGAAAAATGATTGATATCCACTCGCACATCGTCTTTGATGTGGATGATGGACCAAAGACAAGAGAAGATACGCGTGCCTTATTGGAAGAAAGCTATCGTCAAGGGGTACGGACCATTATCTCCACTTCTCATCGTCGCAAGGGGATGTTTGAAACTCCCGAAGAAAAGATTTCTGAAAATTTTCAAGAAGTGAAAAAAATTGCGGCAGAGGTCGCACCAGATTTAACGATTCATTACGGGGCAGAGATCTACTTTACCAATGATGTCTTGAAAAAACTGGAAGACAAGATCATTCCACGTTTAGCTGAGACGCGCTTTGCGCTGATTGAATTCAGTATGGGAACGCCTTACAAGGAGATTCATACGGCCTTGGACCGTTTGCTCCATCTAGGCGTGACACCGGTGGTGGCCCATATCGAGCGCTACAAGTGCTTGGAGAAAAACGAGGAGCGTGTGCAAGAGATGATTGACATGGGCTGCTACATGCAGATCAATAGTTCCAGCGTTCTCAAGCCTCGCCTCTTTGGGGATGAGCAAAAACAACTGAAAAAACGAGCTCGGTACTTTTTAGAAAAAGACTTGGTCCACTTTGTTGCCAGCGATATGCACAATGTGGATAAACGGCCGCCTTATATGGCAGAAGCCTATCGCTTAATCAAGGAAGAATACGGAGAACAACGAGCACAAGCTCTCTTTGTCAGCAATCAGGAACTCTTGTTATCGGATGAATTAATCTAACCAGGAAACAGGTGGAGAGATCCACATGAAGGAGTAATTAGGAAATGAACAATCAAGAAAATCAAGCAGTGGAAATTGATGTTTTCGCTATGCTGAAGACCCTATGGAAACGCAAGTTTTCGATCGTTTTGGTCGCTCTTGTCTTTGCCATTGCAGCATTTGGCTACAGTGCCTTTTTAGCCAAGAAAGAATACCAAAGTACTAGCCGGATCTATGTGGTCAGTCGTCAAAACCAAGACAACAATGCCTTGACAAACTCTGATTTGCAGGCTGGTTCATACTTGGTTAAGGACTACCGTGAGATCATTCTTTCTCAAAATGTCTTGAGTCAAGCCATCGAAGAATTGAAACTCGATATGACACCTGCTGAGTTGTCCAAAAAGATCAGTGTATCCGTTCCAACAGATACTCGTATCCTTTCGATCACGGCTAAGGACGGAAATCCAAAAGAAGCGGCTCGTATTGCCAATGGGCTTCGGAATGTAGCAGCTGAAAAGATCATTGCTGTGACCAAGGTGTCAGATGTTACGACCTTGGATGAAGCAGAAGTGCCTCAAACACCTTCTTCACCAAATATCCGACGCAATGTCCTTCTTGGTTTTATTGCTGGAACAGGCCTCATGGTGGTTCTCATGGTCGTAGTAGAAGTCTTGGACGATCGTGTTAAGAGACCAGAAGATATCGAAGAGTTGATGGGCTTAACCTTGCTTGGTATTGTGCCAGATATTAAGAAATTGTAGACTGGGGATCGCATGAATACGTTAGAAATTTCAAAAAACAAATTGCAAGAAGTTCGGAAGGCAGAAGAGTACTTCAATGCCCTAGCGACCAATATTCAATTGAGTGGGGTGGACTTAAAAGTCATCGCTATCTCATCTGTTCAAGAAAATGAAGGGAAATCAACCACTTCAACCAACTTGGCCGTTGCCTTTGCGCGTGCGGGTTACAAGACCCTTTTGGTAGACTGTGACATCCGGAACTCTGTCATGACAGGGATTTTCCGTAGCCGTACTAAGATCCAAGGCTTGACCGACTTCTTATCCGGTCGTAGTCAATTGGACCAAATCTTATATGCGACTGATTTTCCAAACTTGGATATCATCGAGTCTGGACAGGTCGCGCCAAACCCAACAGGTCTCTTGCAAAGCAAGAACTTCACTGTGATGATGGATGCTCTGCGTGAGCATTTTGACTACATCATTGTCGATACGCCTCCAATCGGGGTCGTGATTGATGCGGCCATTATCGCCCAACGCTGTGATGGAACTGTCTTGATCACAGAATCTGGTGCCAATGGACGCAAGGCTGTCCAAAAGGCTAAGGACCAATTAGAACAAACAGGCACACCTTTCTTGGGAGTAGTGCTTAACAAATTCAACATTAAAGCTGCTGAGTATGGTTCATATGGTGGATATGGATCTTACGGAGAGTACGGGAAAAAGTAAAGAATAGGATTGAGGGAAAATGGGAGAAGAAAGAATTGAACTGGAAAAACTAAATATTGTTCTCTTTCAAAGTTTAGCTGTCCTATTTTCAGCTTACATTGTGAGTCTTTTTAAGGATGCAGAATACACGTCACAGACGATCGCCATTCTCTATCTCTTGCATTTTGTAGCCTTTTACATTAGCAATGTTGCCTATCGTTTTTATAGCAGAGGCTATCTAGATGAGCTCTTTCAGGTCTTGAAATACAACGTATTTTTCGCTGTTGGGATCACCTTTACCTCTTTTATGCTCGATGGGGTCTTTTCCATCTCTCGTCGGGGGATGATTTACTTCTTTCTTTTCAATACGTTTTCCGTCTATATCATGGATCTCTTGCTTAAGAGATACCGGAAGTCTGTTTCACCGCGGCGGAAGAGTTCGCGAAAGATTTTCTTGATCACAGCGACCAGTCGGATGGAAAAGGTATTTGATATTCTGCATTCGCCTAGCCTCTATCATGGGGAATTGATCGGTGTCACCGTCATGGACGATACGGATTTTACCCATTCGGGTGTACGGGTGGTGCAGCCGGACCAAATGATGAACTTTGTGACCAAGGAAGTGGTGGATGAAGTGTTTATCAATCTGCCAAGTGAGGACTACAATATTAGTGATTTCGTCTCGGAGTTTGAGAGTATGGGGATCGATGTATCGGTCAATCTCAATGCCTTTAACTTCGCTTCTTTGGGCAATAAACGGGTTCGAGAAGTCGGGGGACTAAGTGTCGTCACTTTCTCAACCAATTTCTACAAACCGAGCCACGTATTTGCCAAACGTCTCTTGGACATTGCAGGAGCCCTCTTTGGTCTCTTGATTTGTGGACTAGTGAGTATCGTTTTGGTCCCTCTAATCCGCAAAGATGGCGGACCTGCCTTCTTTGTACAGAAGCGGGTCGGAAAGAACGGACGGTATTTCAACTTCTATAAATTCCGCTCCATGCGCGTGGATGCCGAAGAGATTAAAAAAGATCTCATGGATCAAAATACTATGACAGGTGGGATGTTTAAGATGGAAAACGATCCACGGGTAACACCAATCGGACGCTTTATCCGTAAGACCAGTCTGGATGAATTGCCACAATTTTACAATGTTCTGATCGGTGACATGAGTCTAGTCGGAACTCGTCCTCCAACGGTAGACGAATACCAAGACTATACGCCAGCCCAAAAACGTCGCCTCAGCTTCAAGCCAGGGATTACAGGCCTTTGGCAAGTGAGCGGACGCAGTGAGATTACAGATTTTGACGAAGTGGTCAAACTCGACGTTGCATATATGGATGGTTGGACGATCTGGAGAGATATTCAGATCCTGCTCAAGACCGTGAAGGTTGTACTTAGAAAAGAAGGAGCGAAGTAGGAAAATGCCTACTTCGTCCTTTCCATGTTAGGAGAAAAATGACACAATCAATTTATATCGTTGGTTCCAAAGGGATTCCAGCAAAATATGGTGGTTTTGAGACCTTTGTTGAGAAGTTGACAGAATTCCAACAAGACAAAAATATCCAGTATTATGTGGCTTGTATGCGGGAGAATTCAGCCAAATCAGGGATTACTGCAGATACTTTCGAGCATAACGGCGCAATCTGTTACAACATTGATGTCCCTAATATTGGTCCTGCGCGTGCCATTGCTTATGATATTGCAGCCCTCAATAAGGCGATTGAGATCGCAAAAGAAAACAAAGATCAAGCACCAATCTTTTATGTCTTGGCTTGTCGGATTGGTCCCTTTATTTCAGGTATTAAAAAGAAAATCAAGGCTATCGGAGGAACTCTGATGGTCAATCCAGATGGTCATGAGTGGCTTCGTGCGAAATGGAGTCTTCCAGTCCGCAAGTATTGGAAGTTTTCTGAGCAACTCATGGTTAATCATGCTGATCTTTTGATTTGTGATAGTAAGAACATTGAAGCTTATATTCAGAAGGACTATGCTAAGTATCAGCCACAGACGACCTATATCGCCTATGGAACCGATACAAGCAAGTCTATCCTGAGTAAAGAAGACGAGAAAGTACGGACTTGGTTTGCAGATAAGCAAGTTACTGAAGGGGATTACTACCTTGTTGTGGGACGTTTTGTACCGGAAAACAACTATGAGGCCATGATTCGTGGCTTTATGCAGTCAAACTCCCAAAAAGATTTTGTTCTGATTACCAATGTAGAACAAAACAAGTTCTATGAACAGTTGCGTAAAGATACTGGATTTGATCAAGATCCTCGAGTGAAGTTTGTAGGGACTGTTTATGACCAAGAATTGCTCAAATACATTCGTGAGAATGCCTTTGCTTACTTCCATGGTCATGAAGTAGGTGGTACCAATCCATCCCTTCTTGAGGCTCTTGAGTCTACTAAGCTCAATCTCTTGTTGGATGTTGGTTTTAACCGTGAAGTCGGTGAAGATGGGGCACTTTATTGGAAGAAAGATCAATTGGCACATGTCATCGATCAAGCTGAACAATTAGACGCTCAAGCAATCGAAGATCTCAATCAGAAATCAAGTCAACGGATTGCTGAAGCCTTTACTTGGGAAAAGATTGTCACAGACTACGAGAAAGTATTTAAAGGTTAGAAATGCAGAAAATATTATATCTCCATGCTGGTGCCGAAATGTATGGTGCTGACAAGGTTTTGCTGGAGCTTATTAAGGGTTTGGATAAAGATGCTTTTGAAGCACATGTTATTTTACCCAACGACGGTGTATTAGTGGGTGCTTTAGAAGAGGTCGGTGCAAAGGTTAAAGTTATTGATTACCCAATTTTGCGCCGGAAATATTTTAATCCAAAAGGGATTCTTGAGTACTTTGGCTCCTATAACCGTTACTCCAAACAAATTGCTAAATATGCTAAAGAGAATGGGATTACTCTCGTTCACAACAATACAACTGCGGTACTTGAGGGGATTTATCTTAAACGTAAGTTGAAATTACCTTTGATTTGGCATGTGCATGAGATTATCGTCAAGCCAAAAGCCATTTCAGATTTTATCAACTTTTTGATGGGGCGCTATGCGGATACGATTGTGACAGTTTCAAATGCTGTTGCTAATCACGTCAAGCAGTCTCGTTTTGTAAAAGATGACCAAGTTCAAGTCATCTATAATGGTGTTGACAATGCTGTTTATCAGGTGATGGATGCTAGTGCGGTCCGTGATCAGTTTGGTATCGCCCAGGATGCTTTGATTATCGGAATGGTTGGTCGAGTGAATGCTTGGAAAGGGCAAGGCGATTTCTTAGAAGCTGTGACTCCAATCTTACAAGCTAATCCAAAGGCAGTAGCCTTTTTGGCAGGAAGTGCATTTGAAGGTGAAGAGTGGCGCGTGGGTGACTTGGAAAAAGCTATTTCAGAATCACCAGTAGCTGAACAAATCAAGCGTATCGATTATTATAGTAAGACAACAGAGCTCTATAATATGTTTGATATCTTTGTCTTGCCAAGTACCAATCCAGATCCACTACCAACAGTCGTACTAGAAGCTATGGCTTGTGGTAAACCTGTAGTCGGCTACCGTCATGGTGGTGTCTGTGAAATGGTCAAGGAAGGTGATAACGGCCTTCTTGCCACGCCAAATGAGCCAACAGGATTGTCTAAGGCTATCCAAGAATTAGCAGAGAATACTGAGAAGAGAGAACAATTTGGTAAGGCCTCTGTCCAACGTCAAAAAGAACTCTTCTCATTACAAAGTTATATTCGGAATTTTTCGGAGTTGTATAAGAAATATTAAAATGAATACTGAAAAAATTAAGAATAAATTAAAACCAATCATTTATCCAATTATTAACTTTATTCCTAGACGAAGACTCAAGAATAAAAATTTTACGATCATTTGTGATAATTGTTGGGCTGGAAAAGTATATCAGGAGTTGGGCTTGCCTTATCAAACACCATTTGTAGGGATGTTTGTCTTTTCGCCTGATTATATCAAGATGCTCAAGAATTTAAAACACTATTTGAGTGGAAACATCCCCTTGAAATTTGTTCAGGAATCGAAATATATCAAAGACTTTGATAACGCCTACCCTCTTGCAATTCTTGATGATATTGAACTTCATTTTTTGCATTATGCAGATGAAGAAGAAGCAACTCAAAAATGGAACCGCCGTTTGAAGAGAATGCATTGGGATAATTTGTATTTCAAGTTCAATGACAATGATGCTTGTACTTATGAGCTGATGAAAGAGTTTGAAGAGCTTCCATATAAGAGTAAGGTGATTTTCTCTTCAAAGAATTATAGTGACCTACCTTCATTGGTCCGCTTTAAATCAGCTGAAAAGCAAGGACATGTTGGAATCGATTTAAAAACTTACCACCGCTATTTTAATGCTGTAGCTTGGTTAAACAAGGGTGGAGAAGACTTAACATCATTAATTGGGTAAATAATCTATGAAACCACTTTTAACTGTCGTCATTCCAGTTTATAATGTCGAAAAATATTTAAAACGTTGTATTGAGAGTATCCTCGTTCAAGAGTGGAAGCACTATGACATCTTACTTGTAGATGATGGAAGTACTGATCATTCTCCTCAAATTTGTGATGACTATGTTAAAGCATATGATTTTATCTCGGTTATTCACAAGGAGAATGGCGGACTTTCTGAAGCTCGTAACACTGGTATTTCTCATGCTAAAGGAGAATATGTTTATTTTCCTGATTCAGATGATTGGCTTGAATCAGATACCTTTCTAGCGTTAGCAGAAGCGTTAGAATCTCAAGAGTTTGATATTATTTCTTTTAATCGTGAGTTTGTGAAGGGTGAAGAAGATGCTATTGTTTCAGAACCAGAAGTGACTCAAGTATTTGAAGGTAAAGATGCCTTTGTTCAAATGCTGAAGCACAGTTATATAACTGGTTTCGCTAATGACAAAGTCTATCGGAAATCCTTATTCACTGATCATAACATCCAGTTTCCAATTGGCAAATACTATGAGGATCTTGGCACCAATTACAAATTATTTCTTTCAGCTAAGAAAGTCTATGCGACAAATCAAAAGTACTATCACTACTTAATCGATAACCCAGATTCTATTACACAGTCTTGGAATGAGAAAAAGTTTAGAGATATGTTTGGGTTCTATAAAGAAATGTTTTATTCAGATTTTGTACGTTCGCAGTTAAATCAAGAAGAGTTGCATATCTCACAATTTTATTATGTAAATGGTTTGGTTCACATACTAGCAAGTTTGTATAAGTCTAAATTAGATCGTCAATATGCTGAAATAAGAAATGATGTCAATCAGGAATTAAGAAAAAATAAAATAATGTATAGTGAAATAAAATACCTGCCAAATAGGACGAAATATTTGTTATACCGTTTGAACTTGTTGAAGATGGCTTTTACTATACAAAGGATGAAGTAAGAGATTTAGGGGATTATTTTGAAGTACTCAGTTATTATACCGGTGTACAATGTAGAGAACTATCTTCATCGTTGCATCAATAGTATACTTATCCAAGAATATACTGATTTAGAAATTTTATTGATTGACAATGGATCTACTGATAGTAGTGGTATTATTTGCGATACTTATGCTAGTGAGTACTCGAATATCTCAGTCTATCATATTGAAAACCACGGTGTCAGTTCAGCTCGAAACTTTGGTTTAGCAAAAGCTCAAGGTGAATTTATTTGTTTTGTAGACGCGGATGATTATCTAGTAGGAAACCTGTTTTCTGATATGGAAAATCAGTTGGATTCTAGCTTAGATTTATTGGTATTTAGCTACTATAACTCTCTTGAAAAGAATTTATCGGAAACGGCTAGATCAGCAAAAATTCTTCCTATTGAAGGAAAAAAAGATAGGAATCAGTTCATCGCTCTCTTTACAGAATTATTTTTATCAGACATGATGTATACTGTTTGGAATAAAATTTATCGTAGAGAGTTCTTGGAAGACCAACGAATAACATTTGAACAGTATGAATTAGGGGAAGATGTTCGGTTCAATCTGAATGTATACGAGAGTGTTCATACAATTTCCTTTTCACAAACTTGTTATTATGTTTATATTTCGGGTAGAGCAGGATCTGCGATGGGACAGTACAATCCCAAACGAATGAGCTATCAATTGGAAGAACTTGGTAAAATTAGTCAGTTGATGGTGAGATGGGATATTCATAATGATCAATTTATTGATCAAATAAAGGCTCGTATTTTAATGAGTAATATACAGAACATTTCGATTCAAAACATATCGTTGTTTTTGAAACGGAGATATGTTGAGGCATTGTGCAATAATCCAGAGGTGACTGCTTTATTAAATCAAGTGGATTCTTTCCTTAATCCGCTTGTTAGATTTTTATTGTATTGGAGAATGTACATTGCAGTGATTTTTCTCAAAAGGTTGCAAATGTTGTTGAAGTGGAGGCATACATCATTTCATAATGGTGTGCCATATAAATATTAATCTTATTCTAATGAATGAAAGGTTTGGAAGACTATAGTGGTGAACAATCGTTTTATCTCAGAAAAAATTTACATATTTACCTTATTTATATGGGTTGTTGTTGCTTCATTAGTCACAACCACTTATTTTATTCGATTAGATGGTTTTTTATCGCTTTATCGTTCATTACTCTATTTTACGATTTTCGCACTGTTGATAAAAGAGTTGATGAACTTGCCTAGAACTCTATATTACTTTAGATTTCATTGGAAGCAACTACTAGTCGTAATAGCTTTATTCATTTCGATGTTGATAGTTGCAAAGAATCGTGATGGAATACTGGATATAAATGTTCTACTTCTTGTTTTCTCTGCTAGAGATATCGATTTTAGAAAATTATTAGGGACTTTCTCTCTAGCTACATTTCTTGTACTTTGTTTGACGATTTTTGCAAGTAGAAAAGGTATCATCACAAATATGTTCATGAATGCAGATGGTGGTTATCGTTTTAGTTTGGGGTTTAACTACGTTTCATTTGCTTCACAGAGAATGTTTTTTGCCTTATGTAGTTATCTGATGTTTCGTGGCAAAAAAATTACATACATGGAATTGTTGGCCTTGCTTTTGGCTACGATTTATATGTATCAACAAACTTCGACATCCAGTCCATTTTATTTGAGTATTTTGATACTCACCTATGCATTGTTTAGTCTTAAAATTATTAAAAAAGGCTTTATTATTGAAAACTTCTGGTTGAAAAAGATTGCAAATTATGGTTTTATTCTTGCTTTAATCATTACTTTATATTTCTGTTTTTACTCATCTGGAAATCTCTTCCATTTAGTAGACCAGTTTACTCATAATCGATTGCGGTTAAGTGTGGAAGGTTTTAGAAATTTTGGAGTATCTTGGTTAGGGCAACACATTATATTTACAACAATGGACATTTTTGGGAATTTTACTAGTAATTATAATTTTATTGATAGTTCTTTTGTTCAGCTATTGGTTATTGATGGTTTGGTCGTCAGTGCCTTCATGTTGATTGCTCTTACTAAAGTTATGAAATATTTTGTATCAATTCGAAAAGATATTGTACTTGCCTGTTTAGGAATTATGATTATCCATGGTATGTTTGATCCTCAGATGTTGGTTCTTCGCTATTCTCCATTAATTTTATTCATTAGTCGATTGTTTATTATGAATTCAGATAATAACATTGAATAAAAAAGAGTTTAGTTCAGTTAAAAAGAAAGATTAAGACGAGTTACATCCCTATGAAAGTTCTTAAAAATTACGCCTATAATCTCTCCTACCAGTTGCTGGTGATTATCTTGCCGATTATTACCACTCCTTATGTGACACGGGTCTTTAGTTCGAATGACTTAGGAACCTATGGTTATTTCAACTCCATCGTCACCTATTTTATTCTATTAGCGACCTTAGGAGTGGCTAACTATGGAACCAAGGAGATTTCAGGACACCGCAAAGACATCCAAAAGAATTTCTGGGGGATTTATACCCTCCAGTTAGGTGCGACCTTTGTTTCCATCCTGCTCTATGTCTTGCTGTGCTTGGCGCTCCCTTCTATGCAAAACCCTGTGGCCTATATCTTAGGGCTTAGTTTGGTTTCAAAGGGACTCGACATCTCCTGGCTCTTTCAGGGGTTAGAGGATTTTCGTAAGATTACCGTTCGAAATATCACCGTCAAACTGGTTGGAGTCATCTCCATCTTCTTGTTTGTCAAATCTGCCAATGATTTGTATCTCTATGTATTCTTACTCACTATCTTTGAGCTCTTAGGTCAGCTAAGTATGTGGCTACCTGCTCGGGAGTTCATTGGGAAAGCCCATTTTGATTTAGCTTATGCACGGGTGCACTTAAAACCGGTCATTCTGCTCTTTTTACCGCAGATTGCCATTTCCCTCTATGTCACCTTGGATCGAACCATGCTGGGGGCTCTCGCCTCTACAAAGGATGTGGGGATTTATGACCAGGCTTTGAAATTGGTTAATATCCTATTGACCTTGGTGACGTCTTTAGGAAGTGTCATGCTTCCGCGCGTGGCGAGTCTCTTGGCTTCAGGAGACCACAAGGCTGTCAATAAGATGCACCAAATGTCCTTTTTGATCTATAATTTGGTCATCTTCCCAATCATCGCGGGTATGCTGATCGTCAACGATGACTTTGTTCGATTCTTCTTAGGGAAGGATTTCCAAGATGCTCGCTATGCCATCGCTATCATGATCTTCCGCATGTTCTTCATCGGATGGACCAATATCATGGGGATTCAAATTCTCATCCCGCATGATAAGAACAAAGAATTTATGCTGTCAACTACGATTCCTGCTATCGTCAGTGTCGGGTTGAACCTGCTCTTCTTACCCCATTTTGGTTTTATCGGTGCAGCCATTGTATCCGTCTTAACAGAATCCTTGGTATGGCTGATTCAACTGTACTATACCCGTCATTATCTCAAGGAAGTTCCAATTATCGGGTCTATGACAAAAATTATCTTTGCATCTGCTGTGATGTATGGCCTCTTGCTACTTGTAAAACCCTTCCTACATTTCACCCCTACTCTGAATGTATTCGTGTATGCGGTGCTTGGTGGGATCATTTATCTGATCGCTATCCTATCTCTGAGAGTGGTAGATGTAAAAGAATTAAAACAAATATTTAAGAAATAATGGAGTCTACTATGTACGATTATCTGATTGTTGGTGCTGGTTTGTCTGGAGCCATTTTCGCACATGAAGCTACAAAACGTGGTAAAAAAGTAAAAGTGATTGACAAGCGAGATCACATCGGTGGAAATATCTACTGCGAGGAGGTTGAAGGCATCAACGTCCATAAGTACGGTGCCCACATTTTCCATACGTCCAACAAAAAGGTTTGGGACTATGTCAACCAGTTCGCTGAATTCAACAACTATATCAACTCACCAGTAGCTAACTACAAGGGCAGTCTGTACAATCTTCCCTTCAACATGAATACTTTTTATGCTATGTGGGGAACTAAGACTCCTCAAGAAGTCAAGGACAAGATTGCCGAGCAGACAGCTGACATGAAGGATGTTGAACCGAAAAACTTGGAAGAACAAGCTATCAAGTTGATTGGTCCGGATATCTATGAAAAGTTGATTAAGGGCTACACTGAAAAACAATGGGGACGTTCTGCCACAGACCTTCCACCCTTTATCATCAAACGTCTTCCGGTTCGTTTGACCTTTGATAACAACTACTTTAATGACCGTTACCAAGGAATTCCAATTGGTGGTTACAATGTCATCATTGAAAACATGCTGGGTGATGTAGAAGTAGAACTTGGTGTTGACTTCTTTGCCAATCGTGAAGAGCTAGAAAGCTCAGCTGATAAAGTTGTCTTTACAGGAATGATTGACCAGTACTTTGACTACAAACACGGTGAATTGGAGTACCGTAGTCTTCGTTTTGAACACGAAGTCTTGGACGAGGAAAACCATCAAGGGAATGCGGTTGTCAACTATACAGAGCGTGAGATTCCTTATACTCGGATCATTGAGCATAAGCACTTCGAGTATGGTACACAACCGAAGACAGTTATCACCCGTGAGTACCCAGCTGATTGGAAACGTGGAGATGAGCCATACTACCCAATCAATGATGAAAAGAACAACGCCATGTTTGCCAAGTACCAAGAAGAAGCTGAGAAAAATGACAAGGTTATCTTCTGTGGACGTTTGGCAGACTATAAATACTACGACATGCACGTGGTCATTGAGCGTGCTCTAGAAGTCGTTGAGAAAGAATTTACTAAATGACACAAGAAAAAATTGATATCGTTGTTCTCTGGGTAGATGGAAGTGACCCAGAGTTTATCCGTGAGAAACAGACTGTGACTGGTAAAATTTCTGATTTAAATCAAGAAATCGATGGTGAGCAACGTTATCGTGATTATGGTATTTTTAATTACTGGTTCCGTATGATTGAAAAGCATGCTCCTTGGGTAAATAATGTTTATTTGATTACCAATGGGCAAAAGCCAGACTGGTTGAATTTGGATCATCCAAAACTCAAATTGGTCACTCATAAGGAATTTATGCCTAATGAATACCTACCTACCTATAATTCAGCAGCTATTGAGCTTAATCTTCATCGTATTGAAGGATTGTCGGAAAACTATTTGTATTTCAATGATGATATGTACTTGATTAGAAATAGTCAACCTTCAGATTTTTATAAAAATGATCAACCCAAGCTTTTAGCAGTATACGATGCTTTAGTTCCTTGGTCACCATTTACGAATACTTATCACAATAATGTTGAATTAATCTATCGCCATTTTCCTAGTAAGAAGGCTTTAAAATCTTCGCCTTGGAAATTCTTTAATTTCCGTTATGGTTCCTTGGTTTTGAAAAACTTGTTACTCTTGCCTTGGGGTCCGACGGGATACGTGAATCAACATTTACCTGTTCCAATGAAGAAAAGCACTTTGGCACATTTATGGGAAATTGAAGGAGAAACTTTAGATAAAACATCACGTAATCAAATTAGAGATTATGGAGTAGATGTTAATCAATATATCTGTCAACATTGGCAAATTGAAAGTAATAAGTTTTACCCTATGTCGAAGAATTTTGGAGAGTCGATAGATCTAAATCAAGTTGATAGGTTAGTGAGTATCTTTAAAGATAAACGTAAAAAACTGCTTTGTGTCAATGATGGCATTGACTTTAAAGAAGAGTATATCATTCGTTTGAAGGAAATCTTGAAAGAACGCTATCCTGAAAAATCAGCTTTTGAAAAATGAGAAATAAGAGATGAAATACTATTTAAAAGAAGAATTTTTACACGATAACAATGTTAAAAATGCAGGAAATAAGGCTCGTAATGATGTTGAAGAAATTGTAAAGAGAGAGGGCTATCAAGCCTTGGTTCTTTCAGTTGACAATTGGTACGAGATGAGCACTATTAAAGCACAGCTTCATAAATCAAAGGCTTTTGGTCAGGCTTTGGATCAATTGCAACAAGGAGATGAATTACTTATTCAATTCCCAATGCTTCATCATAGCTTTTTCACAACGCATCATGTAAAGAAAGTTCAGAAAAAAGGCGTAAAGGTTCATTTTATTATCCATGATTTAGAAGCACTTCGTTATGTCAATGTTGAGAATTTCCCTTTAAAGCACAAGATTCGTATTCAGATTCAAGAATCAGGTCTTCTTGGTGCAGCTGATGGGATCATCGCCCACAACCCAGTTATGAAATCTGTCTTGGTGGATAAAGGGGTTGCAGAAGATAAGATTGTCAGCCTTGGTATTTTTGACTATTTGATTCCAGATTTTCAAGAAAAGAGTGGCCAAACAAAAGATCGGCCGATCATTGTGGCAGGTAATTTGGCCCAGGAAAAAGCTGGTTATCTCTATGCTCTTCCTGCAGAACCTGCCTATAATCTCTATGGTGTTGGTTTTGATGAGAGTAGAGCTTTAGAGAATGAAACTTACTTTGGCTCCTTCCTACCTGATGAGCTTCCAGCAGCCCTTGAGGGTGGTTTTGGACTGGTCTGGGATGGGGATAGTGCGGAAACCTGTAGTGGTGTTTTTGGCGAGTACCTTCGCTACAACAACTCTCACAAGGCGTCGCTTTATCTAGCATCGGGCTTCCCGCTGGTGGTGTGGAAACAGTCAGCCTTGTCTCACTTTGTGCTTGAGAAGGGCTGTGGGATTGCAGTAGAGTCTCTTCATGACTTGAAGGAGACCATCGACAATCTTTCAGATGCCGATTACCAAGATTTGGTAGACAATGCCAAGCGTGTTGGGCAAGAAATCCGAGATGGTCACTACTTAAAGACAGCCTTAAAGCATTTATCATAAGATCAAAAGAAGTCAGACAGACTTCTTTTTTTAGTTTTTCAAAAAAATATCACTAATTTTAAAAATTTGCCCAATAAAACTTTTCATTGCTGAAACCGTGTGGTAAAATGATTAAAGTATAAAATTTGTATAAAGGGAAGATACATGAAAAAGAAAGATTTAATTTTATATGCGAGTGCGGCGGTACTATTAGCCTTTTCAACGCAACAGGCTAAGGCTGATGAACAAACTTCATCTGACCAGACATCTGAAAATACTGCTGCAATCGTTTTAAAGGCAGATACCTCGTCAAATACAGAAGCATATCGGAATGAAACTACTCAAAATAACGTTGAATTTGCGGAATATGTTACTGAAGAAAAGATCGAGACAGAATCTCCATCTTCTGCTGTGTTTACAAGCCTCTCTTCTAATAGAAAGGAAGAACAAACAAGAGCGGCAACAAGTGGAACGATTCCCACTACAGAAGCAAAAGCCAGTGGTACGCTTTCAATCGAGAATAATAATCCAGTGGCAGGAACGTTTGATGCAGTTGTTCGTAATGTTGAAGCTCCTAATGGTTTAAAAGAAGTTCTTGTCCCAACCTGGAGCCTTGAGAACGGTCAAGATGATCTGATATGGCATAAAGCTATGAGAGAACCTGATGGTTCTTATCGTGCGAAAATTAAAGCTTCAGATCACAAAGATTCCACTGGAAACTACCGAGCAGATGCTTACGTTGTTGATACCTTGAACAATCGTCACTATGTTGCCGAAAAAATAGTTGCTGTTGATTATGCACGACCAAGTGGTACCCTTTCAATTGAGAACAACAATACTGTAGCAGGGACATTTGATGCGGTTGTTCGAAACATTGTCGCTCCAAATGGTGTGAAAGAGGTATTGGTTCCGTCATGGAGCTTAGAGCATGGTCAAGATGACCTTATCTGGCATAAAGCGACTAAACAAGGAGATGGTAGCTATCGTGTCACTATTAAGGCCAGTGAGCATAAAGGAAATAAAGGAAACTACCGAGCAGATGCTTATGTTGTTGATAACTCGAATAATCGTCACTACATTGCTGAAAAAGTAGTAGCTGTTGATTACGCAAGACCAAGCGGTGTTCTTTCAATTGAAAACAACGATACTGCAGCAGGGACATTTGATGCAGTTGTTCGAAATATTGTCGCTCCTAATGGAGTTAAAGAAATTTTGGTTCCATCATGGAGTCTTGCTGGTGGTCAGGACGACCTCATCTGGCATAAGGCTACTCTTCAATCCGATGGCTCTTACCGCGTGACGATTAAGGCGACGGATCATAAGAACTCTACAGGGAAATACCGAGCGGATGCCTATCTTGTAGATGATTCTAATACTCCTTTTTACCTGACCGAAAAAGTGGTAGAAGTTATCCAAACTCGTCCGACTGCAAGTCTCATTATTGAAAATAACAATGCTGAGTTGGGAACTTTTGATGCGGTAGTTCGTAATATTTCTGCGCCAAATGGGATTAAAGAGGTATTAGTCCCATCGTGGAGTCTTGTGAACGGCCAGGATGACATTATTTGGCACAAAGCAACTAGACAATCAGATGGTAGCTATCGTGTCACCATCAAGTCCGATGAGCACAAGAATTCACTTGGCAATTATCGTGCTGACCTTTATATCGTAGATAACACAAATCAGCGTCATTATATCACTGAAACGGTGGTAGATGTTAAGCATAACAAACCAATTGGTACGATTTCAATAGTTAACAACAACAAGGACACGGGCACCTTTGACGTCATCATCAAGGATGTCTATAGCCCTAAAGGGGTGCGGACTGTGAAAGTTCCAACTTGGTCTGATAAGGATGGCCAAGATGACATTCGCTGGTATGAAGCAACCCGTCAAGCGAACGGAGACTATAAAGTATCGGTCAAAGCGAGTGATCACAAGAATTCTACCGGTAAGTACTTTGTTCACCTTTACTACATTCAAAATGATGGTTCACTAATCGGTGTTGGTGGCACTAGTACAGAAGTTGAATTCCGTAATGCAAAGACTAAGACACAAACAGGGATCAAGAATGTCAATTCTGGTGCTGGAACCTATACGGTAACGGTGGATCAAGCACCTCAGGGACGTCGGATTAAGAACATCCGTGTCGCAGCCTGGTCTCAAGCACATCAGGAAAACCTCTTCTGGTATTCAACAGCACCTTCTGGAATGCATACAGAAGTGCAGGTCTCTGCAGCAAATCACCAGTACCAATCAGGCAACTATACCACTCACGTCTATGTGGATTATGTCGATGGTGGCGTTGAAGGCTTTAACCTTGGTCAAACAGCCCTTCATCCCCGTGCGACAGTAGATCAAACTGCTTTTAGTCCTCGTGTAACGAATGGACAACGGGACCGTGTCTTACGGGCAGCAGCTAGTCTAGTGGGCGTTCGTGTCGGCACTGCAGCTCACCATCAATTGGTCAATGATTATAACAGTGTTAAACCACTTCCGGTTGGTTATGCAGTGAAGACGACCGATGACTGGTGTGATATCTTTGTCACAACAGTCTTCCAGCGGGAAGGTTTGAGCGGTTTGATTGGTCGTGAATGTGGAGTCGAACGTCACATCCAGATCTTCAAACGCTTGGGCATCTGGAATGAAGATGGTACCACTACACCAAAAGCAGGGGACATCATCACCTTTAACTGGGATCAAAATAGCCAACAAAACAATGGCTTTGCGGATCACATCGGAATTGTTGAGAGCGTCTCAAATGGAATCATTCATACCATTGAAGGAAACTCCAACAACCAAGTCCGTCGCAATACCTACCGAATCGGACATGGCAATATCCGTGGATTTGCAACTCCTCGCTATCAATAATAAAAAAAGAAGCCACAGGCTTCTTTTTTAGTCTCTCAACCCTTCTTCGAAACTCTTAGAAGGGGCCTCGACGTGGATGGTTTCAAGGGTTAATGGATTGGTGAAGGTCAAGCGGTGAGCATGGAGCATGAGTCGCTCTCCGCGTGCAGGGTTATAGAGAGGATCCCCGACAATCGGGTGGCCATGATGGGAGAGATGCACCCGGATCTGATGGGTACGCCCCGTCTTGAGCTGGCATTTGACCAGGCTGTTTTGCCTGATTTTTTTCAGTTGCGTCACCTGAGTTTCTGCATACTGTCCTTTTCGTGGATCGACCAGGCGCTTGCGCCGATCGTGGCGATCACGTCCGATTTTATCCTTGTAGACGATGGTTTTTTGTGCTAAGCTACCTTGGATCAAGGCCCAGTACTCGCGTTGGATGTTTTTATCTTCTAAAATGCGGTTGAGAATGGGCAGGATAAAAGGATTTTTGGCAAATAAAATCGCTCCGCTGGTTTCCTTATCTAACCGGTGCACAACGTAGCAGGTGGATCCAACATAGCTGGAAACATGGTTGAGAAGAGCAATTTCTGTCGGCTCATTGGCATGGGTTTTCATACCTTCGGGCTTATTGACGATGATGACATGCTCATCCTGATAGAGTTCTTCAACCAGACTCGGGTCTCCGGCTGGGAGCTCTTTTTCAGGGTAATCGTCCGCGTCAAAGATCAGCTGGATCTGGTCTCCTTTTTGAACGGGGCTCTGCCAGTTGATGGTCTCGCCATTGACCAAGACGTGCTTCTTGGTTCGTAAAAAATGCCGGATCTTACGGGGAATGAGGAAGTAGTCCTCAAGCAACTCTTTCACAGTCATCTGGGGAAAGGATTGTGGAATGGTAAATTGATAGTTCATGACCCTATTGTAGCAAAATCTAAGCTTAAAGAAAACTAAATGGGAGAAGGGGATGAGCTATCTTTTCTTGCTAGGACAAGGATAAGGTGTTACAATAACAGGTATGAATAGAATAAAAGAATTATTTGAAAACCTGATCACTTTTTTTAGAAAGGATCATCCGCCCAAAGCGGTGGCAGAAGAAGTGCCAGACACGGAACTACCGGAAGAGACAGTAGAGCCGACCTATAGTCGCTCAGGCAAGCACAGAAGCAAGCCTCTCTCTCAGCATCCCTTCCGTCGTTTTTGGCGCCGCTTCCATTTGACCAAGATTCTCCTGATCATTGGGCTAGGCTTTAGCCTCTTGACAGGGGGCTATCTTTTCTACCTTGCTAAGACGACCAACGTCAAAGATTTGCAGAATGCACTGAAGGCGACCACCATTATCTATGATAAGAATGGGGACCAGGCGGGAAGTTTGACCGGGCAAAAAGGAACCTACGTCGAACTCGATGCCATTAGTGAGAATCTGCAAAATGCCGTGGTCGCAACAGAGGACCGGAGCTTTTACAAGAATAGTGGGATCAACTATGGTCGCTTCTTCTTAGCCATTTTGACTTTGGGTCGCTCAGGTGGTGGATCGACCATCACCCAGCAGCTAGCTAAAAATGCTTATCTGTCCCAGGACCAGACGGTGGAGCGCAAGGCCAAGGAATTCTTCCTGGCACTTGAAATCAATAAGAAATACAGTAAAAAAGAGATCCTCACCATGTACCTCAACAATGCCTATTTTGGAAATGGGGTTTGGGGAATTGAGGATGCTTCCAAGAAGTATTTTGGGGTTTCAGCCAGTCAATTAAGCCTGGATCAGTCTGCTGTTCTCGCCGGTATGCTCAAGGGACCTGAAATCTATAACCCGCTCTATTCGGTAGAGAATGCGACCAATCGCCGCAATACGGTCCTCCAAAATATGGTGGCGGCTGGTTATATTGACCAGAAAACGGCTGATCAGTCGGCGGCTGTGGATATCCATGGTCAGCTGGTCGATGCCTATGAAGGCAAGTCAGAGGACTATCGCTACCCATCCTATTTTGATGCGGTCATCAATGAAGCGGTCAATGAATACGGCCTGACCGAAGAAGACATTGTCAAAAATGGCTACCGGATCTACACCGAGCTGGATCAAAATTACCAAGCAAGCATGCAGGTGATCTATGACAATACGGCCCTCTTCCCAGTGGCAGAAGACGGCACGCGCGCGGAATCTGGTAGTGTCGCCCTTGATCCTAAGACCGGAGGGGTTCGGGCTCTCGTAGGGCGTGTCGGAAGCGATCAAAATCCAGGTTTCCGTAGCTATAACTATGCGACCCAGGCTGCCCGTAGTCCAGGATCAACCATCAAACCTTTGGTTGTCTATAGCCCAGCTGTTGCGGCAGGTTGGTCGACAAATAAGGAATTGGACAATAGTACCACCCAATATGGAAGCTATGAGGTCAATAACTATGCGGGAATCCAGTCTAGTCCAACGGTACCGATGTACCAGGCCTTGGCAGAATCCCTTAACCTTCCAGCCGTAGCGACCGCTAATGATTTGGGTCTTGATACGGTCTTTGAGTACGGGAAAAAATTCGGACTCAATATGGACAAGGTAGACAAGTCTCTTGCCGTTGCCTTGGGAGCTGGTGTGACAACCAATCCGATGCAGATGGCTCAGGCCTATGGTACCTTTGCTAACGGCGGGGTCATGAATGATGCTCACCTCATTACCAAGATCGAAAATGCCAGTGGTCAAGTGGTCAAGAGCCACAGCCAGAAATCAACCCGAGTGCTTAGTGGTTCAACGACAGATAAGATGACCAATATGATGCTGGGTACTTTCAGTAATGGTACAGGGGTTAACGCTGCGCCTTATGGCTATACCATGGCAGGGAAAACCGGTACGACAGAGACCAGCTTTAACAAGGACCTCTCTGGAGACCAATGGGTGATCGGCTACACACCAGATGTGGTCATCAGTCAATGGCTTGGTTTCCCAACGACCGATGAAAATCACTACCTGACGGACAGTAGTGCTGGAACGGCGTCCGAGATCTTCCGCAATGTTGCCAACAGTGTCCTGCCTTATACAGACGGTACCCAGTTTGACTCGGTGAAGAACTCTTATGCTGAAAACGGCATTGCACCAGTCGGAGAAGAAACGACAGAAACAGATAGCAAAGAAGACAAAGGTTTCTTTGAGGATGTCAAAGAAAAGGCGTCGAATATGGTCGATGATGCGAAGAAAGCAATCGACGAGGCCGATATCCCAGGAAAAGCGAAAAACGCTTGGGATACCTTCAAAGGCTGGCTTGGTTTCTAATCAAAAAACGATTCAGAAGAATTTCTGAATCGTTTTTTGCAGATTGAAGATAAAGTCATCTTAGCAACTTTCCTTAGGTGAGTACGGACGTCAGCGAACTTCGAAGAAGTTCCATGACTTAGTTTTGGACCTAAGGTTCCAAAACTCCCGAGTGCTAGAAACAATCCTGTTTCTAGCACTTTTCTCACGGCGGAAAGTTTCTGTTGAGATGATCCTAATAGTATTAATTATTTTAATTTTTCAACGTCACTTAGGTTGTTTTATGTAAAATGCAATTTGTATATATTCTAAAAGATCTATTCAGAAGGATTTCCGAATAGATCTTTGTTTATAGTTCACTATCTGACAAGCTAAAGGTATCGCCGTGTTGGAGATCCCCGTACTGGTAGCCCCGTTTGAACCAGCGCATGCGTTGCTCTGAAGTTCCGTGGGTAAAGCTATCTGGCACCGAGTAGCCGTAGGCTTGCTCCTGGAGTGTGTCGTCGCCGACGGCATGGGCTGCATTCATGGCTTCTTCGATATCGCCGATATCTAGAAGATTTCGGTCTTGAATGGAGCGGGCCCAGACACCTGCTAGGTAATCGGCTTGTAGCTCGATGCGGACACTGATAGCATTTCGTTCCTTTTCAGAAAGGCCTTGTTGCATCCGATGGTATTTGCCAAGGATTCCCAGCTCATTTTGCACGTGGTGGCCGACTTCGTGGGCGATCACGTAGGCCATGGCAAAGTCCCCGCTTGCCTTGTATTTGGTTGTCAATTCCTTGTAGAAGCTCATATCCAAATAAATCTTTTTGTCGGTCGGACAGTAGAAGGGACCAGCCGATGCTTGCCCAACCCCACAGCCTGTCTGTGTCCGTCCAGTATAGAAGACTAGTTTGGGCTCCTGGTAGGTCCGTCCTTCAGCTTGAAAGACCTTGTGCCAATGATCTTCTGTTGTGGCAAGGACCTTGCTGACGAACTCAGCATCTGCATCATCGACATGGGTCTTGTTGGTGCGCGTGATTTGGGTGGATTGGTAAGGTTGAGAAGAAGTCCCATTTCCAAAGAGTCCACCAAGACTAGCGCCACCACCTCCTAGAAGAACCAGAAGAAGGATGAGGATGATCTTACTCTTGAAGCTTCCAGGAGATAGCAAGATTTGTAAAATGCCCCCGCCAAGGTTACTGTTGCCTGAAGACTGAGAGTAGCTTTGCCCTCGACGGTCTTCGATATTTCTACTTTCCTTTAGGTTATCACTTTTCATATTCGTCTCCTTTTGTTTTATTTTACCAAAAATGAGGAAAAAACCAGAGTGATAACGCTTTAGATTTGCTTTTTTCTTGACAGGAGATTTTCTGTTCTTGTCAAAATGTGGAAAACTTGCTATAATGGGGTGAACGGAGGCGTTATGGCATTAAAAAAAGCAAGTCTAGCGTGTACGGTTTGTGGGTCACGCAATTACTCCATTAAGTTGAGTGGGACGCCAAAACCAACACGTCTAGAAGTCAATAAATTCTGCAAGCATTGCAGCAAGTATACCATCCATAAAGAAACACGATAGGAGAGAGTTGTGAAATTCATTAAAGATATTTTCGTCTTACTAAAAGATACAACTTGGCCAAATCGCAAGGAAAGATGGAAAAACTTTATCTCAGTGATTGAGTACACCGCTTTCTTTGTGGCATTGATTTATTTGTTCGACAAAGTCATTGCACGTGGCCTATTGCACATGATCAATTTCTTTTAAGAAAAGAAGCCATGTGGGATCCCCAGGGTCCCACTTTTTGTAGTCTTTTCTTAAAAATAAATCAGCAAACCTCTTTGCATTCCTGCAAAATGTGGTATAATGAAGCTAGGAAAAGGAAAGCCAAGAGGCTTTTTTTAGTATGTTCACAAAAGCTCGAGCAGGCTAAACAGAAAGAAAGGATGCCCAAATGGACAGTTTTGATAAAGGCTGGTTTGTACTACAAACCTACTCAGGATATGAAAACAAGGTAAAAGAGAATCTTTTGCAACGTGCGCAAACTTACAATATGTTAGAAAACATCTTGCGTGTAGAGATTCCAACTCAAACCGTACAAGTTGAGAAAAACGGTAAAACAAAAGAAATCGAAGAAAACCGCTTCCCAGGTTATGTCTTGGTAGAAATGGTCATGACAGATGAAGCTTGGTTTGTCGTTCGGAATACACCGAACGTTACTGGTTTCGTCGGATCCCACGGGAACCGTTCAAAACCAACTCCATTGTTGGAAGAAGAAATCCGCAGCATCTTGCTCTCTATGGGTCAAACTGTTCAAGAGTTTGATTTGGATGTCAAGGTGGGCGACACAGTTCGCATCATCGACGGTGCCTTCACAGACTATACTGGTAAGATCACTGAAATTGATAACAACAAGGTGAAAATGGTCATTTCTATGTTCGGTAACGATACGGTTGCAGAAGTGAATTTGAACCAAATTGCTGAATTGTAAGAAAGAGAGAGTGGGACAGAAATCGGTAATTCGTTAGAATTCGATTTCGTCGTCCCACCTCCGCACAGTTGAGTAGGGCTGTAAAAGCTGATGAAATCAGCGTAGTAGAGCCCACTCAACCACTGCGTCTTGCTCGACAATCCAAAAATAATTGAGAGGCTAGGACTTTTGTCCCAGCCTCTTTTGATTGCTTATTATTGATTTTTATCCAGGCCAGTGATCTTTTTTAACTGCTTGGTTTCTGCAGTAGACGTAACATTGAAGATCTTATTTCCTTGTGTAGAGAAGCTAGATTCATCTCCGTTGCTATCTTTATAGACATAGCTGGTCCCATTTTCTGAACGCATAATGGCATAGGGTTTTCCGAGACGTTCGAGGGCCGTTTTTGGTGTATCGGATTTGGAAATGCTGCCAGTAGACTGGTGGTTGGCATCGCCCCCTCTTAGTCGGAAGGTGATATCTGTTAACACATTATTGCGGAAGAAAGCCATGATATCGCCATTGTCTGTTGCCCATACATTGACTCCATCACCAGGATTCGCACTGTCTGTGCTACTTACGGGTTGACCAAAGGCTGCAACTACGTCATCGTAACTGCTTCTTTCTTTTGGCCCACCAACCTCTTGTCCATCTTCGGTTCTTAATACAAAACCGGTGGTAGGGTGGAGGTTCTTGAGCTTTTCGATCTCAGGAATGGATGCAGCTCCTGGCACATATTGGAGAGATGCGCCATCATCTGGATCCAAGCTGAAGCGACCTGAAAAATCATCTGAGCTACTGCTGTCTGAAGAAGTGCTCGACGATTTACTAGATGATGTTTTGGTAGAAGATTGTTTGATCGGTTTTCTAGAACTAGAAGCTGTTTTTGCTGATTGCGCAGAATTGGCGGGTGAGCAAGCTGCTAGTGTCACTAGTGAAAGAAGACCGATCGTAAAGAAACGAATGTTTTTCATAAATACCCTTTCTAATGTGCTTCGCCGATCAGGCGAGGTTTTATTATATCAATAATCAAGGAATGGGGCAAATGGCAACAAAAAAAACCCCCTATTGCTAGGGGAATTTTTAAAAGATAAAAGATGATAAAAAATTTTATTATCAAGGCGGTAGACGGATTTGAACCGACGATCAAGCTTTTGCAGAGCCGTGCCTTACCACTTGGCTATACCGCCATAACATATAATATTGTAACCTAAAAATAAAGATAGGTCAAGAAAAACTTTTTACGTCAAACAACTTTAGAAAACCATTTCATCGTAGGGATTGAAAAAATCTCTCAAATAGCTTGCGAATTCTAGTGATTTCTGCTATACTTATAGAGTTGTCTAAGACAGCAAATACTCATCTCGGATCCATTGTGGCACCGTTGCCCTTGTGGTCGTGCTGCAAGTTGACGTCTGAGAGAGGAGAAAAAAACAAAAAAGGAGAAACTACTCATGGCAGTAATTTCAATGAAACAACTTCTTGAGGCTGGTGTACACTTCGGTCACCAAACTCGTCGCTGGAACCCTAAGATGGCTAAGTACATCTTCACAGAACGTAACGGAATCCACGTGATCGACTTGCAACAAACTGTAAAATATGCAGACCAAGCATACGACTTCATGCGTGATGCAGCTGCAAACGATGCAGTGATCTTGTTCGTAGGTACTAAGAAACAAGCTGCTGATGCTGTTGCAGAAGAAGCTGTTCGTGCAGGTCAATACTTCATCAACCACCGTTGGTTGGGTGGAACTCTTACTAACTGGGGAACAATCCAAAAACGTATCGCTCGTTTGAAAGAAATCAAACGCATGGAAGAAGATGGAACTTTTGAAGTTCTTCCTAAGAAAGAAGTTGCATTGTTGAACAAACAACGCGCTCGTCTTGAAAAATTCTTGGGCGGTATCGAAGACATGCCTCGTATCCCAGACGTAATGTACGTTGTGGATCCACATAAAGAACAAATCGCTGTTAAAGAAGCTAAGAAATTGGGTATCCCAGTTGTAGCGATGGTCGACACAAACACTGACCCAGATGATATCGATGTTATCATCCCAGCGAACGATGACGCTATCCGCGCTGTTAAATTGATCACTGCGAAAATGGCTGACGCTGTTATCGAAGGACGTCAAGGTGAAGACAGTGTTGCTACAGTAGAAGCTGAATTGGCAGCTACTGAAGGTCAAGCTGATTCAATCGAAGAAATCGTTGAAGTTGTAGAAGGCGACAACGCTTAATTTCATTCAATAAGTAACGAACCTAAGAGGGCAGGGCTCAGCCCGACCCTCTTATTTTATTAAAAAATATAGGAGAACAAAAATGGCAGAAATTACAGCTAAGCTTGTAAAAGAATTGCGTGAAAAATCTGGTGCCGGTGTCATGGACGCTAAAAAGGCATTGGTTGAAGTTGAAGGTGATATCGAAAAAGCGATCGAATTGCTTCGCGAAAAAGGTATGGCTAAAGCAGCTAAGAAAGCTGACCGTGTTGCCGCTGAAGGTTTGACTGGTGTTTATGTCAATGGTAACGTTGCAGCAGTAGTTGAAGTAAACGCTGAAACTGACTTCGTTGCGAAAAACGCTCAATTCGTTGAATTGGTAAACGCAACAGCGAAAGTGATCGCTGAAGGTAAACCAGCTAACAACGAAGAAGCTCTTGCTTTGACAATGCCTTCAGGTGAAACTCTTGAAGCTGCATACGTATCTGCAACAGCTACAATCGGTGAAAAAATTTCATTCCGTCGTTTTGCCTTGCTTGAAAAAACAGATGCACAACACTTCGGTGCTTACCAACACAACGGTGGACGTATCGGTGTTATCTCTGTGATCGAAGGTGGAGACGAAGCACTTGCTAAACAAATCTCAATGCACATCGCTGCAATGAAACCAACTGTTCTTTCATACAAAGAATTGGATGAACAATTCGTGAAAGATGAATTGGCACAATTGAACCACGTCATCGACCAAGATAACGAAAGCCGTGCAATGGTTGGTAAACCAGCTCTTCCACACTTGAAATTCGGTTCAAAAGCACAATTGACTGACGAAGTGGTTGCTCAAGCTGAAGAAGATATCAAAGCTGAATTGGCAGCTGAAGGTAAACCAGAAAAAATCTGGGATAAAATCATCCCAGGTAAAATGGATCGCTTCTTCTTGGACAACACAAAAGTTGACCAAGCCTACACTCTTCTTGCACAAGTCTACATCATGGATGACAGCAAGACAGTTGAAGCTTACCTTGAATCAGTAAATGCTTCAGTTATCGAATTCGTTCGTTTTGAAGTTGGTGAAGGTATTGAAAAAGCTTCAAATGACTTTGAAGCAGAAGTTGCAGCTACAATGGCAGCAGCTCTTAACAACTAAGAATAAAAAAATAAGAGGTTTCGAAGGAAACCTCTTTTTTGTAAGATAAATTCATCTAAATAACTTTCCTTAGGTGAGTACGGACGTCAGCGAACTTCAAAGAAGTTCCATGACTTAGTTTTGGACCTAAGGTTCCAAAACTCCCGAGTGCTAGAAACATGATTGTTTCTAGCACTTTTCTCACAGCGGAAAGTTTTAGTAGATGACTGAGTAATTCTAATAAATAAATTTTTTTGTTTTATAGAATTTATTAGATTTTAAAAAAAATAGTTTGTCTATACTCTTAGAGGAACGGAAGCATCTTTTTTGCATGCAAAAACTGAAGCCGTTGCTTCAGTCTTTTGCTTAATGTGCGAAGGTATCGATTCCTAGAAGCAGGGACAGGGTTCCCATGATGAGGCCAGCTAGAATCACTCCGAGCATGACTGCGAGGCTACTGCGTTTGAAGTCCCAGTCAAGGATAGAAGCTGCAAGGGCACCGGTCCAGGCACCAGTTCCCGGAAGAGGAATTCCCACAAAGAGCAATAAGGCCCAGAAGATTCCCTTGTCTCCTGCAGCTTTTTCTAATTTCTGTCCGCCCCTATGGCCCTTATTGAGACACCAGCTAAAAAAGCCTCCGATAATTGGTTTTTTTGCGCCCCAAGTGAGGATATGGCGGGCGAAGAAGAAGATCAGAGGGACGGGGAGAAGATTTCCAATCACTCCGATCAGGAGCGCTGTCCATAAGGGAATACCATTTGCAATGGCAAAAGGGATGGCCCCGCGCAATTCAACGAGGGGAACCATGGAGATCAGGAAGGTAAAGATATATTTCATTGGTCAAGCCTTTCGATTAGTCTTCTTCATTCTATCGTATCTTCCTTCAATTGACAACTATTCCAGCTTTGGGATGAACTTTTTAAATCTTTTATCTTGACTTTCTGGTGGAGGAAGCATATAATAAAGACATAGTTAATTAGAATCATTATAAAAAAGGAGAAATGACATGACAACTATGAAACATGAAGCAGCTACTGATGTAGCAACTTTTGCACCTTCAAATAAAGAAACTCTTCCAGAAACAAAAGCTCTCTTGAACCAAGTCGTAGCAGATCTCTACGTGGCTCACATTGCCCTTCACCAAGTACACTGGTATATGCGTGGACGTGGCTTTATGGTTTGGCATCCAAAAATGGACGAATACATGGACAGCTTGGATGCAACCTTGGATGAAGTGAGCGAACGCTTGATCACTCTTGGTGGCGCTCCTTATTCTAGCATGACTGAATTTTTGGAACACAGCAATATTGAAGAACGCCGTGGAACATTTACGAAAAATGTAGAAGAAAGCTTGACACGTGTTCTTGAAATCTTCCATTACCTTGATGGCCTTTACCAAAAAGCTTTGGATGTTACCGATGCTGAAGGCGACGATGTAACCAACGATATCTTTGTTGGGGCTAAAGCAGAACTTGAAAAGAACATTTGGATGGTGGCTGCTGAACTTGGTCAAGAACCAGGATTATAAGATCATAAAAAAATAGAAGCCGTTGGCTTCTATTTCAGACTGAAGACAAAGTCTTCTTAGAAACGTTCCTTAGGTGAGTACGGACGTCAGCGAACTTCTACGAAGTTCCATGACTAATTATTGAGCCTAAGGTCTCAATAATTCCGAGTGCCTGAAACTGAATAGTTTCAGGCACTTTTCTCACAGCGGAAAGTTTCAGTAGATGATTGAATAATTCTAACGAATAAATTTTTTTATATTATAGAATTTATAAGATTTGTAAAAAAGAACAGTTTGTCTATGCTCTCAATAGAAGCCGTGGGCTTCTATTTTTTTGATTTGTAGGAGATTTCCACTAATTAAAGGAATTCTTAATCTAACTATAGTTGGGGTGAAATCGAGGTCTATTCCTCCTATTTTTTTGGTATAGTTAATATGTGATTTTCTGTAAGTGTTCACAGGCATAAGAAAGCGCTTATAAAATAAATAGTTAATCCTAAGAGGAGGTTTTTATGGGAAAGTCTTTTTTTGAAAAGCGTCCTGTTTTTAGTATTCGTAAGCTCTCAGTTGGAGCTTGTTCTGTTGTGATTGGGCTTTCTGCCTTGGGTCTTTCAAGGGTCCATGCGGAAGAAAAGCCAGCCCTCGAAAGTGAACCGACTTCGATTGAGACACCAAGTGTTGTGACGGAAAATTCAGAAGCGGAAGTTCCTGGAGCTGGTGCAAGGGTTTCAGAAGCTCCAGCTATCATCACCCCTACCAGAGCTGAGGAAAAGCCAGCGCCTCAAGGCGAAGGCCAGCCTGTTTCTACTTCATCTGAGCGTGCTACAGGAACGGAAGCAACAGCTGCTCCAGATCAAAATCGTGTAGCGGAGGATATTGTGCAAGATCGAGAACGTGATTTTAATAAAGATTGGTATTTTAAATTAAATGCAGCTCCTGGTGCAGAAGGGCGTCAAGTGGATGTCAAGGATTGGAAAAAATTAGATCTTCCTCATGACTGGTCTATTTTCTTTGATTTCGATCACAACTCTCCTGCTCAAAATGAAGGGGGGCAATTAAACGGTGGGGATGCTTGGTATCGTAAGACCTTCCGTTTGGACGACAAAGATCTAGATAAGAAGGTTCGCTTGGAATTTGGCGGGGTTTATATGGATTCCAAAGTCTATGTAAACGGACAATTCGTCGGTCATTATCCAAATGGCTACAATGCCTTTTCTTATGATATTACTCCTTATTTGAATGCGGATGGAAGCGAGAATACCATCGCCGTTCATGTGGTCAATCAACAACCAAGTAGCCGCTGGTATTCTGGTAGCGGGATTTACCGGGATGTTAAGCTGAGTGTAACGGACAAGGTTCATTTAGCGCAGTATGGGACTACGATTACGACCCCTCAGTTGGAAAAACAGCAAAATGGTGCAGTGGATACAGTGGTGAAGAGCCGCATTGTCAACCAGGATGATCAAGCCCATAGTATTTATGCGGAATATGAAATTGTCGATCAAAATGGCCAAGTGGTGAGCGAAAAAACGCGCAGTGAAGCACAAGCTGTTTTAGCAGGTCAAGAGATCAACCTATCTCAAACCTTGCATGTTGAAAAACCAACCCTCTGGGATGTGAAAACGGATCATCCAGCTCTCTATACCTTGTATACGCGGGTTTATCGGGATTCGCAGTTAGTGGATGTGCAAAAGGAACGCTTTGGTTATCGCTATCTCAACTGGACGCCAGAAGGTGGCTTCTTTCTGAATGGGGTGGCGACGAAATTCCACGGGGTATCCCTTCACCATGACCACGGGGCTCTTGGAGCTGAGGAAAATTACAAGGCTGAATACCGTCGTCTCAAACAGATGAAGGACATGGGGGTCAATGCGATTCGGACGACCCACAACCCAGCCAGTGAACAAACCTTAAACATTGCGGCTGAGTTGGGCTTGATGGTCCAAGAAGAAGCCTTTGATACCTGGTATGGTGGTAAGAAACAATACGATTATGGTCGTTTCTTTGAAAAAGATGCCACTCACCCAGAAGCTCGTAAGGGGGATACTTGGTCCGATTACGATCTACGGACCATGGTAGAGCGGGGCAAGAACAATCCAGCCATTGTCATGTGGTCAATCGGTAACGAAGTCGGTGAAGCAGATGGTTCAGACAAATCTGTCGCAACTGTTCGTCGGTTGGTCAAGACCATCAAGGACGTGGATGCAACCCGCTATGTCACCATGGGAGCTGATAAATTCCGCTTTGGTGATGGATCAGGAGGCCATGAAAAGGTAGCAGCAGAGCTTGATGCGGTTGGCTTCAACTATTCAGAAGCCAACTATGAAAGCTTACGGGCGAAACATCCAAACTGGCTCATTTATGGTTCGGAAACCTCTTCTGCGACGCGGACACGGGGTTCATACTACCACCCTGAAAGAGAATGGGTAGGAAGCAACCAAGAAGACCGCCACTATGAACAATCAGACTACGGCAATGACCGGGTTGGTTGGGGTCGGACAGCAACCGCCTCTTGGACCTTTGACCGTGATCATGCCGGTTATGCAGGACAATTTATCTGGACCGGTACTGATTATATCGGTGAGCCAACACCATGGCACAACCAAAATGACACACCTGTGAAAAGTTCTTATTTCGGTATCGTGGATACTGCCGGCCTTCCAAAGAATGATTTTTACCTTTACCAAAGTCAATGGGTATCGGCAGAGAAACATCCGATGGTCCATCTCTTGCCACATTGGAACTGGGACAATCCAGAATTAGCCAATCGTGTCATGGACGAAGAAGGCCGGATTCCTGTTCGGACCTTCTCTAATGCCCACAGTGTGGAATTGATTGTCAATGGGGAATCACAAGGAGTCAAGACCTTTACCAAGAAGACCACAGCTGATGGCCGGACCTACCAAGAAGGGGCAAATCCGGATGAACTCTATCTAGAGTGGTTGGTCCCTTATGTACCAGGTAAAGTAGAAGCTATTGCGCGCAACGAAGCGGGAGAAGTGATTGCGAAAGATCAAGTCGAAACAGCCGGCAAGCCTGCGGGTGTCCGTTTGTTGAAAGAAGAACACGCGATTGCAGCGGACGGCAAAGATTTGACCTATATTACCTACGAAATCGTCGATGAAGAAGGTCGTGTCGTACCAACTGCCAATAATTTGGTACATTTCCATTTGCATGGACAAGGCCAAATTGTCGGTGTCGATAATGGGGAACAAGCCAGCCGTGAACGCTACAAAGCGCAGGAAGATGGCTCATGGCAACGCAAAGCCTTCAACGGCAAAGGGGTTGTGATTGTCAAATCAACTGAGCAGGCGGGTGCCTTTACTCTGTATGCAGACTCAGATCGCTTGCAATCAGACCAAGTCAGCCTCTTTACAGGTAAGAAGGACCAAGCAGAACGCACTGTATTAGGGGTGGAACCTGTTCGACAAAGTGCTTATCTAGGAGAAAAACCAACCTTGCCAAGTAAGGTCAATGTGGTCTATAGTGATGGCAAGGCTCAAGAAGAAGCCGTTGAATGGGATGCGGCAGACTATAGCCGTGCTGGCCAAGTCCGTGTGACAGGTCATGTTCAAGGACGCACGGTCGAAGCTCTGGTCGATGTGATCGGCGTGGAACAAGTCCTTCCAGTCATCAAACAAATCCCACAGGGAGCAGATCTAGCAACAGTGGATAAGGCTGTGCAATTAGTCTTCACTGATGGGACCACTGCCCACTATGAGGTCGATCAATGGACCTTGGAAGCTGGTCAAGAAGATCAGTTGTCCACACCAGGTGCACGCTTGAAGGCGACAGGACTCCTAGGCAATGGGGAAACGGTCCAAGCGACACTAGTGGTTGCAGGAGGAGATGTAGCCAAGGCTAAGAAACCAACGGTTCAGCTAGATGGAGTAGCTCTTCCAAAATTTGGTAGTGGCAACCATACTATTTTCCGTCCCCTCGCTTATGGTCAAGAGCCTGGTCAAGTCACAGCAAGTGCAGAAAATGCTCAAGTGACAGTTCTACAAGCTAACCGTGAAAATGGTTTGAAAGCCCAAATCTTTGTGACTGCTAAGGATACGGGAGCTGTACAGACCTATGTGGTTCAATTCCAAGAAGAAAGTCCACAGATTGAGCGTTTGGAATTGCGTCTGCCAAAAGGACAGGAACTCAAGGAAGACCAAACGGTACCACTTGAAGTCATTGCCCATTACCAAGATGGTAGTGTGGCTAGCCTCCAAGCAGATCAAATCGATGTGAAGACAAGAGCTGGTAGCCAAGGAAAAGCCGTCGCAACCAAGAAAGGTTTGGAATTGCGGGAAGCAGGATTGGTTCATTTAGAAGCCAACTACCAAGGACAAACGGGAGAAGTCACCTTTACCATCACGCCAAATCCAGAAGAAAAAACGGTTGTGAAGGTGCGTCCTGTACGGATCAGCACCGATCGAAACGTGTTGCCAGCTCTTCCAGAAACCGTCTTGGTCGAGTATGACAAGGGATTCCCGAAAGAAAAACGCGTGACCTGGGATGCTGTAACCGCAGATCAAGTCAAGGATTACCATAGCTTTACAGTCACAGGTCATGTAGAGGGTGTGGAAAAAGAAGCCCAAGCTCAAGTGACGGTTGAAGGCATTATCGCTGTAGAAGAAGTCAGCACCACCACTCCAGTCGGCGAGAAACCAGCTCTTCCAGAAAGCGTGCGGACCTATCACTCTAATGGTAAGACCTATACAGCTAAGGTGACCTGGGATGCGGTCGATCCGCAACTCTTGGCCCAAGAAGGAGAAGTTGTTCTCTCTGGTCGTGTAGAAGGAACGGATCTTCCAACCCGTCTTCATATTCGTGTTTCTAGCAACACGGTCAAGGGAGCCAATGTAGCAGAGCAATGGACAGGATCTGTCTTGCCACTCGCTTTTGCAAGTGACTCTAACGATGCAGATCCAGTTGCTAAGGTCAATGACAAGGTCATCTCCTTTACCGATGCTCCAGCTAACCGTTGGACCAACTGGGGTCGTGACAATGCGGAAGATTCTGTCGGTATCTTGTTTGGGGACTCTGGTATCTTGACCAAGCGAGCAGTGGACAACCTCCATGTTGGTTTCCACGAAGACCACGGCGTTGGGGCTCCAAGTGAATATGTGATTGAGTACTATACAGGGGAACAAATCCCAACAGTTCCAAGCAATCCAAATCGTGTTAAAGACGAAACAGACCATCCATTTAACAATCCAGCTAACTGGAAAGAAGTCAGCAACCTAACCGTTGAAGAACCGGTAGCAGCTGGTAAGATGAACCATTTCAGTTTTGATAAAGTCGACACCTATGCCGTTCGGATCCGCATGAAGACACCAGAAGGCAAGCGTGGAAGCTCTATTTCAGAGATTCAGATCTTTGCCAATAAGGTTGCGGCAGAAGAGAAGAGCCAGTTGACCATTCGTGTCAATGGCGATGTCTTGCCAGGTGTCAACCCAAGTGTGACCGATTACTACATCGATGCGCGTGATCGGGCTTATCCACAAGTGGAAGCGACAGCCAGCCATCACGGCCTTACAACGGTTGTGCCAAGCGTTCATGAAGGGGAGCCAATCCGTGTCATCCATAAAGCGGAAGATGGTACTATCTTACAAGAATACCGCCTCCATCTCACAAGTGATGCAGAAAAACTGAAACAAGCTGCCCCAGTAGCAGTAGAAGCAGGCAGACGTTTTGTGAAAGTCGGTCAAGATCTAGTTCTACCATCTACAGTAGGTGTCTACTTCCAAGGGGACACAGGTTATGAACGCAAGGAACTGACGGTGGACTGGCAGGCTATCCCAGCTGATGCACTTTCTCATGAAGGCAGCTTCACGTTAGAAGGAAAAGTCATTGGCTATGATCTGACAGCTCAGCTGACCGTCCGGGTGTCAGAAAAGACAGGAGAAAACCTCTCTGTGAACCGTGACTACAATGCAGAAGATACCAGGGCATTTGCTAGTGAAACCAACGATCTCGATCCAAATCAAATCGACTATATCGATTACATCAACGATGGTGGCTACAATGAGTACTACCGTTGGACCAACTGGAAGAGAGAGCCGGATCAGACAGAAGTGTTTGCTGGTCTCATCTTCAAGAAAAATGGTCAAGTAACAGAGCGCTTAGTCAATAAAGTAGCGGTCGACTTCTTTGCAGATCAGGAAACAGGTCTGCCAACGAAAACGGTTCTTGAACGCTATATTGGTCCAGACTTTGATGTCCCAGATGATTACGGCAATTTGAAAAATCTTCCAGATCATCCATTTAACCAAGCCTCAAACTGGGAAGAAATCCCGTATAGCTTGGATTATGCCTTTGAGCCTGGTTATATCTCTAACCTCAGCTTCAACGAAACCAGAACGAAAGCCATCCGTTTAAGAATGGTCCGTGATGAAAATCTTAAAGGAATTGGAATCATTGAATTGAGCGCCTATGCCCCAACAGAAGAGGCTCAGGCAACAACTGACGTTACGATCCAAGTGAATGGCAAAGACCTAGAAGGTTTTAAACCAGATGTGACAGATTATCATCTAGAGTATGAGGGAGAACGTCCAATCGTTTCAGCACAAGGCAAGAATGGAACAGCCGTTACGGTCATCGATGCTAAAAGTGCCAATGCTCCGGTTCTTGTCAAGGTTGTCTCAGAAGATGGCAAGCTCGAAAAAGTATATCAACTTTCTCTATCCGCAAAAGCACCTACAGGCTCAGCCATTCCCGAAGAAGGGGTTAAGAATCTGGTCCACACCAAACCAGAGTTGGTGATTGAGCCAGAAGAGATGGATTTTGAACGCCTAGAACGTCCAAATGCGGATCTTCCAAAAGGTGAGAAACGTGTGGTTCAAGAAGGTCAAAAAGGCCGCAAATTGCGCTTGGTGGAAGTTTCTCAAGAAAATGGTGTGGAAAGCCGGAAGGAACTGGATGCCTTTGTAGAGCTAGATCCAGTGGCAGAAATTACAGAGGTGGGCACTAAAGAAGTACTTCCAGACACTCCACAACCAGAGCCACAGCCAGAACCTCAGCCACAACCAGAGCCACAACCGCAACCACAGCCAGAGCCGCAACCGCGGCCAGAGCCACAACCGCTTCCGAACCCAGAACATCCTCATGGCTCAGAAGGACCAGTAGCTGCCGCAACTCCTCAAGCATCTCTTGAGGTCAAAGCGGTACGTCAGGAAGGGACAGATGCAGCAGGGAAGGAAGTCGAGAAAACAGCTCAAACACCAGCAGTTTCAACTGCTCCAGTTTCCGAAGGTAGATTACCAAATACAGGAACGGAAGAAAGCGTCGCAAGCCTCGTTGCTGGAATCCTAGCGGCAGGCCTTGCCAGTGCTGTGCTGGACGATCAGAAAAAAAGAGCCAAAAAGGCCAAGTAAAACAGCTAGAGAAACTAGTAAAAAACGGTGAAAAGTTCACAGGTAAAAAGAAGGAGGATGGGGAAGCCCCACCCTCTTTACCTGGTGACATAAAGGAATGGAATATGGGAAAAAGATTAGTTGATCAGAGAAATCGATTTGGCATTCGTAAACTCTCAGTAGGTGTCTGCTCGGTAGTCGTAGCGACTTGTTTTTTAGGAACTACTACCAGTTACGCAGAGGAACAAGCTGAGAGGAGTGAAACTCGCGAAGAACGGGTTGAAACAAGCAATGCAGGAGATCAAGGAAAGGAGGAGAAAACTGTGAACGAGCACCAAGAACAATCAGAACAGCCCTCAGCAGCTACTAGTGAGAAAGAAAATCGCACAGCCAGTCAAGGGACAGAAGCCACTCAACCAGCCACTTCTCTAGATGAGGAGACTGAGATTGCGGATTACGGACCACTTCCAAGCAAGGCTCAGATGCAATACCACCGCGAAGAACTAGCAGCTTTCATCCACTTTGGGATGAATACTTACTACGATCGTGAGTGGGGAGATGGACAAGAAGATCCTTATTATTTCTATCCAGAGCATCTGGATACCGATCAGTGGATCAAAACCCTGAAAGATGCTGGCTTTAAACGGACGATCATGGTCGTCAAGCACCACGATGGCTTCCTCTTGTACCCTTCCAAATACACCGACCATACCATTGCCAAAAGTGGTTGGAAGGAAGGAAAAGGCGATATCCTAGCCGAGGTTTCTGCTTCTGCCAGCAAGTATGATATGGACATGGGGGTCTATCTCTCTCCTTGGGATGCCCACAGCCCGCTCTACCATGTGGATACAGAGGACCAATACAATGAATACTATCTCAACCAGCTTAAGGAAATCCTTGAAGATCCAAAATATGGGAACAAGGGTAAGTTCGTAGAAGTCTGGATGGATGGAGCGCGTGGCGATGGGGCTCAAAAAGTAACCTATACCTTTGACAAGTGGTTTGAAGCCATTCGCAAGGCCCAAGGGGATATTGCTATCTTCTCAGCTGAGCCGACCAATGTTCGTTGGATCGGAAATGAGAAGGGGATCGCTGGAGATCCAGTTTGGCATAAGGTCAATCCGGATAAGATCCGCAACAATCCATCCAACAGCTACCTCAATCACGGGGATCCGGAAGGGAAGCAATACTCAGTGGGAGAAGCCGATGTCTCTATTCGCTCCGGCTGGTTCTACCATGACAATCAAGAGCCTAAGTCCTTGCGCGAATTGATGGACATTTACTTCAAATCGGTCGGCCGTGGAACTCCACTCTTGCTCAATATTCCACCCAATCAAGACGGAAAATTTGCGGATGCCGATGTGGCCCGTTTGAAAGAATTCCGTCAGACCTTGGACCAACTCTACAGTGTGAACTATGCGGCAGGAGCTTTGGTAGAAGCTGACTCGACACGACGCAATCCTCTCTACAAGGCCAGCCATTTGACAGATGGTGATGAAAAGACCAGTTGGGCCCCTGCAGATGATGCCAAGACCGGATCTTTTGTCCTCGATCTTGGAAAAGAACAGCATTTTGATGTGGTAGAGCTCAAAGAAACCATCGAGAAAGGCCAACGGATTTCTGGCTTCACCATTGATGTGGCTGTGAATGGCCAATGGGTTCCTTATGGGGCTGGCTCAACTGTAGGATACCGCCGATTGATCAAAGGGCAACCAGTTGATAGTCGCTATATCCGGGTGTCCATCACCGATGCCCAAGCTACTCCAATCTTGAACGGAGTCTCTGTCTATAAGACGCCAGCCAGCATTGAAGAAACTGATGGCTATCCGCTTGGTTTGACTTATCATTCTGACCGGACTGCTGACCGGGCCAATGGTCAGTGGAATGAAGAGGGAGAAGGCGTTCGAGGTACCTCTATGTGGACCAAGGAAAAGGGAGCTTCGGTGACCTATCAGTTTGAAGGCACTAAGGCCTATGTGGTCGCAACTGTCGACCCTGGTCATGGGGAAATGGATGTCTATGTCGATGGGCAAAAGCTAGCGACCGTCAATACCCAAAGCCCAAGCCGCAAACGCAGCCAAAAGGTCTATGAAACACCGGACTTGGCAGCAGGATCCCACACCTTGACCTTGGTCAATAGCAAGGGAGATGCGATCGCAACGGAAGGGATTTATGCCCTTAACAACCAAGAAAAGGGGCTCTTTGAGTTTGCTCAGCCAACCCTAGCTGTTAAGAAAGGCGACCCAGCGCAAGTCGTCGTCAAGAGAAAAGGTGGCTCTAAAGGAAGTGCCAGTCTCAAATTGATCACAGAACCAGGAACAGGAGTTCATGGCAAGGTCTACAAAGATACCAACGTCACCCTTGAGTTCGCAGATGGAGAGACGGAAAAAACAGTCCAAGTTCCAACCCTTGATTTTGCAGGAAAAGCAACCGATGTCTATGACTTTAAGGTCAAATTGTTGCATCCGGATCAAGGAAGTCTGGTCGGCTTTATTCCAGAACTGACAGTCCAAGTGATGAACGAGGACCTGCTTCCAGAAAATCGCAAAGAAGTAGATGACCAAGATCCAAAACTGCATTACAGTGAGGGTTGGCAGCACGAGACAGACAATCCAAACTTCTCAAATGGCACAGAATCTTGGTCTAGCTTTAACCAAGTGACCGATGAAGAAGGCAAGAAACACATTGAAGTGACCATTACCTTTAAGGGCACCGGCGTGGAGGTCCGAGGAGTGGTTGATCCAAGTCATGGGCTCTACAGCGTCACCCTGGATGGAAAAGAAATGGCCTTCGAAGAAGGTCGGGGCCATGATTATGAGATCGAAGGCGATCATTATTTCAGTGGCTACGGAGATCAACGCAAGCTCGACCAGAGTTTGGTCAATCTACAAGGCCTAGCAAAAGGCTACCACCAGCTACGCCTGCATCTGGATCCAGCCCTCAATGATCCTCAGTCATCTAGAGCCATCCAGGTGGACCGATTTGTCCTCTCAGGGAAAGATAGTCAGCTGCTCAGTCAAGAAGAGCTGCAACAGATCATCAGAGAAGGAGTAGAAAAGATCAAGGCTACTTCTCTCGATCGCTTGAAAGCAGACCTCAAACCGACGGTTCAAGGACAATTGACGGACTTGACTCAGTTGTTGGATCAAGAGCGACCAGATTTGGTTGCTGCAGCTAATCAAGTCGAAGCCCTTGAAACCATCTTAGAAGATGCTCACAATTATGAACCCCTGACGCAGACACGGCCAGAAGAAGGTATTCGGGATTTGATTCTTGAAAAGCCAGAACTTCTCATCGAAGCGGAGGAGATTCCATTTGAGAGTCAAACACGTGAGAACAAGGACTTGGCCAAGGGCGAAAGCCGGATCCTTCAAGCAGGAAAGGTCGGACGCCGGTTGAAATTGATCGAGGTTCGACAAGAAGAAGGCAAAGAAATTCGGACAGAAGTCGATGCCTTTGTCGAAGTGGAGGCCCAGGACCAGATCACAGAAGTCGGAACGAAGGAAGCGGAAAAAAGTCCGTTGATAGCTGATATGCCGACTCCAACCACTCCTGTCACCCCAAGTAAGGAGCAGCTAGAAGTTGCGACTCTTTCTCAAGCAGATGACAAAAAAGAAAAAGAAACTCCAGTGCTCCTACAAGCATCGACTCCGCCAGCAACTCCTAATTTGACGGCAGACCATCCAGTAGAAGAAAAGGTAGAAAGCCCTTCTCTTCAACCGGAAGGAAAACTACCTCAAACCGGTACGAAAGAAGGTGGTTTGTTCGCTTGGTTCGGACTGCTTGGTCTCTAGGTTTCTTGGGTGGAGGTAAGAAATTCGCTCGTCGCAAAGAGTAGTTGATTCTTCTCATAAGAGGTTAGTTCTCACTAGCCTCTTTTATTTTGTCTTCTTAAGAGATTCCTATTTCCATAGAGTCTTTGCTTTATTTACAGCCATAAAAATTGTATAATAGTCAAATAAGGTCAATGATCAAAACAAACACTCCAAGGGCATCTTTATGCGCTAAAGAGTAGAGCATCTATCTAGAAGAAAACAAGTCAGAAAGGAGCATCATGGCAAATAAGAACACATCTGATAGCATTGAAGCTTATATCAAGGCCTTGCTGGCTCAAGCTGGCATGGCAGAGCTCAAAAGAAGTGAGTTGGCAGATGTCTTTCAGGTCGTCCCTAGTCAGATTAACTATGTCATTAAGACCCGCTTTACCGAGAGTCGAGGCTATATTGTAGAAAGTAAACGCGGTGGTGGCGGTTATATCCGCATTGGCAAGGTCCAGTTTTCAGATCACCATCAGATGCTTCAAGACTTGGCAGCCAATATTGGAGAGACCATCAGCCAGCAGGTCTTCCATGATATCCTCCAGATGCTCCATGAAGAAAAATTATTGACAAAACGTGAGACTCAGCTGTTCTTTGCGACAACCTCCGATGAGGTTCTAGGTCGAGATGCTCTCATCATACGAGCAAATATGCTGAAAAAAATCATTCAACAAGTAGATAGAAAAGGAAATACCGACTAGATGAACTATTCAACAGCACTGTTAGAAAGTATAGAAGCGGCCCAAATACTAGCAGGCCACTATCAAGGGAATACCTTAGATACTTGGCATCTTTTGACGGCCATGGCCAATAATCCCTATAGCGTGGCAGGTTCTGTACTCAACGATTATCCTATGCAGATTGACGAATTTCAGGATGCAGCGGAGCATATTACAGGCCAGGCTTTTCAAAGCGACAATCGGTATGAAATCTTCCCATTTTCTTATCGGATGGAAGCGATGATGAAGCACGCAAAGGAGATTGCCCAGGTCCTTCATGCCAAGACCTTGGGAACAGAGCATGTGCTCCTCTCTCTTTTAGCGGACCGTGGGACCTTGGCTAGCCAAGTCATGGAGTTTGCCGGCTTTGCCTTTACAGAGCAAGACAAGGGTGTTCCCGTTGCTTCCCTTCGAAAGAATCTAGAAGACAAGGCAGGCTGGGACAAAAATGATATTAAAGCTATCCGGAGTCTTTATCGGGCCCAAAACCCTAACCGCCAAACTATGGGGAATATGATGGGCATGCCCCCAAGTACAAGTGGAGGTCTTGAAGACTATACCCGTGATTTGACAGAAATGGCGCGTGCAGGTCAGCTCGAGCCGGTGATCGGCCGGGATGCAGAAATTTCACGCATGATCCAAATCCTCAGCCGCAAGACGAAGAATAATCCTGTATTGGTGGGAGAAGCAGGGGTCGGGAAAACCGCTCTTGCATTAGGTCTGGCCCAGCGGGTCGCTAGCGGCAATGTTCCAGCTGAAATCGCTCAAATGCGTGTTCTTGAATTGGATCTCATGAATGTGGTGGCAGGGACGCGCTTCCGTGGGGACTTCGAAGAACGTATGAACAATATCATCCAGGATATCGAAGAAGACGGTCACGTGATTCTCTTTATCGATGAACTGCATACCATTATGGGGTCAGGATCGGGCATTGATTCGACCTTAGACGCAGCCAATATTCTAAAACCAGCCCTGGCACGGGGAACCTTGCGTACAGTTGGGGCCACGACTCAAGATGAGTACCAAAAGCATATCGAAAAAGATGCAGCCCTCTCTCGGCGTTTTGCGAAAGTCACCATTGAAGAGCCAAGTGTTGCAGATAGCATCCAAATTCTCCAAGGCTTGAAAGAAACCTACCAGGACCACCATCATGTGACCATTACTGATGAAGCGATCGAAACAGCTGTCAAATATGCCCATCGCTATTTGACCAGCCGTCAATTGCCAGATTCAGCCATTGATCTCTTGGATGAAGCGGCAGCTACCGTACAAAACCGCGATTCCAACGGTCACGTAAAAGAAGAGTTGACCGCCTTAGACCGGGCCTTGATGGACGGCAAGTGGAAGAAAGCAGCCCAGCTCTTAGAAGTAGAGGCCGCTCCCATTGTCTACAAAAAAGAAGTCACTGACCAAGATGTCTTGGTGACCTTGAGCCAATTATCCGGTATTCCAACTCAAAAACTGACCCAAACCGATGCCAAGAAGTACCTAAACTTAGAAGCAGAATTGCATAAGCGCGTGATTGGTCAAGACCAAGCCGTTTCGAGTATCAGTCGGGCTATTCGACGCAATCAATCAGGTATCCGTAGCAATAAACGTCCGATCGGTTCTTTCATGTTCCTAGGACCTACCGGTGTCGGAAAAACAGAGCTAGCCAAAGCTTTGGCGGAAGTTCTGTTTGATGATGAATCGGCCCTCATCCGTTTTGATATGAGTGAGTACATGGAAAAATTCGCGGCCAGCCGCCTCAACGGAGCCCCTCCAGGCTATGTGGGCTACGAAGAAGGAGGCGAGTTGACCGAGAAAGTCCGCAACAAACCATATTCAGTTCTCTTATTTGATGAGGTGGAAAAAGCCCATCCAGATATTTTCAATGTCCTTTTGCAAGTCTTGGATGACGGAGTCTTAACCGATAGCAAAGGCCGGAAGATCGACTTCTCCAATACCATTATCATCATGACCTCAAACCTGGGAGCTACAGCCCTTCGGGATGATAAGACAGTTGGCTTTGGTGCCAAAGATATCCGCTTTGATCAGGCCAATATGGAAAAACGCATGTTTGAAGAGTTGAAGAAGACCTATCGTCCAGAGTTTATCAACCGGATTGATGAAAAGGTGGTCTTCCATAGTCTCTCCAGTGAGGACATGCAGCAGGTAGTGAAAGTCATGGTCAAACCGCTCATCGCGACCTTGGCCGAACAAGGCATGACCCTCAAATTCCAGCCTTCAGCGCTCAAGTTGCTAGCAACCAAAGGCTACGATCCAGAAATGGGAGCTCGCCCACTCCGTCGTGTCTTGCAGACCGAAGTGGAAGATCAGTTAGCAGAGCTATTGCTGAAAGGTCAAGCCCAAGAAGGGCAAACGATCAAGGTTGGAACGACAGCCGGAACGATCAAGTTCGAGATTGTCTAGGAGGACGTCATGACGCTTCAGCGATTAACCCGTATTTCGCTTTTGGCAGCCCTTTGTGTCGCTCTACGTCAGGCTTTTGCCCCTTTTCCAAATGTCCAACCTATTTCGGCCATCTTTTTTCTCTTGGTGATATTTGAAGGGTATAGCTTTGCTTTTCTTGTGATGATGATCACCATGTTTGTCTCCGCCTTTTTCCTGGGGATGAGCTTGATTGTGTTCTTTCAGATTGTCGCCTTCGGCTGCTTGATGCTCCTTTGGCGTATCTGTTACAAGTGGTTGCCCTTTGTCTTTCAGATCTTTTTTGTGGGGCTACTGTCCTTTGCTTATGGGGTCTTGATCGATAGTGTTTATGCCTTGATTTACCATATTCCTTGGTGGACCTATGCTTTGGTCAATGGTTTTAGTTTTAACCTTGCCCATGCTCTGTCGACGATCGCTTTTTATCCCATTATTTATCATATTTTTAGGAGATTTTATGTTAAAAAAAACCATTTCTAGCTTGATGACCTTACTTGCAGCTCTTCTTTTAGCGAGTTGCGCTCCGTCTCATAGCACAAACAATCAAACAACTACTTCTAGCACAGAAGTTGCCAAGAAAAACGAAATTTCGATTACAATTAGCGTGACGCCAGAAGGTCAAAAAGCGCAATTGAAAACCTTGAAAGTAGCAGAAGAGAGCAACCTTATGAAAGTGCTCAAAGCCAACTACAAGATTGAAGAAAAAAATGGCATGATCACCTCGATTGACGGTCACAGCCAAGATGAAGCAAAAGGTCTTTACTGGATGTACAAGATCAATGGCGAAATGGCTCCAAAAGGTGCTGCTGAAACCACCGTTAAAAAAGGGGACAAGATCGAATTCTATCAAGAAGTGTATAAATAATGAGGAGAGAGTGGGACAGAAATCGGTAATTCGTTAGAATTCGATTTCGTCGTCCCACCTCCGCACAGTTGAGTAGGGCTGTAAAAGCTGATGAAGTCAGCGTAGTAGAGCCCACTCAACCACTGCGTCTTGCTCGACAATCCAAAAATAATTGAGAGGCTAGGACTTTTGTTCCAGCCTCTTTTTTGCTAAAGTTTAGAACTTATCTAAAACTTCTTTCAAATTAGAAAAATATTTGAGAAACTATTGACAGCCTCATATAACAGTGTTACAATAACGTTACAAAATATTACAAATGTTACAAAAAGAGGTTCTGTTATGAAAAACAAAAAAATCATTTCCCTAGCAGCCCTAGCTTTGACAGCTAGTCTTTTCCTAGGAGCTTGTGGCGGGAATAAAGAAGAAAAAACTTCAGAAGCAAGTAGTTCAAAGACCAGTCTGGTTAAACAAACAAGTTCTTCTTCTAAGAAAAAAGTGATCACTAGTAAAGATCCCATTGCCTCTTCATCCTCTGATAGCAAATCAGAAGAAAGTCATACCGTTGGTAGCAAAAATAACCAAGCTGCAGCTAGTCAAACACCTGCTCCAGCTAAAGAAGCGACACCAGCAGCACCCGTAACAAAAGAAGTAGCCACTCCAGCAACACCAGCGAAAGCAAAATTGCCAAGTCTAGAAGACGGCCATGCCCATGCTAAGAAGCAAGCTTCTGCTACAGAGAATGCCCAATACAAGGGAGTCTATTCTGTAGCAGCAGGGGATTTCTCTGCAGCAGCTGGGAATTGGTCTGACAAACGCGACACTGGAGTCACCATTGGCCAAGGCGGTCAAGTGACCATCCAACTTCCTGGGGGCCAACCCGTAGCCTATGGTATCAGCGCTTATAACTATACTTTGGATGATGGTCATTACCATGCTAATCTCTCAGCAGGCGATGGGTCTGCGGCGACTCTAGATATCGTAGTTGGAAAAGATGGCTCTGTATCTAGTGTGACGGTTCTGAAAGACGGTGTCAGCCACTCCCTCACTCGTGAATAAAATTCGAAAGATCTGAAAGGATAAACTTCTCTTTTCAGATCTTTTTTTGTTGGTTTGAAGAAAAATATATTTTTTTATAAAAAATTATTGACAGATAGAAAATATAGTTTATAATAAAAACATAAAGAAAATCTATTTATAAAAAATTATAAAAAGGAGTTTATATGAAAAAAGAAAGAATTGCCCTGGTTTTTGGAACCTTTGCGCCTCTTCATCAAGGGCATATTGACCTGATCCAGCGGGCCAAGCGTCAGTGTGATCGCGTTCGTGTCATCGTATCTGGTTATGAAGGGGATCGTGGCGAAGAAGTCGGGTTGACTTTACAAAAACGCTTCCGTTATATCCGCGAAGCCTTCTCTAATGATGAGTTGACCCAAGTCTATAAGCTAGATGAAACAGAACTTCCTCGTTATCCCTTGGGCTGGGAGCCTTGGTTACAAACAGCCCTTGACACCATCCAGTATCAAACAGAGACAGAAGAGTTGATCTTTTATGTAGGGGAGAAAGCCTACAAGGAAGAGTTGGAAGCTAGAGGGTTTGAAGTTCACTTAGAAGAGCGCCGCTTCGGGATCTCTGCTACCATGATCCGGGAAAATCCAAGCAAATACTGGAAATACATCGCTCAGCCCTTCCGTCGCCAGTTCACGAAAAAAGTCTTGATCATGGGGAGCGCCAGCAACGGGAAAACGACCCTTGCAAAGGACTTAGCCCGCTTTTACGATGCACCTGTTAGTCTAGAGTATGCCCGTGAATACCAGATCAAGAACAATGTTCGAGATGATGAGCTCACGCCAAAAGATTACTATTACCTACTCTTAGGACAGTATGATCAAACCTCTAAGCTCATCGATAGTAGTGCCAATCGAGGCCTTGTCATCGCCGATACCAATTCCCTGGTAACCAAGGGTTATTACGACTACTACATGGAGGTCGAAGGTCAGGATACCAGCATGACCGATACCTTCGACAACCTCTTTGTCAGTATTCTCTCCAAAGAAAAATGGGATTTGATCCTCTTTGTCCAGCCGATCGGCTCTTATGTCAATGATGGTTTCCGAGACATGACCATGGCTGACGAAGAGATCCGCACCAGCTTTTCAAATTACCTGGACCAATTGCGCCAGCAATACCTAGGAAACATTCCGACCACTTTCCTCGCATCAGACTACCTCGGCAACTACGAAGAAGCCAAGAAGGTGATCGATGCCATTTACCAAGCCGACTAAGGAGCAGCTTATGAAAAACCTATCTGAAAAATTCACAACCTTTATCCAAGACTTTAAAAATGTTCACCAAGAAGCGAAAAAACAAGGCTTTGTCAATATTATGAAACTCCTGTGGAAGGACCTTTTTGTAGGACGCACAGCCTTTCAATGGATCTATCTCCTGCTTCTTTCCAGCGTTCCCTTCTTCTTAGAATGGACCAAAGCCCTCAAGAAGGAGGTGGCTTAGATGGCAAGTCTCTCAATTCCAGCAGGAATGACGGAGAAAGAGTATTTTGAGACGGTCGCTAGTGAAGCAGACTTTCTCAAGTGGTACAAGGAGCAAGACCTGTCAACTTATGAAACTCCAAGTGTCACAGCGGACATGGTGGCCTACTGTTTTGTTGATGGACAGCTCAAGCTCTTAGCCATTCGCCGCAAGGCCCACCCTTATCAACACCGCCTCGCCTTGGTGGGGGGCTTTGTGAACAAGGATGAAGATGCGACTCATGCCTGTATCCGAGAAGTCAAAGAAGAAGTTGGGCTCGATCTGCCAGTGAATAAGGTGGAGCAGCTCATGACAGTTTCCACCCCTGGGCGGGACCCCAGAGGCTGGGTCATTACCATCGCCCATCTGGTCTATCTGCCGGCAGAAGCAGTAGACTTAGCCCATGCAGGTGACGATGCCAAGGAAGTTGTTTTTCTCGATGTCGACTTCAAAAAGTCCCAGTGCTTGCTAGAGGGAAAGGTTTTAACTGCTTCTGATTTTGCTTTTGACCACTACCAGATTATTCAAGAATCGATCAAGCGGATTCAGGGACGTCTCGACTGGAATCCAACCTTCCTCTATCTGTTAGAGGAGCCTTTCACCGTTTATGAAGCAACCGAATTGGTCAATTTGATCAATCCAGGACGTCCCATCGTTAGCAATAACTTCCTCGTAAAATTCGGAGAATTCGTGGAAGAAGTGGGTCTCAAGCGGGTACCTAAGAAAAAACCACGCAAGACCTATCGCTTAAAACAGTAGATCGAGCGGGGTTCATTCTACCAGCCCTTAGTTACTAGTAGTAGCCAAGGGCTTTTTCTGATTTTTCCTGCTCCACTTGTGTGCAAAGTGGTATAATAAACATAATTGAGATCAAAAGAGACAAGACTATGGAAGAAAAAATAATTTTACCACAAAATACACGACTGATGGGGGCTCTGCTTGGTTTTATAGGAGGAGGCCTCGATGTCTTTTGCCACATGCACTATCGGAGTTTGGTCGCGACCCAAACGGGGAACCTACTGCTTCTCATCGCTGATTGGCACGATCCCCGTGTCGAAAATACCATCATGCGTTTTTCATCTATTTTATTTTTCTCGATCGGCTTTGTGGTTGCCCTCCATATCAGAGAGTATCGCAAGACAGCCTTTTGGCGGATCAAGATGTTGATTCCTTTGTTTGTGGTGACACTCCTGATTCCCTTGGTGTCTGTCATACCACCTGTAGAAGTTCCCTTTATTGCTTTTGGGACAGGGATGATGATGTTGACCTTTACAGGAAGCTTGATTGAAACCCATCCTTACGTGATCTTTATGACTTCCGGAAATTACCGCAAGATGCTGACGGCCTTGTACCGAATCACTCGAGGAAAGGGAGATTTGGACGAGTATCGCAGACAAGCGATGAATTACGGGATTGTCGTTGGAAGCTTTATTGCGGGAGCTATTAGCGTAGCCATCCTCATGCATTTCATTCACCAATGGGCCATCTGGCTGATCACAGCCAACCTCTTTTTGATCATGACCTACTACACCGCCAGAGTCAAACAACTCGGCCTGCAAACAGACAATCTATAGAAACAGGACCCCGTGTGAGGTCCTGTTTTAGATTAATGACAAAGCCATCTTAGAAACTTTCCTTAGGTGAGTACGGACGTCAGCGAACTTCGAAGAAGTTCCATGACTTAGTTTTGAGCCTAAGGTCTCAAAACTCCCGAGTGCCTGAAACAATCGTGTTTCAGGCACTTTTCTCACAGCGGAAAGTTTCGGTATTTTTTTGATTCGCTCAAAAAATTAAAACATATTTATATTTCTTTGCAGAATTGCTTAACTTATTTTATTTAAAAATAGTACAGAGAGTGGGACAGAAATCGGTAATTCGTTAGAATTCGATTTCGTCGTCCCACCTCCGCACAGTTGAGTAGGGCTGTAAAAGCTGATGAAATCAGCGTAGTAGAGCCCACTCAACCACTGCGTCTTGCTCGACAATCCAAAAATAATTGAGAGGCTAGGACTTTTGTCCCAGCCTCTTTTTGTATTTCTATACTTTTAATTGTAAGAGTTCTTCAATCTCAGCCAGAGTGCTAGCTTGGGAGATGGCGCCGCGTAGTTTAGCTGCACCTGAGGTACCACGGAGGTAGTGAGGGGCGAGACCACGGAATTCACGAACGGCAATGTGCTCACCTTTGAGATCGATCAAGCGTTTCAAGTGTTCGTAAGCAATCTTCATTTTGTCTTCAAAAGTCAAATCAGGCAGGATTTCTCCTGTTTCAAAGTAGTGATTGATTTGGTTGAAGAGATAAGGATTGCCCATAGCAGCGCGACCAATCATGACCGCATCAGCACCGACTTCTTCGATCCGTTGTTTGGCGTCTTGAACCGTACGGATATCTCCGTTTGCGATAAATGGAATCTTAGTTAGGGCCTGTGCAACCTTGTGAAGGGTCTCAAGATCCGCATGCCCCGTATACATTTGCTCCCGAGTCCGTCCATGCATGGCAAGGGCAGAGACACCCGCAGCTTCGGCAGCGAGCGCATTTTCAACTGCTAGAGAAGGGTCTGACCAACCTGTCCGCATTTTGACAGTCAGAGGGATATCAAGGACGGATTGAACCTTATTGATGATGGAGTAGATCTTGTCTGGGTCCTTGAGCCACATCGCACCAGCCTCGTTCTTGACGATTTTATTCACCGGGCAACCCATGTTGATATCGACGATATCGGTCTTGGTATTTTCTTGGATAAATTCAGCTGCGCGTGCCAGGCTATCTTCGTCACTTCCAAAGAGTTGGATCGATACAGGGTTTTCTCCTTCATCGATATGGAGCATGTGAAGCGTCTTTTCATTGTTGTACTGGATTCCCTTGTCAGAGACCATTTCCATCACAACGAGCCCTGCCCCCAGTTCTTTGGCAATGGTCCGGAAAGCTGAGTTGGTCACTCCGGCCATTGGGGCTAGGACGGTACGGTTAGGGATTTCGACATCCCCGATCATAAATGGCGTATTAAGATTTGTCACGAATGAGTTCCTCCAAGTCATTTTCGTCAAAGTGGTAGTGTGTTTGGCAGAATTGGCAGGTAATCTCTGCACCGTGATCTTCATCTTTCATCTCTTCTAGATCACTAGCTGGCAGACTTGCTAAAGCGTTCAAAAAGCGCTCACGGCTGCAGTCGCACTGGAAGCGAAGTTCTTCTTCAGAGAGGCGTTTGAAAGGTTCATCCCCATAGATAGCAGAAAGAAGAGCTTCAATATGATCTTCAGATTCCAAAAGTGTTGAAATAGCAGGCATTTCTTGGATGCGTTTTTCAAAGCGCGCGATTTCTTCTTCCTTGGCATTTGGCAAGACCTGAAGCAAGAAACCACCAGCCACCTTGACCTTGTCTTCGTCATCCAACAGAACATTGAGTCCAACTGCAGAAGGTGTTTGTTGGCTTTCCGTCAGATAAAAGGCCAGGTCTTCTCCGATTTCACCTGTGACAAGAGGGGTCATGGAGTTATAAGGATTGCCCGTACCATAGTCAGTGATGACCAGGAATTCTCCGTTTCCGACAAATGGTCCCACCAGGACTTCACCAGTTGCTGTCTTCTTGATATCCACTCCAGGATTTTGTACGTAGCCTTTAACATTTCCCTTGGTGTCTGCCACGGTGATGATGGCTCCGAGTGAGCTAGTCCCAAGGACTTTGACCGTAATTTTAGTATCTCCTTTCTCGTTTGCTGCCAAGATTTGACTGGCAATGAGGGTACGGCCAAGTGCGACCGTGGAGCTAGCTTGTGTATGATGTTTTTCTTGGGCTGTTCGTACGGTTTCTGTACTGTCTAGTACATAGGCACGAAAAGCGCCGCTTTCTGAGATAGTTTTAATAATTTTGTCCATATCTACTATTTTAGCACAAAATAGAAAAACAGGCGCAGGCCTGCGCTTGTTTTTTGGGGTTAGGAAGAATTTTAAGACCAAAAATAGTATAATAAAACAAAGGAGGCTAGCATGAACCAATCTTTGAAAGCGGCAGTCTATGGTTTGGCGGTAGCTGATGCATTAGGGGTTCCGTATGAATTTTTAACCCGAGGCAGTTTTAAAGCGATTGAGATGGTGGGCTATGGAAGCCAACAGTAACTGGCTGGAACTTGTTCAGATGATACTAGCCTTGTATTCGCGGCCTATGATTCTTTTTGGGAAAAAGGGAAGATTTCCTCTGCTATATGCAGGAGAGGTTTGAAATTTGCTTGTTAGAGGATGATTTTACAGCAAATGACTTGCTATTTTAAACTTGTAGGAGGACCATGCTTAATCTTTTTAGGTTATCATCTAAAACTCTACCTCGGTTACAAAACAAAAACGCAGAGACATCTTCTGCGTTTTCTTACTTTATAGGTCCATTTCTGGGAAAAGTTTAGCTAGTATTTTCGGAGTAATGCTTTGTCCCGGCCCCTCAGCACAATAGGTGTGCATATACATAGAAGGATTGAAGTTGAGCTCGATGCAGGTACAGTTGGGATTTTCCTTTGTGGAAATAGCAGAGCTGTCAGGGATGATGAGATCAACGCCACAGGCCCAGGCTCCCATAGCCTTTGCCATGTCCGCAGCGAGTTCCTTATAAGATGGGTGCATGCTGTCTGTGACATCAATCGAGTCTCCGCCAGTAGAAATGTTGGAATTGCGCCGCAAGTCAACCTTGACTCCAGCAGGCAGGATATCATCTGGTCCATAGCCTTGCTGGTCCAGCATGAGCAGTTCAATGTCCCCCAGTTCAATGATTTCAAGCGGTGAACGATGATCTCGGCCCCGCAGAGGATTGTCATTTTTGATGGCAATCAATTCTCTCACGGTATGCTGACCGTCTCCGACGACATTGGCCGCCACTCGCAAGAGGACTGCTTGGCATTGTCCGTCTAAGACAAAGAAGCGGTACTCCGTTCCAGCGATAAATTCCTCCACTAAGACGGCGACATCTTCTGAAAAAGCAATCTCCAGAGCCTTGTGATAAGCTTCCAGGCTAGCTGGCTCTTGGAAGATAGAGATGCCCAGTCCGAAGTTAGTTGACTTGGGTTTGACAACAATTTCTCGGTTCTTAATCAAAGGGTAGTAGGCCAGTCCCTCTTCTAGAGAAGAAAATTCTGCTCCAGCCGGAACGGGAAAGTCAGCTGCTGCCAAAATCTTTTTGGTGACTGTTTTATTGGCCATGGCCAAAGGGATGACATAGTTATCCTTGGAGGTCATATTGCCGTTCTTGACATATTCTACATGACTACCATGCCAAAGCTTGAGAAATTGGTCCTTTTCATCTAAAATTTCGACATTTAGCCCCTTTTGAATAGCATCAAAGAGTAGCATCTGGGTGGACAGTTCCATATTTTCGTAGCCTTTGAGGGCATAAGGAGCAGTCCAGGCATAGCGGTGGTATTCTTCTGCTTTTTCTAGACCAAAAGCTGTTAAGGAATCTTGCTGGATATGGGGCAGGAGCTGTCCTGACAGTGTCAGCTGAGGATGTAAGAGAGCCTCTCTCATCTGGTCCAGCAAAGTTTGATAGTAAGTTGGCAGTTCAAAATGCTGGATGAGCTCTTCCATGGCTTGGAGAAGGGCTGAGCTGTCTGCCTCATCTGGCAGGGCAGTCAGCGGGTGGCTACAAGCAATTTTCTGGTTCAAATCATGGGCAGCTTTTAATACTGCATCAACATTTTCTACATCATCTAGCCAGAGCAGGCCCAGTAAAAAGAGATGGACAGTATCTAAGGTCTCTTGGCTAATGCCCAAATGGTCAAAAGGATTGAGATCGAAGCAGCGGAATTCCAGATAGGTGATACCCTGCTCCAGATAGGCGCGATTGTGCTTCTGTCCACGGAAGCGAACGGCTGAGTAAAATTCTTTTTCAGCACTGAGCTCGCCAGACTGAACGTAGTTTTCAATATCGGTTACATATTGCTCCAAAGAAGTGTAGGACACCTGAATATTCTCGTCATTGACATAGCCATAGTCGCTGTTGCGAAAAGAGCGGATAGGCTGCGGGTATTCCTGACTGTAGAAGCCGGCTTCTGCCAGAGGAGCAGCACCGTAGAGATAGGTTAAGAGCCATCGGAAACGCAGAAAGTTTCGAGCCAGTTTGAGATAGAGGTCATTTTTAAAGTCCTTGAGTAAATGATAGGAGCTGACTTGAAAGAGAGCAGCGACCAGATCTTTCCCTAGCTCCATGTTGTAGTGGATGCCAGAGATGGCCTGTAGTTTTTTGCCATATTTTTTCGCTAAACCCTCTCGGTAGTGGCGTTCGTATTCGTTTTCCAGACGGGCGATGATAATATCTTCTTCAGTCAGCTGCGGTGGCATGGACAGAGGCCACAGGCATTCACTCTGGTCAATTGAGCGGCCTGCCACATCGCTGATAGCTCCCAGTAAGCGCCGCGCTTCCTTAGTAGAGTGAGCAATAGGTGTAATTAGTTCCAGTTGTTGTTCGCTGAAGTCTGTTTGGATGGTCGGGTGGAAATTGCGGGAACCAAGCTGACTCGGATGAGCAGTTTGAGCTAAGTGTCCATCAGTTGTCACTCGCAGATTTTCCCTCTCCAGACCAAAGGTCGCTTGGAGAATAGGGCTTGATGTATCCAGTTTCTGCAGTAATTGATTAATCGTCATCGTTTCACCGTCCTATGGTAGTTATTTTAGTCTATTACAAACGGAAAAAGAAAGCAAATTTTCGCTACGATTTTACAAAAATTCCGAACTTTTATTTTAAATTAAGTACTAAAATTCAGAAAATACATATTTTGTAAAAATGTAATTCGTCTACATAAGAGAAAAAACAAATGAAATGATGAACCCTCCTTGAAAAATTGTCAAATTTTTCATATAATGAGGTATAAAACATAATCGCAGGTGAGATTCCTGCCTGCTTTTCAAGAAAGGACGAGCTATATAGCTCAGACAAAGATATGACATCAGTAGTTGTTGTAGGAACCCAGTGGGGAGATGAAGGAAAAGGGAAGATTACAGACTTCCTATCAGCCAATGCAGAAGTCATTGCTCGCTACCAAGGTGGGGACAATGCCGGTCACACCATCGTGATTGATGGCAAAAAGTTCAAGTTGCACTTGATTCCTTCTGGTATCTTCTTCCCTGAAAAGATCTCTGTGATTGGAAATGGGGTGGTTGTCAACCCGAAATCATTGGTCAAAGAGTTGGCTTATCTCCATGAAGAAGGGGTATCAACAGACAGTTTGCGTATTTCAGACCGCGCCCATGTCATCCTTCCTTACCACATCGAATTGGACCGTCTCCAAGAAGAGTCAAAAGGGGACAACAAAATCGGAACGACGATTAAAGGGATTGGACCAGCTTACATGGACAAGGCTGCGCGTGTGGGAATCCGGATCGCGGATCTTTTGGACCGCGACGTTTTTGCAGAACGCCTGCGCATCAACTTGGAAGAAAAGAACCGTCAATTTACCAAACTCTATGAAGCAGAGGCTCTTTCCTTTGACGATATCTTCGAAGAATACTATGAATATGGTCAACAAATCAAACAATATGTAACCGATACTTCTGTTATCTTGAACGATGCTTTGGACAACGGCAAGCGCGTGCTCTTTGAAGGAGCCCAAGGGGTTATGTTGGATATCGACCAAGGAACTTATCCATTTGTAACCTCTTCAAACCCTGTTGCAGGTGGGGTGACCATCGGATCAGGTGTCGGTCCAAGCAAGATCGACAAGGTTGTCGGTGTATGTAAAGCCTATACCAGCCGTGTCGGAGATGGCCCATTCCCTACGGAACTCTTCGATGAAGTGGGTGATCGGATCCGTGAAGTCGGCCATGAGTATGGGACAACAACCGGTCGTCCTCGTCGTGTTGGTTGGTTTGACTCAGTTGTCATGCGCCATAGCCGTCGCGTGTCAGGAATTACCAACCTTAGCTTGAACTCGATCGACGTTCTGTCCGGCTTGGATACAGTGAAAATCTGTGTAGCCTACGACTTGGATGGGGAACGCATCGACCACTACCCAGCAAGCTTGGAGCAACTCAAACGTTGCAAACCAATCTATGAAGAATTACCAGGCTGGTCAGAAGACATCACAGGTGTCCGCCACTTGGATGAGCTTCCAGAAAATGCCCGCAACTATGTCCGCCGTGTCGGTGAATTAGTTGGTGTGCGCATTTCAACCTTCTCAGTCGGACCAGATCGTGACCAAACCAATATCCTTGAAAGTGTGTGGTCTAGTTTATAAGCAAATGAAGATAAGAGAGTGGGACAGAAATCGGTCATTCGTTAGAATTCGATTTCATCGTCCCACCTCCGCACAGTTGAGTAGGGCTGTAAAAGCTGATGAAATCAGCGTAGTAGAGCCCACTCAACCACTGCGTCTTGCTCGACAATCCAAAGACAATTGAGAGGCTAGGACTTTTGTCCCAGCCTCTTTTTGAAAGCAGAAAGAGGAAAAAATGTATCAAACGATTTTATTTGACCTAGACGGCACCTTGACCAATTCAGAACTAGGGATTACCAACTCGGTGGCCTATGCCTTAGGAAAATATGGGATTCAAGTGCCAGACAAGAAAGCATTGAGAGTTTTCATCGGTCCGCCCTTGCAGGAGTCTTTTGAGCGCTTTTATGGATTTTCTAAGGAAGAATGTTTAAAGGCCATTGACTACTATCATGAGTATTTTTCCGAAAAAGGCCTTTATGAAAATGAGGTCTATCTAGGCGTTCCTGACTTGCTGGCTTCTCTCAAGCAGGCTGGCAAACAGTTGATTGTAGCTACGTCAAAGCCTGAAGAATTTTCCATTCAAATTCTCAAACACTTTGGTTTGTATGATTATTTTGACTTTGTCGCTGGTGCGACCATGGATAGAAAACGTAGTAAAAAAAGCGATGTTATCCAGTATGCCTTGGAGCAAAATGGGATTACAGATTTGGCGCATACCATCATGATTGGAGACAGGGAGCACGATGTGCTTGGCGCTCAAGCGCAAAAGCTTGATTCTATCGGTGTCCTTTATGGCTTTGGAAGCAGGGAAGAATTGGAAGAAGCCGGCGCCACCTATATTGCTCAAGAAGTTGGCGAAATTGCAGCTTTTATAGGATAACCTTTTCCAAAATATTAAAAGTTGGAACTTTTCTAATCTGCTGAATATTGCTTTATTTAATATTTCTATCGGTGTATACTTACTGTAGGTTAAGTCACACAGATTAAGAGGTGATAATATGAATTTGTCACGATATATATTAAAATATAGTACTGATGATGGTACGTTGTATTTTAATACTAAAACCAATCATTCATTTTTTCTTACGAATGAATTGAATAGAGTAGTCGACAGCAATGATGTGATTAGGAAAGAGTTTCATGCTTATCTTGATAAAAATAAATATTTAAGTGAGGGTGAGTATGAGGTCGAAAAGTATCTATCTAAAATAAGCGATACAGATGCTGAATTATTGGAACTAACAATTTTGACACATGGAGATTGTAATTTTCGGTGTAGGTTAAAGTGAATAACAAATTCGATGACAAAATGAATGCTAAACCTAGAGTATTTAACTATAATTGTGATTGTAAATAATCACGATTTTAAATAAATTAGAGAAGAGGGTTGTGCTAGCCCTCTATTTTGATGGATGATAATTATGAGAAATATTTATAAGTACATTGATAAGAAGTATCTTTTTCCTATTTTTTTAGGGCGTATTGTGAATAGTGGTTTGGTGTTGGCGCAACCTCTGATTTTAACGAAGGCCTTGAAGTTAGATCAAGACGGCCTTTCTTATGGAAAAATTCTCAATTTTGTTTTATTTGGTTTGTCTGTCTATCTTGTTATTTATAGTCTGATGCTGTTTTCAAACTATTCGCACAATATATTCCGAAGAGAAATCAACAAAAGTGTCCGTGCCCTTTTATTTAAGAAAGTCATATTGAATCCTAAATTTTCCAATGATGAAAAAGTTAGTCTGCTAACTCAAGATATGGAATATGTGGGCGATAATTATTTGGAAAATATAAATGTTATGGTGAGTTGGGGATTTGTCGCCCTTGTTACAGCCATTTATATTGTTTCACAAAATTTTCTCTTAGGACTTATTTTTGTCATTTTTACGATTATGAGACCTATTCCTCAGTTCATCATGAATCGTCGTTTACAAGATTCGGGAGACAGCTGGTCCAAGCTTAGAACGAAATTACATGGGCTTGTCTCGGATAGTATGCAAGGCAGCCAAACCTTACGGATTAATCAGGCCATGAGGCTGAATGAAGAGCGCGTGAATGATTTAAACGGAGAATATCAAAAAGCCATCCAAAGATTTTGTTTCACACATAATATTATTTTTTTCTTTAATGGATTTATGGTCTTTTTTAGTCAGGTTGTTCCTCTTGCTTTAGGCTTTTATTTGAGTTTACAGGGAAATTCTATTTCTATTACAAGCCTCATCTCTATGTATGTTGCTGCGGGGATGCTGGTAGAACCGATCCAAACTCTGATGTACAGTGCAGCCAATCTCCAAGGTGCCTTGCCGACTGCGAACCGCCTGTTTAAGATTATCGAGGAAGAACCTGATTTCGAAGAGACAAAGGATCAATTTGTTGAAAATCTCGAATCGTTGCGCTTAAATCATATTTCAAAAAGTTTTGCTGAACGTCAGCTTTTTTCTGATTTGACGGCGACGATTTCAGTAGGTCAGAAGGTCTTAATCAAAGGACCGAGCGGGTCTGGAAAGACGACTCTTTTTCGCTTGATTTTAGGAGAAGAAGTATGTGATGAGGGTGACATTTTCGTTCAGTATGATGGAAATCAAATAACGAGTCATTTCCAAGGGAATATCGGTTTAATTAGCCAGCATCCCTTCCTGTTTAACGATACTATCCGCTATAATCTAACTTTTGGTCAGCCTTTTCAGGACCATGAATTATTGGAGGTATTGGACCGAGTTGGCTTAATAGATGAATTTCAGGATATTTTGAATGTAGAAATTCATAATAATGGTGAAAACATTTCAGGAGGTCAGCGTGTCAGATTAGAGTTGGCTCGTTTTCTCTTACGCGAGAAGGATATTTTATTAGCGGACGAAGTGACATCAGCTTTGGACGAAAAAAATAGTCGTCTGGTTAGAGACCTAATCTTTTCTTTGCCGATCACGGTACTAGAAATAGCCCATCATATTGATGAAGAAGAGCGCTATGACCAAATCCTTGAGTTACGTAAAGGATGAGCGATGCCACAATAGTTGGTTCTGCGACAAAGCGGATAGTAGTAAGCCAGCAATTTGTCAGATATTTTTGAGATTCTAAGTGGTGATATTTCCAAAATCATCAATACTCAGAGAACTTAAGCTTTATTTAAGATAGGCCAGCTATACTAGAAGCATAAACAAAGACCTCCTAACTTTGTTTAAACCTCCTAAACTTTTTCATAATAATCTCCCATAAGAGTCGCCCAATCGGCGGCTTTTTTTGTGAGTCGTAAGCTGCCTATGGTATAATGAACAAAGAAACTAAAAGGAAGAAGGAAGAGATGGACTACACGATAGAGGAAAAAGCGATGTTTATGAGGGAAGCCCTGAAGGAGGCGGAGATTGCCCTCGCCAATGATGAAATACCGATTGGCTGTGTCTTGGTCAAGGATGGTCAGATTATCGGGCGTGGACATAATGCGCGTGAGGAGCTGCAGCGGGCGGTCATGCATGCGGAAATCATGGCGATCGAGGAGGCCAATCAGCGTGAAAATAGCTGGCGCCTGCTGGATACGACGCTTTTTGTCACGATTGAGCCCTGTGTCATGTGTAGTGGTGCCATTGGTCTAGCTCGGATTCCCCAGGTGATTTACGGGGCGACCAATCAGAAGTTCGGTGGAGCAGGTAGTCTCTACGACATTTTGGCAGATGAACGCCTCAATCACCGAGTCGAAGTAGAAACAGGAATCTTGGCAGCAGAATGTGCAGCCATCATGCAGACCTTCTTCCGACAAGGTCGGGAACGAAAAAAACAAGCCAAGCTCGCAGCCAAGGCCGAAACACAAGAATAAAAACCGGACCTTTGCAAATCGAACAAATTATGATATAATACCTATCGGAGCAACAGTTCTGCGTGAAGCGGGTCAGGGGAGGAATCCAGCAGCCCTAAGCGAAGTGAACTGTGTGCTCTTTTTTCTATAGCTCTTAGTGAGGTAAGCCTGTAAGGCGCAACCGAGCTTAGAGATATTGATCCTGAGGAGCAAAGCGACGTGAGGGCTATAGCGTAAATAAATTAAGCCTGTAAGGCGCAACCGAGCTTAGAGATATTGATCCTGAGGAGCAAAGCGACGTGAGGGCTATAGCGTAAATCAGTCAAGCCTGTAAGGCGCAACCGAGCTTAGAGATATTGACCCTGAGGAGCGAAGCGACGTGAGGGCTATAGCGTAAATCAGTCAAGCCTGTAAGGCGCAACCGAGTTTAGAGATATTGATCCTGAGGAGCGAAGCGACGTGAGGGCTATCATTCACCAGAGTCATGTAGAAATGACTTTCATATCCAAAGAATAAAAGAAAAAAAATAGAGTTTCGTGAGAAGCTTCTTTTTTTGATTTTTTAGCCCAAAATAGTACAAATATGCAAACGATTGCTATTGCGTCGTTGCTTGATTTGTGAAAATAAAAAAATTAGCAAATGAAAACGTTTTATAGATTGGTTTCCCTTGATTTAATCCGTGTAAAGCGATATCATAGAGAAGAACAAAATTTGGAGGAATAACATGTCTCATATTAAATTTGACTACTCAAAAGTTTTGGGTAAATTTGTTGCCCCACACGAAGTGGAATATATGCAACCACAAGTGACTGCAGCAGACGAATTGATCCGCAAAGGAACAGGTGCTGGTAGCGACTTCCTAGGATGGTTGGACCTTCCTGAAAATTATGACCGTGAAGAATTTGACCGCATCTTGAAAGCTGCTGAACAAATCAAATCAGACAGCGATGTTTTGGTCGTGATCGGTATCGGTGGATCATACCTTGGTGCGAAAGCAGCTATTGACTTCTTGAACCACCACTTTGCAAACTTGCAAACCAAAGAAGAACGCAAAGCGCCACAAATCCTTTATGCTGGAAACTCAATCTCATCAACTTACCTTGCTGACTTGGTAGAGTATGTTTCAGATAAAGATTTCTCAGTCAACGTGATTTCTAAATCCGGTACTACAACTGAACCAGCGATCGCTTTCCGTGTCTTCAAAGAACTCTTGGTGAAGAAATATGGTCAAGAAGAAGCCAACAAACGGATCTACGCAACAACTGACCGTGCCAAAGGTGCTGTAAAAGTAGAAGCAGATGCCAATGGTTGGGAAACATTTGTAGTTCCAGATGATATCGGTGGACGCTTCTCAGTCTTGACACCAGTTGGATTGCTTCCAATTGCTGCATCAGGTGCTGATATCAAAGCCCTTATGGAAGGTGCGAATGCAGCCCGTAAAGAATACACTTCAGACAAACTTTCTGAAAACGAAGCTTACCAATACGCAGCTGTTCGTAACATCCTTTACCGTAAAGGATATGCTACTGAAATCTTGGTAAACTACGAGCCATCTCTTCAATACTTCTCAGAATGGTGGAAACAATTGGCTGGTGAGTCAGAAGGAAAAGACCAAAAAGGGATCTACCCAACTTCAGCTAACTTCTCAACAGACTTGCACTCATTAGGTCAATTTATCCAAGAAGGAACTCGTATCATGTTTGAAACAGTTGTCCGTGTGGACAAACCACGTAAGAACGTGATCATCCCTACTTTGGAAGAAGACCTTGACGGACTTGGTTATCTTCAAGGAAAAGACGTTGACTTCGTTAACAAAAAAGCAACTGACGGTGTTCTTCTTGCCCACACAGACGGTGACGTACCAAACATGTACGTAACTCTTCCTGAGCAAGATGCCTTCACTCTTGGTTATGCCATCTACTTCTTCGAATTGGCAATCGCCCTTTCAGGTTACTTGAATGCGATCAACCCATTTGACCAACCAGGTGTTGAAGCTTACAAGAAAAATATGTTTGCCCTTCTTGGTAAACCAGGATTTGAAGAACTTGGAGCAGAACTCAACGCTCGTCTTTAATCAATAGACAAAACGATCTCGTAAGAGGTCGTTTTTTTGTCTGCAAAATAGTTTCATAAAATTTCCCCTTAGATTCAACTATAAAAACACTAGCTAGTTATTTCTCCTGATCATATGGTTATCTCATTGCTAAACTACTGATACTATAGGGTTTCTAGAAGAGCAATAGTTACCGGCACGGATTTTATACTCAAATCCTTTAATATAAAAAGTTATTTGAATATAAAAGTTGTCATTTGTTGTTTCATAATATAAAATAAAAGATGAATGAAAATAATTGAAAAGGGAATGAAAATTATGAAAAAGAACTTGGCTAAATTCTTGTTACTTTCATCTATGCTTGGTGGAATGGCTGTTGCTCACCCGGTTTCTGCGAATACAAAAGCTGCGATTTATGAGTACAAAAATGGTCAGCTAGACCTTGTTCAACAACCAACTTATGAAGGTTTTGAATCGAATCAGCTTTCTTTGAAATTGAAAACAGGTCGTGTCGATGTAGTGGGAGCGCGTGAAGGCAAGAAAGAAAGTGCGCATGATGCAGGAGCCTACCAATTTGCATTGATTTACAAATCTGAAGGTGGCGAAGAAGAGACCGTTGCTAAAGGGCAAAATACAGCAGATGGGACGATCGAATTTGATGATGTGGATCTCTCTGGACTGAATTCTGGAACTGTTAAACTCTACATTCGTCAAACCACAAAAGATGATGGTCGCTTTAAACAGTTGGATAATGGAGAAGGGGAAGTAACAGTGTCCCTTGCTTACGATGGGTCAGGACGCTTGATGGTGGATTCACTTGCAAGTTCAAACCCAATTTATCGTAATTTCATTGCAGGCTATAACGGTTCTGAGACAGGAGGATCCACTTCACCAAGTACAACAAGCCCATCTTCAAGCTCAAGTAGCTCATCTTCTAGTTCAAGTAGCTCAAGTAGTTCGTCTTCTAGCTCAAGTAGCTCATCGAGCTCATCTTCAAGCAGCTCATCTTCAAATTCCTCAAGTTCAACTTCTTCATCGAGCTCAAGCTCTTCTTCTAGTTCTTCCTCAAATTCAAGCGACTCAAGCAAATCTGTCGTTGGCCGTTTATTGCCAAAAACAGGTCAAGAAACAGGTGTCGTTTTGGCAACATTGGGCTTGCTCTCACTTGCAGGGCTTGCTATTGTCTCCCTTCGCAAGAAATTTTAAGATAAGCATCTAAAAGGTCGGATATCTCTCCGATCTTTTTTAGTCTATCAAGACAGGAGTTGGTCCTTGCTTGGTTTTATGTTATAGTAGAAGAGAAGAATAAAAAGGAGAATTCGAAATGTCCGAGAAAGATCAAGAACAATTTATGAAACATACTCCCGTAGAGGGTGCGCCTCAATTTGATGTGGCTGCGCCAGCCTTTGTCCCAAAAGAAGAAGCCGAAGACTTGGTCGTTCCAGAAGCTAGTGGCCTTTCAGTGACGGAGATGGAAGCAATGAAAGAAGAAGCAGACGAGCCAGCTGTTTCAGAAACAGTGGAGCCTCCAAAGATGGATGAAGCAACTGTTGGAGAACATCCGGATGTAGTTGTTGCTCCCCAACCGACTCCTCCATTCCAGCCTGCACCACAAGCTCCTCAAAATATGGCAGCTGAACCAATTGGTCCGCAGACAGTGCCTGTTCCTGAGACACCTATTCCACAAGCTCCTCTTTCTCCTGTTGGAAGACCGATGGATACTGCAGACAAGAAGGCGATTCGTTTTGCCCTTGGGATTTTAGTTGGGATTCTTATCGGTGGTGTCAGTGGCTATTTGATTGGTCATGCTAGCCCTAGTACGTCACCATCTAGAAAGCAGACTTCTTGGTCAGGCAACCAATCTGGTTCTTCTTCCAATATCGATTTGGAGCAATTGACTTCTGAAGACGCGGAAGCCAATTTTAGCTGGGAACAATCTGATATCGAGCAACTTCAGTTTTTGACGGGAAAGGATTCTGGGGAGACTCCTGAGGAAATGGTCGACGCTTATGGAAAGGCTAGTTCCGTTCAATTTGATAGTGGGGAATTGAAATTATTCTGGGATGATAACTCTTATAATAAAGAGGTAAAAGCGACCTACTCTAAGAGAGGAAAAGAATTACAGCTTGTCAAATTTGAATTTAATCAATTTGGGAAAAATCTTACGGTTGAGGACAACTTTGCAGATGGATTCAAAGTTGGAAATAGTGAGACCGGTGCTGGAGGAACCTCTTACAAAGAGCTTTTAGAAAAATACGGTGATGCGGTCAATCTGACGGTGAGTTCATCTGATGATTCAGACGAGATAGAGTTGGTCATGGACTTCCAAAAGAAAAACGGGGACTATGTAGATTTGACCTTTATTCGCCAAGAAAATGGAGATTTCCTCTTGAGTAGTAAAGACAGCTATTAAAAGGATAAGACAAGAAAGAGGCAAGCGCCTCTTTTTTGGGATAAGACGAGACAAATACGCTAATTTTCTATACAATAGAAAGAGTTTGAATAGAAAGAGCATGAAGGATGGAAGAAATGAAACAGTGGATAGAACGTCATAAGCGGATCCTCCAAAAAGCTGCAGGGGCTTTGCTAGCTTTTGTCGTTGGGGCTTGCTTGGTGTTTATGATTCATCCGGTTAAAACCTTACCAAAAGACCGTTTGCTGAGCCTATCTCGAATGCAAGAAGCAAGCCAACAATTTGTCGCTCCTTCTTCAAAAGAGCCGGCTCTAGAAGACTTGTTGTCATTAGAGCTTGCAAGGGGAGAAGGAAAGGTACAAAAAAGTTGGGTGACTTTGTCTGCATTCGTCAAAAAATTTGGAAAAGCAGCGAGCTTTACACAAGAAGATACGAGTTTTGGAGCACAAGTCCAGTTAGGCTATGGGGCTTCTGTGAAGGGGCTCTATCCTTATACCATAGAATTTCAAAAGCAGGATGATGATTTTTATTTGAGCTCGATTCAAGGATTTGCACCAAAGTCGTCTCACTATCAGAGCAAAAAGAACGTAAAACTGGTAGATTTTACAGGCTATCAGACACTAGATGGAAAAAAGGAAAAGGGGACAGCAGTAGAAGATGTCTTGAAAAAATCAGGTCTTCCCAATTCTCTTAGTTTGACCTCTGAAAAGGACAAGCAAGTCCTAGCCCTGTCTTATCAGGTGACAGATGGACTGGTCTCTTTAACCTTTGAACGTGACCAGACTGGTCAGTATCGTTTGACGAAGAAGGGGTGAAGCAGATGATCGAGTGGATGAAAAAGAATCGAAAAGAACTCTTGCTGCCGTTTTTGTGTTTTGTTTTAGGAGTGTTACTTGCGATTGCAAGCATCCAGGTGCAAGAGCAAGGAACCGATACCAAGGAGGACCAAACACTTGCCCATTTCCAGCCAAAGGATTATCAGAATTTGGTCAGCAAGGAACAAGAAATCAAGCAGTTTAAATGGACCATCGAAGCTGTGGCGAATTTGAAAGTTCGTCTCAAGCAGACTCAGCAACCAGGAACCCGCTTGGAAACAGTTGTGACGGAATGGGGGAAAGCCCAAAAAGTTAAGTATACAAAGACAGCTCAAGGGGATAAAACGGTTCTCGTCTTGACCTATGCGGCTAAGCAAACCGATCAGGGAAAGAAAAGTGTGACCTTGTGGTTTGAACAGGAAAGAGACCAGGGGTATCGCTTGACGACAGTGGATGCGACGAATTTGTTGGACGCAAAAGAGAAGACAAGCAGTGAGAAAGAAATCACTACTGAAAAAGAGAAAAAAGGTACAGAATTCGCCCAGCTTATTCAGCAACTAGGAAATCCTCAACGCTTGGTCTGGGGGGAAATGCCAGATGGCGGAATGGGCTATCGCGCGACTTACCAGCTACCAGGGCAGCCAGAAGTGGTGATGGAATTCAAGAAAAAAGCCAAGAAATTAGTGTTGGTATAAGAAAGGAGATATCATTGGACGATCAACGGACAGACATCAAGGCAGCTTCCTCTCACCAGGGTGGGAGCCGCTTGATTTCAGAAGCTGACCTTGCTTCAATAGGGATGGACAATCATCAGGATACTAGAAGCCATTCAGATACAATGGCGTCTTCCCCTTCTTCCTCAAAAGAGGGGATTGGTTCGCTTTTGCGATTTTTTGGGTGGTTCGCCTTGTTTATGGCTTTTGTGTTTGTGCTTCAAAACGAAGTTAATAAAAGCTCTTCTTCATCTTCTTCGAGTGAGGGGATCAATGGTTTATCACGTGATGGTATCAGAACGGAATATCTGACCAGTGAAAATAGTTCTTATATCGCCTCAGCTAATGAATTTCAATTTCAGCCAACCTATGAAAAGGCCATGTCTCTCATTCCTAATTTTGCAGTGGAAGAAAAAAAGACCTCTTTTGGGACGGTAGACCCACAAGATGTCGTTGCAGCATTAGGTAAAGCGAGGAGTGGGGAAGCAACGTATAGTGATAGCAGTTCCAGTCCCTTTTTGCTGACATTAGATTACCAATCAAAGGATGCAGATGGGAAGGTTCTTCTTGAAAAAACAGGTGCCTTTTACAGGATCTCTCTTTTAAGTTTGAAACACTTAAAAAGTGACCGATTTGCGAATAAGAATGGGAGCTTGACGAAGGACGATTTTGCCACTATCAAGGTCGGAATGCCTTATTTAGACCTACTCAATACGGTAGGGATTCCGGATGAAATATATGTATCTGGGCTTTTAGGTTACGGGGAAGCGCCTTCCTTTACCTATCGATTATCGGATTCTCAAACGGTTCAAATCCATTTTGATGGCCGGCAAACCATCAAGGATATCAAATCGAAAGAGGTAGCGACCACACCAGCTTCCTCTACATCTACAGCACAGTAAAAAAATCAGCCGAAGCATTTTAAATAAAAGGAGAGGACAATGGGAAATAAAGACTGGTCGCATCTACGAAATGAGCACCAGAGTCGGTTTTCGAAAGGCCAGCCGAAAGAAGCACCCTTAGAAAAAGGAAGTCCTGAGAAGCTAGAAGATACGCTCGCAAAAGAGCCAGAAGTGCTAGAAGTCCCTGCTTTTCAGGAAGAGGTGAAACAAGAAGAGGAACGAAAAGACGAACCAGCGATTGGTGTGAAGGAGGAATCGTATGATCCAAAGGAAGGCTCATTTGCTACACCTGAAGACGAATCAGCTCAGGTCGTTCTTGCTACACCACTAACAGAAGAAGCAAGGTCAGAAACACCAGCACAAGATACAATAGGTCAGTCTCCTTCAGCTGAGAAAAAAGTAGAGCACCAGGGTGGGAGCCGCTTGATTTCAGAAGCTGACCTGGCTTCAATAGGGGGAGGCAGGCGCCCAGAACCAAGACAACCTGTACTAGACTCCCAATCGAATAGGGCGAAGAACTACGCTCCTTCCTCTAATAGTGGAGGGTCTTCGCTAGCAGCCTTTTTTGGATTATTGGCCATGCTGGGATTATTTGCCTATCTAGCTTCAGGAGGTATCCATAGTGAGGAAGCTCCTTCTACTACTAGTGAATACGGAAGCACTGGCCGGTCTTATGGAACCAGAAAGGAAACCTTGAGGAGTGGCACGAGTACCTTGATTGCTCCGGAGGGGGAATTTCAGTTTCAAGTGACCTATGAGAAGGCGATTTCCCTGATTCCTGGTTTAAGTGAGGGGGATCAAGGCCGTACCTCTTCAACTTATCTGTCTCCGCAGGATGTGGTAGCTGTACTGCGCAAGGCTAGTAGTGGGGAAGAAACCTACCAAGAGGGTAGTGTCGGTCCTTTCATGACAAGCTTGGATTATGAGGCTGAAGGATCTCCTTCTTCCGTAACAGTTTTACTTTCAAATATGATTGGTAGCCGTCTATCTTCTCTTAATTTTGAGAACTTAAACAGTGAGCGATTAGCCAATAAAAATGGCAGTTTGAACAGAGAGGATTTTGCCAATATTAAAATAGGAACCAGCTATGCAGATCTTGTGAATACAGTCGGAATTCCTAGCCGTGTTTCTTGGTCGAGTATGATGAGTTCAGAGTCCTTCTTAATCTTTTACTATAAACTTTCTGATTCGCGATCAGTCATTATTCGTTTTGGAAGTAATCGAACTATTAGTGAAATCAAGGGTCTCGAAGATCCGGCGACATCCACATCGCCTTAGGTATTCATCTCTTTGGGATTGTGGTATAATATGGATACCTTTAATTGAAATGAATGGAGAATCTCATGACTGCACAAAAAATGTCTGCACAAGAAATTATCGCTTTTATTGGAAATGCAGAAAAGAAAACAAATGTGAAAGTAACCTTTGAAGGGGAATTGGCAACAGCTGTTCCAGCTTCTGTCACAAAACTAGGTAATGTGTTGTTCGGTGATTGGAAAGATATCGAGCCGCTTCTTGCCAACTTAACAGAGAATAAGGATTATGTGGTCGAACAAGATGGCCGTAATTCAGCTGTTCCCTTGCTGGATAAGCGCTATCTAAATGCACGTATTGAACCAGGTGCTATTATCCGTGACCAAGTGACCATCGAAGACAATGCTGTCGTGATGATGGGTGCTGTCATCAACATCGGTGCTGAAATCGGTGCAGGAACCATGATTGATATGGGGGCTATCCTTGGTGGCCGTGCAACAGTTGGTAAAAACAGCCACATCGGTGCAGGTGCCGTTCTTGCGGGTGTCATTGAGCCAGCTTCTGCTGAGCCTGTTCGGATCGGTGACAATGTATTGGTCGGTGCCAATGCAGTTGTGATTGAAGGGGTTCAAGTAGGGAACGGTTCTGTCGTTGCCGCTGGCGCTATCGTTACTCAAGATGTCCCTGAAAATGTGGTTGTAGCTGGTGTCCCAGCTCGTATCATCAAGGAAATCGATGAAAAAACACAACAAAAAACAGCACTCGAAGACGCCTTGCGTAATTTATAAGATATTGATAGTAGAGGCCGCAAGGCCTCTATTCTAATAGAAAGAAGACGACGATGACATTGGATTTAATCAAAATCAGACGGGATTTGCACCAAATCCCTGAAATTGGCTTGGAAGAGTTTGAAACCCAAGCCTACCTCTTAGAGAGAATCGCAGAGATCACAGCGGGCAAGGAATTTGTAGAGCAACGGACTTGGCGGACCGGGATCCTGGTTTATCTCCATGGGTCTGCTCCTGAAAAAACCATTGGTTGGCGGACAGATATCGATGGCTTACCGATCGTGGAACAAACGGGCCTTGATTTTGCCTCCAAGCACGAAGGACGGATGCATGCTTGTGGTCACGATATGCACATGACGACAGCCCTTGGACTTTTGGATCAACTGGTCCAAGTACAACCAAAAAATAACCTGCTCTTTCTCTTCCAACCAGCTGAAGAAAATGAGGCTGGTGGAATGCTCATGTATAAGGACAATGCTTTTGGCGACTGGCTCCCTGATGAATTTTATGGTCTGCATGTGCGCCCTGATTTGAAGGTGGGGGACATTGCGACCAATACGGGTACCCTTTTTGCGGGGACCTGTGAAGTCAAGATCACCTTTACAGGAAAGGGAGGGCATGCCGCCTTTCCACATGAGGCCAATGACGCTCTTGTAGCAGCCTCTTACTTCATTACCCAAGTCCAATCGGTCGTGAGTCGAAATGTCGATCCGATTGAAGGGGCTGTGGTGACCTTTGGTTCCATGCATGCAGGAACAACCAATAATGTAATTGCTGAGACAGCCTTCCTTCATGGGACCATTCGGACCTTGACCATGGAGATGAACCTTTTGACTCAAAAACGGGTCAAAGCCATTGCAGAAGGAGTTGCAGCAGCCTTTGATGTGAAATTGAACCTGGAACTCAAGCAAGGGGGCTACCTGCCTGTGGAAAACCAACCAGAATTGGCCAAAGAACTCATGGACTTTTTCACAGCTGAGAAAGACGTGAACCTGATTGATATTCTGCCTGCGATGACAGGAGAAGACTTCGGCTTTCTCTTGAGCAAAGTCCCGGGTGTCATGTTCTGGCTGGGGATTGATACCCCTTATGCCTTGCACCATCCGAAGATGAGCCCAAATGAAGCAGCCCTTCCCTTTGCTGTGGAAAACATTGGTAAATTTTTGAAAATGAAGGCCAACCAATAAAGGAATGATTCAACTCCGTCTGGAGTTGGATTTTTTCTTTGTTGTAAAAAAACTGTTCGGATCTTTCCTAAAAAATGATACAATAAAAGCTAGACAAAAGGAGTAGGGAATGAAGAAAACACTACGAAAAGAAACCATTGCAGCTATGAAAGCACTGCCGCAAACTATAAAAACTCAAGCAGATGAAGAGCTGACTCAGCGCCTCTTGGAGTTACCAGCTTTTCAGGAGGCAAAGACCCTTGCGACCTATCTGTCTTTTGGCCATGAAGTTTCCACAGCTGGCTTGATCCAAGCTGCTCTTCAACTTGGAAAACGCGTCTGTGTTCCCCGTACCTATCCACAAGGGCGGATGGAATTTGTGGAATACGATCCTGACATTTTAGAAAAGACACGCTTTGGTTTGTTGGAGCCCAATGAAAAAGGAAGGGTTGTGGAACAGTCAGAGATTGATCTGATCCATGTACCAGGCGTGGTCTTCCAGTCAAAAGGCTACCGAATTGGCTATGGTGGTGGCTATTATGATCGTTATTTAGCAGATTTTACTGGAAAAACGGTTAGTACGATTTATTCCATCCAGCAGAAGGAGTTCCAGCCAGATACGTTTGATCAGGCAGTTCAGGAGGTGCTAGTCTATGAAGTTGCTCTTTGATCGTCGTTATCCTGTGACCAGCATCTTATTGCTCGTCACAACGGCAGTCTTTCTTTCCATGTTTATCCGATTTGGAAGTGACTACCAAACGGGTGCTGCTGTTTACTATAGCGGTGGGATTATCGGAGAAGTTGTGGAAGCTGATCCAAGCCAGTTATGGCGAATCGTGACAGCTACATTTGTTCATATCGGCCTAGAACATTTTGTGCTCAATATGATCACCCTCTATTACTTGGGACGTCTGGCAGAAGATCTCTTTGGATCGAAGGCTTTCTTAGCTCTTTATCTCTTATCAGGAATGATGGGCAATGTTTTTGTTGCTATTTTTACGCCAGATGTGATTGCGGCAGGAGCTTCTACAGCCCTCTTTGGACTGTTTGGGACCATTGGTGCTTTGCGTTTTATTGTCCAAAGTCCCTATATTCGCCATTTGAGTCAGTCCTATACCAGCTTGATTGTGGTCAATTTGATCTTTAGCTTCATGCCAGGAATCAGTATGGCGGGGCACATCGGTGGTTTAGTAGCTGGGGTCATGTTGGCTTATGTCTTTCCAGTAAGAGGGGAAGCTCGTTTTATGAACCGAACCTATCAGATGAGTGCTGCCCTATCTTATCTCTTACTTTTGCTTTATTTCTTAGGTAAAATCTTGAATCTATTTTAAGAAGAGGCTAGGACAAAAGTCCTAGCCTCTTAATTGTTTTTGGATTGTCGAGCAAGACGCAGTGGTTGAGTGGGCTCTACTACGCTGATTTCATCAGCTTTTACAGCCCTACTCAACTGTGCGGAGGTGGGACGACGAAATCGAATTCTAACGAATTACCGATTTCTGTCCCACTCTCTTTTTTTCCTAAAAAATGTAGTGCAATCGTAAACTAACAGAAAATTGTTTGAAATCTCAATAAATATATATAATTTACATAGAAATGAGTTGATAGAAAGATAATTTAGGAAATAATAGAATAAAAACAAGTCTGGTAAGCGTTTGCAAAAATAACTAAAAAGAGGTAGACTAGGAGTATAAAAAATCAGGAATAGTGCCTTTTTTAAAAGGGACATTCGAAAAGGAGATTTGCCATGAAGAAATGGTTGTTTAAACTTTCATTGGTAGCAATGACATTTTTGCTCCTACCAGTTCAAGCAGTTCAAGCCTGTTGTGGCTTTATCATTGGTCGTCAATTGACCAAGGATGGGACCACTCTCTTTGGTCGGACAGAAGACTACCCTTACTATCCAAATGGTGGCAAGCACAACAAGAACTATGTGGTTGTTGATGCGAAGAATTATAAGGAAGGGGATCAACTGGAAGACGAATCCAATGGTTTTACCTATCCACATGCTGCTAGTGAAATGAAATACACAGCGACTTATGACTCTGCTCGTGGAGATGGTAGTAACGGTGCTTTTGGTGAACACGGATTTAACGAAGCCGGTGTTTCTATGACCTCAACTGTTACAGCAATTCCAAACAAAAAAGTCTTGAAGACTGACCCGTTGACAGAAAACGGAATTCCAGAAGCTGCTATGTTGGACGTAGTGTTACCACGCGTTAAGTCTGCTCGTGAAGGGGTTGAATTCCTAGCTAAAGTCATTGAAGAAAAAGGATCGGCAGAAGGGAATGTTGTCGTTTTTGCAGACCAAAATGAAACTTGGTATATGGAAATTCTTTCTGGACACCAATATGTAGCGGTAAAAGTCCCAGAGGACAAATATGCAGTCTTTGCAAATACCTACTACCTTGGTCATGTGGATTTGAATGATAAGGAAAACGTGATCGCTTCGAAAGATGTCGAAAAGGTAGCTAAAGAATCTGGTAACTACAAGACAGACAAAGATGGGAACTTCCATATTGCTAAATCTTATGGACCAGAAAAATATGCTGAAGGAGACCGTTCACGTACTTACGCAGGAATCACTCTTTTGGATCCAAACTCAAAAGTGACTTATGAAGATGATGAATATGAACTCTTCCGCTCACCAACAGATCCAAACAAGAAATTTACTTTGGAAGATGCTTTTGCATTGCAACGCAACCGTTTTGAACACTTAAATGGTCGTTTTGTTCCAGATGATCAAATTGGTGTCAAGAAACAAGGGGATAATGGTAGCAACGATACTGTTCGGAAAGACCAATACAAGTATGCTTTAGGAAACGAAAACGTCATCGATGCCCATGTCTACCAAATCAATCCAAACCTTCCAAAATCATTTGGTGGTACGTTATGGCTTGGTATGGGACCATCTCGGAACACTCCTTATGTTCCTTTCTATGGAAATGTAAAGGATACCTATAAAGCTTTCAAACCTCAAACTGCTACCTATGATCCGAATTCATGGTATTGGACAGTATGGCATATTGACCAGATGGCCATCAATAATCAAGACCTCTTTGGAAAATCGATTCAAAATCACTGGAAAGCTCTCGAAGAACAATTGATCATTGAACAGAAGGTTAGTGATAGCAAATATGCAGCCTTGAAAGCGGATGAAGCTGCAGCAAAAGCAGTTGAAGATAAAGTGACTGAGGATGCTTTAGCTCGGTCTGAACGTCTCTTCAAACAATTCAAGCAATATGAGTCTGAATTATCTGCAACTCTTAAAGAAGCAGGTCGTACAGATGATCCATACCGTGCATCTTTACCAGATGACTACAAGGATCCAACAGAATCAAGTACCGAGCCAAGCAAGGAAGAAACAAAGCCAAGCACAGAGTCAAGTACAGAACCAAGCAAGGAAGAAACGAAGCCAAGCACAGAGTCAAGTACAGAACCAAGCAAGGAAGAAACGAAACCAAGCACCGAAGCAAGTAC
>NZ_WMZF01000007.1:0-127106 GCF_009717775.1 Streptococcus parasanguinis | reverse complement strand
AAGCCAAGCACAGAGTCAAGTACAGAACCAAGCAAGGAAGAAACGAAGCCAAGCACAGAGTCAAGTACAGAACCAAGCAAGGAAGAAACGAAACCAAGCACCGAAGCAAGTACAGAACCAAGCAAGGAAGAAACGACACCAAGCACCGAAGCAAGTACGGAACCAAGCAAGGAAGAAACAACACCAAGTAGTTCAACTACTATTGTTCCTACAAACAGTAACAGTGTTAGTACCGTTGGTCGCCCAGTTTTACCAACAAATTCATATATTTTAGTAGACCAAGCAACAGATATCGTTTTGCAAAACCCTGATTTTGCTCAAGGTGGCTATAGTCTCCTTGTTGAAGTTTTGAAAGATGTCAAAGAACTAGCTGGTAAAGATTACAAGGCATATAATATTCAATTATCGAACCAAAATAATCCTGTACATCAAATTAGTCCAACTGTTGTGACCATTCCAGTAAATAGCCAAAAAGAAGTAGAAGCAGTTTATGGTATCGGTGAAAATGGTCAATTGGAGTCCTTCCAATTCCAACTAAATGAAGATAAGTCAGCCGTAACATTTACAACCTCTCATTTCTCAACTTATGGTGTAGTTTATAAATCTGCAGCAAAAATTGAAGAGAAGAAAGGTGAGAAAAAATTACCATCAACCGGTCAAAGTATTTCCATTGCGACAATGGTAGGCGGAGTTCTTTTAATAGTTTTTGGATTTGGCTACTACATCGAAAAACGTAGAACTCATTAAACGATACAGTTCATAATATATAACAAAAAAAGGAAGTGAGAATGAAATCTCTCTTCCTTCTTTTTTAGTCTGCAGTTTGTTCAGATTCTTCTAATTGTTTTCCAAGATCAATGATATACTGTTTGAGATCCTCTTTAACCTGTGGATGCTTCAAAGCATAATCAATCGATGTTTTCATAAAACCAAACTTGTCACCTACATCGTAGCGTTGGCCTTTAAATTCACGGGCAAAGACTCGTTGGGTCTTATTGAGGGTGTCGATCGCATCCGTCAATTGAATTTCATTACCAGCACCTGGTTCTTGATTTGCAAGAATATCAAAGATCTCAGGAGTCAAGAGGTAGCGGCCAATGATGGCGAGATCACTCGGTGCATCTTCTGGAGCTGGTTTTTCGACAAAAGTTTCAACGCTATAAAGACCATTGATGCCCTCTCCTTGAGGTGCGATCACACCGTAAGAAGAAACCTCTTCGTGAGGGACTTCCATCACAGCGATAGTGGATGCATGGGTTTCATCGTAGTCGTTCATCAATTGTTTGGTCAATGGCAAGGCATCATCATTGGTGATGTCCATCAGGTCATCTCCCAACATGACGACGAAAGGCTCATTTCCAACAAAAGCTTTCGCCTGCAGAACAGCGTCTCCTAAACCTCGAGGGTGACTTTGGCGGATGAAATGAAGATTGATCGCTGTTGTATCATTGACCAACTTGAGTAAGTCAGTCTTACCTTTTTGCTCGAGGTTGTATTCCAATTCAAAGTTAGAATCGAAATGGTCTTCGATCGAACGTTTGGCCTTCCCTGTTACGACAAGAATTTCCTCAATTCCAGATTTCAGAGCCTCTTCTACGATGAATTGGATCGTAGGTTTGTCAACGATTGGCAACATTTCCTTTGCCAAAGCTTTGGTAGCTGGGAGGAAGCGTGTCCCCAAACCAGCCGCAGGAATGACTGCTTTTCTAACTTTAGTCATATAGTTTCCTTTCTAAAAGGTAGGATTGATGTTAGAGTGGTTGACTTATTTCCACTCGTTTTCTTCTTTAAATTCATTGCTCATCATGTGGTGGATGGCTTCGCGGATATCTTTTCCTTCGTAGATGACTTGGTAAATAGCCTGTGTAATCGGCATGTAGACATCCAATTCTTGCGCCAGTTCATGGGCAACTTTGGTCGTAGAGATCCCTTCAATGATCATGCCCATGTTGGCTTCGATGTCTTCCAGTTTTTCGCCACGTCCGAGAGCATCCCCAGCTCGCCAGTTGCGAGAGTGAACAGAAGTTCCGGTAACGATCAGGTCACCAACCCCAGACAGACCGCTATAGGTCAATGGGCTAGCTCCGAGCTTAACGCCAAGGCGCGTGATTTCAGCGAGACCGCGCGTGATGATGGCTGCTTTGGCATTGTCACCATAACCAAGACCGTGCAGGGCTCCAGCTCCGACCGCGATGATATTCTTCAAGGCTCCAGCAGTTTCCACTCCGATAACATCTGTATTGGTATAGAGGCGGAAGTAGTGATTGCTAAAGAGTTCTTGAACATAGCGAGCCGCTTCTAAATCTTTTGAGGCTGCTGTAATGAGGGTGATATCCCGTACGATGGTCTCCTCTGCATGACTTGGTCCAGAAACGACCACTACCTCGCTGCGAAGAGAAGCAGGAATTTCTTCTTCAAGGATTTGAGAAATCCGATCGTGTGTACCAGGTTCTAGCCCTTTAGAAGCGTGCATCACTGTTACAGGGTGATCTAGTGTTTCAGCGACTTGTTTTGCGACCAAGCGGGTCACCTTTGTAGGAACTACAAAAAGGATAGCGTCTACTCCGTCCAAGGCAGCTTTCAGATCAGTCGTAGCGGTAATTTGATCGCTAATAACGATGTCTTTGAAATAGCGTTGATTGGTATGAGCGGTATTGATTTCATCGATTTGTTCTTGGATATTTCCCCAGAGACGGACTTCATGGCCGTTATCATTGAGGACTTGTGAAAGGGCTGTTCCCCATGAACCAGGACCCAATACTGCAACGGTTTGTTTTTCCATTGTATCTTCCATTTCTATGTCTATTTTTCAACAAGGCTAGGAATCTAGCGCTTGCGCCTTCGAAACGGCCTAATGTGTGCCTTGAAGGACGATTCTATTTTCCTCTCTATTTTAACATAATATAGGTAAAAAAACTTGTATGATCATCAATTGTTTTGTGAGGAAGGTGAGGGTGATAAATAAAATCTATCACGGTTTTAAAAAATACATATTAGACACTATCACTAATGGGTGGTAAGATAAGTAGTAGTTAAAATGAAGGAGGAATGAATATGTGCAGAACAATTGTTGGAGTATCCGCTAATCTCTGTCCGGTTGACCCGGAAGGGAAAAACCTTCATTCCTCCGTGTCTAGTCAATTTGCGGAAGGGATCCGTCAAGCAGGTGGACTTCCAATGGTCATCCCGATGGGAGATCCTTCCTTGGTTAAGGATTATGTTGAAACGATTGACAAATTGATCTTAAGTGGAGGCCAAAATGTCGATCCTAGTCTCTATGGCGAAGAAAAAACCATCGAAAGCGATGATTACAATATCGAACGCGATCAATTTGAGCTTGCCCTACTAAAGGAAGCAGTTCGCCAAAACAAACCGGTTCTAGGAATCTGCCGCGGGGTTCAGTTGATCAATGTAGCTTTTGGAGGGACACTCAATCAAGAGATCGAGGGACATTGGCAAGGACTTCCGTTTGGGACTTCCCATTCTATCGAAACTAAAAAAGGTAGTGTGGTGGAGCAACTCTTTGGTCAGGCCAGTCGAATCAATTCCGTTCACCGTCAAAGTATCAAGGATCTTGCACCAAATTTCCGTGCGACTGCCTTTGATCCGCGTGATCACACCATCGAAGCGATTGAAGCAGTAGATGGCCATCGGATTATGGGCTTGCAGTGGCATCCAGAATATTTGGTCAATGAAGAAAAAGGGAATTTAGAACTCTTCCGTTATTTATTACAGGAATTATAAGAAAAAGAGAGGTTGGACTGGTATCAGCCTCTCTTTTAGTATGGTTATTACTATCTAGAAATAGTAAGGGTTTTGTGCTAGAATAGGAACTACAATTGGGAGGTATTGATAGAAATGAAACTTGCTAAGACAATGAACCTTAACTATTTATGGTTGCTTCTAGGTTCTTATTTTGTGGCCATGATGGTCAATCTATTAAGTTTTTCAACAAAGGAATTATTTCTAGAACTTGGTAAAGTAGGATGGACCCATACGGTCCTTGCTTTGTTCATTAGTTATCCTATTCTTTGGTTTTTGACGGAGAGCAAGAAGTATATCTGCATACAAAAATTGAATCTCTGGTTCGCGGCAGGTATCCTATTTATTTCTATTTTGAAAAGTCCGAGTCTCTTTATGTCATTGGGCCTAGTGTTGCTCTCACTGGTCTTGTTTCTATATTTTTATTTAGGAAAAGAAAAAATCGCTTATATCTTCTTAGCGGTAGATGTCTTGTCTTTTCCGAAATTGTTGCTACAAACCAGTGCCAATCTTCAAGATAAGGAACTGGGAATCTTTACGTTTACGATTTCTGAATCGAAGTTACCCACTTTGATTTGGCCAGTATTAGTAGCTGTCCTCGTTGCCGTCCTGATCGGTTTTCTTCTCTCCAAGGTTTCTTTGGCTAAAGTTAATGAAACCTGGGTTCGAAGACTCACAGTGGTGACACTAATCGGTGGTATTTTCTATGTGCTCTATCTATCGATTGTTGCCTATTATAAGATTAAAGCCAATGCGGTCTCTTCCTTTGATATTGGAATCTTTTCACAGATGTTTGAGAGAATGAGACATGATTTTTCACAAGTTACCACCCTCGAAAGAGATAGGGCCTTATCGCATTTCGGAGTCCATATTTCTCCGATTTATTATTTGATCTTGCCCTTTTATATGCTATTTCCTTATGTGGAAACATTGGATATCGCTCAAACAGTGATTGTCTTTTCTGCAGTTATCCCGCTTTGTTTGATCCTAAAGAAAATACAATTGCCAAAAGTCATGACGCCGCTCGTGCTTGCCCTCTTTTTTGTGACTCCGGTCATGACAACGAGTGGTGGATTCCATTTGCATGAAAATTGTTTTTTGCCTCCATTGATACTTTGGTTGTTCTACAGCCTGATTTCTCAGTGGCGTGGAAGAACTATCTTGTTCACCTTGTTGCTCCTTTTTGTGAAAGAGGATGCCTTTGTCTACGTGCTGTCCTTAGGACTTTATTTTGCGTTTCAACATCGTTTTACATTCGAGGCCAAGTTTAAAAAGTGGTTGTATGTCAGCCTGTTTGCCTTGCCAATACTTTATTTTGCACTTGCCATGTTCCTCTTAGCAAGATATGGCGAGGGAGCTATGGTTTCTCGATACAATAATCTATTATTAAGTGGCGAAAACGGCCTCCTGATGGTTGTGAAAAATGTAGTCCTAAATCCGCTTTATGTTTTGGGAAGTTTATTTACAGCGAAACGACTTGGTTACCTCTTTTTGGTCCTATTTCCTTTTAGCTTTTTACCACTGATTCAGCGACGTTGGTCTACCTATTTTCTGATGTTGCCTCTTTTTCTCATTAATTTATTGATGGATTGGCCTTACCAATATGATATTGGTTTTCAGTATAGCTATGGTTCGGTCACGCTTCTATTTTTGATGGCTTTATTGTCTATCGATCAATTAAGCAAGAACCAGTCGGCATCAGATAATGTATTGGTGGCTCTACTAGCTTCTTCCATCATTTTTTCAAGCGCCATTCTATATAGTTTCACGCATAATTGGAGTTTTGAAATCCAATACTATCAAACACGCAAAGACTATTTTGATGGGCTCGAAAAGACCTTGCAGGCCATCCCTAAAGATAAAGCGGTCTTGGCAGCAGGTGGCTATACGCCGAGTCTTCGCAGCCATGAAAAATTGTATGATATTTTCTACCATAATGACAAAAAGCTTGATTCTAAGATTGACATAGTGGTAGTTCCAAGGGAAATGCAAGAGGAAAAAAATGGCTATTCTGAAACAGCCACTCTAAACCTCTATAAGGAATCAGGGTATAAAGAAAGTAACTTATCTACTAAAGATGTGCTGATTCTGGAAAAATAACTGTTTGAAAGAGGGAGGGTTATTTAGAATAAATTCACAAGCCAAATAGCCCTTAAATCTACAAAAGATGGATTTTTTGTTCAATAACCTTGACTTCTTCACTATGTTTTGCTATATTATATGCGTTGATTTATAAAAAATAAGTCTGGAAAGGGAGAAAAAATGAAAAAGTTAGCAGTTTTTTTGTCAATAGTTTGTTCGCTATTGATTGTGTCATTGACACTTTTTTCTAAAACTGTACAGGCGGAAACGTCTAAAAAAGTCGATGTGATTACGGAAGTCAAGATTCAAAATGATCAAGGTGGAGAATTGACAGGACCGGTTGGACGATTTGACACTTTCCGTCTGAATGCAAAATTTGCTATCGGGAAAAGAGGAACAGTCAAAGCCGGAGACACAACAGAGGTTAAAATCGACTCACCAATTGATATCAAATCACAGGATTTTGAGATTAAAGATCCAAGTGATAACTTGGTTGCCAAGGCAAAAGTTGATGCAGCTACTGGTAAAATTATCTTGACCTTTACAAAATATGTAGAAACAAAAGACGATGTATCCGGTTCATTTTTCTTCTACGCTCAAGTCAATAAAGTGAAATCTCCAAATGATGGAGAAGTTCCGGTTAAAGTCTCTGTAAATGATAAATTGAAATTCACTGGTAAAGTTACAAGTGGGACAATTGGTGGAGGAAACCGCTACTCTATCATTAAATCAGGTTGGAGCGAAGCAGGCAACAAAGAGCTTGGCTTTCGAATTTCTGTAAATAGAACCAACGAAGTTATCAACGATGCTGTTGTTACAGATACCTTGAAATCAGCAGGTATCACATACAAACAAGGAAGCTTCAAGATTAAAAAAGGAACTTGGGAATATACCAATGGTAAATGGGTACTCAAGAACGCAAAAGATGTTACAGCTGACTATAAAGTAAATATTAATGGAAATTCATTTACGATCAACCTAGGTAACATTGCTGCAGACGACCAATTTGCAATTGAATATTCGGCAGATGTGAACTATACTGTTGTTGATGGTGAAAAAATTCTTAACCAAGCTACTATTAAGGGAAGCAATAAGGATGAATACGCATCAAACAGTACAGTGAAAATCCAAATTGCTGGTGGTGAAGGGATTGGTTACGAATTCAGTATCAAGGTCACTAAGGTAGACGAGCAAAACGGACCTCTTAAAGGTGCAAAATTCCAAGTTGTTCGTCAGGCAACTGGTCAAGTTATTGGTGAATTCGAATCAGATGCGAAGGGTGAATTTACTGTTAAGAACATCTTGCGTGACAAATATATCATCAAAGAAATCCAAGCGCCAGCAGGTTATGACTTGGCAGCAGATACTGTTGTTGAAGCTGGTGAATTTAAAACACCAAAAACACCAGTATCTAAGACCATTGTAGACCAAAAGACAACCACAACAACTACAACAACCACGACAACGACAACTACAACAACTACTGCAGAGCCAACAACAACTACAACAACTACTGCAGAACCAACAACAACAACAACTACGGAGCCAACAACAACTACAACAACAACTCCAGAGCCAACAACAACTACAACAACTACTGCAGAGCCAACGACAACCTCAACGACTACTGCAGAGCCGACGACTACTTCAACTACGACAACAGAAGAGCCAACGACTACAACCACAACGACGACTACTGCAGAGCCAACGACTACTACAACTACGACAACAGAAGAGCCGACGACTACTACAACTACAACAACAGAAGAGCCGACGACTACTTCAACTACTACAACAGAAGAGCCGACGACTACTTCAACTACAACAACAGAAGAGCCGGCGACTACTTCAACCACAACAACAGGAGAGTCAACGACTACGACGACTACTGTAGAGCCAATAACAACTACAACCACAACAACAGAAGAGCCGACAACAACCACCACAACGACAACACCAGAGAAACCGGTGACTCCAGGAAGTGAAGAATCAACCACGACGACCACAACTGGAAAACCAGGACCAAAAGGTGGAAACAATGGAGGAGGGCGTAAAGCGCTTCTTCCTAATACAGGTGAAGTTGCAGCAACTGGATTTGTATTCTCAGGAGCCTTTGTGTTAGCAGGTGCAGTCGTATTGAAACGAAAATTGTCTATTAAATAAACAATGAGTTTCTATATAAGGGGAGAGCATGAGCTCTCTCTTTTTTGGGAATGTATTATGGAGAATAGGGATGAAATTATCAATCTTAATAACCCTCTTGAATGAGGAGCTGGTACTTCCTCAAACCCATCGTGAAATTTCTAATCAGCTTGAGAAAATGTTAGGAAAAGAGCTCTCTGATTATGAAATTCTCTATATCGATGATGGAAGTAGTGACAAAACCTTTGAGTTGATTGAAGAATTTGCAAGAGAAAACGACCGCATCAAATATATCCGTTTCAGTCGAAATTTTGGACGAGAGAGTGGTATCTTGGCTGGTTTTAAATATGCCAGTGGGGATGCGGTGATGGTCATGGACGGGGATCTCCAGCATCCACCATACTTGATTCCCTTATTCTTAGAAGCTTATAATGAAGGCTATGATATTGTTAGTGGCCAACGAACTCGTGAAGGGGAATCTTTTGTAGGAAGTTCCTTTGCACGTTTGTTTTACTTCTTGTCAAACCGCTCCATGGATGTTCACCTAACAGACGGGAAATCGGAATTAAGACTGCTTAGCCGAAAAGCCATGGAAGCCTTTGTGTCAATGCCAGAGTATAATCGCTTTAATAAAGGTTTGTATGAATGGATTGGTTTTAAAGAGAAAGTAATTCCTTATAAGAATGAAACCCGTAAGGCTGGAAAGAGCAAGTTTGGTTTTAAGAAATCTTTGAATTATGCGATTCAAGGAATTATTTCTTTTAATGATCGTCCTCTCCGTGTTTGTATTCAATTCGGTTTCATCTGTTTAGGGCTGGCTCTATTATATCTAGTGTTTGAGTTGATGAAATATATCTTCGCTGCTGGGAATTATGTGAGTGGTTATTTCACAACGATTGCGGCTATTATATTATTTAGCGGAGTTCAACTCATCTTCATCGGAATTCTTGGAGAGTATATTGGCAAGATCTATTACGAAGTGAAGCGTCGTCCTCATTTCATCATTGAAGAGACCAATATCGAACAAGCGAAGAAAAATCATATCGGCTAAAGAAGATAGGAGAAAACATGTTAATCTGGTTCATGCGTTGGCAAGAGTTTTGGAAAAAACATCCAAAGAAAGTTCTCTATGCTGCAAGTGCCCTGCTCCCAATGACCATCATGCTCATTGTGTGGGCTTTTATAGGGATGTATCCTTTTGGAAGCAAGAGTCTGATGGCTGTTGACTTTGGACAGCAATATATCAGTTTCTTTGGCTTGCTAAAAAATGCCATCTTAACGGGGGATCTATCTAGTTTGAGTTATTCTTTCACCAAGTCTCTTGGTGGAGATATGATCGGTGTGCTCGGCTACTATTTAATGAGTCCCTTCAACATCATCTACATTCTAGCTCCCCTCAAATATTTTGGGGCAGCAGTATTTTTAACCATTTGGCTCCGCTACGGGGCAATCGGTCTATCCTTTGCTTTCCTTTTAATCAAGCGCTACAAAGGATTAGAATCTAGAAAATGGTTGGTTCCATTATTCTCGACGGCCTATGCCTTGTCAGGGATGTTGGTTTCCTATCAGATGAACGTCATCTTCTATGATGCCATGATCATGCTTCCTATTGTGATTGTGTATTTGGAAGAACTATTAGATGGGAAATCTCCTTATCGCTATGCTTTTGCTCTGGGATTGACGGTCTTGCTTCAGTTTTACATGGGCTATATGATCTCCATTTTCATCGCTCTGTACGCCTGCTACTATGTATCACCAAGATTGCTGATTGAGGGGGATCTGAAGACAAAGATTAAAAACTTTAGTATCCCTTTACTGCAAGCGGTGATCTATTCGATTATTGGGATTGCAACAGCCTCAGTCTTGCTCTTGCCAGTGTTTTTCAACCTGATTGAAAGTAAGGGGCAAGTTGGCGGAGGCATGACCTTCTCATTTGCCTTCCAAATTAACCCCTTAGATATTCTTTCTAAGTTGGTTGTTGGTGGCTTTGATACAACCTCAGGATGGTCAGCGGGTCCCAACCTTCCCAATATTTATATTGGAGCGCTTGGTTTTCTTGGTTTTATCTTTTATTTCCTATCGCAAAAAGTTGGAAAAGCCAAAAAATGGGCTGCAGGGATTGTTACCCTCATTTTCCTGATTTCCTTTGTCAATGAATTTGTCAGTAAGATATGGCATATGGGACAAAACCCAGCCGGTTTCTTCTTCCGTTTTTCTTGGCTGTTTTCATTCTTTATGCTAGTCCTAGCTTATCAAGCGATGAAGCAGAAGATCGTTATTTCCAAACGAACCAACTGCATCATCGGCTTGGGCTTGCTCTTGTCGGTAGTCTATCTCTATTTCCACCAGTATAGTTTTATCTCAAAGACTCAACCGCAAGCGATCAGCCGTTTCCTCTCTAAGTTCTCTATTCTAAGTGTTCTGGGAATAGCAGCGGTGACCTGCTTCATCTTCTATGCGTATTGGGAAAAATCTCAGAAGAGCCAATTGGAAAAAATGATTCGAATGGCTCTAGCAACGGTCATCTTAGTGTTAGCTGCTGTCTTATTAAAGACAGGCTATCTCTTGTCGCAAGTGGGGATTACAGCGATGCTCTACTTGAGCATTCTCTTCATCCTAAACTTTAAGATCTCACGTTTATCCATGATTGTCGTATCTGTGCTCACAATCTTTGAGTTTGGCTATAATGCGTATTTGTCCCAAGTAACATTTGGGTATGATGATGTGCACAAGTTTGCAGATGCGACCGTTTCGGTCAAGCGCGTGACAGACAATATCCAAGAAAATGCAGATCAAAAATTCTATCGGATTGCCACAGATTTTGCCTATTCCAGAACAGTTCCTTCCTTGGTGTCCTATCCGGGTCTAAGTACCTTTAGCTCAAGTTTGGAACGTAGCACCATGGATCACTTTGCTTTCATGGGAGATCTTGGTGTCAATGCGGCGACTCAATATTCAAATGGGACACCTTTGACAGATGCTTTATATGGTGTTCGTTACTTTATGAGTGCCAAGGATTTTGATCCCAAAGAGATTGAAGCCAATCCAGATAAGATGTACTTTTATCGATTTACAGACCGCTTTGATCTGCATCGCTATTTCACAGACAAGGTCTATGAGGATAAGCGTTATGTCGTCTATAAGAATCCAAATTCCTTCCCACTTGCATACGGGACGAACAGTCTGGTAAGGAATATTCAATTTGGTGCCAATAATGCCTTTGCTAACCAGAATATTATTTTGAACTCCATGGAGGGACATCAAAAGGCCAATAATGATACCGTTGAGTACTTTAAACCGTTGGCGTTCAGCTCGATCGAAACCGAAAATGTGATTGAAGAAAAGGTCAATAAGGAAACGGGAGAAGCCATCTATAAGAGAGCGGATTCATCAAAAGATGCCATTATTCGTTATAAGGTCACTCCACGTACCAATTACACCTATTATTTCTTTACTCCTGTATCTTTGATCCAAAACCAAGATTACTCGGTTTTACTCAATAATAAATGGTTGCTCAATGCTAAAATTTTCACGCAAAGACAAATTTGGCAGTTGACAGATCAAACTGAAAACCAAGAAACCGTTATTGAATTTAGATTTAGAACAGATCATATCGATATGAGCAACGCAGGTGTTTATCGCGCTGATGTTGATCAAATTCAACAGGTATTAGAAAACCGGAAGAAACAAGGTTTACATGTAACCAAGTTTTCAAATACCCATATTGTTGGTGATGTGTCTATCACAGACGATAGTAACTATATGATGACTTCCATTCCATACAGCGATGGCTGGAAAGTGAAAGTGGATGGGAAGTTTGTCAAAACTGAAAAAGCATGGAATGCATTCTTATCGTTCCCAATCTCAAAGGGAAATCATAAGGTTGAATTCGTCTTTAGACAAAAAGGAGTGATCCTGGGTGCCTTGCTATCCATTGTTTCCGTTGCTTACCTTGTCATTCAAATGAGAAGAAGTAGAAGTGATGAAGGACAATAGGATTTAAGAGAATCAAAAATAGTTATCAACACAAAAAGAGAGTGGGACAGAAATCGGTAATTCGTTAGAATTCGATTTCGTCGTCCCACCTCCGCACAGTTGAGTAGGGCTGTAAAGCTGATGAAATCAGCGTAGTAGAGCCCACTCAACCACTGCGTCTTGCTCGACAATCGAAAAACAATTAAGAGGCTAGGACTTTTGTCCCAGCCTCTTTTTTATATGATCCGCACATGCGAACGATTAGTTATTAGAAATCTTGCGTTTCAAGATGACGGCTCCTGATAGGATAGCAACACCGATCAAGATGACACCAGTAGCGACTGCTTCACCTGTTTTTGGCAGGAATGTCTTGCGACCTCCGTTTGAAGTTGTCGTGCCAGAATCACCTGGGTTGCCAGGTTTGGTCGTACTCGTTGTTGGCCCTTCTGGAGTGGTTGTCGTAGTCGTCGTCGGCACTGGTTTTTCAGACGTAGTTGTAGTCGTCGTTGTAGTTGTAGTGGTTGTCGTCGTAGGTTTTGGACCTTCTGTCGTCGTCGTTGTTGTAGTTGTAGGCTCTTGAGTCGTCGTTGTTGTAGTTGTAGGTTCTTCAGTTGTCGTTGAAGTTGTTGTTGACTCTGGAGTTGTTGTAGTGGTAGTAGGAGTAGGTTCCTCAGTTGTTGTCGTAGTCGTAGTCGGCTCTTGAGTCGTCGTTGTTGTAGTTGTAGGCTCTTGAGTCGTTGTAGACGTAGTTGACGTAGTTGTTGTAGTGGTTGTAGTGGTTGTAGTGGTTGTAGTGGTTGTAGTTGTCTGTTCTTTTGGATTGACGATTGTCTTCGTAACTGCATTATCAGTTTCGCTAAAGTCTTCAGCATTAACTGGAGTATCTGCAGTAGTAATGGTATAACCAGCAGGAGCCTCTGTTTCCGTTAAAATGTATTTATCTTTTAAGAGTGCATTGACCGTGATATTCCCATCTTTATCGGTTACATATTCACCGATAACTTGATTATTAGCTTGACGAACAATTTTGAATTTTGCTCCAGCAAGAGGTTGATTTGCATCGTCTACTTTATGGATGTTAATGGTAAATACAGAACCTTTTCCTGAACCGCCAGGAAGTTGAATAGCTGATGAGTTCTCTGAATTTTTAACAACAACGTCTTTAGCTTTTAGAATGGCCTCATTATCTAAAGCTTCCCCATCTACTGGTGTGTAATTTAAATGAACATCATATACGATACGGTATTGATCGGCTTCGCTGATATTTCCGAGATTCACAACGAACGATTGACCATCATCACTAACAGTGACCGTATGTTGATCCGTCACATCGACTGCATCAGGTAACTGCCATCCCAAATCTTTATAGATATATGTACCTTTGAGGACACGAATACTACCCTTAACATATTCTGCATTGGTGAATTTTAGATGATCTTCTACAGTGACATTTTGATGACTTTCTTTTGTTTGATTGATAGAAATCACATAACTGATAGTTGACGGATCATCCTTATGAACCTCGCTGGTTTTTAGCAACAGCTTAGGTTCAGAATTCCCAACACCTTTGTATGGGATATTTCCCACAACGATTGTTCGGTTATTAACCGTTACTTGTATTGGAATTTCCCCTCCTTCAGGGTGCTTCGTATAATCTACTCTGGCATAAAAGTAGAAATCACCTTTTACATCAGAATGTTTTTCAACATAATCTGTATAAGTTAACGTAAGTTTCTTGTTATCTTTATCTACCAGTCCATGAGCGATTACTTGTTTAGGCTCAGTAGTAGTTGTGATATCAAAACTTTGACTTGCAATAATTAAGGGATCTGAAACTAGGAGTTCCGTGGTATCTCCTGCCTTTACATCCTTGCCTGTTAAATCAAAATCCGCAGTGATTCTAAACTTTTCCCATTGACCGATAGGGCTATCAATACTGCCACCTTTTTCACGTGATACTTGAATATTCTTAATCGTATCCACGAATTTACCGCTAACGGTTACTCCAGGTGTCTCGGCTGATGTTTTGGTCAGGCTGAGAGTGAAGAGAACCGTTAATAAAGCAAGGATAAATGTGAAAATTTTGATGTTTCTATTCTTCATCTTATCTTCCCTTTTCATAAAAAATTAGTGCCTAGTTATCAATGCCTGATTACTCTTAAAGATAGGAACATTCAAATCCAATCTGTTGGTAATAAGAATTGAGTGCTGAGACACGACCTCCATAAAATAATTCTATAGGGTAAAATATTTTACTTTTAAAATTATTCCCTACACAGGGAATTATAGCAAAAATAATGAGTAGCTTCAAGTTAAAATTGATGAAATGAGGCAGGAATTACGAACTTTTAAGAGATTTCATCAACTTTTGTTCTCTTTCAGGAAACAACCATGAAAATACCAACAGATTTACAAAAAAGAAGGACGGAAAAGTAAGTTTTTATTGAAAGAATACGAATAGTAGAATTGAGGAGACGCTAGGGCAAAGTGATGGTATAATAGAAGAGATAGAAACTATTTAGAATGAAAGAGGAATCATGATGACAAAAATTCGTGGATTTGAACTTGTATCAAGCTATACCAATCAGGACTTGCTTCCAAAACGGGAGACGGCCCATGCGGCTGGCTATGATTTGAAGGTAGCCGAGCGCACAGTGATTGCACCAGGAGAGATCGTCCTCGTTCCAACTGGGGTCAAGGCCTATATGCAAGCGGGTGAGGTGCTCTATCTCTACGACCGTTCCTCTAACCCTCGCAAAAAAGGCCTGGTCTTGATCAACTCTGTGGGGGTTATCGATGGAGACTACTACGGCAATCCTGGAAATGAAGGTCATATCTTTGCTCAGATGAAAAATATTACCGACCAGGAAGTCGTCCTTGAAGTCGGGGAACGTGTGGTTCAGGCTGTCTTTGCTCCTTTCTTAATTGCAGATGGAGATGAGGCGGATGGCGTGCGGACTGGTGGATTTGGAAGTACGGGGAAATAAAGGAATAAAATGGCAGACTATTTATTAGTTGTAGACATGCAGTCAGATTACGTTGCTGTAGGAAAAGCATATCATGAAAAACTGACTGCAGCTGTAAATGACAAAATTGCTACCTATCCTAGCGACCGAGTTGTCTATATTCTCAATCGTTTTTTCTGGGAGAGAAAAGATAGAAAGAAGAAATTTGCGACCGACTTGCTGGTTGTATCTTCTCGTATTTTTGAAAAGCGTCGGGCTTCTTGCTTTACTAATCCAGATTTAAAAAATTTTTTAGAGGGAAACAGTGCTAAAAGTATAGAGTTTATAGGGGTAGATGGCAATGGCTGTGTCAAGGCTTCCGTTTTGGCAGCTGTCAAGGAGAATTATCAGGTTTCTGTCGATTTGTCTGCTGTCGGAGTTGCCAACCAGAAGAGATTTCAAAATACATTGTATAAGTGGCGCTCTATAGGAGTCGCAGTAGAAGGAGAATCATCATAGCTAAGAAAAAAACGACATTTATTTGTCAAAATTGTGCTTACAATTCACCCAAGTATCTAGGGCGCTGCCCTAACTGTGGTTCTTGGTCTTCCTTTGTGGAGGAAGTTGAGGTTGCAGAGGTCAAGAATGCGCGGGTTTCCTTGACAGGTGAGAAAACCAAGCCCATGAAACTGACGGACGTAACCTCTATCAATGTTCACCGGACCAAGACGGAGATGGAGGAATTCAACCGTGTACTAGGTGGAGGAGTGGTCCCAGGGAGTCTCGTTCTCATCGGGGGAGATCCAGGGATTGGGAAATCGACCCTTCTCCTTCAAGTGTCGACCCAGCTGTCTCAAGTGGGAACGGTTCTCTATGTCAGTGGCGAGGAGTCTGCCCAGCAGATCAAACTCCGTGCAGAGCGATTGGGAGATATCGATAGCGAGTTTTACCTCTATGCTGAGACCAATATGCAGAGCGTGCGTACAGAGGTAGAGCGGATCCAACCTGACTTTCTTATCATCGATTCGATCCAGACCATTATGTCTCCTGAGATTTCAGGAGTACAAGGATCGGTTTCTCAGGTGCGAGAAGTGACGGCTGAGCTCATGCAGCTGGCCAAGACCAATAACATCGCTATCTTTATCGTCGGTCATGTGACCAAAGAAGGAACCTTGGCAGGTCCGCGGATGTTGGAGCACATGGTGGATACGGTGCTCTATTTTGAGGGCGAGCGCCACCATACCTTCCGAATCCTGAGAGCGGTCAAGAACCGTTTTGGCTCCACCAATGAGATCGGAATCTTTGAGATGCAATCAGGTGGACTGGTTGAGGTCCTCAATCCGAGTCAGGTCTTTCTAGAAGAGCGCCTGGATGGGGCGACTGGATCGTCCATCGTGGTCACCATGGAAGGGACGCGTCCGATTTTGGCGGAGGTGCAGGCCTTGGTGACGCCAACCATGTTTGGTAACGCCAAGCGGACGACAACGGGGCTTGATTTTAATCGGGCTAGTCTCATCATGGCAGTGCTAGAAAAACGAGCAGGCTTGCTCCTTCAAAATCAGGATGCCTACCTCAAGTCTGCAGGTGGTGTCAAGCTGGATGAGCCGGCTATCGACCTAGCGGTTGCAGTTGCCATTGCTTCCAGCTACAAGGACAAACCAACCAACCCGCAGGAATGTTTCGTCGGAGAATTGGGCTTGACGGGAGAAGTTCGTCGGGTCAACCGGATCGAACAACGGATCAATGAAGCTGCCAAGCTCGGTTTTACCAAGATTTATGTTCCGAAAAATTCTCTGACGGGGATTTCGACACCATCAGGGATCGAAGTGGTCGGTGTGAGTACACTGTCTGAAGTCTTGAAGAAAGTATTTTAATTTTAATAGTAGAAAAGTCTTAAACGGGAAGTTTAAGGCTTTTTTTCAGATGTGACAGATGACAGGAGGTATCCCCTGACAGAAAGGATCGGATGTGGTAAAATAATAGATGATTTGAATTTCAAAGGAATAAAGGAGAGACCATGTCTTATTTTGATAATTTTTTAACAGCCAACCAAGCTTATGTGGCGTTGCATGGAGACCTCCGTCTTCCGATTAAGCCCAAAACACAAGTCGCCATCGTGACCTGTATGGATTCCCGGCTTCACGTGGCGCCTGCACTAGGTCTGGCTCTTGGAGATGCCCACATTTTGCGGAATGCTGGGGGACGCGTGACCGATGACATGATCCGCTCCTTGGTCATTTCCCAGCAACAGATGGGGACCCGTGAAATTGTGGTCTTGCACCATACAGACTGTGGTGCTCAGACCTTTGAAAACGAGAGCTTCCGTCAGCATCTCAAGAAAGAATTGGGAGTGGATGTGGGAGATCGTGATTTCCTACCCTTTCAAGATGTTGAAGAAAGCGTCCGTGAAGATATGGAGCTTTTAAAAGCTTCTCCTTTGATTCCAGAGGATGTGGTGATTTCAGGAGCTGTGTATGATGTGGATACTGGTTTGATTTCAGAAGTGAAATAATCATAGAGAAGAGTATAGGAAGATAGAATAATCTTTGTTTTCCCGTATTCTTCTTTTTTGGTATAAAAAAAGTGAACCGGATAGGAAAAAATGTGACAATTTAGCACAAATTATTAAAAAATATGTGGTATAATATGACATTTTAACAAGAATATTACAAATTAATTTCAACAGATTGACTCTCGATGTCAAGGATGTTACAATTTTATTTGTATCATGGAATCATGAAATATGAAAAAGGAGATCCTATAAATGAAGGATGTATTTAATAAGCGTCAGCGCTTTTCATTGCGAAAATATAGCGTTGGGGTTTGTTCAGTTCTTTTAGGAACGGCACTCTTTGCTGCAGGAGCTCAATCTGCGTCAGCGGATGAAGCAACAGCACCTTCTGAATCTGCAGGAACAGCAACTTCAGAAGCAGTACAACCTGCTCCAACAGAGTCAAGTCAAACAGAAGCACCAGCTGCTTCCACAGTCTATGGTCAGGGAGCACCTGCACTAAAAGTAGACCTTTCTAATTCTGTTTCAACTTCGGAAGCACCAGCTTCAGCGACTGAAAAATCTGAAGTAGCTGAGAAAGTAGCTGCTACAGAAAGCAAGGAAGCAAAAGCTGAGACTAAAAAAGAAGCAAAAGCTGAAACTAAAAAATCTGAAGAAGCTCCAAAAACGACAGCGTCATCAGAAACCAGCAAACCTGTAGAGAAGAAACAAGAGTCAAGCTCTAAACCAGCTTCTACAACAGCGGCTGCTACAGCAAAACCTACTGCAACCAGTGCTGCCGCGAGTGAAAACTCAGAAGCACCAGCTGCAAGTGAAGCACCAGGAGAAACTCCTATGGCTCTCAATCGTACAGTGAAGCCAACTTCACTTCGTGGCACTGAAGGTTCTACAGAAGATCGGGCAGTAACTGAAGATCGTAGTGCAGTACTTGATCGAGCTTCAACTGATTTGACGAATGCTGGTGCTTTGGCAACAAGTCGTAGCCGTCGTGGTAAACGTGCTTTGACAGACCATAACGTAGCGCCACTTGATGTTGTAACGACTATAGCTGATAAAGTTGCTGCAAATCCAGACATGACAGATCCTAACGGGGCATCTGTACACTCTCAAACAATTCCAGCTGGCTACCAAGCTAAAGAAGGAGACTTCTATACTTATGGTATCTGGAATCTTACAGAATTCAATGCCCGTTATAATACAAACTACTATGCACGTGCATACAAGAACTTTGACACTTCAACAGATACTAAGGTTGAATTGATTGATAAAAATACGGGTAATGTAGTAGAAACACACACAGTCACTGCAACAAGTGGTGTTCAAAAATTCACTACAACAGGTCAAAAATCCAATAAAGAGTTGACACTACAAGTGGATTACCAAGCAGGTGCTGGTCAAGGACCCGGTAAGACAGATCAACCATTCATTCAAATGGGATTTGAAGTTGGATCAGAGATTCAATCTTTAGTTGCTGCTGGCCATAATCTGACTCCGGCTGAGCAAGCTCGTTTTGATGCTGTTTACGCCGCACGTAACTCAAACGATATCATCAATGCGGTTGAACCTGCTTACAATGGTCGCCGAGTTACGGATACAAACTTTAAGATTCCAGTTAGTGTGGAAAAAACTACTTACTATAAAGTTGTTGATCAGAAAAACCCTACTTATAAAGCAACTGGTAAGTCTGTTACAACTCAGGACTATAAAGAAAATGGTAATGAAACTGAGTTAGCTACATATACTCTGAAAGCTATGGAGGGTCAAAACTTCACAGCTTCTGGGGAACGTCAATTTACAAAGACTGAAGAACTCACAGATAAAATCACTAGAGAAACAGCCTATAAACTATATCAAACAGCTGATCCAGATACGACTTCGGGTTATGTAAGTCGTCCCTACAAAGTTGGTACGAAATTCATGGATGCTGAGCGTGCAGGAATTAAGCGTATCAAGGAAATTGTGGGTGAAGATGGATCTGTAGTGGTTCGTGTTTACCTACTAGATCCAAAACAACAAAGCAAACGTTCAGATGGTACTTTGAACACTGATGGTTATATGCTTTTAGCGGAAACCAAACCAATCAAGCCTGGTGACTATAACAAAGAAGAATTAGTTGTTAAGAAAACTCCTCTTAACACCATTGCTTTCACTGATAGTAAAGGTGTAAACTATCCAAATGGTAAAGAAGTTCCATTTGATTTCCAATGGGATGCTGCCTACACTCCGTATAAGACAGTCTTTGTTCCTTTCTTGGGAGATAATATTGGCCACCTTTCTCCAAATGAACAATTGGTTCGTGGGGTAAATGGTATTGGTACCAACGTTGACTTGCTCAACTCCTTAGTTCCTTACAAACAACCAATTTACTACTATGATAAGACAGAAACCATCAAGGTAAAACCAGAAGTTGAAAAACAACTTGAGGGACGTGTGCTTGTTGATGGTGAGTTCAGCTTCAAGATTAAGGAAAACTCATCTTCACCTGGTGTGGAAGAAACTGTCACAAATAAAGATGGTAAGGCAACCTTCTCAGAATTGTCATTTAAAAAAGAAGGTACTTATACATATACCATCACTGAAGTAAAAGGTGCAGATAAAGATGTCGACTATGATGCTATGGAAGTAACCATGACTGTAAAGGTTACGAAAGACGCTAATGGTGATTTGCAAGCTTCAGTTAAGTACACTGGTGAAGGTGGATTCAAATCAAGTGCAGATGATAAGATCTTCAACAACTATGTTGTGGCTCCAGTTAAGACTAAGTTTGACTTCAGTAAAGCTCTTGCAGGTCGTGAGTTGAAAGAAGGCGAATTCAGCTTTGTATTGAAAGATTCAGATGGTAAGACCCTTCAAACTAAGACCAATACTAAGGCAGGTGTTGTAGCCTTTGATGATTTGACTTTTGACAATACACAAGTTGGTAAGCACAAGTACACTGTAGAAGAAGTTATCCCAGAAAATAAAGAAACTGGTATGACTTACGATACAATGAAGGCGGAAGTAACAATCACTGTTACGAAAGAAGGTCATGTTCTTAAAGCAACAAACACACTTCCTGCAGATACAGAGTTCAACAATACCTTCACACCTGTTGCTACACAAGCTCAATTCAAGTTCACTAAGAAATTGGAAGGGAAAGAGCTCACGAAGGATGCCTTCACATTTGAATTGCTTGAAAATGGTAATGTCATCCAAACGAAGAAAAATGCGGCTGATGGAACCATCCAATTTGACGCGATCTCTTACGATAAAGAAGGTTCTCACACTTATACTGTACGTGAAATAGCTGGAACAGATACAAACATCGACTACGATGATATGAATGCAGTCGTAAAAGTTAACGTTACGAAAGATGCTGCATCTGGTGTCTTGACTGCTAAGGTGACTATGCCTGAAGATACAGAGTTTAACAACTTTGCAGTAGCTCCAGTTAAGACTCGTTTCGACTTCAGCAAAGCCCTTGCAGGCCGTGAGTTGAAAGAAGGCGAATTTACATTTGTATTGAAAGATGCAAATGGTAAGACTCTTCAAACCAAGACCAATACTAAACAAGGTGTTGTAGCCTTTGATAATTTGACCTTTGACAATACACAAGTAGGTGTTCACAAGTATACTGTAGAAGAAGTCCAAGGTTCTGAAGCAGGAATGACTTACGACCCAATGAAAGCTGAAGTAACAATTACTGTTACGAAAGAAGGTCACGTTCTTAAAGCAACAAATGCTCTTCCTGCAGATACAGAGTTCAACAATACCTTCACACCTGCTGCAACTCAAGCTCAATTCAAGTTCACTAAACGTCTTGAAGGGAAAGAGCTTACAAAGGATGCCTTCACATTCGAATTGCTTGAAAATGGCAATGTGATCCAAACCAAGAAAAATGCAGCAGATGGATCTATCACATTTGATGCGATTGAATACAACGCTGTAGGTGAACACACTTACACTGTACGTGAAGTAGCTGGCGCAGATACAAACATCGACTACGATTCAATGAATGCAGTCGTAACTGTTAATGTAACCAAAAATGCAGCTACAGGTATCTTGAGCGCAGCTGTTACAATGCCAGAAGACACTGAGTTTAACAACTATGTGGTTTCTCCAGTTGTAACGAAATTTGACTTCACTAAGAAGTTGGCTGGCCGTAAATTGGCTGCAGGCGAATTCAGCTTCGTATTGAAAGATGCTGCTGGTAACAAAGTTGAAACAGTGAAAAATGATGCTGACGGTAACGTAACCTTCTCAGAATTGTCATTCGACAATACGAAAGTTGGTACTCATACGTATACAGTAGAAGAAGTGATTCCTGAAAACAAAGAATTCGGAATGACTTACGATCAAATGAAGGCGACTGTTACTGTTGAAGTTGCCAAGAACGGTCACTCATTGACAACTGTTACAAACGTTACCTCAACTGGTGGTAAAGATGCCAACGGTAAGGCTACTGATGGTACTGCAGATAAAGAATTCAACAACAAAGTTACTCCTCCAGAAACTCCAGAATTCCAACCAGAAAAATTTGTCGTTTCTAAAGAGAAATATGACATCACTGGTAACAAGTTGATGGATGACGACGATGAGTTGACAAATGAATACACTGAAACAAATGCGGATCCATATGTAGACAAGACAAACAACAACGAACCAGAAAACTTGAATACCAAGACAGTTAAACGTGGTTCTAAATTGGTTTACCAAGTATGGCTTGATACGACTAAATTCACTGAAGCGAACAACATCCAATACGTTGGTGTATCTGATACATACGACGCTGATAAATTGGACGTTAATGCAGCTGACATCAAAGCATATGATTCAGTAACTGGTGCAGAAGTAACCAATAAATTCGACATCAAAGTTGAAAATGGTACGATCACTGCAACTTCTAAAGACGAATTTATCAAAGATAAAGTAAACGCTCCTGTTATCGACACAACTAAGTTCGAGTTTGGACGTTACTATAAATTTGATATTCCAGCAACTGTGAAAGAATCTGTTAAAGCTGGTGCTGATATTGAAAATACAGCCAACCAAACAGTTCACGTTTACAACCCAGTAAGCAAGACAGTTGAAAAACCTGAAAAACCAACACAAAAACGTGTCAACAGCGTTCCAGTTCCAGTGGAAATGAACTTCACGAAACGTTTGGAAGGTCGTGAACTTCAAGCCAAGGAATTCGAATTCGTATTGAAGAAAGACGGCGTTGAAGTTGAACGCGTGAAGAATGACGCTGCTGGTAAGATTGTCTTCAAGACCCTTGAATTCGGTCGCGATGATCTTGGTAAGACTTACAACTACACAGTAGAAGAAACTCCTGGTACAGATGCAACTGTCAAATATGACACAATGGTTGCTACTGTTAAAGTTGTGGTTTCACACGACGGTACAGCCAAAGCAATCGTTGCTAACGTAACAGATGCAGCTGATAAAGAGTTCAACAACCGTGTAACACCTCCAGAAGAACCTAAGTTCCAACCAGAGAAATACGTTGTTTCTAAAGAGAAATACGATATCACTGGTGACAAGCTTGTTGACGATGATAGAGAGTTGGCAGACAAGTACGCAGATACAAATGCGAACCCATATGCAGACGATGCATCAAACAACGAAGCAGAAAACTTGAATACTAAGACTGTTGAACGTGGTTCTAAATTGGTTTACCAAGTATGGTTGGATACAACTAAATTTGACGCAGCTAACAAGGACAACATCCAAACAGTAGGTATTTCAGATAACTATGATGAAGCTAAATTAAATCTTAATGCGGCTGACATTAAAGCTTACGACTCTGTAACAGGCGCAGAAGTAACAGATAAATTCGATATCGCTGTCAACAACGGTGTGATCACTGCTAACTTGAAAGCTGGCTTCACGAAGTCACTTGGCGATGCAGAAAACACACAAGTTATCGACACAACTAAATTCGAATTCGGACGTTACTACAAATTCGATATTCCAACAACAGTGAAAGACGATGTTGTAGCTGGTGCAGATATCGAAAATACTGCAGCTCAAGTTGTTAACTACTACAACCCAACGACTAAGAAAGTTGAAAAACCTGAAAAACCAACTGAAAAACGTGTCAACAATGTTCCAATCTCAGTAGAATTTAACTTCACTAAGAAATTGGAAGGTCGTGCTCTTAAAGCTAACGAATTCACATTCGAGTTGAAAGATAGCGACAATGTTGTGATTGCGACTGCAACCAACGATGCAGCTGGTAACTTCAAGTTCACTCCAGTTGATTACACAAATAAAGCTGGTAAAACTGTCACTGCCCTTAAATACCAGAAGGGTCAAGAAGGTACTTACACTTACACTGTAACAGAGGTTAAGGGTACAGACTCAACTGTCACTTATGATGAAATGTCTGCAGTTGTAACCGTTACTGTGTCTCATGACGGTACAGCCAAAGCCTTGATCACAAACGTGACAGAACCTGCCGATAAAGAATTCAACAACAAGGTAACTCCTCCGGAAGAACCTAAGTTCCAACCAGAGAAATACGTTGTTTCTAAAGCGAAATTCGATATTACAGGTACTAAGCTCGTTGATGACGATTCTGAATTGACAGATAAATATGGTGAAACAAATACAAACCCATATGTCGATACAACTGCCAACAACGAAGATGAAAACTTGAATACGAAACCAGTTGAACGTGGCCAAAAACTTTACTACCAAGTATGGTTGGATACAACTAAATTCTCAGCAACTAACAAAGAAAATATCCAAACAGTAGGAATCACAGATAACTACGACAAGGATAAATTGACTGTTAATGCTTCAGATATCAAGGTTTATGATTCAGTTACTGGTGCAGACGTTACGACGAAATTCGATATCTCTGATAACAATGGTATTCTGACAGCGAACCTGAAAGATGGCTTCACGAAGTCACTTGGCGACGCTGAAAATACTCAAATCATTGATACTACTAAGTTCGAATTTGGACGCTACTATAAATTTGATATCCCAGCAACAGTGAAAGACGATGTGGTAGCTGGTGCAGATATCGAAAACAAGGCAGCGCAAGTCGTTAACTACTACAACCCAGTAAGCAAGACTGTTGAAAAACCAAACAAACCAACTGAAAAACGTGTCAACAGTGTTCCAATCTCAGTAGAATTCAACTTCACTAAGAAATTGGAAGGTCGCGATCTTAAAGCTGGCGAATTCACATTCGAGTTGAAAGACAGCGACAATGTTGTGATTGCAACTGCAACCAACGACAAAGCTGGTAAGATCAAGTTTGCTCCAGTGGATTACACAAATAAAGCTGGTGAAACAGTCACTGCCCTTAAATACAAGAAGGGTCAAGAAGGTACCTACAAGTACACAGTAGAAGAAGTTAAAGGCTCAGACGCAACCGTTACATACGATACAATGAAAGCTGTCGTTACAGTTGAAGTTCGTCATGATGGTACAGCGAAAGCCTTGATCACAAACGTGACAGATCCTGCTGATAAAGAGTTCAACAATACTGTTCGTCCTCCAGAAGAACCTAAGTTCCAACCAGAGAAATACGTTGTTTCTGAAGAAAAATTCGATATCACAGGTGACAAACTCGTTGATGATGATAAAGAGTTGGCAGACAAGTACGCAGATACCAATGCGAACCCATATGCGGACGATGCATCAAACAACGAAAAACAAAACTTGAATACGAAGACTGTTAAACGTGGCGACAAGTTGGTTTACCAAGTATGGTTGGATACAACTAAATTCGACGCATCTAACAAGGACAACATCCAATCAGTAGGAATCTCAGATGACTACGATGAAGCGAAGTTGGAACTTGATTCTACTAAGATCAAAGCTTACGATTCAGTAACAGGCGCAGAAGTAACAGATAAATTCGATATCGCTGTGAACAACGGTGTGATTACTGCAACCCTTAAAGATGGCTTCACTAAGTCACTTGGCGACGCAGAAAACACACAAGTGATCGACACAACTAAATTCGAATTTGGCCGTTACTACAAGTTCGACATCCCAACAAAAGTGAAAGCTGATGTACCTGGTGGTGTAGACATCGAAAATACTGCGGCTCAAGTAGTTAACTACTACAACCCAACAACTAAGAAAGTTGAAAAACCAAGCAAACCAACTGAAAAACGTGTAAACAACGTTCCAGTTGAAGTAGAATTCAACTTCACTAAACGTTTGGAAGGCCGTGAGCTTAAAGCTAACGAATTCAGCTTCGTTCTTAAAGATTCAAAAGGTAAGACTCTTGAAACTGTAAGCAATGATGCATCTGGTAACGTTAAGTTCTCAGCTATGTCATTCAAGAAGGGTGACGAAGGTGTTCACAACTACACTGTAGAAGAAGTTAAAGGAAGCGACGCAACCGTTACATACGACACAATGAAAGCGAATGTAACAGTTACAGTGAAACACGATGGTACAGCTAAAGTTCTGATCGCGACTGTAGGCGACATTGCGGATAAAGAATTTAACAACCGTGTGACTCCTCCAGAAGAACCTAAGTTCCAACCAGAGAAATACGTATTAAATACAGCGAAATTCTCTATCACTGATAACAAGCTTCTTGACGATGATGCCGAGTTGACTGATAAATATGGTGAAACAAATACAGATCCATATGTAGATGGAACTTCAAACAACGAAGCAGAAAACATCAATACCAAGACTGTGAAACGCGGCGAAAAAATCTACTACCAAGTATGGTTGGATACAACTAAATTCGACGCAGCTAACAAAGACAACGTTCAAACTGTAGGAATTACAGATGACTTTGACGAAACTAAGGTTGATGTTGATGGTTCAGCAATCAAAGCTTACGATTCAGTAACTGGAGCTGATGTTACAGATAAATTCGATATCGCTGTGAACAACGGTGTGATGACTGCAACCCTTAAAGATGGCTTCACTAAGTCACTTGGCGATGCAGAAAACACTCAAATCATTGACACAACTAAATTCGAATTCGGACGTTACTACAAGTTTGATATTCCAGCAACTGTTAAGAACGATGTTCCTGGTGGTGCAGACATCGAAAATACTGCGGCTCAAGTAGTTAACTACTACAACCCAGTAAGCAAGACTGTTGAAAAACCAAACAAACCAACTGAAAAACGTGTAAACAACGTTCCAGTTGAAGTGGAATTCAACTTCACGAAACGTTTGGAAGGCCGTGAACTGAAAGCTAACGAATTCAGCTTCGTGCTTAAAGATGCATCAGGTAAAGTTGTCGAAACAGTAAGCAACGATGCGGCTGGTAATGTTGCATTCTCACCACTCAGCTTCAAGAAGGGCGAAGAAGGCGTACATAACTACACTGTAGAAGAAGTGAAGGGAACAGACGCAACTGTTGCTTACGATACAATGAAAGCTACTGTAGCAATCACAGTATCACACGATGGTACAGCTAAAGCCCTGATCGCAACTGTAGGAGCAATCGCTGATAAAGAGTTTAACAACCGTGTCACTCCTCCAGAAGAACCTAAGTTCCAACCAGAGAAATATGTTGTTTCTGAAGAGAAATTCGATATCACAGGTGATAAACTTGTTGATGATGACAAAGAGTTGGCAGACAAGTACGCAGATACAAATGCGAACCCATATGCGGACGATGCATCAAACAACGAAAAAGAAAACTTGAACACTAAGACTGTGAAACGTGGCGACAAGTTGGTTTACCAAGTATGGTTGGATACAACTAAATTTGACGCAGCTAACAAGGACAACATCCAATCAGTAGGAATCTCAGATGACTACGATGAAGCTAAATTGGAACTTGATTCTACTAAGATCAAAGCTTACGACTCAGTAACAGGCGCAGAAGTAACAGATAAATTCGATATCACTGTCAACAACGGTGTGATCACTGCAACTCTTAAAGATGGCTTCACTAAGTCACTTGGCGACGCAGAAAACACACAAGTGATCGACACAACTAAATTCGAATTCGGACGTTACTACAAGTTCGACATCCCAACAAAAGTGAAAGCTGATGTACCTGGTGGTGTAGACATCGAAAATACTGCGGCTCAAGTAGTAAACTACTACAACCCAACAACTAAGAAAGTTGAAAAACCAAGCAAACCAACTGAAAAACGTGTAAACAACGTTCCAGTTGAAGTGGAATTCAACTTCACGAAACGCTTGGAAGGCCGTGAGCTTAAAGCTAACGAATTCAGCTTCGTTCTTAAAGATTCAGAAGGTAATACTCTTGAAACTGTGAAGAACGATGCATCTGGTAACGTTAAGTTCTCAGCTCTTGAATTCAAGAAAGGTCAAGAAGGCGTACACAACTACACAGTAGAAGAAGTTAAAGGATCTGACGCAACCGTTACATACGACACTATGAAAGCGAATGTAACAGTCACAGTTTCACACGACGGAACAGCTAAGATTCTCGTAGCGACTGTAGGCAAAATTGCGGATAAAGAATTTAACAACCGTGTAACACCTCCTGAAACTCCAGAATTCAATCCAGAAAAATATGTTCTAAACGAAAAAGAATTTGATTTGACTGGAACTTCATTATTAGATGATGATAAAGAGTTGGCAGACAAGTACGCAGATACCAATGCAAACCCATATGCGGACGATGCATCTAATAACGAAAAAGCGAATATCAATACTAAATCAGTTAAACCAGGTCAAAAACTTGTTTACCAAGTATGGTTGGATACAACTAAATTTGATGCAAACAACAAAGACCATATCCAATCAGTAGGAATCTCAGATGACTACGATGAGGCTAAAGTTGATGTTGATGGTTCAGCAATCAAAGCTTATGACGGTAAGACTGGTGCGGATGTAACAGCTAAATTCGATATTACTGTGAACAACGGTGTGATGACTGCAACTCTTAAAGATGGCTTCACTAAGTCACTTGGCGATGCAGAAAACACACAAGTGATCGACACAACTAAATTCGAATTCGGACGTTACTACAAGTTTGATATCCCAGCTACAGTGAAAGCTGACGTTGCAGGTGGAGTTGACATCGAAAACACTGCTGCTCAAGTAGTCAACTACTACAACCCAACTACTAAGAAAGTTGAAAAACCTGAAAAACCAACTGAAAAACGTGTCAACAGCGTGCCAGTTGAAGTGGAATTCAACTTTACTAAACGTATGGAAGGTCGTGAGCTTAAAGCCAATGAATTCAGCTTCGTTCTTAAAGATTCAGAAGGTAAGACTCTTGAAACTGTGAAGAACGATAAAGATGGTAACGTTAAGTTCTCTAAACTTGAGTTCAAGAAAGGTCAAGAAGGCGTACACAACTACACAGTAGAAGAAGTTAAAGGATCTGACGCAACCGTTACATACGACACCATGAAAGCGAATGTAACAGTCACAGTTTCACACGACGGAAAAGCTAAAGTTCTGATCGCGAAAGTTGGCGACATTGCGGATAAAGAATTTAACAACAAGGTGACTCCTCCAGAAACTCCAGAGTTCAACCCAGAGAAATACATCTTGAACGCTGAGAAATTCGACCTTACTGGTAAATCACTTCTTGATGATGATAAAGAATTGGCAGACAAGGTTGCGGAAACAAACGCAAATCCTTACGCTGATAAGGCTGACAATAATGAAGCAGCAAACATCAATACTAAGACAGTGAAACGTGGTGATAAGGTTGTTTACCAAGTATGGTTGGATACAACTAAGTTCACTGAAGCGCACAACATCCAATCTGTTGGTGTTACTGATGACTACGAAGAAGACAAGCTTGACATCAATGTTGCAAACATCAAAGCTTACGACTCTGTAACAGGCGAAGATGTAACAGCTAAATTTGATATCAAGGTTGAAAACGGTGTGATCTCTGCAACTTCTAAAGCGGACTTGACTAAGTCACTTGGAGACGCAGAAAATACTCCAGTGATCGACACAACTAAGTTTGCGTTTGGACGTTACTACAAGTTCGACATCCCAGCAACAGTGAAAGATACTGTTAAGGGTGGTGCAGATATTGAAAACACTGCAGCTCAAATCGTTCACCAATACGATCCAACAAGCAAGACAGTGAAGAAACCAAACAAACCAACTGAAAAACGTGTTGTGAACATCCCTGTTTCAGTAGAATTCAACTTCACGAAACGTTTGGAAGGCCGTGAGCTTAAAGCTAACGAATTCAGCTTTGTACTTAAAGATTCAACAGGTAAAGTTGTTGAAACAGTTAAGAACGATGCATCTGGTAACGTTAAGTTCTCAGCTCTTGAATTCAAGAAAGGTCAAGAAGGAACTTACAACTACACTGTAGAAGAAGTCAAAGGAACTGATACAACCGTTACTTATGACACGATGAAAGCAGTTGTGACAGTTAAAGTTTCTCATGATGGAACAGCGAAAGCTCTCCTTACTAAGGTAACGGATCCAGCGGATAAAGAATTCAATAACACTGTTCGCCCACCTGAAACTCCAGAATTCAACCCAGAGAAATACATCTTGAACGAATCTAAATTCGATCTTACAGGTGTGAAACTTCTCGACGATGATGACGAGTTGAAGAATAAAGTTGCGGACACAAATGCAAATCCTTACGTTGATAAGACTGATAACAACGAAGCTCAAAATATCAATACGAAGACACTCAAGAAAGGTGATAAAGTATACTACCAAGTATGGTTGGATACAACTAAATTCACTGAAGCACACAATATTCAATCTGTTGGTGTTACAGATAAATATGACAGTGCAAACTTGACTGTCAACGGAGCTGATATTAAGGCATACGACTCTGTAACAGGAGAAGATGTAACAGCTAAGTTTGATATCAAGGTTGAAAACGGTGTGATTACTGCAACATCTAAAGCAGACTTGACTAAGTCACTTGGAGACGCAGAAAATACACAAGTTATCGACACAACTAAGTTGGCCTTTGGACGTTACTACAAGTTTGAAATTCCTGCAGAAATTAAACAATCTGCTCAAGATGGTGTGGACATTGAAAATACAGCTTCACAAATCGTACACCAATACGATCCAACTAAGAAGACTGTAGAAAAACCAGAAAAACCAACTGAAAAACGTGTAGTCAACATTCCAGTTAAGGTTCAATTCCAATTCACTAAGAAATTGGAAGGTCGTGCATTGAAGGCTGGTGAATTCAGCTTCGTTCTTAAGGACGAAAAAGGAAATGTGATCGAAACCGTAACCAATGATGCGGCTGGTAAGATCACCTTCTCAAATCTTGAATTCAAACGTGGTGAAGAAGGAACTCATCTCTACCATGTAGAAGAAATCCGTGGCACAGATTCTAGCATCGAATACGATAAGATGGTTGCCACTGTGGGTATTATGATTAACAAAGACGGTAAAGTATTGACGGCTATTACTCAGTTGCCAGAAGATACAGAGTTTAACAACACTGTTATTCCGCCAACAACACCGCCAACAACACCGCCAAATACACCACCAACAACACCACCGAATACACCACCGACAACACCGCCGACAACGCCACCAACACCACCAACACCTCCAACAACACCGCCAACACCACCAACGCCACCAACACCTACAACTCCTCCAGCTCCAGCACTTCCTGAAACTGGTGAAGAACAATCAGCATCTGCTGCATTGTTAGGTGCTGCACTTGGTATGGTTGGCCTTGCGGGACTTGCAAAACGCAAAAAACGCGAAGACTAAAATTGAGGTGACATCAGCAAACTTGTTGATGAGGTGACAATTTTAGATCCAACAGGAAGAGGCTTTGCTCGAAAGAGCAAGGCCTCTTTGTTTGGTATTGGAAACTTAGAAAAACATGCATAAATGTGATGAAAAAGTTTCAGTAAAATTCTATATATTCATTTCATTCGGTTACTAGTTTCAGTAAAATTCCATTGACTTGAAGTAGAGAAAACAGTATACTAGTAAAGCAATTTGATCTTTCAAACTGCCGGCAACAAGGGGAATGAATCCACTTTGAATTGGAATACAGTAGGGTTTGGAGTGGTAGTACTTCACACCCTTATTGTCGTCAGTCACCCTCATAAAAGGGATCTAGACTCTGAATGAGTTGTATAAATATAAAAAAACTTCCTTGGAACAGAATTCCATAGGAAGTTTCTTTGTGTTTGGGATCTACTCTTGTTTCTTTTTGTAAGGGATAAGACTGGACAAACCTGCTAAGAGGCCAAGTCCAAGTAGGGCTAGCTGAGAGGTTTCTTCACCTGTTGCAGGTAGATGAGTTCCTTCTTGAGGGGTGTTAGGAACAACTTCAGGGAGTTCCTCTTTTTGGCTTGTTGTTTCAAGAGGTTTCTCCTCTTCTTTGTTAGAGAGAAGTGTTGATCCCTTTTCTTCATGAGCATCAGTCGTGTTTGCTTTTGTCACGGAAGGAAGAGGGCTAACTGTTTCTTCTTTTTCTGTTTCTGGGGATGGTTGTGGAGTAGGGATTTCTTTGACCTTGTAGGCAAAAATCAAGATGGTTGTTCCCACTTCTACGTTCCCAGTTTGTTCAGCTGCACCGATCCGTTCGTAAATGTGGCCGTCGTAGGAGATCTCATCTGGTGCGCTAGCGACGTAATGGGTTCCATTGTCCACATTTGTTGCAATAGCAAGCTCTGGTTGCAATTCAGTGTTAGTATCTTGGATGACAAATCGCGCGATGACCGTTCCCGTAGCTAACTTGTAATCATAGATGACTGTTTTCATTCCCTTAGTGACTGTGCCACTTGGATCAGCAGAATCAGCACGGTGTCCAACTAGATGGTAGATACGACCATCTTTTGTGATTTCTGTTGGGGCCTCACTGGTGTACTTAGTACCGAAATCTACCTCTGTAGCAAGGTCTTGCGCCTCTTGCAGATCAGTGTCACTTCCCTCAGTGAGGAATCGTACTCTGACAGATCCTTTGGTGATAGCGTAGGAAATAGCAGTATCAGCTGTTGGAGAATCAGGGCTTGGAAGAAGATAGCCTTTGGTTTCGTCAAGTGGATCCACAAGATTTAAGACTTGTCCATGAGCATCTTTTGGCTCTAATCCCTCCACGTAAGGAAGGATAGCGGTAGGAGACGCGATGGCAGTTGGATTTGTGGGATCATTTAGATAAGGGATCTCTTTTTGAGCATGGGCTGGTTCTTTACCAGTAGCATAGCTGATCCTATAGGCACCGACTGGGCGATAGATGACCGTATCTGTGATGTCTGCTGCATCAGCATGAATGCCAGTATGTTCTCCTGCTTTTGTCAGATCAGAAGAGGTGGCATCAGTCGATTCTTCTGCTACGACAACATAGCCTTTTTTGACGGGATTTTCAAGAGCTACAAAGCTTGTGCCGTCTTGAGCTGTCCAGTCTTCAAGACTTGTCTCGCCTGTCACCAAATTGATGGTACCTTTGCGAGTGAAATGAAGGCTGTCAGTTTGATCAGCTATTCCTGCAGGCTGGCGGTTAGATCCATCGTTGTCCTCTGTTACATAGGTCACTGTACGGGTCACTGTTTCAGATAAATGATCCAGATCAGCCGTTGTTTGACCAGCTGGAGCTAGAGGAGTTGGATAGACACGACCCTCGCTGTCTCCTGGAACAACTTGACCGGCTTGGATGGGCTGTGTTGCAGAAAATTCCACAATTTTTGGTGCCAAGCGGACAATAAACTCTTGAACCCCATCTTCATTTGTGTTGTCAGCGTCGCGGTCAAAGTTTGGTTGTCCGTCTGCATCGAAGCCATTCTCTACTAGTTCATAGCCTTTCTTCAAATAGTTGGCGATGGTTTCTTTTGTAGAGTAGTTGATCTTTTCACCTGTATGACCAACCAAGTCACTGGAACGTTCGAGCTCAACTCCGTTTTCGTCTTGATAAAGAACATGAGCGGCTTCATTGAGTTTGACGTAGAGCATATCCCATACATCTAGACTCGGAACATCGATAGCAGCCATCCATTGGCCAGCTCCTCCGTCATAATAAACATTTGCGCTTGTTTCTCGGAGGTTGATGTTGTATTTTCCTTCAACAGCATCAGGTGTTGCCCAGTAAATGCTGGAGTGTTCAGCCTGGTCTTTTGTAATTTTTCCGAGTGGAACAAAAGCTTGAATATTGGTCAGTTTTTCGGTTGTATTCACAGCGCTGTTCCATTTGTTTTCAGTGATGCCGACCAAATTGATCAAGTGAGCAATTCGATCACCTGTCTTGGTTTCTTTTGTAATGGTATAAACGGTTCCAGGTTGAACCCCGTCAGCATTATCCAGGTTGGATCCGATGAAGTTGCCGTTCACCAGTACATTTGTATTGTCTACGATTCGACGAGTATCATGCGCCAAGGTGTCGCGCCCGCGGAGCAGCTCTTGATAAGCAACGATGAATTCTTGGTAGTTGAATTCTGCATTGGCAAAATCAGCATTGACTGGTAGGTTTTGATTGAGATACCATTCTGCTTGGATCACCCCAAAACCTTTGGCATCCTGAGAAGTATTGAGGGCTGCAGTCGTCATATGGTAACCACCGCTCGCTGCGATAATAGCATCTGTCAGCAATTCGTTGTCTTTGCTGAGGGCTGATGCATTTTTACCACGATGGGTATAGGCTGCGATGATAGGAGATTTCCCCTTGTATGAATCACGCATCCGTTCGGTAAGGCGCGTCAAGGCTTGGTAGGTAGAGTCATAAGCAATGCTATCTCCCCAAACTTCCGCATAAGGTGCAGAGACATTGGTCTTACCTAGTCGATCAGCATCTCCAGTAGAGATATCGTTGATCATGAAGTCATAGCCTTCTTTTTTGAGGGCCTCTGTCGCAGCTGTGGCTAGTTCTGGATAGTGTTCGCTCAAAGAGAAGCCTTTTCCAGGTTCACTGACTTTTTCCACCCAGTTAGATCCCATGGTATCCCCTTGCCATCCATCAAAATTCCCTTCTTTCATGGCTTTAGTCATGACTTCAATGATAAATTTTTGCCAATTTGGATCGCCTGGATCAAGAAATTGTTGGATATCAGTCGCTGTGACATCACCCTTTTTGCCAAAATTGAAATGGTCTTCTAGATTGCGAACAATGGCACTTTTCACTTCATTTGGGACCCCTTCTTCGAGGGAAACTGCGTAAATCATGTTATACAGCATGGCTTTGGCACCAGTTGAATGGACATGAGCCACTAGCTCTTTGACTGCTTCTGTATCGATGACAGGTAAGTAGGACTTGCGCTTGTCAGGATCTGTTTCGCTATTTGGGATCAAGAAAGTCGCCCAGTCTTGAGTGAAACCTTCAATATTTGCTGGGAATGGGTTGGCAGGTGTATTGTAAACGTCGTAGAAGAAGTAGTTGTTGATGTGCATATTGGCCAATTGGTCAATACTATTCTTGTAGCCTTCTACCTGATCATTGGTGATGGAGTTGTGATTGTCTTTTGAGCCGGCAACCACCCCATAACGTGGGTAGATCGTCCAGTCATCTTCAACAGCAAGACCCGCTGCCTTATGAAAGGCTTGGGAGCCATCTGCTTTCTTACCAAGGACATCTACGATAAATCCAGCATTAGGTGAAAAGACCGTACTTGGAATCGTCAGCTCGCTACCTTCAACGTTTTTCTTTTCATAAATGACCTGATCTAAATGAGAGACAGTGACATCAGAAGAAACCACTTCAGGGTTGTTGATGGAGATCCGAACATCTTCTCCACTTTTATAAGTCGCTTTATCAAAGGTGACGTCGTTGGTGATTTTTGGAGTATTATAAGTAGTTGCTGGAGCTGCACTGACCGGTTGAGTGGCAGTTACAGTTGCTGTTGATTCCGATGGAGAAGACGTTGCTTCCGTCGTAGCACCTTCCTCACTAGTAGTGGTAGGAGCACTGGTGTTGGTTGCTACTGGTTGAGCGGTTGCTGGGATTTCAGAAGTCGGATTGGTGTTGACCTCGTCAGCCATGACAACAGAGCTTACCATCAAGGCTCCAAAAAGGGTAATCATAGAGACCAATGCCTTGTTACGTTTGCGGAAATAGCCGTGCCCTTTTTCAGAGACACTATTTTTTTGTTGTTTCATTTTTTTCTCCCACATACTGTTTGTATAGTTCGTTGAACAGTTTAAAGTAAATTGTTCTATCGATGCCAATAAGTATACGACATTTCACTAGATAGTGTCAATTTAAGAATGGAAGCCTGTTTGAAATTTTTCATGGAAGTATTAGAAAATAGCCTTACATAGGGGTTTTTGATTCATAAAAATGAAAAACTAAAAAACGTTTGACACAAAATTTCCCCGCATTTTAGAAATAGTACAAATTAGTGATAAAAACAGAACAAAGAGAAACGTTTGCATAAGTTGTAAAGCCTATTAGTAAAAGAAATTCTGCAGTTTATTCTGTTTTTATTTCTGTAAATAAAGTTAAAAAATTTTTTTTAGAAAAATGAACCGGCAAAAATCAGATATCAAACGTTTGACATATATAGAAGAAAACTAAAAAGAAAACTTTTATAAACAAGGAGTTTTATCAAAAAATAAGCAAAATTTAAATGGAGATGTGAAAAAAATTAAAAAATAATATTGACACATAAGGGGGTAAGTGTTAATATCTCTTTACAAAAATCGACACTAGTATTTAAAGTGTTGATTTTTATAAGGAGAAATTTGAAAAAAGAGGTTAGAAGGAATTATATGTCACTAATTAAAGATAACAAGACTACTAAATATGCCTTGCGTAAAACGTCTGTCGCTTTTGGTTCTGTAGCAGTCGCTACGGTTCTTGCAGTAGCAGGTGCTGCATCTGTTTCTGCAGATGAAGTTGCTTCAGCTACTACAACGGTCACTTCAACAACGGCTACTCCAACAAGATCGACAACTGAGACTAAAGAAGTTGCTGTACCAGATTATTTGGAGACTGCGAAAACAGATGCGGCGACTACTGGACTTGAAGTTACAGAAACAGAGGCAAAGACCCAAGCAGATGAAAAAACTGCTGAGCAAGATTATGCGAAGCAAGCCATTGCTATGGATAAAACTGTAGCAGACTATAAGGCAGAAATTGCAGCAAATCAAGCAACTTATGAGAAGGAAAAAGCAGTTGTAGATGCGAAAAATGCAGCGGCTCAGGCAGCTTATGACAAGGAAGTTGAAACCTATAACAAAGAGCAAGCTGCGTACGAAAAAGCAGTGGCTGAAAATGCTGCAGCCCTAGCAGATAATCAGGCTGCAAAAGCTGCTTATGAAAAAGCCTTTGAAGAATACCAAACTGCTTTTAAAGCTTATATTGAGTCTGTTAAAGCTAAACAAGCCGTTGAGACGGAAAACAATTTGGCCCAAAAGGCTTACGATATCAAATTAGCTGACTACAAGGAGAAAAAGCGTCTCTATGATGAAGCGCAAGCAGCTTACTTGATTGATAATGAACTATACAAGAAGAAAAAAGCGCAATACGATGATGCTAAAGATGCCTTCAATAAGATGGTTAAAGAGCGTGGTGGAAACCCTGAGAAGTACAAACAAGATTTGACCTTCCTCCCAGAAGAGTTGGCAGATGGGGAAACAACGACGCTTTACCACCAAACAACAGGTCTTACTACGTATTTGACAAAAGAAGGTCAATCTCGCTTGTATGGGGACGGTAAAGCTACCAAGATGTATGAAACCAAGAACCTACAAGATTCTGATTTGACAACAACGAACCCATATGCAGATAATGAAATCGAATGGGCAGTCGTCAAAGTTGGAGATAAGTTCGACGTCACATACAAGGGTCTTCGCCAAGCTAATATCAAAGAAGGTCGTGATATCAAGCGTATCTCTAAAGTGGTCTACAAGTATGAAGTGAAAAGCTTGCCATCTAATGACGGTCGAGGAATCGTTCAAATTTACAATGATCCAGCGGTAACAATGACGATCGGAAGCTCAACTGACACAGACCAACCCGTCACAGTTGGTGTTGATGTTGAATTTTATGATGAAAATGATCAATTGATTAATTTAGCTAACCATAATGCCATTTTGGCTTTGAATTCCTTAAACCACTGGAATGGAGCTTCTTATGTTGAAAATGACAAACCTCGCGCCCTTCTTGTAGAAGCTAAAGATATCAATGGAAACACTGTTCGTGGAACTTGGGATCCTTATTCAGATGGTAGCAACCCTAGTCTTGACGGAGCAGATGTCGCTGTGAAGCGTGGCTATGCAAACTTCGGTAGCGCTCAAGTCTTTAATGATGCTGACAATCCATTGAAGATCGTTGGTCAAAAAGCAACTTGGGATGGGAATGGTTTCTCAGTCAGTGAAGAAACTGTCCTTGATGTGACGACAGTCAATGCTTCAGGTGGAGGGAATGGTCATTCTATCGGAACAGAAGACTATCAATTTGGGGATAATTCTGATATTGTCGGTACTTATTCAGTTGATGCGGGATCAGGGATTTTGACCTATACTCCACGGATGAAGCACCAAAATACACCTCACGTAGAGTCTGTAAATATTGGAAATAAAGAATTTATTAAATTGCCAAATTCTAGTGTTGACCAAGATCCAACTACTAAGGAAGTATTTGCCAAGGAACAAAACCAGTACATGAATGAAGGTGCAACCTTTAATGCGGATCCTTCAAGTTCAACTAAAGGATGGGATGATCCCAAAAGTCCGTATCTCTACTATGGTGGTGGTGCAGTTATCTTGAAAGACGGCCATCTTGAGTTCACTGCTAAGGGAGCGAATGCTACGGATGAAGCAACCCTCTATTGGTTCTCAATCAATTCAAATGTTGCCTTTCCACAAGATCCAGGAGATGAACCGGTGAAACCAACCGCTCCAACCGCTCCAACCGCCCCTGAAAAACCTGAAATCAAAGACGTTCCAGCTGAAAAGGAAGTTCCTGTTCCGCCAGCTTGTCCACTTTACAAGGTAGAACCAAAAGTTCCTGAACAACCAGTGAAACCAACAGCTCCTGAATTGGAAAAGGATCCGGTGCTAAAAGAAACTGTAAAACCAACTGTAGAATGGCATAAAAATAATATTCTTGTTACAAAAGAAGAGCCGCAACCGGAACCACAACCGGAACCGCAACCGGAGCCACAACCGGAACCGCAACCACAACCAACACCAACACCTAAGCCAGAGCCTAAACCAACTACTGGCTACCATACACCTGCGCCAATGGTAGAGCAAAAAGTTGAAGAAAATTTGGTCTCAGATGTTGTGAAGGTGAAAGAAGTATTGCCACACACAGGTACAGAATCAGCAACCGCTCTTACGAGCCTTGGCATGCTTGGTGTAATTGCAACAGGCTTTGGTCTTGCTCGAAAGAAAAAAGAAGATTAAGATGTTCTTTTAATCCTTTAAAAAATCTCACGATTAAAAACCAGAAGGCACAACCTTTTGGTTTTTTTATAAAGCAAGAAAAGGGAATTGATAACAATTTCCTATAGGTTCTCCTCCATATTTGTGATACAATTAAACTACTATTATCGAAGGGAGAAACTATGATTAATTCAATTGTTTCACAAGGTTTGATTTGGGCCATTTTAGGGTTAGGAATCTTTATGACGTTCCGAATTCTAGATTTTCCAGATATGACAACAGAAGGTTCTTTCCCGCTTGGAGGAGCGGTGGCGGTGACCTTGATTACCAAAGGGGTCAATCCACTCCTTGCAACGCTGGCTGCTATTGGAGCAGGGTGCTTGGCGGGACTTGCGACGGGTCTTCTCTACACAAAAGGGAGAATCCCGACACTCTTGTCAGGGATCCTTGTAATGACATCTTGTAACTCGGTTATTCTCTTTGTCATGCAGCGGGCTAATTTGGGACTTCTGGGCTATAAAAAAATTCAGGAATTTCTTCCTTTTGCCAGTGGGTTCAATGAGATTCTGATTGGCTTGATTTTCGTAACGCTTGTGATCCTTGGTTTGATCTTCTTCTTGGATACACGCTTGGGTCAAGCCTATATTGCGACAGGGGACAATCCAGATATGGCCAAGAGCTTTGGGATCAACACTGACCGGATGGAATTGATGGGGTTGGTCATTTCAAATGGGATTATTGCTCTTTCTGGTGCACTGATGGCCCAGCAAGAAGGCTATGCGGATGCTTCACGTGGGATTGGTGTCATCGTTATTGGGCTTGCCAGCCTCATTATTGGAGAGGTGCTCTTTTCAAATGTCACTTTGACAGAGCGCTTGCTCAGTATTGCGATTGGTTCAATCGCCTACCAATTTTTGATTTGGGCTGTGATTGCCCTTGGCATCAATACCAGCTATATTCGAATCTTCAGTGCCTTGATCTTGGCTATCTGCCTGATGATTCCAACCTTTAAGGGAAAAATCATGAAAGGAGCGAAACTCAGTAAATGACAGCAATTGTAGAATTAAAAAATGTAACCAAAGCCGTGAGCAATGGGATGAACGAAGAAAAAGTCATTCTGGATGATGTTTCCTTGGAAATTCGAGAGCATGATTTTATCACGATTTTGGGGGGCAATGGAGCTGGAAAATCAACCCTCTTTAATACCATTGCTGGGACGCTTCCGGTGAGCAGTGGAAAGATTTATATTTTGGGAGAAGATGTAACCAACTATTCTCCTGAAAAGAGAGCCAAGTACCTATCGCGGGTCTTTCAAGATCCTAAAATGGGAACAGCACCTCGCATGACAGTAGCAGAAAACCTTTTGGTAGCGAAGTTTCGCGGAGAAAAGCGTGGCTTGATCCCGCGTCACCTGGCCAGCTATAAAGAAGAGTTTCAAACAGTCCTTGCTAAGATTGGCAATGGCTTGGAAAATCATATCGATACAGCCGTTGAGTTTCTATCAGGGGGGCAACGACAAGCCTTGAGTCTGTTGATGGCGACACTGAAACGTCCAGAACTCTTGCTTCTAGACGAACACACTGCAGCCTTGGATCCAAAAACCAGTCAGGCGCTCATGACCTTGACCGATGAGTTTGTGAAACAAGATGCCCTCACAGCTCTTATGATCACTCACCATATGGAAGATGCTTTGAAATATGGAAATCGCTTGATCGTCATGAAAGACGGACACATCGTCCAAGACCTCAATCAAGAAGAAAAAGCCCAAATGACCATCGCAGATTACTATCAATTGTTTGAGAAAGAATAAGATACAAAGCCCGTAAAATGCCAAGTGAAAATAGGAAATTCTTGCAGTGAGCGATGCTCACAAGAGAATTTATCTTTTTCACACAGCATTTAGGGCGTGTTCAATTACTAAGATACAAAGGACGTAGCGGATAAAGTGAAAATAGGGAGTAGGACAGAAGCGACATACTTAGGTGGTTTGATGTAGAAGTAGTTTGTCTGCATGCTAGAGAGTGGGACAGAAATCGGTAATTCGTTAGAATTCGATTTCGTCGTCCCACCTCCGCACAGTTGAGTAGGGCTGTAAAAGCTGGTGAAATCAGCGTAGTAGAGCCCACTCAACCACTGCGTCTTACTCGACAATCCAAAAATAATTGAGAGGCTAGGACTTTTGTCCCAGCTTCTTTTCTTTTCCTTAAATCATCTATAAAACCGCAAAAAAATTGGAACTAGTTTCAGCTGAAATCGCTTGCAATTACTCAGGTAGGTGAGTATAATATAGTTAGAAAGATAAAGAAGGGATTGATACCAATGCCTTATCGAGTTAAAATTTAGGTTACTTCGTTTTAGGCCTGTTTTGCTGATATCTGTTCATGCTCTTATCGTAAAAGAGCAGTCATGTCGTGTGTGTCGGATCGGTTGGACGGTCGGGCAAACCTGCTTAGTTTGTCCGGAGACATAAGAAAACGTGGAAATAGTAGGTAGAAGCTTTTTGTAAAGGTTTTCAAACTTCGATGCGTCCAGTCGAAAACTAATCATTTGGATTTAGGATAGCAAAGAAAACCTCTGGTATTTTACACAAATACTATTAAATGAAATCAACATCATAAACATTGTTTTGTTAGCCAAAAGGTTAATTGCACCAAGTCAGTGAAGCAGACCAGGCCTCTAGTCCCGTAAGACTGGAGGCCATTTTTATAAAATACTCAGGAGGAGGTGAGAGTATGGGATTGTCGTATGCGCAAGAATATAGTTGTCGGGACCATTTTCGGCAAAGAGCTTTTGAGCGCTTTGGCGTAGATGATCAGCACTTGAATAAGTGGATCAACCAACACCTCTCCTCCCTCTCTCCTTATGATAGTAATGTGGTTCAACCCGCCAACACAGAAGCCTATGTAGCCAGTGATGGCGTCATCTTTGTTTGCAATATCAAAAGTCGGGAGTTCATCACTTGCTTTAAGGCGGTTAATTACCAAGAATCTAAGGAAGAAGAGGAAGCCTATACGGACATTCACGAAAACAATGTCGCTTCCTTCAAAAAAGATGTGAACCACCTAGTCAATCGCTACCGACTCAAGGAAGCCAAAGAGCTGTTTGAAAACATTGGGGAGGACTTGGATGATTTTTATCGCCTGTCCCAAGCGGTAAAGAACGGCCAATTGAGCGAGCGAAATAGTAAGCGCCTAGAGGAATTATTAGGCAAGTTTCATGTGATCAAGGCAGCCATGCGGATCATTGAAAATAAACGGGGAGATTACCATCTTTAGGGTCTTTTCCCCCTAAAAATAGGCGCCTAGAAGCCCTCTCATCTGAAATAGATGAGAGGACTTTTTTGCTGTGGAAAGCTTTTTGAAAAAAAGAGAAAAAAATTGTATAATAGAGTGGATATGCAAGTATTTGCAAAGCTGTAATTCGACTTGGGCGACCAAGGACCGTAAGTATTAAAATAATCACACTAAAGGAGACAACAGTGAGTAGTATTAAATTAGTCACTCTTGGCGGTGTTCGAGAAAATGGGAAAAATCTCTACGTTGCCGAAGTGAACGATTCAATTTTTGTCTTGGATGCAGGTTTGAAGTATCCAGAAAATGAGCAACTTGGGGTGGATGTCGTTATCCCCAACATGGATTATCTATTTGAAAACAAGGACCGCATTGCGGGTGTTTTCTTGACCCACGGTCATGCGGATGCCATTGGGGCCTTGCCTTATCTTTTGGCGGAAGCGAAAGTCCCTGTATTCGGGACAGAGTTGACCATTGAGTTAGCTAAACTCTTTGTAAAAAGCAATGACAGTGTGAAGAAATTCAACGACTTCCATGTTATTGATCAAAATTCTGAGATTGATTTTGGTGATGCCGTCGTGTCTTTCTTTCAAACAACCCACTCCATCCCTGAAAGTATCGGGATTGTGATTGGCACTCCTGAGGGCAATATCGTCTATACAGGAGACTTTAAATTTGACCAAACTGCCAGCGAGTCCTACGCGACAGACTTTGCTCGCCTAGCTGAGATTGGACGTGAAGGCGTACTTGCTCTCTTGAGTGACTCGGCCAATGCGGATAGTAACATTCAAGTTGCCAGTGAGCAAGAAGTAGGCGATGCCATCTTAGATACGATCGCAGACTGGGATGGTCGTGTCATCGTAGCAGCGGTAGCCAGCAACCTTTCTCGGATCCAGCAGGTCTTTGATGCTGCGGCTGAGACTGGCCGTCGAGTTGTCTTGACAGGGTTTGATGTGGAAAACATCGTCCGGACAGCTATTCGCTTGAACAAATTGTCTCTTGCCAACGAAAAACTCTTGATCAAGCCAAAAGAAATGAGCCGTTTCGAGGATCATGAATTGATTATTTTGGAAACAGGCCGGATGGGTGAGCCGATCAACGGTTTGCGCAAGATGTCTATTGGCCGTCACCGTTATGTGGAAATCAAAGATGGGGACTTGGTCTACGTCGTCACAACACCATCTATTGCTAAAGAAGCTGTGGTGGCTCGTGTGGAAAACATGATCTACCAAGCAGGTGGCATTGTCAAATTGATCACGTCAAGCTTGCGCGTGTCTGGTCACGGAAACGCACGGGACTTGCAGTTGATGATCAACCTTCTTCGTCCTAAATATCTCTTCCCGATCCAAGGGGAATACCGCGAATTGGATGCCCATGCGCGGGTAGCGATGGAAGTTGGTATCTTGCCTGAAAATATCTTTATTCCAAAACGCGGGACTGTGATGGAGTACGAAAAGGGGGACTTCGTCCCTGCTGGTAGCGTCTCAGCTGGAGATGTCATGATCGATGGAAATGCCATTGGTGATGTGGGCAATATCGTCCTTCGTGACCGTAAGGTCTTGTCAGAAGACGGGATCTTTATCGTGGCGCTCACGGTGAATCGCAAAGAGAAGAAAATTATTTCCAAAGCGCGCGTGCACACCCGTGGTTTTGTCTATGTCAAGAAGAGTCGGGATATTCTTCGTGAAAGTTGCGAATTGGTCAACCAAAGCGTTGAAGACTATTTGGCACAAGACAGCTTTGACTGGGGTGAGTTAAAAGGTTTGGTACGCGACAACTTGTCTAAGTTCTTATTTGAACAAACCAAACGCCGTCCAGCCATCCTACCAGTCGTGATGGAAGTAAAATAATAGAAAAAATGGAAACGCTTGGCAGCCAGAGGCTTGCCGAGTGTTTTTAACAGTAGAAAGAGGAAATCAAATGGCAGTTATGCAGATTGAGTATTATTCAGAAGCCTTGAAGATGGAGTGGGGTGTGTCTGTTCTTTATCCAGATGCGTCGCGCGTGGAAGATCCAGCGGATACGGATATCCCAGTCCTTTATCTCTTACACGGGATGAATGGCAACCACCATTCCTGGTTGAAGCGGACTAATGTGGAACGCATTTTGCGCAATACCAATCTGATCGTGGTCCTCCCCAATACCAATAATGGCTTTTACACAGATACCCAGTATGGCTACAACTACTACACGGCCATTGCAGAGGAATTGCCAGAGACTCTTTCTCGCTTCTTCCCTAATATGACCAAGAAACGGGAGAAGACCTTTATTGCTGGCCTATCCATGGGCGGCTATGGATCGATGCTCTTGGCTCTCAAGACAAATCGTTTCTCCCATGCGGCTAGTTTTTCCGGTGCTCTGAGTTTCCACGATCGGGACTTTGAAAACAATGACTTGGAACAACCAGCTTTTTGGAAGGGGATCTTTGGAGAGATTGAGGATTGGACGACCAGTCCCTATTCGCTAGAGACTGCTGCCAAGAAGTTTTCAGATAAGAAGACCAAACTCTGGATCTGGTGTGGGGAGCAGGATTTCCTTTATGAGGCCAATAATTTTGAAGTCAAGGAACTAGAAAAGTTAGGTTTGGATGTCACCTATACCCACAGCCCGGGCAAGCATGAATGGTTCTACTGGGAACGTGAGTTGGAGCACTTTTTACAAACCCTACCAATCGACTTTGAATTAGAAGAACGTTTAAAATAAGATACAAAGGGCGTAGCGGATACAGTCAAAATAGGGAATTCGACGCAGAATCCGAGAGATTCTAGGAGGATTCATCTTTTTGACACAATCCGCAGCCCGTGTTCGTTTAATAAGATACAAATAGATTAGATATCAGTCAGAGCATTTGTTCTGGCTTTTTTCCTATACATAGGAAGAAAGGCTAGAAAGGTCACTTATTCATTTCAGTCCTGCTTTCTTTGTGGTATAATAGGAACGATTGAAAAATGAGCTAGAAATAGCGAACAAGATAAGAGGAGAGAAATATGGCAAAAGATATTCGTGTGCGTTATGCACCAAGTCCAACCGGACTACTACACATCGGAAATGCTCGTACAGCATTGTTTAACTACTTGTATGCGCGCCACCATGGTGGAACCTTTATCATCCGTATCGAGGATACTGACCGCAAACGTCACGTCGAAGACGGCGAACGTTCACAGCTTGAAAACCTTCGTTGGTTGGGCATGGACTGGGATGAAAGTCCTGAGACGCATGAAAACTATCGCCAGTCTGAACGCTTGGAACTCTATCAAAAATACATTGACCAACTCTTGGCGGAAGGAAAAGCTTACAAATCTTACGTCACTGAAGAAGAGTTGGCAGCTGAACGTGAACGCCAAGAAGCAGCAGGTGAAACACCTCGCTATATCAATGAATACCTTGGCATGAGCGAAGAAGAAAAAGCAGCTTATATCGCAGAACGTGAAGCAGCAGGTGTGATTCCAACGGTTCGTTTGGCAGTCAATGAGTCAGGTATCTACAAATGGCATGACATGGTCAAAGGCGATATCGAGTTTGAAGGTGGCAATATCGGTGGTGACTGGGTCATCCAAAAGAAAGATGGCTATCCAACTTATAACTTTGCCGTTGTGATCGATGACCACGATATGCAAATCTCTCACGTTATCCGTGGAGATGACCACATCGCCAACACTCCAAAACAACTCATGGTTTATGAGGCTCTTGGATGGGAAGCTCCAGAGTTCGGTCACATGACCTTGATCATCAACTCTGAAACTGGTAAGAAGTTGTCTAAACGGGACACCAACACTCTTCAATTTATCGAAGATTACCGGAAGAAAGGTTACCTTCCAGAAGCAGTCTTTAACTTTATCGCTCTTCTTGGTTGGAACCCTGGTGGGGAAGACGAAATCTTCTCTCGCGAAGAACTCATCAAGCTCTTTGATGAAAATCGCCTCAGCAAGTCTCCAGCAGCTTTCGACCAAAAGAAAATGGACTGGATGAGCAATGAGTATATCAAGAATGCGGATCTTGAGACTATCTTTGAAATGGCCAAACCATTCCTTGAAGAAGCAGGACGTTTGACAGACAAGGCTGAGAAATTGGTGGAACTTTACAAACCACAAATGAAGTCAGTGGATGAAATCGTTCCATTGACAGACCTCTTCTTCTCAGACTTCCCAGATTTGACAGAAGCTGAGAAAGAAGTCATGGCTGGTGAAACCGTTCCGACTGTCCTTGAAGCTTTCAAGGCAAAACTTGAAGCCATGTCAGACGATGAGTTTGTGGCTGAAAATATCTTCCCACAAATCAAAGCGGTTCAAAAAGAAACTGGTATCAAAGGAAAGAATCTCTTTATGCCAATCCGTATTGCCGTTTCAGGTGAGATGCATGGTCCTGAATTGCCAGATACCATCTACTTGCTTGGACGCGAGAAATCCATCCAACACATTGAAAGTATGTTGGAAAAAATCAGATAATTATCAGAAAATCCCCTATTAAATGGGGCTTTTTGTTTTACTTCTAAAGTCAAAGTATTATAGGATTTTTTCAAAAAATTGCCCCGACTTGACAAATCGATCCTACTGAAAACGATTTTATCACTATCTAAAACAAAAATTATAAAAAAATAGCAATAATTAAGAATAATTACTTTCAAAAATCGACAGATTAGTCTATAATGTTAGGGAAATAAAAAATGTAATAAGGAGACAGAAATGTTTTTTAAGCGTTCGAACGGTGAATTCCGTGAAACGGATCGTGTGACTCGTTTTAAATTGATCAAGTCGGGTAAGAACTGGTTGCGTGCAGCAACTTCTAACTTTGGTCTTTTGAAAGTCATCCGCGGTCAGGTCGAAGAAACTGTAGTAGCTGAAGTTCGTGAAGATGAAGTATCAGCAACAGAAATGACAAGCCGAGGCTTGCTCAAAGGGATCGTGGCAGCAGGGGCTGTTCTTGGTGCAGCTACAGTAGCGAATACTGCTAAAGCTGATGATAATGGTTCAGACGTTGCAACAGCATCTGAGCTTTCAAGCCAAGCTCTTGTAGAACGAGGAAGTACTGTACTTGGTACAACTTCAACAACTGAATCTCAATCTGAATCAACTACAGAATCAACAACTGAGTCAACTACAGAATCAGCTAGCGCTTCTGCATCAGCAAGTGCTTCAACATCTACAAGCGTATCTGTATCTCACTCAGCTTCATTAAGCGAACAAGGTTCAGCAGAACTTTCAGCAGCTCTTAGCGAATCAACTGTAGCAGCTGGATCTGAAGCAACTTCAGAAGCATCGACAACTGTTGCTAAAGCTGATGATAAAGTTGTTTTGGAACAAAACACTTCAGAAGCAGAATTGTTGAACAAGATCGCAAGCGACTACTCAGCAACTGTTTCAACACCAGAAAAGAAAGCAGCAATTGAAGCTGCCATCGCTAAAGTTCAAACAGAATTGACAGCAAGCAACAGCTTGATCAACGCTAATGCTTCAGCTCAATCATACGTAGACCAACGCGAACGTTTGAGCAAGTCAGTAGATGACATGATGGCAACCTTGACTGCAGCAGGATTTACTGGAAACACAACTGTAAACGGTGCTCCAGCAATTTCAGCTCAGTTGGCACCAATCTCAACAAGCACTACTGGTAGTGTAGATACTAACCCAGTTATTACAGATGCGAACGGTGCAACGATTGAAGATGCAGCTTTCAATAAATCTGGTTATGCTTTGGATCCAAACGCTGATCGCTATACATTTGGTGTATGGCAATTCCTTAAAACAAACCATACTACTGGTGCGAAAACAAACTTTGATTATTATGCTACTCTTTCAGTAGACCGTTCTGCCATCACTGGTAGCCTTTCAGCTAACCCAGATGTTTACTTGCGTATTGTGAAGAAATCTGATGGTACAGAAGCTTACACTCGTACTATTCATGCTGGTGAAAGCAATATCTCTCTTCCAAGCTACATCACAAACAATAACTCTGATGTAACCAATACTTTGACTTACACAGGTGCTAATGGAACTGATCCAGGTAACGTAACCTTCTCATTGGTAAATGCTAACCTTGAGTACGAAACACTTCAAATCCGTGATACCAACTACCCAGGTAACGAAAACGAAGACAAGCCAAACGTTCAAACTTCTGTTCCTTATGCTACAGTTGATCAAACAACTCACTATAAAGTCGTTGACAGCAGCAAGTACAAAGAAGGTCAAACATACACACCAACTGGAAGTGAAACAGATCTTGCAAGCTACACACAAACAGGTCTTGCAGGTCAACAATTTACAGCTTCAGGAAACCGTAATATTGAGGGGTACAAACAAGTTCCAGCAACAACAGATACAACTCAAAAAACATCTGGTATCCTTGGTAAGGGTGTCGTTGGTCAAAAACTTGTCGAACTTCAAGGTGGAGCAAACCACTACTACGTGAAACGTATTTCCGAAGTTGTTGATACGGAAGGTTCAACTGTTACAAAATTCTATGCTCTTGACCCATCACAAGTAAGTAACTTCAGCGCAAGTGATGTTGGTACAGAAGATGTATCTAAATACACACTTATTTACACATCATCTGTAAATAAAGCTGGTGATACTTGGAAAGCTACTGAATCAAAAACGACTACTGTAAATAGCAAAAACGGTGATTACCATATTGATGTTGTCGAAACTGCAGGTAGCAATTCCCTAGTAATTACTGGTTGGCAGTCTAATACGGAGAAAGTTTATCTTACGCACGAAGAAACCAAAGTGACTGAAGGATACGCAAAACCATTTACAGGTGCACCAGATGTATCATTAACACCAGCTGGTCAAGGAAATAACAAATGGAACTTGATTGCTGGACGGAATGCTGACATTGTTGCGAAGGACAAAGTAACAGATTCCACTGGTAAAGTTACTTACAAAGAATTGAAAGGTTTCACTTCATTCTCAAATAACTACTCAGTTCCATCTGCAGTTAAACCTTCAACTGATGTGAACTATTACTTTGTTAAGTCAGACGAAAAAGGAAGTGTTTACGTTCACTATAAAGATACTGAAGGAACAACTATTAAAGCTTCAGTAACAGATGAAGATAAACAACCTATCAACAAAGCATATGACACAGTAGTAGATAACCGTCCAGCTACAATTGAGTACAACGGTAAAACTTATGAGTTGGTACCAGCAGGTACATATACTGTTGGTCAAGTCGACTCAGATGGTCACCTTACAACTTCAGATGATGTTAAAGGTTCAGTTGCTAAAGAAGATAAGAATGTAACCTATATCTATAAAGTGAAAGAAACACCAAAAGAAGGTGAAGTTGTTATCACTTATGTAGATACGAAAGGGAACGAAATCCAAAAATCTCGTCAAGATACACCTAAATCACCATATGATACACCATATGATACAACTGAAAAAGGTGAAAAACCAAATATCATCAAGACCACTGATGGTAAGACATATAAAATTGTTCCTAAAGGTGATTACCCAGTAGGAGGTGTTGATGAAAATGGTCATTTGAAATCTTCAGATCCTATTACTGGTAAAGTTGACAAACCAAAATCTACCATTACTTACGTTTATGAGGAAGTTGGAAGTGTCTTCGTTCATTATAAAGATATTAACGGAAATACGATCATGGGATCTGTTATTGATGAGCAAGATCAACCACTTGAGAAGGATTATGATACTGTAGTAGATAATCGCCCTAAAGAAATTAAATTTGAAGGTAAAACTTACGAACTTGTAGAAGCTGGTAATTACCCAGTAGGTCAAGTTGATAGCCAAGGTCACTGGACAGGTGATGATGATACGACTGGTAAAGTGGCTTCAGGTGAGAAGAATGTTACTTATATCTATAAGTTGAAAGACGAATCTCAATCAGATTCAGGTTCAAATTCAGCATCAGAATCAGCTTCACAATCGTTATCAGAAGTTGTATCTAACTCACAGTCTGTATCAGAACAAGCTTCTACATCATTGTCTGAATCAGCTTCCACATCATTGAGCCAATCAGCTGTTGAATCAGCAAGTGTGTCTGCGAGTCAATCATCGTCATTGAGTACGTCAGCGCAAGAATCAGCTTCTGTATCAGCAAGCCAATCAGCGTCATTGAGCACATCAGCTTCAGCATCAGCATCAACTTCAGCAAGTCAATCAGCATCATTGAGCACATCGGCTTCAGCATCAGCATCTACTTCAGCAAGCCAATCAGCATCATTGAGCACATCAGCGTCTGAGTCAGCATCAGTATCAGCAAGTCAATCAGCATCATTGAGCGCATCGGCGTCTGAGTCAGCATCAGTATCAGCTAGTCAATCAGCATCATTGAGCACATCGGCTTCAGCATCAGCATCAGTATCAGCAAGCCAATCGGCATCATTGAGCACATCAGCTTCTGCATCAGAATCAGCTTCGCAATCTGTTTCAGAATCACAATCAGCTTCAACAAGCCAATCAGTTTCTGAATCAACATCAGCGTCTGAGTCTGCATCAGAATCAGCTTCAACATCAACGTCTGAATCTGTCTCAGCATCTGAGTCAGCGTCAGCATCATTGAGCGCATCAGCATCTGAGTCAGCATCAGTATCAGCGAGCCAATCAGCATCATTGAGCACATCGGCTTCAGCATCAGCTTCTGTATCAGCGAGCCAATCAGCATCATTGAGCACATCAGCGTCTGAGTCAGCATCAGTATCAGCAAGTCAATCAGCATCATTGAGCACATCGGCTTCAGCATCAGCATCTACTTCAGCAAGCCAATCAGCATCATTGAGCACATCAGCGTCAGACTCAGCATCAGAATCAGCAAGTCAATCAGCATCATTGAGCACATCGGCTTCAGCATCAGCATCTACTTCAGCAAGCCAATCAGCGTCATTGAGCACATCAGCATCAGTATCAGCATCTGAATCAGCATCTGCATCTGAATCAGTATCAGCGTCATTGAGCGCATCAGCGTCTGAGTCAGCATCAGTATCTGCGAGCCAATCAGCATCATTGAGCACATCGGCTTCAGCATCAGCATCTACTTCAGCAAGCCAATCAGCGTCATTGAGTACATCAGCGTCTGAATCAGCATCAGTATCTGCGAGCCAATCAGCGTCATTGAGTACATCGGCTTCAGCATCAGCTTCTGTATCAGCGAGCCAATCAGCATCATTGAGCACATCAGCATCTGAATCAGCAAGCGTATCTGCAAGTCAATCAGCATCATTGAGCACATCAGCTTCAACATCACTTTCTACATCTGTATCACAATCAGCATCTAACTCTTCATCAAATTCTGAAAGTGAAAAACCTCAAGGTGAAGTTATTATTACTTATATCCGTGAAAATGATGGTAAGGAAATTAAAGTCCAACGTCAAGATACTCCTAAGTCAGACTACAACACGCCTTATGACACTACTGAGAACGATGAACAACCTAAGTACATTGAGTTTGAAGGTAAGAAATACGAACGTGTACCGGCTGGTGATTATCCGGTAGGTAAAGTTGATAGTGAAGGACATCTTGAAACTTCTGATCCAATCAAAGGTAAAGTAGAAAAACCAGTTTCTAAGATTACTTATGTTTATAAAGAGGTTAAAGAAGATCCAACGAAACCTAAAGAAGGTGACGTAATCATCACTTACGTAGACGAAAATGGTAAAGAAATTCAAAAACCTCGTCAAGACACACCAAACTCACCATATGACACACCATATAACACAACTGAGGAAGGTGAAAAACCTAATACTATCAAGACTCCAGACGGTAAGACATACAAGATCGTACCGAAAGGTGACTACCCAGTAGGTAAAGTTGATGGCGATGGACACTTGGAATCATCTGATCCAATTAAAGGCAAAGTTGATAAACCACGTTCAATCATCACTTACGTTTACAAAGAAGTGAAAGAAGATCCAACGAAACCTAAGGGTAGCGTATACGTACACTACAAAGATACTGAAGGTAACACCATTAAAGAATCAGTAACAGATGAGTTAGAACAACCAGTAGGTAAAGACTACAACACTGTTGAAGACAACCGTCCACAATACATTAGATTCGAAGGTAAAACTTACGAAATCGTACCAGTCGGAAACTACACAGTTGGTAAAGTAGATACTCAAGGTCACCTTGAATCAACAGACCCAACAACTGGTAAAGTGGTTGAAGGACGTAAAGACGTTACTTACATCTACAAACTTGTCGAAGAACCTGTACAACCTAAGGGTAATGTATACGTTCACTATGTAGATGAAAATGGTAACACGATCAAGACTTCAGTAGTGGATGAAAAAGACCAACCAGTAGGTAAAGACTACGATACAGTTGTGGATAACCGTCCTAAGACAATCACAACTGCAGATGGTAAAGTCTATGAATTGGTACCACAAGGTAACTACCCAGTAGGTAACGTTGACGGTGAAGGTCACTTGACAACAACTGACCCAACAACTGGTAAAGTTATCGAAGGTGATAAGAACGTTACTTATGTTTACAAACTTGTGAAGACTCCAAACGTTCCAACACCAAATACTCCAGTGCCACCAACTCCAACACCAAATACTCCGGTAGATCCAACACCTAATAAACCAATGGATCCAACACCAAACACACCGGTAGATCCAACACCTAATACACCAGTGAACCCAGTTCCTGAGCAATCATCTAAACCAGCTCCAGCTCTTGAACAACTTCCAAATACTGGTGAAACAGGATCTGTAGCTTCAGCTCTTCTTGGAGCAGTTGCAGGTGTTGCAGGGGTTGCAGCACTTGGAAGCCGCAAAAAGGAAGATGAAAAATAATCTTCTATCCTAATTTGATTCGGTCATTTCAGGTATGTGGGAAATGAAAAAGGATCCAAAAAGAGAACCTCCGGGTTCTCTTTTTGTATGCTGTTATTTGTGTTAAAAACTAGTCTTAATTAGTTACTTTTGGGGAAAATTAGTGTATAATAACTCGATATCTAAAATTTAAGGAGCAGGCATGTTTTTTAAACGTTCGAAAGGGGAGTTTCGCGAAACGGAGCGGATCACACGTTTTAAATTGATCAAATCGGGAAAAACTTGGGTGCGGGCGTCCATCTCGCAGCTAGGGCTTTTTCGTGTCTCTCGTACTGATGCGACTGATGAAATCGTGAGACCTTTCGAAACATCTGCTGATCTAGTTCCAGCTCCGATTTCTAAAGGGATTCTTGTGTTGGGTGCTCTTGCTGGGGCAACTACAATTGCTGATCCAGTTTTTGCTGAGGAAAATGAGATGAATGCGGCTCTGGAATCTGAGATCAGTCCAGCGACAGGAGTGGTTGGGCAAGATAGTTTTGTCTTGGGGACGACGTCTATCGCAGATTCTGCGTCAGCTAGTCAATCCATGAGTGAATCTATCTCATTTTCAGAGTCAGCTAGTGAAAGCGACTCTCTGTCTCAATCGGTATCTTTGAGTGAATCTCATGTTGTCAGTGTTTCAGCGAGTTCGTCCACTTCAGAAACGGCAAGCCATAGTCTCTCAGAAGATAATTCTATCCACAGGGCTACTTCAGAAACGAGTGAGAAAGAAGCAGTGGCTCAGACAACTCACTCGGAGGAGCAGGTGAAGCGTCTGCAGGTCTTGGCCTTGGATTTATATACCTATCGGGCACAGGCTCTGGAAATCCCTGGGACAGAATCTGCTATTGAAAATGGAGATCTGGCTTTAGAAGCTATTCGTACAGGCTTATCCAATCCGGCAATCCAAATGGATGCCGTGGAAAGCCAGGCTAAGAGTGCACGCAATCGCTTGGTCAATGCGGTGCTCCGTGCGACATCTGGTCAACGGGATCCGCGGACAGGACGTGCATTAGATGCAGAGAATAGTTTTCGTGCGCCATTTTTCATGAGTGCTCCTGCAAATAATCATGTAATTACGGCCTATAATTCAGATCCTGTTAAGCTGCAGTACATTGTAAGAGAGCGAAATGGTGGGATTATCCTGACCTATATGGGCTATGCTCCTAACAGCGAGCGGGTTGAAGGTGTATTGGTTCCTAATGCTACCTTGAAATCTCCGTTTGCACCGATGTTGATTGAAGGGAAAGTTGGAGACAAAGAGGTCGTAGAGCCTGGTAAAACATATACGATCACGGTTAGATTTACCAATTCAAACAATCAGTTTATTGATCGCTCTTTCCGAATTAAAGTGTTACCTCAAAATGACGGTATCCGTAACCCAATTAGGCCTGTGACGACAGAGATCTATGTCAATGATACTAGCAATGTAGCAGAGGTTGAAAAAGATAGGATCTGGGAGGCGTTTAAGGCCTCTAATCCCAAAATTGTAAGCTCGAAGGACTTTAAGGATTATTCTGTCTCCGCATCAGGTGTGGTAACCATTACTTATAAAGATAATACTTCAAATGATGTAACTGTTCCTGTCAAGCGTCTCCCAACGCCGACGGTGACGACGAGACTATTGGAGAAAGCAAATACCCAGACACCTGTAACAGTTACAGGTGCCAAGCCTGGGGCCACGGTCGTTTTGTATAACAACGACGAGGAAATTGGAACGGCTGTAGCTGATGCTTCTGGTCAGGCGGTTGTGGTCCCTACAGTGCCTTTGCAGTCGGGTGGAGTGAATGCAAAAACTCGAATCTTCTACGGTGACCATGCGGTTTATTCGGATGCAAGTAACTTGGTAGCAGTGACGATGGACTCAACAGAATATAGTCAATCTGTCTCGAATTCAGAATCGATGTCGACAAGTCAATTTGAATCACTTAGTGCATCAGAAGCAACTTCAAAGAGTGTTCTTGTATCAGTTTCTACATCCGAACTTGTATCTGTATCAACGTCTGAGTCGGTATCGGTGTTCGAATCAGAATCAGTCTCCGCGTCAGAATCGGTTTCAACGTCAGAGTCAGTTTCAAGTTCTGAATCGGTTTCAACATCTGAGTCAGTTTCAAGTTCTGAATCAGTGTCAGCCTCTGAGTCAGTTTCGACGTCAGAGTCCGTTTCTGTATCTGAATCAGAGTCAACATCAGAATCAGAGTCAACATCAGAATCAGTCTCCGCGTCAGAATCGGTTTCAACGTCAGAGTCAGTTTCTGTATCTGAATCAGTTTCTGTATCTGAATCAGTGTCTACGTCTGAATCGGAATCGACATCAGAATCAGTTTCTGCATCTGAGTCAGCGTCAGCCTATGAGTCGGTATCAACGTCCGAATCAACATCAGAATCAGTCTCAGTTTCAGCGTCAGTCTCCGAATCGGCATCAACATCAGAATCAGTATCGGCGTCTGAGTCAGTATCAACATCCGAATCTGCATCTGCGTCCGAATCAGTATCAGCATCCGAATCGGTTTCAACCTCAGAATCAGTTTCTACATCTGAATCGGTTTCAAGCTCAGAATCAGTCTCGACTTCAGAATCAGTATCAGCATTCGAGTCAGCATCAACGTCTGAATCAGTTTCTTCGTCTGAGTCGGCATCGACGTCTGAGTCAGCGTCAACCTCAGAATCGGTGTCTACGTCCGAGTCGGCATCAACATCTGAATTAGTATCTACGTCTGAGTCAGTATCTACGTCCGAATCAGCTTCTGCATCCGAGTCAGCGTCAACTTCTGAATCATTCTCAACCTCCGAGTCAATCTCAGTGTCTGAATCAGTATCTATTTCTGAATCGGCATCAATATCCGAATCAGTCTCGACTTCAGAGTCAGTATCAACATCCGAGTCAGCATCTGCTTCTGAATCGGTCTCAGCGTCTGAATCGGTGTCAACCTCCGAATCAGTTTCGACTTCCGAATCATTGTCAACATCCGAATCGGTTTCTACCTCCGAATCATTGTCAACATCCGAATCGGTTTCTACCTCTGAGTCAGTTTCAGCCTCAGAATCAGTTTCAACATCAGAATCGGTTTCAACATCCGAATCGGTTTCAACATCAGAATCGGTTTCAACATCAGAATCAGTCTCGACTTCAGAATCAGTATCAGCATCCGAGTCAGCATCAACGTCAGAATCAGTTTCTTCGTCTGAGTCAGCGTCTACGTCCGAATCAGCCTCTACGTCCGAATCAGTCTCGACGTCTGAGTCGGTATCTACATCTGAATCGGTTTCTGTATCTGAATCAGTTTCTGTATCTGAATCAGTTTCTGTATCTGAATCAGTTTCTACTTCAGAATCAGCCTCAGCCTCTGAGTCGGCATCAACATCCGAGTCAGTCTCAGCGTCAGAATCAGTATCAACGTCTGAATCAGTGTCGACATCCGAGTCATTGTCCGCGTCCGAGTCAGTCTCAACGTCTGAGTCGGCATCGACGTCTGAGTCTGCATCTACATCCGAATTAGTATCGACCTCTGAGTCAGTCTCAGCGTCAGAATCAGTGTCAACGTCAGAATCAGTTTCTGTATCTGAGTCGGTTTCAGCCTCTGAGTCAGCGTTAACTTCTGAATCGGCATCGACATCAGAATCGGCATCAACATCGGAGTCAGTCTCAGCGTCAGAATCAGTGTCAACGTCAGAATCAGTTTCTGTATCTGAGTCGGTTTCAGCCTCTGAGTCAGCGTTAACATCCGAATCGGTTTCAGTCTCAGAATCCGTTTCGACGTCTGAGTCAGTCTCAACGTCTGAGTTAGTCTCAACCTCTGAATCGGCATCAACATTCGAGTCAGCGTCTGCTTCTGAATCAGCATCAACGTCTGAATTAGTGTCAACATCTGAATCAGTTTCAGCCTCTGAATCGATCTCAACGTCTGAATCAGTTTCTGTATCCGAGTCAGCATCTACGTCTGAGTCATTATCAACGTCAGAATCAGTCTCAACCTCTGAATCAGTCTCAATGTTCGAATCGATTTCTGTATCTGAATCAGTTTCAGCGTCCTTGTCAGCGTCTACGTCTGAATCAATCTCGACATCCGAATCAATGTCAGCATCGTTGAGCAGTTCAGTATCAGAAAGCCAGTCAGTCTCTACTTCGCTTTCGGTTTCGACATCAGTATCTGCATCAGAGTCAGCATCATTGAGTACCTCTGCACCTGAATCAACTTCAACATCAGTAAGTACTTCAGTTTCAGTGAGTCAATTACAATCAGGATCAACATCTGGTAGCGGTTCATACTCTAACTCAATGAGCCAATCAATTTCTCGTTCAGAGTCATTGTCTGTATCAGAAACAGCAAGTGGTTCACAAAAACACAGCCAATCTGTGGCGCTTCCGAATACTGGCGAAACAGGATCTGTAACATCAGCTCTTCTTGGGGTAGTTACAGGGTTAGCTGGAATTGCTGGACTTACCCGACGTAAAAAGAAGGGGAACTGATCTAGTAGGAAATATCATTTTTTTCGAGTGAATCTCATAGGAGATTCACTTTTTTTCTAGTAGAATGATGTGTTTTTAATGTGTTACAAAAAAATTTGAAAATTAAACAATAATATAGAAGTTTTTTGTAGCAAATTACTTGAATCTACGTAGTATTGCTGTATAATGAATAATGACTACAATGTAAGGGGAATATCATGCAATTTAAGCGTTCAAAAGGAAACTTTCGTGAAACAGATCGTGTCGTACGCTTCAAATTAATTAAATCAGGAAAAAATTGGCTTCGGGCATCAACAGCTGCTCTAGGCCTCTTTCGCGTGGTGCGTGGGCAAGTGGAGGAGACCATCATTGCCAACGTACAGCAAGATCAAATAGAAAGTCAAAAGAATAACCAAGCCTTCTTAAAAGGTTTGATTACGGTAGGGACTGTTTTTGGTGGTGCTGTGCTTGCTACGACTGCTAAGGCGGAGGATGCAACATCACTTGCACCAACGGTTTCTGAGACAAAAGAGGAAACCTTGGCAGAAGTGGATAGTGTGGTCTTAGCAAAAACTTCAAGCCAGCCTTCAGAATCCATCTCTGTTTCAGAATCGACTAGTTTTTCTACATCTGTGAGTGCATCTGCTTCGATCAGTGAATCTACGTCTTTGTCCTTGAGCGAAGTTGGATCAACTGCATTATCAACGGCACTTAGTGAGTCTGCTCAAGCTCTAGAGTCAGAGGTAGTTGTTGAAGAGCCGACTAGTTTAGAAGAAGCTGTTGTTTTGGAACAAAATACTTCTGAAGCTGAATTGCTCAAAGAAATTGCAGGAAACTATGCATCTAAAATGACGGACACTGAGCGTCGAGCAGTGGTCGAAGCGGTCATTAACAAAGTGCAGGCCGAAGTGGCTGCAAGTAATAACTTGATCCATACCAATGCCAGTGCGCAAGCTTATGCTGACCAGCGCGATCGTTTGGAGAAAGCTGTCGATGAGATGATGACGACCTTGACAGCTGCAGGTTTTGTGGGAAATACAAATGTAGATGGGAAACCTGCGATCTCTGCTCAGTTGGCTCCCATTGCTGAGGAAACATACTTGGCTGATGATGTATTGGATATGACCCCGAACCCAGAAGATCCCAATGGTGCGAGTGTAGAAGATCCTACACTTGACACACCAGGATATGCTAAGGATCCTCATCTAGATAAAGATCTCTTAAGGTTTTCGCCTGAAGAGTTGAAAAATTTTTTAGGTGAGCCCTACACCAATCGTTATACATTTGGTATTTGGGACTTTGTGAATAAACAAGGAGAGTCACTTGGTTACTATGCGACCATGTCGATTGATATCAGTGAGATAGACCCGGAAAAGCATAAGGCAATGGATGTTTATTTCCGCATTGTTCGGAAATCAGATGGGGCTGAAATTTTTTCACAAACTGTATCTCCAGAAGGATATGGCCAAGATATTCAATTACCAAAAGAAGTACTAATTGGTCAGGCTCCCCTTGGGAACAAGGTTTTTAATTCGGAACCTTCTACAGGTAATGGGACCTTTGGAATGCTAACGAATTTTATTCCGGAACAGGCTTTCTTATTCCGGAGTATTTATGATGTCATGACGCCTGAGAATCAAGGGCAATTGATTAGGACGTATCCTAGTATCAAAATTCCATCTATGATGGGACAACAATCGACCTTCTATAGAGAAGTGGACCCGAATGGTAGATGGTTTAATGGGCAATATGAACCAACGGGGAAAGAAAGATCCTTACTAGAGTATAGAATCTACGGATTGGAAGGCCAGCATTATACAGCTTCCAATCCACGCGAATTTCCTGGTTATGTACAGGTCCCAGCGCACACCGTGTTCCCGAATCGTAAAAGTGGGGTGTTCGATAATAGTAAGAATGGGAAATCAAGAATTGAACTATTAGGGGATGCGCGTGAGCATTTCATTAAAAGTGAAGTTGTCACCCTTAATCAAAATGGTGATTATTCTCTTCGCTACTATGTTTTAGATCCTTCTAAAATCCATGATGTTAGTAGTAGTGATGTAGGAAATGCTAAGGTAACCGATGTATATACACTTGTTTATGAAAAAGAATTTAAACAAGATAGTACGGATAACCTTTCAGATTTAGGTGGAACTCGTAAAGTTGAAAGTAAAAACAAGGATTATTTCCTGAATGTTACACCAAAACGAATAGATTACCAACATTTTGAGTTGGATATTACAGGTTGGTTCTCTAGTAAGGAGACAGTTGCATACACTGATGAGAAAACAGGAATAGAATATACTGTTCCAAAACCATTCACGGAACTTCCAAAATCGGCCTACCTCGATAAAAATACGACCATGGTCGTTGGAGAAGATGCAACACCTCAAGGAGCAGATGGTTTTTCCAACTTCAAACAAACGATCAAAAAAATAGTAGATTCATACCCCTTAACGAGTGTGAATTATTACTATCGGAAGATGACACCGTCAGAATCTGCTTCACAATCTCAAAACTTCTCGATTTCAACTTCAGAGTCACTAGTTTCAGAATCCATTTCATCTTCTCAATCTGTTTCGGTCAGTGAGTCCGTTTCCTTGTCACAAGCATCTAGCTCCGCCAGTCAATCAGATTCACAGGTTTCAACCTCGATTTCCTTGTCACAATCTGTATCGACAAGCGAATCCAACTCGTTGATCCAGGAATCGATTTCAGCAAGTCAGTCAGAGTCGTTGATTCAAGAGTCCGTTTCAGCGAGTCAATCAGATTCCTTGATTAAAGAATCCGTATCAGCAAGCCAGTCAGATTCATTGGTTCAAGCGTCCGTTTCAGCCAGCCAATCAGACTCGTTGGTTCAGGAATCTGTATCGGCAAGTCAATCAGAATCCTTGGTTCAGGAATCCGTATCAGCAAGCCAGTCAGAGTCACTGGTTCAAGCCTCTGTTTCAGCAAGTCAATCAGAGTCACTGGTTAAAGAATCAGTTTCTGCAAGTCAGTCAGAATCCTTGGTTCGAGAGTCAGTTTCAGCTAGTCAGTCCGATTCGCTTGTTAAAGAATCCGTGTCAGCAAGCCAGTCAGATTCATTGGTTCAAGCATCCGTTTCTGCAAGCCAATCAGAGTCACTGGTTCAAGCATCCGTTTCTGCCAGTCAGTCCGATTCGCTTGTTAAAGAATCTGTATCTGCCAGTCAGTCAGACTCGCTTGTTAAAGCATCCGTTTCTGCTAGTCAATCAGACTCACAATCAAAAGCAGCATCAGCATCTAAAAGCGAGTCTGAAAAAGCTTCTAAATCTGCTTCGTTGAGTCAGTCGGTATCCGTATCTAATTTAGCATCTAGATCAATTTCTGTGTCTCAATCGCAGTCGACATCAGCGGTTGGATCGGAGGAAGTGGTTTCTCAACTGATTTCCTTGTCACAATCTATTTCGATGAGCAAAAAGCTGTCAGAATCCGTTTCGTTGAGTCAGTCAGATTGCTTGCTTCAGGAATCCGTATCTGCTAGCCAATCAGAGTCGTTGGTTCAGGAATCTGTATCGGCCAGTCAGTCCGAGTCGTTGGTTCAGGAATCCGTATCAGCCAGTCAATCAGATTCGCTAGTTCAATCGTCAGTTTCTGCGAGCCAATCTAAATCGTTATTACAAGAATCCGTATCAGCAAGTCAGTCAGAATCCTTAATTCAGGCATCAGTTTCTGCCAGTCAATCAGAATCCTTGGTTCAAGCCTCAGTTTCGGCCAGCCAATCAGACTCATTGATTCAAGAATCAGTTTCTGCAAGTGAGTCAGACTCGTTAGTACAGGCCTCAGTTTCAGCAAGCCAGTCTGAATCGTTGATTCAAGCCTCAGTTTCGGCCAGCCAGTCTGATTCGTTGGTTCAAGCCTCCGTTTCAGCGAGTCAGTCAGAGTCGTTGGTTAAAGCATCTGTATCAGCGAGTCAATTAGAGTCGTCATTTAAAGAATCCGTATCTGCCAGTCAATCAGACTCGCTGGTCCAAGAGTCGGTATCCTTATCTAATTTAGCATCTAGATCAATTTCTGTGTCTCAATCGCAGTCGACATCAGCGGATGGATCGGAGGAAGTGGTTTCTCAACTAATTTCCTTGTCACAATCTATTTCGATGAGCAAAAAGCTGTCAGAATCCGTTTCGCTGAGTCAGTCAGAGTCCTTGCTTCAGGAATCCGTATCGGCCAGCCAGTCAGACTCATTGGTACAAGCCTTAGTTTCAGCGAGTCAATCAGACTCGTTGCTTCAGGAATCTGTATCGGCCAGCCAATCAGAGTCGTTGGTTCAAGAGTCCATATCTGCCAGTCAGTCAGATTCCTTGATTAAAGAATCTGTATCAGCGAGTCAGTCAGAGTCGTTGCTTCAGGAATCCGTATCGGCTAGCCAATCAGACTCGTTAGTACAAGAATCCGTATCTGCCAGCCAATCCGATTCGCTGGTTCAAGAGTCAGTTTCGGCAAGTGAATCGAATTCATTGGCTCAAGAATCGATCTCAGCAAGCCAATCAGATTCGTTAGTTCAAGCATCAGTTTCCGCAAGTCAGTCCGAGTCATTGGTTCAGGAATCAGTATCTGTCAGTCAGTCAGACTCGCTGATTCAAGCATCAGTTTCCGCGAGTCAATCCGAGTCTTTGGTTCAAGCGTCCGTTTCTACTAGTCAGTCCGACTCGTTGATTCAGGACTCCGTTTCAGCGAGTCAATCCGATTCGCTAGTCCAAGAGTCGATCTCAACTAGTCGATCCGAATCTTTGACCCAAGCATCCGTTTCAGCAAGTCAATCCGAGTCGTTGGTCCAAGAGTCAGTTTCCGCGAGTCAGTCAGAATCCTTGGTTCAGGCCCCGGTCTCAGCTAGCCAATCATACTCGCTGATTCAAGCATCCGTTTCAGCAAGTCAATCTGAATCCTTGGTTCAAGAATCAGTTTCTTCAAGTCAATCTGACTCCTTGGCCCAAGCATCCGTTTCGGCAAGTGAATCAAATTCGTTGGCCCAAGCATCCGTTTCGGCCAGTCAATCCGACTCCTTAGTACAAGCGTCGGTTTCAGCTAGCCAATCAGACTCGCTGGTACAAGAATCAGTCTCAGCAAGTCAATCAGATTCATTAGTTCAAGCTTCTGCTTCGACAAGCGAATCGGCTTCAACTTCTCATGTCGTAGCTGCATCGCAGGTTTCAGAGTCTGGATCGTTCTCTCGATCCGTTTCTGAGAGTCTATCTGCTTCACAATGGACATCCCATTTAGAATCTCTAGCATCAACATCTGTTTCAAAATCAGACTCCTATAGCCAATCAACTTCGCTCCTTTCAGCAAGCGAATCGGCTTCAACGTCCATGCCAGTATCTGAATTTCCTTTGACGAGTGTTTCAGATTCTATAAGCGCATCATCAACAGAGAGTCAATCCTTATCGCAGGAAATTTCTGAATGGATCAGTGTGTCTTATGCGTCAAGTTTCTCTGCTGTGACAAGTTCTTCGGAGTCTGTCGTGTCTTCGTTAGACACCTCTTACTCAGAATCTCCATCAGATGCAAGCTCGCTAAGTGCGACACGTTCTTCAGGACCTGCTCTTCCAGAGACAGGTGCCCATCCTTCATCTAATATTCTTGCTACAGGAGCTTCCATTCTTCTGTCTGGATTAGCCCTTTTAGGAATTCGGAAAAAAGATGGCAAATAAAACCTTAAAAGACCGGAATGAACCGGTCTTTTATTGATCTAGAATGTCTAAGAAGTTGGGAAATATGTTATAATGAATGAGGAAGTTTTCGTTGAGGGATATGAAAAAGGTTACTTTGTGAAAAGCTCTGTTTGCCTTCATATCTTCAGAAAATATGGGATTAAAAAAGAAGAGTCAGAGGAAAGAGATGAAAATCCATTTTACAAATTTATTCGGGCAATCTTCGAAAAGTGTTGCCCTGATGGCACAAAACGATATTATGAATGTCGTTCGTGAACTTGGGGTTAATGAACTAGGGATCTACTTTTATGATCATAGCAATGAACCAGCTAGCGAATTGAACTCGCGGATGGATGGGATTTTAGCAGGCGTTGCTTTTGGGGATATCGTCTTCGTTCAATCTCCTTCTTGGAATGGAATTGAGTGGGACCGCCGTTTGGTTGATAAGTTAAAACTCCTTCAAACCAAGCTGGTCATGTTTATCCATGATGTTCCACCACTCATGTTTGAGAGCAATTATTACCTAATGCCTAACTATATCGACATGTACAATCAGAGTGATCTGGTCGTTGTTCCGTCAGAGCAAATGTACCATCGTCTAGTATCAGAAGGGCTCACAGTGAAAAAATATGTGGTCCAAAAGTTGTGGGATTTGACCCACAGTTTGGATCTCTATACTCCGCAATTTGAGAAAAAACTGATCTTCTCAGGGAATCCGTCGCGTTTCCCACATATCATCGATTGGAAATATGAGACACCCCTTCATGTCTATACCGAACCAGTTGAAGGAGTCGATTATTCTAAGGTCCATATAGAAGGCTGGCGGACCAAGCAAGAGTTGCTTCTCGAGCTTTCCAAGGGTGGTTTTGGGCTTGTCTGGGGAAATTCTGAGAATCCTGAGGATGAGCGGGATTACTACAAAGAAAATATTTCCTACAAACTATCGACTTATCTATCTGCTGGTCTTCCAGTAGTAGTGCCAGACTATTTGTCAAATGCAGACTATATTCGAGAAAAAGGGCTGGGCTTTGTAGCTTCCAGTCTTGAAGAAGCCAATCGTTTGGTCCAAGACTGTACAGAAGAAGAGTATGCCCAAATGGTCCGAAAGGCTCAATATACTTCTTATTTGATCCGCAATGGCTATTTTACAAAGAAATTATTTGTCGATACCATCATGGCTTTAGGAGAATAATGTCCAAGTAAACCAGATTCTTCAGATAAACATCTGAAGGATTTTTTGTTGAATACGGTACCAAATGGGGAAATTGAAATATTATCAAATATTAGTGACAAATGAGTTTGGAAAAGTCGCAAATTATGGTAAAATAAGTTGAGATAAAATGCTCTAAAGGCACATATTTAAAGGCTGTTTCCCTGGTGGAAGAGTCAAAATGAGTAAGAGAAAGTTTAAAAGAAATGTTAAAACAATCTGAAGTAGGAAAGAGATTTTGTTGGACGATATTTTTCGTCTTTATTTATGTTTTGGGAAGTAAAATTTCCCTGCCTTTTGTTGACTTATCAAAGGCCTTGAGACTCAACGAGGGAACGACAACGGGCTTGCAGCTCTCAAGCGCTGTGATGGGGGGAAACCTCCGTGGGATGTCGATCTTTTCGATCGGTCTATCCCCATGGATGTCTTCCATGATTTTGTGGCGGATGTTTACCGTTTCAAAACGCTTTAACCTCGAAAAAACCAGCACGGAGATTGTGGAGCGGCGAAAGATGTACGTGACCTTGGCGCTCGCTATTGTCCAGTCTTTGGCAGTGGCCATGTATCTCCCCTTGAAGACAGGATTGAACCCCGGGCTTGTCATTGCGGTCAATACCATGATTATGGTAGCCGGAGCCTTCTTTTTAGTTTGGCTCTCCGATCTAAATGCCGCTTTGGGGCTTGGAAGTTCTGTTGTGATCATGATGGCTGGGATGGTTATGTACCTGCCAGAAGACGTGATGCAGACCCTTTCAAATGTTAATAATATCCCAGAAATCGCTTATGTTCTGGGCGTGATTTTCATCTTGATTTTTGTCTATGTGGCAGTCTTGGTGGAATATTCCAAGTACCAGATTCCTGTCAATAAATTAGGGATCCACAACAACTTGAAAAGTTATACTTTTTTGGATATCAAGCTTAACCCGGCAGGAGGGATGCCCTTCATGTATGCCATGACCTTGGTGTCCATTCCTCAGTATGCTATGCTCTTGATCTTGTCAATGGATTCCAATGCCAAGTGGGCTGCTCGTTTAGCCAAACACTTGGTGATGGGAGATCCGATTTGGATTCTTCTTTACATTCTGATGATCGCCCTTCTCTCTTTTGCTTTCGCCTTTGTCAATGTGAACGGAGAAGAAATTGCAGATAAGATGATGAAGGCTTCCGAGTATATCGATCATGTCTATCCTGGAGCAGATACACGTCGCTATATCAATAAAATTGTGCTACGCTTGACGGTTTTTGGGACCTTGTATCTGATCCTCTTCACGGCGCTTCCTTTTTCTCTCTTGTTATGGGATAAAGATCTCTTGCGCTTGACCATGATTCCAGGAACCTTCCTCATGTTTGTCGGGATGATTTACAATATCCGAGAAGAAATTCGTGCCCTTCGTGTGAATCAACGTTATACAAGAATATTCTAGGAGTAACCATGTATTATTTTGTACCAGCCTGGTATGGAACGGACCGCATCTGGCAGCAAACAGCTACCCCTTGGTACTGGATGCGAGAGTCCATTGAATTTGACGATACCATTAATCAAGTTCGTATTTTTCAAGAAGCAGAAATGGATCGGATCTTATTGTTGCCTCAATATAGTCCACAACTGCGCTATTTTTTGCACCGCCAAGATTTGTTAGAGACAGATGTGCTCTCGATTTTTGATAAGATCCAACAGGTTCCGTCTGATTTGGCCATGCGTCCAGTTCAGCTTCAGGACATCGAATGGCCGAGTGAGACCACTTTTTCCTATACTCCCTTTTTGGTGATGGCATTTCGAAAGGGCCACCACCTAGCGAAAATTGATATGGGAGTGGATGGAAACCTTCTCTCTTTGACCCGTTATAAGAATGACGAGATCAGCTACATCGAGTACTTAGATGATCGTGGCTTTATCTCTAGTAGAATTTACTACAATGAGGGAAAACCCTATTTCCAAGAGTATCTGAGTTTTGATGGGCAATGGGTTTTGAGAGAGATGTTGATCGAAGAGAACCACTCCGTCATGGTTAATGAAGCTTTCTTTCATGCCTTCAAAAAAGAAAGCTATGCCAATATGGGAGACGTTGTCGCTGAAAAAATGAAGGAGCAGCTAGCAACCTTGGTTCCAGGACGAGATCAGTTGGTTTTGGCAGCTCATCCAGCAAATTTGGCCTTTTTACAAGATACGGCAAGTAGCGTCAAGAAAGTCTTGTCTTTCTATGGGAATCGTCAGCCCTTGTCTGCTGAAAACTTTGCCCTCTATTTTGATATGATTGATGCCCAACTCTTGATTACAGATAGTGAAAAAACCAAAGAAGCGATTGGGGTCTTTTCTCCTAGCTTGGCTCAGAAGACACACCGGATTACCTCTTTTGACTCCCGCCTTCGTTTGGGATCTAGTCAGGAACGCAAGGAATCAAAGATTTACTTTTATGTCAACGAAGCCGAGCTCCCGAGTAAGAGCCAGCTCAAGAAGGTTCTGGAAGTGTTGGCGCAACATCCATTATTCGAAGTTGTTTTTGCATTTTACAATGGATCACCGGAGCGTGTTAAGGAATTAGAAGGGCAACTCGAGGAATTGATCGCTAGCGAGCAGGACTTGCATCTGGTTCAATCACCAGCCCAAATGGAAGGGCTTGGGGAAAACCAGATTATCGATGAAGAGTCCGTACAAGACGCACCGGATTATCGCTTTGTAGTTAAGAATTTTTCAAATGAAAATGACATTATTCAAGAATTGGAAAAAACCCGCTTGATCGTAGATTTAAGCGAGGAACCCAACCTCTACACGCAGATTGCAGGGATCTCTGCTGGGATTCCTCAGGTCAACCGCGTCCAGACAGAATATGTCGATCATTTGAAAAACGGCTATGTCTTATCAAAGGGAGACAAGGAATTAGAGAAGGCGATTACTCACTTTTTATTGGAATTGAAGCCTTGGAACGAAGCCTTGGTCTACTCGATCGAAAAAATTCAAGAATACACCGGTCAACGCTTGATCGAGAAATGGGAAGGATGGATGAAAGAACGTCATGGATAAAAAATTACAAATACCCCATATTCTCCAAATCGGCTCAAGCAGTTGGCAGGATCAAGTGGAGCTTCCTGCTGGACTAGGCTGGCACTTTTTTCAAGCTACCACTCTTCCATCGCTCAAAGAGTATATGGAAGAAGAGGAAATCTCCAAATTCAAAGCCTTGATTCTGGAAAAGCCAGAAGATTTATTAGCTTTAGGAGAAGACCTGGCTTATTTCCAGCCGTATACCGTTTTTTATGATCAAAGCCATGAACTAGAGGTGCCTTCTGAAGAATTGGCTCACCTATTAAGGCTCAAGCAAGCAAAACCCTGGGATTTCTCAAACAAGCATCAATTTCTCTACGTCTTAGAGCGCTTTTTATACGACAATCAATATGGAGATGCCTTTACGGTTCGTGACCTGCGAGTGAGACCGGATTTTGCGGGCCAGCAAACGGTGCTGGGGCAACATTTTCTTCAGCTAGATGGATCATACGGTGAAGAGTTTACACCGATTGCTCAGTGGGTCTACAACTACGTGTATGATGCTAGTCGTCCCATCAATTTTTGGTTGGAATATGAAAAAGATCCAAGCTGTCAGCTGCAATTGCGGATTCAATTTTACCGCTTTGGTGCTCTGGGAGAGTGGGTCAAAGATGCAGTCTTTTCAGAAGAAGAGATGGCACAACCACTAGAATTGGACGGCGCAGAGCCTTATTACCTAGCCTTTTCGCTGGAAGCAAAAGGAGAGGGGACGCTTACGATCGGAGCCCTACATAAGCGCTTGTCACATGGTCCTTTAGGAGAGATGACCGTAGGAGCTAAGACGCTACGGGACCACAAACGCCAAGAAATTTTTGCTTATTTCCATCCTGGCGATATGAAGCCACCTTTAAACATTTACTTTTCTGGGTATCGTCCGGCCGAAGGATTTGAAGGGTTTGGGATGATGCGTGCGATGGGGAGTCCCTTTATTCTCTTTTCTGACCCAAGACTGGAAGGTGGATCCTTCTATATGGGCTCAGAAGAATTAGAAAATCAAATCACTGCCTTTATTGATCAGCACTTGGACTTGCTCGGCTTTGAGCCAAAAGATATGAATTTCTCTGGCTTGTCCATGGGGACCTTTGGTGCCCTTTACTATGGTGCTCTTTATTCTCCTCATGCGATCTTGGTCGGAAAACCCATTGTCAACCTGGGGGATGTCGCTGCCAACCTGAAATTTAAACGTCCAGATGAGTTTGGAACATCCCTAGACATGATGCAGTTGATCATTGGTCAAGTGTCGCAAGAAGGGATCGGTCAGCTCAATCAACGCTTCTGGGACCGGTTTGACCAGGCAGATTTCAAGGATACGATTTTAGCCCTTGCCTATATGAGGGATGATGACTATGACCAGCAGGCTTATCCAGATATTTTAGAGGCCTTGTATGAATTGCCGGTTCGTATTATCAGTACTAGCCGCGCCGGTCGACACAATGATGCGAGTGGTCCGATCATTGAGTGGTTTGTGACCCAGTACAAAGAAATCATGGAAAGAGACTTTGGAAGAAACCAATGATAAAAATAAAAGAAAATGAAAGCAGACGAATCTACTGGGGCGATACCGTTCTGGCAGATTATCTTTGGGGGTCGACCATTCAAGCGACTGACCAAGGAAGCGTTCAGTTTCAGAACCCCCTCATGCCATCTGGTCAAGTACTGAAAACTTGGCATTCGCAGACAAATTTTGGCGCAACTCGTCAAATTCCTAGTCTGCCCCTGCTCAAAAGAGAGCAAGATTATGAATTGGTTATCACGATGGAAGCGACTCCGGCTCATACCGTTATGGTAGAAATCGTCTTCAAAGATCGCTTTGGAGAGGTCGTTGCCCGTCGAGTAACCGCAGAAGGTCGCTTGCTGTTTACCTATCCAGATCAAGCTTACGCCTATGAAGTACGCTTGCTCAGTGCAGGTTTGCAAGAGTTTACCTTCCACTATTTCACGATTCAACCAATATCGTCTGAGGGAGCAGAAGTTCTCGAATAGACGAACATCACTGCAAAAAAAGAGGATTACATTGGATTACGTTAAATTAAGAAACATCAAAAAAATCTTAAAAGAAGTCAATAGCTGGAAGGATGACATGGCCCGCTTGACGGATCGACAACTACAGGAGAAAACTGTGGAATTTCGGGAACGTCTAGCTAAGGGTGAGACCTTGGATGATCTCTTGCCGGAAGCATTTGCGGTTGCGCGTGAAGCTGATAAACGGGTCTTGGGCATGTTTCCTTATGACGTGCAAGTCATGGGAGGTATTGTCCTCCACCAAGGCAATGTCGCTGAAATGAATACTGGTGAAGGGAAGACCTTGACGGCAACTATGCCGGTTTATCTCAATGCCTTAGAGGGCAAAGGGGTCATGGTTATTACGACCAATACCTATCTGGCAACTCGGGATGCAGAAGAGATGGGACAGGTCTACCGCTTTTTGGGCTTGACTGTTGGAGTTCCCTTGAAACAATCAGAAGACGAAGAATTAGATCCAGAAGTCAAACGGGAGATTTACCGGTCAGATGTCATTTATACGACCAATACCAGTCTAGGCTTTGACTATCTCACAGAGAACTTGACGGCTTCGGCAGATGGCCAGTTTTTGGCAGACTTCAATTACGCCATTGTCGATGAGATTGATTCGGTGCTTCTAGATAGTGCTCAGACTCCCTTGATTATTTCTGGTTCTCCTCGGGTCCAATCCAACCTATATGGGATTATTGATACCCTGATCCAAACCTTCAAAGAGGGGGAAGACTTCAAGTTTGATGAAGAAAAGAAACGGGTTTGGTTGACTCGAAAAGGAGCTCATGCAGCAGAAGCCTTTCTAGCCATTCCCAACCTCTATGATCCCCAATACCGTGACTTGGTCCGCCATATCAGCTTAGCCCTGCAGGCCAATAAAAACTTTATTAAGGATAAGGATTATGTCATCCATCCCAATGTCGAAGGGCAACCGGAGATTGTCTTACTAGACCAGGCGACGGGGCGCTTGATGGAAATGACCCGTTTGCAAGGAGGACTCCACCAGGCGATTGAAGCCAAAGAGGGTCTCAAGCTCACCCAAGAAACACGGGCCATGGCTTCTATTACTTACCAAAACCTCTTTAAGATGTTTCGGAAGTTGGGTGGCATGACTGGGACTGGGAAGGTCGCTGAGGCAGAGTTTCTTGATACCTATGCCATGTCAGTGATCAAGATCCCAACCAATCGCAAGAAGATCCGCAAGGATTTGCCAGATGAAATCTATCAGACCTTGCCAGAGAAAATCGTGGCTTCTCTGGATTATGTGAAGAAGGTCCATGAAAAGGGTAATCCGATTCTGGTCTTTGCCGGATCCGTTGAGATGTCGATTCTTTACTCGAATCTTCTTTTGCGCGAAGGGATTCCTCACAATCTTCTTAATGCCAACAATGCTCCTCGAGAGGCCCAGATCATTAAGGAATCAGGTCGCAAAGGAGCCGTGACGGTTGCGACCTCAATGGCCGGTCGGGGAACCGATATCAAGTTGGGACCAGGAGTCGCTGAGTTAGGTGGCTTGGTGGTTGTTGGGACTGAGCGGATGATGAACCAGCGGATTGACCTTCAAATTCGTGGACGTTCAGGTCGTCAAGGAGATCCCGGTTTGACCAAGTTCTTTGTCTCTTTAGAAGACGATTTGATGAAAAACTGGGGACCAGACTGGATCCAGGATACCTATCAAGACTATGATGTGGATGAGCGGATTGGTTCAGCCAAAGCTCTGACCAAGCGCAAGTATAGAAACTTGGTGGAACGGGCCCAAAATGCTAGTGAAAGTTCTGGTCAGGCCAGTCGTCGGATGACGTTAGAATTTGCGGAAAGCATGAACATTCAGCGTGCCATCGTCTACGAAGAGCGCGACCGCTTGATCAAACAAGAAGGACGCTTGGATGATATCGTTGAAAAAGTGCTTCGTTCCGTCTTTTCAAGTGTAGCCCATAAAAAAGAATACAAGGAACCGGTAGCTTTTTATCGCTATATGTTAGACAATGTTAGTTACCAAGTGGATCCGGAAAAGGCCCACCAAACCTTCCGTAGCAAGAAAACCAAAGAGAATTTCTTATGGGAGATTGCTAAAAGCGAGTTGGAAGCTAAGTATGAGATCTTAGGCACCGATGAGGTGATCGCCCAATTCCAACGCATGGCTATCCTAAAAGCTATCGATGAAAACTGGGTAGAGCAGGTAGACTATCTGCAACAATTGCGCATGGCGCTCTCTGGTCAGTACACCAGTCAGAAAAACCCTTTGGTAGAATTTTTCCAAGAAGCCTACCAATCCTTTGAACGAATGAAAGAGGCGGCCAAAGAACAAATGGTCCGCAATCTCTTACTAAGTCGAGTAGAAATCAATAAAAAAGGGGAAATTGTCTTGCATTTCCCATAAAAGAGGACATTATGACAGTATACAATATCAACCTTGGAATCGGTTGGGCCAGCAGTGGTGTTGAGTATGCCCAGGCCTATCGTGCCCAGTTGTTACGCAATATCCATCAACCAGCCAAGTTTGTCTTTATGGATATGATCCTAGCCGATAATATCCAGCATTTAACAGAAAATATCGGTTTTAAAAATGATGAAATCATCTGGCTCTATAGCCATTTTACAGATATAAAAATTGCGCCAACGACCTATACCATTGATCAGGTCTTAGCAGGATTTGCCGGAAAACCGACTCGGGAAGAAGTCGATGGTAAGATCAAACGCTTCTTTTATGAGGACCAGGACAACTTTTTGACCTGCTACCTGCGCGCAGAAAACAGTCCCTATGTTGAACGTTGCGAGTACGTGTCTAGAGGGATTTTGGTGAGAAAGGATTATTTCTCCTATACCCGCTATTGTACCGAGTATTTCATTCCTAAGAACAACCAAGCCAACTTGATTGAGCGCCGCTTTTACAATGAAGACGGGACGGTTGCCTACAGCATGCAGATGGCAGATGGCCGCGAAATTTATCGTTTCCCAGATCGCTACCTAGTTGGTCGCCAAGAATTGATCCGCTACTTCATGCAGACCCTTCAATTGACCAAACAAGATCTGGTGATTTTGGATCGGGAAACCAATATTGGTCAGCCTATCTTTGAAGAAGCGCAAAAAGCCCGTCTGGGTGTGGTCGTCCATGCCGAGCACTTCAGTGCCAATAATGTCGATGATCAGTATATCCTGTGGAATAACTACTACGAGTACCAATTTACCAATGCAGACAAGGTGGACTTCTTTATTGTTGCGACTGATCGCCAAAAAGAAATCTTGGCCGAGCAGTTTGCTAAATACACCAACCATCAGCCAGCTATCTATACCATTCCAGTTGGGAGTCTTGCAAGCTTGCCACAAAACGAAAATCGCACTCCATTTTCTATGATTACTGCCTCTCGTTTGGCGACAGAAAAGCATATTGACTGGTTGGTGCGAGCAGTGGTTCGGGCCAAAAAAGAATTACCAGAATTGTCCTTTGACATCTATGGAAAAGGTGGAGAAGAAGGGAAGCTTCGTTCTCTGATTGATGAATTGGGGGCGGCAGACTATATCTACCTCAAAGGGCATGCCAATCTGGAGGAAATTTATAAGAACTATGAAGTATACCTGTCAGCGTCAACCAGTGAAGGCTTTGGTTTGACCTTGATGGAGGCGATTGGTTCGGGTCTTCCCATTATCGGTTTTGACGTTCCTTATGGCAATCAAACCTTTGTCACAGAAGGTAAAAATGGCTACCTCATTCCACCTTCAGCAGATCAAGTGGTCGACCAGATTGCTTCTGCCTTTGCGGAGAAAATCATCCAGCTATACAAAAAGGATGATCTAGCCAGCATGCGTCAAGCATCTTATGCGCGTGCAGAAGACTTTTTGACCAGCCGAGTAGAAGAAGCTTGGGCACAATTGATAGAAGAGGTGACACATGCTGAACGTATTTGATAGTTATTCTCGTGAAAGCCAAGACTTGCTCCACTCCATGAAAGAGTCTGGCTTTGACCACCCGACCGTTGTTTTGGAGCCAAATGGTTTCTTACCAGACGGTGTCGAATCTCCCTTTATCTATTTCTTAGGACAAGCAAAAGGAGAGAAGCGCGGACGCTACTTTAATGAAGTTCCAGTGCCTGATTTCTGGGAAGTTTCTGGGGATAACAGTTCGGGAAAAGTGACCTACTATGGTCAGGAAAAGGCTCGAATTGTGTACCACGCTGCTTCCTATAAACGCATCGTTGAGCGCTTAGAGTGGTTAGATGATAAGGGACAAGTGGTCATGATTGAGCACTACGACCAACATGGTCGTAAGATTGCTGTAACGACTTGTGGCGATCAAGGTCAGCATTTGGTGACCACTTATTTTGAAGGGGATACCGAGCGCTTGACAGAGAATCACCAAACAGGGGATTTGATCTTGACCTTGGACCATCAACCCATGCGGATTTTCAAGAATCGCTTAGATTACTTTGTCTTTTATCTAGAGTATCGTGGTTTTGATTTAGATGGTTTGGTCTACAATACGCTGGCTACCTCCTTTAGCATTAGTCTCCAGTTGGGCAATAAAGGCATCAAAGGACGCGATGTCTTGGTGTGGCAAGAGCCTCTTCACGACAGCCTTCCGGGCAATATGCAGTTGATTCTAAAGAGCCCAGAAATCCGGACCAAGAAGATCTTGATTCCGCAAAACGCGACCTATCATCGTGCTTTGCAGTTGACCTCGCAAGACCAGCATAGCTATTTTGGTCCCCTTGGCTACCTGTATGATTTCAAGGTGAAAGACGATATCCGTAAAGACGCTTTTGTTTTGACCAATTCGGATCAGATCGAAGCCTTGACCTACCTAGTAGAGAACTTGCCGAACGTGACCTTCCGTGTAGCAGCTTTGACGGAGATGTCTGCGAGCCTCTTGTCTATGGTCCGCTATCCAAATGTAGTCTTGTACCAAAATATCAGTCAAGAGCGGATCAAAGAGTTGCTTAAGGTCTCTAGTATTTATCTGGATATCAACCACTATGCAGAGGTGCAAGGTATTGTTCGCAAGGCCTTCGAACACCAGCAAGTCATCCTTACCTTTAGCCATACCCTGCATGACCGCCACTTCCTCGCACAAGCCAATATCTTTGATCAAGGAAAAGAAGCAGATATGGTGGCCCGTATCCAGGAAATCTACCAATCTGTGGATAACTACAGAGAAGCCGTCGCACAACAAATTGCCCAATCAAGTAGCGTTGAGCCAGCTGTTTTCAAAGCTCGCTTGCAAGAAGGGATAGGTGGACACAGTGAGTGATCGTAAGAAAGATTTATTTTACAAAGAAGTAGAAGGACGGATGGAGTCTCTCAAACGCCGTCCTGCCGAAAAAGAAAAGACGACACGTTCTGAAAAGATCAATGTTACTTTTAATGTGATCATTGGTTTGGTGATTCTGCTGGGAGTTATTTTTACCCTCTTCAGAGTGTTAGGAGGATCCTAAGATGGAAATGGTATTTGCAATCGGGATCTCGATCTTATCCCTCGCTCTTGTGGTTCTGATCACCCTGCAGCCTCGCCAACAACAATCGCTTTCAACAGATGCGACCAGTAACCTAGGAAAACCAAGTTACTGGCGGTCTCACCGTGGACTCAAGCTAGCGACTCTTGTTGTTAGTATCGTCTTTCTCGTATCCTTATTTCTTTATATGATGGTCGTACAGGCCTAATTTCTAATAGAATGGATAAAAAGAAGTTGGAGAATACCAACTTCTTTCAAATTGTAGATAGAGTCATCTTAGAAACTTTCCTTAGGTGAGTACGGACGTCAGCGAACTTCGAGGAAGTTCCATGACTTAGTTTTGGACCTAAGGTTCCAAAACTCCCGAGTGCTAGAAACAAGAATGTTTCTAGCACTTATCTCACGGCGGAAAGTTTCAGTAGATGTCTGAGTGAGTCTAATAGTTGATATCTTTTTATTTTTTTTTAAGTATCATTTTTAGGTTGCATAATGTAAGAAACAGGTGGATTACATTCTAAAAGAAGTTGGGATTCTCCAACTTCTTTTTATCCTGCTTCCTTCTATTTTGTGGTATACTGAAATCGACAAAATGATTGGAGCTCCCGATGAAAAAGATCCCCTTAGTATTTTCAGGCTGTCTGTTAGGACTGGTTGGTGCTGGAAACCTTCTTGCAGACTCGCTACCCTTCCTTGCTCACGCCTTTAGTCTGACAGGTTTGTTCTTCTGGTTTTTCTTTGTCGTTTATCATGCGATTCGCTGGCAAGAAACCAAGATAGAACTCCAACAACCAGCCCTTTTATCTGGGATGGCGACCTTTCCCATGGCAGGGATGATTCTTTCCACCTATCTTTTGCGCCTCTTTCCCGCCTTTGGAGGTCTATCACAGTTGGTCTGGTGGTCTGCCTTTCTCTTGGATCTGGGCTTAATTCTCTATTTTACCAAGACCCATGTCCTAGGGCGACCAAGAGCCAATGCCACTCCCAGTTGGACCGTTCTCTATGTAGGCATTGCAGTAGCAGCTTTGACCTATCCTGTTGTGGGAATAAGAGAGATTGCTTATCTCGCTTTAGTGATTGGTTTTGGTTTGACCTTTCTTCTTTATCCCCTTATCTATCATGATTTGAAGCAGTCCCCTTTACCCAGTCATCTATTGGGCCAAGAAGGCATCTATTGTGCTCCCTTTTCCCTTCTTTTAGCAGCCCTGGTTCGTGTGGGTGGAGCAAGCCTTCCTGTCTGGTTCTTACTGATCATGGTGTTGGCCTCGCAAGGTTTTTATTTCTTTGTTTTGACGCGCCTACCGAGAATGATCACAGAAGGTTTTCAACCTGCTTTTTCAGCTCTGACCTTTCCAACAGTTATCACAGCGACCTCTTTGAAAATGGCCCAAGGCTTGTTGCAACTACCTTTCTTGACAGCTCTCGTATGGCTGGAAACTCTTCTTTGTCTCTTGATTTTAGTCGCTGTCCTAGGTGGTTATGTGGCCTATCTCAGAGAGTAGAAAGGCATCCTTTTTCATTGAAACCTTGTCACGATTATGGTAAGATGCACTATACGATTTGTCATACTTTATAGGAAAGGTATCTATGAAATTTATCAAAGGAAAGCTCTCACTGCTTTATCCCCTCTTTCTGCTCTTGTTTTATTTTTATGTTCGGCCTCAATTTCGCCCTTTGGCCCAGTATGTCTCCAATAGTGTAGCAAGCGCCAATAGCTATTATTGGACCTTATTTGGCCTAGAAGGCCTCTATGCAGTCTTTACAGGATTTTTGGTCTACCGTTTTTCTAAAAAAGCGCAGTTTAAGCTGGGGAAGAACCCCCTTCAAGCTCTGATAGAAGCCGTTTTTGCGGCCTGTTTGGTTTACTGGTTGGACTACTTCATTAGTGGTTTTGTCCAAGGACGAGCAGCCGTTTTGAGTCTCTTTCCACGGGAAATTAGCCCCACAGGAGTGCTTATCCTGGTGATCGCAATGGTCGTCATCCGGCCAGTGACAGAAGAGCTGATCTTTCGTGGAGCCTTGGTGAATGCCTACTTCAAAGGCTGGAAACTCTATGCTGAGATTTGGCTTCCAGCCCTCATCTACAGTGGCCTACATTTTCTCCACAATCCCTTTTCGCTGGGAGCTTCTATCATCTATCTCCTGCCAAGTGTGATTTTTGGAATCCTGTATTATCGGAGTAAGACGCTCCTTTCTCCTATTTTGGCTCATATCTTGCTCAATCTCTACTACACCTTGCCTTTACTTTTATCTGTATTTAAGTAGCAACCGATTTCCTGAGTGAGATTGGTTTTTTTTGAAAATATGGTATAATAGAATAAATTTAAAAGAGGGAGTTGAGGTTTGAAAAAAAGCTACCGCGTCAAACGTGACAAAGATTTTAATGCTATTTTTAAAAGTGGTCAAAATGTTGCCAATCGGAAATTCGTTGTTTACCGCTTGCGCAAAGACCAACCGCATTTTCGAGTCGGCCTGTCTGTTAGTAAGAAACTGGGAAATGCTGTGACCAGAAATCGCATCAAACGTTTGATTCGCCATGTTTTGATCAAACACCAAGCCTTCCTTACGACCGATGATTTTGTTGTCATTGCTCGTAAAGGAGTGGAGGAGCTCGACTTTCATCAAGTAGAGAAAAATCTTGTACATGTCTTAAAATTAGCGCATGTCTACCAAGAAAGGGAATAATGTGAAAAAGAAACTGAAGTTAACTGGATTATTAGGTGCGGCCTTATTGGTCTTGACAGCTTGTGGAACCTCTCAAGTGACAGCTCAGTCGACAGGTGGTTGGGAACGCTTCGTCTACTTCTTTGCAGAAGCCATCCGCTTCTTGTCCTTTGGCGGAAGTATCGGTGTAGGGATTATCGTCTTTACCATTGTGATCCGGACGGTCCTCTTGCCTCTCTTCCAATATCAAATGAATTCAACCCGCAAAATGCAGGAAATTCAACCCCTCCTCAAGGAATTGCAAGCTAAGTATCCTGGGAAGGATCTTGATAGCCGGACCAAGCTTTCCGAAGAGATGCGGGCCCTATACAAGGAAAAAGGTGTCAAAACGTCTTCAGCCTTCCTTCCTCTCTTAATCCAGATGCCGGTCTTGATGGCCTTGTTCCAAGCGCTGAGCCGTGTCGAATTCCTTAAAGTCGGTCACTTCCTCTGGTTGGACCTTGGCGCGATCGACCCGACTTATATCTTGCCGGTTCTTGCAGCACTCTTCACATTTTTCAGCAGTTGGTTGACCAATAAAGCCATGCCAGAGCGCAATGGTAGTGCGACAACCATGATGTATGTGATGCCTGTGATGATCTTCTTCTTTGCCTTGTTCTCAGCCAGCGGGGTCGCACTATACTGGGTGACTTCCAATGCTTACCAAGTCGGGCAAACCTATCTCTTGAACAACCCCTTCAAGATTATCGCAGAGCGTGAAGCAAAAGAGCAAGCTTCACGCGACATGGAAAAACAAAAACGCCGTGCCCTAAACAAAGCACAGAAAAAGAAAAAATAAGAAAGAGGTGGACATATGGTCCTATATACTGGAGCAACTGTTGAAGAAGCGATTCAAAAAGGTCTGAACGATTTAGATATTCCTCGTATGAAGGCACATATTACGGTTGTAGCGCGTGAAAAGAAAGGTTTTCTTGGCTTGTTTGGGAAAAAACCAGCCCAAGTAGAGATTGAGCCCATTGCAGAAACAACTGTTGTAAAAGCCAATCAAAAAGCTGTCAAAGGTGTCCCAGATGAGATCAATGCGCAAAATGAACCGGTTAAGACTGTGAGCGAAGCAACGGTCGATCTCGGACGTGTCGTTGCAGCGATCAAAAAGGTCGAAGAAGAAGGAGAAGTTGTCTCTGAAGAAATCAAGACAGAAATCCTGAAACATGACAAAGAAGCAGATACCGTTCTTGAAGAAAAAGGGCATGAACATATCCTTGAAAAAGTCAAAGAACCAGCGGCAAAAGAATCAAGCGAGTCTGATTTCTCAAACCTTGGTATCGAGGTAGAGGAAAACTACAACATCGAAGAAGTCGTAGATGATGTGACAGCCTATGTTCAAACAGTGGTCGATGAAATGGATGTGGATGCGACCATCTCAAGCAGTCACAACCGCCGTACGGTCAATATGCAAATTGATACCAATGAGCCAGGACGTGTCATTGGTTACCACGGAAAAGTCTTGAAGGCTCTTCAACTATTGGCACAAAATTACCTCTATAATCGCTACTCAAAGAATTTTTACATTACCATTAATGTCAATGACTATGTAGAACACCGGGCAGAAGTTCTTCAAAGCTATGCTCAGAAGTTGGCAACACGTGCCCTCGAAGATGGGCAAGCCCAACAGACAGATCCGATGTCAAACAGTGAACGCAAAATCATTCACCGGATCGTCTCTAAGATGGAAGGAGTCACTAGCTACTCTGAAGGGGAAGAACCAAACCGTTATGTAGTTGTCGACATCGAAGGATAATCTAGCTATTATTTCCCATAAGGGAGAGACGGGATTGAGCCGATCTCTCCTTTTTTAGGTTTAGAAAGGAAGCAGATGGCATTTACAGCGATTCGAGAGTTTTTAAAGTTTCAAGGAATCCACTACCAGGCCCCAGCAAAGGCAGGGGTGCTAGCCTCGGAGATGGAGCAGTATCGTGCCCTAGCTCAGGCGGCTCGTAAGGAATTCACTGATTTAGTCTCAGCCTTTCAGAAGCGTCACCCCTATTTGGAGCAAGATCGGACTAGCCAATGGATGAACCAGGCTCAGGTCTTGCGGCCTCATTTTTGGGCCTATCTAAAAGGAGAAGGGACGATGGCAGAGCCCATGTTTGCCTTGAGACTTTATGGGGATGCAGTTGATTTTGGAGTTTCCTTAGAGGTGAGTTTTATCGAGCGAAAAAAAGATGAGCAGAGCCTTCAAAAGCAACACATGGTTCTCACCCTTCCTATCTCTCAGCCAGTTTATTATTTCGCCCAGAAAAATGGGGAGAGTCAAAGGGTAGAAGGAACAGAAAAGAATCGCCATGATCTGTTACAAGCAGTAGCAGAAGGGGCGGTTCGTAAGGTCCTCGTCAAATACGATGTTTCTCTAGTTGAGGAAGGTTCTCTTGAGGATATCCTGGATCAGTTGCAAGAGGCGCTGGTGGCGCTGGAACCCTATTACTTGGCAACCCGTCAGGTGTAGAAAAGTTTTCTCCGACCTGTATTTGCAACAATTTTGCCATAGCTATTGACAAATAGAGTCGAATCCGATAGAATAGTAAAGTATGTTTAGTAACTGATCACAACTAGCCGGCTAAACGAATACAAAATCTATGAGGAGGTATTCATCGTGAAACGTACTTATCAACCAAGTAAACTTCGTCGTGCGCGCAAACATGGTTTCCGTCACCGTATGGCAACTAAAAACGGTCGTCGCGTATTGGCAGCTCGTCGTCGTAAAGGACGCAAAGTTTTGGCTGCCTAATTCAGATAAAAACCTAAAAACCAGTAGAAACTCGAGACTACTGGTTTTTGTTTTGTCCGAAAGTGAATTTAGAGTCGCTTTCTGCTATAATAGAAAGAAGAAAAACTCGGAAGAAAAGGAAGATCATGCAGATTTTTGATACCCACACCCATCTCAATGTGGAAGAATTCGCAGGAAAAGAACAAGAAGAGCTCGACTTGGCCAAGGAAATGGGTGTTGTAGCCCACAATATCGTTGGTTTTGACAAACCGACGATTGAGCGAGGAATAGCCTTGGCAGACCAGTACCCAGAACTCTATCTCACGCTTGGTTGGCACCCCACTGAGGCAGGCGATTATACTCCTGAAGTGGAGGCCTATTTACTTGAACAGCTAAAACATCCCAAAGTCGTCGCACTCGGAGAAATCGGTCTCGATTACCACTGGATGACGGCACCGAAAGACGTCCAAGAAAAGGTTTTTCGTCGTCAGATTCAATTGTCTAAAGACTTGGACCTCCCCTTTGTGGTGCACACACGCGATGCTTTAGAAGATACTTATGCCATCATCAAGAGTGAAGGAGTCGGTTCTCGCGGTGGGATCATGCATTCTTTCTCAGGAAGTTTAGAAGAAGCGAAACGCTTCATGGATCTGGGGATGATGATTTCCTTTTCTGGAGTGGTCACTTTTAAGAAAGCCACAGATGTCCAAGAAGCGGCAGCTGGCCTTCCGTTAGACAAGATCTTGGTTGAAACAGATGCTCCTTACCTGGCACCAGTTCCCAAACGTGGTCGAGAAAATAAAACAGCCTACACTCGTTATGTGGTAGATTTTATTGCAGAACTACGTGGCTTAACAACAGAAGAAGTGGCTCAGGCAACCTATGACAATGCAAGAAAGGTATTTGGCCTTGACTGAGAAAAGAAAAATACCGGAAGTGATTATCGTGGAGGGCAAGGATGACACAGCCAATCTCCGTCGTTTTTATGAGGTGGATACCTATGAAACGCGAGGCTCTGCGATCGATCAAGATGACTTGGAACGAATTGCTACCTTGCAAGAGTTGCGTGGGGTCATTGTCTTTACCGATCCAGACTATAATGGTGAGCGAATTCGCAAGATCATTATGCAAGAGGTGCCCCAGGCCAAACATGCCTTTTTAAATCGTGGTGAAGCAGTCCCCAAATCCAAGACCAAGGGGCGTTCTCTTGGAGTAGAACATGCCAGCTTTGAAGACTTAGAAAAAGCCCTAGCTGGACTGGTCGGGTCTTACGAAGATGAAAATTTCTTTGATATCACAAAGACTGACTTGATGCGGCTTGGACTTTTGATGGGAAGCGATAGTCGCAAACGGCGGGAATATCTAGGAGAAGCCTTGCGCATCGGCTACTGCAATGGCAAGCAATTGATCAAACGCTTGGAATTGTTTGGAATTAGTTTGGCCCAAGTCGAAGAGGCGATGGCTAGTTATTAAGACGGAAGTAGAGGGGATTCTTTACCTCTAAACTGATTAGAAAAGAGAAAAAATGAGAATTGCAGATTATAGCGTGACCAAGGCAGTGCTGGAGCGTCACGGTTTTACCTTTAAAAAATCCTTCGGTCAGAACTTCTTGACCGATACCAACATCCTTCAAAAAATTGTGGATACGGCTGAGATTGATAAGCAGGTCAATGTCATCGAAATCGGTCCAGGAATTGGAGCTCTCACTGAGTTTTTGGCGGAAAATGCGGCAGAAGTCATGGCCTTTGAGATCGATGACCGCTTGGTTCCTATTTTGGCGGATACCTTACGGGATTTTGACAATGTAACGGTTGTCAACCAAGACATCCTCAAGGTAGACCTCAACCAGTACATCGCAGAGTTTAAAAACCCAGACCTTCCGATTAAGGTAGTGGCTAACCTTCCTTACTACATTACGACTCCCATCCTCATGCACTTGATCGAATCCAAGATTCCTTTCCAAGAATTTGTGGTCATGATGCAAAAAGAGGTGGCAGACCGCATCTCAGCTGAGCCCAACACCAAAGCTTATGGTTCGTTATCCATTGCTGTCCAATACTATATGACTGCTAAGGTAGCCTTTATTGTACCTCGCACCGTCTTTGTGCCAGCACCAAACGTCGACTCTGCCATCCTCAAGATGGTCCGTCGCGAAGAGCCAGCAGTAACCGTCAAGGATGAAGATTTCTTCTTCTCTGTCAGCAAGGCTAGCTTTGTCCACCGCCGCAAAACACTTTGGAACAACTTGACTAGTCGCTTCGGCAAGACCGAAGAAATCAAAGCCAAGCTGGAAGCAGGAATCCAAACTGCAGGCCTGCAACCTTCTGTACGAGGAGAAGCTCTGAGCTTAGAAGACTTCGCCCGCCTAGCAGATGGCCTTCTAGATGCGGGAATAAAATAACAGAAAAGACATGAGCTTCATAGCTCATGTCTTGTTTGTTGTAGAAGGAAAGGACGGGATTTGAACCCGCGCGTGAATAAAAATCCACTTGCCGGATTTCGAGTCCGGTGCCGTACCGAGCTGGGCCACCTTTCCAAGATGCGGAGAAAGGGATTTGAACCCTCACGCCCGAAGGGGCACATGCGCCTGAAGCATGCGTGTCTGCCGTTCCACCACCTCCGCATAGTTCTATTATACACTTTTTAGGAAAAATGCCAAGGAAAAAAAGGAAGGTGCCCTTTCCCGAATTCTGCTAAAAGACAAGTCATAACAGATACTCCGTCTTCTGTTTCTATCCATTTAAAAAACGAACCTATTCGTTTCTAAAAGCGTCCGGAGAGGTTCACTTTTCGTTTTTTCTTATTGAGCAATCCAGCCTTATTTCTCATTTTTTGGTATAATAGGAGTATTAATCTCAAAGGAGTGCGATTTGCAAGGAACAATCGTCAAGGCCTTGGCTGGCTTCTACTACGTGGAGTCAGATGGTCACATTTACCAGACACGGGCTCGTGGAAATTTTAGAAAAAAAGGACAGACTCCTTATGTGGGGGATCAGGTGGAGTTTTCTGCTGAAGAGAATTCAGAAGGCTACATCTTGAGCATTGCCCCTCGTAAAAATAGCCTCGTACGCCCTCCTATTGTCAATATTGATCAGGCAGTAGTGATTATGTCAGCTAAGGAGCCAGATTTCAACGCCAATCTTTTAGACCGTTTTCTGGTTCTTTTGGAGCATAAGGGGATTCATCCCATTGTCTATATTTCAAAACTGGACTTGTTAGAAGATATGGAAGACATCCACTACTACCAAGGAATCTACCAGGTTATTGGCTATGATTTTGTCTTGTCGATTGAGGAACTCTTGCCCCTTTTGACCAATCAAACCACGGTCTTTATGGGGCAGACTGGTGTAGGAAAATCGACCTTGCTCAATAAAATCGCTCCGGATCTGGAGCTTGAAACGGGTGAGATTTCAGATAGTCTGGGGCGCGGTCGACACACGACCCGAGCTGTCAGCTTTTACCATTTAAATGGAGGAAAGATCGCAGATACGCCTGGCTTCTCCTCCCTTGATTATGAAGTGACAACCAGTGAAGATTTAAATCAAGCCTTCCCAGAGATCGCCGATGTGAGCCACTCTTGTAAATTTCGTACCTGTACCCACACGCATGAGCCAGCTTGTGCGGTGAAACCAGCCGTTGAAAGAGAGGAAATTGCACCTTTCCGTTATGAGGATTACTTGCAATTTCTAAGTGAGATTGAAAACCGTCGCGAAACCTATAAAAAAGTTTCGAAAAAAATGCCAAAATAGGAGACACTACAACGATGAAAACAATGAAAATTGCACCCTCAATTTTGAGTGCCGATTATGCCAATTTTGAAAGTGAATTGAAACACTTAGAAGCAGCAGGAGCTGACTATGCCCATATCGATGTCATGGATGGCCATTTTGTGCCCAATATCAGCTTTGGAGCTGGTGTCGTAGAGAGCATGCGTCCACATAGCAAGTTGGTCTTTGATTGCCACTTGATGGTCACCAATCCTGAACACCATATCGAAGAATTTGCCCGTGCAGGTGCTGACATCATCAGCATCCATGTGGAAGCTACTCCCCATATTCACGGAGCTCTTCAAAAAATTCGTCAAGCGGGTGTGAAGGCGAGTGTTGTGATCAATCCAGGGACTCCAGTAGACAGTATCAAACATGTCTTGAACTTGGTGGATCAAGTCTTGGTTATGACCGTTAATCCAGGATTCGGTGGCCAAGCCTTCTTGCCTGAAACCATGGACAAGGTGCGCGAATTAGCCGCTCTTCGTGAAGAAAAAGGCTTAGACTTTGATATCGAAGTGGATGGAGGAATTGATGGCCAAACTATTTCCCAAGCCAAAGAAGCTGGGGCCAATGTCTTTGTAGCAGGCTCTTATGTCTTTAATGGGGATGTCAATGAGCGCGTTCAAACGCTCCGAGATGCTGTAAATGGTTAAGATTGCAATACTGGCAGGAGGTGACAGCACGCTCTTGCCAAGAAATCATGACGTTTATGTAGGCGTTGATGGTGGCTGTTTGAAGTTACTGGAACAAGGTCTGCCTTTAGATATAGCTGTGGGGGATTTCGATTCCGTCTCTGAGACCGATTTGAATGAGATCCGAACCCAAGCCAAGCAGGTTGTTCAGTCCGTTCCTGAAAAGAATGATACGGATTTGGAATTGGCCTTGAAAGCAGTCTTTGAAGCCTATCCAGAGGCTGCGGTCACTGTTTACGGTGCCTTTGGTGGTCGCTTGGATCACTTTTTGTCCAATATCTTTTTGCCGACCGATCCAGACCTAGCTCCCTACATGGAGCAGATCCAATTAGTCGATGGTCAAAATCGCTTGATCTACAGACCAGCTGGTCATCACGAGATTCAGCCAGATCCAGCCATGTCTTATGTTGGTTTTATGCCTGTCGGAGAAGGTCGCTTAGAGATCACAGGAGCCAAGTATCCGCTCCATCAGGAGAATTATTTTTTGAAGGCCATGTATGGCTCCAATGAATTTTTGGATCAACCGATTCAAGTGAGTCTTGACCGTGGCTATCTTGTCATTGTTTATAGTAAAGACAGAGGTTAATATGAATATCATTCTGCTTCTGATTGGTCTGCTCAATCTGGGCCTCCTCATCTATTCCTTGCAACGGTCAGATGACACAAGACCGGCTTTACGAGAGATGCTGGAAGACCACGAGGATCATTTGACAGACCAGTTGGACTATCGTTTTGAAAAAGAAAGACAAGCAAGCCAGATTGCCAATCAGCAGTTAGAGATCGCCCTGACAGATCGCTTAACCGAGATGCGAGTGGAGATCCACCAGCAGACGACGGCTCTGCGCGCTGAGATGAATGAGCACTTTACTAAAAATCGGGACAAAACAGATGAGCGTATGCGCCAGATCCAAGAGTCCAATGAAGTGCGGCTAGAACAGATGCGCCAAACGGTAGAAGAAAAATTGGAGAAAACCTTGCAGCACCGCTTGCAGACCTCCTTTGAGACGGTTTCAAAACAATTGGAGTCGGTCAACAAAGGGCTGGGAGAAATGCAGACAGTGGCGCGGGATGTCGGAACTCTTAATAAAGTTCTCTCCAATACCAAGACGCGTGGGATTATGGGCGAATTGCAGCTGGGCCAAATTATTGAAGATATCTTGACCCCAGCCCAGTATGAGCGGGAGTTTGTCACCGTTCCTCAATCCAGTGAGCGCGTGGAATATGCTATTAAGCTTCCAGGACAAGGAGAGGAGCCAGTCTATCTGCCAATTGACTCTAAATTCCCACTGGAAGACTACTATCGTCTGGAAGAAGCTTATGAATCAGGAGAGAAAGAGGAGATCGAGCGTTACCGCAAGGCCCTTCTTGCTAGTATCAAGCGTTTTGCTAAGGATATCCAACAAAAATACCTCTTTCCACCAGCGACGACTAATTTCGGAATTCTCTTTTTGCCAACTGAAGGCCTCTATTCCGAAGTGGTTCGCAATCCAGAATTCTTCGATTGCTTGCGTCGGGACGAACAAATTTTAGTGGCTGGTCCAAGTACGCTATCAGCCCTCTTGAACTCCTTGTCTGTTGGCTTTAAAACGCTCAACATCCAAAAGAGTGCAGATGACATTAGCAAGGTGTTGGGATCGGTCAAATCAGAATTCCATAAGTTTGGAGGGATTCTGGCCAAGACTCAGCGCCATTTAAAGAATGCTTCCAATAATATTGATGATTTGCTAACCAGACGGACCAGTGCCATCGAGCGGACACTCCGCCAAATCGAAAGCGATGAGGACCTGCTGGGACTAGATGTATATATAGAAGATGGAGAAGATGATGGTCAAAATTAACCAAATGAAAAAAGATGAATTGTTCGAAGGATTCTATTTGATCAAGTCAGCAGAAGTGCGTCAAACGCGGGCCGGGAAAAACTACCTCGCCTTTGTCTTCCAGGATGAGACCGGTACAATCGAAGGTAAACTATGGGATGCCCAACCTCACAATGTAGAGAGCTTTACAGCTGGGCGCGTGGTCCATATGGCTGGTCGTCGGGAGGTCTACAATAATACTCCGCAAGTTAATCAATTGAATATGCGCTTGCCACAAGCAGGAGAGCCCAACAATCCAGCAGACTTCAAGGAAAAACCACCAGTAGATCCCAAGGAATTGCATGAATACCTGTCAAACATGATTTTCAAAATTGAAAATCCAGTTTGGCAACGGATTGTCCGTGCCCTCTATGAGAAATATGAGAAAGAGTTTTATAGCTATCCAGCTGCTAAAACCAACCATCATGCCTTTGAAGCAGGTCTCGCTTATCATACAGCGACCATGGTCCGCTTGGCAGATAGTATCGGCGATATCTATCCTCAGTTGAATAAGAGCTTGCTCTTTGCAGGGATTATGTTACACGATTTGGCCAAAGTGATTGAGTTGACGGGACCTGAAAATACAGAATACACTGTTCGAGGCAACCTCATCGGCCACATTGCACTGATCGATGAAGAAATCACCAAGGTCTTGCAAGACTTGAAGATTGATGATCAAAAAGAAGAAGTGATCGTCCTTCGCCATGTGATCTTGAGTCACCATGGCTTGCTCGAATACGGTAGTCCCGTTCGTCCAAAAATCATGGAAGCAGAGATTATTCATATGATCGATAATTTGGATGCGGAAATGATGATGATGACAACAGCACTTGGCTTAATTGGTCCTGGCGAGATGACCAATAAAATCTTCGCTATGGAAAATCGTTCCTTCTATAAACCGAATCTCGACTAGTAAAAACAGAGATAAATACGGGAATGATTCTGCCAAAAATAAAATAATCAGGAAAAAACGGCCTTCTGTAAATCAGAATGTTCGTTTTTTTCGCTTCTTATGGTATAATGATAGAAAAAACTACATGGTGAGAAAATGAAATTAAGAAGAAGTGAACGGATGGTCGTAATTTCTAATTACTTGATCAACCATCCCTATGAATTGACTAGCCTCAATACGTTTGCGGAAAAGTATGAGTCTGCCAAGTCTTCCATCTCAGAAGATATCGTGATTATTAAGCGGGCTTTTGAAGAGATGGAAATCGGAAATATTGAGACCATTACAGGAGCTGGTGGAGGCGTGATCTTTACACCGTCTATCTCAGATCAAGAATCCAAAGAAATCGTTGAGGATCTTTGCAAGCAACTGTCTGAAAGTGATCGTATCCTTCCTGGTGGCTACATTTACTTGTCTGATCTTTTGAGCAATCCGAAGATTTTGAATCGGATCGGACGCATCATTGCCAAAGCCTTCCGAGATAAGAAGATTGATGCTGTCATGACCGTAGCGACCAAGGGAGTTCCACTAGCCAATGCAGTAGCTAATGTCTTGAATGTTCCATTCGTCATTGTCCGTCGTGATTTGAAAATCACAGAAGGGTCAACCGTTAGTGTCAACTATGTTTCAGGCTCAAGTGGGGATCGCATTGAGAAAATGTTCCTTTCAAAACGGAGCCTAAAAGCAGGAAGCCGGGTCTTGATTGTCGATGACTTCCTTAAAGGTGGCGGAACGATTAACGGGATGGTCAGCCTCTTGTCTGAATTTGATTCTGAATTAGCAGGAGTAGCTGTCTTTGCGGATAATGCTGCAACCGACCGTGAATTCTTTGAACACAAATCCTTATTGCGCGTTACCAACATCGATGTAAAAGAAAATAAATTGAGTGTCGAAGTTGGGAATATCTTTGATTAAGAGCAGCAAAGGAGGATCAAAAAGTGAAAAGAATTTTAGATCGATTTGATAATAGCCCTTTGTGGATTCGCTTGGTGACAGTTCTGTCTCTATCCTTTATATTGGTAGCTGGTTTGTATACCGTTAAAAAGAATACGGCTGCCCAGGTAACGACAGAAATTCAACCTGCTAAAAAAACAGGTTCCCTTCCAGTGAAAAAGGAAACAAAGGAAGAAAAAGAAAAGAAGGAAGAAAAGAAAAATACAGAAGCTGCTGAAAAAGCAGTCGTTCAAATGGAAACAACCCCAAGTCAAGATTCTGTGAACGCTGCCCAAGCTGCTGTGAAGAAAGTCAAAGATGCGACTCAAAAGCAATCGCTTGATGCCCGTATCCAATACATCGCTAACTATTATGGACTGACCTATGAGAGTGACACAGCGGCAACGCAGCAGACTCAAACAGACGCTAATGCCAACGCTGGAGTAGCTGAAGCCAATGCGACAGTTCAACCACAACAGCAACAACAGTATGCTCCGGCTGCAGATGCAGGGGCAGAAGTACCTGCTGAACCTGGTCAATAATGAACTTTTTCGACTTCTTTAAAAAATAAAAAAACATCTTGCAATCAAAGTGCCGTCATGTTATAATAATAGACGGTACTTTTTACTTTTGGTCTCTCAAGAGTGTACAGGGACGTGCTGACAAATGTTGCAAAAGTACACACAGATGGTAGCTGTCACCAAGTGTACCATCACCAAAAATAAAAAATTTCACAGGAGAATGTAGATGCCTACAATTAACCAATTGGTTCGCAAACCGCGTAAATCAAAAGTAGAAAAATCTAAATCACCAGCTTTGAACGTTGGTTACAACAGTCATAAAAAAGTTCAAACAAACGTTTCTTCACCACAAAAACGTGGTGTTGCAACTCGTGTTGGAACAATGACACCTAAAAAACCTAACTCTGCCCTTCGTAAATTTGCCCGTGTACGTTTGAGCAACTTGATCGAAGTAACTGCTTATATCCCAGGTATCGGACACAACTTGCAAGAACACAGCGTGGTTCTTCTTCGTGGTGGACGTGTAAAAGACCTTCCAGGGGTACGTTACCATATCGTCCGTGGAGCACTTGATACTGCAGGTGTAAACGATCGTAAACAAGGCCGTTCTAAATACGGTACTAAAAAACCAAAAGCATAAGGAAAGGGGATAAAGAAAAATGAGTCGTAAAAACCGTGCGCCTAAACGCGATGTATTGCCAGATCCGCTTTACAATTCACAATTAGTTACTCGTCTTATCAACCGCGTTATGCTTGATGGTAAACGTGGTACAGCTGCTTCAATCGTTTACGGAGCTTTCGAACAAATTAAAGAAGCTACTGGAAACGATGCTCTTGAAGTATTCGAAACAGCTATGGAAAACATCATGCCTGTACTTGAAGTACGTGCTCGCCGTGTCGGTGGTTCTAACTACCAAGTCCCAGTTGAAGTTCGTCCAGAACGTCGTACAACACTTGGACTTCGTTGGTTGGTAACAATCGCTCGTCAACGTGGTGAACACACAATGGTTGATCGTCTTGCAAAAGAAATCTTGGATGCAGCGAACAACACTGGTGCAGCTGTTAAGAAACGTGAAGATACTCACCGTATGGCTGAAGCTAACCGTGCATTCGCACACTTCCGCTGGTAAGATCATGATGCTAGGAACGGCAAGGATGCAAAGTGAAAATAGGAAACTGACGCAGTATTCGATGAATACAAGGAAGTTTATCTTTTTCACACAGCATCCCGTTCCGGCTCAAATCGGCTAACTAACTTTAGCCCGAGTTCAATTAAGCTTCGTCAGCTCTTGAACCCAATTCAACTCTTCTTACAAGTTGGAACCAAAACTTAGCATGAAAACACTGAGAACGGGTAGGTCCTGCCTATCCGTTTTTATTAAATCATGTTATAATAGAATATAGAAATAAAAAATATAGGAGAAACAAACCTCATGGCACGCGAATTTTCACTTGAAAAAACTCGTAATATCGGTATCATGGCTCACGTCGATGCTGGTAAAACAACTACAACTGAGCGTATCCTTTACTACACTGGTAAGATTCACAAAATCGGTGAAACTCACGAAGGTGCGTCACAAATGGACTGGATGGAGCAAGAACAAGAACGTGGTATCACTATCACATCTGCCGCTACAACAGCTCAATGGAAAGACACTCGTGTAAACATCATCGACACACCAGGACACGTGGACTTCACTATCGAAGTTCAACGTTCACTCCGCGTTTTGGACGGTGCTGTAACCGTTCTTGACTCACAATCAGGTGTTGAGCCTCAAACTGAAACAGTTTGGCGTCAAGCAACTGAATACGGAGTTCCACGTATCGTATTCGCTAACAAGATGGATAAAATCGGTGCTGACTTCCTTTACTCAGTAAGCACACTTCATGACCGTCTTCAAGCAAACGCTCACCCAATTCAATTGCCAATCGGTGCTGAAGATGACTTCCGCGGAATCATTGACTTGATTAAGATGAAAGCTGAAATCTATACTAACGACCTTGGTACAGATATCCTTGAAGAAGATATTCCAGCTGAATACCTTGAACAAGCTCAAGAATACCGTGAAAAATTGGTTGAAGCAGTTGCTGAAACTGATGAAGACTTGATGATGAAATACCTTGAAGGGGAAGAAATCACTAACGAAGAATTGAAAGCTGGTATCCGTAAAGCTACAATCAACGTTGAGTTCTACCCAGTACTTTGTGGTTCTGCCTTCAAGAACAAAGGGGTTCAATTGATGTTGGATGCGGTCCTTGACTACCTTCCAAGCCCACTTGATATCCCTGCAATCAAGGGTGTAAACCCAGATACAGACGAAGAAGAAGAACGTCCAGCATCTGATGAAGAGCCATTTGCAGCTCTTGCCTTCAAGATCATGACTGACCCATTCGTAGGTCGTTTGACATTCTTCCGTGTTTACTCAGGTGTCTTGAACTCAGGTTCATATGTATTGAACACTTCTAAAGGTAAACGTGAACGTATCGGACGTATCCTTCAAATGCATGCCAACACTCGTAAAGAAATCGAAACAGTTTACTCTGGGGATATCGCTGCTGCCGTTGGTTTGAAAGATACTACAACTGGTGACTCATTGACAGATGAAAAAGCAAAAATCATCCTTGAATCAATCGAAGTTCCAGAACCAGTTATCCAATTGATGGTTGAGCCTAAATCTAAAGCAGACCAAGACAAGATGGGTATCGCCCTTCAAAAATTGGCTGAAGAAGATCCAACATTCCGCGTTGAAACAAACCCTGAAACTGGTGAAACAGTTATCTCTGGTATGGGTGAGTTGCACTTGGATGTCCTTGTTGACCGTATGAAACGTGAATTCAAGGTTGAAGCTAACGTTGGTGCTCCTCAAGTATCTTACCGTGAAACATTCCGCGCTTCTACACAAGCACGTGGATTCTTCAAACGTCAATCTGGTGGTAAAGGTCAGTTTGGTGATGTTTGGATCGAATTTACTCCAAACGAAGAAGGTAAAGGATTCGAGTTCGAAAATGCTATCGTCGGTGGTGTGGTTCCACGTGAATTCATCCCTGCAGTAGAAAAAGGACTTCAAGAATCTATGGCAAACGGTGTTCTTGCTGGTTACCCAATGGTTGACGTGAAAGCTAAGCTTTACGATGGTTCATACCACGATGTCGACTCATCTGAAACTGCCTTCAAGATCGCTGCATCTCTTGCGCTTAAAGAAGCTGCTAAGACTGCACAACCAGCTATCCTTGAACCAATGATGCTTGTAACCATCACAGTTCCTGAAGAAAACCTTGGGGATGTTATGGGTCACGTAACTGCTCGTCGTGGACGTGTAGATGGTATGGAAGCACACGGTGCAAGCCAAATCGTTCGTGCTTATGTACCACTTGCTGAAATGTTCGGTTACGCTACTGTCCTTCGTTCTGCAACTCAAGGACGTGGTACTTTCATGATGGTATTTGACCACTACGAAGATGTACCAAAATCAGTACAAGAAGAAATCATTAAAAAAGCTAAAGGTGAAGCTTAATTTACCAATGCTTAAAAACTCTTCCCACTTTGGGAAGAGTTTTTCTTTGTTCCAAAAGTGAGTACAAGTAAAATAGCGCTTTTCCTATCGATCAAGACTTTGTGAAAAACTTTAATAAAAGAGGTGGTGATCTATGATAAATCTTGCTTTTCGTTGGGAAATAGTTGCTTTTTAATGCAATAAAGTATATAATAGAGACTGTTAAAAGATGTTTGGCGCTGTGTCAAGTTACTCTTTTCACAAAAAATTTTTTTGATTTTCATAAGGAGGAAATCACGAATGGTAGTTAAAGTTGGTATTAACGGTTTCGGTCGTATCGGACGTCTTGCTTTCCGTCGTATCCAAAACGTAGAAGGTGTTGAAGTTACACGCATCAACGACCTTACAGATCCAGTTATGCTTGCACACTTGTTGAAATACGATACAACTCAAGGTCGTTTCGACGGTACTGTGGAAGTTAAAGAAGGTGGATTCGAAGTTAACGGTAAATTCGTTAAAGTTTCTGCTGAACGCGATCCAGAACAAATCGACTGGGCTAACGACGGTGTAGAAATCGTTCTTGAAGCAACTGGTTTCTTTGCTACTAAAGCAGCTGCTGAAAAACACTTGCATGCTGGTGGTGCTAAGAAAGTTGTTATCACTGCTCCTGGTGGATCAGATGTTAAAACAGTCGTATTTAACACTAACCACGATATTCTTGATGGTACTGAAACAGTTATCTCAGGTGCTTCATGTACTACAAACTGCTTGGCTCCAATGGCTAAAGCTCTTCAAGATAACTTCGGTGTTGTTGAAGGATTGATGACTACTATCCACGCTTACACTGGTGACCAAATGATCCTTGACGGTCCACACCGTAAAGGTGACCTTCGTCGTGCACGCGCTGGTGCTGCTAACATCGTTCCTAACTCAACTGGTGCTGCTAAAGCAATCGGTTTGGTTATCCCTGAATTGAACGGTAAATTGGACGGAGCTGCACAACGTGTTCCTGTTCCAACTGGATCAGTTACTGAATTGGTAGTTGTTCTTGACAAGAACGTTACTGTTGATGAAGTGAACGCAGCTATGAAAGCAGCTTCAAACGAATCATACGGTTACACTGAAGATCCAATCGTTTCTTCAGACGTTGTAGGTATGTCTTACGGATCATTGTTTGACGCAACTCAAACTAAAGTTATTGACGTTGACGGTAAACAATTGGTTAAAGTTGTTTCATGGTATGACAACGAAATGTCTTACACTGCACAACTTGTTCGTACTCTTGAATACTTCGCAAAAATTGCTAAATAATTCATGTGTATGATGAGAGGAGGGAAACCTCCTCTTTTTTTGTACTTTTTTTAGGGCTTTCTCATCATATTATAGGAATTGCCAAAATAGATTGACAGTGCTAAATAGATTAGGGTATCCTATTCTTGATTGGAGATTTCTAATACAAGAAAATGAAAGCGATTACAGGTCGTAGAGAAAGGAGCCAATGGAAATCGCTCAAGAAAAAGAAAAATACCATACAAGGAGGTCAAGATGAAGGGTCATCTATTTGAAAAGAAAGAACGATTTAGTATACGAAAATTCAGTGTGGGAGTTTGTTCCGCATTGATTGGGTTAGCATTTTTAGGAACAGGTGCTGTCTCTGCAGATGAGACGGTTTCTACTAGTGAACAACCCTTGGAAAGCTCTTCAGCAACGACCGATGATGTCAATCATTTGGTGAGAGAAGCTGGCGTCTATACTGCAGATGCGGCACTTCCTACGGCTGATCCTGCAAAACCGGCCACAGAAGCGGTCACTCCAGAGGCTAGTCCTACAAGTACAGAAGCTAGCTCGACGACTACAGATCATCCAGCTGTTTCAGAGACTGAAAAACCGAAAGCTGCTGCAGAAAAAGTGGCTGATTTACCAACCAATGAAGAAAAACAATTAAGACCCAAAGAAGTTAAGTTCGATACCTGGGACGATCTCTTGAAGTGGGAACCAGGAAAACGAGTGGATGACGATATGAACAGAGCAAGCGTCCCACTTGCGAGTCGTTTTCAAGGAAAACAAATTAATGAACAAGCCAACCCTGAAGCGAAGATCCAAGCACTGTCAAATATGAACTCCAAAGCAAAGGATCATGCGTCTGTCGGCGGGGATGAGTTTAAAGCCTATGCTTTTGATTACTGGCAATATTTGGACTCCATGGTCTTTTGGGAAGGACTGGTTCCATCAGCAGATGTGATCGATGCTGCCCACCGAAATGGGGTTCCTATTTATGGAACACTCTTTTATAACTGGTCTAGCAGCATCAAGGATCAAGAACATTTTGCAGAAACCTTGAAAGAAGATAGGGAAGGGTCTAAGACCTTCCCGATCGCGCGTAAATTAGTCGAACTTGCCAAGTACTATGGCTTTGATGGTTACTTTATCAACCAAGAAACAACCGGAAATCTTGTAGAACCATTGGGTCCAAAATTGAGAGATTTTCTTCTTTATACCAAGGAATATGCGAAAAGTCTGAACTATCCGATTAAGTATTCCTGGTATGATGCTATGACCTATGAATATGGCCGTTACCATGAGAATGCGCTGGGAGAATACAACTACAATTTCATGCAGCCAGAAAATGGGGAAAATCCAGTTGATACCTTCTTTGCTAACTTTAACTGGGGCAAATCAGAAGTGGATTATTCCATCAGTACAGCTAAATGGATTCATCGGAATCCTTATGATGTTCTAGCTGGACTCGAGCTCCAAAAAGGAGGCTCTTATAAGACTAATGTAGACTGGAATGCCATTTTAGATGAACATGGCAAGTTGCGTCTATCTCTTGGTCTTTATGCACCTGATACCATTACAGGGCTAGGAAAGACTGGAGAAGGTTACCATACCCATGAAGATCTATTCTGGACAGGTTTCCAAGGAGATCCGACTAAAGGAAAACCAGCAGACCAATCTTGGTACGGTATGTCCAATCTAGTAGTGGACAAAACTCCTATTACAAGTGAAAATTTCAATACTTCCTTCAATACTGGACACGGAAAACACTGGTTTGTGGATGGCAAGATTTCTAAAGAAGGGGAGTGGAACTACCGTTCTGTTTCTGGCTACCTTCCAACATGGCGTTGGTGGGTAGAGCATAGTGAGGATAGTGTGCCATTGAAAGGTCGTTATGATTTTGATCAAGCCTACAATGGAGGAAATTCTCTAGCCTTTGAAGGAGATTTAAAAGCCAATAGCAGTCAAAATGTCATGCTCTATTCGACCAAGATTCCTGTGACAGAAACGACAAAATTGAGCGTCAGTCATAAAGGTGGGATCGGAGCAGCTGCCTGGGTAGCTGTTGCCACCAAAGAAGACTACTCTGAATACGAATGGAAAGAATTGACACCGAGTGCAGATTGGTCTACTCAAACCTTTGATTTGGGAAGTTTGGCTGGCAAGACCATTTATGCTGTGAAGATGTTCTTTGACCATGATACGGATGTTAAAGACTACAAATTTAATCTCGGCCAATTGTCGATTACGTCGAACCAAGAGAAACCAGCGACTCCAGCAGAAGTATCCGTTCGGGCAAAACGCCTACAAAATGCGCAAGAAGCAGAAGCAGTCCTCAATTTTAAAGGGGTAGCAGATGCGGATTATTATGAAGTCTATGAAAAAGATGGCGATAACTGGCGTCTCTTAACAGGGTCTTCTGCGACAACCGTCTATCTACCAAAAGTTAGCCGTTCAGCAAGTGCTGAAGGAACCACTCAGGAACTCAAGGTTGTGGCAGTTGGAAAGAATGGTCAACGTTCGGATGCGGGAACTGTAGCCTTTGATTGGGGCATGACCGTGTCAGATACCAGTCTACCAAAAGCTTTAGCGCCAAACGTAGTCATTGGAGCCAAAGTGATCGGTTCGAGCTTCCCAGATGCGGATGGTAGTGAAGGCATTGAAGGTATGTTAAATGGGACCATTACCAGTCTTTCAGATAAATGGTCTTCTGCTCAATTGAGTGGAACCGTCGATATTCGCTTGACACAACCACGGACCATTGTTCGTTGGGTCATGGACCATGCCGGTGCGGGTGGAGAATCTGTCGACGATGGCAAGATGAATACCCGTGACTTTGATCTCTACTACAAGGATGAAGCGGGTGAGTGGAAGCTCGCTAAGGAAGTTCGTGGCAATAAAGCCCATGTATCTGACATTACACTGGATCATCCGATCAAGGCTCAAGACTGGCGTCTCCATGTCATTACAGCAGATAACGGCACCCCATGGCAAGCCATCCGGATTTACAACTGGAAGATGTATGAAAGTCTGGATACGGAAACGGTCAACATCCCAATGAAACATGCTGCAGCGCAAAACTTAGGCAATCATTTTGTCCAAGTCGGCTTCAAAGATGTTCCGGCCAATACTACACTGACTCTTTATGCTGATAAAGAAGCGACCAGTCCAATTGCGACCATGACAGCCGATCAAGCTGGAAATCTCATCTTTAAACCGCTCGCTTTTGAATCAACCCCATCTCTTCTCTACTACCGTGCGCAAGAACCTGGCAAAGATATCAGTAATGTTCTAGCGATCGAAGTTCCAAAGAATGATAAAGAAATTGCGGGACTTCAATTTGAAGATGGTTTGACCAAGAAGGTCTACCGGGAAGGGGATGCTCTTTCCTTGAAAGGAGCAACACTCCGTGTTCATTATAAAGATGGCCAAGCAGATCAACTGGTCAACCTCACCAACTCAGGTGTAGAGATTCATGGATTTGATAGTAGCAAGTTGGGAGAACAACACCTAGAAGTTTCTTACCTTGGTCAGAAATTGGATAAGACTCTCACTGTTTTTGTAGTCAGTGCAGAGGAAGCAGGTGAAAAAGCAGTTGCTGGTCTAGAATTGACCGACAAACCAAAAGTGGAATATATTGTCGGAGAAGCATTGGAGAAAGATGGCGGACGCTTTACAGTTGTCTTTGATGATGAAACAACCGAAACGCACGCCTTGACAGATGAAGGTGTGGAAGTGACTGGCTTTGATACGACTAAGGAAGGTCGCCAAACCATCACTGTCCATTACAAAGGAGCCAGCACAAGCTTTGATGTCCTCGTGAATCCAAAACCAGCTCTCAACGATGAATACCTCAAGCAAAAATTGGCTGAAGCTGAAGCTGCAAAAGCCAAAGTAGACTTTACATTTGCGACTCCAGAAGTCAAAGAAGCCCTGCTGGCTGGAATGGCTGCTTCTGAAAAAGTCTTGAAAGAGCATGATACCAGCACACAAGATCAAGTCAATGAGCAGTTGAACCAATTGACCGCTCTCTTGAAAGCCTTGGATGGTCAAGCCAATCTAACAAAAGAAAAAGAAGCTCTCTCTGCCCTAACAACAGAAGCGACTGCTCTATTAGCAAGCAAGCCAAATCACCCTTCTGGTGAGGCTTTGCAGGCACTGGTTGAGAAAAATAAAGAGCTCCTAGCTTCTTCAGAGCTCACTCCTGAAGCGCTTGAAACAGCTAAGACAGGTCTAGAGACCTTGATTGCGCTCCAGAAAGAAGATAAGCCAGCGGTCTTTGTAGACCCTGCGACTGGAGTCGAAGTTCAATTCTCCAACTTAGAGCCAACCGTTGTCAAAGGACTAAAAGTCGCAAAAGTTGAAGCCAATCAGGCAGAAAAAGAAGAGCTGAAGGGTCGAGAAGGAATCGTCTTTGATATTGAAGGCGTGGATGCCAGCGGTCAAGATATTGATACCCACCATCCATCCCTTGTGAAAATCCCTGTGGATAAGGATAAAGAAGTGGAGCAAGTCCTCTTCTTCCCTGAAGGTCAAGCTCCTCAATCCTTGGCCTTTGAGAGAGTTGGAGATGTGGTCATCTTTACCGCTCCTCACTTTACCCACTATGCGATTGTCTATAAGCCAGCAAAAACGGAAGGACCAGACCAACCGATCCAACCAGAGGAACCGGCTAAACCAGATCAGCCTGTTCAACCAGTTCAACCAAATCAGCCAGTCCAACCAGCTGCCCCAGTGACTTCGGATCCAGCTAATCCATTGAAGCCTACAGAGTCTTCTCAAGTGGATCAGTTGGCCCCAACGACTTCTACTCAAGCGGGTCATCAGGAGGAAGAACACAAGGATATGGTCGATCAAGAGATCCATCAGTTGTTAAGTGCCCACCAAGGAGCGAACTCACAGCCAACAGTTCAGCAAGGAACAAAAGATGCCAGCAAAGAAAGTCAATCGGAACACTTGCCAAATACGGCAAGCCTAGAAGCTTCCTTTGCAGCTGAAGCTGTTCTCCTAGCAGCCTTAGGCGGCTTCCTCTTGGCTGGTAAGAAGAAAGAAGAGTAAGTCTTTTACAGGATTCTTTCGTTCACTTAAAAAGTCACTCTCAAAAAACCTCTCTGGTGAAAACCAGAGAGGTTTGATCTTGTATTTAGAAGTGTCGTTCGGATCCTGTGAATTAGAGTGGAAAAGCATTGGATTTTTCTACCTCTTTTACAGCTTTTGTGATATAATTATCATGTATTAAAAAAAGAAGGAGTCATATCTAATGGCAAAATTGACTGTTAAAGACGTTGACTTGAAAGGGAAAAAAGTTCTCGTTCGTGTTGACTTCAACGTTCCTGTAAAAGATGGCGTGATCACTAACGATAACCGTATCACTGCAGCTCTTCCAACTATCAAGTACATCCTTGAACAAGGTGGACGTGCAATCCTCTTCTCTCACCTTGGACGTGTAAAAGAAGAAGCAGATAAAGAAGGTAAATCACTTGCTCCTGTAGCTGCTGACTTGGCTGCTAAATTGGGTCAAGAAGTGAAATTTATCCCAGGTGTTACACGTGGTGCTGAATTGGAAGCAGCTGTTAACGCTCTTGAAGATGGACAAGTTCTCTTGGTTGAAAACACTCGTTTCGAAGATGTTGATGGCAAGAAAGAATCTAAAAACGATCCTGAACTTGGTAAATACTGGGCATCACTTGGAGATGGTATCTTCGTAAACGATGCATTTGGTACTGCTCACCGTGCACACGCATCTAACGTTGGTATCTCTGCAAACGTTGATAAAGCTGTTGCTGGATTCCTTCTTGAAAACGAAATTGCTTACATCAAAGAAGCAGTTGAAGCTCCAGAACGTCCATTCGTAGCCATCCTTGGTGGATCTAAAGTATCTGACAAGATCGGTGTTATCGAAAACTTGCTTGAAAAAGCTGATAAAGTTCTTATCGGTGGTGGTATGACTTACACATTCTACAAAGCACAAGGTATCGAAATCGGTAACTCACTTGTAGAAGAAGACAAATTGGATGTGGCTAAAGCTCTTCTTGAAAAATCAAACGGCAAATTGATCTTGCCAGTTGACTCAAAAGAAGCGAACGCATTTGCTGACTACACTGAAGTGAAAGACACTGAAGGTGAAGCAGTAGATCCAGGATTCCTTGGTCTTGATATCGGTCCTAAATCAATCGCTAAATTCGACCAAGAATTGACTGGTGCGAAAACAGTTGTATGGAACGGACCTATGGGTGTATTTGAAAACCCTGACTTCCAAGCTGGTACAATCGGTGTGATGGACGCTATCGTGAAACAACCAGGCGTTAAATCAATCATCGGTGGTGGTGACTCAGCTGCTGCTGCGATCAACCTTGGCCGTGCAGACAAATTCTCATGGATCTCTACTGGTGGTGGTGCTTCTATGGAACTCCTTGAAGGGAAAGAACTTCCAGGATTGGCTGCTCTTACAGACAAATAATCTAATGAGAATGAAAGAGGCTGGGACACAAGTCCTAGCCTCTTAATTATTTTTGGATTGTCGAGCAAGACGCAGTGGTTGAGTGGGCTCTACTACGCTGATTTCATCAGCTTTTATAGCCCTACTCGACTGTGAGGAGGTGGGACAACGAAATCGAATTCTAACGAATTACCGATTTCTGTCCCACTCTCTTTTTTTCTTTCTATTGATATCTGTTCTCTCCTTTCTGGAAATATGGTAGAATAATAGAAATAGAAAGATAGGTGACCATGGATTACTTTAAACGACACAAATTTGATTGGTCCAAATTCCGTTTGGGGATGAGAACCTTTAAAACAGGGATTGCCGTTTTTATTGTGCTACTTATTTTTGGAATATTTGGCTGGCGCGGTCTTCAGATCGGGACCTTGACAGCTGTTTTTAGTTTGAGGGAAGACTTTGATAAGAGTGTCCACTTCGGGGCTTCGCGTGTCATGGGCAACAGTATCGGAGGTTTTTATGCTGTATTGTTCTTCCTTTTAAAAACGCTCTTTCATGGGGCGTATTGGGTGACTCTGATTTTTGTACCTATTGCGACCATGTTAACCATTATGACAAATGTCGCTATGAATAATAAAGCAGGAATTATCGGAGGAGTTTCGGCAATGCTGATCATTACCCTCTCGATTCCTAACGGAGAAACCTTCTTGTATGTTTTTGCCCGAATATTTGAGACCTTTATTGGTGTTTTCGTTGCGATTTTGGTCAATTCGGATGTGGATCGCATTCGCGATTTTCTCAAGAAACACAAAAAAACTATGTAAGATTATATAACATTTAATCTTGACATAGATTTTTTTTTCGATATAATAGAATAGAAAGAGGAATGGTATGAAGGAAAAGGAATTACGACGCTCGCTGGCAGTCTTTCCGATTGGCAGTGTTATGAAGCTGACCGACTTGACAGCTCGCCAGATTCGTTATTATGAAGATCAGGGATTGATTTCTCCTGATCGGACAGAAGGCAATCGCCGCATGTATTCGTTGGACGATATGGACCGCCTACTTGAGATCAAAGATTATATCTCAGATGGCTTCAATATTGCGGATATTAAGAAGAAATATGCGGAAAAAGAGCAAGAGCAAACCAAGGTTGTCAGTCAAGAAGAGATCCGTAAGGCTCTTCATCGTGACATTCTTCAGCAAAGTCGCTTCACATCTTCCCCATCGCCATATGGTCAATTTCGTTGATCATTTCATAAGCTTGTAATCTATTTTAAGGAGACAAAAATGTCAATTACTGCTGCAGATATTCGCCGTGAAGTAAAAGAAAAAAATGTTACTTTTATTCGCTTGATGTTCTCTGATATTTTGGGAACCATGAAGAACGTCGAAATTCCAGCTACCGATGAGCAACTGGACAAGGTTCTTTCAAACAAAGCCATGTTTGATGGTTCTTCTATCGAAGGATTTGTCCGTATCAACGAGTCAGACATGTATCTTTACCCAGATTTAGATACATGGACAGTTTTCCCTTGGGGAGATGAAAATGGTAGCGTAGCTGGCTTGATCTGTGATGTCTATACGACAGAAGGGGAACCATTTGCAGGAGACCCACGTGGCAACTTGAAACGTGCCCTTCGTCATATGGAAAAACTTGGCTTCAAATCCTTTAACCTTGGACCAGAACCAGAATTCTTCCTCTTTAAGTTGGACGAAAATGGAGATCCAACTCTTGAAGTAAACGACAAAGGTGGCTATTTTGACTTGGCTCCAACAGATCTTGCGGATAACACTCGTCGTGAAATCGTGAATGTCTTGACCAAGATGGGCTTTGAAGTAGAAGCCAGTCACCACGAAGTAGCCGTTGGTCAGCATGAAATCGACTTTAAGTATGACGAAGTTCTCCGCGCTTGTGACAAGATCCAAATCTTTAAACTTGTCGTGAAAACTATCGCTCGTAAACACGGCTTGTATGCAACCTTTATGGCCAAACCAAAATTTGGAATTGCCGGATCAGGTATGCACTGTAATATGTCTCTCTTTGACCAGGATGGCAACAATGCCTTCTTTGATCCGGAAGATCCACGTGGAATGCAATTGTCAGAAACAGCTTATCACTTCTTGGGTGGTTTGATCAAGCATGCCTACAACTTTACAGCCGTGACCAACCCGACTGTCAACTCTTATAAACGTTTGGTTCCTGGATATGAAGCTCCCGTTTATATCGCTTGGGCAGGTCGCAACCGTTCCCCATTGGTACGTGTGCCAGCATCACGTGGTATGGGAACTCGTTTGGAATTGCGCTCCGTAGACCCAATGGCCAATCCTTATGTAGCCTTGGCAGTCTTGCTTGAAGTTGGCCTTCACGGGATTGAAAATAAAATCGAAGCACCTGCTCCGATCGAAGAAAATATCTATGTGATGACACCGGAAGAACGTAGAGCAGCTGGAATTACAGATCTCCCTTCTACCCTTCACAATGCCTTGAAAGCCTTGACAGAAGACGAAGTGGTGAAAGCTGCCTTGGGTGAGCACATCTACACCAGCTTCCTTGAAGCCAAACGAATCGAATGGGCAAGCTATGCGACCTTCGTATCTCAATGGGAAGTAGATAACTATTTAGATCTTTATTAAGAAACAAGAGTAAAGAGGCTAGGACAAAAGTCCTAGCCTCTCAATTATTTTTGGATTGTCGAGCAAGACGCAGTGGTTGAGTGGACTCTACTACGCTGATTTCATCAGCTTTTACAGCCCTACTCAATTGTGCGGAGGTGGGACGACGAAATCGAATTCTAACGAATGACCGATTTCTGTGCCACTCTCTTTTTGATCTTCATAAGGTTACTATAAAACCAGTTGAAACAATAGTCTCAACTGGTTGTTTTGTTAATTTTCGTCATCTGGTGTGAGAATCATAGGAATAATGATAGGTTCACGTTCCGTGCTCTCGTATAAGAATGGACGAAGGGCATTGACAATCGCACCATTGACGGTTTGGATATTGGCATCTTTGTTCTTCAAGGCGATACGAATAGCATTGAAGAGAATGCGTTGGCTTTCACGAATCAGATCTCCTGATTCACGCATGTAGATGAAACCACGGCTCAAGATGTCTGGTCCAGCCAGGATCATCTTCGATTTGAAGTCAACAGTCGCAACAGCAAGCACGACACCGTCTTCGGAAAGGTCTCTCCGGTCACGAAGGACAGCAGCCCCGATTTCACCGATACGATTTCCATCGACATAGATGTCTTGAGCATTGAAGCTTCCTGCGATCCGAGCAGAGTTGGCTGTTAGAGCGAGGACATCACCATTACTCATGATGAAGATATTGTCTTTTTCAACTCCGCAATCACGCGCAAGTCCTGCGTGGATCTTCTGCATTCGGTATTCACCATGGACAGGCATGAAGTATTTTGGTTTGATCAAGCGGAGCATAAGTTTTTGTTCTTGTTGCCCCCCGTGTCCAGAAGTATGGATGTTGTTGATCTTCCCGTGGATGACATCGACACCCGCTTCTGAAATAGTATTGATCAATTTATTCACACTGGTTGTATTACCAGGAATCGGACTAGAAGAGAAGATCACGGTATCTCCTGGTTGGAGTTGTACTTGGCGGTGCGTTCCGTTGGCAATCCGAGAGAGGGCTGCCATTGGCTCTCCTTGGCTTCCTGTACACATGATCAGGATTTCATTGGCCGCATAGTCTTTGATCTCATTTGGCTCGATAATGGTTCCAGCAGGGACCTTGATATAGCCAAGCTCGATTCCATTGACGATGGCTTTTTCCATCGAGCGTCCAAAGACGACGATCTTGCGGCCGGTCTTGACAGCTGCCTCAGCTGCTTGTTGGAGACGGAAGATATTCGAAGCAAAGGAAGCAAAGATGATGCGCCCGTGGATGCCTTCAATGATCTTCATGATGGATTGGCCAACTACTTTTTCAGAGTTGGTAAAGGTTGGGACTTCCGCGTTAGTTGAGTCCGAGAGCAGGCAGAGAACGCCTTCTTCCCCAAGGGCCGCCATACGATGGAGGTCAGCCGGTTCCCCAACAGGTGTGAAGTCAAATTTGAAGTCTCCGGTACAAACAATCTTTCCTTGAGGGGTGTGAATCACAATCCCTAAAGGTTCTGGAATCGAGTGAGTCGTACGGAAGAAGGTTGCTTTAAGATTTTTAAATTGAAGCTCAGTGTTTTGGTTGATTTCGTAGAGTTTGGCATCACGAAGAAGGCCGTGCTCTTCTAATTTTCCACGGATCAAGGCAAGCGCCAAAGGTCCAGCGTAGATAGGGACATTGGCTTGCTTCAAAAGAAAGGGAATCCCACCGATGTGGTCTTCGTGCCCGTGGGTAATGAGGACCGCTTTGACGCGATCGATATTGTCAACGATATAAGAGTAATCCGGGATTACATAGTCGATCCCAAGGAGGTCATCTTCTGGAAATTTGATCCCGGCATCGACAATGATGATTTCATCTTGGTATTCGATCCCGTAGGTATTTTTCCCGATTTCTCCAAGTCCACCAATGGCAAATACACCAACTTCTTCAGGTTTTAAGGTATAAGCCATGGATTAGTACTCCGTTAGTTCAAAAGCACCTGACTCTTTCTCGTAAGCAAGGTGTTGCTCAGAAAGTGGTGTGATAAATTCAATGTTGAAATCTGTGTTTGCTTCAACCAATTGACGAGCTTGGATGCGTCCTTCGCGCTCATTCGGTGCATCAATATCGAGATAAAGTGCATGCGTGGTTTCACGACGAGGGTTGCGGTCTTTTGTTTCCTGATAAAAAACTTTGTAAATCATGAAGTAATTTTCCTTTCATTATTTCGGTCTATTTGTTAGCTGCGAAGGAGTGCAATCACTAGAGTTTCCTACTCGCAACTAGTGGACCTGATTCGATACAATTAATTATCATTATATCATAAATTCGCCTGTAAGTAAAAGATAGACTGGAAAAGTCAGAGAGGCAAAGACCTATAATAGAGAAGTTTTTGAGCGGTTTTGGATAGGAAAATTCTGCGCTCTAGAGGAGAGTTTCGCTGGGATTTGAAGGGAATTTGTAGTATAATATAATCCAGTTCAAGAGGAGTAGGAAATGAAATTATTAGCATTTGATACCTCGAGTAAGGCTCTTTCTGTAGCGATTTTAGAAGATGAGGCTCTACTTGCAGAAACAACATTAACTATTAAAAAAAATCATAGTATCACCTTGATGCCGGTCATCGATTTTTTGATGCAACAAATCGACTTGACACCCAAGGACTTGGATCGCATCGTGGTGGCAGAAGGGCCTGGGAGCTACACTGGGCTGCGCATTGCGGTCGCAACCGCAAAGACCTTGGCTCATACCTTAGGGATTGAATTGGTCGGGGTTTCTAGCCTCTTAGCTCTAGTGCCAGATGATCTAGAAGGTTTGGTAGTGCCTGTCATGGATGCCCGTCGAAACAACGTCTATGTAGGTTTTTACCAAGAAGATCAGCTGGTTGCACCAGAAGGGCATTTTCCATTTGAGGAAGTTATAGAACGTGCAGCGACGAGTGAGCAGGTCACCTTTGTCGGAGAAGTCACGGCCTTTAAGGAGCAGATCGCCTCTAGTCTGCCAAGTGCTACTTACTATGAAACCTTGCCAGATGCAGTGAAAATCGGACGTCTCGGTCTCAAACAAGCGCCTGCCAGCCTCCATGATTTTGTCCCTCATTATCTCAAACGGGTCGAAGCAGAGGAAAATTGGCTCAAAGACCACACAGAAACAACGACCTCTTACATCAAGCGCCTATGATGAAAGGAACAATCAGGAACGGGAGTAGCCAAGATGCGGCTGCTATTCTCGCTGTCATGGAAGATGTCTATGAAGCTAATCCCTGGAAGTTGGAGCAGATCCAAGCTGATTTAGAGCAGGAATCGATTTTCTATTTCCTAGCTGTGGATGAAGGACAAGTCCTTGGGTTTGTTGCCATTCAAGAGACTCTTTATGAAGCAGAGGTCTTACAGATTGCGGTCAAGCGCGCCTTTCAAGGCCAAGGCCTAGCTCAGCAGTTACTCGCGCAGTTGCCGGACCAAAAAGAGATTTTCTTAGAAGTGCGCGTGTCCAATCAACCGGCCCAAGGCCTATACAAAAAAATGCATTTTGAAGAAATTGCACGGAGGAAAAACTACTATCACGATCCCATAGAGGATGCTGTGATCATGAAGAGGAACCCAAATGAAAGATAGATATATTTTGGCTTTTGAGACATCTTGTGATGAGACCAGTGTGGCTGTCTTGAAAAATGACGACCAACTCTTGTCCAATGTCATTGCCAGTCAAATCGAAAGTCACAAGCGTTTTGGTGGGGTGGTGCCTGAGGTAGCCTCTCGTCACCATGTGGAAGTCATCACCGCTTGTATTGAAGAAGCCCTGGAAGAAGCTGGCATCACAGAAGCCGATGTCACAGCTGTAGCTGTCACCTACGGTCCAGGCCTGGTTGGAGCTCTCTTGGTCGGCCTAGCAGCAGCCAAGGCCTTTGCCTGGGCGCATGGACTTCCTTTGATTCCTGTCAATCATATGGCAGGGCACTTGATGGCCGCTCAAAGCGTCGAGCCCTTAGAATTTCCACTTTTGGCCTTGCTGGTGAGTGGAGGACATACAGAACTAGTCTACGTCAGTGAAGCGGGTGATTATAAGATCGTCGGAGAGACCCGTGATGATGCTGTCGGAGAGGCTTATGACAAGGTCGGGCGCGTGATGGGCTTGACCTATCCAGCAGGACGTGAAATTGATCAACTAGCCCACCAAGGGGCTGATATCTACGATTTCCCACGGGCCATGATCAAGGAAGACAATCTGGAATTCTCTTTTTCAGGGCTCAAATCGGCCTTTATCAATCTGCACCATAATGCGCAGCAAAAAGGAGAAAGTCTCTCAAACGCAGACCTGTCAGCAAGCTTTCAGGCTGCCGTATTAGACATTCTCATGGCTAAGACCAAGAAGGCTTTGGAGAAATATCCGGTCAAAACCCTAGTCGTTGCTGGTGGGGTCGCAGCCAACCAAGGTCTCCGTGAACGCCTGGCTTCTGACATCACCGATGTCAAGGTCATCATTCCACCACTGCGCCTCTGCGGGGACAATGCAGGGATGATCGCCTATGCCAGTGTCAGTGAGTGGAACAAAGAAAACTTCGCAGGCTGGGATCTTAATGCCAAACCAAGTCTAGCTTTTGAAGGAATTGAATAAGAAAAAAGAGCCAATTGGATGTGCGATTCCAATGGCTTTTTTGCTGGGATCTCACCAACTAGTAGCGGATTTGCGAGTCGAAAGAAAATTCGGTATGATAGAAGGAATGAAAGATTGGTGAGGGAGAGAATAGATATGAAGAAAGAGAAGAGCTCTAAATATAGAATTGGTACGATGCTTGTCTTTGCGGTCTGTTTGCTACTGGTTGCAGGATGCGAATCGCAAAAGAAAATTGAAAAAAGTGATAAGAGTAAAGAGTCCTATGAATTTTCAGTCTATAATGCGAAATCCGACATTAAAGACTTTCGATTTATCCATGCTAAAAATGGGCTTGTGGTAGAATGGAAGTTTGATGAAAAAGAACGGAAGAAATCTTTGAAGTCTCCCGATTCATCAGATTGGGTTAGGGTGAACTCTAATTATTTGGTTAGGCAAAGAAACAGAGTAAGAGATATTATTCCATCGAAAAAAATGAAGTCAGATGAATACGCCCATTTAGAAATCTATGATTTAACAGGGAGTAAGGCGAAACGAAAGGAAGTTGATCTTTGGAAGATGATGGTGGAGTATGTAAAAAATGATGATTTTGTGCTCTATGGTCCTTTCCCGACTCTTCGAAAAATGAATGGGAATGACTACGCTATCATTAAAATTATGAAGCGAACTCAGCCACGTTATTTCTTGCTTAATCTTAAAACCCTTAAAATTGATAAAGAAACAACGGAAGAAGAATTAAATGAGAAGAATAGAGTGTATCTCTCCATTTCTATCCGTAAAGGCTACGCTGATGGAGTTTATCCCTTTGATAATGGTTTTTGGAAGGATGAATCTTACAAAGGTAATATCAATTTAAAAGCATCCTATCCGTCTGCTTTTAAACTCTTTTCAAAACAAGAAGGTTTTGCGTATAAAGTGATCAATTCTGAGAATGGTGCCATTACGAATGGAAAAGAACTGATAGATCTTGAATCAGAATTTCTTACATTAGGTTCCTCTGTGTACGATTATGCCTATCTGCCTAAAGAACTGAGTATAGAAAATAAGGATACGAAAATCTCTCAGTTCGACGAGATTCAACAGTATTATAACGGTAAATCTTTTTCATATTGATACTGAGAGAATTTTTAGAAAACATACAAGGAGAGTGAAAAAGAGGTTGTTATGCAAACAATGATTAATTTAGGGATATGGGAGAACAAGAATTACCATTTTGATTGGGAGGAAAAAATCTTACTAGAAGAGACATCTTCTCCTAACTACTGGTCTTATGTACTGCTCCCTATTACATTATTTATTATCAACAAAATTTCGGATGGATTAGCGGAAGCTGGAATATTTGACAATCAGTTGGTACGACTTGGAACGATTCCGATTTTAGGTGTTATCTCCTACTTTCTTGCTGCTTGGATCATTCGATATTACCATGCAAGCCTGAAATTACAGACATCTAAGTTGGATGAGGATCAGTGCAAGAAGTTAATCAAGGCATTAAAGAGAAGGAAGGTGTACTTTACATTTCTGGTCAATCTTTTTAGGTGCCTAACTGTAGCCGCTATTCTTTTGTTTGTTATCGGAAATGAAACCATTGCAGCACTCTTTTTGATGATTAGTTTTATAGTGATGTTTATGTTCAAATTTGATTACCAATTATCCAAATGGCCCGATATGATAGAGATCATATCTCAAGAAGTGGAAAACGGTAATTAAGGAAATCTCTGATGGGCATGAGGCCTTTGAAAAAGTAGGTGAATGTATTGAAAAAATTTTTAAGTTTGAAACTGGTTTGTCTAGCAATTATTGTAGTCGGTTTAGTATTCTATTTTAAACCTTCAGAGACTAAGAAAAATCCTATCGAAAAGGGACCTAGCTCAACAAAAGTCATTCATGAAGGGAATCTCAAGGATGTTCAGCTATTTGGTGAGAAAAATCAATTTGTTTTGAGTAAGGATCTGACCTTGGTTGATGGGAAGTATCTGGTTGGTTTTGACTATGTAAAAACCGATGACAGAATAAAATGGGAGTATGTCGGATTCCGATATTACGAGATTGACAATCAATTTAAAGAAACAACCGTAAATGCTTTAGATGAGATTCGAAAGACAGCACCAAAAGCCTTTATTTATGATTATCAAATAAACGTTAATAGCGGAGTGAGTGTTGTGGATATGGGATATTATGTGTCTCGTAGTGCAATGGAACGTAATATTGGAGATGGGAAAAATATTTATTACAAGTTGGATGAACAGAAATACTATAGCAAGTATGCCATCCCAGAGGGCAGTGCAGTTAAGGAAAAAATTATAGACTATACAAATTTAATGGAATTAATCGATAAGAATACCGGTTTTGACCTTCAAGCAGGATTTAAATTTCAGAAACAGGCTAAGAATGTAAATACAAATATCAATTTATTTGTACATTATCCGGAGTTCAAAGAGAAAATGTTGAGTGGTAAGTACTGGATTGAACCTAGATTACAGTTGTTAAGTAGTAAGGAATGGTTTGATACTCTTCTTCATTGGTTTGCACCTAAAGGACAGGACACCTTACCTGGTGTAAAAATTGAAGCTCGGTACTCAATAGATGGTCAAGAACATGAAATTCGTTCTTATGATGAGTTTAAACAATACTACAATGGAAAAGGTGGTGAATTGGCTGAGTAAAGCTTCATCTGGAACATTAGGAGAAGAAAGTTGGATTTGATCAGGTTGGTACCGTCCAGGATGCTATGTTGAAAGCATATAGGAAGTAAGTAGAATGTTAGAATATAAAGAAACAAGTATTTTCTGTCACCAATTGGTAGAATACGATGGTAAACATTTTATTTTGGATGCTAGTACTATGAAGCCCAAGCTCTATTATTGGGGGTTGCCAACGGAAGAGATCACTGTTGAGATGATGGAAGTAGATAAAAAGGTTACAATTCCAGGCACACCCATCAATAAAATAAAAGGAGGGACAGCAGCCATTATAGTCCAGCCATTTGTTGGAGTGGTTTATAGACTCTTACAAAATCTATTCAGTGAGTATGATATTAGTCAGCAAATTTTTCTAAAGATGGTCTTATTCATGGTTGCCATGCTTATATCTTTTGCGTTCTTTCGATTTTCTATAGCAAAGGCTCGTAAAAAAGTTAAGAATCTATTTCCTACAGCGACTAAGAGATACAGGGTGACTTTCAAGCCGATACCAGAAAGAAAGCAAATTTTTGATGCCCATCTATTAAATGTTGTCTTACTGGCCTGTTTAGCCATGTATTTATTCAACAATAATGGACAAGAGGGGATCTTTTTGGTGATAGGCGGTATTCTTACGGCTTTTCTATTGACCTTTGAATTTGGTAAAGTTCCAGTTCTTTTAGGAGCTAAAACAGGGAATTTAAGGCTTGATAGTGTAGAAGAGATAATCATTGAAAAAAGTAATTAGAATTGAATGGATAAGAAAAAAAGAGTAGAAACGATGAAAAAAACGATCGTTTTGATTGTAGCGCTTCTATCATTAACAGCATGCGCCCAGTCTCGACAGGAATCAAAAGATTCTTCGCCAAGCAAAACGGAGCAGATCTCAAAAGAGTCTTCAACTGTTAAAAATGAAAAAGGCTTGCAGTTTGTGGTGGGACCACAGTATGAAGGAAAAGAATCAAATGTAATTGAATTAGGGAAGAAATTAACCAAGGAACATCCAGAACTTGGAAATCAAGGAAGCCTATCGATCAACTTTACTGGAGCAACTTTTTCATCAAATCAACAAGAATATGCTGTTTTTCTATTGATTAACAAAGCTGGATTTCAAATTGATAAGGATTTTGAGTTTTCATTGAATTGGAAATATGATGGGTAATTCATATATCAACATCAACGGATTGGCTATAAAATTAGTGACAGTGGAGCATTGCCGGATCAATCTGCTACGATTTTGACCTTGCCAATATCAAGCGAGCAAAAACAAATTGTCGAGACCATGACACAAGAAGAAAAGATGTCATTAGAGATATCAGATTTAAAAGTAAATAAGTAGGTAGAGATAGGAGTATAATGAGGGGTTATCCTTTCTATACCAGATCTCCTTTTTCAACCTTTTTTCTTGTGTTATAATAGAGGTCAATGATTTAGAAAGGAGTGAGAGAGTGGAAAAAGATTTTTGGCAGGGGGTGAGGGACGCGCTACCGACGGCTTTGGGCTATATCAGTATTGGCCTGGCTTGTGGTGTGGTGGCGTCTCCCTATCTTTCTCCTTTGGAGATGGCCTTGATGAGTGTATTGGTCTATGCTGGGGCGGCCCAGTTTGCGATGATCTCTCTGATTGCGGCTCATTCTTCGATATTGAATATGGCCTTGACGGTGTGTTTGATCAATCTCCGTAATATGTTGATGAGTCTGCATACGTCGTCTGACTTTAAGGATGCTAGTCTCGCTCACACCATTGGGATTGGAAGCCTCCTGACTGATGAGAGTTATGGGGTCTACTTGAGCGAGAAGTTAAAGACGGATACCATTACAGTTCCTTGGATGCATGGGAACAATCTAGTAGGCTATGTGGCCTGGATCAGTGCGACGGTTATCGGAACAGCTCTAGGATCTCTCCTACCTGATCCAAAGGCTTTTGGACTTGATTTTGCTTTAGTGGCTATGTTTATTGGGATTTTTGCAGCCCAGTTTCAAGGAATGCAACTGACAGAAAAGACCAAGACCATGCTCTTGGTGCTATTAGCAGTAGCAGTGAGTTTCTTTCTCTTACTCTTTTTTGTTTCGCAACCGCTAGCAGTGCTAGCTGCGACCTTGATCGGCTGTTTTGTGGGGATGGTCTGTGATGCGCGTGAATAGTTATATCTTCATGGCCATTCTGGCCTCAGCCCTCGTTACCTGGATTCCTCGGATCTTGCCCTTCCTCTTAGTCAAATACAAGGGACTGCCGGCTCCTGTAACCCGCTTTCTCAAATACCTGCCCATTTCCATTATCTTTGCCTTGGTTTTATCAAGCTTAGTAGATGGAAAAATTGGAAGCCTCCCGCAGTTTCACTGGTTGGACCTAGTAGTGACCATTCCCAGTCTCTTTGTAGCCTTTCGTTACAAAAATCTTATGGGAACCGTCTTGTTTGGAATTGTCTTGATTGCCCTGTTACGGTTGGCATTCTAGGTAAAAAATTACAAAAATATTACAATTATTACAAAAATACTTGATTTTTGTAATAATTGAGGTATAATGGGAGTCAGAAAGATAAAGAGGTAATCGTATGAAAAAATCAATCTTCCGTTGGAGTGCCGCTGTTCTGGTGGCTGCTTCACTTGGTCTAGCTCTCGGTGGTTGTGGTGCAAAGGATAAAAAGACAGCATCCTCATCCGCAAAAGCATCTACCAGCAAGGTAGAGAAAAAAGCCAAAACTAATAGCAAAAAGAGTGCAACATCTTCCTCTCAGGCAAACGATACAGCTAGCTCTTCGACTCAAGCAAGTAGCGCGACAGCTTCAAAAGACTCTGGTAAGACTGAGAATGAATCTACTCCGACGCAAGCTACTGTCCCTGCAGAATTGGTGGGAACTTGGGTAGGATCTAGCCCACAAGCAGATGCGATTAAAATGACAGTGGATGCCAATGGAAATGTGACAACAGTGGTTAGCTTCAAAAATGATAGCGAACCGACTCGGACAGCGACCTATACAGCAAGAGCCGTCCAAGCAACAGGCAATATCTACTATTGGGAGTCAGAAGGATTGGATGGAGCTGATGCCTTGCTTCCTGGGATCACAGGGCTAGGTGTAGCCAACTTCCGACTGGAGCCAGGTTTTGTCTTAGAAGAAGGACACTATACCCCGATTGTTTTCACAGCGCCTGTCAATACAGAATTTGACTACACCAAATACAATGATTTCCGTTTTTCATTAACCAAAGAACAATAAAAAGACGAACTCGATGGAAAATCGAGTTCGTTTTTTAGTAATGAGGGCTCCCTGCTACCCAACCGGTGCAGAGGGCGGATGTGATATTAAAACCGCCTGTATGGGCATTGATATCGAGGACTTCTCCTGCAAAGTGGAGCCCAGGAACGAGCTTACTTTCTAGGGTTTTAGGATTGATTTCTTTAAGGCTGACACCACCCTTGGTCACAAAGGACTTAGCTAGTGACATCTTCCCAGTGACGGGGATAGGTAGCTCTTTGATCTTTTGGATGAGCTCTTCTGTCTGAGGAGGAGTGAGTTGCTTGGCTTTTTCAGGGAATCCTTGCGCCAAGAAATCAGCTAATCGTTCAGGAAGCAGGGCTTTGAGGCTATTTTTAATCGCCTTTTCTCGATGCTCTTTTAGAAAGTCTTTTAACTCTTGAGAAGAGGTAGTCGGAAGGAGGTCCAGAGATAAGATTTCGCCGCCTTTAACAAAGCTGGACATCCGAAGGGCTGCAGGGCCAGAAAGTCCAAAATGGGTAAAGAGAAGGTCGTGTGTGATGATGTGTTTGCCGTAGCTGAGGGTCACATCTGTCAGAGAGATGCCTTGGAGGGCCTTGTGTGGGAAATCTGTCAAAAGAGGGCTTTCTGCCGCTTCTAGATCCGTAATGTTATGTTTGAAGTGACGGGCAATTTCGTGTCCGTAGCCAGTAGAGCCGGTAGAAGGGTAGGATTTGCCTCCAGTCGTAACGATCAGCTTATCAGCTGTCCAAGTGTTTTCAGCTGATTTGACGATGAAGACGTCTTCTGGCTTGGTGACAGAGACCACTTCACAGTTGGTGGCAATGCTAGCACTAAGCTCAAGAATCTTATTTTCTAAGGCTTGAATAATGGTGCGAGATTGATCACTAACAGGAAAGACCCGGCCATGGTCTTCGACTTTTAACTTGACGCCATTATCGGTAAAAAATTGGATGATATCATGATTATCAAATTGGGAAAACACACTGTAAAGGAAACGGCCATTTCCAGGGATACCGGCCATCAAATCGTCTAAGGTCCCGTTGTTTGTGACATTACAGCGCCCCCCTCCGGTACCTGCAAGTTTCTTACCCAGCTTTTTATTTTTTTCGATCAGTAGCGTAGGTTGGCCATAAGAGGCGCTGGCAATGGTCGCCATCATACCTGCTGGGCCACCGCCGATGACAATGGTGTGAAAATGAGTCATGTCGTTCTTCCTTCTTTTGTTTCTTTCATGATTTGCTTTGTCCATTATATCATTTTATGGACGGCTTCGGAAAACGAAGGAATCAAAAAAACAAGCACCCTTCGATGCTTGCTTTTGAATGATTCTTCGATCAACTCATTACATGATTCCAAGGAAGTAACGGATGAAGAAGAAGGCAAGGACAGCACCAACAAATGGAGCAGTACCTGGTACAAGAAGACCATATTGCCAGTCGTTGTTTACTTTATCTTTGATTGGCAAGATTTGGTAAGCGAAACGAGGTCCAAGGTCACGCGCTTGGTTCATCGCGAAACCTGTAGTACCACCAAGACCCATACCGATAGCCCAAACGATCAAACCAACAGTGAATGGAAGCATTGCTTCGTTGGCATGTTCAGCAGCCATGATAGATGTCAAGAAGATAAATGTTGCGAACGCTTCGACGAAGTAGTTACGTGGAAGGTTACGGCAGTTAGGGTTAGTTGAGAAGATGTTACGGATAGCAACACCATCAATTTGACCTTCAGAAATCTTGAAGTGGTCAGCATACATAAAGTAAGCAATCAAAGCTCCAAGGAAGGCACCGATCATTTCAGCGATTGCAATTGGGAAGAATTGAGCGATTGTCAATTTACCAAGAAGGACTTTCAACAAAGCCATAGCAGGGTTCATTGAAACGCCGCCAAAGACGAACAAGCAGACAGTGATACCGAATGCCCATGTAGTGATCGCGAATAAGTGTCCAGTTCCAGCATATTTTGTTTTCTTCAAAACGTCGTCACAGTGTACGCCAACCCCGAAGATAATCATCAAAGCTGTACTCATAACTTCTGCAAGTAATTGATGTGTCATGTTAATTAATGTCTCCTAAATTAATAAATGTATTTTTGTAATTGGTGATAAACTTCTTGAATCGGCAACTGCATCTCCGTAGCAATACGCTGACAGTCTTCGTATTCAAGTGTTTTTTTAGTGGTAGATCCGTACTGGTTAATTTTTACCGTAACGGGTCCAAATTCTGTATCGATTTGTTCAAATCGACGTTGCATGACCTTTCGGTCGACTTGTTGGTATCGAAAACCAATGGTACTGGTTTCTTTGAACAAGAGGGCTGAAAAATCTTCCAACTGACTTCCTTGAATCAAGAGAATCAACTCAAAGCCAGGGCGATTCTTTTTCATAACGACGCTACGATAGTAGACATCTAAAGCTCCAGTATCCAGGAAACGGTGGATAATATAACCGAGTTGCTCTGGTGTTTGATCATCAATCGTAGTGGTGATCTCAATAATTTGATCTTCCGTGCGATGAACAACAGTGGTGCTGTGAGAGGCGTCTTCTTTCAATAGCGAACCGCGTAAAGCATTGAATTTTCCAGTCTCTCTTTTACCAAATCCATAGCCCACACTTTCGATGGAAAGGTGAGAGGGGATTGGTTCAAAGATTGGGGACAATGCTTTAAGGAGGGCTAACCCTGTCGGAGTAATCAACTCCGTTTTAACTGTGAAGTCTTGAGTAATCGGAATAGTCGTTCCTTTTCTCAACTGCATCACAGCGGGAACCGGAACAGGCATTTCTCCATGGGCGACTGAAATAGTCCCACTTCCCTCAGTGAGAGGAGTAGAGTAAACTGTATCGATACCGAGCGATTCCACTAGGATGAAAAAGCTAACGATGTCGACGATGGAGTCAATTGCACCAATTTCATGGAAATGAATCTGTTCGACAGGCATGTTATGCACAGCTGCTTCTGCCTTTGCGATATCAAGAAAGACTTCAAGACTTTTTTGTTTCACAAAAGGACTCAACTGTGAAGCGGCAATCAGATCGTGGATATCCGCATAACTGCGAGCATCCGCGTGGGAATGGTGATGATGGTGTTCATGATCGTGATGGTGTTCATGATCGTGATGATGTTCGTGATCGTGATGATGTTCGTGATCGTGATGATGTTCGTGATCGTGATGATGTTCGTGATCATGATGATGTTCATGATCGTGATCAAAATCACCTTTAATCCCCGTATCTTTCTCCCCGTGGTGAAGGTGAACATCGAAATCAGTTCCCCAAATTGCGCTTTTTGCGACGCGATGAACGTGGAGGTGGAAACCATCCACTCCCAGTTTCTCGAGTTCTGTGTGAAGAAGCTCGACATCTGCCCCAAGGTCCACAAGAAGACCATTGAGCATATCGCCACTTATTCCAGAAAAAGGTTCTAAAAATAGACTGGTCATCAGTTTTCCTTTCGATTGTGGTTGAGTCGATTGATCATACATGCTGAATAAGCTGCACCAAATCCGTTATCAATGTTGACGACCGTTACGCCAGAAGCGCAAGAGGTCAACATACTCATCAGGGTCGTTAGCCCTTGAAGGTTGCTTCCGTATCCAATACTAGTCGGAACGGCAATAACGGGGACATCCACAAGGCCTCCTACGACACTGACAAGAGCTCCTTCCATACCAGCAATCACGATGATCACACTGGCTTTTTGGATCTCTTCTAAGCGATTGAAGAGGCGATGGATGCCGGCGACTCCCACATCATAGATTCGGCGAACCGAATGGCCAAAGGTTTCTGCAGTGACTGCAGCTTCTTCTGCAACAGGAACATCACTTGTCCCTGCTGTGACGACCGCAATGTAGTGTTCAGGATCGGCTTCTTCCTTTTTAGAGTTGAGAACGAAGCAGCGGGCTTCTGGATAATAGTGGCCAGTCGGAAAGCGCTGAGAAAGAGCCTCTCCCTTTTGGAGAGAGACTCTTGTTGTGAGGATCGGCAATTCTTTTTGTGAAAGAAATTGCAGGATTCCTTCAATTTGCTCAACTGTCTTTCCTTCGCCGTATACGACTTCAGGGAAGCCGTTGCGACGTTGCCGGTCAGTATCAATTGCTGCATACCCTAGTTCTTTAACCCCGTTGATTTGCTCCAGCGCATCCTCAACGGAGAGATGACCTGCTTGCAAAGAACGGAGTGTTTGTTCTAGATTGGGTTGAAAATCCATGGTAGATTCTATTCAACAACGACAGAAAGTCCGTCGCGGATAACTGTTACTTTAGCATCTTTTCCTTCACGAGCAAAGGCTTTTTCAAGCGCTTCGTCAAATGAAGTTGCAAGTTCCATATGCATACCTTTGATCAATTCAGGATCTACAAGGTCAGATACAAAGATAACATGGTGGTGTACCAAAATACGTGCCAAGATTTGAGAAGTCCATTGGTCTGGGACAGTCTCTAAACGAGGTGTATTGATGGCTTGTTCCAAGAATTCTTTTGGATCTTCTACGTCAGCAAGGTTGCGATAGAAACCTTCTCCACCGTGACCATCTGCACATCCAGCCACCATGATGATTGTTCCGCCTTCTTTGTTAGAAGCTTCGGCTGCAGTCATCCCTTTAACAGCTTGGTAGATGTTTTGGTCAAGTGGGAAACCACCGTTTGTTGAAATTGTGATGTCGCTTTCGATCTTAGACACATGTGCCAAGTCTGCAACGAAGTCACAACCAACTTTGTGGGCTTCAACCATGTCCCCAGCGAAAGATCCGATGATGTGTTTTTCGCCGTCCAATACAACGTTGACGATGAAGGCCAAGTTTGCAGTACGAGCAGCGTAAAGCATATCTTCGTGGATTGGGTTGTGGTCAAGGTTACCAGTACGTGCCTTATCAGAATTGATGAAGTCACCTGAGTGGTTCGCCATGATAGTTTTGTATGATGCGATACCTGGAAGGACTGATTTACGTCCACCTGAGAATCCAGCGAAGAAGTGAGATTCGATGAATCCTTCTGCTATCAACAAGTCAGCTTCAGCAGCGATTTTGTTGATGATACAGTCACCACCTGAAGGGAGTTGTCCAATTTTAACCATGTCATCGTCGTTTGTTGAAATGTGCATAACGATTTCTTCATTGTCAACGATTTCTTGGCCGTATTTATTGATCAATTCTTCACGAGTTGAAGGACGGTGGAAACCAGTAGCAACCAAGATACGCACGCGTGCATCAGGGTTAACTGAGCGAATACGACGCAAAATGATTGGAGTGATGATGTGAGAAGGAACGGGACGAGTGTGGTCAGAACTGATCAACACGATGTCTTTTTTGCCTTTAGCAAGTTCTTCCAAAGTAGGGCTGCCGATAGGGTTGTCCATTGAACGTTCAACAGTTTCTTCTTCAGACAGTGGGTTATGGAAGTTTTCCGCCTTAGACTCTAACAATCCTGCAAAGTTTTCATCTGGAATCTTTGCAACAATCGATTTTTTGTCGTACGGTAATTTAATTTCTACCATTATTTGCGATCTCCTTTATTAATACTGATACTTATAGTATAATTCTTTTTAAAAAGAGGTGTGCACCAATTGATGTCAACAAATGTTAACTATATTGTTTAAGAACAGGTGTATCATTAGTGTGACTTCTATGAAGAGCCAAAACAGGAGGAAAAACGCGCGTGGATTCAGCATTTTTAGTGAAATTCTTGGAAGAGAGGCGAACGCCTATTATCAAGAAAAAATACCACAGCTACCTCTCTTATCGCGGGATTAAAGAGGACTATATCTATATTTTAAAAGAAGGGGTTGTCAAGACCAGTGTCATCATGCGTGATGGTCGAGAATTTAACTTTTCCTATTTAAAAGCGACTGATATTGTATCCTTGTTACGGGATGAGGTATCCAATTATACGGACTCGCCTTTTAACGTGCGCGTCGAGACAGCTGAGGCTAGTTTTTACCGGATTCCTCGGGTCAAGTTCTGGACCTTTGTCAAAGAAAAAAAGGAACTGCAAGATTACGTACGGGATTATTATCGCAATAAACTGTCTGAGAGTATGGAATCCCAGCAGTACATGATGATGAATGGGAAAAAAGGCGCAGTTTGTTTTCACCTACAAAAGCTATGCAGCTTATTTGGGGTAGAGCAGGACGATGGTATCTTGATTGATTTCAACATTACCAATGAAGATATTGCCGGTTTTTGTGGGATTTCGACGCGAAACAGTGTCAATCGCATTCTCAATGAATTAAAACGAGAAGGTGTTTTAGACATTCGACAGCAAAAGATCGTTATTTTGGACATCGAACGAATTGAAGAATTTATTGGAAGGGAAACATTCTAACATGGCAACAGAAGCACAAATCAGAAAAGAAAAAGAAGAAAAATTACAAGATATTTTACGAAAAATCGGAAAGGTAGCCGTTACCTATTCAGGTGGGATTGACAGTTCTTATCTCTTGAAGGTGGCCTTAGATACCTTGGGACCTGACAATGTTATTGCGGCCGTCGTGAACTCTGAGATGTTTTCAAATGAAGAGTTCGATCTAGCGCTCGACTTGGCTGATCAGCTAGGAGCACCTGTGCTTGGTCTGGAAATGAGAGAATTGAGTGATCCACGGATTGCTGCCAATACGCCCAATATTTGGTATTACACCAAACAATTGATGTACCAAACTATTAAGGATTCAGTTACAGAACTGGGCTTTAAGCAATTGGTGGACGGCAATATTATGGATGATATCGACGATTTTCGCCCTGGTATCAAGGCTCGGGACGAAGCGGGTGTCCGCAGTGTCTTGCAAGAAGCCGGCCTCTATAAGACAGAAATTCGTCAATTGGCCAAGGAAAGAGGGGTCTCCAATTGGAATAAGGTGCCATCTTGTAGCGTTGCCTCACGCTTCCCATACGGAGTGAAAATCACTTCAGAAAATGTACAACGGGTTTTTGAAGGGGAAGAGTTCCTTGTAGGACTTGGCTTTGAGCAAGCCCGTGTGCGTGTGCATGGAGACTTGGCGCGCATCGAAGTGGAAAAAGACCACCTGCTTAAAGCCATCCAACTGCATGACAAGATCAATGACTACATGAAAAAAATCGGATTTACCTATGTAGCCTTGGATTTGGCTGGATATAAGTACGGCCGGATGAATGATGCATTGGATGAAAAAACAAAAGAAAAAATTATGGCAGGTTAAGCAATGAAGGAAGTGATAAGGTTCTGGTTCGAAGAGTTGAAGCCAGAGGATTGGTTCAAAAAATCAGAAGCACTGGATCAAGAAATGCGGGAGCGCTTTGAGGAACTTTATTGGAAGGCCAGTCGTGGGGAATTGTTTCACTGGCGGGCTACGGCAGAAGGGCGTTTAGCAGAGATTTTGCTCTTGGACCAAATTCCTCGCAATATTTTTCGAGGGACTGCCCAAGCTTTTGCGACAGATTCCCTGGCCTTGGTCTTGGCCCAAGAAGGCCTAACACAAGCTCAAGAATTACCAGTTGTACAAAGAGGCTTTTTCTACATGCCCTTTATGCATTCGGAATCTTTAACCATTCATGAAGAAGCTCTGCGCCTATTTGATCAACCGGGCTTAGAAAAGCGTTTGAAGTATGAGAAGATGCACATGGACATTCTTCAACAATTTGGGCGTTATCCACATCGGAATGCCATCTTAGGACGGCCTTCGACCAAGGAAGAAGAGGAGTATTTGAAAGAACATTCTGGCTTTTAAGGGAAGATGAGGCCCACAGATTTCAAAACTCTTTTCTCTCTTCATGAAATTGCCTGAAACAGCAGGCATGATGTCAGAGTTCCCTCACCTAGGCTTTTCCAAGCGTCTAAAAAATGGTATAATGAACTGTAAATTTCAGAAGTTGGAAGGAATGTCATTACTATGATGAATATGCAAGACTTAATTTAAGATTCTTAAAGTCTTGTTATTTATCAAAATACTGATTTTAAGCGATTTTGCATTCGATAAAATCAACAATTTTTAGATGTATTACACTATATTGGACAGTAAATGGACAGTGACAGAGTGTTTGAAGGAGAGAAGAAGAGGCCTAAGGGTCTCTTTTATGTAATTACTTTCAGTATTCTAAATAATAATAAATCAATTTCAGAAATTATTGAACGTAATATAGTCAGAGTCTATAAAATGAATCTTTCTAAGTTTTTAAAAACTAGTTTTTGTATATTACATAACTTTTTGTTTGATTATCATTTTATTGAATTATATTTTGATATAATTAATGAAATAAGATAAAAAAAGGTAGAAAATATGCAGAAGATAAAAGAGAATACTGCTTTTGAAAAAATTCCTGAGATTTCTAAACAAATAGAAGAAGTAAAAATAACTTGTTTTTACATGCTTAGTACTGATTTATATAAAATAGAAAATAACAAATTAACAGAAATAATCACTAAGAAATTTGAGAATCATCCTGCTACAATTATGGAATTAATAGGTACGGAAGAAAACGACCTTTTTATAAAAAGATACGAGTCATGGACAATTCCGAAAGAATTGAATCGGTTAAAAAGCAAAATAGATGAGAAAACTAACAATTATCTAGATTTATATTTTGTAAAATTAGAAAAAGGAAAACAAAATTGTCTTTTTAGTTCTAAATCTAATCAATTTGTTAAATTTATTTTTGCTCCTTTAATAGAAGTGGATAGTGAGGAAGAATTACATTTTTTCTTTGTGACACTCACTGTTTTTCAAAACGGATCAATAGTCATAGAATTATTTGAAGATTTAAGATCATCATTCTATAGATTTGACTTTTTTCATCCGATTACAATGATGAGATGGCAAATATTTCCTGATTTTGAAAAGAGTGATAGAGAGTATTCTTTAAATACTAAACATCAACTTGATGATATATTGAAGTATATAAAAAAAGAACTTTCCTCCATAAACGGAGGATTGAAGTTAACTGAGAGTATATTTTATTTACATTTTGTTACAAATATGAAGCAGATGAATAAAATGGATTTTTTAAAAAATAAAAAACTGTATACATGGATGATAAATGCTCCCTATAGTGTTAACAATGTATCTTCAGAAATTAAATCAAAAAACTATTTAACCAACTATTATAATTTAGGTAGCATTAATTATATAAATAAAGGAGCAAATTATATAGTATGGAGTGAGGATGATTCTGACAAATTTGAATCAAATTTTTTAAGACAAGCCAGTTTCTTTTTATCTTCAGCCACTCCATTCTTTCAGTTAGTGTGTCTAGATGAGACTATTATGGATGGGCTGGAAAAATTCCAACTTTCAAATGATAAACAACTAATAAAATTTAACGAGTGGGTTCACGGTTATAAACGATCTTTTCTATATATCTATCGAATAAATCATATTGCTATTTTTGATTTATTTAATCATTTAAAAGAAAGTTCTTATTTCAAGCATGATGAATATATAGAAAAAATTAAGCAGGAGGAATACGATTTGTTAAAGGATAGAAATCAATTTAATGAGTCACAGAAGAATAGAGTTATGGAAATTATACTTTTCTTCGTTAGTTTGGTCTCTGTTTTACAAGTTGTAGATATATTTACTAAAAGTAAAATAATATTATTGATGAGTGCTCTACTTACTATAATTTTGTCGGTTAGTATGCTTATTTACAGAAACCGTAAATGATATTTAAAATTTGATAAAATAAATGTAAATGGCATCCGAACAGATGACTCTTTAAAGTTGATTGGATTTGTATAGGGAAATCAAGTTATATCAACTTATCTACCTTGTAGTAGAGGTGGTTAATTGACTTTGAAAAATATAGTATATACGAAAACATTATCACTGACTTTAACCATTCGAAGAAAACTATTAAATTATATTAAAATTTCACTTGACAATCTGTGGGAGTTATATTACAATAGCAAAAAAAAGGGGGAGATTTTTATATGTCAAAAACCCCAGATAAACCTACATCAATTTTTATTGGCTCTACTTTAAACGGGAATAATCAGGGTAAATCTACCTACGGTATTACAACAAGTTCAAAAAAACGTGGAGGTAACTCGGGAGGGAACAACGATAATAGTGGAGGTACCAATATTAATATTGGACTTTATTGCTGTTGTTGTTCAAGAGGAGGAGGAAGTGCAAGTTTAACGATGGCTGAGTACATTGAAGAAGAAATTGTGTTATAAATAGGTTCTACCGTAAATGAATAAGTCATATAATCATGGAAGTCAGTTACTTTTAATATTATTCCTCTATACTGTATCTTGGGTTAACTTTAACTTTGTTCATATGTATATTGTAGGTGTGGCAACGAGTATCTTTCTTTATAGTGTATCCCTTGATTATTCTTTAAAGATTGAACCTATAAAAAAAAATAAGCTGCCTGTTAGTGTTTTATTGGAGACAGCATATATTATATTTGCGATTCTTTTAAATTTAGCGTTGGTCAGATTGAACAGTCTGTTTTTTGAAAATAATATAAATTTAAAGTTAAATGAATATGGTTTAGAACTTGTACGAGAGAACTTTTTAAATTTATTACTAATAGTATTTGCAGCACCTCTTCTCGAGGAGATTATATTTCGTAAAATCTTGTTGAGTTATATTTTTGAAAAGGTAAAGTCAGGTTATTCCCTTAAAATAATAATTGCAGTATTTTTATCTTCTGTAATCTTTGCTCTTAGTCACGCCATAGATTATAGTTTAGTTAATTTGCTTAATAGGTTAGTATTTGGTATTTTAGCTTCTTTATTATTTTTAAGGACGGGTAGATTACGAAGCTCTGTAGTTTTTCATGGTTTACTTAATCTTGTAGCACTACTCTGATAAATGACCATTTTACTTTAAATTGGTAAAAATAGATGTTGCGGTATTATTGATCGCTAAGTTTTTAGCTCCTGGTCTTTATGATTAAGGAGCTGTTTTGTTAATTGGATGTTTATAGATTAATAATTAAATTTGATTTAAACTTATAAATTGATTCTAAAATAATATTTTTCAAACTGAAGTGAAGTAGGGGTTCAATACGAATCAATACATAAGAAAAACGCTGATTTCAAGCGTTTTTTCTTTTTGCCAAATGCGATATATTGCACTGTATTTCAATTCAAACTCTACCTTTTTCTCTACCTTTTTTCTTAAGACCTGGTTTGGAAAGTATGGGTTTCAGTTGGACTAAAAACAGGGGAATATTTTTAGTTCTGTAAGTATTAATCTATATGCTTACATATATCTTTTGGTCTCTATCCTTTAGGTGAAAATACCGATTTTATGGTATAATAAGGATAACTCTATATAAGGAGGTGTGCCATGACTCTTGATGTAAATAAAGAAGAATTAACAATTTTAGGGATTCCCTTTGATAACTTTTCGGATTTTGATACTGTCTGGTATGCTATTGGGTCATCAATGATTGAAAATTATGAACCTACTGTTCAAGATGTGATTGATTTAAAAACTTATGTTATCAACAGACGAAAGGAATTGAATATTGGTTAAAAATCAATACGAAGGATATGAGTACATTGACCCCAATCACCAATATACCTATCCAAATTCCACAGTCTTAATCAATAAACAAAATGTTACAAATATTGAAGAAGCCTATCGAAATGAACACTTATTCGTTACTAAAAGACTTGCAGACTTGCGCTTGAAAGCCATTGAAGTCTATTCCATGAGTAATATTTTAGCCATTCATAACTATTTGTTTCAGGATGTTTATGCCTGGTCAGGACAATATCGCAAGGTGAATATCTCTAAAAGTGGTAATCCTTTTATGTCGATACAGTCGTTTAATGCTGCTGAAACTTATATAAATCATCTCATTCATTCCTATCATCAAACTACCAACTCAAAAGATGAAATCATTAAACATTTAGCAAAAATTCTTGATAATCTTAATTATTTCCATCCCTTTCGAGAAGGAAATGGACGAACTCAACGAGAAGTTATTCGTTCCTTAGCACTATCAAAAGGATATTCTGCACAAATACGAGTGGAACAAGATGATGAAGTTTACAACCTTTATATGGACGGAACTGTCTATGGAGACTTAGGGAAGCTAGAAGAATTATTTGGTAAAATATTAAAAGAAATATAGATTGTAATACTTGATAATTACAGAGGTGAAATAGGGGTTCACTACACGTCAATAGACGTTAAAAACCTTGATTTAAAGCGATTTTTGAAATTCTAAATTTCACTACATTGCAATAGAAATCAACCGAATCACTACCTTTTTCACTACCTTTTTTGAAATAAGAATAATGATTCGGATATTTAAAAGCAGAGGAACTTTAGTATGAAGCTCCTCTTTTTTATTTGTTCTTTTACTTACAAATTGTGAGACCTGGTTTGAACACCTCGTATTTGAATGAATTTCAATATATGCTTAATATCAATGTTTCCCCATGTTTTTAAGAAAGAAATATTTCATCTAATTTGAATAACTTTCAATTGAATGGTGTGAATTTTACCCTAAAAATAAACGAATTGAGCTAGATTTTACCAAAAAGTTCACACCATTTGAATTGTTACTGTTTTGTACTTTTTTATAGATTTAGAATTCTTTGTTTTCAAACAGTTTAATAGCAATGTAAAAAATTACGATTGAATAAATAACAGTTAAAAGTAGTTGAATGGTGTAGCTAATTATCGAAATATTCTTTGAAACAGGGTTTAAAATATTCAATACTCCTAATGGGCTAAAAGATAATAACAAGTTATTTTGGTCTAATAAACTTCTTGAAATCAGTTCTCCTAAACCACTAACAAAATGATCAAACAAGAATTTAGATTTAGAAACTTTTCAAACTTTAAGAAGCACGCTTTCATGTCCCCGACATCAAAAAAGAAAGGACAAACATATCCTTCCTTGTTGTTAAAATTTTCGTCCCCCACTACAGTTAACAAACATATTAAGATTAGTAGTGAGGAAGTTTCCGACTGGAGAGAGTACTCACTACTTTATCTTATCATGAAAATAATTCAATTTTTTCTTAGTTCAATGACTTGATCGTATCGACTTTCATAATCAATATGGTGAGCGATTTCTAACACCATCATCGGTAGTGAGAAAATCAAGTCTCGAACCATCTGGCTATTTTCTACGTCAAGAGCTGCAGTTACCTCATCTGCTAATAAAATATCCTTTTTACGAAGAAGGAAGCGGGCTAGTTCAATCCGGACTCGTTGTCCGCCTGAAATATTTTCTCCGTTATTAGTGATTACAAAATCAAGTCCATCAGTTAGTTCATGGTCGAGTTTGACCTGTCTCAAAACAGTCTCCAATTCTTGATCTGAAAACTCTTGTCCCAAACTAAGATTGTAGCGAACAGTATCATTAAAGAGGAAAGGATGCTGACTGATGATACCTACCTGACGAATAAAATAACTTGTTTTTGCTCCATCCCTTGTCCGACAAGTAATCGTCCCATCATCCGCCTTTTCTTCCCCTGTGATCATTCGAAAGAGGGTTGATTTCCCACAGCCACTTGGCCCTTTGATGAGGACTTTTTCGCCTTGTTGAATGGCTAGATTAAGATCGCGTATAATCTCTCTACCGTTATAAGATTTACTTAAATGAGAAATTTCTAGTTCTTCTACTTGTGAGATTGAATGATTGTCCGATTCACTATCATCTGCTCGATTTAAAATTCCGAAAATCTTTTCTGCCGTTGTTTTGGCTCCTTGTACTTCAACCACATCATACATGATATTTTGTAGAGGACCTACCAGTTGACCAGCGGCAATATACATTGCAACCAGGCTAGCCACTGAAACTTGATGACCATGCATGGCAAGGAAGAACCCCAATACCAAGGGGAGTACTTGGCTAAGAAAGACCATGAAACCATTACAAAAGAAAACAATGTTATGGGTAAAAGCAAACTTTTGAATGGCTCGTTGATAACGAAGATTGATATTCCAGACGCGCTGAGAATTTTCAGGCAAGGCTTGATTCATCCGCAAGGTTTGAGCCCCTCGAATACTATCAGAGATTTGGTTATGAACGGCTGTTCTTCCCTGAGACATTTCATCCCCTGAATTCTTTAGCTTATTATTCATTAAGAATTGTGGAATGGGACGTAAGATTGTGAAGAAAACAAAGATAGAACCCAATAAAACATTTTGGGCAATGATATAGATCGCCGTAATCAGCGCTCCAAATCC
>NZ_WMZF01000006.1:0-80042 GCF_009717775.1 Streptococcus parasanguinis | reverse complement strand
TATTTTTGATACGAAATGCTTTCAATAAGTTTAAATAAGTTTTAACGTTTACTAAATTGTGATGCTTTACGAGCTTTTTTCAAGCCTGGTTTCTTACGCTCAACTTTACGTGAGTCACGTGTAAGAAGTCCTGCGCGTTTCAATGAATCGCGGAAGTCTGGGTCTACTTGAAGAAGGGCACGAGCGATACCGTGACGGATAGCTCCTGATTGACCAGCGTATCCACCACCTACAACGTTAACGAAAACGTCGTATGAACCTACAGTTGAAGTAACTGCGAATGGTTGGTTGATGACCAAACGAAGGTCAGCGTGTGGGATGTACTCTTCAACATCTTTTTTGTTAACAGTGATTTTACCAGTTCCTGGAACAAGGCGAACGCGTGCAACAGCGTTTTTACGACGTCCAGTACCTGCATATTGTGCTTGTGACATACTTTATTGTTCCTTTCCTTAGATAAGTCCTGAAATATCAAGAACTTCTGGTTGTTGTGCAGCGTGAGTGTGCTCAGCTCCAACGAATACTTTCAATTTCATACCTTGAGCGCGGCCAAGAGTATTGTGTGGAAGCATACCTTTAACTGATTTCTCGATCAAACGTACTGCATTTTTAGAACGAAGTTCACCAGCAGAGATTGATTTCAATCCACCTGGGTGGTTTGAGTGAGTGTAGTAGATCTTATCAGTAGCTTTTTTACCAGTCAATTTAACTTTTTCAGCATTGATAACGATTACGAAGTCACCTGTATCAGTGTGAGGTGTGAATGTTGGTTTGTTTTTTCCGCGAAGCACGCTAGCAACAACTGCTGAAAGGCGTCCAAGAGGTACATCAGTTGCGTCAACAACGTACCATTTGCGTTCTACTTGGCCTGGTTTAGCCATGAATGTAGTTTTGTTCATGATTTCTCCTATATGAATGTCGTTTTTGTTTACAGGGCGGATGTTCCGGTCCGCAAGTTATTTGAAAGGTTCCGGGGCCTTACAAATGGGGTAAACAATACCGCCTACTATTGTATCAAAATTCTAAGATAAAAGTCAACAGATTTGGAAAATTATTTGCGATTTTCTTTTCCCATGACAAATCCGATCAAGGCATTCGGGCCGACATGTGCAGAGATGACTGGTCCAAGGGGCATCACGAGGACTTCATCGACGCCATCAAGTGCAAGCATTTCTGCCTTCAACGCTTTGGCTCCTTCTAGATCGTTTGTATAAGAGACCAAGGCTGTGCTTTCACCGATATCGGTTTTGATCAACTCCAGTAATTCTCGGACGGCTTTTTTGCGTCCACGAACTTTCGTAATGGGCACTAATTTACCTTCTGCATCAATCCAGAGAATGGGCTTGATGCTGGCTAGACTTCCCATGATCGCAGCACTCTTAGAAAGACGACCGCCACGCATGAGGTGGTAGAGATCATCGACGAGGAAATAGGTCCGCAGTTTTGGAGCTAGAGCCATGATCTCTTCTTTGGCTTCTGCTAATGAGTGACCCGCATCGCGCGCAGCTACTGCCCGCATGACCAGGTAGCCCTCTCCAATCCCAGCAGCCTTCGGATCGACAATCTCGATCACGGCTTCTGGGTAGTCTTCCAAGACTAAATCACGCGCCATAACTGCACTCTGATAGGTCCCAGATAAGACCGATGAAAAGGCGACATAAAGTACAGCTTTCCCTTCTTTTACAAAGTGCTTAAAGGTCTCCTGGAATTGGCCCACATTGACCTGACTGGTTGTCGGTTTTGCCCCATTTTTCATGGCTTCTAAAAGCTCAGGGCTGGTCAATTGACCTTCTCCTACTGTCTGGTATACTGTTCCATCTAACTCAATGGTCAACCCAAGAATAGTCACCTGGTGTTCCTTGGCCCAGTTTTGGTCCAAATCTGCGGTCGAATCAGTCAAAATAGCAAATGTCATTTCTTGTCTCCCATCATTTCTTGTAATTGTCGCAATACTTGGTGATCGAGCGGTCGCATGGGTGGTTTTTGATCGTTAACCACTCGCTGCGCCTGATTGAGGTTTCCTTTGACGACTGCGACTCGTTTCTCTAACTCTCTCGCGGATACCCGAAGGGCCCCTTGAGCAAAGACAGTCCATTGTTCATGTAAGTCACTGGTCGCTACCGATACTTGGTGGAGGGGCGTATTGAGCTCTGCCGCCAAGCGCTCGATATAGTCGTCTGCCGTCTCATCCTCACCGGTAAAGACCACCTGAACATTGAACTCATCGTAGGTCTGCCGCACTCCTGGCATATACTGGGCATCAAAGACACAGATGACTTCGATCCCTTCAAAGCTAGCATAATGGCTCAGTTTTTGCAGGAGGATGTTGCGCGCCGCATCGAGCTCACTTTTTTGAAAGAGCTGGCGGGTCTCCTGCCAGAAGGCAATCATATTGTAGCCGTCAACCAATAAGATTTTTCGTTTCATATCATTGCCTTTCTACTATTTATATTATAGTCGGTTGCGAAAGACCTCATACATGAGGATGGCTGCTGCCACACTGGCATTGAGGCTTTGAACATGGCCATTCATAGGAATGGTGATCATCTCATCGACTTGCTTTTTGATATTGGCTGAGATCCCTTTTCCTTCATTACCAATGATCAAAGCCAACTTACCAGCCGTATTCCACTGATGAGATGGCGTGCCGTTCATGTCAGTCCCAAAGATCCAGAAACCTTCTTCCTTTAGCTTGTCTAGAGTTTGGCTGAGATTGGTCACACGTGCAATGGGAATGTGTTCCACTGCTCCGGTAGAAGTTTTTGAAACCACTGGGGTTACCCCGACTGCCCGGTGCTTAGGAATGATGACCCCTGAGACATTGGTCGCATCAGCTGTCCGCAAGATGGATCCAAGATTGTGCGGATCGGTCAAGCCATCGAGAATCAACAAAAGCGGGTTCTCTTCTTGGGCTGTCTGTTTCAAAATCGCTGCCAAGTCTGTGTAAGCAAAGGCTGCCACACGAAGAACGAAGCCTTGGTGAACAGCTCCTTCTGTCATTTCCTGCAGGGTTTTCTTTGGCGTCCAAGAAATCGACACTTTTTTCTCAGCTGCTAAGGCCTTGATCTTGTCGACATTTTTTCCTCGGAGGTCTTCTTGAATATATAATTTATTGCCTGTATTGGCTTGTAAAGCCTCGGTGACTGCGTGGACACCGTATACGATATCGTTATTTTCCATAAAACTAGTATACCACAAGAAAGGAGGAAGAGGCCAATTCATGATATAATGAAATGAAATCTATCTCAGCGAAACCAGCAAAATAGAAAGGAAGCCATGCCTCTTTTTCAACGAACCATCAAGCTCACCTTGGGCACCTGTTTAGCAGCGGCCCTTGCTTATGCTCTGGGCTTGACCTATGCCATCTCAGCTGGCGTCATTGCCATCTTGAGTATCTCTGATACGCGTCGCAGCACCATCAAGCAAGCCTACCAGCGTTTTATGTCGACCTTGCTGGCCCTTGCTATCGGAAGTCTCGCTTTTTCCTTTTTTGGATTCAACCTCTGGGCACTGGGAGTCTTTATCGCTCTCTATGCTCCTTGCGCCTTCCTATTAGGCTGGCAGATCGGTATCACCCCTAGTACGGTGTTGGTTACCCACCTCTTGATTGAGCAGTCTACCTCCTGGGGGCTCTTGCTCAATGAACTTGCTCTCTTTTTAATCGGGACCAGCTTTGCCTTGCTTGCTAATCTCTATATGCCTTCGAATCAGGATGCGATCGATCATTACCATGATGTTGTCGAAGACCAACTAAAGAAGATCCTTGGTCGTTTTGCGGAATTACTTGGTAAAGGGGATGGTCGCAATGATGCTCGCTTGATCAAGGAGTTGGACAGCATCCTAAAGGACGCTTTGAACCTAGTCTATCTGGACCATTCCAACCACCTCTTTCACCAAACCAACTACCATATTCACTACTTCGAAATGCGCAAGCGGCAAAACGATATTCTGCGGGATATGGCAGAAAACGTCAACCGCTGTCAGTTGGCGGCGAGTGAAAGTATGATCCTAGCACAACTATTTAAGAAGACAGCCCAACAGTTAAGTCAGGAAAATCCCGCCCAAGATCTTCTTGATGATATTAGTCAGTATTTAGCGATCTTTCGCGAACGCCCTCTTCCTAAGACCCGTGAAGAATTCGAAACACGCGCCACCTTGCTCCAACTCTTAAGAGACTTAGAAACTTTTATCCAGGTTAAGGTTGATTTTTACCAACAATTTCATAAGGAGACAGAATAGACAAAGAAGCCCTTGCAAGATGCAAAGGCTTTTTTATTCAGGCAGTTGTTGTAAACGCTTTCCTAAAATGGTATACTAGAACTGAAAAATAACTATTTAAGGAGGGTCTTCTATATGAAGTCTTCATATAAGAAACATTTGTACACTACGACACTCAGTCTCTCAGCGGCTGTCTTGCTTTCCGTTATTGGGCATGGTCAAGTTTCAGCCGATAGCGTAGAAGCGCCTCAAACGGAACCAAGCACGGTCCTTGAAGCGACACCTGCTACTGAGCAACCTGTGACCGCCGAGACGACTAGTCCCGCTACAGCCACAGACGTAACTCCTGCTAGTCCTGCAGAAAGAGCAGCGACTTCTGATGTGGCTTCTAGTACAGAAGTTGCTCCAACCGCTAGTCCAAGCACTACCCGTGCGACAACGACCGCTGACCAAGCGACTCGATTGGCGGATAGCACCATTTATCTCTCTGAAAAGAGCACGATTGATGACAAAGTCCAAGAAAAAGCTCAAGCTGCTGGCAAGATCAACTGGACCTTAGACAATAAGCCACTCTCTGAGTGGAAAACCTGGGATATGGAGACAGGAACACTGAGCAAGGATCCATTCCTTACTATCACAGAGACAGCAAACGGCAATGATCTGGATCTCCACATTGACGTGCAGGATCTCTTTGGTCAAGATCTCAGTCTTCGTAGCCCAAATAATATTCGCCGGACTTATCGCAACTACATCGGCAACCATGAACTAGTCGGGACCAATGCAGACTTGGGTGTGACCATCAATAAAACCCTTGTTTTTCGACCTTATCAAGACTACCATACACATGAAGAGATGCTAGCTGCCATCGAAAAATCCAAGGAAGAAGCGAAACCCGATCGTTTAGTGCAGCTGGAAACCCTTGGCAAGAGTGCCCAAGGACGGGATATGAAGATGGGGATCGTGAGCAAGGACCAAGCCAGCATCGATCACTACCTGTCTAGTACCAACCCTACAGCCTTGACCAAGCCAAGCGAAATGCTGGCCGCACTAAAAGACAAGACCTTGGATTACAAATTACCTGTCTTAGTCCACAATACCCACGCGGATGAACAGCCAGGCATTGATATCATCACAGGCCTCTTCAATACCTTTGCGACCAAGGAAAAGGTGACCTTTAACACCACAGATGAAGCTGGAAATGCTAAAACAGTCACGCTAGATATTCCAAGCTTGCTCAATAAATTCATCTTCTTATTTGACTTCACAGAAAACCCAGATGGGGATGCTCTCAACCTGCGGGCCCTAGCAAACGGGCTCGATCCAAACCGGGATGCCAGCTACCAGACCAACCCTGAAGTTCGCACGGTTATCCAAATGATCAACAAATGGAATCCGATCGCTCTCTACGACTTACACGGTTTTATCAAAGAATTCTTGATCGAACCTGCAACGCCACCACATGATCCGAACTTCGAATACGATCTTCTGTCAGACCTGATGCTAGAAAATGCCCATCATATGGGACGGGCAGGAGTTGCCAATTCTAAATACAATAGTTACATCATTCCAAAACTGGATTGGGGCGATGGCTGGGATGACTCCTTCTCTGGCTATACAGGAGTTTATGCTGTCTACCATGGTATCTTAGGCCATACCATTGAAATTCCGGAAGGAAATGAAGAATCCTACAAAGCAGGTCGCAATGCTGTCCTAGGAGGGATTGACTTCCTCAACCAAGATCCGGACCGTCTCCTTGAGATGCGTCTCAACTTCTACCTGCGTGGTCTCAATAAAACCGAAGATCCAAAAGCCGAAAATGAACTGGTTGGCCCAAATGGGGAAGTCGTTGGACGTGTGAAAAATGGTCGTCCGAAATTCTTCCCAGACTACTACGTCATCCCAATGAGCCTCGACAAAGACAACGATGCCCAAGAAGCCTTCAATATGATCGACTACTTCAAACGCAATGGTGTCCTCGTCAAGGAACTCAAAGAAGATATTGGCAACTATAAAAAAGGGGACTTGGTCATTGACATGGCCCAAGCCAAACGTGGCTATGCCAACCACATTCTCTACAAGGGCTCCAACGAATCTGCCTGGGCTGCTATGTACGCAGAGTTGCTGGTCAACTTCCCTGATATGAGAGGGTTCAAGTCCGAACCTGTCTTTGCGGATGGTCTTTTCAACGGAAAATTAGGAGAAGTCACCACCACCCGTGCCACTCGTACCTCTGAGATCGATCCAAAAGCTCCTTACTATGTGATCGCAAATACCTCAGCTAGCGCCGTTAAAGCTGTCAACCAGGCGATCGCACAAGGAAAATCTGTCTACCTAACAGACGATGGCTACATCGTTGACCGCGATACCTTTGCTTCGCTCCTGCCAAACTATGCCATTTATGGTGATGCCCTCTACAAGGTGCCAAGCGGACCAACCTTGAAACCGATGAAGGTCTACTCTCCAAACTACCACTATAATTGGGCTGGAGTAGATGCGCCTGCTCATACTAGTCTGGTCCTTGAAAAATTAGGCTTCCAAATCGTCAATACGCCAGAAGAAGCGGATGTTGTTATTTTGGAAAGCAACCGCTTTGACGCTTCCATCTTTGGTAAGAAACCAACCCTGGTCATTGGTGGGGAAGCCATGCAAAAATTGGAAAAATTGGGAGTTCTTACAGGATTTGACGCTGAAAAACTAAAAGGCGGTAGTGACTACGAAGGATTAATGAAAGCCATCATTGATGATCAGGATCCATTGACCAGCGGATACAAGAAGAATACCCTCTTCTACTCCAACTCAGGAAACTGGATTGAAAAGGTTCCAGAGCATTTCAAGACCTTGATGAGCATCGCTCCGAGCGATTATTATATTGCAGGTTGGTGGCCACATAACGATGTTCTGGCTAACAAAGTCATGGCCATCTCTGGAGAACTGATGGGACAACCACTCTTTGTCTATGCAGGAAATCCAACCAACCGTCAACACCCTGTCCACTTCTTCCGCTGGGTAACCAATGCGATCTTTGGCAACAAGTTAGCAAGCTTGATGGATTACGTTCCAGCTAAAGAACCAGATCAAGTGGTGGTACCAATTCATAACCAAACAACCAATCCACAGCCAATCTTGGCCAAGAAGGACACTCCTAAAGTGCTCCTTCCACAAAAAGAAATGACAACTAAAGAAGAAAGCGTGCAAGCCTTGACTTACCAAGTAGGACAAAGCTTCCAAGAAAGTCCAGCCAAGGCACAATTGCCACAAACTGGAGAAGACACAACGGCGCACTTCATTCTTTCAGGCTTCTTGCTAGCCGTTAGCGGAGGCTTCCTCCTCTTGAAAAAGAAAGAAGTTGAGTAAGTTCCAGATTTAGACCTGGATGACATGAAAAGAACCTTCGCAGATGCGAAGGTTCTTTTCTATTCTGCCAATTCCAACACAACCGTTTGGTAAGGGACTAATTCGAGCACTTGGTCTCCTTCTTGGAATAATCCTGCTGTATTATTTAAAACGACTGTTTTAATCGGAGCTGGCAACTCCAAGGTAGCCTGGCGATTTTGGAAATTGCTGACAACCAAGAGACGCTTGTCCCCACGGCGTTCAAAGGCGATGATGTTTTCACGGTCCCGATACGCTGGGATCATATCTCCGAATCGGATGGTATTTCCATAAAGGGGATGGCGATACAAGGCCGTCAACTGGCGATAGTAATTCAAGATGGAATTTGGATCCTTTTCTTGATCTTTCACATTGATGGCAACATTTGGTTTGGGACTGATCAACCAAGCTGGTCCATCACTAAAGCCCAGACCTGGCTCTGCTGACCATTGCATGGGTGTTCGCGCATTGTCCCGGCTGTATTTGGCAATCGCGGCCAAGGCTTCTTCCTCGGTCAAACCAGCTTCTTTCGCCACATGGTAGCCATTGATGGTCGCGATATCATCAAAGTCCTCCACCGATTCAAAGACTTGGTTTTCCATCCCAATTTCTTGGCCTTGATAGATAAAAGGAATTCCCTTGCGCAAAATCTGTATGGTTCCTAAGGCCTTTTTACTGGTATCGTTTACTGGACCTTCCGCAATATAATGGGACACTCCACGAGGTTCGTCGTGGTTTTCAATGATGGTCGATAGAACCCCAATGCAATCCGCGCGCTCATGCGCTTGGAAAATACTTTCCTTGAGTTCATCCGCTGTTGGAAGAGCATGGTCGAACCAGCCTTTTCCTTCTTGCCCCAGCATGGTTTGTTTGAAGTCAAAGATGGAAGAGAAGACACCATCTTTTCCAATAAAGAAGTGCAACTCTTCGTCAGTTTCATTGAAAACTTCCCCTACTGTGAAGGCGTTGTACTTGGCAAAAGTCCGCTCCTTTAACTCTTGCAAGAAAGGTTCAATCGGTTGGGCATTGACCAGAGACTCCGGTACTGGAACCAAGCCATTTTCGCGATCGGACGGAAGCGAACGCCATTCTAAATCCTTTTTGATATTGATAATGGCATCAATCCGGAAGCCTGCAATTCCCTTGTCCAACCACCAATTGATCATCTTATATATCTCTTCGCGCAAGACAGGATTTTGCCAATTGAGGTCTGGCTGATCCTTGTGGAAAGAATGGAGATAGTATTTATTAGTGCCAGGAACCGGCTCCCAAACACTGCCCCCAAAGTAACTTTCCCAGTTGTTGGGTTCTTTGTCACTTTCGATAAAATAAAAGTAATCCGCATAAGGACCATCTGGATCCGCTAAAGCCTTTTGGAACCACTCGTGATGACTGGAGCAATGGTTGACCACCAAGTCCATAATGATAGAAATTCCCCGCTTCTTGCCTTCCGCAATCAATTCTTCCATGTCTTCCATAGTCCCAAAAAGGGGATCAATGGCATAATAGTCTGAAATATCATATCCCTGGTCAATAAACGGACTCTTGTAAACAGGAGATAGCCAGAGAATATCAATTCCTAAGTCTTGAAGGTAATCGAGTTTCTCCGTGATGCCTTTCAAATCCCCAACACCATCACCATTGCTATCCTTAAAGCTTTTTGGGTAAATCTGGTAAGCGACCTTCCCCTTCCACCAGTCTTTTTCCATGTCTTGTCTCCTTAAAATGAAAGAGACCGAGACAAATCGTCTCAGTCTCTATCGTGTCAGTAGGTATTAGTATACTGTTTTTTCAGTTTCTTTATCGAAGAAGTGAGCTTTGTTCAAGTCAAATCCAAGTTCGATGGTTTCACCAGTTCCAAGGTAGTCACGCGCATCCACTTTAGCGATGAATTCGTTGTCACCAACTTGGCAGTACAAGTGAGATTCAGAACCGAGTAACTCAGACACAGAGATAGTTGCTTTTACGACTGATTCTGGGAAAGTTTCAAGGAAAGCAGCTTCTGTATTCACGTCTTCTGGACGGATACCAAAGATCAATTCTTTACCATCATAGCCTTTTTCTTTCAAGACTTTCAAAGCACCTTCTGGAACTTTCAAATTCAAGCCATTGGCAACGATGTATCCACCTTCCAATTTTACGTTAATGAAGTTCATAGCAGGGCTTCCGATGAATCCAGCTACAAATTTGTTGACTGGGTTTTTGTACACTTCTTGTGGAGTTCCGATTTGTTCTACACGTCCAATTGTACCAGTACCTGCAGGGTTTTTAGTAGCAGACATGATAACGATACGGTCAGCCAATGTCATCGCTTCTGTTTGGTCGTGAGTTACGTAGATCGTTGTAGCTCCGATACGACGGTGGATTTTCGCGATTTCAGCACGCATGGATACACGAAGTTTCGCATCCAAGTTTGACAAAGGTTCGTCCATCAAGAATACTTTTGCATCACGGACGATGGCACGTCCCATGGCTACACGTTGACGTTGACCACCAGAAAGGTCAGCTGGTTTACGATCCAAGAATTCTTTCAAGCCAAGGATTTCAGCTGCTTCTTGTACACGTTTGTCGATATCTTCCTTGCTGTATTTACGCAATTTCAAACCAAAGGCCATGTTATCGTACACAGTCATGTGTGGGTAAAGAGCGTAGTTTTGGAATACCATGGCGATATCACGGTCTTTAGGTGCCACGTTGTTTACAACAGTACCATCGATTGAACATTCACCTTCTGTGATGTCTTCAAGACCAGCGATCATACGAAGAGTCGTTGATTTACCACATCCTGAAGGACCTACGAAAACGATAAATTCTTTGTCTTTGATGTCCAAGTTGAAGTCTTCAACTGAGTAATGTTCGCTGTTTGGATATTTTTTGTAAATATTTTTAAGATTCAATTCTACCATGATGGTACTCCTTTGATTTTTATAGTTCTATTGTAAATGAAAACGTTTTACATTTCTATGGCAAGTCTCACAAAAAAGAAAAAGAGTTTTGTGCAAGTTGCACAAAACTCTGGATTGATTCTGTTTAAATCACATCTTGTAAAACTAAATGATAGCACAAGGCTAGATCTGTCAGATTTTTCAACTGAAGACCCGTCAACTCCTCCCACTTGTCAATCTTGTATTGAAGGGAATTGCGATGGAGATAAAGTTGCTGGGCCGCCTTGGTGACGACTGCCCCGTTGTCCCAGAGGGCGACAATGATGTCCTGCAACTGGTCTTGACTTCCAATCAACTGATGCAAACGTTCTTTGATAGGATGGAGTTCCAAATCTGCCTTCTCGATTCCCCATAGGTAGAGTTGAGAAAAGCGATAAACACCTTGATGACCTTCTCGAATCCAAGCTCGAAAGACAGCCTGTTCTGCTCGGATGACAGGAGACACTTTCCCGTCTTTAGACTCGGTCCATACTTGCCCGACCAGGATAGATAAACGAATATTGAAGTCATACTCCATGGCAGAGACGGTATCTTTTAAGATATCGGCCACAGGCAAAGACTGGTCTTGGTCCAGAATGAGCACATAGTCCTGCCCACTCAGTTGCAAGGTTGCTCGGAAATTGGGCAAGAGTGTCTGCATCATCTCCAACCAAGAAGCTGTCCCTTCTGCTGTCGAGTGCGAGATGTGGCAATAGACGAGTTGCATTTTTTTGATGACTTGAGGGGCATCTCCCTTTCCATCGATCAGGTATTGGTACCAAGGATTAGGGGCAACCTCTTCTTCACTGCCCAACCAGGAAATCAATTGTTTTTCTCGCTCGGTTAGCTCTTCTTCCTTCAGCAGCAACCATTGATGAGCCTGAAGGGGAATGGCTACATAACCAGCTGGTGGATTGGCTTGATCCGTCACCTCTGCATGAGGAAACCACTCTCTGATATTTTTCACTGCTTTCTTCCTTCTTCTACTTGCTGGATGCACCAGTCAATCAGCTCTTCTAGACGAGAGAGCTCTCCCGTCATATGGAGATAACCCATAACAGCCTCAAAGCCCGTCGACATCCGATAGGTCACGACATCCGCATTTTTGGCCTTGGTATGGCTATTGGTGTTGCGACCGCGCTTGTAGATCTCCAACTCTTTTTCCGTCAGAATTTCTTGCTCCAGCATGCTTTCAATCAAGCTAGCCTGAGCCCTAGCTGAGACATAGCGGGTGGCAGCCTGGTGAAGTTTATTGGGCTTAGTCATTCCTTGAAAGATCAGGTGTCTGCGAATATACATGGAATAGACCGCATCTCCCTCAAAGGCAAGGGCAATCCCATTGATTAGATTGACATCAATCACGTGTCCACCTTACACCTTCTTTTGTATCCAAGAGCTTGATTCCTTGCGCAGCTAATTCATCGCGAATGGCATCTGCTCGCGCAAAATCTTTCTTCGCCCGCGCTTCCTGACGTTCAGCGATCAAGGCTTCAATATCTGCATCCAAAACTTCTTCGACAAAGACCACTCCAAAGACTTCTAACATCTTGGTCAAGGCATCTTTGACGTCTTGATTGTAGTGACCTGAATTGATCCATTTAGCCAATTCAAAGACGACGGTGATGCCGTTTGCCGCATTGATATCTTCATCCATAGCCGCGATAAACTTGTCCACAAAGCCTTGTAAGTCTGCTGGATCCACTTCTCCTGTGAACGGTTGCTCATAGGTGTTTTTCAAATACTTGAGGTTGGTCTCCGCATCGCGAACCGCTTTTTCTGTGAAGTTAATGGGCTTGCGGTAGTGCTGGGTTGCAAAGAAGAAACGAAGCACTTGGCCGTCGATAGTCTTCAATGCATCATGCACAGTGATAAAGTTGCCTAAGGACTTGGACATCTTGACATTATCAATATTGACAAAGCCATTGTGCATCCAGTAATTGGCAAAAGTTTTTCCGGTCTTAGCTTCTGATTGAGCGATTTCGTTGGTATGGTGCGGAAACTCAAGGTCAGCACCACCACCGTGGATATCAATAGTATCCCCTAAAATTCCCGTCGACATGACCGAACACTCGATGTGCCAACCAGGACGACCAGGTCCCCAAGGGCTGTCCCAGGAAATCTCTCCTGGTTTGGCAGCTTTCCAAAGGGCAAAGTCAACTGGATTTTCCTTGCGGGCTGTTTCCTCATCTGTCCGACCAGAAGCGCCTAGCTCCAAGTCTTCTAGAGTTTTGTTGGCTAATTTTGCATAGTTGTGGGATTTTTCCACACGGAAATAGACATCTCCCTGGCTCTCATAGGCATAGCCTTTTTCGATCAAGTCAGCGACAAAACGAATGATGTCATCCATAAACTCGACCACACGAGGATGGCGAGTTGCAGGCTTCACGCCAAGAGCCGTCACATCCTCACGGAAGGCCGCAATATATTTGTCTGCCACTTCCTGAGGTGTGATGCCTTCTTCTTTGGCACGGTTGATGATCTTATCATCCACATCTGTAAAGTTGGAAATGTAGGCAACTTCGTAGCCACGATACTCAAAGTAGCGACGAATCGTGTCAAAGGCTACCGTTGAACGGGCATTCCCTACGTGGATATAGTTGTAAACCGTTGGTCCACAAACATACATGCGGACCTTTCCTTCCTCGATGGGGATAAATTCTCGCAGATCACGAGACATGGTATCATAAATTTTTAACACGCTTCATTTCCTTTCTGTTTCTACTCTTTTGGCTTCAAGTAAACCACCTGAGTCTGTTTGATAAAGCCAATCTTTTCATACAAGCGTTTAGCACCTACATTGTCATCTTCCACTGCAATCTGAAATTCCTTATCATTTTGCTCAATGACTTGGTTGACGACTGATTTTGCTAGATAGCTTCCGTAACCTTGCCCACGATAGACTTCAGCAATCGCAAGTCCATAAAGGTAATTGCATTTTCCAGATACATCGACCGTACAAACGCCAATCACTTGACCTTCTTTGAGTAATATGTAAAGCAGACTATCAGGATCCTTCAAGGCCTCTGAAATGTATCTGTGGCTCACTTCCGGTGCTTCCACTTCATCTGAGAAGGTTTGGTGGTGGAGCTGGGCAATGGCTTCAAGATAAGAAGGTTCCGCCAAGAGCACACCGACATCCGAACGGGAATCTAATGCATAAGCGGTTCGATCACGTCCTAACCAGGTTTCTGTTTCGCCATCCTCAACCAGTCCCCAATTGCTGGCAAAATCAGGATGATTCTCTAGAAAAATACGCTCTGTCTGAAAAGTCACAGACTCAATTGGATAAGATGCCGTTTCTTTCTCAAAACTTCCATACAAAGCACGCGCAATTCCCTGACGACGATAATTAGGATGGACCAGGATCGCCACATCCACATCTGGGTCATCTGCATAAACCGTTAATATGCCAATAAGTTCACCTTTTTCATAATAAAGGAAAAAGGCGGGCATATAGGGATCAAAATTGAGCATATTGGAGAGATAAGGATCCCGAAAAGTTCCGTCATCGTTCTGACAGATGGCAATAAGGGACTTTGCTTCCAGTAGTTGGTGGTCATTCAATGTATTGGTTGCTTGAATCACGTAGCGATCTCCTTACAAGCTAGAAGACCGATGACTGGCTTCCTTAGCATGCTCCATCTTATTCACGTAGTATTCGCGTTTTTCTTCTTCTTGGTGAATGATTGGCTCATCCTTCTTACCGTGCACACGAACAATTTTAGCAGGGACTCCGACAACGGTCACATCACTCGGTACATCGGAGACCACGACCGCTCCCGCTCCTACTTTGGCTTTGGCCCCAATCTCAATCGGACCGATGACCTGAGCATGAGCGGAGACCAAGGCTCCTTCACGAACCGTCGGATGGCGTTTACCGACATCCTTCCCTGTTCCCCCAAGGGTCACCCCGTGGTAGAGCATAACGCCTTTTTCAACAATGGCCGTTTCCCCGATAACGAGGCCCGCTCCATGGTCGATAAAGACACCAGAAGCAATGGTCGCACCTGGATGGATTTCAATCTGGGTCCAAAAACGCCAAAACTGACTATGCATCCGCGCCAAGAGCTTAAAGCCATGGTTCCACAAAAAGTGGGAAACACGGTGAGCTGCCAGTGCTTTGACGCCCGGATAGGTCAAAAGGACCTCCAGCGAGGTACGCGCTGCTGGGTCATTTTCTTTTACAATATCGATGGTTTCACGCCACCATCCCATACCGTGCTCCTCCTTTTTAAATGATTATTCTGAATCTTTTTGTGTAATAGTAAAGTCTTTTTTAGGTTTGTGGTCTTTGTTGTGGTGACGAGGACGATCGCCATGGCGATGAGTTTTTTCACCCTTTTCCTCGCTGTTTTCTGCTTTTGGCGGACGAGGGAGAAGAGCTTTCATAGAAGCATCGACACGACCTTTTTCATCGATCTTGATAATCTTCACATCGACTTCATCACCGATGGCTACCAAGTCTTCGACACGGTTGGTACGAGTCCAAGCCATTTCAGAGATGTGTACGAGGGCATCTGTCTTGTCAAAGAGGTTGACAAAGGCACCAAATTTCTCGATCCGAACCACTTTGGCATGGTAGACTTCGTCCACCTTCGCTTCACGCACCAAACCAGCAATGATTTCTTTGGCACGGTTAATGGCATCTTGGTCGCTCGAGTAGATTGATACGTTCCCTTCTTCGTCGATATCAATCTTAACCCCTGTTTCAGCGATGATCTTATCGATGGTTTCTCCACCCTTACCGATGACAATCTTAATCTTGTCCACATCAATCTTGATGGTATCAATTTTCGGAGCAGTTGGCGCCAATTCTGGACGCACTTCTGGAATGGTTGCTTCGATCACATCAAGGATTTCAAAACGCGCTTTCTTGGCTTGAGCAAGAGCTTCCGTCAAGATTTCTGCAGTAATCCCTTGGATCTTGATATCCATCTGAAGGGCTGTAATCCCATCACGCGTACCTGCAACCTTAAAGTCCATATCTCCAAAGTGGTCTTCCAAACCTTGGATATCTGTCAATACGGTATAGTTGTTTCCATCAGAAATGAGACCCATTGCAATACCTGCTACTGGTGCCTTGATTGGCACACCACCCGCCATAAGGGCAAGTGTTCCCGCACAGATAGAGGCTTGAGATGAAGAACCGTTTGATTCCAAAACTTCTGCTACCAAACGAATCGCGTATGGGAATTCTTCCAAGCTTGGCAAGACTTGAGCAAGCGCACGCTCACCAAGAGCACCGTGACCAATTTCACGACGACCAGGCGCACCGTAACGACCTGTTTCCCCTACAGAGTATTGAGGGAAGTTATAGTGGTGCATAAAGCGTTTCTTGTACTCTGGATCCAAACCATCGATGATTTGCGTTTCACCCATTGGTGCCAAGGTCAAAACAGAAAGGGCTTGCGTTTGTCCACGAGTAAAGAGACCTGAACCGTGAACGCGAGGAAGGAAGTCAACAACCGCATCCAAAGGACGGATTTCATCGACCTTACGACCATCCGGACGAACCTTGTCTTCTGTGATCAAACGACGCACTTCTGCATGTTCCATTTGTTCCAAGATTTCAGCTACATCACGCATGATACGGTCAAATTCTTCGTGGTCTGCATATTTTTCTTCGTAAACGGCTGTCACTTGGTCTTTCACCGCTTGAGTCGCAGCTTCACGAGCTAATTTTTCTTCTACTTGGACTGCTTTTTGGAGGTCACTGTTGTAGGTTGCAATGATTTCAGCTTGCAATTCAGCGTCCACATGAAGCAATTCTACTTCTGCTTTTTCTTTCCCAACTGCTGCTACGATTTCTTCTTGGAAGGCAATCAATTCTTTAACAGCTTCGTGCCCTTTCAGAAGAGCTTCCAACATGATTTCTTCTGATAATTCTTTAGCGCCAGACTCTACCATGTTGATGGCGTGCTTCGTACCTGCTACTGTCAATTCAAGAAGCGAGCGCTCAGCTTGTTCTTGCGTTGGGTTGATGACGATCTCCCCATCCACATAACCTACTTGTACCCCAGCGATTGGTCCGTCAAATGGAATATCTGAGATAGAAAGCGCCAATGATGAACCAAACATGGCTGCCATTGGTGCAGATGCATTTTCATCGTAAGAAAGAACCGTGTTGATGACTTGCACTTCATTACGGAAACCTTCCGCAAACATGGGACGGATTGGACGGTCGATCAAACGCGCTGTCAAAGTCGCATCAGTAGAAGGACGTCCTTCCCGTTTCATAAAGCCGCCAGGAAATTTCCCAGCCGCATACATTTTTTCTTCGTAGTTGACTTGAAGTGGGAAGAAATCCCCAGTTGCCATCTTCTTAGACATAACGGCAGCCGTCAAGACAGTTGACTCACCGTAACGTACGACAACAGCGCCATTTGCTTGCTTGGCAACCTGACCAGTCTCTACGATCAACTCACGACCCGCAAAAGTCGTTTGAAACACTTGTTTTGTCATTTTAATCCCCTTTGGATTGATAAAATTATACGACTTGCCTACAAAGATCAAGATATTTTGGACGGTTCGGCTTGCCGAACATTTCTGTAGAAAAATAGGAAGGTGACGCCGCACTCGATGAGTGCTAGGAAACTTATCTTTTTTCCTAAGAAATGAGGCCAAAATTCAGTTCATCAGGATACAAAGGGCGTGAAGAATCCCGTATGAAAATAGGAGATTAACGCAGTGTGCCACGCACACTAGGAAATCTATCTTTTTCACTAGGGATTTAGCCCGTGTTCAACTATCAAGATACTTAGGCCGCAAAAAGCAAAGTAAAAATAGGAAACTGACGAAGTCTTCGATGAAGACAAGACAGTTTATCTTTTTTACACGGCTTTTCGGCCGGGTTCAATTACTCAAGATACCAAGGCCACCCAACTCAACGAGATAGGAATTTCGACAGCCCATCTATTTGTTATATCCTCATCTTTGTATCCAAGCACGTATACCTTTTATTTTAACATATTCAAGCCCAAAAGAAAAAGGCTTTGAGGGCCTTTTTCTGTGAATCTTCAGCAAGTTCTATATAAAAATTTTAGAGCTAGATATAGCTTTTGATTATTTTTACGATTTCACGAATTCAGTGCTGTCGACATAAAAGCGTGTTTTATGGGTTCCACCCTTGTAGTTCTTGTTGTTACGTTTCAAGACAAAACGTCTGTATGGATCGGAAGTACCTTGGATAGTTGTTGTCACTTCAACTGAATCTTCATTGACTACCCATTCATCCGGCGAAGGAATCTCCATCGGTGGCATCGCTCCGCCACGACCACCAGGTACAATTTCGTAGAAGGCCTTGTCTTTTGTCGAATAGATCCAGCCATTTTTCTTTTCATTTGTTAGTTGGATCAGCTGGTCTTGTGAAAGACTGCGGATAGAGTCCGATGTCTCTTCTGCATTCAATTTATCAATGACATCTTGCAGATTATAGGTCCCAGGCGTGTAGGTATTGTAGTAATCAATGAACATGTCTTGTGGGTAACCATCAACCGCACCGTGATCATTGTTCAACTCCAGCAAGCGAGTCGGTTGTACCTGAAGCGAATAGGTCAAAGACGCACTGTTTTCAATGATCGAATAGATGTCCGCTTGGTCTGCTTTTGACAAGGTCCCAATGGCTTCTTTATCATGTTCATCTGACTTAGCTTCTTCTGTTTGCTCTTTTTCTTGGGCTTTGTCAGATGATTTTTTGACTGATGAAGCTCCTACAGGACTGTGCTTACGCTCATAGCGTTTTGGGGCACAGGCTGCTAGGGAAAGCAAGAGAACTGCAGCTAGTAAATATGTTCCAATTTTTTTCATGTTTGTCTCCCTATTTTTTAGTTCACACGGTAGTACAAATCGTTTCCATTCGTAGCATCACTCTTACTCCAGTAAATGGATTCACTGCCACCTTCTCTTGAAGGAATGAAAAGAATAGGCGTTTCGTTCGTTGCGCCAGGCATGCGACTAACTCCGTGTAAATTGCCTTCCTTGAAGTAAAAACCAGAAAATTGAACACCATTGACAGCACTACCATTGACCTTCACAATCCCTTGCGCATCAAACTCAATGCTCGTACCGTACTTATTTTTCCAAACTCCCGCTACACTTGAGAAATTTCCAGCTTTTATTTCATCTAGATTCATCTCAGTGCTTGTTTTGGCAGGGGCAGGAGCTGATTCGGCATTCCCATCCACGCGCGTTGTATAGTCAAGGGCGATCCAGCCTTGTCCAGATTCCAATTTGCCCCAGGTATGACCATCTGCCTCTACGGTTTCCGTAATGGTATGAGTCCCTTTTGCGATCATTCCTGCTGAGGGAGCTGAGGTTGAGGGCTCTTTTCGAATACGGAGATCGGCTACGGTAACTTGTACTTGGAAGATTTCTGATTTTTTCTCTTCTGCTTTAGCTGTTGATTTGGAATCCCCTGAACCATCAAATTTTTTCCAGTCTAGCTTACTGAGGTTCAACTTCTTAGCTGAAATCCCAAGAGCTTGTTCTGCTGTTTCCTTTCCACCAATTTGAATGGTTGCTTTCTTTTCTTCCTTGGCTTCCCCTTTTCCTAGCGAATAAAGGGTTAATTCCATTTCTGGATTAAGGGATTGCCAAGTAGCATAAACGATTTGCCCATTGTCAAAAACTTCTAAACTAGAGCGATAGCCACCTGCAGAAGCCACATAGGCTACGTGGAGCAAGGTTGGCTGGTTATCTTTCAAATAATACACAGCAGCAATCGTTTTGCCATCCCCAATCAGCAGTTCATCATTACCATCACGATTAAGATCCTCAAAAGCATATTGCCACTCATTGGTGCTTCCAAGTGTTTGAAGGTTAAAGACATAGGCATATTCTTCTGAAGTTGCTTCGATCTTCTTTAGTTCATTTTGTAAAGCTGTTTGGTCCTTAGTATTAATGGCAACCGCATAAGATTTATAGCGATCTAATACCTCTTGATAGTACTTTTGACCTGTATCCTTCTTCTCTTTTTTGACCGACGAAGAGCTTGCCGTTTTCGGTTTGCTTTGGCGTTCATAGCGTTTGGGCGTACAAGCCACCAGAGCTAGGACGGACGCACCCGCCAGTAGTGAAATCATAACCTTTTTCATAAAAACCTCCTCATATCTATCCTAGTATATCAAAAATGGTCAATTTTTCCAGCTCTTTTCAAGATTTTTACACAAGCATTTTCCCCTCTCCCTCTATGTTTCTGTCCTATTTTCTGCTATACTTAAGGAAGAATACCGATCAAAAGGAGAACATTATGGAATTAAAAAAACGTTCTGAATTTCCTGAGAATGAACTCTGGGACCTCACAGCCCTCTACCAAGACCAGGAAGACTTCTTGCGTGCCATTGAAAAAACACGTGAAGAAATCAATGAATTTGTCCGTAACTACAAGGGCAACCTCCACACCTTTGAAGACTTTGAAGCTGCCTTTGCGATCTTTGAGCAAATTCAGATCCAACTCAGCCACATTGGCAACTACAGCTTTATGCCACAAACCACTGACTTTGGCGACGAAGCTTTTGCGGAAATTGCTCAAGCGGGGATGGATTTCGAAACTTGGGCAAGCGTCGAACTTTCCTTCTTTGATGATGCTTTGGTAGAAGCGGATGAAGCAGTCCTCGAACGCCTGGGGCAACTCCCTCACCTCACTTTTGCCATTCGTCAGGCTAAAATTAAAAAAGCTCACTACTTGGGAGCTGATGTGGAAAAGACCTTGACCAACCTGGGTGAAGTCTTCTACGGACCACAAGACATCTATACCAAGATGCGGGCAGGCGACTTTGAAATGGCTGATTTCGAAGTGGACGGAAAAGTTTACAAGAATAGCTTTGTCACCTATGAAAACTTCTACCAAAACCATGAGAATGCGGAAGTCCGTGAAAAAGCCTTTCGTTCTTTCTCAGAAGGTCTCCGCAAGCACCAAAACACGGCTGCTGCTACCTATCTAGCTCAAGTCAAGTCTGAAAAGCTGATTGCAGATATGCGGGGCTACGACTCTGTCTTTGACTACCTCTTGGCTGAGCAGGAAGTAGATCGTGCCATGTTTGATCGCCAGATTGACCTGATCATGAAGGACTTCGCTCCGGTCGCTCAAAAATTCCTCAAACACGTGGCCAAGGTCAATGGCCTTGAGAAAATGACCTTTGCTGATTGGAAGTTGGATTTGGACAGCGCGCTCAACCCAGATGTCACCATTGATGATGCTTATGACTTGGTCATGAAATCTGTGGCACCTCTTGGAGAAGAATACTCCCGCGAAATTGCCCGCTACCAAACCGAACGTTGGGTCGACTTTGCTGCCAATGAAGGCAAGGATTCCGGTGGTTATGCAGCCGATCCATACCGTGTCCATCCTTATGTCCTGATGAGTTGGACAGGACGGATGAGCGATGTTTATACCCTGATCCATGAGATCGGACATTCTGGTCAATTCATCTTCTCAGACAACAACCAAAGCTACTTCAACGCCCACATGTCGACCTACTATGTGGAAGCTCCTTCTACTTTTAACGAGCTCCTCCTCAGCGACTACTTGGAACACCAGTTTGACGATCCTCGTCAAAAACGCTTTGCCCTAGCTCACCGTTTGACAGACACCTACTTCCACAACTTCATCACCCACTTGCTGGAAGCAGCCTTCCAACGCAAGGTCTACACCCTGATTGAAGAAGGTGGAACCTTCGGCGCTAGCAAGCTCAATAGCATCATGAAGGAAGTCTTGACCGAATTCTGGGGAGACGCTGTTGAAACAGATGACGATGCGGCTTTGACCTGGATGCGCCAAAGCCACTACTACATGGGACTTTACAGCTACACCTACTCAGCTGGATTAGTAATCTCAACAGCGGGTTACTTGCATTTGAAAAACTCTGAAAACGGAGCTAAAGATTGGCTGGACCTCCTCAAATCAGGCGGTAGCAAGACACCACTTGAGTCAGCCATGATTATCGGAGCAGATATCTCAACTGACAAACCACTTCGTGATACCATCCAATTCCTTTCAGACACTGTCGATCAAATTATTGCTTACAGTGCAGAATTGGGAGAATAAGATTCAAAAAAAGCTAAAGAAGGTTCATTCCTCTTTAGCTTTTTTGCTTTTTAACTCAACTCTGCCACAATGGCCTTAATTTGTGCTGCGGTATGCACTCCTGCTACTTGTTTAACAACCTGCCCATCTTTTTTAAAGAGCAAGGTTGGAATGGACATAATGCCGAAAGCACGCGCTGTTTCTGGATTTTCATCCACATCCATTTTTAGGATTTTTAACTCATCTTCCGAAAGTTCTTCCGATAATTTTTCTAAAATAGGAGCTTGCATGCGACATGGACCACACCAGGTTGCCCAAAAGTCTACCAAGACCAAGCCTTCTTTTGTTTCTGCTTCAAATGTTGCGTCTGTAATTGCTTTTGCCATTTTCTTTCTCCTTTAGTTTTGGTACTGCGTCAAATCTTGCTTCATCAAATAGAAGAAGACATCTCCGTAAGTCCCTTGGTAATCCAATTCATGCCCATTATAGGTCAGTTTCACAACAGGATAAAAATCTGCTACCCCAATCAAGCAAGCTTGTTGGGAGCGTTCAAACTCATCGTAGGAATCAAAATGCATGACTCTTTCTTGTTTTGCACCATCTAGATATGTAATATCAATCATATCGATAACCTCTATTTCTTAAGATGTGTCTATTGTAACTCTGTCAATTACATCTGTCAAATAAAACGACTTACTCAGAATCATGAATCTTGTCCGAAAAAAGATAACAAAAAAGCCCTCTGAATCCAGAGAGCTGTTTTGAGCTCGGGCTAAAATCTTGGTGAAAACAAAAAATCTCCCCGAAGGGAGATAGATCTGGTCTATTTTACCTTACGATGCTAGGAACCGTAGCCGAAGATTATACTCGAGTATATCGAGGCAAGGTGACAAAAAACAAAAAAGCTACTCAACTAGAGTAGCCTTATTTTCAAGATATGCTCAATTGAACACGGCCTAAGCACTTGGCAAAAAAGATAAAATCTCCTAGAAGCTGAAGCTTCTTCGTCAATTTTCCTATTTTTGCTTTGTGCTTTTGACGGCCTTTGTATCTTGAATTAACGACGAAGTCCAAGAGAGTTGATCAACTCACGGTAACGGTTAACGTCGTTTGTACGAAGGTAAGCCAACAAGTTACGACGGCGACCGATTTTCTTCATCAAACCACGGTAAGTAGCGTGGTCTTTTTTGTGTTGTTTGATGTGTTCGTTCAAGTGGTTGATTTCCCAAGTAAGGACAGCAACTTGTACTTCTACTGAACCAGTGTCACCTTCGTGACGTGCGTATTGTGCAATGATTTCATTTTTTTTCTCTTTTGAGATTGCCATGATAAGCTCCTTTTCTTTATGCTCTATCCGAGTGGCAGGTTTGGCATATCCTGCTACCAAGAAAGAGTTAGTTGTCTATTCGACTTTCTTATTCTACCAAGATTTCATCTTTCTGTCAAACACTTATGTTTCCTTTGAGAGGAGCTTTTCTCATTTCTAAAAAGAACCTTGGGAATATGGACAATTTGATGGATCATTCTTCAAGCAACTTATTCAAAAGAGAGTGGGACAGAAATCGGTAATTCGTTAGAATTTGATTTCGTCGTCCCACCTCCGCACAGTTGAGTAGGGCTGTAAAAGCTGATGAAATCAGCGTAGTAGAGCCCACTCAACCACTGCGTCTTGCTCGACAATCCAAAAATAATCGAGAGGCTAGGACTTTTGTCCCAGCCTCTTTATCGGTATGAATCTTATTTCTCTTTCCGTTTACCACGCAAGAGCAAAGCCAAAGCAAAAATTGCTAAGAGGGCACCGAGTATGGTCAATCCGTAAGCAACAACTTCACCAGTTGATGGAAGAATTTTTTTCTTTCCTTCTTTTGGTGTAGTTGGAGTTTCTGGTTTTTCCGGTGTGCTTGGCGGCGTTGTTGGTGGTGTCGTCGGTGGAGTTGTAGGAGGAGTTGTTGGCGGTGTCGTTGGTGGGGTTGTAGGCGGAGTCGTTGGCGGTGTACTTGGTGGTGTGGTAGGAGGTGTTGTTGGTGGTGTTGTTGGTGGTGTTGTTGGTGGTGTATGACGATTGGTTACCGTGAAACCATCAATGTTGCTTGTATAACCTGCTACTGGATCCTCTGTAATCGTGTAGGCAATCTTCTTACCTTCCTTGTATACGGGTAGATCCGTAAAGCTTGCTTGCCAATTATCAGTAGCAGTGATTTCTTTTACAGCTACTTCTTGACCATCCGCAAGGAGGCGAACTGTGATTTTTTCAGGACGAAGACCCTCTTTATTGTCTGCATCATCCCAGATCTTCTTAACTGCTACTTCCGTTACTTCTGGCGTGCGGCTATTGGTAATCACTACATTTCCCTTGTTACTGTCATCAACCGTACTAGTATAGCCTTTGACTGCCCCAACTTCTTTCACTTGGTACTGAATCTCTTTACCTTTCGCTTTTAGAGGCAAATTGCTAAAGGTATGAGTCCAGTTATTTTTAGCAGAAAGTTCCACTTCTTTTCCTTGAGCTTTGCCATCTGCATAGAGCTGTACCTTAATGGTATTTGGACGTTTGCCATCTTGGTCATTGTTGTCTTCCCAACGTTTTGTAACAGTGACGCTGGTTTTACCTGGCTTGTAGCTATTGGTAATGGTTGTCCCATCAATCGCAGCAGAATAATTGGCTACTGTGTCTTCTGTGACTGTGTAGACAATTTGTTTACCGTGATTGTATTTTGGAAGATTGGTAAAGACTGTCTTCCAATCAGTCGCTGCACTTAGCTCTTGGCTAGCTACTTCTGTACCATCTGCAAGGAGACGAACAGTGACCTTGTCAGGACGAACGCCATCTTGGTTATCATTGTCTTTCCAAACTTTCGTTACTGGAATCTCAACAACTTCTGGTGTCCGACTGTTGGTAATATTGGTTCCTTCAATAGTCGCTTCATAGCCTTCAACAGGTTCTTCTGAAACAGTGTAGGCAATGACATTACCAGCATCATCGACCACATCGAGATTATCAAAATGATAGGCCCAAGTTCCTGTAGCATCTGGTTTCACTTCTTTAGAAGCGACTTTGACACCATTTGCTAGGAGATTGACTGTGATTTTTGATGGACGCTTGCCATCTTGATCGTCATTGTCATTCCATGTCTTTTGACCAGCAACGCTTGTCTTTTCTTTTTGGTTCACAACATCACGAGAAATCGCAAGGTCATTTCCAAAATCGTCCTTGCTGATCTTGATAGGTTCTTTAGAGAGAACATAGCCTGTTGGAGCTTGAATTTCTTGAACCGTGTAAGCTTGTTTGATCAAGCCCGTAATGGCACCAACACCATTCTCATCTGTCGTAATGGTTCCCACTTGCTCACCAGTATCATCTGCTGTCACATCAAAGACGGCACCGGCAAGCGCTTGGCCATTTTCACCTTTTTTATGAATGGTGAATGAGTACTTCTCACCATTGAAGTGTCCATCAAAGAACTGATACAGAATGTCTGCTACCTTATTTTGCTCCTTGATTTCTGTAGCTGTCATGCTAGCATTGTTTTTAAAGGATGTATTGATGGCTGGGACCTTGTCCAAATAGACATCATAGCGAATCGTCATTCCTTGTTCTGGAGCTAGATCTCCAATATGAACCGTTAGAGATTGACCATCAGCACTGACAACAGGGGAATAATTTTTCGTGACATTTGTGGTGTCTCGTAAATGATAAGCCCCATCTTCATCACTAACCTGCCAAGTTCCTGTATGGATGTTAACAGAATCTGCCTTGATCTTCCCATCTGTAAAGGCCAAGTGGTCTTTGATATCAATATTATGAAGGGCTGTGTGGCCTTGATTGATATTCAAGGTATAGGTCAATTTTAATTTATCATCTGAATTGGTCCAACCCCACTTGCTAAAGACTTCTGGAGTAGGAGGATTCTCACCTGGATTGACCCCTTTGTAATCGATATTCCCACCTGGAATCACATCTTTACCGATTTTAAGTTTGAATTCAAGTGTCTTTTGTCCTTTGACAACTTGGTGGTCTACACGCGCAAAGAAACGCAGTTTCCCTGTCACATTGGCCATTCTTTCAGGATAGTCCGTATAGGTCACTGTAATCTTTTTTCTTTGATCATCTACCGTTGCTGTCGCAACCTTTTGACCACTTGGATCCAGCAGGTCAATGGTGTCCGTTTCAAAGACCTTAAAGCCATCTCCAAGTTGGATTTCAGTCTGATCCCCTGCTTTTACACTCCCATTCGGCAACTCAAAGTCTGCTTCAACTTGAAAGCTCTCCCAAACACCGAGTGGATCTGTAATCGCTCCACCAGTTGATTTCGAAATGTTTACAGATTTGACTACACTATTAATAGTATCTGCATGGACTTTAGCTATACTATTTGGTTTGGCAAATCCTAAAGCCGCTAGTAAAAATAGGGCAACTGCTGTCACAACAGAATAGAGCCACTTTTTCATAAACGATTTTTCTCCTTTTTCTACGTTTACTAGATAAGGTATGTGAGTCGAAAAATTATCACTACATATTGTGATTTTATACACAACCTATCTTGTTTCATTATAATTGATTTACTTTGAGAAGACAAGCTAATATATATGCTTTTTGTATTTTAAGTACATTTTTTTGAAACAAAGAAAAAATAGAGAGTGGGACAGAAATCGGTCATTCGTTAGAATTCGATTTCGTCGTCCCACCTGCGCACAGTTGAGTAGGGCTGTAAAAGCTGATGAAATCAGCGTAGTAGAGCCCACTCAACCACTGCGTCTTGCTCGAAAATCTAAAAATAATTGAGAGGCTAGGACTTTTGTCCCAGCCTCTTGGTTTTTTTCTTATAAGGGAACTCCGAAGACCTCTAGGGACTTGAGTTCAGAAGGATGGAGTCTCCGCCATTCTCCCAATGGAAGAGTTGGATCTAGCGTTAGAGGACCCATAGAAATCCGCTCTAAATCCACCACTTCCTTACCACAGGCAGCGACCATGCGCTTGACCTGATGGAATTTTCCTTCAGCGATTTCGATTTCGACGTAGGAGCTGGCATTTGTCTCATTCACCTCTACGATCTGCAATCTCGCGGGCAGGGTGGTAAAGTCTTTGAGGTCAATGCCTGCTTCAAAACGGGCTACATCTACCTCATCCATGATCCCAGCCACCTGGGCACGGTAGATCTTCGACACATGCTTCTTCGGCGAAAGCATGGCATGGGCGAGCTTGCCATTATTGGTCAAAAGGAGTAAGCCATGGGTATCGATATCTAAGCGCCCGACAGGAAAGACTTCCTTGTGACGGGCTGTCTCATCCAATAAATCCATCACAGTTTGGTGATGGTCATCTTCAGTCGCTGAGATGACCCCAGCTGGTTTATTGAGCAGATAATACACGAAGGTTTCATGGACCAGGTCTTCTCCCATAAAGGTCACCTGATCCTTGTCTGGATCAATCTGTAGTTTTCCTGCTGTCCCTTTTTTTCCATTTACTGCGATTTTCTTTTGCTTGAGGAGTTGTTTGACCTCGGACCTGCTCCCCACGCCACAATCCACTAAAAATTTATCTAGTCGCATGATTACTTCCCGCTCTTTCGTACAATCCAAAGACCAAAAAAGGAAACCAGGATCATGAGGATACCAGAAAATCCAAAAATGAAGACTGGAGCAGATGAGATCGTCCCTAATAGACTAAGGACAAAGGTCGTCGCGATCGAACCTGCACTACACCCCAAAATCGCAATGGAAGTTGCCTGACTTAGTACTCCAGCAGGCATCTGATCAGATATGACATTAAAAACAGTTGTGAGAGCTACACTATAGGCAAAGCCTGCAATGACGGTCACAATGGCAAGCATCCAGAGATTGGCAGAAAGCCCGATCAACAGTTGGGTCAAGCCATAGGCCACTCCCGAAACGAGCAACAAGCGATCGCGGAAGAGCTGGGTCAAGGGTGAGAAGGCTAATCCTGCAAGGATCCCGACAAATTGCATAGCTGCTAAAATAAGCCCTGCAGTTTGGGCAGTGCCATGCCCAACTTGCTCCACCACACTTGGAATCCGAACAGTAATCATGACATTAGATAAGACGATCGACGCCGCAACAACAGCTAAGCCTAGTGCCGTCCGCCATTGACCAGCTGTCATCTGATCATTCCGATGTTTCTCCTCTGCATCCACTGTTTTCGAACCATAAGGCACAAATAAGAGATACAAAAGTAAGATTGGAATACTGATACCGTAGACGAGAAAGGCAGCCTGCCAGCCAAAGCGAATCAAGAGACTCACTCCAAAGGTCAAAACAGCTGTCCCAACAACCTCTGCAGAACCCCGAATGCCAAGTGTTTGGACACGTTCTTTTCCTTTATAGCGCTCACTGATAATGGCAATGGCAGAAACATTGAGCAAGCCAACCGCCATCCCGAAAATAATCCGAGACAAAAAGACAACTGGATAGGCTGGACTGATTAAGGGAATAAAGCCACATAGAGCGTAAGCGACTAGGCCTGTCACAATCATCTGACGCTCTGAAAATAGGCGCCCAATCCATTTATTGAAGATGAGTGAAACCATGATCCCTGCAGAAGGAAGCGAGACCAAGAGCTCAATCATGCTGTGAGGAATTTCCTTGTAATAGGCAAACATGGCCGACTGCGCACTCGAAATCGAAAACGAGGTCGTCAAAATAAATGAAAGCGCGAGAATACTCACTTTCTCCATGATTCTTTTCATTATTTTTTCCTTTAAACTATTCTTTTTTTCACACTCCTCCTATAATAACACGAGCTAGTGACAGGACGCAATAGATTGAATTAAAAAAACGAAATGATTTTTCAATCATTTCGTTCGTGCTAGTAATTGTGAGGCGAAGACTCCTGTTAGGAGCATCAAAGCACCAATCAAGACAAAGAGCAGATGATTGGAAGGAGCTAGTGGCGTCACCAACTGGATGAAGAAAGAGGAGACGGCTGATCCAAGATTGCAGCCAATCAAGACAAGCGAGGTCGCAAGATTCAGGAGATTAGTCGGAATTTTTTCAGATAAGTGATAGAAGATACTGGTGACTCCCGTACTGTAGGTAAATCCTGCCAAGAGGGTTCCTAGAACCAGGCTCCACAGCTGTCCAGACAAGCCAATCAAGGCTAACGCTAGACCGAAACCAAAGCACATGATCATGAGCAAGTTCTTTTTGAAAACATGTGTCAAACTAGCAAAGCCCACTCCTGCTACAATCCCTGTCAATTGCATCAGACTTAGGACCGTTCCAGCTGTTGTCGCCGTTCCCATACGAGCCTCAACAATGATATCCGGCACGCGCAGGCTAATGATGGAATTGAAGCAAATGATGATACCAGCAATCACAGCTAGCATTAGACTAAAACGCCATTGAGGGGAGCGAAGGCGTGCGGAACCTTTCTTTTTCTCCTTCAAGCTAGCCTGTTTTTTCCCCTTAGGATAGGGGACAAAAAGGATATAGAGGAGTAAAATCAAGTAACCACCTCCATATACGGCAAAGATCGCTGGCCAGCCTAGGGGTAAGAGTTGTCCAACAATAAAAGTCAAGATGGCAGAGCCCACCACTTCAGCAGACCCCCGATAGCCCAGCATCCGAGTCTTGTCATTGCCTGAGTAGCGCTCACTGATAATCGAAATAGCCTTGGCATTGATCATTCCTGTCCCCAAACCAAAGAGAATACGACTCAGAAAGATGAGAGGATAGTCCTGCACGACCAAAGGCACAAGGCCGCTAGTTGAAAAGAGCAAAAGCCCTGCGACAATCATCTGGCGCTCACTCATCCACCGCTCGATCAGGCTATTTAAAAAGAGCATGGCCACAACCGCAAAGGCCGGCAGGGAAACCAAGAGTTCCACCTGGCCTGCTGAATATCCAAATTGGCTAAAATAGGCCTTCATAGCCGGCAAACCGGCTGTAATTGAAAATGATGAGATCAGCATGAGCGACAAGCTCAAGAGACTGATTCTTTCCATTATTTTTTTCATTTTTTTATTTCCTACACTTTACTGGTAACATTTGACTTTACTAATTTATTTAGAAAAGATTCAAACTGGTATTTTCAATAGAATCCTAGTATAATCAATTTAGAAAGAGAAAAACAGGACATTTGTCCTATTTTAGGAGATTAAGATGAAAAAAATTTCCCCATCTACGAAACTCATGGAGATCATCACTGACTACCAATTGGATCAGATCTTTCCAGGTGACTGTCTTAGTCAGCTGGACCTTGTTCTCTATCAGGCTGGAGAGTATATCTGCCGCCAGGGTTCTGACCAAGATGTCATTCCTTATTTTCTCAAAGGCCGGCTCAAGATCGTCCACAGTCTTGAAAATGGTAGCGACACCATCCTTGAAATCCAAGAAAAACCTGGACTGTTAGGAGAGATTGAGCTCCTGCTCGATCGGGTCTGTATCACATCGGTCATTGCAGACCAAGACTCACTAGTCGTCCAGCTCTCTGCTCGGCATTTCAAGGACCGCCTACTGCTGGACCCGACCTTTTTGCGTTCTACGGCCAAGACCTTGGCTGAGAAATTGCACCAGATCAACTATTTGGCTCCTGCCAACTTTCATTATTCGGTCAAGGAGCGCCTCGCTACACATTTTTTGGAACATTGCGATGAAAATGGGACCCTCAAGCCCAAGATGAATCAGCTGGCCCTGCATTTTGGGATCAGCTACCGCCACCTTAGCCGCGTCATCAAGCAGATGATCGAAGAGGGCTTAGTCCAAAGAGAAGGGAGAGTCTATACGATTTTAGATGCAAAAAGGATGAATGATTTGTCCATCAAACATGCGGAAACCGTCGACAGATAACTTTAATTTTAGGCTCTTTTGTGTTATCATGGAGGGTAGAAAGAAAGTGAGAGTAAAACGATGAAAGCAATTGAAAAAGTTACAAGAGCATCCCATTTGATTGATATGGATGACATTATCCGCGAAGGAAATCCCACACTTCGAGCGGTTGCGGAGGATGTGACCTTCCCTTTGTCTGACCAGGAAATTATCCTAGGTGAAAAAATGATGCAATTCTTGCACCATTCTCAAGACCCTGTCATGGCTGAAAAACTCGGCCTCCGTGGAGGAGTGGGACTCGCGGCCCCTCAGCTGGATATCTCAAAACGGATCATCGCTGTTTTGGTTCCCAATCCAGAAGATGCCGATGGCAACCCACCAAAAGAAGCCTATAGTCTTCAAGAAGTCATGTACAATCCAAAGGTTGTCGCCCATTCTGTTCAAGATGCGGCTCTTGGCGACGGGGAAGGCTGTCTCTCTGTAGACCGCAACGTCCCAGGCTATGTGGTTCGCCATGCCCGTGTGACTGTTGAGTATTTCACAAAAGATGGGGAAAAGAAACGCATCAAACTCAAGGGCTACAACTCCATCGTCGTTCAACATGAGATCGACCACACCAACGGCATCATGTTCTATGACCGCATCAACCCAAATAACCCATTTGAAATCAAAGAAGGCCTTTTGATTTTAGAATAGAGCAAATAACAAAAAAGTAAGGTAGTAGTGATGATTCACTACTACCTTACTTTTTTTACGAGACTGCGTCTACCGATTTCTGTCTCTCGGCGCAGTGGTTGATTGACGGTACTCGAACCTTTCGGTTCTTCGTCCAGTCTAATCAACTGTGTGGGGGCAGGACTACGAAATCGAGACTGCGTCTACCGATTTCTGTCTCTTGGCGCAGTGGTTGATTGGAACTACTCCTACCTACGGTACTCGTACTTCCTAATCAACTGTGCGGGGGCAGGACTACGAAATCGAGACTGCGTCTACCGATTTCTGTCCTGCTCCCTATATTGCCCAATCTCCGTTGCGGAAGACTGGGACGCGGGTGCCATCTTCTCTGATGCCGTCGATATCCATTTGGCTTGAGCCGATCATGAAGTCGACGTGGACGTCTGAGCGGTTGAGGCCGGCTGCTTCGAGTTCTTCTTCTGTGAACTCTGCACCACCTTCTACGCTGGTTGCATAGGCTGCCCCGATGGCCAAGTGGTTAGAGGCATTTTCATCAAAGAGAGTGTTGAAGAAGGTAATGCCTGATTGGGAAATTGGGCTTGGATCTGGTACGAGAGCACATTCACCCAAGGCACGCGCTCCCTTGTTTTTGAAGACCAAATCTTTCATGACTTGATCGCCTTTTTCAGCTGTGATATCCACAATTTCTCCATTTTCAAAGGTCACTTTGATCCCTTCAATGATGTTCCCATTGTAGCTAAGCGGTTTTGTAGAGGTGACATAACCTTCAGCACGACGGAAGTCAGGAGCTGTGAAGACCTCTTCTGTCGGCATGTTTGGCAAGAAGCTTTCACCTTGGGCATTGATGGCTCCGGCAGATTCCCAGACGTGGTTTTTCGGCAAGCCAAGAGTCAAATCAGTCCCTGGGGCTGTGTAATGAAGGGCTGAGAATTGTTCCTTATTTAGTGTATCTGCCTTGCTCTTGAGAATAGCAGCATGCTCTTCCCAAGCCTTGACGGGATCTTCCTCATAGACCCGGCAGGTCTTGAAGATTTGATCCCAAAGGAGATCCACTGCTTCTTCATCGCTCGCCGCATTTGGAAAGACCTTTTTCGCCCATTCTAAACCTGCTGCTGCAGCAACGGTCCAGCTGACCTTGTTAGATTGAGTAGCGATGCGCATTGGTTTCATGGCTATGCCCAAGGCCTTAGCCGAGGCAGATAGCTTCTCTGCATCAACACCATTTAAGGCACCTGGATCAGACGAGCGCACACCCAAGCGACTAGCTTTGTGGTCTAAGAGGTAGTTCATCTCCGCAATCTTGTAGTCTGGCACATTGTCCAAACGATCCATCGGTGCATGGAGGAATTTTTCCCGGGTAGTGAAATCATCTGCCCATTGGACAATCACTTCATGCGCCCCCAAGGCATAGGCTTCCTTCACGATCAAGTGGGCCAATTCTCTTTGTTCCACATCGATGTTCAAGACCAAGGTATGCCCAGGTTGCACATTGATACCGTTCGCCACTAACAATTTAGCGTATTTTTCGAGGTTTTCTTTAAAATTTGGTAAAAGCATTGTTTTCTCCTTCATAAGTGAATGATCTCCTCCTAGTATACCATAAGTCCATGTAAAAAGAGAGTGGGACAGAAATCGATAATTCGTTAGAATTCGATTTCGTCGTCCCACCTCCGCACAGTTGAGTAGGGCTGTAAAAGCTGATGAAATCAGCGTAGTAGAGCCCACTCAACCACTGCGTCTTGCTCGACAATCCAAAAATAATTGAGAGGCTAGGACTTTTGTCCCAGCCTCTTTTTTCTTGTTCCTTCAGCTTAAGGAAGAACATAGCCTTGATCATCCACGGTATGGGGTTGCTCTGAACTGCTATTCTCTCTCAAAGCTTCCAAATCTTGATCCAAAATGGAATTGTAGTCTGTACTACCTTCACGGGTTACCCGAGTCGATACTTGGCGCAAGAGTTTTTCATTAAGATTGCGGACCCAGCGACCATTACTATGGTCATTGGCACGCATATAATTCCCTTTCACAATCTCTCCATAAAGGGCTTCATTGACCTGGTAACCTTGCTTACGCAAACCTAACAGACCGATCTCCACGATCTCATCTGGGCTGTAGTCTTCAAAATCAAATGTAGTCGGGATCCGGCTTTGCAGACCTGAATTGACCTGCAAGAAGTCGTGCATCTCTTTCGTGTAACCAGCAAAGATAATAACGATATCGCGGCGGTGGTCCTCCATAAATTTGAGGACTTCATCCAAGGCTTCCTTCCCAAAATCATCATTTAAACCGGTATAGAGCGTGTAGGCCTCATCGATAAAGAGGACCCCACCCAGTGCACTCTCCAAAACTTCACGCGTCTTCAAGGCTGTTTGACCTTGGTAGCCTCCAACCAGATTACTCCGCGATACTTCGATGAATTTCTTCTGCTTGATAACCCCTTTTTGGAAGAGGATATTGCCCAAAATGCGGGCCACGGTGGTTTTCCCTGTACCAGGATTTCCAAGAAAGAGAGAGTGCAAGGTCGTATCTTCGACGATGCCACCTTGTTCAGCCCGTTTTTGATTGAACTCAGCCATGGCTACGAATTGTTCGACTTGCTCTTTCACCTTAGCAATTCCAACCAAACGGTTGAGGGCAGCCATTCCATCTTCTTCCTTGTCGGCTCCGGCTTGATACTTTCCTTGGTTAAGAACAGCATCGATATCGCTATTGAGGATGGTCTCAATATCGTCAGAACCTTGGGCCACCACCCGATCTGCCATGGTCTTGGTCAATTGTTCATCCAGGTTACGGATCCAGCGACCATTGCTCTTATCTAGCGAGCCATCATAAGCCCGCTTAACATGCCGCGCATAGTAATCCCGGTCTTCGAGTTTGTAGTCTCCTTTGCTTAGGATCATTTCACCTAGTTGGACAATCTCATCTCCTGTAAAATCTTCAAAGATGAAATTATTTGGTACCCGAGAACGAAGGCCTGGATTGGTCTTTAAGAACTCCTCCATTTCCTTGGTATAGCCGGCAAAGATAATCATGATGTCGTCACGATTGTCCTCCATAAATTTGAGGATGGTATTGATCGCCTCGATCCCAAAGTCCGCACCGCTGTCCTTTTTATCCAAGCTATAGGCTTCATCAATAAAGAGGATGCCTCCTCGCGCTTTTTCAAGCAGGGCTTGGGTCTGTTCAGCTGTTCCTCCAATATTTGAAGAGATCAGATCGGACTCCGTTGCTTCCACGAAACGGAATTCTTCTCCTGAGAGGACACCTGCATCAAAGAGCACTTGTCCCAACAGACGGGCCACAGTGGTTTTCCCTGTACCAGGATTTCCCATAAAGGCAGCATGCAAGGTTTGCTTTTCAGGAGCCTTGCCACTGGCGATTCGTTTCTTGTTAAATTCCACCATGTTGATCATTTTCTTGATCTCATGTTTGACTTTTTCAAGACCAATCAGGCTATTGAGTTCTTGAAGAGCATCTTGTTTCTTCTCTGGTTCAGAGTCTCTTGCGGTGGTTGGAGCCACCGTTGCATCCGTCGTCTGTCCCGTAGGAACGACTTGCGCATTGCCCTTCGCCACTTCTCTGCCAACAAGATAGTCACAGTCATCCTCGATTTCCTTGGTCAGATCACGCGCATCGCCCTGCCTATAGGTCACGGTGCCCACCTTCGCAAAAGCTCCACCTTGAAGCCGTATATTGGGATCCGCAATCTTATGACAAATCATATGCTCAGCCATCAGCACACCATCATCAAAAACTCCAAATGAAATGGTTTGAGCATTCTCATTCAAGAAGGTTGTTTCTCCAGTCAGGGAAGCAAAGGATTCTTCATAGACGCATAAAAATTCTGAAAATGTAGCTTGATGAGCTCGGATCATACTATTGTATGAATTGATGGAGGTCATATGATCCGAATCCGAATTGAATTGAACATTATTATCAAGACAGACCCCAGTACCAGTAGGCAACTCAATTTTACAGTTTTCAGACTCCCAGATGACATTCCTCAACCAAACTGGTGGAAAGTCCTTTTCCAGATCCCCGCCTGTAATCGTTGAATTTTTTGCGATCACTTCTGAGTCCTTGGCATGGATCGTATTATTCCCAAATATTTCAATATGGACATTTTCTAAGGTCAATTTAGATCCTTCTGACAGATCAATCTTAGAAAAAATCGTTGAATTGCGAATAGACAATTCCGAAGCGGACATACCGATGGCACTTTGGTGTTTTTCCGGAACCTTCATCCCGACTCCTTCCAGTGTCAACTTCGAATGCGTATCCATATAGATAAAAAATTCATTATTTGTTGGAGTGGTTGCTTCAAAATAGACCTGTTTACAGATGATATCTGAGCTATTCCATAAGAGCAAGGTAGTGTAATTCCCACCAACTTTAAACCACAGATCTTCAAATGTCACCTGAGCTCCCTCTACAAATCGGAAGGAAGCCTCAATCGTGTTGTTAAACATGCGCCCATTGCCATTTGGATTTGGGACCACATGCCCCACAAAATGAAGGTTCTTGTCGATCTCGATCACTTTATTTGTCGGCCATTGAAAGACATACCCATTTTCAAACTCGATGGTATCCCCATCCTGCGCTTTTTCAAGTGCATCCATAAAGTTCCAACTATTGTTGTAAGGACCTACTAAATATCTTGCCACGCGCTTCTCCTCTGTTTCATTTTTTTGGAAGAACATCCATTGTTTTTCTGTTTCCTGTTTACAAACACTTGTCACTAAAAATTGTAACACAATCCAGATCCAAAGAAAACACTTATCCGGTCTGAACGGACTTAAAAACCTCTATTTTCAAAAAGAAAATAGAGGCTATCATCTAATCTTTCAAGGCTGAACATAAGCTGGCTAGAGCAATTGCTCCCGAGAGCATGGCGGTGGAAAGGAGCAACACATGGTCTGCCACTTCTAGCTTGTAGACAAAGACTTTTTCAGCTGGTTTGTCTTCCGCAAAAATGTCAACCTTCATGTTCTCCTCCTTTGTTTCTAGAACAAATCATCAAAGAGGCTCAACTGGTTATCCTCTGGCATATTGCCAAGAATGCCCATCTCATCCATCTTTTCAACCAGGGTAGACGAAACACCACCACGCTTCCGGAGCTCGGTCTTAGAGAGGAATTCTCCTTCTTCACGCGCCCGCACGATTTGCTTGGCAACGTTCTCTCCCAGACCATCCATAGCGACAAATGGTGGAATCAGGGTATCCCCATCGATCAAGAATTCTGTCGCCTGACTGCGATAGAGGTCTAGCTTGCCAAACTTGAAGCCCCGCTCCCACATCTCATTGACAATCTCAAGGGTGGTGTAGAGATCGATCTCTACGTTAGAAGCTTCGTTGTTCTTGCGTTTTTCAGCGATTTCCTTCATCCGAGCTTTCACGGCCTCAAGGCCTGCCCCCATGGTTTTGATGTCAAAGGCCTTAGCCCGAATCGAGAAGTAAGCACAGTAGTAATAAAGTGGGTGATGCACCTTAAAGTAGGCCACACGAAGGGCCATCATAACATAGGCTGCCGCATGGGCTTTAGGGAACATGTACTTGATCTTCCCACAGGACTCGATATACCATTCAGGGACATTGTTTTCCTTCATGGCTTGGATGTAGCCATTGCGCTCTTCTTCTGAGATCTTGAGCCACATCCCTTTCCGCACGCGCTCCATGATGGTAAAGGCCATCTTAGGCTTGAGCCCCGCGTGCATGAGGTAGACCATGATGTCGTCCCGACACCCGATAACGGTTGATAGATCGGCAATGCCCGCCTTGATCAAGTCTTGGGCATTTCCCAACCACACGTCGGTACCGTGAGACAGACCAGAGAGCTGAAGTAACTCTGCGAAGGTCGTCGGATGGGTCTCTTCGACCATGCCCCGAACAAAGTTGGTCCCAAACTCTGGAATCCCCAACATTCCTGTCGGCGTTCCGATCTGCTCGGCTGTCACCCCTAGCACTTCTGTCCCAGAAAAGAGGGCCATGACCCCTGGATCATCCATAGGAATATCATTCGGATCAATACCCGACAAGTCTTGGAGCTTGCGAATCATGGTCGGATCATCATGTCCCAGGACATCGAGCTTGAGGACGTTCTCATCGATATCGTGGAAGTTAAAGTGAGTGGTCTGCCATTCAGCGGTCACATCATCTGCCGGATACTGGACCGGAGTAAAGTCATAGACATCCATATAGTTTGGAATAACAACGATTCCCCCCGGGTGCTGACCGGTCGTCCGTTTGACCCCAGCTGCACCAAGGGCTAAGCGTTCGACCTCGGCATCTCGGTAGTACTTGCCAAAATCCCGCTCATAGCCCTTGACAAAACCGTAGGCAGTCTTAGCTGCGACCGTACCTACTGTTCCTGCTCGGAAAGCATATTCTTCCCCAAAGATATCGCGAACATCCAAGTGGGCACTCGGCTGGTCTTCCCCAGAGAAGTTCAAATCGATATCGGGTACCTTGTCCCCATCGAAACCAAGGAAGGTTTCAAAGGGAATATCCTGTCCATTTTTGCTGAGCTTGTGGCCGCAGTTTGGACAATCCTTGTCCGGCATATCAAAACCAGATCCATAAGAACCGTCTGTGATGAATTCACTGTACTGGCACCGGCTGCAGACATAGTGAGGCGAAAGTGGATTGACCTCGGTGATCCCGATCATGGTCGCCACAAAACTGGATCCGACGGATCCACGCGATCCAACCAGGTAGCCCCGCTCATTGGAACGGTGCACCAGCATCTGTGAAGCCAGATAAATCACGGCAAAACCATTCCCCAAGATGGAAGTCAATTCCTTTTCAATTCGCAGATCGACAATATCAGGAAGTGGATTACCATAGATCTCAAAGGCCCGCTTATAGGTCAATTCCGCAACCGTTTCTTCGGCCTTGTCGATAAATGGCGTATAGAGGTCCCCCTTGACCACTTCGACCGGCTCAAAGGTCTCTGCGAGCGCATTGGTGTTTTCAATAACAATCTTGCGCGCCAAGTCTTCTCCCAAAAAGGCGAATTCATCCAGCATTTCATTGGTGGTTCTAAAATGCGCTTTTGGCAGTGGCGCTGGCTGGGCATCTTCTCCGTGTCCGATGGTCCGGTTGATCATGGCTCCTTGACCAAGACTACGGACAATGATCTCCCGATAGATCTCATCTTCCGGCTCCAGATAGTGGACATTTCCTGTCGCAAGAACAGGCTTGCCGAGGCGATCTCCCACTTCGATCAAGCTCTTGATAATGGTCTGGAGCTCCTCCATGTCCTTGACCTGCTCCTTGGCAATGAGGGGTGCATAAATAGCCGGTGGCATAACCTCGATAAAGTCGTAATACTTGGCCACTTCGACTGCCGCATCCACACCTTGCGACATGACCGCATCAAAGACTTCCCCTTCTGAGCAGGCCGATCCGAGGATCAAGCCCTCGCGGTGATCGTCCAGCACAGTCTTTGGAATCCGTGGGACTCCTTCGAAATACTTGGTCCCAGAAAGTGAAACCAGTTTAAACATATTCTTAAGGCCAGTCTGATTCTTGACATAGAGAGTCGCATGCTTGACCCGCGCCTTCTTATAAGAATTCTCATCGATCAAATCGATATTCAGATCCTTAAGATTGGTCACGCCATGCTTTTCAGCGACATCTTTGATGAAGATAAAGAGCAAGCGTCCCGTCGCTTCCGCATCGTAGTTGGCCATGTGGTGATGCTCCAAGCCCACCCCAAAGCGCTTGGTCAATGGCCCCAAGCCATGCCGTTTAAAATCTGGATAGAGGTTACGGGCAAATTCCAGGGTATCGATGACCGGCTGGGTGATCTTGGGAAGGCCATGACGCTCATAGTTGGCATTCATGAAGCCTACGTCAAAGGTAGCATTGTGGGCAACGAGAACCGTTCCCTCACAGAAGGCCTGAAATTCCTTTAAGACCTGCACCAAGGGCTTGGCACCCCGAACATGCTCGTTGGTGATCCCTGTCAATTGGGTCGTAAAGGCAGACAGAGGATGGCCAGGATCGATAAATTCGTCAAACTCCTCAATGACATTGCCCTTGTACATCTTAGAAGCAGCGACCTGGATCAAGTCATTATAAATAGCTGAAAGTCCCGTCGTTTCCACGTCAAAGACCACATAGGTCGCTTCATTGAGGTCCAGGTCCACCTCGTTATAGGTGATGGGCACCTTGTCCTCTACAATATTGGCTTCCATCCCATAGATCAACTGGATCCCAGCTTTCTTGGCTGCTTTAAAGCCATGTGGGAAGCTCTGCACATTGCCATGGTCAGTGATAGCCACCGCCTTATGGCCCCACTCAGCTGCCTTGGCTATCAGCTCTTCGACTTCCGGCAGGGCATCCATCGTCGACATATTTGTATGCGCGTGGAATTCCACCCGGCGCTCACCCTCTGGCATCAGGTCTTTGCGGGCATAATGGACGACTTCCTGGATGTCTTGGACATTCATGGTCAAGTCGCGCGTGAAATTGTTCATTTCGATATTTCCCCGCACCCGTAGCCAGCTGTTCTTCTTGATCATGTCAAACTTCTGGGCTTCTTCCTCATTTTTGACCCATTTCTGAAGGGAAAAACTCGAGGTATAGTCGGTCATCTTAAAGCTGATCAAGACCCGACCAGTCCGCGTCACCTTGTGCTCCACGTCAAAGACCACACCCTCAAAGACAATCCGGTTCTCTTCTGTCGTGATATCGATCATCGGAGTGATCTCAGCCTTGTCTAGCTTAGGTTTAGCTGCAGCTTTCTTAGCTTTGAAGTCAAAAACTGGCTTTTCTTCAACAGCTGGTGGCGGAGCCATCTGGGCCAAGGATTCCATAGCCCTCAAGGTCTCTTCATTGGCTGCTTGGAAGATCTTTTCATTTTCCTCCTCAAAGCGCGCCACTTCTTGCTCTGTCAACTCCTCATCAGACTCCACTCGACAGGTGAAATGCGGAAAACCAAAGGCTTCCAACTGCTTGGCAAGGTTAGGCAAATGGTTCTTACGAAAATGCTCCGTATCAACCGAAGAAGGCCCAGAGATGATCAATTCTTGCCCTTCCGCACGCACCTGCAAGTCTTGGTAAAGTCCCTTAAAGCCTTGACTAGCGCAAGGCCCATCTTCAAAGACCTCCTGGTAGTAGGCCTGCAATAAATCTGCAGAAAAATCCTGATTGGCCACTTGGATGGTAAAGGTCGCCTGGTTTCCTGTCTTTGAAAATTCATCCTTCAAGCGCTGGCGCAATTCCTTAAACAAAGCAATCGGCAAAACTTCCGCAAAGGCAAAGCGGAACTCCCAAACCCGACTAACCTTGTGCACCACGACTTCTTGAATCTCCGCATGCAAAAAGGCACTGGAAGATCGCATCTCCAGCGGCATATCCAGCTGATCCATTAAAATTTCAAAGGTGTTGGACATTGTTTCTCCCTTGATCTTGATTCTTTTGCTCGCTTTTGAGTGGCCTACTTCCTAAGTAAAAACAGACCATTTAAAAACATTCGTAACCCTTATTTTATCACAATTTAAGGATTAATTCGAGGGAGAAGTGAAGACAAAAAAATCACCGAACTAGCGGTGATTTCTCGATGATTGGTCAACAGCAGACAATCCTGATCACTCTCCACTTGTCGCCTCTGTTTCTGAGCTGGAGCTTGGTGTCCGAAGCAGATCCTTCATCTGCGACTGGACAGCTTCTCTTGAGCTTTGTTCTTGCTTTTGCTTTTGGATGTCCTCCATAGCAGGCTGCAACTTCTGCCGGATTTCCACTTTCTCCTCTTGCTCTTTTTGCGCTTGGAGGGTCGGACGATACATGGCAAAGAAAGCCCCGATGACCACGATCAACGCAATCAGGCTCACCCCATAGCGTTTTGGCTGTTCCTGAGAATCAACCTTGACGCCTTTGACCGACAAGTCCTTCCACTCCGGATGCTCTTTCTCACAGGCATCTTTCTTGGTCTTGGTTGGCATGACCAAGACTTGGTTCATCAAGGAAATCATCCCCATGACCACGAGCAAGTAGGGAATATAGCGCGATTGATTGAGAATCATAACGATCAATAGCACAAGACCGATCCCCGCAATCCCCACATTAAAAGCAAAACGCATCCAAAATTCTTTTTTCAGCTGTAAATAAGTCTCTTTAGACATCGGTCACTCCTCATTCATTATTTATACATCATTCCTTATTATCATACCGAAAATTAATTTGAAGAGCAAGTTCGTAACTAGATGGTCATACGGAAGTCCTATTTACACCGCTGGCACCTTTCGAAACGCCTGAAACTTTGGACAAGATCTGCCATGAATACAATCGCATACTAGGGAATTTTGAAGTGGAACCTCTGATTGCTATCCCTATTTTTATCCATGATTTCTTATTCATCCACCACTTTAACGATGGAAATGAGAGAATGAGTCGGTTATTAACGACCCTATTATTATATCGAAGTGGCTTCTATGTAGAGAAATATATCTCCTTAGAAGCATTAATCGCCCAAAACAAAGCAACATATTATGAATCTTTTAGAAAGGCAGGACACCATTGGCATGAAGAAAAAGAGGACGTACTACCTTTTATGAAATATCTGCTAGGAACCATCCTTGCAGCCTACAAAGCCTTCGAAGAGCGATTTACCAACATCGAAGAAAAACTTCCTGCCCTGGAACTCGTCCGAAAAGCAACCCAACAAAAACTAGGACGATTCACCAAGCAAGGCATCCTTGAACTCTGCTCATCCCTCAGCATCAGTTCTGTTTAAGGCTCACTAATAAAATTAGTAGCCAGAGGCGAAATCCAGCGAGAAGACATCGGAAGAGCCACAAAATATAAGAGATTAAAATGAAGTCTTAAAATTCATAGAAAAGCAACTGTCAGTGAGCAATTGTTTTTATTTGCAACATTAGGAGTGTTCATCAACTGATCAAAAACATCAACATTTTCTACACTATAAGAAACTAAAAGACTAATCTACATATTGCATTGAAATTCAAAAAAGAGAGAACCAATTCGGTTCTCTCCAGGTTGTAACTTTTTATCAACCCACTACAGTTGACAAAGAGCCGAATAAATGTAGTTCACATATGACGTATCTTAAATGAAAATTAATTATAACTATTTGAAAATTAAAAGATATAATAATAAAGATGTGATTAACAAATATACCACTATTGTTACTTTTATAGCAATATTATAATATCCGTCCAATCCAGCGAATCTCTCAACAAAGCCAATTTCAGGATTTTTAGGATTATAATATACTATCATACTGGAACCGATTGGAAAAATGGTTTTTAAATCCAAATTTTGTCCCGTTCCATGAACATATTTTATATCAAAAACATTTGATTGCTTAGATTCAGTTGATATGTCTATAAAATAAGAGTAATCATATTTTTTTTTATATTTAATTCCATTCACTGAATATTCAACAATCGGTAAAGATACAGGAACTTCATTTCTAGAATCATATGACACTACAATTCCCTCAACTTTCGAAGTTGATTGAATTTTTATATTTATATCACGACGATATAAGTAATAAAAAATCAAAAATAATATCAAAAATATCAGAGTTATTATTCCTATAATTATAAATAATATTTTTTTAGGCATAATTACCTCCTTATTCGCTCAATTTAATTGAACCATTTCTCAATTGTTCCAGCTAAATTATTAATCCATATTTCTATTTGTCCAAGCAAACCATCACATTCAAAAATCTTATTCTCATATTCATTCATTTTATCAATTAGACGATCCATATCTCTATCAATAGCTTTAATTGTGGTATTAAGTTCATTACTTATAACGCTACTTACAGGTTGATTAAATTGAGTCTTATATAGATTTCCCGTCCACTCATCACTATTTTCATTCTTTAATTTATTTAGAGATTTTTTTTCAGTTCTATAACGACCCTTAATTTTCTGTAAATGGTTATAAATTTCTTTTATTTCCCTAATCTTTGCTTGATAATCTGCTTTCTGATGGCATATCGCAGCTGCTTGAGATCTTAGCGACGCTAACTGGCTTTGTTTTGTCATAAATTACCCATCCTTTTAATAATCATATTCATTTTAGAGTTTTTCACTATTTATAAACTCTTAATTCAATGTCCATTTTCTGAGGATCTTCCATCCGATCAACTATTTTCTTTTGTTCGGAAGAAATCTCTAACATCATTAGCACTGCGTGATTACTTTCTAAATCACCTCTACTTTCATGATTATAAAAAATAGGTTGATTATCATACACGCTGAAGCCATCGTATTGCCAATTAAGATACAATCCGAAACTATTATTAATAGTTACAGAAGTTCGATTAATTAGTAAAAATACCGCATACTCTTTCCCATCAAAAGTATATGTTGCCCCTGTATAATTCAGACTAACTTTTCCTTCAACACCAATCAATGGATGCTTTGTAATAAGTCTATCAACATAATTTATTAACTCAGGAGAATAGCCATCTTCAATATTTGGTTTATTAAAATTAATAATATTTTTTTCCATTATCCTCTCCTTTTTAACCTTTTGAAACTAAAATTTCTAATTTCATTTTATTTGGATCTTTCATACTATCAATTATTTGTTTTTGTGCAGGTGTTATCTCTATCATCATTAATGCTGCACAATTCATATCTAAATCACCTCTTTTAGTGTGATTATATAATATTTCCTGGTTTTCAAAGAGTACCTGTCCATCATATGACCAGTTCAATTTGAAATTTATACTCTGGTCAATTACATGTTGACTTCGATTCAATAATACAAATACTGCATATTCTCGTTCATTAATTGTATAAGTAGCATCTGTGTAATTCATACTTAATTTTCCATCCTCACCAATTGATGGATTTTTTCTTATAATTTCACGAACATAATCAATTAACTCCTTTGAATATCCTTCATTTGTTGGAGGGACAATAAGTGATATGTCTTTTTTTTGACTACTAATATCTTGATTTTTTGTATTATTTTCATTCTTACTAGAAACACTACACGCAGTCAGAGTCAGTATCAAGCATACTATAATAATTAGTTTTTTCATTTTCTTTTCTTTCATTTTAAAATAGATTTATTACCACAATTTAATTTTAACACTTGGAACTGAAACATTCAAAGAGAAACCTAAACCAAGTGTAGCTCCTATTTCAAGCTTATTAGAATATATACTTATTCTATCATTAATATCCTTTACCTTTTCACTCGTGTACATTAATGTTGCATCAACACCACCTTTAGCACTGACTCCCCCACCAATACCAATTAAGTTTTCTGATTTTTCAGCACCATCTGCTTTATATTTGACCGCTAAGCCACCGATATTTGCACTATAATTAACTCCCCCAACAGATGCTTTACCAGAAAATCCAATTTGTGTTTTTTCCTCACTACTGTATCGTGCTATTGTACCACTTGCTTGAGGCCCATATGCAGTTGCATTAGCATTCAGTAAACCTACATTAGTATCTACCTTTGCTCTAGCAGTCGTTACATCAGCTGATAAAATTATTCCGTTCTTACCAAGTCTATTATCTGTAGAAGCTGCAAGAACATCTACTGTTCCTGAAACGTTAACGAGATCACCGGCTTTGGCATGAAGTTCTCCACCAGCAACTCTAGCTTTGCCTTGTGCATGCAATTCTCCGTCTTGCACACTCATTGTACCATTTGCAGAAAGGAAATCACCACCAGCATAAGCATAAAGATCATTAGCATAACCTATTGCATATTGTGTTTCAGCTACAGCCACATTACCTGCCTTATAGATAAAAGGATCTTCTATAAATTTTTTCTTAAAGACCGACTCTGTTCCCTGAATATACCATTCTTCTCCTGTTAAGCTACCAAATTTGGAGTCATCATACCTACCTGAAGGTAGAACATAATGGTCCATCACCTGAGACATTGAATTATTAAGCCCACCAAAGGTTTCTGTTAAAACACCTACTATCTGACACAACTCTTGATCTTTTTCGGCAAAATCTTTATTTACATTTTCTAGCATTTGTTTTATACTATCGAATGCTAAAGCAAGCTCGTCCGTCCTAGAATTTTCTACGGTAATAAATTCATCTGCCTTATTCTCCCATGTTTTTAAATCTGACACTAATTCTGCTGTATTGATTGCTATTTTATTGATTTCTGTTATTTCTTGATCTACTTTTTTGTCATAAATCTTACCAGTTTCCTCTGATTCGAAATCCAGAAAACCTGATTTTACTTGTTTAACGCTGTCATCCAATTTTTTAACAGCTTCAACTATTAGATAAGTCATATTTAAACTGTTTGATTTCATAAATGATTTTACAGCTTCCGCACCTTGTCCTTTGAAGCTATTTGTTTGCGTTAAAATCTGTAGAGCCTTATAAACTTGATATAATTGATTCTCCACTTCTGAATAAGTACTTGATATTTTTGATTCAATTAACGATACTTTAGAGTTACTTAGTTTCATACTTTAATTCCTTTATCCTATATCACTTCCAAAAATCCTGTTTAAACCGAGTCCAAGCATTTTGACCTGCATATTTTGCATCAACTTTCATCCATTCAGCAATGATAACCTCTAAATTTTGGATATCTTGTTCTAATAGTTTTTTATAGATATCAATAACTTTATTAAATTCAGTTTCAACTTCCTTTAGTTTATCAATCGTTTGCAATTCTAAACCAACAGTGTCTAATTCTAATTTAGTAGATATGGCATCTTTTGCTTTTTTCAAAGAGTTGATTTCTTTTTTTAATGTTTCTGGATTAATTAAAAATTGTACCATTATTTTATTCTCCTCTTTCTACACTACAGAATGTGCTGTTTCCTAATACGATTTCAATTACTTTCTGATATTCTTCAACTGATTTACTCTCCAGCATCTCGTAGTAATGGATATAATTAATACCAGATAACCACAATATTACAAACATCTCTGAAAATAATTTTGGCTTTTGTGTCAACAAATAAATAAATTGTTCTTTTACTTTGCCAATATAATTTGAAATATCTTCCTTGTTTAGATAATTCTTAATCATTATTAAGGAAATATTTGGTAGTATCATTCCCATATCCGCACTGTCAATAATGATTTGAGGCAAATTTTTGCTAAAAATTTCATTAAGTAATTGATATGTAAATAAGATATCCTCTAAATGATTGATATGATCTGGATTTGTATGAATCAACAGAAATCTAGATAGAGTTTTTGACTTATATAAGAGTTTCTGTGGAATTATATCACGAGATGATAAAGGAATAAAAACAGATTTTGTATAAGATTCATTATCAAAATCTACTATTTTTTTCCTCATTTTGCTTTCTACGCTCTCATTAATTTCCCCTAATGCATGAACACAAAATTCCATCCCTTTAAATAAATACTTTTGAGCCAATTCCACATCTTCTTTAGACAACTCTTCAATAAATCTATTAAACTCATCTTTATTAAATCTCTTATTCTGAGCTATAAACTCAAGTAATGTTAAATTTAATGAAGTTTGATTTTTGACATATGAACTCTTGTATTGTTGAATAAATTCAGTTTTAATCTGCTGAAAATCTCCTTTTGGAACAAAATCTATTACCTTAAGTAATATATCCAAACTACTGAGAAGTGTTGATGAAGTGGAAACAAAGGAAAATAAAGTATTGCCTGGATTAACAGTCACTTCTATATTTTTCTGTAGCTGAGTTCTTGCATATTCTTGTTTGTAGTAAGCTAGCAACACAATTGCAGCAGGATTAATATTTATAAGTTTTTTTTCTACTTCATAAAGAAATAGTGAAAAACCAAAATTATACCCTAAGGTAATATATATTCTATCTGTTTTACACTTTTGAGTTTGCACAACTAATTTATCCAGTTTACTCATTGTTAACTCCTTTAATTACTTTCATAGCCTGATAATGATTTCCATCAACCATATAAGCAACTGACTTTTTCAAAGCAGGTTCCGAATATTTCACATTCGAAACACTTATAATTTTCTGATCATTTAATCGTAACTCAACAACAGCATATTTTAATTGCTTAATGAATTTTGAAACAACATTTAGACTATTAGATAACATTGGGAGAGTTGTAATGAAGCTATATACTTTAACTTTAGGTCCATTCGTCATAATATATAGTATTTTATCAGATAATATTTCATTTTCCTGAATCAACTCTCCAATTTCATCCCAAATTATTACCATCGGTTTAGGAAGTACTTCATCTAAATCAACATTTTCACTGATTAGATCATATATCTCTTCTATAGTATTCTTCCTTATCAAAAGCGAACCAATTTCTTTTGAAATACGATATTGTTTTTGAGTTTTCGAAGTAGTCAAAAGAATAGAATCAAAATGAAGCTTTTCGAAATTTAACAACATAGTATTTATAATATTGATTTTTTGCCATTCTTGTTCAAAAATATACAGAAGATTTCCTTTAATTAAGTCCCAACTTAACGGTTGAACTTGTTCCAGATCCAATCCGAGTGGCACTTTTCCTTGATCCAGCAAGACTGCTACATCCTCACGTCCATAGAAGGCTGCTTCTGTCAACTCATCTGGCACCATTGGGATTCCTGCTGGTGTGCGGCCTGTCCACATCTCTTTGAGACTTTGGACTTGATCGCGAAGGTTGTTGATGATTTGGATATCATTGTCTCCTGCGACTGGTAGGGCGAACTGGACGACATCGACTTCGTCACGTTTCATGAGTGCCCGTCCCTTGATGTCTTCCATGGTAGCCGCAAGTGGCGTTGCTCCCACGATACCACGGATCTCAGAGATATCATTTTGTGGCAAGGTTAGCTGGTGCTTGAAGTTTGAATAGAGCTGAGCCCGTAGGTTGTTCTGACGGCTAGCTGTGATGATCAAGTGCACACCAATGCTGAGACCTTCACGGGAGATCCGCATGAAGAGCTTGAAGAGGTCTGTCTCATAAGGCTCGTCCTTCATAGACTCATAGCTATCCATGAGGATGACCATGGTTGGCTCTTGCTTGCCGGTCACTTCACGGTAGAGGGCGATGGTGCCGACCCCATGCTCAGAGAGGAGCTTCTTGCGGCGATCCAACTCGCGGTTGATAATCCGGATGAATTTCTGGATTTTCTCCGTCTGATCGAGCAGCAGACTATCAGCCACATGTGGCAATTGAGTCAGGGGTGCTAGACCATTGGTTCCGAAATCAAGCAGGTACATGGTCAGATTTTCTGGGCTCTGCTTGCGAGCTAGATCCATTGCGGCTGTCTGAAGGAAAGTGGTCTTTCCTGTACCTGGACTTCCGTAAAGGAGGATATTCCCATCTTTTGACAGATCGATAGCGACTGCTTCTTGCTTTTGCGCTTGCGGGATATCGGCGACCCCGATCAGGACGCTTGGAGCTGTCCGTTTTTGCCAAGCCTCGATCGGCACGACCTTGTCCAACTCATCCAGCGTGATCCGCTCTTTGAGCGGTGGCAACCATGGTTGGGCCACAGCTGCGATGCCTTCTTGTTGGTGCAAGTGATTGATTTCCTGCACGATGACATCCAGTTCTGTCGGCACTTCCTTGATTTCTTCTGCCATATCCAGACCGGAGAGGTCTTGGTTGAGGACTTCGTATTGGCCCAGTTCATTGATCAAGTAGATGGTATGGTCTTCGATCCCTAGCTGGTCCTTCTCAGGCTGGTAATCTGCTCCAGACCAAGCGGTTTGGAAGAGTTCATAGACTTCGTTATTCCCGACTTGGAGGTAGGCACGACCGGTCTGGGTGATCTCAGCAGCATCTGCCGTCCGCAGCATCTCCATGGAGTCCCCACGGTCAGCCACCTTGAGGGCTAGCTTGAAGCGGGAGTTGGACCAGATCTGGTCATCCACGACCCCAGAAGGTTTTTGCGTCGCAAGGATCAAGTGTACCCCGAGGGAACGCCCGACACGCGCGATAGAGACCAACTCCTTGATGAAGTCTGGTTGGTTGACCTTGAGTTCGGCGAACTCATCACTGATCAAGAAGAGGTGAGGAAGCGGTTCTGTCGCTTCACCGAGTTTAAATTTCTTTTGGTATTGGTTGATATGGTTGACCCCATATTGTCCAAAGAGACGCTCCCGACGATGGATCTCCGCATTGATAGAGGCTAGGGCCCGCATAGACTGGGCACCATCCAAGTTGGTGATGGTTCCAAGCAAGTGAGGCAGATCCTTGAAGAGGTTGGCCATTCCCCCACCCTTGTAGTCGATGAGGAGGAAAGCCACATCGTGTGGGTGGAAGTTGACGGCAAGGCTCAGGATATAAGACTGAATGGTTTCAGACTTACCAGAACCAGTCGTCCCTGCGATCAAACCGTGTGGACCATGAGCTTTTTCATGGAGATTGAGGTAGACCAAATCATCCTTCCCGCGCAGACCGATCGGCACTGCCAAACTTTGGTAAGGGGCATGGCTCTCCCAACGACTCAAGACCTTGAGGTCATTGAAAGTTTCTGCTTGGTACATTTCAAGGAAGGTCACCGAGTCTGGAATTGAGCTCTTGAGCTGTTGGATATGCTTCAGTGGAGCAAGGCCACGCGAGATGGCTTCCTTGTCATAGTCTTCAGGGAAGTGATCCAATTGAAAGTCAAGCTCACGAAGAACCCCTTCTTGCAAAAGCAATTGTCCTTGGTTGCGGTCCTTGATGGAGATAACGGTTTGGATATTTTCAGAAAGAGATGAAAGCACGTCTGCCACATAGATGATGGAGCAGCCTAGCTCTGTCGGATCCTCACGGAAGAACTCCATGATGACATGATCCAAAATCAAGGTTTCATCAGTGATGAGGACCACATAGTGCGGGTGGAAGATCTTGGTATCATTGGCTTTTTCTTCCTCTTTTTGCGCCTTGCGGAGCTTGAGGATCTGGTTGAGACTGTTCAAGACCTGATCGCGTGTCCGCTGATTGTAGACGAAGCTACGGACATTCATGTCTTGCAGAGTTGCATGAGGCAACCAGCGCATCCAATCCCAGCTTTCTTTTTCCTCTTCTGGAATGATCGGAATAATGGTCAGATCATGGTAAGAGTGAAAGACAGCCAATTGGGCAACGAGGAGTTGCAACTGCTCTAGCACGATAGGGCGAGGACCGACGTACCCTACAGGTCCCCGATTAAGGCTGGCTACAATCGGAAGATTGTCGATTTTTTGATGAGCTTGGAAAAGAGCATAGCCTTCTTCTTCCAAGGCATCTTTCTTCCCACTGCGCTCTTCCTGACCATATTTGAGTTCATAGCTGGTTGGAACCTTGCCCAATCCCAAACGATAGGCCAAAAAGTCAAAATGAAGCGGTGTTTTTTCGTAGATCCGCGAGTCATAGCGTTTGACCATCTTGGTCAAGTCTTCGATCGCTGGGAAATGGTAAAACATGCCTTCTCGTTGCTTCCGAGATAGCTGTTCCAAGTCCTTGGCCTTGTCCTTGAGATAGAGATGGTAGAGCTCCACGCGCTCTTTCTTGTCTTCTTTGTATTTCTTACGATTCTTGAAGAATCCTTGAACAGAAAAGATCACACTAACCACAGACATGGATACCGTCGCGATGATATAGAGTCCCCGCGGTTGGAAAATGGTGATCAAGAGGGTCACCCCAACCATGATGAGGGGTGGCATGATCAACTTCAAGAGTTCATCTGATGGCTTTTGAGGCTCCGCTCCCGGAGGATTGATCAAGATCTTGTCTTCCGAACTCCGGTAGATGATCCGCGGAGACCGGTGGTACTCTGGATAGTCCTTGTAGAAGTCATAGCGTGAATGCAAGCGTGGCACCAGATAAGGACTTACTTCGACAGCCCCTTCCACGCCAAATTCTTCAGGATAGAGCTTAAAGGTCACATCCCCAATCGCCAGCTCATCTCCAAAGGCCAGTGGAAAAGTCGCTTCACTGACGAGTTTGTGGTTATGGTAGAGTTTTCCGGATAAGAGCTGGCAAGTCCATGTCTGCTCTTTTTTCACAAGGAGAAAGCGTACTGGATAGTGCAAGCGCACATCCGCACCCTTTTCATCTGCTACGAGGATTTCTTCCTTGTCTAGCAGTTCATAGGTATGGACTTCTCCTGTCGCCAAGTAGCAGACCACATCCCCAAGGATTTTGCTATTTTCAAGCACGCCCTTATCTTCACCATACTGGTAGAAGATTTCTCCTTGACTCCATTGGAAATGAAGGGGATTTTCTTGCGAAGCCAGGGTCAACTGAGCTGTTTCTTGATTCGATACAGTCGCTGTTTTTCCCTCTTCTAGCGCTAGCTCATAGCGAAAACCTTTTTTATAGAGTATGATACGTTTTTTCATAGACTACTCCTTGTGGTCGCTAGACTCAGTCGAGCTTGCAGTTGTAGAAGACGAGCTTTCTGTTGAGGAACCTTCTGTAGACGAAGCCGTTGTTGAGCTGCTAGTGGAAGCTTTGATTTCATCTGTCTCTGCTTCCAAGAGTTTAGAGCGGGCATCCCAGTATTTCTTGTATTCGCCCTCTAGCTCAGAGAGTTTCTTCTCGCGCTGTTCACCAGAGAGTTTTTCGCTATCACGTGTCGCCTTGATTTCTTTACGAAGGGCATAGATGATCAAGTCTGAATCGTCGATCCGCTTGGCTGTATCCAGCGCTTGGGTAAAGTCATGACGGCCGATATAGATCCAGTAGTGGAGATAGAGACTGTCTGATTTGAGCGTGACGTTGTTGAGGATGACCTTCTTTTGGTCCTCTGAGAAATTCAAGCCTTGCAAGTAAGACGTCGCCAACTCGTATTTCTGTGTCGTTGGAAGACTGCTTGGAGCCACTCCCTCCAACTCATCGATCACACCGGTGTAGTCTACTTTAAGAAAAGCAGTATCCGCTTGAAGCAACTTTTCTTTAAAGGGGGCTTGGAAAAAGACCAAATAAATCAAGGGCAAGAGTAAGAGGGCCACTACAGCTGAAAGCCATACTGTTGCCAACTTAAAGATTCGGTGTTGACGACTTGAAACCAAGGTCAAGGTCTTTTCTTCCTCTTCCTTGCGTTCTTGGTAGGCTTTCTCTAAGAGAGCTTTCATCTCTTCTAAGCTAGCAGCATCACGGATTTCTACCAAGAAATCAGGCAGATCTTCTAATTCAAGTGTGCCTTGATAGAGCTCCATGAAATCCCAGTCCCCAAAAAGAGTGACCGCATAGCACTTGGCCTGCCGCAAGAATTCAACCTGATCCCACTTGCGTGGCACCATCATTCCCGGCACCCCGCGATAAGCGATCTTGACTTGCGCATCCTTGGTCACAAACAAATTGATAGGATGCAACATAAAGGTCACCGGAAGCTCCAAGGCTGGCGCCAAATCCAAGACATTGATAGCTAGACGCAGACGGTCTGAAACCGGTAATGCCTGGATTTCTTCTGCACTCAAGCCTAGCGCGTCTGTCTGATAGGTCAGATGAATCTGGTCTTGATCCGCTGTCATGCTTTGCTCTAAAAACAAGGGATGATGGAGATCCAAAATCCATAAATTGCGTAAATCCTGGCTATCCACTTCTGAACGCTTAAGGTCCAGCCGCCAGCTCGTTTCTTCTTTTTCAAAACGGAAGACTTGTTCTTCCAGTGTAAATTGTTCTTCTTTCACCTTACCACTCCTCAATCTCGATCAGATCACCACTCGTGATCGGATACTCTTGTACCACCTTGCCTTCATCCAGCAAGATGCCTTTATTTACCACGCGCAACTGATACTTGCTTCTAGGCTCCATGGCAGACCCAAAGATCTGATCCAATTCCCGAATCAAGCGTCGCACCTCCATCCGCGTTGGGATTCGGAGGTCATGGCTTGCACCATTCATACGGAAGGTGACATTGATATGTTGGTCCATTTAGGCCTCTTTTCTATAGATTCGATAGGAAATATAGCCAGCAATCCCAAAGAGAAGAGCACTCCAAGCCAGCATTTGCAAGGCTGGAATAAAATCCGACAAGCTGGCCGAATTGTCCTCCACATTGGACTCGAATTTAGATAATTTTTGATTTTCAGGCTGGAACAGGTCCGCTTCAGGCCCCGTTTTTTTCTTTCCCTTTATAGCAGAAAACAACTGGCCGTCTGAATCGGTCAATTGTTTCTCTTGCTTGCGTTTTTCATCTGCTAATTTTTTCTGATCCTTCTCATTGAAAAGAGACTCAGTCGCATCCAATTGGCCCCCAAGTGTCTTTTCCTGCTCTGTCTCAAGACGTGAGTTGTTGACCTGCAGACGATTATCAATAAAATCATCTGCAGAAACAACAACCGCTGGCAAGAGACTTAAGACAAAGAGAAGATACATCATTTTTTTCATAAGCTTGATTCAATTTCCTTTGTTTGAGTAAACTTCTTAGGAATGAAGATATTGGCAACCGCCAAAAGTCCGAAGAAGACCAACAATCCGAAGAAGACGCCGATACCGGCTGTTTGTCCATCAAAGTAACCCGCAAACTGTCCTTCTAAAATAGAAAGGAGGTTGACATTTTTCACCAGTGCTGGAAGGCCTGACAAGGTCGCGGTCGTTCCGATCGCGCTTGATAGGTAGACATAGCTGATCAACATGAAGAAGGCCAGTCCCATTCCAATCACACGGAAGTGTTTCAAAAGAAGGTATTGTAGTTGTACCAAGACAAAGCTTGCTAGAACCGCTAAGAATACCCATGAAGGTACATATTCACGACCAACAGAGAGTTGAATACTTGAAATCATTCCGATCACTAGTCCAAGGATGAGAGAAAGTCCCACAAGAACACCGACAGACAAGAGATCTGATTCTTGCAAACGATCGAGTTTGAAACGATCCTTAACCTTACGGATGATTGGTTGCGTCGCAAAGAGATAAGCTGTAAAGAGGCTCAAGACTTCCAACATAAAGATCCAGATAAATGGACGGTAGACGTTGATGGTCGCTTTCACAGAAGACGATTTCTCTGCAACTGGATTTGACAAGAAATCGAGCAAGACTTCATTCGGCACTCCGTTTTCATAGGCATTGTTGAAGACTTTACGGAAGGCTTCGACGAAGTTCCCGTTTTCAGACAATTCCTTGTCGAATTCACCCATCAAACTTTCCGCATTACTAGACAATTTCTCTGTATTGCCTTGGGCTTTTTCTAATTCTTTGTTCAATTGGCTAAAGATTTCATTGGTAGAGTTAGCAGCTTCTACATTGCTACGAGATGAGCTCTTAACGCCTTCTGTCGAGCTCAATAATGACGTGTATTCAGAACCAAGAGCTGACAAATCTGCATCGGTCTTGGTTTGAGCCTGTGTCACTGTTTCCTGCGCTTTTGAGATCTCTTCTAGGCGTCTTTGAAGGTCTGCATACTGCTTCAATTGATCGTTGATATTTTGGGTTAGATCCTTGTTGGTGTTTTCGATTGCTTGAAGATTTGCCTGCAATTGTGGTCCCAAGTCTTGCAACTGTTTAAGGGTACCATCTAACTGGGCTTTCACACTCTTCGTTGCATCCCCAGATTCATCCGTTTCAATACTCTTACGGTAGTCCTTCATGTTACTTGAAACGGCAGCCTTCACGACATCGACCAAAGCATTTGTCAAATCCATATCTTCGATCGGATCATAGAGCGAATGACGAACATGGTTGTCATCTTCTGGATAGTAAGCATCGATCAATGCTCCCGCGCGTTGATAATCCAGGGCGATTTCACTAGCTTTCGATGCATAGTTAGCGACAGCTGTTTTCAAGTCTTCTGCAGATACAGTCACACTGGTTGAAGAAACTCCATTCACAAGGACTTCAACATCAATCGCGCTTGGCATAGCTCCTCCATCTTCAACAAGGTGAATTTGAATTTGTTTGCCATCTTTCAGTTCGACTTCCTGCTCACCACTGCCTGCATAAGTCTGTCCATCATAGGTCCAGGTATCAACCTTAACTCCTGCAGGTACTTGAATGCTAACTTTTTGTTTTCCAGATTTAGCATTGAGAACATTCGCAACTGCCGTTAATTTAGCATCCACTTCAGCAGCCAATCGTTTCAAGTCATCTGCGTTCCCTTTTGCTTGCCCCTTCGTTCCAGCAAAAGCACTATCAAAATCAATCGCTGCGTTGAGATTCCCATACTTATTCAGATTAAGACTAGCAGGATCTAAAGACGGAAGTTTTTCAATTGCTTGACGAATGTCATCATCCGCTTTATCTCGAGCCTTGCTGATAGTTTCGATTTTTGGCTTTCCAAGCAAGGTACGAAGAGTGACTTTGTCTCCTTCATTTAGACCATAGTAGTCAAGGATCTTCGCTTTTACAGAAGACTCGATGTTCTTTTCGTGCTCATCTAATTTGTCGCGTTCTGCCTTGATCCCTTTTTCGAGGTCTGCCACACGATCATTCACATCTTTTGTCAAGCCTGCATAAGTCTTGGTACCTGAAGCATCTCCTTCTGTTTCAGTTGGTTGACTCAATTGTTTGGTAATTGCTTCTTGGTTTTGTTGTAGATTCTTATACAACTCTTGGGTCTTTTCACTGACAACAGACTGGTTCATAGACATCAGCTGGTTCATGAACTCTTCATGGCTGATCTTGTCCTCAGAGCGTTGTTTGATCAATGTGTCGAAGTTTTGACCGTACTGATCCTGAGATTGGGTCAATTGATCAAAAGCCTGTGTATAAGACTCAAGGACTGTCTTCAAAGCATTGTTCGACTCGACAGAAGACGTAGACAAGCTATAGAGACTTGGAAAGATATTCTTCGAATCTAAAGCCGAATCCAGCAAGTTGCTTCGGTATGAACCAATGTTGGTCGATTGGATTTTATTACTTGTCTCCACGTTCTTCTGAGCTGTATAAAGGTTGCTCAAAATGCTGACCATATACATATCAACCAACTGGCTATTCAAGTCTGAAACGATATCTTTAGCGACTTTATTGGCCTCGTTTTCAACCTGAGAATTTCCAGCCGCATTGACCTTATACGTCACCGTGGTCTTCTCTGCATTAACCGCATTCACTTCCAAGACCTTCTCTGAGAAGTCACTTGGAATGACAATCATCAACTGGTACTTGCCATCTGCAAGCCCTGACTCAGCGGCTCCACGAGGGAGTACAGACCAGTTTTGCGAATTATCCCGTTCGATATTCTTTACATAGCTAGCCCCAAGGTTGTATTCTTTATCATTCAGTTTGACCGCTTTGTCTTCATTGACAACCGCAATATTAAGCTTGGTGTTTTCTGTCGTTTGTACGGTCTTGGCTTCGTTTTGCTTTTGGTCCTTTTGAACCGTCGTATAAAGACCCACTACAGATCCCATCAAAAGGAGCACAACTGCACTCTGACCGATGTATTTTAACCATTTTTTCTTTTTCACTTCTATACCTTTTCCTTTTTCTAATTCATAGATACAAAATAGGGGTTAGGAATTAAGAATCTAACCCCTATTTTCTATATATCAAAAGACAAAAGGGTGATCTACCTACAAGAAGTAAGATCACCTCCAAGACTATCTTAGTGGATTTGTGCAGCGATATCTTGGTCAGTTTGTTCAACGATATCAGCAACTTTGATCAATTGAGCGTTGATGTCTTCCAACAATTGAGCGAATTGTTTGATTTTTGGAGACAATTCGTTGAATTGTGCTTCAAAGCTATCAAATGCAGATCCATCCCAGTTTGCGTCGATGACTTGTTGTTCATGAGTCAAAGTGTTAAGGATTTGATCGATTTCTTGAGAACCTTGTGAATAGCGTTGTGCTGATTGACGTAGTTCTTCCGGAGTTAATTTAATTTGAGCCATATGTTTCTCCTTTTGGGCTGATACCCTAATATTTTTTTCATAAACAATACATTTAGTACGAATTAGTAAAAATCCAAAAAACTGTATATTTACCTTTTCACTCCCTATTTGTATTATTTACTTAAAGATATCTTAACGAAATATTGCGAGAAAGTCAAGTTTTGAGCCCCAACTGATAAAATATTGTAACTTTGTTACATTTTTGAAATAATTTGTTATACAAACGTAACATATATCTGAAATTCCTTGCCCCAGTAGTCTCCAACTAGTATTATTTCTGATAAGAAAAGAAGACACTCTGTCCTGTTATATTAACTCGACACATAGATAAAAAATGTTGATTTTAGGTGATTTTAGATACAATCTTTGATGATTTTTGTATATTTTTTCATTTTTAAAACTTTTATGGTATAATGAAACCTGTTCAAAACTTGTTTCATACAAGATCGAACACCATTAACCTATAAGGAGTATATATGAAAAAATTTCTACTTGTCTCTGTCTGTCTACTAGCTCTTACCGCTTGTAGCCAAGGCCAACAAGGCAAAGGGACTACTAACGCTTCTTCCAAGCAAGAGGCCACTCAAACCAAAAAGGAGCAAGTCCAAAACAAGACCTTTGTTAGTGACCTCGGCGATCACCACCAAAACAAAATTCAAATCGGCTACAAAAAAGATGAAATTGTCTCTTTTACTTTTCTTAGTTTTGAACCCATTTCCTCAGATTTGCAAGACATGGATCTTTCCGAGTTAAAGGAAATCTACCAAGAAGAATTAGAACATAGCGATATCTATAAAAGCTTAAATGGCAAGCCTGGTCTTAGCTTCCGCATTCAAATTTCGAAAGATAAACAATCCTATGCCAAGGTCTTACAAGCTGACTTCTCAAAAATCAAGAAAGATGAGTTTGCTTCCATCTACGGGGATCAAGGGGAGGAAGAAACAGCTGAGTTCAAGAAATACCTCAATGGCAAACCTCAAGATCTCTTTACCTATTTCAAAGATCAAGGCCTCAAAGAAGAAAAATAAATAGAGCTTCCTGAGTTTCATCACCACACTGGTGAGAGCTCAGAAAGCTTTTTCTTATTTGTTCAAGATTGAAAGGGTTTCAAGGAGATTGTCCGCATGAACTTCGATGGTATCTCCTGTTGCTTTGATTTTCACTTCTACGATACCTTCAGCTGCTTTTTTACCAACTGTTACGCGGATTGGAAGTCCAATCAAATCACTATCGCTGAATTTGACACCAGCGCGTTCATTTCGGTCATCCACCAAGACTTCGTAGCCTTTATTCACCAAGGCTTCTTCGATCCGGTCGGTCAAAGCAAGACTCGCTTCATCCTTGACATTGACTGGAATCAAGTGCACATCAAATGGCGCCAATTCTTTAGGGAAGTTAATCCCCCAAGCGTAACGATATTCCCCTTTTGGAGTCTTATTGACAAAGAGGCGTGCATGTTGCTCCATAACGGCTGAAAGAAGACGGCTGACACCGATTCCGTAGCAACCCATGATGATTGGAACCGCACGACCGTTTTCGTCCAAGACATCTGCTCCCATGCTAGCTGAGTAGCGTGTGCCGAGTTTGAAAATGTGACCAATTTCGATCCCACGCGCAAAGTTCAAGACCCCTTTCCCATCTGGTGAGATTTCGCCTTCACGAACTTCACGGATATCGACGTATTCTGCAGTAAAGTCACGTCCTGGGTTGACACCAGTCAAGTGGTAGCCTGTTTCATTGGCACCGACTACTGCATTGCGGCTGTCTTGGACCTTGCGGTCTGCGATAATCTTAACATTTTCAGGAAGATCTACTGGACCGAGAGAGCCAAAATCTGCTCCTAATAATTCTTTCACTTCCACTTCGGTTGCCGGTTCAAAGAAATCTGCTCCGAGGTAGTTTTTCAACTTCACTTCATTGAGCTGATCATTACCTACGAGAAGGGCAACAACAGGCTCACCATCTGCGACGTAAACCAAAGTCTTGATCGTAGCTTCTTCTGGAACATTCAAGAATGCAGCTACTTCATCAATCGATTTGACACCTGGTGTTTCCACGCGTTTTACTTCTTCTTCCGCTACAACACGGTTACTTGGCTTGTATTCGTTCGTCGCCATTTCCAAGTTGGCAGCATAGGTTGATTCACTTGAATAGGCAATGGTATCTTCCCCAGAAACCATCCATTTGAGCAATTCTGCTTTGATTTCTTCTTGCACTTCTGCTGGGATCTCATCAAAGGAAGCCACCGATTTGTCTAAAACAACCCAACGATCCAAGTCTGTACGAGCAGGTGTAACAGCCATAAACTCTTGGCTATCTTTTCCGCCCATGGCACCACCATCACCGATGATGGCTTTGTAGTCGATGCCACTGCGGGTGAAGATCCGCTCATAAGCTGCTTTGTATTCATCGTAAGTGACATCCAAGCTATCGTAGTTAGCATGGAAGCTATAACCGTCTTTCATGATGAACTCACGGGTCCGAAGAAGACCGTTCCGTGGGCGTTTTTCATCGCGGTATTTTGGTTGAATTTGGTAGAGATTCAATGGCAATTGTTTGTAAGATTTTACTGAGTCGCGCACAATAGCGGTAAAGGTTTCTTCGTGAGTTGGACCTAAGATAAAGTCAGAGCCTTCACGGTTTTTCAACTTATAAAGGTCTTCCCCGTAAGTTTCGTAACGACCAGATTCACGCCAGAGATCCGCACTCAAAAGGGCTGGAGCAAGCATCTCTACTGCTCCAATTTTTTCGAATTCTTGGCGCATGATGCCTTTTGCTTTTTCAATCACTCGATTAGCTAGTGGCAAATACGAATAGACACCAGCTGATACTTGGCGAACATAACCTGCACGCAACATCAAAGCATGGCTAATGACTTGAGCATCGCTTGGCATTTCGCGAAGCGTTGGAATCAACATTTTACTTTGTTTCATGGACAATATCCTTTTCTATTTCAAAAATAATTTCATAATATCATTCCAGGTGACAGCAATCATCAAAATAACCATTACAGCTACACCTGCAAGCGTCATATAGGTTTCTACTTCTTGTTTCAGTGGCTTTCTCCGGACGACCTCGATCAAATTGATCAAGATTTTACCGCCATCCAAAGCCGGAATCGGGATTAGATTGAAGATCCCAATATTAATAGAGAGCATGGCCATAAGAGACAAGACTGCCGGAATCCCTAATTGAGCAGCTTGTGAGCTGGCATTGTAGATGGCAACCGGACCACCCAGTTTATTGAGACTAAAGTGGAAAATGATATCTTTCAAAGCTCCCAGAATCCGTGTCGCTGTATTCCAGGTATCTGTAAAACCAGACAAGAGTTTATCCACAAATCCTGTCTTGAGGCCGTTTGTCACACCCAAATAGTAACGATTCCCTGACTTGGTTGGCTTCACTTTGACTTCTTTTTCTTGGCCGTCTGTCTTGACTTTCAGGGTCAATTCAGGAGCCGTCTTGCTGTCCTTGGTTGCTTTCTCGACAGCATCTGTCAGCTCATCCCAGTTGCTAACGGTATCGTTATTGACTTGAAGGATCTGAACATTGCTTTTAACACCAACCTTAGCTAGCGCCCCATCGGGTGCCACCTGAACATTGTTGCTGTAGTAATCAATCGCACCACCGCGCATAAAGGCTAAGAGTGAATAGACGACAATACTGAGGATAAAGTTGTTCATAGGACCCGCAAAGTTGGTGATCAACCGTCCCCAAATGCTGGCATTCTGATACTGAACATCTCTCGGCGCAATCCGCACTTCTGTCCCATCTTCCTCAACAATAGTCGCATCATGATCGACATCATAAGTCTTGGTCTCATCGAGAACCAAGCCCGTGATTTCTAATTTATCTTCAAAGTCAAACTGGGTAACATTCATGGGAAGGGCTGTCTGATCCAGATTCTTTCCTGAAAGATTGATCCGGACGACCTTACCAGCCTCATTTAGCGTCAAGCTGACAGGCGTTCCGATTTTAATCTCAGTTGTGTCCTCACCCCATCCAGCCATACGAACATAGCCACCTAAAGGTAGAATGCGAATCGTATAGGCTGTTCCATCTTGACCAATATGGGCAAAGATCTTGGGACCCATCCCGATCGAGAATTCTCGCACCAGGATGCCCGATTTTTTTGCAAAATAGAAATGACCAAACTCGTGAACGAGAACGATCACTCCAAAAATAACAATAAAGGCAATAAACTGCATCGTTCTATACGTGGTTTCCTTTCTATTTCTTCTGTCTTAGAACAAACCCAAGAAATGCATCAAGGGAAAGACAAAAATCAAACTATCAAAGCGGTCTAGAACACCACCATGTCCTGGAATAAATTTCCCAGAATCTTTCACACCGAAGTGGCGTTTAATCGCACTCTCTACCAGATCTCCAAACTGACCTGCAATACTAAAGAGGATGGTAAAGAAGATCATAGCAAGAAAACCATGTCCACCTGCCACAGAGCGATCCACGATCATATAGATCACAGTTACCGCAACTGCAGACAAGATTCCCCCAAGACTGCCTTCAATCGTTTTATTAGGAGAAACCGCAGGCATGAGCTTGCGTTTCCCAAACCGGCTTCCTACCAGATAAGCACCTGAATCTGTAGCCCAGACAATAAAGAGGGCTAACAAAACCTTATCAATACCAGCGATTCGCGCATCTACTAAGGAATGGAAGCCGAGTCCAACATAAAAGCTGGAGGCAATGGGGTAGACCACATCTTCATAATTGTAATTCTGAGCAAGAACAGTTGTCCCCATGAGAATCAAGACAACCAGACCATAGGCAATCATATTGCCATCTGCTGGAAGGTAAGGGAGGTAGTCCTCGATCGGCAAAGTCAGGACGAAGGCCGCTAACATGGCTAGCGCTCCTTCAAAAGTCGCTGTCTCAAGCCCCTTCATCTTGAGCAATTCATGAACCCCTAGCATGGCGATCAAGCCAATCACAATCTGGAAGAACACCCCTCCAACCATTACTGTTGGAATGAAAAAGAGCAGGGCAATTCCTCCAAAAATCACACGTTTTTGTAAATCTTTCGTCATCATCTTCTCCTAAACACCACCAAATCTCCGATGGCGATGGCTATATTCTACTATGGCACTTCGTAGTGCTTCCTCTCCAAAATCTGGCCACATCACATCTGTGAAATACAACTCACTATAAGCAGCCTGCCAAGGAAGGAAATTACTCAAACGGATCTCTCCGCTGGTACGGATAATCAAATCCGGATCCCTTAGGACGCGTGGCAAACTCTCAGTATAGAGAGAATCTGCGATCATCTCTTCTGTGATATCTTCCGGACTGAACTTCGCATCCAAGACCTCTTGGGCGATCTGCTTCACGGCCTGGGTGATCTCAGCACGTCCACCATAATTGAGCGCGAAATTCAGGATCAAGCCTGTATTGAGATGGGTCATCGCTTCTGCTCTTTCCAAAGCCTCCAGCGTTTCTTTGGGTAATTTCTTGGTATCACCGATCATTTGAATCTTGACATTGTTGCGATGCAATTCGGGGACGAAACGATCATAAAACTCGACCGGCAAGTGCATGATGAACTTGACTTCATCTTCAGGGCGTGTCCAGTTTTCCGTAGAAAAGGCATAGACAGTCAGGACCTGAACCCCCATATTTTTTGCTGCAATGGTCACTTCTTGGAGAGCTTCCATCCCTGCCTTATGACCGAAGACGCGCGGTTGCATCCGCTTTTTCGCCCAGCGACCATTGCCATCCATAATGATCCCAATGTGTTTCGGGACTTCTAAAGGTATCTCGATTTTTTCTTTTTTCTTAAAACGAAACATGTTTTTCTACCTATTTCAATATTTATCGCTTCATTATACCATAAATCCCCATAAAATAGGGACTCTGGCCTCTTTTTTGAACCAGCAAGGCTTTCCTTCATCACATCGTCCTATTTGCCCACCAAAAAAGAGGCCCTTGCCTCTTCTTTGATGATTATTCTTCGATGGCTGAATCGGCATCTGAGCTAGCACCTTCTGTAGCAGTGGCTGAGATTCCTTCTGATACAGGAAGAACTGTTTTGATCGCTCCCAATTCAAAGGTCAGGTAGACACCATCAACATCCAAGACAACGGTCTTGCGATCTGTATCGACTTCATCGATGGTTCCGTACAAGCCACCAATCGTGATGACTTCATTTCCTTTTTGAAGTTTATTCAAACTTTCCATCCGTTTTTGATACTGTTTCTTTTGGCTACGGCTCATGAAGTACATCAAACCGACCATAAGAACGAGCATAATTAGCAAACTTCCGCCTTGCATATGTTTCTCCTTTAATTTTCATATATGCTATACTATATCAAATTTCGCCCGTCTTTTCAAGTTTTCCCATCCTCTTCAAGTAAAATCAGACTCCAGTATTAGAGAGGAGGCAAGTTTTGATGAAAAAGAAAAAAACCACGAAAAGTGGGCTACTGACTAGTCAATCGTAATGCCATACTTTTCATGATTCTCATCATACCAATCAATCAAGGCCAAAGCCGTTTGATAGGTAATATTTTTGATTTTACTCGTTCCCTTCGTCAAAGTCGCTAAGCTCATTTTGCTGATGTTTGTTTCAGTTGCGACACGATAGCTCGTCAAGCGACCGTCAACCATCAGTTGAACAACGGCTTCCACTTTTCTGTATTCGGGAGTTGAGTAGATATCAATTGTATTGCTCATCTTACTTCCATTCCTCAAATTTTATTCTTGTATAGATTATATACTTATTTTCTTTATTTATTAATAATTTTGCTCAAATTGGATTAATTTCACTAATTATTGATGTTTTTTTACCCCAAATAGGAGGATTTTGGCCTTATACGGCGAATAATTTCCCCCAGGTGGGAAGAAAAAATAAAGACTGCTATATGATAGCAGTCTCTATTTTTCACAAACTAATTCGCCTTAATCTGCTTGTTTATCAGCGTTTTCTTCCTTCTTTGTGTCTTTTTCTCTGATCACAAGGACACCATCTTCCATGTCTGCTTCGAGATGTTTGGCATCCAAGTTATCCAAGTGGAAGTCTGTGACTTTGTCACGGATTTGTTGTTCAACTACCCGACGGAGTGGACGAACACCCATCACTTCATCATAACCTTCTTCAGTCATGTATTCTTTAGCTGCATCGCTCACTGCCAAGTCGATTTCTTTCTTAGAAAGGGTCTTATTGACATCTACCAACATCAAATCAACAATCTTAGAAAGGTCTTCCTTGCTCAAGTGTGAGAATTCAATGACAGCGTTGAAACGGTTGAGGAATTCTGGACGGAAGTAAGGTTTCAAACGATCCATGAGTTCTGGTTTATCCGCATCTTCTGTCAAGTTAGCTTCGTAACCAAATCCAGCGTTTGAAGTGGCGATAATCACAGTATTCTTGAAGTTGACCGTGTTCCCTTGACCATCTGTCAAACGACCATCATCCAAAACTTGAAGGAGAAGGGTGATCACTTGAGGATCCGCCTTTTCAATTTCGTCAAGAAGGACGATAGAGTAAGGGTTACGGCGAACACGTTCTGTCAAGGTATTGCTGTTGTCATCGTAACCAACATAACCAGCTGTTGTACCAATCAATTTAGAAACGGCTGTGCGGTCGCTGTATTCTGACATATCCAAACGGATGATCGCATCTTTGGTTCCGAACATATCAAGCGCCAATTGTTTAGCCAATTCAGTCTTACCGACACCAGTAGGACCTACAAAGAGGAAGCTACCGATTGGACGGTTCCCTTCGTCAAATCCTGCACGGTTCCGACGGATAGCACGTGCCACTGCTTCAACGGCTTTATCTTGACCGATAACCTTAGTTTGCAAGCGGTGACCCATATCTTTCAAACGTTCAATATCAGTTGCACCCATTTGAGACACTGGAATACCCGTCATCCGTTCTACTGATTCAGCCACATCGTTGATTGTTGCTGTTACTTTATGGTCTTCCGTATGGTTTTCAATTTTCTTTTCAAGTTCTTCGATACGAACTTTTGCTTTCAAAGCTGCTTCGTAATCTTCTTTAGCCGCAGCTTCTTCTTGTTTGGTTTTTTCTTCTTCAATTTCATGTTCCACAGCATGGACATCTGTTACAGGATGTTGGGCTGCCAAGTGAGCAGCTGTCACATCGACCAAGTCAATGGCCTTATCAGGCAAGCTACGTTGTGGAATGTATTGGATCGAATAATCAACTGCTGCTTTCAAAACTTCATCTGGCAAGATGACATTGTGGTGTTTTTCATAAAGATCACGGATCCCTTGGAGAATCTTGAAAGTATCTTCAGCTGATGGAGCATTGACTTTCACTTCGTTGAAACGACGAGCAAGAGCCGCATTCTTCAAGATGGTGTTACGATATTCATCTTGAGTGGTTGCACCAATGACAGTCAATTCCCCACGTGAAAGAGCAGGTTTGATGATATCCGCAAGACCTTTAGATCCTTGACCATCACCTGTGCTGCCTGCACCAAGGATTTGATGGATTTCATCAAAGAAGAGAATGACATTTCCCATAGCCTTGACTTCTTGGATCAGATTTTGAATATTTTCTTCAAAGCTACCACGGTATTGCGTACCAGCTTCTAGACCAGAAATATCAATCGAGATGATTTCTTTGTTTTTGATAGCCGCTGGAACATCCCCGTTCACAATAGCTTGTGCCAAACCTTCTACAACTGCTGTTTTACCAACACCGGCATCCCCTACAAGGACAGGGTTGTTCTTGGTACGACGAGACAAGATTTCAGCAGTTTCTTGAATTTCTTTATTACGTCCGATGACCGGATCCAATTTTCCTTCACGAGCTTCTTCGGTCAAGTTACGACCAAGTTTTGCAAGGATCCCATCTTGTTTCATTCCTTTACCTTGATGGTGTTGCACTTGCTCACTTCCTTCATTTGGAAGTTGACCAGTTTGGCGGTAAATAGCGAATTCTTCTGGTGTCACTTCACGACCGTTGATCATGTAGCGACGGCTTTCAGAACGAAAACCACCCATGTTTCCCATTAGTTGATTGAAAAGATCATCCATATTGTTAAAGTTGTTATTCATATTGTATACCTCTAATTTACATAATTTTAATTCATTCTTGAAAATTAGCAGACCAATTGGCTGCTGCTTAATTGTTTACATAATTTTAATTCATTAATTTAATAATAGCCCTACAGGCTAACAGTTTCTATTTTCCCTTTTATCAATTAGTTGTCTTAATTTTGGAAATAGCATATCACCATCTCCTTTCCACTATTGATCTTGTAAACCAGTAGGTTTTTTCAACCTCTTTTTGTTTACATAAATTATTATAACGCAGACTGAATTATTTGTCAACACTTTTTTACATAATTTTTTAAATTTATTAAAAAAATCTGGAGTCACTCCAGATTCCATTTTAAATAGAAGTTCTTGGCTAGATAGATTTAAATTTCCCAGCTTTTTCTTGAATAACTGTCTGTACATTTTTAGCAAATTGCCCCACCATGGACTGATCCAGTTGTTTTCCAACTACCTGGACGTCTTCTTCGGCTACTGTTGCAATCGCAGTCAAGCCATCATTGTAACGTTTCTCAACTCCTGCCTTGCAGGTCAATAAAACGGGCGCATAGACAACACGGATTAAATCTTTTTCAAGTTTCTTTCGGCTTTCGATGATCCTCATCTTATCTTTCATATCTAAATCAAAAAAATCTTTGACTGGACTATCACCCATACTTCCTCCTCTTCTATACTATGAAACTTTATCTTGTGCAAACTCCTCTTCCAGTTGGCGTCTATCTTTCCGGTAGGATTGCCATAAATTCTCTTCCTCGATTTCGATCTGTTTTAAGGCTACTTGTGCAGCTTCTCTAGCTTCGAGATCATACTCTTCGATACAGCGATGGAGGGACTCCCATCCACAATTGACATCAACCTCCTGCTCTTGTAAGAAGGAAGCTGCCATCGCAAACTCTTCTTCCAGCATCTGGGTGAAGAGCTGCTGTTTTCTTTCCACTAGGCAACGCTTTTCATCTAGCTCCAAACGCGCTTTTTGGAACTCTCTTTCCAAGTGATCTAGTTTCTTTTCCTTTTTTGAAAAAGTAGATGAAATTAATAAGCTAGTTGTTCCCACTGGTTCATTTCTCCTGCTATTTCTTGATCTTTTGCTTTTAAGAGCTCAATTCCTGCATTCACTTGCTCGTTTAAAGCATGGAATTCATTCGATAAGGACTGATATGTAGCCAAACGATTGTCAAACCTTTCTCTTACTTCAGTGACAATTGTTTGCTTTGTTGCACCAGCCTGTGCATAGGCCTCTTCTACTTCCACAAGATTGAGAATGAAGCCTTTCGGAACGGTCTGTAATACTTTCTCCAAAGCTTCTAAATCTGTATCCAGTTGTGCCTTAGATTTCTGAGCTTGCTCCAGCCCTTCATCCACTACTCGAATCAGCTCATCAGAAGCCAAGCGCGCCTGCAAAGCATCCAGATAGATCCGTTCACTTGAGCTCAGTCCACCACCTGTTTTTTGCAATTTATCCTTTAGGCGATAGTAAACCTTCATCCGCTCTTCAATGATTTCCTTGCGAGTGATGGCTTCCGTTCCCTTTTCAAGAACCAAATTCCCGTCCTTATCATAGATATAACCATGCATCATGTGCTGAAGGCCCGTATTTATCAAATTCTTAGTTTTGAGGTGCTTGACAATCCCACTGGATTCCTTGCTTCCAGAATCCTGATAGCCCAAGCTAACCAAATCTTTATGGTCAATGTGGTTGTAGATTTTGTACTTCAGCGAATCTATACGCACTTTTTGCTCAGGTGTTAAGATAGGATAGGCATTAGGGCCATTATATAGGTGTACGGTCCCAATATGAGAAGCTTCCTCTTCCGTCAAACAGGCAAGCGCATACTGAATATTCATAGAACCCAGAGAGTGACCGTATAGATCGATCTTGGCATTGGGGTATTTTCGGATCACCTCTTTCAAATGAGCTGCAGCATCTTTAAACTGCGGAGGCGGGAAAGTCCCGTTTTCATCATTGTATTTTTTTAAAAAAGCAGCTCCCACTAAAGCGGGAAATTTAACCTGTTCTTCGGCTGTCCTTTCTGCAAAAAAGCCGACCACATCTGATGCTTTTTCCTGTACGAAATTGCTGACAGGATTATCCAGCGCTTTTTTCATAAACCTACCTAAGGGTGTGGCCTCCGGAGGAAGATTAACAGAAGTAGGAATAATCGCATCTTCAAAAGCTTCTACAAAATTATTAAAACTATCCTTAGCCTTATCTCGCGCATAATTCTTCGCATATTCGGTTGCATACTCGCTCGCACCACCAGGGTTCAAAATATTGGAAGCTGCTGGCAAATCTGTCTTTACCCAATCCGTATATGTATCATGGAGTAATTTTTGTGTACTTATTTCAGTTTCAGATCCCTTCATCAAGACAGTCACGTCATGGATTTGGGCACGTTCTTCATCTGAAGCAGTATAGGGGACTGGATCTTGTTCAACACCCTTGCCACTATCCGTTAGTACGAAGACTTGTTCTTCATTGCCATTTACACTATCATAGATGTGAGAAACATTGCCAACATATTCACTACCTTCTTTAATTTTTTGATTTTTTCCTAATTTTAATGATCTATATTCAATTAATGATGCTTCTACATGCTGTCTGTCTGAAAAATTTGTGTTATTTACCATATTCATCTCCCCTCAGTAAACGACTTAACTCTGCAGAAATACCATAACTTCCAGCCTCAAATTCTCCCGAATCTTCCATATGAACAGTAGTATCAATAGTTAGTTTTTCATCATTATTGACTTCCAAATATACATTCATCCCACCCATTGGATTGTATTCCAATTGATTTTCCAAGATTTTATACGAGTGTATTTTCCCCTGCGGAGTTAATGCTTCAGGATCAATATCCTTTAACATATTTTCAATCGCCACTTTCATCTTCTTACTCTCTGCAATTTGAATCATTTCTTGTTTCTTGGCAGATTGTCCATTAAAAAAGCTACAGCCTCCTAAGCTCAGGCTAAATACTACCATTATCAACACAATAAATTTACTTTTTTTCATCTTCTTCCCATTCTTTCTTCAGGTTTCTTAGAATTTATTATACAAAATTCTATTCATACCTGAAATGTTACTTTTGTTAAAAAATGTTGCCAAATCGTTACAAGCACTAGCTATTGATGTAACATATTGGTTTTGATCCATAAATGTTTCTATTTAACTATATTAGATTAGGGGTGTTTACCTAAATGAGTTTATTTCCCAGCCTCTTCTGCTTCACTTAACAGATCACTTAATTTTGCTGAAATACCGTAACTACCTGCTTCGAACTGTCCTGAATCTTCCATTTGAACAGTCGTATCGATCGTTAACTTTTTATCGCCATTGATAACGAGATAGACATTCATCCCTCCCATTGGATTGTATTCCAATTCACCTTTTATCAGGGTATAGGAGTGAATGACTCCTTCTGAAGTGAAAGCTTTCGGATCGATACTGATTAACAAGTGTTTTATCGCTCGCTCCATTTTCGTGCTTTCTGCAATCTGAATCATTTCCCTTCTCTCAGCAGCTTTATCTGTAAAAAGACTGCAGCCTCCTAGAAACAAAGTCAGTAAGAATAGTAGCATTAATCGTTGTTTTTTATCAGTCATATGTTCCCTCTCACTTATATTATTCGTAATGATTTTTAAAAAATGACCCAATTTTTAAAAATTTTTTCCAGAACCTAAAAAACACACCCTTACTAGGTGTGTCTCTTGTTAAATCATGTATTCGACGCTATAAGTGGCATCGGATAAAATCCGTGAGAGGAATTGTTTGGTTCGCTCTTCCTTTGGACTATTGAAGAATTCATGCGGTTCATTTTCTTCGATGATGTGTCCGCCATCCATAAAGATAACGTGGTTAGCCACATCACGCGCAAAGCCCATCTCATGGGTTACGACAACCATAGTCACTCCTTCTTGGGCCAATTGCTTCATGACATCTAAGACGTCACCGACCAACTCTGGGTCTAGCGCTGAAGTCGGTTCGTCCAGCAAGATCACGTCTGGTTTGACCGCGATAGCACGCGCAATCCCGATCCGTTGCTGCTGACCACCTGACAATTGAGAAGGATAGTAATCCTTATAAGCGAGGAGGCCGACTTTTTCAAGGGCGGATTCTGCCCGTTGGATGGCTTCTTCTTTTGGAATCTTCCGAGCCACAATCAGGCCCTCTAAGATATTTTCAATCGCTGTTTTATTAGCGAAGAGATTGTAATGCTGGAAGACAAAGGCTGTCTTTTGGCGGATTTCTAGAATCTCTTTTTTGCTGAGTTTTGAGAGGTCATACTCTTTTCCACCTAGGGTTAGGTGACCTGTATCTGCCTTTTCCAAGTGATTGAGGCAGCGAAGGAAGGTTGTTTTTCCTGATCCAGATGGCCCCAAAATAACGACGACATCCCCTTGGTTGACCTTGAGATTAACATCCACCAGCACTTGGTGGTCCTTAAATTTTTTCGATACGTGTTCTACTTCTAACATCTTCTTATTTCTCCTTCTTCTATGCGAGTGTCAGGCGTTTTTCTAAGCGATTGAATCCCCACTGAATCACTCCACAAATGACAATATAAAGAATAAAAATCACTAGATAGGATTCAAAATATTGATAGCCATAAGAGGCTTCGACCTTGGCAATTGCGGTAATATCCTTGATGGTCATGACAAAGACAAGGGAAGTTCCTTTGACCAAGTTGATAACCAAGTTACACAAATTAGGAAGGGCTGCACGCAAGGCTTGTGGAAAAACAATGCGGATATAGGCTTGGCGATTGGTCAAACCGATGGCTTGCGCTGCTTCAAGCTGGCCCTTATCCACCGTCAGAATAGCTGACCGTAGAATTTCAGCAAGACTCCCCGTTGTCATCAAGCTAAAGATGATAAAGGCATAGTAAATGGGATTGATCTCAAAGACATTAAAGTGACTGCCAATACTCTTAAAAAAGCTATTTAAGAGGCTGGGAAAGAGACTATAAAAGAAGAGAATCAAGAGAATCGGAGGCGTCGCGCGGATAAAGGCTAAGTAAATCACTGAGAAACTGCGAACACCTTTGACCTTATAGATCTGACCGAGTGCCAAAAAGAGGGCTGGAAAGAAACTCAAAAGAATCGATACGACCATGATCAGAAGGGTCACTGGAACACCACCCAAGGTGGCTAGAAATGCTTTACTAATAAAATTGAAATCCATAAGCTACCTTTCTGTTACACTGAGTCGTTTCTCAAGGAGTTGAGCGGAGAAGGAGATCACAAGGGCAATTGCCCAGTAGATCACTGCTACGGCTGTATACGTCTCAAGGGAATAATTTCCGAGATTGCGGCTGATCAAATTATTTCCTGCTCCCATGATATCGATAAAGCCAATAGTATAAGCCAAAGCGGCGTCGCGCATGAGGTTCAAGATAGCCGTCGTCATATTTGGAAGAGCCACGCGAAAGGCTTGGGGAAGGACAATCCGCCAAATGGTTTGAGCTGGCGTCAAGCCGATACTCAAGCCAGCCTCCATCTGACCTTTGGGAATGGCCAAATAGGCTGCCTTAAAGACCTCAGAAATCATCGCGGCAAAGAGAAGAAACATGGCCACAAGGACAAAGACAAACTTGGACCAGTGGTCAATGTCAATGCCCAACCACCAGTTCAAAAATTGGGGCAGTCCATAAAAGACCAAAAAGAGCAAGACAATTGGAGGGGTACAACGCAAGGTAAAGACATAGCCTTTTGCCAGACTTGCTCCTACCTTCTCTTCTGATACTTGTGCCCAAGTCAAAACCAAGCCAAATGCAGAACCAAGAAGCGTCGTTAACACCATCAAAGCTAAGGTCGCTGGTAGAGCTTGGACCAAGGTTGGAAGAAATGACCAGACCTTGGAAATGTCGTATGAGACCATGTTTCTTTTCCTTTCTGTATCCGGATAGAAATAAGGAAGCTGGGGCTATGCGCACCCAGTTCCATCTTATTTCTCTTTATCTACATAACTGAAGACATCTTCACCGAAATATTTTTTCGACAATTTAGCAAGTGTCCCATCTTTTTCCAATTCTTTGATAGCCTTGCTGTATGCTTCCGCAAATTTTTCGTTTTTCTTATCCTTATGGATCAATGGGTAAGTTGGAATTCCTTTGTAGGCAAACCAGCTAAGTTTGTCCGCGTATTGGTGGTAAGAACCATCTTTATCTGTGACAGCTTTTTCAAAGGAAAGTTTGATGTCAAAGAAGGCATCGTAACGTCCTTCAAGAACCCAAGCATAGGCATCTGCGACTTTGAAAGATTCCGCAGCTGTTAATTCGATTTGTTGGTCCTTATGCTTTTCATTGTATTCTTTAATAACATTCCACTGCGCATTTTGTGGTGAAATTGGAACCAATTTTCCTTTTTCTTTAGCGAAGTCATCGATGTTCTTGTATTTATTCGCATCTTCTTTCCGTACGGTAAATCCGATGATACTTGCTCCAATTGGTTCTTTTGGAATGATAAATTTCTTAGCACGTTCTTCGGTATACCAAGCTCCTTTGGTTCCGATATCGTATTTACCAGATTCTAGACCGATTAAGAGATCGTCATCACTTGTTCCAGTGTACTCAAACTTGTAGTCTGGTAGTTTTTCGTCAATGGCTTTGAGAACGGCTACTTCATAGCCATCTGATTCTCCTTTTTCATCAACGAAATCATACGGTACATAGTTTTGAGTGTGGGCTACTTTCAAGGTTGTTACCTTGTTCGTTCCTGTTGAGCCTTTGCTGTCGTTTGCATGGTTCAAGCTCCGTCCAAGAATGGTTGCACCTGCAATGGCAAGTACTGCTACCCCACCGATAATCCATGTTTTTTTACTCATACTCTGTTCTCCCTTTTCTATTTTCCTTATTCTGCTGCAGCTTCACGAACCCATTCGATTCGTTCTTCATCAATGTCACTTGGAATCGTACAATCCGCACCGATGACCAAGCCTGTGGTTCCGGTTTCTGCGATGATGCGTTTGGTTTCTGCTTGGATCGCAGCCTTATCTCCTGTGTAAAGAAGACCATTTTTACCATTTTCAAAGCCACCAAGAACCGTGCGTCCACCGAAGATTTCGCGTCCTTCTGCTAGGCTGATTCCTTCTGGTCCGACTGCCCAGTTAATGACTTGGGCTGGGTAGTCTGTGAAGAGATAGATATCATTGCGAGCTCCTTCGTAGCCACAGATATGAAGAATATTTACGCCACCGGCTTCATTGGCCGCCTCTAAGACATGGAGTTCACTCGGTGCAATAATGTTTTTATAGACTTCTTGTGTAACCCGCGCATCTTGGATACTTTGAACACTGAGGTAGATCCCGTCTGCTCCTGCTTCTTTAATGATGCGTTGGCTCAAACTTGCAATATCTTGGCCAATTGTATCCAATACTTTTTTAAGAGTTGCTGCATCTTGATCGATAAAGTTGGCGATCAAGTCATCTCCTCCTGAAACTTCTCCGACCAACCATTTGAAGTAGGTCACCGGAGCAAAGATATTGTAGATAGCCACAATGTCTTCTTCAAAACCGGCACGGATTTTTTTAACGAGCTCTACTTGCTCTGTGATCCATGGATGATCTGCTCCGAGTGGTTCAATCCCTGCTAAGTCAGAGATGTTTTCAAGGCCTTTGTGAATGGCTGGATTTGGATAAGCAAAGTAACCATCACTCATGAGTTTGACAAAGTCTGGTTTGACCTTGTGAAGGAAGTTTTTATGGCCATTGAGGTTTTTTTCAATAATTTCCGGATTTGAAAATCCTTTCAACCATTCTTCTTCTGTTGTAAAATGATGCCAAAATCCAACTGGCACACGGTCGACTGCTTCTCCTTTGAAAGCTTTTAACACTAATTCTCTTTTTGATGACATGTTCTTACCTCGTTCTAATCTTTTCTTGTTTGTTATCTTATCACTTCGATAATTGTTTGACTAATATATATTTTTTATCAAGCTCTTCATCTTTTTTTATCACTGATCTTCAAGGAGTAGAATTCCTGCTAGGTCAGATGGGCGGATGAGGGAGAAACTATGAGCTGGAATCTTCTCCAGTCTTGCCATATCTGGATCTTTTTTTGCTTTCCCCTGACTGCTTGCTAGAGCTACTTTACTGAGCCCTAGAAGCAAAAACAAAACGGTTACCAGGATACACCATACATCGATTTTTTTCATCTCCCTCTCCTTTCTTCTTACAATACAGCTGCTTGACGTACCCAATCTAAGCGTTCCAATTGGAAATCATCTGGCACGGTACAGTCTGCTCCAAGAATCAAACCACGGCTTCCGGCTTCAGCCACCAAGCGACGCGTTTCTTGCTCAATAGCTTCTCGTTCCCCTTGGTAGAGCAAACCTTTCTTGCCGTTGACAAAGCCACCCAAAACGGCACGATCGCCGAAAAGTTTACGACCTGCGGCTAGGCTCAGACCTTCATGATGGGTCGCCCAGTTAATGACTTGAGCTGGATAATCCTTGAAGAGCTCCACTTCATTGCTGGCCCCTTCAAAACCACAAATATGAAGGATATTGATGCCTCCAGCTTCATTGGCTGCTTCTAGGACAGCGATGCTGCTAGGCTCAATGAACTTGCGGTATTCTTCATCTGTCACACGCTCATCTTGGATCTGCTGGGTTGAAAAGTAAATACCTTCAATACCTGCTTCTTGGATCAAGCGACGACTTAAAGTAGCGATGTCTCCTGCAATCACGTCAAGGACATGAGCTAAAGTTTCTGGATCTTCCTTGATAAAGTCTGCAATCACTTGGTCTCCACGAGATTGGTCCGTACGGAACCAGCGTTTCAAATAAGAAATGGGCGAGAAGATATTGTAGAAAGAAGCAATCTCTTCATGGAAATGAGAACAAATTTCCTTGACCACCTCGATTTGTTTTTCAATCCATGGATGATGCTCTCCAATCGGTTGAATATCCTTCAATTCTCGGATCGATTGGATCTCTCTCGAATAAAGAGCACTCGGATAGCGGAAGAAGCCATCACTCATGATCTTGACAAAATCAGGTGAAATTTCTTCTACATAGTGTTGGTGGCCCTTAATACTTTTTTCTACTACAGCCGGATTGTCTAGACCCAATTCTTTTTCTTCTTGGGTCACATAATGGAGCCAAAATCCTACAGGGATTCGCTCTACTGTTTCGCCTCGAATGGCACGAAGAACCAATTCTTTTTTACTCATACTGTACATCCTCCTCAATATTTCTCCAACAGAAAGACTGACTGCTTTCCTTCTGGAATTTGTAACCATGATATCACCTCAAAAAGTAGCTGACTAATATATTTTCCCTATCAAGGCCTTAAAATTTCTTTATTGAGAAAGCCATCAAAAAAACGCAAGCCCTTGAAAATAGGGACTTGCGGCTATCTTTCTTTATTCTTTCATTTTAGAAGAAAAAGGCTGCTTTGATCTTTTCTTGATCCGGTTATAGCAAAAAACTATACCCCTTCTTTTGAAGGAAAAAATGGCGTATGTTAAAGCAAAGAAACCTTTCATAACAGCATTTTTCCTCCTTTGTTCTTTTCACCGATTCCTAGACACCTTCTTCTCTTTCTTGTCAGGCAAGATTGAAAGGAGTATAATTTTTATAGAATAATTTTAAGGAGTGTACGGTTTATGAAAACAACAAAAACCACCTTTACCATCGTTTCTGCTCTTGCTTCTGTCATTTTACTGACGAGTTGTGGAAGCAACACCACTAAAACGCAAGAGACAAAAGCAAGTAGCACTAAAAATCAGGTGACGATGACCTATGATCAGCAGCGCTCACAAGAAAATACCATGTCTGTTCTCTGGTACCAAAAGGCAGCAGAAACCAAGGCTTTGTATTTACAAGGCTACAATGTCGCTACTGACCGTTTGAAAGAGATCCTCCAAACTCCTTCTGATAAGCCTTATTCCATCGTCTTGGATTTGGACGAAACTGTTTTAGACAACAGCCCTTACCAAGTTCAAAACGTCAAAGATGGTACGGCCTTCAATCCTAAAGATTGGGATGTTTGGGTGAAAAAAGCAGCCGCAAAAGCGGTGCCAGGTGCCAAAGATTTTCTTCAATATGCGGATCAAAACGGGGTTCAAATCTACTACATTTCTGACCGTACAACCTCTCAAGTAGATGATACCATCAAGAATCTTGAAAAAGAAGGCATTCCTGTTCAAGGACGTGACCACCTCATGTTCTTAGAAGATGGCGTCAAATCAAAAGAAGGCCGTCGCCAAGCTGTGCAAGAAAAGACCAATCTTGTCTTGCTTTTTGGGGACAACCTGGTTGACTTTGCAGACTTCTCTAAGACATCTGAAGCTGATCGCGACAAGAAATTGGACGAATTGCAAAAAGAATTTGGTGAAAAATTCATCATCTTCCCAAATCCAATGTATGGATCATGGGAATCTGCTGTCTACCAAGGTAAAAAACTAGATGCCAAGGGACAAACAGAAGAACGCCTCAAAGCCTTGCAAGGTTTTGACAAATAAAGCAAACATCCTCGCTAGGAAAAACCTAACGAGGATGTTTTTTCTATATAAACAAGTTTATTCAACGGTTACAGACTTAGCAAGGTTCCGTGGTTTATCAACATCGAGCCCACGATGAAGGGTTGCAAAGTAGGCAATCAATTGGGTTGGCACCACCATTGAGATTGGAGAGAGGTAAGGGTGAACCGCTGTCAAGACCAAATCATCTGTCTCTTTAGCGACATTTTCTTCTGCAATGGTTAAGACATGAGCCCCACGTGCTGCCACTTCTTGGATGTTCCCACGTGTGTGGCTGGCTAGGACTGGATCAGACAAGAGGGCGATGACCGGTGTACCGTCTTCGATCAGAGCGATGGTACCGTGTTTCAACTCACCCGCAGCGAAGCCTTCACATTGGATGTAAGAAATTTCTTTTAGTTTCAAACTAGCTTCCATGGCAACATAGTAATCTTGACCACGTCCGATATAGAAAGCATTGCGGGTTGTTTCCAACAAGCCACGAACTTTTTCATCGATCACTTCTTTTTCTGAAAGGGTTGATTCGATCGATTGGGCAACGATAGACAATTCGTGCACCAAATCAAAGGCTTTGGCCTTCTCATTGCCATTGGCTTCCCCAACAGCTTTAGCCAGAAAGGCAAGGGCTGCGATTTGAGCCGTATAAGCCTTAGTAGAAGCTACCGCAATTTCAGGACCAGCATGGAGCAACATAGTCATGTCTGCTTCACGTGAAAGAGTTGAACCTGGAACATTGGTCACTGTCAAGCTTGGAATGCCCATTTCATTGGCTTTGACCAATACTTGGCGGCTATCAGCTGTTTCACCAGATTGGCTGATAAAGATGAAGAGTGGTTTCTTGCTGAGAAGTGGCATACCATACCCCCACTCAGATGAAATACCGAGTTCTACTGGGGTATCTGTCAACTCTTCCAACATTTTTTTAGACGCAAATCCAGCATGGTAAGAGGTACCAGCCGCAAGGATATAGATGCGGTCTGCCTCTTGAACAGCCTTGATAATAGCTGGATCTACCACTACTTGACCAGATTCATCTGTATAGGCTTGGATCAACTTACGCATGACAGTTGGTTGCTCATCGATTTCTTTGAGCATGTAGTATGGGTAAGTCCCTTTTCCAATATCAGAAAGGTCAAGTTCAGCCGTGTAGCTAGCCCGTTCTTTGACGTTTCCATCATAGTCTTGTACTTCAACGCTGTCAGCCTTGACAATGACCAACTCTTGGTCATGGATTTCCATATATTGGTTAGTTTCGCGAATCATGGCCATGGCATCAGAGCAGACCATATTGTAGCCATCGCCAAGACCGATCAAGAGTGGTGATTTATTTTTTGCCACATAGATGATGCTTGGATCTTCCGCATCCATCAATGCAAAAGCATAGGCCCCACGGATGATGTGGAGGGCTTTTTTGAAGGCTTCGAGCGTAGACAAGCCATCTTCTTCAGCAAATTTTCCGATCAAGTGGGCTGCGATTTCTGTATCTGTTTGCCCCTTGAAATGGTGACCTGCTAGGTATTCTTCCTTGATTTCAAGGTAGTTTTCAATGACACCATTGTGTACCAAAACAAAGCGACCTGTCTCCGAACGGTGTGGGTGGGCATTATCCTCAGTTGGTTTTCCGTGAGTTGCCCAACGAGTATGTCCGATCCCAGCTGTTCCTTCAACACCTTCTGCCTTAGACGACAATTCTGCAATGCGGCCAACTGCCTTTACCAATTGGCTCTTGCCTTCACTAGCCAGAAAAACACCCGCAGAGTCATAACCTCGGTATTCGAGCTTTTCAAGTCCTTGAATCAAAATATCAGTAGCATTTGTATTTCCTACAACACCAACGATTCCGCACATAGTCTTTACGATATAGCCTTGCTATACTTTCCCCTTTACTTAGTCAAACGACCCATGGTCGATTTCTCAGTTACTTTGAAATTGGTCTAGTCTAATTTACCAAAAAAGTAACCAGCGGAGTCAGTATACAATGCTTCTTCCAGTTTGTCAACTAGGAAATATAAGAAAATTGGTCTAGTTAAGAAAGGGTTAAGAAAAGAGGCTGGGACAAAAGTCCTAGCCTCTCAATTGACTTTGGATTATCGAGCAAGACGCAGTGGTTGAGTGGACTCTACTACGCTGATTTCATCAGCTTTTACAGCCCTACTCAACTGTGCGGAGGTGGGACGACGAAATCGAATTCTAACGAATGACCGATTTCTGTCCCACTCTCTGTTTTTCTATTCTTCAAATCCATTCTGCTGGCTCAATTCACGGAACCAATGGCCGGATTTTTTGAGGGTGCGTTTTTGACTTTCGAGATCCAACTCAACTAAACCATAGCGGTTCTTGTAGCCATTGAGCCAAGACCAGCAGTCAATAAAGGTCCAGATCAAATAGCCTTTACAATTGGCACCATCTTGAATAGCCCGATGGAGCTCACGAAGATGGTCTTTGACAAAGTCAATCCGGTAGTCGTCTTGGATCACTCCATCCTTGCGGAATTTTTCCTCTCCTTCGACCCCCATCCCATTTTCTGTCAGGATCCACTCGATATTGCCATAGTTTTCCTTGATATTTTTGGCAATGTCATACAGGCCTTGCTCATAGATTTCCCAACCACGGTGGGGATTAATCTTGCGACCTGGCATGACATAGGGTTCATAAAATTGCTCAAAGAGTAGGGGAGAAGCTGGATTCGGAGCATAACGAGGAGCTGCTACACGGAGTGGTTGGTAATAGTTAACACCTAGATAGTCGACGGTATTTTCCTCCATCAAGCGCAACTCAAAGGGATCATAATCTGGCAAGAGATCACGCTCCCGCAAGATCTCCACTAATTCTTGAGGATAGTGGCCAAGAACCGAAGGATCTAAAAAAGATTTGGCTTGAAAGAGCTCGGCGATACGAGCAGCTTTAATATCTTCTGGATGCTGACTCCGAGGATAGGCTGGTGTCAAATTGAGCACAATCCCGATCCGGGAATTGGGATCCACCTCGTGACAGGCCTTGACCGCTAGAGAGCTTGCTAACTGGGTGTGGTAGGCTACTTTTACAGCTGCAGCTGCATCTACCTTATGAGGAAAATGGGCATCATAAAAATAACCAAACTCCACAGGCACAATGGGTTCATTAAAGGTGATCCACTGATCAACCAGATCCCCATAGGTCTTGAAACAAAAACGCGCATATTCCTGGTAAGCATAGGCGGTTTCTTTATTTTCCCAACCATCCCCTTGCTCTTGAAGAGCCATCGGTAAATCAAAATGATAGAGGTTGACCAAGAGGTGAATCCCTTTTTCTTTAATCTTTTCAAAGACACGGCGGTAAAAATCAACACCTGCTTGATTGATCTCCCCTCGTCCTTCTGGGAAAATACGGGACCACTGAATAGAGGTTCGAAAGGCGGTGTGCCCAGTTTCTAACAAGAGGTCCAGATCTTCTTCCCAGTGTTCATAAAAAGTCGATGTTTTCTCTGGTCCTTGCCCTTGATAAAAGCGGTTGGGCTCGATCCTATACCAGTAATCCCAGAGATTGTCTCCCTTTCCATCCTGGGCGAAACGTCCTTCCGTTTGAGGGCCCGAGGTCGAACTCCCCCATAAAAAATCCTTTGGAAATTGATACATGTCCTAATCCTCCTCATTCTACTAGCTCTATTGTAGCGAATCCTCCCCCAAAACCTAGGCACAATTTACAGTCTTTCTTACGCAGATTAAAGAAAAAGCCCCTTAGGAAAAATTGAACTGCACCCCAAAAGTTAGACAGAAAAAAATCTAACTTTTGGGGTGTTTTTATTATGAAATTAACTTATGAAGA
>NZ_WMZF01000005.1:0-84271 GCF_009717775.1 Streptococcus parasanguinis | reverse complement strand
CACATTGGTTCGTCTTGTTCAGTTTTCAAAGGTCTTTGTCGCTCTCGCGCGACAACTATATTAGTATATCATGACCTTACCTTACTGTCAATACTTTTTCTCAAAAAATTTTATTTTTTTGAAAGTTCATTTATACACTGTCAACTTTCAGTTCTTAAATTGAATTTTTAAAATCCTTTAGATAGTTCTCTAATTTCTTTTTCATTTTTGTTTTTCCTAGACATCTTCTGTTTGCTAGTAATGCTTCATATTGTTCTTTTTCTTTTACTGTTAATTTTTCTTTAAAACGTTTTAATGCATCTCTCAGAACAACCAGCTCATCTAAATATATTTTTCTTGATGAAATTCTGTGACTAATTTCTCCAATTTCAATATATGGAAGTCTATTAATTTTTCTCTTATCACTTTCCTGTTGTCTTATTTTATCTTTAATATGATTTCTAAATTTTGTTTTGAAATATGTATAAAGTAATTCTTCATTTGTTTCAATTTCAGGATTTTTTTGATAAAGTTCAAACAGAGTTAGCTGACCTTCTTGTTCCCAATCATCCTTTTCCCATAATTGAATATAATACTCTTTTTCACATTTTCTTACGATATATTTTACTTTTTGATACATTTTATTAAATTCCATAAGCTCTCCTTTACTTTTATCTGTATTTTATAAAAATAAAGAAGCTCATTGGACTTTTTTTCTATTCTGCACGTTTTTTTAACTATTTGGTTATTATTTTTGACTATTTTGTTCAAATACACAAAAAAAACTGCCACTTGGTGACAGTTTATCGATAGTCCGTACGGGATTCGAACCCGTGTTACCGCCGTGAAAAGGCGGTGTCTTAACCCCTTGACCAACGGACCATTTTTACAACATATTCTATTATACAGAATATTTTTACTCTGTCAACACTTTTTTAATAAAAAAGAAGGAAATATTTTCCTTCTTTTGAATTAGTTGTTTTCTTCTAATTTTGACTTAATTTCATCATATGATAGAGGTTTTGCTTCTTCTTCTAATTCATGCTCTGAATTTTCAGGCATTTTTCCTGTTTCATATAATGATTTAATTTGAACACTATCCAAGGTTTCATATTTTAATAGAGCTTCCGCAATTAGTTTATGCGTTTCTCTATTTCCTTGAATAATTTCTGCTGCTTTATTACGGGCTTCATTCAACAAACCACGAACTTCTTCATCAATTTCGTAAGCTGTTTGTTCTGAAATCATTTTTTGTGGGCTTTGAGCACCAAACATCGCATGATTTCCTTCATATTGGACTGGTCCAAGTTTTTCACTCATACCATATTCTGTTACCATTGCACGCGCCATTTGGGTAGCTTGTTCAAAGTCATTTGAAGCACCCGTTGTTTGCGAATTGAAAATAATTTCTTCGGCAACACGTCCTCCCATGAGCCCAGCTAATTGTTCTTTCATATCTTCTTTAGAAAGTAACATTTGATCTTCTTTAGGAAGGGCAATCATATAACCGCCTGCACGACCACGTGGAACAATGGTAACTTTATGAACCACACGAGCATTTGATAAGACCAAACCAACGATTGTATGACCAGCTTCGTGATAAGCAACCATTTCACGTTCTTTTTGTGAAATCGTCCGATCTTTCTTAGATGGACCTGCAATAACACGATCTTCTGCTTCATCGATATCAGCAGCATCAATTACTTTTTTATTTCGACGAGCTGCAACCAAGGCTGCTTCATTCAAAACATTTTCGAGATCAGCACCGACAAATCCTGGTGTTTGTTGAGCAACCAATTTCAAGTCCACATCCTGAGCAAGTGGTTTATTCTTAGCATGAACACGAAGAATTGCCTCACGACCCTTCACATCTGGACGTCCAACTAATACTTTACGGTCAAAACGGCCAGGACGAAGAAGGGCAGGGTCAAGGACATCAGAACGGTTAGTTGCTGCGATAACAATGATTCCTTCGTTACCTTCAAAACCATCCATCTCAATCAAGAGCTGGTTGAGGGTTTGTTCACGTTCATCATTTCCACCACCAAGACCTACACCACGTTGGCGCCCAACAGCATCAATTTCATCGATAAAGATAATAGCTGGAGCTGCTTTTTTAGCATCTTCAAAAAGTGAACGAACCCGGCTAGCGCCGACTCCGACAAACATTTCAACGAAGTCAGAACCAGAGATACTGAAGAATGGCACTCCAGCTTCACCAGCTACTGCTTTTGCTAAAAGAGTTTTACCAGTTCCCGGAGGGCCTTCAAGAAGCACACCTGCTGGGATTCTTGCACCCAATTTAGTAAAGCGTTTTGGATCTTTTAAAAATTCAACAACTTCAACAAGTTCTTGTTTTTCTTCTTCAGCTCCTGCTACATCTGAAAAACGAACTTTAATATCTTCTTTATTAGCAGCGCGGGCTTTATTGCGACCAAAATTCATCGCACCTCTGGCACCTCCGCCACCACCTTGGTTCATCATAGAGAAGAAGAAGAACATGACGATAACAAATGGAACAATTGAAGTGAGAATGGTTATCCACATGCCACTTGAGCTCTCACGCTTGATGGTGATTTCTGCTTTGTGATCAGCTGCTAATTTTTGTAATTCATTGACGGTGATATCAGATGGAAGGATGACACTAGTAAAGCGAGATACTTTTTGAACACTTGGGGTAAAAAATTGAATTCCAGTATCATCTTTTGATTCTTTAGCTTTATTATAGGTCCCTGCAATTTCAATCACACTACCATTTGGTTGGTAACTGATCGTTTTTACATTGTCATTTTTAATTTCTTTGACCAATTCTGTGTAGTTGATTTGCTGACTTTGACCAACTCCATTACCCGCAAAAAAGTACTGGAATCCTGTCACAGCCGCTACAATAATCAACAAATACAGAAATGGATTTCGAACAAAACCGTTATTTTTTCTGTTATTCATCTAGTCTCCTCTATTTTGAGTACACTTCCTCTTTTAATACACCAACATAGGGTAGGTTACGATAATTTTCATCATAGTCTAAACCATATCCGACAACAAACTCATTTGGAATCGTAAAGCAGGTGTAATCTGCTTCGATCTCAACCAAACGTCCTTCAGGTTTATCCAGTAAGGTAGCAATCTTCACAGATGCTGCATTTCGTTCTTCAAAGAGTTCTTTTAGATTTTTGAGGGTTTTACCTGTATCGATAATATCTTCTACAAATAAAATATCTCTACCAGTAATATCTTGGTCGATATCCTTGATAATATTAATGATACCTGAGCTTGCTGTACCACCATGATAACTTGAAACCAGCATAAAATCCAATTCAATATGTGTATCCACGTGGTTGATCAACTCTGCCATAAATGGAACAGAGCCTTTCAAAATTCCAACAAAAATTGGATTTTTTCCTTGGTACTCTTTTGTGAGAGTTTCACCCAATTTCTTTGCTGCTTCTACAATTTCATCATGTGAAACCAATACTTTTTTTATATCTTTTTCTAACATGTTTTTACCTATCTATTTTTTGAATATAAAGACTATCTTTTATTATACCACTTTTTGAGAGCTTACTCAAATCACTCGTTACCAATCCCACTACAGAAAGAATATTATGATTTTGTTCTATAATGAGAGCCTTTTGCCGAAGAGAAATTGGAATTTTATGGTTGATAAACCACCGTCTTAATTTTTGATGGTGGCCATTAACAAGTAGCTGATCTCCTTCCTTTCTCCTTCTAATTAAGATGGGAGTTTCGCGTGAAACAGAAAGAATTTCTACATTTTCCCCTACTAATGGTTGTCCAAAAGATAGTTTATAATTTGCAATGTCAAAGATATTCCCAAATTCTAACAAAAATGGGAGGGGTTGGTCATCCGACTTTTGACTGATTTTTTGTATTTCAAAGAAATCATATTCTTGATGTAGTTCATAATTTGACTTTAAATAATGGACGCAATTTCTTTTTTTTCGCAGTAAATTTAATAATTCTTGAAACTGTACCCTACCAAGTTGCAAATCTGGAAATTGTGCCAGATACTCTTCTAATAAGAATGATTGTACAGAATGAGAATACGTTCTAAAAGAAGCTAAATCTTGAATGCTTAACTCGCTAGTCAATTCTTTCAGTGCTTGGTGCCAATGAGTCACTTCCTCTGCTAAATAACGAAGACTTACTTGCATTTGGGGATTTTCTTTTTCAAATTCTGGAAGGTATTGATGGCGTACACGATTTCGAAAATAGTCCTGTGAGTCATTGCTACTATCTTCAAAGTGAGGGATTTTCATCAACTCATCTTTGGTAAAAGTTAACAAAGGACGGATTAGCTCACCCTTGCCAAATGGTTGGCGTACAGGAATGCCACTTAAGTGACGTAATTTAGTTCCTCGTATCAAGCGCATGAAAGTTGTTTCGGCTTGATCGTTTGCATGATGACCTGTTACTAAAGCGGTGCAATCCTCTTTCTCCATAATCTGTTTAAAAAAATCATAACGAAAGGTACGAGCTTTTGCTTCCGTAAAATCACCCGAATAGTGAGCTACATGGATACGTGTCTCTCGCCTATCAGCTAGCGTTCGAAGTTCACTTTCTTCTAAATCTGATTCTGGTCTTTGTCCATGATTGACATGAGCGAGTACTAGATGGATTTTCAATCGTTCTTTATTCTTATATAAAAGTTCATACAGATTCATTGAATCCAATCCACCAGATAAGGCAACCAAAACACGGCGATGGGGAGTAAATAGATCTTGTTTTTCACAAAACTCTAAAAATCGCTTTTCCATTATTTCAATACCTCATAGATATCTTTTGAAATGTTGGAAATCATATCATAATTCGAATGATCTGTAAAAATGGCTATTACATAGGGTGAATTTGTGTATACAATCGCAACATCATGTCTGAAATCATAGGCATCTCCAATTTTATGAGCAACTTTTACTGGAAGGTCACGCGCAATCCGTTGATCATCATATTTTGTAGAGGAGAGCGCATCAATAATAGAGCCATTTTGTTGATAGACAGCCTCCATGACATTGCCAGCCATTTCAGCGGATGCTTCTCTTTTTTCAACATCCCAATGTTTCTTTGCAATCCTATCCAAAGTTTTTTGGAAGTCTTGATCTGATTGATGAGTGACATAATAATTCAAGATATTATGTCCAACATTATCTGATTCTTTTGCAATTTTATCTATCAACTCTTGAACACTGTATTCTTTTCCATCTGGTGTTTTTGAAAGGCTACCACTTCCTTCTGGTTCATAGCCTCCTTTGAAATCATTGACTTCTGGAATATACTTGTAAGTTGTAGTTGGAGAAATGGCTTTTTTATTGAGCTGTTCTTGGACGTAGTACAAGTATGGTAATTTTGTTACACTGGCAGAATACATTTCTTTTTGCGGATTGATTCCAGCAGTATTTCCAGTCTCTAATTGTTTTACATAGATTCCATACGAAGGAGAATTGTATTTACTATTCAACAAGTCCTGGACTTTTTCCATTCGATTATCTTTTTCAGTAACGAATGCTTTGTTCACCCAGCCCTGACCTTCAATCTCCACAAACTCATCCCGTAAAGTCTTAGCTGTACGTAAGACTGTCACTTTTGTATAAGGAGAAAGAGGTGTATTTTTTTCTTTTGCACCATTTATTAAGGGTCGGTCATACACTTTAAAACCAGGTTTTAGCCACATGTCTTGTTTTTTTTCTTGTGTTTCTTGTACAACATCAGAAAAAATGACAGAAGAATCTGCTAATACATATCCTTTATCTGCTATTTTAAACACAGCTTTCCCTTCATCATTTACAAAGAGTTGTTCGATTGTAAACGGTGTGTTGGGAAGAATTTCTCCTTTTTCTTTTTTTAACTGAGGATCAGAAAAAACAGAAATTTTGCGATAGACATTCGGGTTCGCTGGAATTGAAGAAAAATAAAGTTCTGATGGATGAGCCATTGTCTGAGAAGACTCAGACTGCTCGACACTCGCTGCTTGAGACCCAATAAATAAAATTGGAACTAACAATAGGAGCAGAAATCGTTTAGACACCTGTATTCCTTTCCTTTTCATCCTTTTGAAGTTTAATCATTTGGTTTTTCTTTTTTAATTCCTCTAATTTTTCATCCGAAAATTCAAGGAATTGTTTAACTGTTTGTAAGATATTTTCCATCGGTTATTGGGGGAGTAAATCTGGGATGGTATAAACATATTCACCATCTTTTGAAAAAGAATACTTAGCGCGTGCATATTTTGTTGCATAATCATCGTCTTTTAATTTTTTAGCGATGTCTTGTTGGTATTCTTTTTGTTCACTTGTTTCTTTATACTCTTTTTCCAACTGTTTGTATTGTTCTTTCTTATCTTGTAGCGATTGATAGCTCTGGGCTAAATTATAAGTTGGAAGAATAAACAGTAACATGACCAATATCAAAACGAGCCCTAGAAAACGATTGCGTTTTTTTCTTTCTTCTTCTAAAAAACGTTTTCGCTGACTTTCGTCTTTGATATATTTATTGTTCATTTGAACGATATTTTTAGGCATCTTCTTCTATCCTTGTTTCACTAATTATTTCGTACATTTTGGATGCATCTTCTTTTTTTGTACTATCCAACATTTCCAAGACTTTAACCGTCAATACTTTATTTCCAAAACGAACTTCAATTTGATCATTCACTTTCAAATCCGTTGAACTTTTGGCTAATACTCCATTGACTTTGATCCGCCCTTTATCTGCAACTTCCTTTGCAACAGGACGACGCTTAATAATGCGAGAAACTTTTAAATATTTATCTAATCTCATACTGTCACCTCTAACATAGTATTGTATCATTTTTTATACATAAAATGCGAAAAATGAGCTAAGAACTTCTAGTCCTCTTCTTTTTCCTGTTTAATTTCCAATAAGGTTTGACCAAATTGCTTCAGAGCTTCTAAAATTTCAAAATCTTTCTTATTTCGAATATCGAAGATCACTTCAATCAATCCTTTTTCCTCTGCAATCTGTGCCTTTAACTGTGTCATTGACAGAGCTTTGAAATAATCCTGTGTTAAAAACAGTTGTTTGGCAATAGGTTCAAATTTCACTGTCACTTTTTGTTGTTTTCTCTCAACAAGACGGACAAAGACTTGATCCAAGTAAGCTTTCACTAAACCAATTTCAAGTAGGTAGGCCACAACATCTGGGTATTCTCCAAAACGATCGATCAATTCATCTTGCAAATATTCATAGTCCGTCGCAGAATTCATTTCACGAATTTGTTTGTAAATTTCAATTTTTTGACGTTGATCTGAAATATATTCATTAGGTAAATATGCATCTATTTGAAGGTTCAACTCTGCATTGCTCTTTTGCCTACGATGCTCTTGGCCTTGTTTCTTAGCAATAGCTTCTTCTAACAATTGAGAATACATTTCAAAACCAACTGAATCGATGAAACCAGATTGAGAAGCTCCAAGGATATTCCCTGCTCCACGGATCGATAAATCTCGCATAGCAATTTTAAATCCAGACCCCAACTCAGTAAAACCTTTAATAGCTTCTAAGCGTTTTTCAGACACTTCTGTAAGAGATTTGTCTGGACGATACATCAAATAGGCATAAGCAATTCGATTGCTTCGTCCCACACGACCTCTTAATTGATAAAGCGTTGAAAGTCCCATATGATCCGCATTTTCAATAAAGAGTGTATTAGCATTTGGAATATCCACACCTGTCTCAATAATGGTTGTCGTCACTAAGACATCGTATTCGCCATTAATGAAATCCAACAGGGTATTTTCCAGGCGAACTTCACTCATCTGGCCATGAACAAAGCCAATCGAAGCCTCTGGAATCAACTCTTTTAATTCAGACACCTTTTGTTCAATTGTATCTACCTTATTGTAAAGATAATAGGCCTGTCCTCCACAATCCATCTCCCGCAACACAGCATCTCGAATAATAGTTGGATTGGTCTCTAGTACAAAAGTTTGCACAGGATATCGATTGGTAGGAGGTGTTTCAATGACAGACAAATCTCTAATTCCTAGCATAGACATATGAAGAGTTCGAGGTATAGGGGTAGCTGTCAAGGTAAGCACATCCACCTTTTTTTTCAATTCTTTCAAGGTTTCTTTGTGCTTCACTCCAAAACGTTGTTCTTCATCTATCACGATTAAGCCTAAGTCTGAAAAAACAACATCTTTGGACAAGAGCCGGTGAGTTCCAATAATAATATCCACTCGTCCTTTTTTCAACTTTTCAAGCGTTTCTTTCTGCTCTGCCTTACTCTGGAAACGACTTAAAACAGCAACTTCTACTGCAAAAGATTCAAAACGCTCCTTAAAATTGGCATAATGTTGTTGGGCAAGAACAGTGGTAGGAACCAGCACTGCTACTTGTTTATGATCATTTACTGCCTTAAAAGCTGCTCGCATAGCGACCTCTGTTTTCCCAAAACCGACGTCTCCAACCAGCAATCGGTCCATCGGACGATTCGATTCCATATCTTTTTTAATTTCTTCAATGGAACGTAATTGGTCATCTGTTTCAATATATGGAAAATCTTGTTCAAAAGCCTCTTGGTTTTCATCATCTTGGGAATAGGCAAAGCCTTCTAATTGACTACGCTCCGCATAAAGTTTTATCAAATCATCCGCAATGTCCTCCACCTGGGTCTGAACCTTTTGCTTCGTTTTTTGGAAACGCCCATCATTTAACTTATTAATTTTTGGCGTTTTTCCATCACTTGCAACGTATTTGGACAACATCTGAATCTGATCGACAGGAATCGAGATGCGATCTCCATTTTGATATTGAATTGAAACATAATCACGATGGACACCCGAAATTTCAATCGTTTCAATTCCCAAATATTGACCAATACCATGAACTTGGTGAACAACATAGTCCCCTTTTTCCAGTTCATTATAATTTTTTAGGCGTTCTGCATTGGAAATATTTTGCCTGCGAATCTTTCGTTTGATCTTTTTCTGATAAATCTCTGATTCTGTAATATAGACAATTTTTTCATCAACAAATTGAAAACCGTGAGCTAATCCTCCAACGACTAATTGACTAGCTTGAGGAATGATCGTATCCCCATCAATATAATCTAATCGAATCCCATACTCTTCTAAATTTTTATGGAGCTGTTGAAGATTGTGATGAGAAGTTGCTTGGACAATAACAGTATAGTTTGATTTTCGATACCGTTCAATTTCCTCTTTTAGTAAATCAAATTGTCCAAAAAACTCCTGCATTGGATATTGATTGAATTGATACAAATGATCAAACTTCAGATTTCCCAATCCTTTTTGAAAGTTTGAAAAATAAGTTGCAGGCGTATATTTTCGTAATGTTGTACTGGTGTCTGCAAAATACACTTGGCGAGAAGAAGCTCTATTTTTATGTAAATCTTCCGTCAAGAGATTAGCTGTATCTAGTTCAAATCTCGCTATTTGATCGGCTATTTTTTGATAATCATCCAGAAAGACTGGAGTGTGTTTAGGGAGATAATCGAATAGGGTATATTGCTTCTCGTAAAAGAAACTAATAAATTTTCTAAGATCCGTATGGAGTTTCCTTTGAGAAATATCTCCCAGAATTTCTGCTATATAAGATTTAAATTCTTCATTTGCACTCTGTTCTTGCAATTGTTCGATTTGCTGCTGACCACGTATAAAATCTTCCTCTTGCAACAATAGATCACTCACTGCCTTCAGTTGAACTTCTTCAACATTTTCAACAGAACGCTGACTTTCTGGGTCAAAGATTCGGATTCCATCAATCTCATCTCCGAAAAATTCAATCCGATAGGGTTGGAGTTGGTCGATCTCAAAGATATCTAAAATATCTCCTCGTAGACTAAACTCTCCCTGTTGCAAAACTTGGCTCACCTTTTGGTAGCCAATCTTCTGTAATGTTTCACTCAGAGTAGTTAGGTCGATTTCTTGACCAACCTTCAATTGAAAAATGCTAGATGCAAAAACTTTAGGAGAAGGTAATAGTAGTTTTATACCACTCACATTGGTCACAAGGATGCCTTGACGATCTTCTTGGCATAAAAAGTTCAAAGCCTCTAATCGTGCAAATTGCCTTTCTTGTGAAGCAAAAACAAATTCTGCTAAAGGGTTATCATCTCCCAAAAATGTATGGACTTTCTCTTCTCCAAGTAGGGCAATAAAATCACTGGCCAATCGTTCTGCTTCGTTATAACTGGAAGTGATGAGGACTGCTTTTTCAATAGAATCAAAGGCTGAAGCCATTACAATAGCCTTTGTGGTCGCAGATAATCCTAAGATCAATTCCCTATTATTTTTTTGTAAACCTTGTTGCCAGGATAGAAGGTTGGAGTTTTGACTCACTAAATCAATTACATTCATCTACTTACCCGTTGTATTTCTGCATGCTTCTTTCAAAATTTTCTTCTACCAAGTAATCGTTAACCGCTTCTTCTACTCGATCAATTGTTTGTAGAATAGTGATGTAATCGTCTTTATCAAATTTCCCTAAAACATGATGAACAACTGACATGCCCTGCTTAGGTCTTCCAATTCCAATCTTAATTCGATAAAAAGTCTGAGTTCCAATATGATTGATAATCGATTTAATTCCGTTATGACCTCCAGCTGATCCTTTCGCTCGAAGACGAATCTTACCAACTTCCATATCTAAATCATCGTAAATAACCAAAAGATCTTCAATATCCAGACCATAATAAGTCAGAAGAGCATGGACTGCTTTTCCACTCTCATTCATGAAAGTGGTCGGTTTTACAAAATAGACCTTTTCTCCATTCAAAAATGTTGAGGCGATATCAGCTTGAAAAATCTTATCATGGGAGAAAGTAAGATTTAAAGACTTTGCCATTTGATCAACTAACATAAAGCCTACATTGTGTTTGGTTTCAAAATACTTATCACCTGGATTTCCCAATCCAACAATTAATTTCGTCATCTCTTTCCTTTCAAAACACTAAAAGGGTTGGAAATATTTTTTCCAACCTTTACATCTTTTTAACTCTCTTATACATTAAAACGGAATTCCATGATGTCTCCATCTTGGACAACATATTCTTTTCCTTCTTCGCGCAAGCGTCCTGCTTCTTTTACAGCCTTTTCAGAACCGTATTTGACCAAATCATCATAGGACATAGTCACGGCACGAATAAATCCTTTTTCAAAATCGGAGTGGATGATTCCAGCTGCTTGAGGAGCTTTCATGCCACGTTTGAAGGTCCAAGCACGCACTTCTTTTTCACCAGCTGTGAAATAAGTGCCAAGTCCCAACAAGTGATAAGCTGCACGCGTAAGTTTATCAACTCCAGACTCTGTCAGACCAATCGCCTCTAAAAATTCTTGTTTATCTGCATCATCTAGCTCAGAAATTTCTTCCTCAGCACGCGCAGAAATCACCACGACTTCCGCGTTCTCTGTTGCCGCAAAGTCACGAATTTGCTTCACATACTCGATAGAATCTGGATCTGCAACAACATCTTCATCCACATTGGCTACATAAAGAACTGGTTTGGTAGTCAAAAGGAAAAGTCCTTTCACCACTTTTTGTTCTTCCTCAGTGAATTCAATGGTCCGAGCTGATTTACCATCTTCAAGAACTGGTTTGATTTTTTGTAGAACATTAAATTCCGCAACAGAATCCTTATCTTTTTGTGTACGAGCGATTTTTTCTACACGCGCATAGCGTTTATTGACAGACTCTAAGTCGGCTAAAATTAATTCTAAATTGATGGTATCAATATCTGCCAGTGGATCAACAAAGGCATCTTCACGACCTTGCTCCCGCATGACATTTTCATCATCAAAAGCACGCACTACATGGACAATGGCATCTACTTCACGGATGTTGGCCAAGAATTTATTACCAAGTCCTTCCCCTTTAGAAGCTCCTTTCACAATACCAGCAATATCTGTAAATTCAAAAGTAGTCGGAACTGTCTTCTTAGGAGTAATCATTTCCGTCAATTTTTGGAGGCGTTCATCTGGAACTTCTACCATCCCGACGTTTGGATCAATGGTCGCAAAGGGATAGTTTGCGGCCTCTGCTCCTGCTTTTGTAATTGCGTTAAATAGGGTTGATTTACCAACGTTTGGTAAGCCAACGATACCTGCTGTTAATGCCATTTTTCTTTTTCTCCGTTCAAATTTCAATCTCTTTTATTATAACATAATTCAAAAGACAAGTGATGAAAAATGAAATATTTCATGACCTTTGAAACTAGATTTTTTCATCAAACTGTAACGTTCTAAAAAGATAAAAATGGTATACTATATTTAACAATGAACAAAGGAGTTTTTCAGATGAAAAAACAAACATGGAAATCTATTTTTCTTTCTTTAATCGCTATCTTTACTCTCTTTCTTCTTGGAGCTTGTGGACAACAATCTGTTCAAAAATCCTATCTTCAGGCAATCAACCAAGAAAAGAAAACAGATGTTCGTATTACACTAGAACATAAAGGTGATAAAGCGATCAGTAACCAAACCACCACTACTATTTATTACAAAGAGGCGGGAGTTACGAAAGATCAATTAAAGGAAATGATCGATAAATATGATGAAGAATACAAAGATGTCAAAGGATTCACACATTCTGCTGAATATAAAGATGATTATATGGTTGAAAAAACAACACTAAATTATGAAAAGGCAGACTTAGATCAGCTAATTGAAAAGAAATTAGTAACGACACAAAAAGATAAAAAAGTCGACTATATCAGCTTCAAATCAACTTTTGATATGATGAAACAGGGTGGTTTCAAAGAAGTTAAAAATGGAAAATTTGAAGAATTAAAATAATCGAAAAGGTTCGGTCACATAAGTGACTGAACCTTTTATAGTACTTTCTTCATTTTCTGTTCAAAATCATGGCGACTCATCATGACCACATGATCACAATTGCTACACTTGATTTTTATGTCTGCACCAAGTCGCGTAATTTCCCAACGATTTGCCTTCTTGCCTGTTTCTTTAATCACACAAGCGTGAGGCTTTTTCATTTCTACAAAATCACCTAACGTATACATGATTCACCTTTGTTAATTTGTGCGAACTGGCGTAATCAATTGAATGAACCCTTGTTCATTTCCTTCTGGAACCAATGTAAACGGTCTAACAGAAGAAATAAAACGAATAACAACTTGTTCACTGTCAATAGCTTTGAGCGCTTCAATCAAATAAGTTGGATTAAAGCTGATAGACAAATCCTCTCCTGAAACGGCGCTCGTATCGATCTCTTCATTTACTCGCCCAACTTCTGGTGAATGAACGTGGGAAGAAACCACTCCATTTTTGAACTCTAATTTAACCGTTCCGTTTTGAGTCGCATTTGAAAGAAGACGAGCACGCTCCATTGCAAATCGAAGGTTGGCCACATTGAAAGTTGCCTCTGTATTGAATTCTGTTGGAATGAGACGGTCTGTATCAGGATAATTTCCTTCTAGCAAACGGGTATAGAAACTAATGTGTTCACTTCTAAAGAGAATTTGATTGTTAGCAAAGAAAACCTCAACTGTTTCAATATCATCAGAAAAAACAGAGGTGAATTCACGAAGAGAGCGACTTGGGATGACAACATCAAAGTTGTCTCCATTTTTCTCCAGTGTAATCACTTTTTGACTCATACGGTGAGAGTCTGTTGCTACTGTTTTTAGCTCTTTATTATCTGATAAAACAAAGTGAACACCTGTCAAAATTGGACGACTTTCTTGTACACTTGCTGCAAATGCTGTTTCATTAATTAATTGTTTTAATAATTTTGTTTCCAAAACTAATGGATTACTTGCAGCAATTTCTTGAATACGTGGATATTGATCTGCATCTTTTCCTTTAAGTGTAATTTCTGATTTTCCACTTGTTAAAAGAACCTGTTTTTGTTCAATCTCTTTAAAATCTAAAGTAACATCTGGTAAACTTGAAACCACATTAATAAAGAAAGTTGCTTCCAATAAAATAGAACCTGGAGAGGTCACTAGTAAACCAGCATTTTCATCTTTGATAGAAATAAAGTTTTCAATTGAAATTTGGCCATTCGATCCAGATAAGGCAACTCCTTCTGGAGTTACATCAATTTTAATCGTGGAAAGGATTGGAATAGCATTTTTTGAACTGATCGCTCTTTTGGTAGTATTTAGTGATTGTAAAAATAAAGTTTTGTTAATAGAAAAATTTATCATGGTCATTCCTTTTATTTATTTTATGATTAGTAAGATAATAGTAATAGTAGATTGTGTGGAAGTTGTGGAAAAGTCTCAGAATCCTATCTATGACTTAAAAAGTTACTTGTTTAAAAATTGTGCATAACCCTTAGAAGTTTAGAGGAAGTTATCCACAGATTAATTTAACTTTTTCTTGATACTTTGAATTTCGAGTCGTAGATTATCATCTGTGTCGACCATACTTTTAATTTTTTCATAAGCATGAATGACAGTCGTGTGGTCTTTTCCACCGAATTCTTTTCCGATTCGAGGAAGTGAGTTGTCCGTCATCTCTCTTGAAAGATACATGGCCACTTGTCGTGCTAGGACAATATTCTGAACTCTTCGAGAACCTTTGATTTCTTTTACACTGACTCCATAAAAGGCTCCAACTGCTTCCTGAATTTTTTCAATGGGGATGACAAGCGTCTTGCTATTATCGTTTTTACGAGCTCGAATAGCTTCAGCTGCAACATCGATCGTAATTTCTTTTAGTTTTTTCACCTTCGCCATTAAAGAAATATCATTTAAGGCACCTTCTAAGTCTCGGACATTTGAATCAAACTGACCTGCTAGATATTCCAGTGTGTCATTAGGAAAAATATAGTCTAGATCTTCAATTTTATTCCGTAAGATGGCAATCCGAGTTTCAAAATCAGGTGGTGTTATATTTTGCGTTAGTCCCCATTTGAAACGAGTAACCAGCCGCTCTTCAAGACTATCTAAATGATCCGGACTTCGATCGCTTGTTAGAACAATCTGTTTGTTGTCGCTATGGAGGGCATTAAAGGTATTAAAGAATTCCTCTTGAGTCGTGACTTTTTTCCCGCCGAGTGACTGGATATCATCGATCAGTAAGAGATCAAGACTTCGATAGGTATTCTTGAACGTCTTCATTTCTCCTAATCGAAGGTGTTCTAAAAATTCATTAATAAAGGTTTCTGCTGGAACATACTTAACCCGTGCATTTGGAATATTTTCTAGGATTTGATTTCCAATTGCGTTCAATAGGTGAGTCTTTCCAAGCCCTGGTCCACCATAGATAAAGAGAGGGTTGTAAGTTGTTGCAAGATTTTCAGAAACTGCAAGCGCTGCTGCTTTCGCCCAAATATTTCCATCCCCTTGCACAAAATTATCAAAGGTGTACTTTGATTTCAGACCTGTATCAATTTTAGGCAACGGTTCGGTTGTTAAGCTACCTGAAGATAATCTCCTATTCTCACCGCTATGACTACTAGGAATTTCTTCGGTATCTTCAAAAACGAAATGAAACTTCAAATCTGTATTGTAGACTTCAAAGCTGGCTGTGATCAAAGCATTTTTTAGATTTGTTTCCCAAAATAATTCTTTATAATTTCCATCAAGATAAATGGTTGCCGTCTCTCCATCGATTTTGACTAATTTTGAATCGGCGACAAAAAAATCATAGGCACTATCTTTTAGTTGTAATTGGGCTAATTCTAAAAAACGAGACCAAAATTGCTCTTCTTGTGACACTATCAGACTTCCCTCCTTTTCTTGAATTGTATCAAATCATACGTACTCCTATTCTACCACAAACAAAAATAGTTTTCCACAGGCTAAATTTCATGAAATTAAATTATAGTTTTAAACTTTTCCACAAGTTGTGGATTTAAATTCACATTGTTTTTAAAAGTTATCCACAAAGTGGGGATAACTAGAGAATATCCTTATTTTTCTGCTATTTACAAAAGATTTTTATGGTGGAAAAGCTTGTCAATACAAAAAATAAAAATAACAGCCTTATTTAAGGCTGTTGATAATTCGTTGGTATTCATCAAGACTGGAAAAAGAAATTTGGATAGTTCCTTTATTTTGAGAAGAGGAGTGTATCGTCACATCTGTTCCTAATATTTTTTTCAATCGTTGTTCCTCTTCTAGTAGGAAGCTCTCTTTTGCTTTTTGTTTTTTCTGTTTTCTTTTTGAACTAATCTTGTTTTCTAATGTTCGAACATTTAAATGATCCTGTTTGATTCGCTCCAACCAAAAGCGCTGCTCTTCTTCATCAAGAGGAACAAGAACACGCGCGTGAGCCGAAGAAATATCATTTTGAATGACTGCTTCTTGAACAGAGGGGGCTAGATGTAACAAGCGAAGCATATTGCTGATATAGGGTCTAGATTTCCCCATAAATTGAGCGATTTGGTCGTGCTTATAGCCATGATCAACGAGCTTCTGGTAGGAGATAGCTTCTTCAATTGGATTGAGATCTTCTCGTTGAAGATTTTCAATAATGGCTTGTCGCATCATTTCTTGATCCGTTAACTCTTTAATAATCGCAGGAACAAGCTCTAATCCAGCAATTTTTGAAGCTCTAAAACGTCTTTCACCTGCAAGCAATTCAAAACCAATTATTGGAGATTTTCTGACAATAATGGGTTGAATTAAGCCATTTTCTTTGATTGACTGAGCCAGTTCTTCTAATTTTTCTTGATCAAATACTTTTCTTGGTTGGAAAGGATTGGTTCGAATGTCCTTTACCGCTATTTTTTCTAATTTTTCCATCTTATGAATAGAATAACACACCTTTACAAATTCGTAAAGGTGTGTTTACAAGTATGTCAAGAAAGTGAAAGTTAATCGCTCAGATCCTCAGTTGATTTTGTCAACTTGATAGAAGTTGTTTGTTGTTTTCCATCACGATAGAATGTGACCTTGATCGTATCATTGATTTGGTGAGAATAGAGGGCGGATTGTAAATCTGCCGTTGACTCGATATCTGTATCATCGATCTTTGTGATGACATCATAACGTTGCAATTTATCTGAAGCAGGCATATTTTCAAGTGTTGAACGAACCAGTACTCCTCCAGAGATTTTTTCAGGAAGTTTTAATTGGCTTAAATCAGAAGTTGAAAGGTTGGATAAATCCATCATTTGGATTCCAAGAGCTGGTCGAACTACTTTTCCTTTTTCTTCTAGCTGCTTGATAATATTGACAACATCATTTGCAGGAATTGCAAATCCCATTCCTTCTACTGAAGTTTGTCCGTTATTTGAAATTTTACTTGAGGTAATCCCGATGACTTGTCCTTGAATATTGATTAATGGACCTCCAGAGTTTCCTGGGTTGATGGCTGCGTCTGTTTGTAAGGCGCGTGTAGAGATATTTTGTCCATTATCGGCTTTCAATTTCACATTGCGGCCTTGGCTGGAAATAATCCCTTGGGTAACAGAATTAGCATAATCTGTTCCAAGAGGGCTACCAATTGCAATTGCAGTCTCACCGACCGTTAATTGGTTTGAATCTCCGAATTCAGCTACTGCCTTTGCTTTATCTGCACTAATGCGAACGACTGCAATATCAGAATAGACATCTGACCCAACTACTTCTCCGGGGACTTTATTCCCATCTGCTAAAAGAATATCTACTTTTTTAGCACCATTGATCACATGGGTATTGGTAACAAGGTAGGCATATTTTCCTTCTTTTTTATAAATGATCCCAGAACCTTCACTAGAAATTTGTGAGTCAGAGTTTTCTTCTTTTTCAAATAGCCCTTGATTCGAAGAATCAGAATAAGTAATCACAGAAACCACAGCATTTTTCACCTTGTCTACGGCCTCACTAGTTGAGGTTGTATTTTTATAAGCTGTTTTAACAGTGGTTGAGTGTACTTGCTTACTTTCAGTATTTGAAGTAGAAGAATGAGAGGTTTGTAAGGTTAAAAAGGTTCCAAGAATCCCACCTAGAAAACCTACAACGAAAATGAGGGTTATGTTTCCGAGTTTTTTCAGTAAATTAGATGAAGATTTCATATTTTCCTCCTAAGGATATCAAATTGTCTAAAGTATAGAAAAACTTTCTTAATTATATCTTAAATAACTAAAGTTATCCACAAATTGTGGATAACTTGTAGAATTTAGTTGAGAAATGGCTTTAAAAAGGACTTTATAGAATAGATTTCCTTTCTATAGCTGTGGATTATTTGTGGAATTGAAGAATTATGCTACAATAGGGGAATGAAAATTAAATTGATAACCGTTGGAAAATTAAAAGAAAAATACTTAAAAGATGGGATCGCGGAGTATATTAAAAGGCTTGGTCGATTTGCAAAAGTAGAACAGGTTGAGTTAGTTGATGAAAAAACTCCAGATCGTGCCAGTCAACTCGAAAATCAACAAATCCTTGAAAAAGAGGGGGAACGAATTCTCTCTAAGATTTCAGATAAGGAATATGTGATTGTATTAGCCATCGAAGGAAAACAATTTCCTTCAGAGAAATTTAGTCAAACGATTGACCAGATTATGACATCTGGTTATTCAAACCTTACTTTTGTTATTGGAGGCAGTCTTGGTCTGTCTCCTGAAGTGAAAAAAAGAGGAAATCTATTAATGAGCTTTGGTCAATTAACTCTTCCTCATCAGTTGATGAAATTAGTGTTGGTGGAACAAATCTATCGTGCTTTCATGATTCAACAGGGGAGTCCTTACCATAAATAACCTTGACGCTCCTTCCTTTTTCTGCTAAAATGAAGTAAGTTCGGTCTCATAGCTCAGCTGGATAGAGCATTCGCCTTCTAAGCGAACGGTCGCAGGTTCGAATCCTGCTGGGATCAAATGAAAGATGCAGCTTTTGCTGCATCTTTTCTTTTATGTAAAAATGTATAAATTTTTATTATCTATTAATTTTTGTATACTTCACTATAGACAAATAGTAATGAAATGATTTATTAGGAATATTTAAAAAAAGAACTAACAATCCCTATATAGTGCAAAGTGTAGATTATATAAATTGTGTAAAATAGTTTTCATTCATGTAACAAAAACATTAAAAACATTACAATTTTACCTATTCCCTTTAATTTTAGGCTATTTTATATTATAATTTTTTGTATATAAAATTTTATTTTTTTATAATAATACTAGAGTATAATAAAATAGAAAAAACAAAGTGGGAGAGTTTGTGTGATTCAGTCATTAATCTTGTCTTTTCTCTTGGGAGGGATCATTGTTCTGACGTTTGCATTAGTGGACGAAAAAATCTATCAGGAACATCAATTTGCATTTATCTTTCTGCTGAGCACCTTTGTTCTTCTTTTTGAAAGTCTCTTAGTATTTTTAGATGTGACTTTATTTTCAAATATTCGACTCTCTGATTTAAATATGCTCTTATGGCCGGTTTATTTATATCCTTATTATCATTATGCCAATCGGACGAATCGCTTGTGCGCCATTTTTTATTCTTTTTTTACTTATTTAGCGGTTGAAGGAACAGCAACTTTTCTGACGATAATTGTCTCTTCAGTATTGGGGGATGCTGTTGTAGCAGCTTACTCGATTGTCTACAATATGTGTATTCGTTTGCTTTCTTTAGGAATCATTTTGAAGTTAATTGACCTATTTGAATTTGATTTCACTCCTTTTTATGAGAAAGAATTTGAAAAATATTTAAAGAGACTCATCTGTGTCTATTTTGCTATATTTGTAGTGATTAATTTTGCTTTATGGATTAGTGAACAAGCGCAATATAAAAATTTTGGGAGTATGTTGGCGACGATTTGTTTTTTCTCTTTTGTAGTCAGCTTATTCCATATGAAAATCGAGCGAGATCAGTATCGTAAAAATTTAGAACTGGAGTATAAAGAATTTTCTGAGCAACAAATGAGTCGGTATATGGCTGAAATTCAAAGTCTCTATTCTATTGTCAGGGGATTTCGTCATGATTTGGGAAATTTAGTTATTTCTATGTCGTTAGCCATTGAGGAAGAAAATATTCCAGAAATACAGAGAATCCATAGAGAAGTATTGGAAAAAGGTTATAAAGAGATCAATACAGAAGCATTATCAGGATTCAACTTGGTCAATATCAAAGATTCTGCTTTACGAAGTATTTTGATTCGAGGCTGGTTGGATGCAAGAGATGCTGGGGTAGAAATGACCTTTGAAACGAGTGAACCAATCGAGCAACTACCAGTTGATTTATTAGATATCGTGAGAATCGTTGGGATTCTGGTGACAAACGCTTTGGAAGCTTCAAAAGAAGCAGAAGAAAAGAAAGTTCATATTGCTATTTTCTCTATTTCAAAAATTGTTTACTTAGTGATTCATAATACAACAAATGAAATCACTTTTGATATTAGAAAAATATATGAAGAAGGCTATTCGACAAAAGGAGCAAATAGAGGACTAGGATTAAATAATGTGAGAAAAATCTTAGCAAATTATGGAACGATGTTTTTAGAAACGGAATTGCAAGGAAATCGTTTTTTACAAGTTTTGAAGATTGGAGGATACGAACAAGAATGAAGATTTTTTTATTAGAAGATGAGCTCTCTCAACAGATACGGGTAGAAAAACACATTGCAGAAATTGCTAAGGAATTAGAAATTAAACTTGAAGTGATTTCTACCGGTAAAATTTCGGAATTTGAAAATTATATCCAGCATTCGGATATCCACCAATTATATTTTCTAGATATTCATATCCAAGACAATGAGTATTGTGGGCTGGAAATTGCTCAAAAAATACGAGAAGCAAATCCTTATGCCATTATTGTTTTTATTACTACAAAATCAGAATTCGCTTCGATTACCTATCGTTATAAAGTATCTGCCTTAGATTTTATTGATAAAAATTTGAATGAAGATTTATTTAGATTAAAAATCAAGGAGTGTATTGAGTACCTAACAACTATTCAAATTGGAAATGATGATTTGACAGATTATTTTGAGTATGACTTTAAGGATAAAAAGATAAAAATTCCATTTAAGGATATTCTTTATATTGAAACTGTTGGTTCGGCTTATAAATTAAACTTAGTTGGGAAAAATTTTCAAAAAGAAATTGCGGGAAGTTTATCAGATGTCTTGGAGAAAGATGTGGAGGAGAGATATTTCAGTCCCCATCAATCTTTCATCGTGAATAGAAGTATGATCATTGGAATGGATAAGAAAAAGAAACAGCTACTGTTGAAAGAAGGCTATTCTTGTCCAATCTCAAGAAGCAATATCAAACGTGCCAAAAAATTAATTGAAGAGCAAAATTTAGAATTTAGTGCTTGACAATTAGTTAAATTTTGATATAATGGGATATGTTCTGTTAATGAATATATGGTCCGTTGGTCAAGGGGTTAAGACACCGCCTTTTCACGGCGGTAACACGGGTTCGAATCCCGTACGGACTATATCTCATTCCGCCATAGCTCAGTTGGTAGTAGCGCATGACTGTTAATCATGATGTCGTAGGTTCGAGTCCTACTGGCGGAGCTAGTATAGCACCCATTTGGGTGTTTTTTTTTGTTTTGAAAAAGGCTAGGATAATGACTATCCTAGCCTTTTATTTATAAGTGAACCGATGGTTAGATTCCTTAACTTTTTCGTCTTTTTATTTGTCTCCATTCGTAGAGGAAAAAGAGAATGATTCCAACGAAAAAGGCAATGAGTCCTTCAATGAAGCCTTGGGGAACAAATGTTAAGGTGACTGTTCCGGATCCTTTTGAAACACGAACTCCCATCAATCCTTTCTGGATGCGATGAATTTGGATAGGCTTTCCATTTTGTTTAGCTGACCAGCCTTTATCATAAGGGAGTGTAAAAATAAGGGTAGTGTCTCTATTTGCGTTATAGGCTGCTACCAATTTGTTTTTCTTTTTGTGAATAGCAACTTCTTGCTGACGAATGCTAGCGATAGCTTGCGTGTATTGGTCAAGATCCAGAGCAAAAAATTCTGGTGTATCAAAGGAGACTGTCGAATTTTCTGGAAAACTCATACGAATAGTAACTGTTTCTTCTGTGTCAAAATGGCCAATTGAAAAGAATGGAAAGGTATTATCAATGGTATAGCGTTGGGTCTGTCCATTGTAGCTGATTTCAATATCTTTCCGATCATCGTTTGAAAATTGTAAATTTGGAACATTGACATATAGTTGGCTATGGGCAGGAACCGTTACTTCATATTGAATACTTGCGTAGGATAGATGACTATCTTCTTCAATTTTTGCAGTTTGCAACGAAGATGTAGTATTTTGTGAAGTAGGCGAGAGAATATTTAATTTCTTATAAAATTTATATTTTTCATCTGTGATTTGATGGATGAATCGTGTCTGATTATCCAGTGTCAAATTCGTAAAGGAAGTATTTTTATAAGGTTTTGCTGACAGAAAGGCGATTGGTAAGGCATATTCGTTTTCTGAAAGTGAGACTCCACTTTTGGTTGCAATCTCTTTAAATCCAAATTTTTGAACAGGTTGTTGGCTTAAATTATAGCGAACACCAAATAGACTATCCATTAAAATAGAATTGTTTTGGTATCGAAGATTGAGGTTGGTTCCTTCAGATTTAAATCCAAGTTTGTCCAATGTCGAGCTAGCATCCGTATTTCGTACAGATGAAAATTGAGAAATTCCATTATAACCATACTTCATGCTATCATTGCCCGTTTGTGGATGTAGAATCTCAGTCCGATAATTAGAGTCTGTCTTCTCTCTTACTAAGGATTGGATGGCTTTTAAGTCTCGTTCGTAGGATGACCGAGAAGCAAAGACCCATTCATTCGCAATTCCTTCCATTTGATAATAACTATTTACCGATAATTCAAAGATGGAGAAAAACAGGATCGAAAGATAGAAAAGTCTAGGCGGTATCTTTTTTAGGATAAATCCTAAACAGACCAAATAGAAAGCAATTAAAAATTCAAAAGTAACAATGAAATTGACAGCATCTAAAAATTTATAGTGACTGCTGTAAAGGACAGTTGCTCCAAATCCTAGAATAAGGAGGAAATTAGCAAGACTAAAACGAATCCAAGTGATCTCCTCTATTCTATTTAGTACTTCTCCTGCCATCAGAATAATCGTCAAAGAAAAGATCCAAGAGTATCGATGAAGAAACATATTTGGCGCGTGCATACCTTGCCAAAGGAGATCTAATAATTGAAAACGAAAACTCAAAATAAGAATGGTCAAGAGTATAAAGTAAGAAAGTTTCACGTGAAACTTGATCGACTTTACAAAGAAAAAGGTAATCGCTAAAAGAAGTGGAAATAATCCCACGTAGATCATTGGAATTGATCCATATTTAGTAGTGTCAAAACTTCCAATGAAATTTTTTGCAAATACGTCAAGATACCAACTTTTTTCTGTAAAGATACTGTCAACCTTTGAAAAACTTTCTCCATGAGTGCGTAAATCTAAGAAGGTTGGATATAACATCACAAGGCTTGTTATAACTGATAAAAGAGATACAATCACAAAATGAAAGAAGCGTTTTCCAATTCCTTTGATGTCCCATGACAGTTGTGTCAAGTACCATAAAATAAGAAAAATAGACATCATAAACCCAAAATAATAATTTTGGATAAACAAGCTGGTTAAGCTGATAAAGTAGAGAATCTCTCCCTCATTGTAAATGAGTTTTTTGAATCCATAAAGAATTAATGGTGCTAGGATAAAAACATCAAGCCAAGTTTTGATTTCAATTTGGCTGATAGCAAAGCTCATAAGAGCAAATGAGGTTGAAAGGGTAAGAACCAGGGATCTAGGAATTTTAGAAAACATTCCATGTAAACTAATATAAGTGCTTAACCCAATAGCTCCAAATTTAAGAAGAGTGATGAGGTAAACAGCATTCGGCATGGATTGTGCATTAAAGAAGAAGACAAGAGGAGAAAAGAAACTTCCTAGATAATAGCTACTGAGTGCATAGAAATTAATGCCTAGTCCACTTTGAAAACTGTAAAATAGGCTATCTGTCCCGTGTAAAATATTTCGAAGTGTGGTATCAAAAATGACATACTGATGATAACCATCTCCTAATAAGGGGGATGTATCACTGTTCCAGTAGATTCCTTGCGAGAGGTAAATAAAGAACATCATGATAGCTGGAATCAGGAAAGAAGATACTATAAAAAGGGATGTTTTTAGCTTTGTTTTATTCATATATTTCTACTGAAAGAGCCTGAAATCATTATTTCAGGGCTCTTTATTTTTATGATTGACTCCAAAGTTCTTTCACTTTTGCTTGAACTTCTTCATTTTCAAGAAACTCATCATAGGTTTCATCAATACGATCGATTACGCCGTTTTTTGAAAGAACGATAATATGGTTGGCGAGTGTTTGAATGAATTCGTGGTCATGGCTTGCAAAGATAATCGATTCTTTAAAATTCTTCAATCCATCATTCAAACTTGAAATAGACTCCAAATCCAAGTGATTGGTTGGATCATCCAGTACAAGAACATTTGACTTGAGGAGCATCAATTTAGACAACATGACACGAACTTTTTCTCCCCCTGACAAGACGTTGACAGACTTGTTAACTTCGTCACCCGAAAAGAGCATACGTCCTAAGAAACCACGAAGGAAAGTATTGTCATCTTCTTCTTTACTTGCAAATTGACGAAGCCAATCAAGAATACTTTCACCACCTGCAAAATCACGACTGTTGTCTTTTGGTAGATATGATCGACTAGTTGTAACTCCCCACTTGACAGTTCCTTCATATTCAATATCATCCATCAATGCACGGATTAAAGCGGTTGTTTGAATATCGTTCTGTCCGATAAGCGCGGTTTTGTCACCAGGACGTAAGATAAAGCTGATATTGTCAAGGATGGTTTCTCCATCAATCTTGACAGAAAGATTTTCAACTGTCAAGAGATCGTTACCAATTTCTCGTTCTGCCTTAAAGTTGATAAATGGGTACTTCCGACTAGATGGAACAATTTCTTCAAGTTCAATCTTGTCAAGCATTTTTTTACGCGAAGTTGCTTGTTTTGATTTTGAAGCGTTGGCTGAGAAACGTGCGACAAACTCTTGTAATTGTTTAATTTTTTCTTCAGCTTTTGCGTTTCTATCTGCTTGTAATTTTGCTGCAAGTTCAGAAGATTCTTTCCAGAAATCATAGTTTCCGACGTAAAGTTTAATTTTTCCAAAGTCGAGATCCGCCATATGGGTGCAGACTTTGTTCAAAAAGTGGCGGTCATGGGATACAACAATAACCGTATTTTCAAAATCAATCAGAAAATCTTCTAACCAGGTAATGGATTGAATATCCAATCCATTGGTCGGCTCGTCCAAAAGAAGGACATCTGGTTTACCAAAAAGGGCTTTAGCTAAGAGAACTTTTACTTTATCCCCATTGGCTAACTCGCTCATAGTTTGATAATGAAGGTCTTCTGAAATATTTAGATTTTGAAGCAATTGAGATGCTTCGCTTTCTGCTTCCCATCCACCGAGTTCGGCAAATTCACCTTCAAGTTCAGCTGCACGGACGCCATCTTCATCAGAGAAATCTTCTTTCATGTAGATAGCATCTTTCTCTTTCATAATGTTGTAGAGCTTTTCATTTCCCATAATGACAACATCGATGACTCGCTCGTCTTCATAGTCAAAGTGATTTTGACGCAAAACGGATAAACGTTCATCAGGGCCAAGAGAAATATGACCAGTTGTTGGTTCAATATCTCCAGCTAAAATTTTTAAAAAGGTTGACTTTCCAGCACCGTTGGCACCGATGAGACCGTATGTATTTCCTTCTGTAAAGTTGATATTGACATCGTCAAACAATTTTCGATCACTAAAACGTAGTGAGACGTCTGATACTGTAAGCAATGATTTTCTCCTCTTTCTATAATGTCTTCATTTTACTAGAAAATAGGGGAAAATTCAACTTTTTTACTGTCAATTTATTTTTACAAATGTGTAAACGAAGTTTACATTGTAGTAAAGTATTAATTCGGTGCAAACATAGAGGATAGACTAACATTTTCAACTAGAAAGTGCTATAATGATAGGGATAACGATTAAGGAGAAGAGTATGACAAAACCCATCATTTTGACAGGAGATAGACCAACAGGAAAACTCCACATTGGCCACTATGTTGGTTCTTTAAAAAATCGCGTCTTGCTACAGAATAAAGACGAATATAATATGTTTGTTTTTTTGGCAGACCAGCAAGCTTTGACGGATCATGCAAAAGATCCAAAAACGATTGTGGAGTCTATTGGAAATGTTGCTTTGGATTATCTGGCAGCTGGACTAGATCCTGAAAAAGTTACGATTTTCATTCAAAGTCAGATTCCTGAATTAGCGGAATTGACCATGTATTACATGAATCTAGTATCTTTGGCGCGACTTGAAAGAAACCCAACTGTAAAAACCGAGATTTCTCAAAAAGGTTTTGGTGAGAGTATTCCAACAGGATTTTTGGTATACCCTATTTCACAAGCAGCCGATATCACAGCATTTAAAGCGAATTTTGTTCCAGTAGGAAATGATCAAAAGCCAATGATTGAACAAACTCGTGAGATTGTTCGTTCCTTTAATCATGCTTATAATACAGATACTTTGGTGGAACCGGAAGGGATTTATCCTGAAAATGAAGCAGCTGGTCGCTTACCTGGTTTAGATGGAAATGCTAAAATGTCTAAATCGTTGAATAATGGCATTTACCTAGCTGATGATGCAGATACTTTAAAGAAAAAAGTGATGAGTATGTATACTGATCCTGATCATATTAAAGTAGAGGATCCAGGAAAAATCGAAGGCAATATGGTATTTCATTACCTGGATGTATTTGGCCGTCCAGAAGATGCAGCTGAAATTGCAGAAATGAAAGAACATTATCAACGTGGTGGACTTGGTGATGTAAAGACCAAACGATATCTTTTAGAAATTTTAGATCGTGAATTAAGACCGATTCGTGAAAGACGACTTGAGTTTGCAAAGGATATGGGTGAGGTCTACTCTATTCTTGAAAAAGGAAGTGAGCGTGCTCGAAATGTAGCTGCTCAAACATTGGATGAAGTAAAATCAGCAATGGGAATTACCTATTTTAAAAAATAAAACGACTTCATTAAAAGCGAACATTTCTTACTGTTCATTGATAATTTACCAATAAATGATTGACAAATTGCCATAGAATGGTATGATATTAACAATAAAAATTCGAGCCTTGCTCAAATAAAAAGAAAAGAGGATCCAGCTAATGTCTAATTGGGACACAAAGTTTTTAAAAAAAGGGTTTACATTCGATGACGTGCTTTTGATTCCAGCAGAAAGTCACGTATTGCCTAATGATGCAGATTTAAGTACACAATTAGCAAGTAATTTACGCTTGAATATCCCAATCATTACTGCTGCCATGGACACAGTGACTGAAAGTCAAATGGCAATTGCAATGGCACGTGCTGGTGGACTTGGTGTTATCCATAAAAACATGTCAATTGAGCAACAGGCAGATGAAGTACGCAAAGTAAAACGCTCTGAAAATGGAGTTATCATTGATCCGTTCTATTTGACTCCGTCTCATACAATTGCAGAAGCAGATGAGTTGATGGGACGATATCGAATCAGTGGTGTTCCTGTTGTTGAAACACTTGAAAATCGTAAATTAGTTGGTATCCTTACAAACCGGGATTTGCGTTTTATTTCTGATTACAATCAACCCATTTCAAATCATATGACGAGTGAAAATTTGGTGACTGCACCGGTTGGAACTGATTTGGAAACAGCTGAACGCATTCTACAAGAGCACCGTATTGAAAAATTACCATTGGTAGATGAAAATGGTCGTCTTTCTGGCTTGATTACAATCAAAGATATTGAAAAAGTTATTGAGTTCCCAAATGCGGCTAAGGATGAATTTGGTCGTTTGCTTGTGGCTGGTGCCGTAGGGGTTACTTCAGATACTTTTGAACGTGCAGAAGCTCTTTTTGAAGCTGGTGCAGATGCTATTGTCATCGATACAGCTCATGGACATTCTGCAGGTGTTCTTCGTAAGATTGCAGAAATTCGTGCCCACTTCCCAGATCGTACCTTGATTGCAGGAAATATTGCAACCGCTGAAGGTGCTCGTGCATTATTTGATGCAGGGGTAGACGTAGTTAAGGTCGGAATTGGTCCAGGATCAATCTGTACAACTCGTGTTGTTGCAGGGGTTGGTGTTCCTCAAGTGACTGCTATTTATGACGCAGCCGCTGTAGCTCGTGAATATGGAAAAACGATCATTGCTGATGGTGGTATCAAGTATTCAGGAGATATTGTCAAAGCACTCGCAGCTGGTGGAAATGCAGTAATGCTTGGTTCAATGCTTGCAGGTACAGATGAAGCACCAGGTGAAACAGAAATCTTCCAAGGTCGTAAGTTTAAAACATACCGTGGTATGGGATCTATTGCAGCAATGAAGAAAGGTTCTAGCGACCGTTACTTCCAAGGATCTGTCAATGAAGCCAATAAATTAGTCCCTGAAGGAATTGAAGGACGCGTTGCTTATAAAGGTTCTGTAGCAGATATGGTCTTCCAAATGATCGGTGGTATTCGTTCAGGTATGGGTTATGTTGGTGCAGCAACCATTCAAGATTTACATGATCATGCACAATTTGTCGAAATGAGTGGCGCCGGATTGAAAGAAAGCCATCCTCATGATGTGCAAATTACAAACGAGGCTCCTAACTACTCGGCACAATAAATTTACACATTTGTAAATAAAAACAACAGCATCTTGACAGTATTGTCAAGATGCTGTTTTGATATGACCGGCTTGAACAGTGAAAATTTTCAACTCTTCAGGCAGTTCTTTTAAATGATCAAGAGTGGTCGTTGTAATAAATGTTTGAATATTATTAGAGATAGTTTCAAGTAGTTGAAGTTGACGATAATTGTCAAGTTCGCTCATGACATCGTCAAGTAATAAAATAGGCTTTTCTCTTGTGATTTCTTCCATCAATTCGATTTCTGCTAATTTTAGAGAAAGAACAACACTTCGATGCTGACCTTGACTGCCAAAGGTAGCATTCATATTATTGATAAAAAATGCCAAGTCATCCCTGTGAGGTCCAATACTTGTTGTTTTCCGAAAAATATCCTTCTGACGATTTTTTTCCAACATATAGAGAAACTGCTCCTCTATATCATTTCCTTCTTCAGAAAAAACAGTTGACTGATATTGAATTGATAGGTCTTCTTTGTTGTTAGAAAGTCGAGTGTGTTTTTCATTTGCTTTAGCTTCTAATTTTTTTATAAAATCAAGTCGATGATGAATGACGCGACTTCCAAAACTAGCTAGTTGTGAATCTAAGACCTCCAAAAATGTAGCATCAATTTTTTCTGAATTTTTTAGGTAACTATTTCTTTGTTTGAGAACATGGTTGTATTGAGATAAGTCCGATAAGTAGATAGGTTTCATCTGACCTAATTCAATGTCAATAAACTTTCGACGTCCTGCAGGTGATCCTTTGATCAGTTGCAAATCTTCGGGTGCGAAAAGTACAACATTCATATGGCCAATATAGTTCGATAATTTAGCTTGTTTTAAATGATTTACCTTAGTTATCCGACCTTTTGGTGTCAAGGAAATTTCTAATGGAAGTGGGCCAGTTTCCCTTTGTAATTGACCAGAAACTTTAAAATCAGTGGATTCAAAATAGATAAGATCTCTATCATTTCGTGTTCGATGACTTCTAGTTAAAGCCAGAAAATAAATTGATTCGAGAATATTGGTCTTCCCTTGAGCATTTTGACCTAAGAAAATATTTAATCCAGGATGAAAATCGACTTCAAGTTCTTGATAATTACGAAAATTTTGAATGGATAAGTGTTTTAACCACATTACGAGATACCAGGAAAGCGAATCGCTTTTTCTTTTTTGTTAGACTTTTTCGGTTGTTTCTTTTGTTGTTGATTGAGTTGCTTGACAAGTTTAGCAACACGTTCCTTTTCTTCCTTGTCTTTAAGATGCTCTTCTATTTCTTCTTGAGAAGGTTCAAGAATGGTGATAGTTATGCTCAGTTCAGGAATGTCAATTTGATCATTGACACGAAGTTTACGGCCTCTCCGTTGTTCTGATTCACCATTAACAAAGACTTCTTTTTCTTGAAGAAAGGCTTTGATTGCACCACCACTCTGTATAATACCGAGTTCTTTTAAGATTGCTTGTAATGTAATAAAATCATCAAATAATTTGTAATTCATAGTTCACCTCTTTGCGTGTTATTATACCATATTTTTAGTTTTTCTAGGGTAGAGAATGTTGAGTGATTTGAGGAGCTTTTTCACAGTTTGAATTAGGATTTTAGTGTGATTTCGTGTTATAATGAAAGTTACTATTGAGTAGAACGAGGATGAAAATGGAATTAGTAAAGGGCGTGAATCTTCACTTTCTTCAATCAAAAAAATTTAAAACCAATAAAATTAAGGTCCGTTTTTCATCGCCATTAGATGAAAATACCGTGGCTGCGCGTGTTTTAGTAGCCTGTATGATGGAAACTGCAAATCAAAAATATCCAACTTCACAATTATTCCGTGAAAAATTAGCGAGTCTATACGGGGTAGAATTGTCAACCTCAGTCTCTAAGAGGGGTCGTGTTCATTATGTTGATTTGAATATTTCCTTTGTGCGCGATGACTTTTTGAGCAAGAAAAATGTTCTTACTGATGAGGTTTTGGACATTATAGAAACTATCTTCTTTTCACCTTTGGTAGTAGAAGATCACTTTGACAGTGATACATTTGACGTTGAAAAGAAAAATACAATTTCCGATTTGGAGTCGGAAATTGAAGAGCCTTATTATTATGCACATGGGCAATTGAATCAACTGTTTTTTGAAGACGAAACAATTGGGATGTCAAGATTGGGGAAAGTTGATTTAGTGAGACAAGAAACAGCTCAAAGTTCTCTTGAACAGTTTCATCAGATGCTCCAATTAGATAACATTGACTTCTTTTTCATAGGTGACTTTAATGAGGTCGCTATTTTGGATCGAGTGAACCAGTTTGAATTCAAACCACGTGATAACAATTTGTCTGTCACCTATCAACAACCTTTTACAAATGTTGTTAGAGAAAAGTTAGAGCAAAAACAAAACCAACAATCTATTTTAGAATTAGGTTACCATTTTTCTACCCAGTATGGAGAATCTCTCCATATCCCACTAGTTGTATTAAATGGGATGTTGGGAGCTTTCTCGCATTCGAGACTTTTTCAAATTATTCGAGAGAAAGAAGGTCTTGCTTATACTATCTCTAGCCATTTTGATATTTTTACAGGCTTTATGAGAGTTTTTGCAGGCATTGATAAGGAATCTCGTACGAAAGTAATGACCTTGATTATGAGACAGTTGAATGATTTAAAACGAGGCAAGTTTACAGAGTCAGAGCTTCAATTGACAAAAGAAATGTTGGTGAATACGACCTTATTAGCACAGGATCGGCAAAATACCTTAATTGAAAGGGAATATTTGAAAACGATCCTAGGAAAGAAAGTTCTTTCTTTAGAAGAGTGGTTAGAGTCCATCGATAAGGTTAGTAGAGAAGAAATTATTGAAGTGGCAAAAACAATTAATTTACAGTCTGTTTATTTTATGGAAGGAAAGTAGTGTAAAGATTGAAAATTAAAGAAAAATATTATGAATCAGTTGGTGAGCAAGTATACTTTACACGCTTGTCAAATGGGTTGACTATTCATTTAATTCCCAAAGAAGATTATTATGAAACCTATGGAATAATAACAACTAAGTTTGGCTCAGTGGATACACGAATTCTAGTGAATGGTGATGAAAGGCAATATCCTGCAGGAATTGCTCATTTTCTAGAACACAAAGTATTTGAAGATGAAAATGGTCAAGATTATTTAAAAAAATTCGTTCATTTAGGATCGGAAAGTAATGCCTTTACAAGCTTTACAAAGACAAGTTATCTTTTCTCAACAACTTCAAAAGTCCCTGAAAATATTCAATTGTTATTGGAGATGGTTTCAAAGGCTTCCTTTACAGAAAAATCTGTATCAAAGGAAAGAGAAATCATTCAACAAGAAATTGGAATGTACCAAGATAGTCCAGACTATCGATTATTTTTTGGTGCTTTAGAAAATTTATATCCTGGAACACCGTTAGCAGATGATATTGCTGGAACCAGGGAGTCTATTTCTGGTATTACAATAGATAATCTCCGTGAAAACTTTGATCTATTCTATCATCCCTCTCAAATGCACTTATTAGTGATCGGAAACTTTGATGTTGATGAAGTATTGCAAGTAGTAAAGAAATATGATCTGACTTCTCCTCGTTCTTCTGTTGAGTTAGAACGTTTTCCTGTAGAAAAAAATGAAGTAAGATTGAATCAATCTTGTAGAATGGAAGTTGCTACTCCTAAGTTGGCAATTGGAATTCGAGGAAATGATATCATTAAGGAAGAGGAAAAATTTCGTTATAAATTGATGTTGAAATTACTGTTTTCGATGATGTTTGGTTGGACTTCGCAACGGTTTCAAAGTTTATATGAATCTGGGAAGATTGACAACTCATTGACACTTGAAGTCGAGGTTGAGGAATTATTTCATTTCGTTATTTTGACAATGGATACTCAAGAACCGGTGTCCTTATCTCATCAATTTAGGTCAGCGATCAAACAATTTGAGAAGGATCCAGATGTGAATCAGGAACATTTGGATACGATTAAAAGCGAAATGTTTGGTGATTTCTTACAAGGTTTAAATTCGCTTGAGTATAGTGCCACTCAGCTTGAATATTTTTCAGACGGTAGCACTTCTTATGATCTTCCAAAGATTTTACAAGGTATTAGTTTACAAGATATCATCAAATTAGGACGTCAGTTCATCGACCAGGCTGAGATGGTAGACTATATGATTTTTCAAAAGTAGTAAACAATGTATCAAGAAGGGAAAACATGAAGAAGAGAACGATTGGTCAAGTGTTAAGACTGTCAAGAGTAAATTTACACTTAAGTTTACAGGATGTGTCAAATAAGACAGCCATTGAAATTCCTTATATAGAAGCGTTGGAAAACGATGAGTTTGATCTATTACCGAGTCCCTTTTACGCTCAGATCTATCTTAAAAAGTTAGCATGGGCTTTGGGATTAGATGAGTCCATCCTATTGACAGCTTTTCGTGAAGGAAAAGAATTGTTATTTGATGAAGAAATACTTGTAGATGACGAAGAGCTTCATTCAAGAAAATTAAGACAGAAAGCGAGCTGGTTACCAATCCTGTATTATCTACTAGTGAGTTTTGCCATCCTTGGCTTTGTGATTTATATCGTATATTTTTATGAGTTTACAGCATCTGTAAAATAGATGTAAAGATAGTTTATTTTTTGGAGGAAGTATGAAAAAAGAAAATATTCCTAATGCATTGACATTAATTCGGGTTGTAATGATTCCTATTTTTATTGCTATTTTAAGTTTAAGTCACTCTTACTTAGGACATATTGTAGCGGCAGTTATTTTTGCAATTGCTAGTATTACAGATTATTTAGATGGCTTTCTTGCACGTAAATGGAATGTAGTGAGTAATTTTGGTAAATTTGCCGATCCAATGGCAGATAAATTATTGGTCATGTCAGCCTTTATCATGATGATTGAATTAAAAATGGTTCCTGCTTGGATTGCAGCCGTTATCATTTGTCGTGAGTTAGCTGTTACTGGTTTGCGTCTTCTACTTGTTGAGACAGGTGGTACAGTTCTTGCTGCAGCCATGCCAGGAAAAATTAAAACCTTTAGCCAAATGTTTGCCATTATCTTTTTGCTTTGCCATTGGACACTTCCAGGGCAAGTGTTGCTTTATATTGCATTGATTTTCACAATTTATTCTGGTTACGACTACTTTAAGGGAAGTAGCTATCTCTTTAAAGACACATTTAAATAAATGAAACAGATGATTGAGCTAAAAAATGTATCCTTTCGATACGATAAAACAGTAGAAGAGTATCAAATTGACACGGTTTCGTTTCACGTGAAACAAGGAGAGTGGCTTTCGATTGTTGGACACAATGGTAGTGGGAAATCTACAGTTGTACGCCTGATTGATGGCCTTTTGGAAGCTGAGTCTGGTGAGATTTACGTTGATGGAAAACAACTGACTCGTGAAACCATATGGGATATCCGTAGTAAAATTGGGATTGTATTTCAGAACCCTGACAACCAATTTGTTGGTGCGACAGTAGAAGATGATGTTGCCTTTGGTTTAGAAAATCAAGGAATTCCACGGGAAGAAATGCTTCAACGTGTGGAGAAGGCTATTGAGCAAGTTGGTATGCTGGAGTTTAAAGATCGCGAACCATCTCGTTTGTCAGGTGGTCAAAAGCAACGGGTGGCTATAGCAGGTATTATCGCCTTGAGACCAACTATTATTATCCTTGATGAAGCAACTAGTATGTTAGATCCAGAAGGTAGAGAGGATCTAATGGCGGTAATGAGAGAACTTCAAAAAAAATTTCAATTAACAATTATCTCCATTACCCATGATTTAACCGAAATTGCCTTAAGTGATCGAACACTCGTGTTTCAAAAGGGAAAACTAGAGTCTTCTATGACGCCGCGGGAATTGTTTTCAAGAAATGACCTCAATGAGATTGGATTAGATAAGCCTTTTAGTAAGCAGGTCCAAGAATCTCTCAGCTCGCATTTTCCGCTAAAGCAGGACTATCTAACAGAAAGTGAGTTATTAGACCAACTATGGGAATCTCTTTAAAGAATGTCTATTATACTTATCAAGAGGGAAGTCCTTTTGAAGGGCAGGCGCTTTCTGATATTAGTTTGGAAATAAAAGATGGATCTTATACAGCCATCATCGGGCATACTGGTAGTGGCAAGTCTACTTTGTTGCAATTACTAAATGGTTTACTGCGTCCGACTAAAGGAACGATTCAATTTGAAGATTTTGTTTTAGATAATCATTCTGAGCCAAAAGAAATGAAGTACCTGAGAAAAAAAGTCGGTTTGGTTTTTCAATTTCCAGAAAGTCAGCTGTTTGCAGAAACCGTTCTAGCTGATGTAGCCTTTGGACCACAAAATTTTGGAGTACCTAAGGATAAAGCGGAGGAAATAGCCAAAGAAAAATTAGCGATCGTTGGTTTAGAAGAGTCTATCTATGATAAAAGTCCATTTGAACTATCTGGTGGACAGATGAGACGGGTTGCGATCGCGGGTATTTTAGCTATCGAACCAGAGATTTTAGTATTGGACGAGCCAACAGCAGGGCTAGATCCTGCTGGAAGAAAGGAATTGATGGCGCTGTTTGAGACATTACATAAAAATGGGATGACCCTAGTTCTGGTAACTCATACGATGGATGATGTAGCAAATTTTGCTGATACCGTATTTGCTTTAGAAGCGGGAAAACTTGTCCTAAACGGATCCCCAAGGGAAGTGTTTCAACAGGTTGAGTATTTACAAAAACTTCAATTAGGAGTCCCACAAATTACGAATTTTGCTCTTCAATTGAAACGAAGAGGACTTCCTCTGGACAGACTACCAATCAAAATTGAGGAACTAAAGGAGCTGTTACTTCATGAATAATATGATTTTAGGAAGGTATATTCCTGGAAACTCCATTATCCACCAACTAGATCCTCGTGGGAAGTTGCTCTCAATGTTTTTATTCATATTTCTTCTGTTTTGGGCAAATAATATCCAGACAAATGTTCTTCTCTTTGGTTTTATTTTTGTTTTAATGTATCTAACGAGGATTTCGGTTAGTTTTTATATTAAAGGTTTAAAATCAATGATTTTTATCATTGCTTTTACAACCATTTTTCAATTATTTGCGACCTCTCAAGGAACTATTTTGTATCAATGGTGGTTTTTTAAATTAACCGACCAAGGATTGATGCAAGCCGCCATCATATTTTGTAGATTTATTTTAATCATTTTTTATTCGACGATTTTAACCGTGACGACGACACCATTGAGTTTAGCAGATGCTGTTGAAAAGATCCTTACCCCACTAAAAATTATTAAGGTTCCGGCTCATGAGATTGGCTTAATGCTATCTATGAGTTTGCGCTTTGTTCCAACCTTAGTAGATGATACGAATCGAATCATGAATGCGCAAAGGGCGCGTGGTGTTGATTTTGGTGAAGGAAATCTATTAAAAAGAATTCGTTCCTTCATTCCGATTCTCATTCCTTTGTTTGCCTCAAGTTTTAAACGCGCAGATGCATTAGCAGTTGCGATGGAAGCGAGAGGGTACAAAGGCGGTGAGGGACGAACACGCTATCGGACTCTGCAGTGGGGAGTAAAAGATACCCTGGCATTGCTCGTTATTCTGTGTCTCATGTTGATAGTTTTTTATCTAAAAAATGGATAGAGCTAGTTGTATTGGTTTAAAAATAAGGAAAAAGCGCTATACAAAGCGCTTTTTACATTAAATTCACATATTCTTGTAACATTTGTAATATATTCTACAATAAACTGTAACATTTTGTGTGTATGATAGAATTATGTTCGAAAGGAGAATAGAATTCATGAACAGTAAAAAGTTCCAATGGACAGTCACTTCCCTACTTTCAGCAGCATCACTTTTCATTTCTGGTATTGCTACAGTGAATGCTGAAACTTACGAAGTGAAGTCTGGAGATACTCTATCAAAAATTGCACTAGAAAATAACACTTCAGTAGAAAATATTATTGCATCTAACAATCTGACCAATGAAGATTTGATCTATGCAGGACAAATTATTGAGTTAGGTGAGCGTTCAAAATCTATGATTGATAAAGTTGCTCCACAAGAGCAAGCAAAACCTGCTGAAAGTGCAACTACAGCAACTGCAACAGCACAAACTGCTCAAAAACAAACAACTTATGCAGCAAATGCTGCAGTGACTTCTGCACAATCAACAAATGGTGGAATTGTTCTATCAAATGGGAATACTGCTGGAGAACAAGGATCTTATGCAGCTGCTCGTATGGCTGAAATGACTGGCGTACCTGCTTCTACTTGGGAAGCAATCATTGCCCGTGAATCAAATGGTCAAGTAAATGCAGCAAATGCTTCTGGTGCCAGTGGTTTGTTCCAAACAATGCCAGGTTGGGGTTCAACTGCAACAGTTGATGATCAAATCCAGGCAGCATACAATGCATATAGCTCACAAGGTTTATCAGCTTGGGGTTATTAAAAAAATAGGTTTACAATTTGTAAACCTATTTTTTTAATGTCTCAAGAATGTCAAGTGGAGAGTGACAAATAAAATCTGGTGAGTAGAGAAGTAGCTCTTCAAGATCTCCAAATCCCCAAGTGACTGCCATGGTTTTTATGCCAACTGCTTGACCTCCAATGAGGTCAAATTTTGTGTCTCCAATAATGACTGTTTCTTCTTTTCGAAGATCATTGATTGACAAGGCGTATCGAATGACATCGGCTTTGTGGATACGATCTGAATTGGATCCATAAATCCCTTTAAAGTATTTAGCGAGACCTAAATCTTGACACATCTGTAAAGCAACTGGTTCATGTTTTGAAGTTGTTACATAAAGGGGAATGTTTTCGTCTTGTAATGCTTTCAAAGCTTCTACGATCTGAGGAAACAGAGTTGATTTGTATTGACCTTTTTCATGGTAATACTGACGATAAATAGTTACAGCTTGATCTACCAAAGCTTCAGGAAGAGTAGCTTCAAAACTAGAAATCAAAGGTGGTCCCATAAAACTTCGGATGGTTTTAAGATCGGGTTGAGGAACCTTCAAGGTATCGAATGTATGTTGAAAGCTCTCTGTAATTCCCTTGGAACTGTCAACTAATGTTCCGTCTAAGTCAAAAAATAAGGCTTGCATGTTATTCTCCAAATATCTCTTTTTGTAATCTTCGACCGGTTGGTGTTGCTGCCAATCCTCCTTCAGCTGTTTCTCTAAAGGCAGTTGGAAGACTGGAACCAACTTGGTACATGGCGTCAATCACTTCATCAACAGGTATTTTTGATTCAATGCCTGCTAAGGCCATATCAGCAGCAATGAAGGCATAGCTGGCTCCCATTGCGTTTCGTTTGACACATGGGACTTCCACGAGTCCTGCTACTGGATCACAAATGAGCCCAAGCATGTTTTTGATGACAAAACAGACCGCTTGACTCGCTTGATAAGGAGTTCCCCCAGCAGCTAGTGTTAATGCAGCCGCGCTCATAGCTGAAGCAGAACCGACTTCTGCCTGACAACCACCTTCTGCACCTGAAATAGAAGCATTATTGGCGATCACTAACCCAAAAGCCCCAGCTGTTAGTAGAAAATCTAATTGTTGTTGACGGTTTAACCCTAATTTTTGAGTTGCCGCAGTGAGAACTGCAGGAAGACAGCCAGCAGATCCTGCAGTGGGTGTTGCACAGACCAGCCCCATTTTAGCATTGTGTTCGTTGACGGCAATAGCATTCTTCGCTGCGGTTAAGACGGTCAAGTCAGATAACGTTTTTCCTGATTTGATATAACGATCTAATTTTGTCGCATCTCCACCAGTTAATCCACTACGAGAGTGATTTTCATTTAATCCTAACCTTACAGAATCAATCATCACTTCTAAATTCCGGGTCATTAATCGGAGGACTTCTTCGCGTTCACGACCAGTTAGTTCAAATTCAGTTGCAATCATCAACTCTGCGACGTTTCCTTCGTATTGCGTGCTTGCTTGTTCTACGAGGTCTACAATTGAATAAAACATACGAACTCCTTATTTGAAAAAGTTGACATTATGAAGATGAGGAATTTGACGGATATCTTCGATAGCTGATTCACAACTCCTTGAGTCAACTTCTATAATCATAATCGCTTTTTCTCCAGCTTTTTCCCGTGTTACATTCATTTGTGCAATGTTAATATCGTAGCGAGAAAGAGCTTCTGTCACATGAGCGATCATTCCAGGGACGTCCTGGTGAACAATGATAATGGTTGGAGTATTCATATTTAGCGAGATAGCAAAGCCATTTAACTCAGTAACCTGTATGTTCCCACCACCAATTGAGATTCCAGTGACAGAAATCGTTTTATGATCATTTTTAACAGTAATAGTCGTTGTGTTTGGGTGAGGAGCATTGCTTTCTTTTTGAATAGACCAAACAATCCGAATGCCTCGTTCATGTGCAATTTTTAGACTATCTGGGATTCTAGGATCATCTGTGTCCATTCCTAAGATGCCCGCTACTAAGGCTAAATCTGTTCCATGACCACGATAGGTTTTGGCGAAGGAATTAAATAATTGGAACTCAACTTCTTTTGGTTCCTCTCCAAAGATAGAAGAAACAATTTTACCAATTCGAACAGCACCTGCAGTGTGACTACTGGATGGGCCGATCATCACAGGTCCAATAATATCAAAAACTGATTGGAATTTTAAAGAGTTCATGCTCTGCTCCTTTGTGATCACTTTACTTCATTATATCAGATATGGCTGATGATTTCTTCTATTTTTCCCGAAATATCTGAGAAATCTTAAAGGGGGCTTAAAGCATTTATATTATCCTGGATTTTTAGTATTTCTAACATCTGACTGAAATATTTGACACATTATTTCAATAAATATGAAATATTTCTTGTGTAGTATAGAGGTATACCAATAAAGGAGTACATAATAATGAATAAAAAACAAATGATGAAACAAATTATTGGACTTAGTTTACTTGCAGGACTTTTCCTTCCAATTGTAGCGAATGCAGATTCTTATACTGTAAAATCAGGTGATACTTTATCTGCTGTTGCTAAAGAGAGGAACACAACGGTTGATGCGATTGCTAAGAAAAATAAGATTAGTAACGTGAATCTCATCTCAGTTGGTCAAGTTCTTGAGATTGAAGATGCAAATACAACGCAGAAAACTACGGAGCAAGCTCCTGCTAGTAAAACTGATACTACACAAGCAACAACTACTGTCTCTGCTTCAGATGGCTTGAGTGCGGAAGACGCGGCTGCTAAGGAATGGATTGCTCAGAAAGAGTCAAGTGGTAGCTATACAGCACAAAATGGCCAATATTATGGCCGTTACCAATTAACTATCACTTATTTGAATGGTGATTTATCACCTGCAAACCAAGAAAAAGTAGCCAATCAATATGTTGTCAACCGTTATGGATCATGGTCAGCAGCTAAAAATTTCTGGTTGGCAAATGGCTGGTATTAAATTCGTTTAAAAAGAGTTCTTGAATAGGACTCTTTTTAAATTTACAGACTTGTAAACCCATCGATCCTGATCAACAAAAAGAATAGTAAGATGCTTGTTTTCTAATATAAAGCGTGTTAAAATGGTAACTGCTCAAAACGACCTTCAATCGTTGAAGCAAACCACGACCTTCAATCGTGAGAAACGAAAAGATGGGAGAAATCTATGAGTGATAACTCGAAAACACGTGTTGTTGTTGGTATGAGTGGTGGTGTGGATTCATCTGTAACAGCTTTATTATTAAAGCAACAGGGTTACGATGTCATCGGCATCTTCATGAAAAACTGGGACGACACAGACGAAAATGGCGTCTGTACAGCTACAGAAGATTACAAAGATGTAGCAGCGGTTGCAGACCAAATTGGCATTCCTTACTATTCTGTCAACTTTGAGAAAGAATACTGGGATCGTGTCTTTGAATATTTCCTTGCTGAATACCGAGCTGGTCGAACACCAAATCCGGATGTCATGTGTAATAAGGAAATCAAATTTAAGGCCTTTTTAGATTATGCTATGACACTCGGTGCAGATTATGTAGCGACAGGGCACTATGCGCGCGTGGCGCGTGATGAGGATGGCATTGTTCATATGTTACGTGGTGTTGACAACGGGAAGGACCAAACTTATTTCTTAAGCCAGCTGTCACAAGAACAACTTCAAAAAACCATGTTCCCATTGGGACATTTGGAAAAGCCTGAAGTTCGCCGTCTAGCTGAAGAAGCTGGATTAGCAACAGCTAAAAAGAAAGACTCAACTGGAATTTGCTTTATTGGAGAAAAAAATTTCAAAGAGTTTCTAGGGAATTACCTTCCTGCCCAACCAGGTCGAATGATGACCATTGATGGACGAGATATGGGTGAACATGCAGGTTTGATGTATTACACAATCGGTCAACGGGGTGGGCTTGGAATTGGAGGCCAACAAGGTGGAGACAATGCGCCATGGTTTGTAGTTGGTAAAGACCTTAGTCAAAATATTCTTTATGTAGGTCAAGGCTTCTATCATGAAGCATTGATGTCAACAAGTTTACAGGCTAGTCAAGTTCACTTTACACGAGATATGCCAGAAGAGTTTACATTAGAGTGTACAGCTAAGTTCCGCTATCGTCAACCAGATTCTAAGGTAACTGTACACGTTAAAGGTGATAAGGCAGAAGTGATTTTTGCAGAACCTCAACGAGCTATTACACCAGGACAAGCTGTTGTCTTTTACGACGGTGAAGAGTGTCTAGGCGGTGGCTTGATTGACAATGCTTATCGGGATGGAAAAGTTTGTCAGTATATTTAGATTTTCTAGGAGGAACGAAAGTGTTTCAGTTCTTTAAGAAAAAAATAGAGAACACAAAGACTATCTCTGACTATAAGAAACAGTATTTGAGGGAGAAAACGACGGAGTCAATTGAAGCTTTGTTCAAGGAATTGAAGCAATCTAAAGTTTGGGTTCCCTTTAATGCCTCTTTAATGGATGGGAGTGACGAACAAGAAGGTGTTCGTCTAAAACCGGATATTCTACGAAAGGGAGACGACTACTTTTATCCTTGTTTCTTGACGGAACAGGATATTCCTAAAGATTATTACGATCGTTTTTCTTGGCTGCAAATACCTTTTACGGACTGTTTATTTACTGCAGAAAGGATAGGAAAGTTTCCAGTGAGAGGGATTGTTCTAGATGCATTCTCTGATCCAGTTGAGATTGACAAAGGAGTTTTTGAAGCAATCCGTCAATCTTAGTATATTTAAATTGACAAATTTTCTCAATTTGCTACAATAATAAAAGCAATAGAAATGATGGTCAAAGCTCATGGATGTTGCAGGCTTTTTTGTCCTGCACTTCTCAGAGTTTTGACTATTTTTGTGTGATTTCGAAAGGAAGTAAAATGAGGCAACAGGATTTTCGGACGAAAATAGGTTCTACTGTTTTTGGCGTGAGAGCGACTGCTTTGATTGTAAAAGATAATCGCTTGTTCGTCATAGAAGATGAGGACGGCTGTTATACAATCGGAGGTGCTATTCAAGTCAATGAAACTACAGAGGATGCGGTAGTTCGTGAAGTCAAAGAGGAACTTGGTGTTACATCTACAGTAGGTCCGTTAGCTTTCGTGGTTGAAAATCACTTTGAACAAGCTGGAATCCACTATCATAACATTGAATTTCATTATTTGGTGGACTTGCTAGAAGATGCACCTTTGGTCATGCAGGAAGATACAAAGCGATTACCTTGCCGTTGGATTGCTTTAGATGATTTACACACTGTTGACCTGAAACCAGCCTTTTTAAAATCAGCCCTACCAGAATGGGACGGAAAATTACGACACATCCATCTTGAGAAATAGGAGAAAAAATGACTTATAATTTTATTGAAGAATACGATATCATTGTAATCGGTGCGGGGCATGCGGGAGTAGAAGCCTCCCTAGCTGCTAGCCGTATGGGTTGTAAGGTCTTACTTGCGACTATTAACATTGAAATGCTGGCTTTTATGCCTTGTAATCCCTCTATTGGTGGTTCTGCTAAGGGGATTGTCGTGCGTGAAGTCGATGCCCTCGGTGGAGAAATGGCGAAGAATATCGACAAGACCTACATCCAAATGAAAATGCTCAATACTGGTAAAGGTCCTGCGGTTCGTGCACTTCGGGCTCAAGCAGACAAAGAACTTTACTCAAAAGAAATGCGGAAAACAGTTGAAAACCAAGAAAATTTAACTCTTCGCCAAACTATGATTGATGAGATTTTGGTGGAGAATGGTAAGGTTGTTGGTGTAAGGACTGCGACTCAACAAGAGTATGGAGCAAAGGCTGTTATTGTCACTACTGGGACAGCTTTACGCGGAGAAATTATCATTGGAGATCTCAAGTATTCGTCAGGGCCTAATCATAGTCTAGCTTCTATCAATTTGGCCGATAATCTCAAACAGCTAGGATTAGAAATTGGACGTTTCAAAACAGGGACGCCACCTCGTGTAAAGGCATCGTCAATTAACTATGACGAAACGGAAATTCAACCTGGAGATGAAGCTCCAAATCATTTTTCTTATACATCGCGTGATGAAGATTATGTAAAGGATCAAGTCCCTTGTTGGTTGACTTATACGAATGGGCATAGCCATGAAATTATCCAGAATAATTTACACCGGGCCCCTATGTTTACAGGGGTTGTAAAGGGAGTGGGTCCTCGCTATTGTCCGTCCATTGAGGATAAAATTGTCCGTTTTGCTGACAAAGAGCGTCATCAACTATTTTTAGAACCTGAGGGACGAAATACAGAAGAAGTCTATGTTCAAGGACTGTCAACGAGTTTACCAGAGGATGTTCAGCGGGATCTCGTCCATTCTATTAAGGGACTTGAGAAGGCAGAAATGATGCGAACGGGTTATGCGATTGAGTATGATATGGTTTTGCCTCATCAATTGCGCGCAACTTTGGAAACCAAGAAAATTTCAGGTCTCTTTACAGCTGGGCAAACCAATGGAACGTCTGGCTATGAGGAGGCCGCTGGTCAAGGAATTATTGCAGGGATCAATGCGGCGCTAAAAATCCAAGGAAAACCAGAACTCATTTTGAAACGCAGTGATGGTTATATTGGGGTCATGATCGATGACTTGGTAACAAAGGGAACGATCGAACCGTATCGTTTGTTAACAAGCCGTGCAGAATACCGTCTGATTTTGCGTCATGATAATGCCGATATGCGCTTGACAGAAATGGGACGAGCAATTGGATTGGTAGATGATGAACGTTGGCAACGTTTCGAAACCAAGAAGTATCAGTTTGAAAACGAGATGAAGCGTTTGGATAGCATTAAGTTAAAGCCTGTAAAGGAAACCAATGAAAAGGTTGCTGCAATGGGCTTTAAACCATTGACAGATGCTGTCACTGCTAAAGAATTCTTGCGACGACCAGAAGTCTCTTACCAAGATGTGGTAGAATTTATCGGTCCTGCAGCTGAAGAACTGGATGATAAAATCATTGAATTGATTGAAACTGAAATTAAATACGAAGGCTATATCTCAAAAGCAATGGACCAAGTCGAAAAAATGAAGCGTATGGAAGAAAAACGAATTCCTGCGAATATTGACTGGGATGATATTGACTCTATTGCAACCGAAGCGCGTCAAAAATTTAAATTAATTAATCCAGAAACGATTGGTCAAGCAAGTCGTATCTCAGGTGTCAATCCAGCGGATATCTCTATTTTAATGGTTTACTTGGAAGGTAAATCTCGTAGTATCTCCAAAAACAAAGCAAACCACTAATCAAATGGGGCTGAGATGATGTTTCAGCCTCAATTTTATGGATTGAAATCTGTTGTTGCTGTTTACACAGTTGTAAACCCTTGTTTACAAAGTAGTGAAGCGGAGGAAGAGCTTTTTACGGGTCTTTCTTCTCTGTAATATAGAGAGAAACCTCGCTTTTTACCTCTATTTATGGTATAATTCCGAGAAGAGGTTTATGATGAAAAAATTTCGTTTATCGTTCATCCATTATGTGTTAATTGGTTTTATTTCATTTGCAATTTTAGCAATTTTTTTAAGAATCTTTGGCAAAGGCTATGTAACTCTCATTGCAATTTTTTTAGTCTTAGCTGGATTGATTGCTTTATTTGAATACCAGTTACAAATTTCAGAGTTAGATGAATTAGAACAAATACAATATGTTAACCATCAGGCAGAAAGCGGATTAGCATCTCTCCTTGATAAAATGCCTGTTGGAGTTATCAAAATTAATGAAGAGACAAATGAAGTAGAGTGGTTCAACCCTTATGCTGAATTGATTTTTTCAACAGATGATGGGGACTTTGATGTTGAATCATTGAAAAAGTTACTCAATACTTTGTTTGAGGATAAAGGTCATTATGTCACGGTAGCCGATAAGAAATATTCTGTTTACTTTGATCAGACAGCTAGTGTTGTTTACTTTTTTGATGTTTCAAGTGAGTATGAAGCAACTGTGGGATTGGTGACAACTCGTCCCGTTATCGGTATTATTTCTGTTGATAACTATGATGATCTAGAAGATGTCATTTCAGACTCTGATATTAGCAATATCAATAGTTTTATTGCCAACTTTGTAGAAGAGTTTACAGCTCATTACCATATGTTTTACAGACGTGTGGGGATGGATCGTTTCTATTTGTTTACAGACTACACGGTCTTAGAACAGTTGATGGAATCAAAATTTTCTGTCATCGATCAATTCCGTGAAGAAGCTAAAAATCGTGAGCTACCTATTACCTTAAGTATGGGATTCTCGTATGGTGACGGGGAGCATGATGAGATTGGTAAAGTGGCTCTCTTGAACCTAAACCTTGCGGAAGTTCGTGGTGGGGATCAAGCAGTAGTCAAAGAAAATGATGAACAGAAAAACCCTATTTTCTTTGGTGGTGGAACAGCTTCGGCTGTGAAGCGGACTCGGACTCGCACACGCGCTATGATGACAGCTATTTCGGATAAGATTAAATCTGTTGATCAAGTTTTCATTGTTGGGCATAGAAACTTGGATATGGACGCTTTAGGAGCGTCTGTGGGGATGCAGTTTTTCTCTAGCAATATTTTGGCTTCCTCTTATGTGGTCTATGACCCGCATGCAATGGCTAGTGATATTTCAAGAGCAATTGCGAAACTAGAAGAAGAGCAGGTGACGAAAATCCTTCCCCTAGAGGAAGCCATGCAAATGGTGACGGATCGCTCTTTGTTAATTATGGTGGACCATTCTAAGACAGCCTTGACTCTTTCAAAAGAGTTTTATCAGGAATTTAAACAGATTATTGTCATTGACCATCACCGTCGGGATGATGATTTCCCTGAAAATGTTCTGATCACCTATATTGAAAGTGGAGCAAGTAGTGCGAGCGAATTGGTTAGTGAACTGATTCAGTTCCAGAAGTCGAAGAAAAATCGGTTAACGAAGATTCAAGCTAGTGTCTTGATGGCTGGGATTATGCTGGATACTAAGAACTTCTCCGCACGTGTTACGAGTCGGACCTTTGATGTGGCGAGTTACCTTCGTTCAAGAGGTAGTGATAGTGTAACCATCCAGGAGATCTCTGCGATTCAGTTTGATGAGTACCGCGAAGTGAACGAACTGATCTTGACTGGTGAAAAGATTTTGCCACATATCATCGTAGCTTGTGCCAATACGACTAAAGCCTATGATTCAGTAACTATTAGTAAAGCAGCTGATAGTATGCTAGCCATGTCTGAGGTGGAAGCAACCTTTGTCATTGCTTGTAATCAAAGTGGGACTGTCTCGATTTCTGCACGAAGTCGAAGCAAAGTCAATGTACAGCGTATCATGGAACAGCTTGGCGGAGGAGGTCATTTCAACTCGGCAGCCTCTCAAATTGAGGGTCAAGATTTGATGAGTATTCGTCAACAACTGATTGAGACTATTGAAAACGAAGTAACTATTGAAAAGGAGAATGTAGAATGAAAGTTATTTTCTTAGCGGATGTAAAAGGTAAAGGTAAAAAAGGCGAAATTAAAGAAGTACCTACTGGTTATGCACAAAACTTTTTGATCAAGAAAAATCTTGCGAAAGAAGCCAATGCCCAAGCAATCGGTGAACTTCGTGGAAAGCAAAAGTCAGAAGAAAAAGCGCATGCTGAATTGTTAGCGGAAGCGCAAAAGATTAAAGCAAAATTAGAAGAAGAAGCAACTGTTGTTCAATTTACTGAAAAAATTGGGCCAGATGGCCGTACCTTCGGCTCTATTACCAATAAAAAGATTGCAGAAGAGCTTGAGAAACAATTTGGCATTAAAATTGATAAACGTCATATCCAAGTTTCCTCTCCAATTCGTTCAACAGGTTTGATTGACGTCCCTGTAAAAATTTATCAAGATGTTACAGGTGTGATTAATATTCGTGTAAACGAAGGATAAACACGATCGATAGAAAGGTTTTTTTATGGCTGAGATAGAGGAATTACGAACACAACCTCAGGATATCCAAGCGGAGCAATCAGTGTTGGGAGCCATCTTTATTGATGAGGGGAAATTGGTCTTTGTTCGTGAATATATCGAGCCTGGCGATTTCTTTAAGTACTCGCACCGTTTGATTTTTAAAGCCATGATCGATCTAGCTGACCGCGGGGATGCGATTGATGCGACGACTGTTCGAAATATTTTAGATAGTCAGGGGGATCTCCAAAATATTGGCGGTCTCTCCTATTTGGTAGAAGTCATTAATTCGGTACCAACTTCAGCTAACGCAGAGTATTACGCGAAGATTGTTGCCGAAAAAGCTGTTTTACGTCGATTGATCTCTCGATTAACGGAAAGTATTAATCAAGCTTATGATGGTGCAAGTCCTTCAGATGAAATCATTGCGGGTGCTGAAAAAGCTCTGATTGATGTTAGTGAAAACGCAAATCGTAGTGGATTTAAAAATATTCGAGACATCTTGAATATAAATTTTGGTAGCTTGGAAGCCCGCTCTCTTCAAACCTCTGATATTACGGGTATTGCGACAGGCTATCGCGATTTGGACCATATGACGACAGGGCTACATGAGGAAGAGTTGATTATTTTAGCGGCTCGTCCTGCAGTAGGGAAAACAGCCTTTGCTCTAAATATTGCTCAAAATATCGGGACAAAGTTGGATAAGACAGTGGCTATTTTCTCATTAGAAATGGGTGCTGAGAGTTTGGTTGACCGGATGTTAGCAGCTGAAGGTTTGATTGAATCCCATTCGATTCGTACAGGTCAATTGACGGATGAAGAGTGGCGGAAATATGCCATTGCTCAAGGAAATTTGGCCAATGCGAGTATTTACATCGATGATACCCCAGGAATTCGGATCACTGAGATTCGTTCGAGAGCAAGAAAATTAGCGCAGGAAACAGGGAATCTCGGTCTTATTCTGATTGACTACCTGCAGCTGATTACAGGGACTGGAAGAGAAAACCGTCAACAGGAAGTTTCAGAAATTTCTCGTCAGTTAAAGATTTTGGCTAAGGAACTAAAAGTTCCCGTTATTGCTTTGAGTCAGCTATCACGTGGTGTGGAACAGCGCCAAGACAAACGTCCTGTTCTTTCTGATATTCGTGAATCTGGATCGATTGAGCAGGATGCGGATATTGTTGCTTTCTTGTACCGTGATGATTATTATGATCGAGCTGGTGAAGAGGAAGAAGATGGAATGCCTAATAATACGGTTGAAGTGATTATCGAGAAAAACCGTTCAGGTGCGCGTGGGACAGTCGAATTAATATTCCAAAAGGAATACAATAAATTCTCAAGTATTTCAAAGAGAGAGGATCAATAAGATGAGTGATGCATTTACAGATGTTGCAAAAATGAAAAAAATTAAGGAAGAAATCAAGGCCCATGAAGGACAAGTGGTTGAAATGACGCTTGAAAATGGACGGAAACGTCAAAAAAATAAATTTGGACGCTTGATTGAGGTCTATCCTTCTTTATTTATTATCGAGTATACGAACGACAATAGCTTACCAGGTGAACCAGCCAATACATACGTGGAGTCTTACACCTATTCAGATATTTTAACAGAGAAGAATTTAATTCGTTATTTGGATTAATTTCTTGCTTTTATCGTCTAAATCAGTTATTATAATAAATACATATGGGAGTCTGTGTACAGTCTGAGAGGAAGTGTAAGCTTCGACCGCACCTGATCTGGGTAATGCCAGCGTAGGAAACAAATGAAATGTATTTTTCGTTATGAGTGACCTTGTGCAATACGTCTCCTATTTTGGAGGCGTTTTTTATTTGTGAGAAAGGAGGTTACGATGTCTCTTGTAAAAAGATATTCAAAACAGTTGATAGGATTTGCAGGTTTTAGCAGCCTTCTTATCTTATGGCAGTTAGCAGGATTTTTAAATGTCCTCCCAAAATTTGTATTACCAACGCCACTTGAAATTGGGAATGCCTTTGTACGAGATCGAGCTCTCCTGATTCATCACAGTTTGTCTACCCTTCAAGTGGCCTTGATCGGACTTGTTATAGGGGTTCTTCTTGCTGCTGGCTTTGCGATTCTCATGGATAGTTTTCAATGGGTGAATGATCTGGTCTATCCTTTTATGGTTGTTATTCAAACCATTCCGACGATTGCCTTGGCCCCTATCCTGGTTCTTTGGTTTGGTTATGGTATGCTTCCAAAACTGGTTTTGATCATTATTACGGTGGTATTTCCCATCGTAGTTAGTTTCTTAGATGGTTTTCGGCATTGCGACCAAGACATTCTGAGATTGTTTCAGATTATGCAAGCCAATCGCTTTCAGACCTTAGTTCATTATAAAATTCCTGCAGCGCTTCCTTATTTTTTTGCAGGCTTACGTGTGAGCGTTTCCTATGCTTTTATCAGTACGGTAGTTTCAGAATGGTTAGGAGGTTTTGATGGATTGGGGGTCTATATGATCCAATCGAAGAAGTTATTTCAGTATGATACGATGTTTGCGATCATTGTATTGATTTCTGCTATTAGTTTACTCGGTATGTTTCTCGTTGACCAATTAGAAAAAAACATTCTAAAATGGAAAAAGGATTGACAAACTTGTAAATGGTGTAAAAATTAAATTGACAAAAATGTAAAAGAGGTATAGCTAATGAAAAAGTCAATAGGTTTATTTTTATCAATAATATTGGGATTTGTTTTCTTGAGTGCTTGTCAAAATTCTGTCAAGCAATCGTCAAGTGGTTTGAAAAAGATTGATTTTATTCTAGATTGGACCCCGAATACCAATCATACGGGTCTCTATGTAGCAAAGGAAAAAGGGTACTTTAAAGAAGCAGGACTGGATGTAGATATAAAACTTCCTCCGGAAGACAGTAGTTCTGATTTGATTATCAATGGGAAAGCTCCATTTGGTATTTATTTCCAAGATTCTATGGCCAAGAAATTGGATAAAGGTGCGGGTATTACCGCTGTTGCAGCTATCGTCGAACACAATACGTCAGGAATTATTTCAAGAAAAGATGCAGCGATCACAAGTCCAAAAGATTTGGTTGGTAAGAAGTATGGTACCTGGAATGATCCAATTGAGTTGGAAATGATCAAATCGATGATGAAAAAAGAGGGGGCTGATTTTAATCAAGTAAAATTGGTTCCAAATAGTGATTCAAATTCTATTACTCCGATTGAAAATAAGGTCTTTGATGCTGCTTGGATTTATCACGGTTGGGATGGAATTTTGGCTGAGCAAAAGGGAATGAAGACCAATTTCTTCTATATGAAAGATTTTGTTCCTGCATTTGACTACTATTCGCCTGTTATTATTGCTAACAATGACTATTTGAAGTCTCATAAAGAGGAAGCAAAAAAATTCATTCAAGCGGTGAAAAAAGGCTACCAATATGCTATAGAGCATCCGGAAGAAGCTGCGGATATCTTGATCAAACAGGCCCCTGCCTTAGCTAACCAGCGTGATTTTGTACTAGCTTCCCAAAAATATCTTTCCAGTCAATATGCTTCAGACAAGGACAAGTGGGGGCAGTTTGATCCTAAGCGGTGGAATGCTTTTTATGCTTGGGCAAAAGAGCAAGGTTTGGTCTCAAATGACTTAGAAGACAAAGGTTTCACAAATGAATTGGTAGGTGACTGATATTTTAACCGTAAAAGATGTAAGTTTCTCTTTTGGAGATAAAGCAGTTTTAAACAATGTATCACTAGAAGTGCAAAAAGGAGAAATTGTCTCTATTCTAGGTCCGAGTGGGGTGGGGAAATCAACCTTGTTTAATTTAATTGCTGGGATCCTTCCCTTACAAAAGGGTACCATAGAAGTAGATAATGCCCCGATCTCCTTTGGGAAAGTCAGCTATATGCTACAAAAGGATCTTTTGTTGGAACATAAGACAGTATTGGGAAATATTATTCTTCCCCTTCAGTTGAAAAAGATTTCTAAGGAAGAGGCGACATCTACCGCTCTAAAATTGTTAGATGAATTTAAATTGGGAAGTATCGCCAACCTTTATCCTAATGCGCTGAGTGGGGGGATGCGGCAACGGGTGGCGCTATTGAGAACCTATCTTCTGGGTCATTCTGTCTTCCTATTAGATGAAGCTTTTAGTGCCTTAGATGAATTGACAAGGCAGGACCTTTATCACTGGTATCTAGAAAGTAAGGAACGTCTTGGTCTCACCACTCTGGTGATCACTCATAGTATCGAAGAAGCTTTGACATTGAGTGACCGGGTCTATATCTTGAATCATAATCCCGGTGAAATTATTGCAGATCTTCCTTTAAAATGGGATCCAGCAACGGATAGGGACTGGCAACAATTGCAATATAAAAAACGAATCATAGAATTGTTAGCTGAATTTCATTGAAATTGTTTTGAAGGACTTTACAAAGTTTCTATTCCGTGATAGAATAGAATTTGTGCGAAATGACAGCAGGACAAAATGAAGCTCGTCAACAGGAAGTCAGCTAGAAAAGTAACCTTTGCTGTTTGGGCGAAGGCTTTCTGAACGAATCAGGTTTGTCTAAAACGTTATTTCCTACAAAAATTATTTTTATAGGAGGACATTTCAAATGTCACGTTATACAGGACCATCTTGGAAACAATCTCGCCGTCTTGGCTTGTCACTTACAGGTACAGGTAAAGAATTGGCACGTCGTAACTACGTACCAGGTCAACATGGACCAAACAACCGTTCAAAATTGTCAGAATACGGTTTGCAATTAGCTGAAAAACAAAAACTTCGTTTCTCTTACGGACTTGGTGAAAAACAGTTCCGTAACTTGTTCGTACAAGCTACTAAAGTTAAAGAAGGAACTGTCGGTTTCAACTTCATGCTTCTTTTGGAACGTCGTTTGGATAACGTTGTTTACCGTCTTGGACTTGCGACTACTCGTCGCCAAGCTCGTCAGTTCGTTAACCACGGTCACATCCTTGTTGACGGAAAACGCGTTGATATCCCTTCATACCGCGTAACTCCAGGTCAAGTGATCTCAGTTCGCGAAAAATCAGCTAAAGTTCCAGCTATCCTTGAAGCTGTTGAAGCTACAGTTGGACGTCCAGCATTCGTATCATTCGATGCTGACAAACTTGAAGGTTCATTGACTCGCCTTCCAGAACGCGATGAAATCAACCCAGAAATCAACGAAGCACTTGTCGTTGAATTCTACAACAAAATGCTTTAATTTTAAGATATACTTTGCAGAAAGCCTACTACAGTGGGCTTTTTGTTTTCTTAAAACCTAAACCTGCTAATAAAAAAACTCCTGATCTAGATCGATCAGGAGAGACTGTTACCGTAACATTTTCATTAAAAATTCAGCCATTTGTTGAGGGCTTTCTTTTTTTCCGCGAGAAACCCACATTTGACAGACTCCGAAGAAGGCATTGGTCAGATAGACAGAACTGTAGACTCTTTCAATATCTGTTAATGATTTATGACTATAGCGCTCTTGCAAACTATCAACCAGAAGAATCTGTAATTTATGTCGTAAGAAGGTCTGGATCTCCTTGGTTCCATTCTCTGTCAGAAGAACCGCGAAGAGTGGCTCCTTGGTTAGAAATTCGAACACTTCTGTAATCGCTTGGCGCTTGTCATCTTGGTGTTTATCAAAGATATATTCAAGCTTGTGAAAGAGTGCTTGTTGGTAGCGCTCGATCATGTCATACTTGTCTCGATAGTGGGTATAAAAGCTAGAGCGACTAATGCCGGATTCTTGTGCTAACTCAACCGTCGTGATTTGGTCGAATGATTCCTTTTCGAGTAGTCGAACCATCGCCTCCTCGATATTTCGTTTTGTTTTTAATCGTTTATTGCTCTCAGTCATCTGTTAATCCTTTTTGCACAAAATTGTACACAGTGTCTAAAAATAAGATTTTCTACTTGTGAAAATTTCTAAAAACTGTATAATCTATTATATCAGAAATTTAGACAATGTGTATAAAAAGGAGACAAAAAATATGATGAAAGAATGGAAGGCTGTTCTTAAAAAGCCAACATTTATCATTGTCATGATTGGAGTTGCGTTGATTCCAGCTCTTTATAATATTATTTTTCTATCTTCCATGTGGGATCCATATGGAAAGGTTTCGGATCTTCCTGTAGCGGTTGTCAATAAGGATCAATCTGCTACATATAATGGACAAAAGATGGAAATTGGAAAAGACATGGTGTCCAATTTGAAGGACAATGACTCACTTGATTTTCATTTTGTAGATGAGAAAGCTGCGAAAGATGGTCTCAAAAATGGCGATTATTATATGATTGTAACCCTGCCTGAGGATCTTTCAAAAAAAGCTAGCTCCATCTTAACCAATCATCCGGAACAGATGACCATTGATTACCAAACGTCCAGTGGTCATAGTTTTATCGCAGGAAAAATGAGCGACACTGCGATGACAAAAATGAAGCAGTCAGTGGCTGAAAAAGTGACCAATACTTATACAACAGCTTTATTTTCTAAAATGGGATCGCTTAAAACTGGTATGGGGACAGCGGCAGATGGAAGTGCTAAATTAGCAGATGGTGCAAGTAAATTGGAAGATGGTGGTCAAACACTGTCTACTAATTTGAATACATTGGCTCGTTCAAGCTTAGCATTTTCAGATGGTGCAACCACTCTTCGTACAGGTCTAGCAGCCTATACAGATGGTGTTGGTCAATTAGGAAATGGTCTCAATCAAATGGCTGGTCAACTTCCAAACTTGGTATTTGGCGTCAATCAATTAAATAATGGGTTTGGTACTTTTAATACAGGCTTGATGGCTTACGCTACCGGAGTGGATCGATTAGGAAATGGTCTCAATCAAATGGCGAGTCAAACCCCTCAGTTGGCCTCAGGAGTTGGTCAGTTAACCAGCGGTATGGGTACCCTCAATGATGGTCTTGGGAATTATACCAATGGTGTGCGTCAATTGAATTCAGGCCTGTCTAACTTTTCAAATGGTTTAGCAACCTATACAAATGGAGTCGCTACTTTATCAGAGGGAGCGGGTCAATTAAGTAGTCAATCTGCTACCCTTCGAAATGGGGTTTCACAATTAGAATCAGGTATTCAAACATTATCAAGTCAGCTACAAGCTTCTACAAGTCAATCTGCTCAGATTGATCAATTGGCAGCTGGTTTAAACCAATTAAATGCAGCGATTCAAAATGCTACAGTAGATACCAGTCAACTTTCGTCTGGATTGACGAGTATTGCGAATTCAGCTCAATCAATCCTTGCTTCAGCCCAAGCGGATCGTGCAAATGCCCTTGCAAGTGTGCAAGGAACAGCAGCCTATCAAGCAATGACAGCTGACCAACAAGCGGAAATCAATGCGGCAATCTCATCGAGCCCAAGCTCGAGTGAAACGGTGGCTCAAGGAATCTTGACTACGATTCAAACGATCCAAGGTAGTTTGAATACAGGAAATAGCTTGACACAACTGCAAACGGCAGCCAATCAAATTTTACCGACAGCTTCTTCTACCTTGACAGACTTGTCAAGTGGCTTGTCTAAGATCCAATCCGCAGTTAGTGGACAATTGTTGCCAGCTAGTCAAACCATCAGTCAAGGGATCAGCGCTTATACAGCTGGTGTCGATAAAATCGCTAATGGAGCAACCCAACTTCAGACGAATAGCAGTACTTTAACAAATGGGGCTAGTCAGTTAGCAGCAGGTGTTGGTCAACTAGATAGTAAATCATCAGAATTACTTGCAGGAAGCAATCAATTAGCTTCTGGTCTAGGTGAGTTAAATGGGAAGATGCCTGCCTTGACATCAGGTATGAATCAACTGGCTTCAGGAGCGACCCAATTAACAGGTAAGTCGGGTGAATTGGTTGCTGGTGCTGGAAAATTAGCTGACGGTGTAGGACAATTGAACAGCAAGATTCCAGAGTTGGCAGGTGGTGTCAATAAACTTGTCACTGGTGTCAATCAGTTGACAGAAAAATCAGGTCAACTGGTGACCGGAGCTGATAAACTAGCCGACGGTGCAAATCAAATCTCAGATGGGTCCAGCAAATTAGCAGCAGGTGGCCAAACATTGACAAATGGTTTAGGTGAATTAGCAACAGGAAGCCAAACCTTGAGTCAAGGATTAAACGATGCTAAGGGACAATTGAATGTGGCTACAACTGAAAAAGAAAACGCTAAAACCTTAGCAGATCCTGTCACTTTGTCTAAAACAGACCGTGACAATGTCCCGGTGAATGGTGTCGGAATGGCTCCTTATATGATCTCTGTAGCACTCTTTGTTTGTGCCTTGTCAACCAATATGATCTTTGCAAAATTGCCATCCGGTCGTCATCCTGAAAGTCGCTGGGCATGGTTTAAATCTCGCTTTGAGGTCAACGGAACGATTGCGGTGATTGCAGGAATCTTGGTCTATGGTGCCGTTCACTTGATTGGTTTATCAGCTAATCATGAGATGGCTACTCTCTTCCTTTGTGTGATTGGTAGTGTGGCCTTCATGTCTATCGTGACTGCTTTGACAACATGGCAAAGAAAGATCGGTGCTTTCCTTTCCTTGATCCTCTTGCTCTTGCAATTGGCTTCTAGTGCAGGAACTTATCCTCTTGCTTTGACAAATGGATTTTTCCAAGCCATTCATCCATTCTTGCCAATGAGTTATACCGTTTCTGGTCTTCGTCAAACGATTTCGATGACAGGAGAAATTGGAAATCAAGTGGCCTTCCTTCTGATGACTATTGTCCTTTTTGCAGGACTCGGAATGTGGTTCTATAATCCAAAAAAATATGAAGAGGACTAATCTTCAGGAACTCCCAACAGAATGTGTTGGGAGTTTTTTTGTTTCATGTGAAACAAGAGGCTGGGACAAAAGTCCTAGCCTCTCAATTATTTTTGGATTGTCGAGCAAGACGCAGTGGTTGAGTGGGTTCTACTACGCTGATTTCATCAGCTTTTACAGCCCTACTCAACTGTGCGGAGGTGGGACGACGAAATCGAATTCTAACGAATTACCGATTTCTGTCCCACTCTCTTATTATTTAAAGAAGACGACATCAGGATTTGGAGTAATATAGAGAAGTTGGTCGTTTTCAAAGACCAGTTGGATGGTGTTGTTTTTATAGGTGTAAATGGTATAGTCTACTCCGGATTTAGAAGCTTGTTTGAGATCAACAGCTCCCATCAAAAAGGCGTGAGCTTGTTCCCCTGTGATTTTCCCCTCGTGGTAGAGCCCTTTAATATTTTCTAATTCGGTATTTTCAAAAGATTCGGCAATATAAGCAGGGTCTGTTATTTGTTTCTCTGGATTCCCAAGAATTGTTTGGACAAGGGCAGTGGTATACCCTTCATAGTCCGGCGTCTGGGCAAAAATAGTATCGCCATTTCTAGAGTAGGCCACTTTTAGGTTCCCGGTCGCATAAATCTTATCTTTTGGAGCTTCTTGAGCATTTTTAGGGAGTCCTTCGGTTGTGACGATGTCAGAAGAGGGCTGCGTTGTGGTTGAAGGCGAGCTAGAGGAGTTGCTTGAGCTATTTGAACTGGTTGAGCGACTCGGGAGGCTAGAACGACTCGAGCTACTTTTTTTAAAGGTTTTCTTTTTTGAGCTGGTAGCAGTGGGTACTTTTTTAAAGTTGATCTTAAGGTCCGGCACACAGGCTGATAGAAAAAGAAGAGACAGCAAGAGTGTGAACAAAAGAGGGAGTGTCTGTTTTTTCATCATGTTCCTTTCGATAAGCTGATTGAATTTCTATTCTATCATAAAAAAGGCAACAAAAAAAGGTCAGGAAGAAATCCTGCCTTTGTTTGTTATTATGGATGCCCGCCTCCAGGTCCACCGCCTTGAGGTCCGCCACCTCCGGGAGCCCCACCGCCTCCAGGCATGGAGTTGACAATTTCCGTTTGTTTTTCACCGTTGATATAGATGTCTCCACCAGTGTAGGTAGCAGTACCATCAAAGTCGAATCCAGATTGACCCGTTAATTTAATGGTTCCTCCGGTAACAGTGATATTTCCATTCGAATCAATTGGATCGGTATCGCCTTGACCAACTTCAACGTTGAGGGTTCCACCATTCATAGTGAAGAAAATTTCATCTTGGTTAGCATTGGCATTGGCAGCATTGACACCGTCATCGGTTGCATAGATGGTGATATCTCCACCGTTGATGGTGATCGATTTTCCTTCGAGACCTTCGACAGACTCTGTTACCTTGTAGGTTCCGCTATCGATGATCAGATCACCAGAAGCATGGATTCCGTCGTCTCCTGCGGTGATGGTCATTTTGTTATCTGAAAGGTACATAGTTCCGACCGAAGTATCTTCATCATTATCCACCTTGACTGCATCTTCATCTGCATCGATGGTCATGGTCGTACCAGTGATATTGAGTTCGTCATTGACGTTGAAGGCATCTCCTACAGCCGTGATCTTATAGGTTCCACCTGTGATGTGGAGAGTGTCATTGGCCTTGATACCGTTGTTCTTCTTGGCGTCAATGTTGAGCGTACCTGAACCATTAATGGTGAGGTCGCCTTTAGAGAAGATCACTGCGTCGGCATCTTCATCATTGTTTGAACTTGAATCAGACAAGGTATTGGTCGTGCCATCTGCTAAAGTGAGGTAGACATGTCCTGCTTTCGTAGCAGAAATTGGCGCGTTGGTGTTGGTCATGGTAACGCCTTTCAGGACGATGTGAACATCATCTGAGTCACCTGCTTCGACCTTGATTTGAACCCCGTCGGATTCACCAGAGATGACATAGGTTCCGGCCTTTGAGATGGTCACAGTTGATCCAGAAACGGCTACGCCGTCACCTGATACAGTTGCAGACGAACCAGACAGTTTTACAGTAGAGGCTTTGCTTTCATCATAAGAGCTGTCCTTGTCCTTATCTGTAAAATAGTTGGAATTGTTTGTTTTATTTTTTGAAGTAGAAGTAGCGGTTGTTTGTGCAGTATTGCTTTTTGTAGCTGATTGTGATGACGCCTGGGTGCAAGCTGTCAGTAAGGTGAGGGTTGCGGCCCCCGTTAATAAAAATTTCCATTTGTTTGATTTCATGAGCTTTTCCTCTCGTTCAATTGATATACTCCTAGTCTAAAGTTGCTAGCTGAAAGTTTCCTAAAGTTTTTCTGAAAGGAACCTTAACTTTAGTTTTATTTAAGTTTGGCTTAATGACCAGTTAAGAAAGTCCTATTAAACTAGAAAGCACGTAAGTCGTATTCATACTTACTGAAGGTTAGAAACAATAGATCCCCCTTAAAGGAGAAGAAACATGAAAAAAACAATTGAGACAAGTTTCAAACGAATCGAAACAAAATATATCGTCGCAAAAGATGACGTGAAGGACTTGATCAAAGACTTAAAAGAATACGTCGTAGAAGATGATTACCCAACCTCAACCATTTCAAACATTTATTTTGATACAGAAAATTTTGATGTCATTCAAGATGCTCTTGCCAAACAACACCGCCGTGAAAAAATTCGGATGCGGACTTATATAGAAAAACCTCAAGCAGACAGTCCAGTGTTTCTAGAGGTGAAGTCAAAAGATGAAGAAGGAATTGGCCATAAATTCCGCCTAGTCGCCACTTCACAAGCCATTATCAACTTGATGACAGATGGGAAAGTAGATCATCAGATACAAGATCCAGACTTAGTGCAAGAGATTCGGAGATTGAGCAAACGTTATGGTCATCGATTGGAACCACGGATGTTCATTTACTACGATCGCTTGTCTCTCAAAGAAAAGAAATCCATTCAGGGTTATCCTTATCAGAAGATTCGCGTGACAATCGATCAAAACCTAGTCTTTCGAGATCAGGCTGTTAGCCTTTTTGATGGGAAGAAAGGAGAACCTCTACTAGAGGATGACTTCGTGATCATGGAAATTAAGGCTCCTGGCCAAGAACCTAAATGGCTAAAGGATATTCTAGATAAGTACGGACTGGTCAAACAGAAATTTTCAAAATATAGCTGTGCTTATCATAAATCACAAGGCTTGGATTATGCCCCAAGACCAGTTCAAGAAACGGTAGGTGCTGCCTATGTCTAATCTATTTGATTCTATTTTTAATAATGCTACAGCAACGGTGGATCCCTTGCGCTTGCTGCTGGCCCTTTTGGTCAGCCTCTTTCTAGGGCTGGCCCTATCTTGGACCTATAAATACCGGACACTTTACACTCGAGAGTTTGTCATTAGTTTGACCTTGCTTCCTTGTATGATGACCTTAGTGATCTTTTTGGTCAATGGAAGTTTGGGAACCTCGATTGCAGTGGCAGGGACCTTTAGTTTGATCCGTTTTCGTTCGGCTACGAGTGGTTCGAGAGAGTTGATTGCCATTTTCTTAGCTATGATTATAGGACTAGCGGCAGGTTCAGGCTATCTTTTATTGGCCATATTATCAACCCTTTCTTTACTAGGGGTATGGCTGGTATTAGAGAACAAACAGAGCAAGGCAGACCATCAACGGCGCCGTCATTTGACCATTACCGTCTCAAAACAAGATTCTGTTGCAGAACAAATCAGCCAGTTGTTGGACCAAAGGTGTTCAGAGATTGACTTTATTTCTGTCACAACGGCCCAAGCTGGAGAACAACTGACCTTGAACTATGAGGTAAATATGAAATCAAACATTGATGATTTTGGCCTTGCCAATCTATTGATTAGCAAGATTGAAAATTGTGATGTCGCTCTGACAAAGAAAGCGAAGAAAAGAAAGAATCTATAACGGCTATCCTACTTTAGGATAGTTTTTTAGGGTTTTAAGAACTTTTTAAGAAAAAGTGGTATACTGTTTCTAAAAAATGGAAGGAATCCTTTATGAAAAAGACTGCTATTTTTGAAGATGTCGTCTCTATTATGACCCATGATTCATCTACCATCAAGGATCGAAAAGGATGCGATCTAGAGCCTTTTCGAGAAAACATTACAGATGATATGACAGATGATGCCTTTCTCTATCAAGTTAAGACTTACCTAGCTAGTTTTGGGGTGATCGGGCATGTTTCCTTTCGAGATAAAAAGGCCAGTCCAAAAGGGTTTCTTTTGAGAATAAACGGACAGAAACTGTATGTTGAGGAAGCTAATGAAGATACGGGTCTTCAAGTAGGAGATCAGATCCTAGGTTTGGATGGAAGTGACTTGGATCAGATAGCTTCTCTTCATAAAGACTATTTTATCAGTAAGACCCCTGAAAGACACTACCGAGAATGGGCGGATTTGGTCTCTCAGTCAACGAGTGTCACCCTGCTTCGAGAAGGGATAGAAAAGACCATTGAAGTAGTCCCTAGTCGAGAACCGATCCAAGATCAGATTTTTTGGAAACGATTAGACGATGAGATTCTTTATCTTCGTCTGGATAACTTTATGGATGAAGGAGCCATTAGTCGGGTATATCAAGAGTGTTTACCTATGATGACGGAAGTCAAGTTTCTTCTCATTGATGTCCGACAGAACGGCGGAGGGACAGACTCTTTATATATCCCTCTATTACATCTAGCCTTAGAGAAGGATCAGGGCTATGATTCGCTTGACTGGGACGATGATGGCATGGAAATTCTCTATACGGAACGTAATGTTGATCTGCGCTTGAAAGACTTTGAGGACTGGATGCAACAGGAAGAAATTAGTCCTGAAACCATTAAACTGCTTGGAGATATGAAAGAAGATTTGCTCCGCCATCGGGGCAAAGGTTATGTACCGTATCAGCAAGAAGGCGAGGAATTCTTCCCAGAGGTTAGAGGTGGCCAATATCCCGAACAGATCTTTATCTTATCAGATATTTATTGTCGATCATCTGGTGATAATTTTGTCCAGATGATGAAACAGTTTAAGAAGGTAACGGTGGTAGGTAGACCAACTCTAGGAATTTTAGACTATTCCAATTGTTGTATTGTTGATTATGGCGATTATCAATTGATGTTTCCTACCTCTCGCTGTCTAAGCTTGGATCAAGGAAAAGGAATGACGGATCAGGGTGTTCTACCAGATATAGAGATTCCTTGGACACCTACCCATTTTGAAAGAGACGTGGATCTGGACAAGTGTCTGGAGTTGATTCATCAGGGGACTGTGAAATAGAATAGGATTTCAACCAGAAAACTGATTAAAGAAAAATGCTTTCGTTAAACGGCTTGAATGATCTGAAATGATAACGTTTTCTACCACATTCTCACTATGTTTAAAATTGCTTACTTGGTATAAAAAATGGTAAAATAGTGAGTAACAATCAAAATGAAGAGTGAAACTTATGAAACATAAAACACTTTATAAATTTATCGGGCAGACGATCTTGTATTTCGCCATTTTCCTAGCCCTACTTTATTTCTTTAGTTACCTTGGTCAAGGTCAGGGTGGCTTTATCTATAACGAATTTTAGAAAAGGAGACTCCTAGCCGTGTCAAACCAACCAATTACTGATATGATCGAGACAATTGAACGTTATGCGCAACTACAACCAGACTATCCGGTTTACAATGTCCTTGGTGAGGAACATACCTATGGCCAATTGAAGGCTGACTCAGATAGCTTGGCTGCCTACATTGACCAAATGGGACTTCCTGAAAAGTCACCTGTAGTGGTCTTTGGTGGTCAAGAATATGAAATGTTAGCAACCTTTGTGGCCTTGACAAAATCTGGCCATGCCTATATCCCAATTGATAGCCACTCTGCCTTGGAGCGCGTGTCTGCCATTGTTGAAGTAGCAGAGCCAAGCTTGATTATTGCCATCAATGAGTTTCCATTGGAAAACCCAGCTGCTCCAATCATGTCCTTGGAGCAAGTGCGTGAAGCTTATGCGGCTCAGCATGCCTATGACTTGCAACATCCGGTCAAAGGGGATGATAACTACTACATCATCTTTACCTCAGGGACAACTGGGAAACCAAAAGGGGTACAAATTTCGCACGATAACTTGCTCAGCTTTACCAACTGGATGATTACGGACAAGGAATTTGCAACGCCAGAGCGTCCGCAAATGTTGGCGCAACCGCCCTATTCTTTTGACTTGTCTGTCATGTACTGGGCACCGACCTTAGCTCTTGGAGGAACCCTTTTTGCCCTTCCATCAGCTATCACTCAAGACTTCAAACAACTCTTTGCGACGATCTTTTCTCTTCCGATTGCTATCTGGACTTCAACACCATCTTTTGCAGATATGGCCATGTTGTCTGAGGATTTCAATGCTGAAAAAATGCCAGGGATCACCCATTTCTACTTTGATGGGGAAGAGTTGACAGTCAAGACTGCTCAGAAATTGCGCGAGCGTTTCCCAAATGCACGCATCATCAATGCCTACGGCCCAACGGAAGCAACTGTAGCTCTTTCGGCTGTAGCCGTAACAGATGAGATGTTAGCTACTTTGAAACGTCTGCCAATTGGTTACACCAAAGAAGATTCTCCAACCTTCATCATTGATGAGGCAGGTAACAAATTGCCGAATGGTGAGCAAGGTGAGATCATCGTATCAGGCCCAGCTGTTTCAAAAGGTTATATGAATAATCCAGAGAAAACAGCAGAAGCCTTCTTCGAATTTGAAGGTCTTCCAGCCTACCATACGGGAGATGTCGGAACCATGACGGATGAAGGCCTTCTTCTCTATGGTGGTCGTATGGACTTCCAAATCAAGTTTAACGGTTATCGTATCGAGCTAGAGGATGTCTCTCAAAACTTGAACAAATCGAAGTATATTGACTCAGCAGTCGCAGTACCGCGTTATAATAAGGATCACAAGGTCCAAAATCTCTTGGCCTATGTCATCTTAAAAGAGGGCGTCAAAGAACAATTTGAGCGCGAAATTGATATCACAAAAGCCATCAAGGAAGATTTAGAAAACATCATGATGTCTTATATGATGCCTTCAAAATTCCTCTATCGTGATAGCCTGCCATTAACACCAAACGGGAAAATCGACATCAAAGGGTTGATTAGCGAGGTTAATAACCGATGATCGAGTTTTTGAAACAGCTCCCTCATTTAGAACACTATGGAACACCGATCTATTTTGTCTACCTCATTCTAGCTTTTTTGCCGATCTTTGTGGGCCTCTTTTTCAAAAAGAGATTTCCGGTCTATGAAGGACTGGTGAGTCTGATCTTTATCATTTTGATGCTGACAGGTTCGAATCTCAAGCAAATTTATGCCCTGCTCTTTTACGTAGTCTGGCAAATCTTGATTGTGTATTCCTACAAAATCTATCGTCAGAAAGCGGACAACAAGTGGATTTTCTATCTTCATTCCTTCTTGTCTGTCTTGCCCCTGATCTTTGTTAAGGTGGAGCCAGCGATCAAGAATGGGCACCAATCCTTGTTTGGATTTTTAGGGATTTCGTATTTAACCTTCCGAGCTGTCGGAATGATCATCGAAATGCGAGATGGTGTCTTGAAAGAATTCACACTCTGGGAATTCTTACGCTTTATGCTCTTTATGCCGACCTTCTCAAGTGGACCGATTGATCGTTTCAAGCGTTTTAATGAGGATTATAACGCTATTCCTGAGCGTGAAGAATTATTGGATATGTTGGAGCAAGCTGTTAAGTATATCATGTATGGCTTCCTTTATAAATTTATCCTAGCTCATATTTTTGGTCACTTATTATTAGGTCATGTGCAGACCTATGCCTTGTCTCAAGGTGGATTCTTCAATATCGGAACGCTGGGAGTCATGTATGTTTATGGCTTTGACCTCTTCTTTGACTTTGCGGGCTATTCGATGTTTGCTTTAGCAGCTTCAAATTTGATGGGAATTAAAAGTCCAATCAACTTTGATCGTCCCTTTAAATCACGTGACTTAAAGGAATTCTGGAATCGTTGGCATATGAGTTTGTCTTTCTGGTTCCGTGATTTTGTCTTTATGCGTCTCGTGATGGTATTGATGCGCAATAAAGTATTCAAGAGCCGAATTACCACCTCAAATGTTGCCTATATTATCAATATGTTGGTCATGGGCTTCTGGCACGGGGTGACCTGGTACTACATCGCTTATGGGCTCTTCCATGGGCTTGGACTGGTTATCAATGATGCTTGGATTCGTAAGAAAAAGACCATCAATAAAGAAAGAAAAGCAAAAGGATTGGATCCTATACCGGACAATCGTTGGACCAAAGCTTTGGGGATCTTTATCACCTTTAACACAGTGATGCTGTCCTTCCTGATTTTCTCAGGATTTTTGGATCAACAATGGTTTCCAAAATTGAAATAAAAGGAGAATAGAAAAATGGATGTAAAATCACAAGTAATTGAAATTATTGACGAATTGTTTATGGAAGATGTCTCAGACATGATGGATGAGGATCTCTTTGATGCGGGTGTCCTTGATAGTATGGGGACAGTCGAATTGATTGTGGAACTGGAAAATCGCTTTGGCATTCGTGTTCCTGTATCTGAATTTGGACGCGATGATTGGAATACTGCTAACAAGATCGTAGAAGGTGTAACGGAGCTTCAGAATGCTTAAGCGTTTGTGGCTGATTTTAGGGCCCGTATTTTGCGCGCTCCTCATGGTAACAGCTTTATTATTCTTTTATCCAATCAATCATAAGCACAACTATACCGAAGAGAAAAAAGCTGCGGTTAGTCTGAATGCAGAAGGATTCAAGAGTCGTACAAAGAAACAAGAAGCACTTTCTGATCCACAGCATCGCTTTGTCCCTTATTTCGGTTCCAGTGAATGGTTGCGCTTTGATGTGGTGCATCCAGCAGTTTTGGCTGAGAAATATGACCGCAATTATAGACCCTACTTTTTAGGAGAACGTGGTGCGGCTTCTTTGAACCAGTATTTTGGGATGCAACAGATTTTGCCAGAACTCAAGGACAATACAGCTGTTTATGTAGTTTCTCCGCAATGGTTTACCAAAAAGGGGTACGATTCCTCTGCTTTTCAACAATTCTTTAATAGCGATCAGTTGAATAGCTTTATTGCCAATCACCAACAGGATGCTGCATCCCAGTATGCTGCAAAGCGTCTATTACAACAGTATCCAAACGTCGCCTTTCAAAGTGTTGTAACAAAAATTTCTCAAGGAAAGAAAATTTCCGGATTTGATCAGTCTTTGAACCAGTTTGTTTCCCACCTTGTTCAACGCGAAGATGCTTTGTTTAGTAATCTTGCAACGCGTACAAACGGGAATTACGATAAGAAGGTCAAAAAACGTCTACAAGATTTACCAGATCAATTCTCATATGAGAAATTGGAAGAAATTGCAACGGCTGAAGCAAAAGTCAAAACCAATAACAACGACCTTGGAATCAGCAATCATTTTTACAATACTCGTTTAAAAATGAAGTTGAAAAAACTAAAAGGTTTCCAAAAAAACGAATCCTATGTTCAATCTCCTGAGTACAATGACTTGCAATTGGTTCTAGACCAGTTTGCTAAATCTCGGACCAATGTTATCTTTGTCATTCCTCCAGTTAATGCCAAATGGATGAAATACACAGGCTTGAGCCAAGAAAAGTATGAACAGGCTGTTCAAAAGATTCGTTACCAATTGGAAAGTCAAGGATTCACCAATATTGCAGACTTTTCTAAAGATGGTGATCAGCCCTACTTTATGGAAGATACGATTCATATGGGATGGAATGGTTGGCTAGCCTTTGATAAAGCGGTCAATCCCTTTGTCACAAAGGCTGAAAAAGCACCAACTTACCATCTAAATGATCGCTTCTTCAGCAAAGACTGGGCCCAATATAAAGGGACACCAGACGAATTTAAATAATACTTGATCAAAGGGGGCAGGATCAAATCCTGGCTCCTTGATTTGTGAGGAAAGTGACGAGAAAGTCACAAATAAGCAAGAGAGTTATCCACAGGTTGTGGGAAACTTGCTTGTAAATGGATGAAAACAAGTACTGATGCTGAAGACACTTCCTCTTTTGAGGGGGTAAAAGGTGAAAGTTATCCACATTTTTGTGGATAAGTGATAAAAAACAGTGGATAAGTCAGCTGGTTTGTGAAAAGGAGAATAGTGTGAAAAAAATTTGGTTTTACGCAATCGTTCAGGGAATTGTGATCTTTTTTATTGTGGGTGGCATGACCTATGTGCTTAGGGGAGATTTCTTTTTCCGCTACCTATCCCCTATTTTTGGACTAGCAGCAGCTGTCTTGCGATTTGGGACGGCGACTTTAATGAAGGTGCTAGCACCCACACTCTACGATGATCCCAAAAAGAAAGAAGAGAGCCACGATCACTAAAGAAGTTGGTGACTGAAAAAGTTGAGCTAAAGGCCACTTTCTGCTGGTCTTTATGGTAAAATAGAAGGAAGAATATTAGTTTGGAGATTAATTAGAAATGAAACGTTCAATGTATGCTGGACGTGTTCGTGAAGAACACATTGGAACTCGTATTACCTTGAAAGGATGGGTTAGCCGTCGTCGTGATTTGGGTGGTTTGATCTTTATCGATCTACGCGACCGCGAAGGAATCATGCAATTGGTGATCAATCCAGAAACAGTTAGTGCAGAAGTGATGGCCACAGCTGAAAGCATCCGTAGTGAATATGTTGTAGAAGTGACAGGTCTTGTGGAAGCTCGTGAACAAGCTAATCCGAACTTGCCTACAGGAGCAGTAGAACTCAAGGTAGAAGCTATTACGGTTCTTAATACTGCCAAAACAACACCATTTGAAATCAAGGATGGGATTGAGGCCAATGATGATACCCGTCTTCGTTACCGCTACTTAGACCTTCGTCGTCCTGAGATGTTGGAAAACCTCAAACTCCGTGCAAAAGTAACCCATTCAATCCGCAATTACTTAGATGAATTAGAATTTATTGATGTGGAAACACCCTTTCTTTCTAAGTCAACTCCAGAAGGAGCACGTGACTACTTGGTTCCTTCCCGTGTCAACAAGGGTCATTTCTATGCCCTTCCACAAAGTCCTCAGATTACAAAACAATTGTTGATGAATGCTGGATTTGATCGTTATTATCAAATCGTGAAGTGCTTCCGTGATGAGGATTTACGTGGAGACCGTCAACCTGAGTTTACACAGGTCGACTTGGAAACCTCTTTCTTGAGTGATCAAGAAATCCAAGATATCACAGAAGGCTTGATTGCCCGTGTTATGAAAGAAACCAAGGGGATTGAAGTAACACTCCCATTCCCACGGATGAATTATGATGATGCCATGGCCTTGTATGGTTCAGATAAACCAGATACACGTTTTGAAATGTTGCTTCAAGACTTGACAGATCTTGTCAAGGGTGTAGACTTTAAAGTCTTTTCAGAAGCTCCAGCAGTTAAGGCGATCGTTGTCAAAGGTGCAGCGGATCATTACTCTCGTAAAGACATCGATAAATTGACAGAAGTTGCGAAGCAATACGGTGCAAAAGGTCTTGCTTGGGTGAAATATGCTGAGGGTGCTTTGAATGGTCCTGTTGCGAAGTTCTTGACAGACTTGACAAGTGACTTGACAGTTGCTTTACAGTTAGAAGACAAAGATCTAGTTCTCTTTGTAGCAGATACTCTTGAAGTAGCCAATGCAACGCTTGGTGCTTTGCGTGTTCGTCTTGCGAAAGAGCTTGACTTGATTGACAATAATCAATACAACTTCCTTTGGGTAGTGGATTGGCCAATGTTTGAATGGTCTGAAGAAGAAGGCCGTTATATGTCTGCTCACCATCCATTTACACTCCCACAAGCTGAAACAGAACATGAATTGGAAGGTGATCTTTCAAAAGTTCGAGCAATTGCCTATGATATCGTCTTAAATGGCTATGAATTAGGTGGAGGAAGCCTACGGATTAATCATAAAGACTTACAAGAACGGATGTTTAAGGCACTTGGATTTACAAAAGAAGCTGCCAATGAACAATTTGGTTTCTTGTTGGAAGCAATGGATTATGGTTTCCCACCACATGGAGGATTGGCGATTGGGTTGGACCGCTTCGTGATGCTTCTTGCAGGGGAAGATAATATTCGGGAAGTCATTGCCTTTCCGAAGAATAACAAGGCGACAGATCCAATGACACAAGCTCCTTCTGTCGTTTCTGAAAAGCAGTTGGATGAGTTAAATCTTCAAGTAGAAGTAGCAGAGCAAGAATAGGACAAGAGAGAAAAGGGAAAGTCTAGGAATCAGTTGCTCTAAGATTTTCCTTTTCTTCTAATCGATGGATTGAAAATGAAAAAAATTCGCTTTCATAAGCTATTTCGCTATCATGTGCGGCGACTAGCTTATAACATTAAATTATTGCGCGTGCTGAAGAGCATCTCCCGTGAGAAATACGATGAAAAAGTGTCAGCTTCCTTGCTGTATGGTTTTCTATCAGCAATTGCTGTTAACTTCTTCTTTCAACCAGGACATGTATACTCCAGCGGTGCAACAGGTCTAGCTCAGATTTTATCTGTTCTGAGTCATCGCTTTATTGGCTTTACGATTCCCGTTTCCTTAACCTTTTATGCCATCAATATCCCTTTGATGATTGTGGCTTGGTATCAAATTGGCCATAAATTTACCATCTTTACCTTTATTACGGTTTCGATGAGTTCCCTCTTTATTCAGTTCGTGCCAGTGATTACGTTGACCAACGATCCGATCATGAATGCCCTATTTGGTGGGGTTGTCATGGGAACAGGGATTGGTTTTGCTCTTCGGAACAACATTTCCAGTGGAGGAACCGATATTGTCAGTTTGACGATTCGAAAACGGACAGGAAAGAATGTCGGCAGCATCTCCTTTTTGGTCAATGGGACCATTATGTTGATCGCTGGTCTGACTTTTGGTTGGAAGTATGCTCTTTACTCTATGATTACCATCTTCGTATCGAGTCGAGTAACGGATGCTGTCTTTACCAAGCAAAAACGGATGCAAGCAATGATCGTAACGAGCCAGCCAGATGCCATTATTGAAAAGATCCATAAAAAATTGCATCGTGGAGCAACCATTATCCACAATGCAGAAGGAACCTATAACCATCAGGAAAAAGCGGTTCTGCTGACAGTTATTACGCGTGCAGAGTTTAATGAATTCAAATATATTATGAAAAAAGCTGATCCTCAGGCTTTTATCACCATTTCAGAAAACGTTCATATCATTGGACGCTTTGTGGAAACAGAAGAATAAAAATAAAGGTCACCACAATGTGGTGACCTTTATTTTGTTGATTCAGTTTCATGGAGAAGGAGCCAACTATGGGCAGGAATAGAAAGTTCCTTTCCTTTAGGAATGGGCACTTGGAGGTTGGCATGAGGATAGGCAAATAACAGGTGACTATCGCTCGGATGTTGATAGGTCTGTTCTTGATCACCGATATTGACAAGAATCGTTATTTTTTCACGATCTTTCTCAATCGTGTAGATTAAATGATGATTAGACAACCATTTGACATCACAGTAGTCGCGAATCTCTTGCCCTTTTTTCAAACGAAGGAGTGGCTGTGATTTCCGATAAGCAATCAATTCTTCAAGAAAAGCAATTTCTTCTTGGCATTTTGGAAGGGATGTCCAGTCCAATTGGTTGAGACTATCTGGCAAGTTATAGGTGTTGTCTTCGAGCCCTTTTGTGCGATAAAATTCTTGACCAGCATGGATAAACGGCACTCCTTGAGCTAGTAACACTAAATGAAGAGCTAATCGTGAGAGAGCTTTTCGATCTTCTAGACGAATCTCTTCTTTTTCAAGTTGGAAATAATCAAAAACAGTTGCATTGTCGTGGCATTCGACGTACTGAATGGCTTGTTGAGGTTGGGTGAAATGAGCAGGTCCTGCTTTCCCGACATTTGCTGTTAGGATATTAGAAAAATCATTGGCTGGATGTTGACTATCACAACGGTGACCGGCTACAAGTGTTCTCTTGACCGTATCCCGGAAATTATCACTGAAAAAGCCAAAATCTGGTAATCGTTTCGCGTTATACTGGTGAGCGAGCTGGTCTTCAGAGAGGCCTGTATCCATCTTCCACCCTTCCCCATAGAGATAGACGTTAGGATAGATTTCACGGAGCTCCTCTGCAATCTCTGTCATGGTTTGAATGTCTAAGATTCCCATCAAATCAAAGCGAAAACCATCAAAACCGTAGAGGGAAACCCATTGCTTGAGGGATTGCTTGATATAGTGTCTTACCATGGAACGTTCACTTGCGACATCATTCCCACAGAAGGTTCCATTGGTCCGCCCTCCTTCTGCATTATAGCGGTAGAAATAACCGGGTACGATTTGTTCAAATGCATACTCATCGGCCTGGTAGACGTGATTATAGACCACATCCATGATAACACTGAGATTAGATTGGTGATAGGTTGCAATAGCATCTTGGAGCTCCCAAATCCGTGCATAAGGATCGTTGGGGTCACTGGCATAACTACCTTCTGGAACATTGTATTGGACAGGATCATAACCCCAGTTGTAGGCTTTCCATTGATTCTCTTCATCAACACTACCGAAATCATAGACAGGAAGTAACTGTACATGGGTAATGCCCAGTTTTTGAAGGTAATCAAATCCAAGGATTTGACCATTGAGTTGAGGCGATTCTGTCAAGCCTTTAAACTTACCAGGGTGTTTAAAGCCGGCCTCTTTTTGGACAGAGAAGTCCCGAACGCTCATCTCGTAGATGATTGCTTCTGTCGGGTCTAGTTGACGAGCAGCACGTGTGATAGGACGTGTGATCTTCTTGCGGTCGACGACTAAGCTATCTCCAGAGTTTGCTAAAGAGGATAGAGCATAGGGATCGTGGATCCGACGTTCTAGGCCATTGACACGGAACTCATAGTGGTAGGCAGCTCCTTCCCAGTCCCCTTTAAGCAAAAGTTCCCAGACTCCATTTTCTGTACGATGCATTGGATAGACCTGATCTTCGATATGAAGGGTCACATCTTGCGAAATGGGTGCCCAGAATTTAAATTGCGTCTGATTTGGTGTGTAAAAACTTCCTAAATCTTCTCCAGTATAGGTGAAGGTTTGATCGAAAATGGGTTTGCGAACGATGTTTCGATAGTGGAGTATAGAAGAATTTCCAGTAGCATCGTAGATGGTGTACTCTTCTCCGAGTTCAAGTGGAATAGGGCTTAAGAAATAGTCTCCTGTGTCAGTCGCTGCACTTGACGTTTTGACAGGGATTAAGGCAAGATGACCTTGGTTCGTTTTCAAATAAAAAGGAAGGATATGCTCCTCTCCCTTTTGGATACGAATGAGGTCTTGGTCATCTAAATAAGCAGTAAATGTAGACATAAAGACTCCTAAAGTTTCGTAATGGTATGGTCAATCAATTGACGGTAGCAGACGGTTTTTCCTTCTTTGTGATCTTTGATGATTTGAAGGATGGTCCGGACAGATTCACGCCCGAGTTCCACCGCATTGATGTCAATATAGGCTTCAATATCGAGTCGTGGCTTGATCGAATCAAAGGAAATAATCGGGATTGTCAGCTGGTGTTCTAATAGGTATTGGCGCACCCCTTCAGCAACGAGAATATCGGTCGTCATAATCGCATCTAGTTCTGTTAATGGTAGACTCTCCATCATTTGATAAGAATTATCTTCTAACATAAACCCAAATGAAAAATGAACGAGTTTTTCATCGAGAGGAATCCCTGCTTTTTGGAGGGCTTCTTTATAACCTTGGTAGCGGTCTTGAGACACAAACAGCTCTTTGTTTCCCCCGATAAAAGCAATTTTTCGGTAGTTTTGTTGAATAAAATAATCTGTTGCATCAAATGCGGCCTTGATATTGTCATTATCGACTAGCGAAACAAAAGGAGAGACCGCCTTTCCAAGGATGAGGAAGGGAAACTTGTCCTTCAGTGCAAATTCAACGAGGGGGTCATTCGGGTTGGAATAAAGGAAGATTAAACCATCCACACGGTTTCCGTAGATGAGTTGCTTGAGGTTGTCGAGCTGCCGTTCTTCGTTTTGACCTGTACAGATTTGGATGGCATAGTCATTGTCTGAAGCAATCTGGGTAATTCCTCGTAAAACAGTTGGAAAGAAAGGATTCTGATAGAAGACGTCACTATCGACTGGAAGGACTAAAGCAATGACTTGACTAGATTGGCTGACAAGACTACGAGCATTAAGATTGGGATGGTAGTCCAGCTCGACCATGGCCTTGCGGACTCGTTTTTTTGTTTCATCACTAATCGTGGATTTGTTTTGGATGACGCGCGTGACAGTAGAAGGCGCGACGCCAGCGAGTTTCGCAACATCTTTGATGGTAACACGCATGAGAAAACCTCCTAGCGGTGATAGTCTGGATCACGAAAGTGGGTCTTATAAAATACCATGGCAAGATAGAGTACAAATAAGACATTTTGGATCATGATCGTCGTAGTAAATACTTGATGGAATAGTAAACTGATGAGGACACTTAGTAAAATAGGGAGCCCCAGGCAATTCAGAATACAGTTGAAACATTCCTTGAAAGTTTGTAGTGAAAAGAGTCGAGATTTTCGTGTCAAGTAGAGGAAGAAAGAGGCCCCTAGGATGAGAATCAAATAATTGACGGTCGACAAGAAGCCAGAGAAAATCACGAGAAAGAGACTGACAGGGAGTCGATTGTCGCGGAACCAATCGCTAGAGATAGCTTGAGTGAAGCTTTTTTTATCCCGAAGGCTCTCTTGATTAATAGCCTGGTATGAGACTGTAGCGAGTTCTTTATTCTCTTTTGAGATAATCAATTGTTTGCGATCAAAATGGAGTGTTAACTCCTTGCCTTCACTAGTCTTTGCCTCTTGGCCTAAGATAACCTGTCCTTTTGAAGTCTTGTGTACAGGGTTAGTCCCTGTATAGGTGAGCTCTTGGTCTTTGATCACGACGTGTTCTTGGATATCTTTCATAACGTCTGTTGATAAAGGATCAAACACATCGCTGACAAAGGTTGTCAAAGGATAGGTTTTGAGTTGAGCATTTTGCAGAGCCACAGGTAATAGTGTGATAGAGATTAGAAAGAAAGAAGTAAAAATCATTTGGAACCAGCTCAGTTTTTTGCGGTTTGCAAAAGAAGAGCGGAAATTGAAGATACTTGCGAAATAATTAAAAGGATAGGGCATAAGATGACCTTTCTAAACATAAGAGTATCAGAAATGCAAAGAGAAATCTCTTTGATTGATTTTATTCTTAACGAAGGGTAGTAAAGCATCCACCATACTACCCTCAACTTAAAAATAAAATGTGCTTGAAATAAGATTCTATTTTATCCTTTATCTCCACCAGCTGTCAAGCCTGAAACAAAGTTCTTTTGTAGGAAGAAGAATAAGGTACAGATTGGAACCGCGATCAAAATAGCACCGGCTGCAAAGAAGGCGATTTTTTGATTTTTTTGGTCACTGATAAAGGTTTGAAGACCAACGGCTACCGTAAAGTTCACTTCGTCACGAAGCAAGAATTTAGACAAGATATAGTCTCCGAAAGGCCCCATGAAAGCCCAAAGTGCTTGAACGGCAATCATTGGACGAACAAGAGGAAGGACGATTTGCCAGAAGCGACGGAAGTGTCCAGCTCCATCCAATTTCGCAGATTCATCGAGGGAAATTGGAACAGTATCGAAGTATCCCTTCATCAACCAGGCATTCATTGGAATACCACCACCAACATAAAGGAAGATCAAGAACCAAGGTTGGTTCAAGGCATTCATCATCAAAGCCATAACGAAGAAGGCTGTGAGGGCTGCCATGGTTGGGACCATTTGGATGATCAAGAAGAAGACCAAACTTTGTTTACGCGCCAAGAAATTGTAACGGCTGTATGCGTAACCTGCGAAGGTAACGATACTTGTTTGTACAATCATGGTGATAATGGCGATAACCAAGGTGTTCATATACCAAGTGCCATAATGAGTTTCAGAGAAAAGTTTTGAGAAGTTATCAAAACTAAGATTGCCACTAAAATCAAGTGTAAAGGCACTGACATTCCCTGATTTGAAGGCTGATAGAACCGTAATCAACAATGGATAAATGATAACGATTGAAAGAACCACCATGTACAGGTAAGTCAAGAAATGATTGAGGCGGCGTTTAAATTGAACTGAATTTTTCATTTTATACATCCTCCATATCAAATGCATGTAGTTTCTTGAAGGCAACCATAGAGATTGAGATCACAATCACAGAGATAATCAAGGTTACCGCTGCAGCCATTGAATATTGAGGAGAAGAATTGGTTGTCAACTTGTAGATCCATGAGATCAAGATATCTGTAGATCCGGCGTTTCCTCCGACAGAACCAGGTCCCCCATCGTTAAACAAGTAAATGATGGAGAAGTTATTAAAGTTGAAGGTATATTGACTGATCAAAGTTGGAGCTGCAACAGCCATAATCATTGGGAAAGTGATGCTGCGGAATTTTTGCCAACCGTTGGCACCATCAATATAAGCAGCTTCGTAAAGATCGTTTGGAATAGATTGAAGAATCCCTAAAGTCAAGACGTAGATGTAAGGGAAGCCGAGCCAACCTTGCATCATAATCAAAGCAATTTTTGTCCAGGTAGGATCTGTTTTCCAAGGAATCAAAACGCCATCTAAGAATGGGAAGATCTTCGCAAACAATGGGATAACTTGTGCATTGATGGCACCGACACTATCGTTAAACATATTTGAGAAAGTTAAGATAGTGATGAAGGCTGGAACAGCCCATGGGAGCAAGAAGATAACCCCAAAGATTCGTTTTCCTTTTACGAATGGTTGGTTTGCAACAATAGCTGTCAAGATACCGAGTACGATTTGAAGAGTAGAAGCTGCGAGCGCCCAAATCAAGGTCCAGCCAAGAACCGATGTAAAGGCTGAGCGGAAGGTACTCAAGGTCCACATATTAGTGAAGTTTTGGAACCCGATCCAATCAAGCAAGGTTGTTGGAGCGGTATGTTTGAAGTCGTAATTGGTAAAGGCGATCATCAAAGTTACTAAAACTGGGAAGATAATCGCAAATGTCATAGCAATGTATGAAGGAATGATCAATAAATATGGGAAGCCATTTTCATAGATGGCTTGAACCATTTCTTTTCCAGTTTTTGGAACAGCGATGCCATTGTTGATACGTTTTGCAACGGTTCCAGCATCCTTAATATTTAAGGCATAAAATAGGAAGTAAACAATGGTAATGATCAAGTGGAAGGCGCCACGAATCAAGATAAAGAGAGAATTATCTTGTCCACGGACGGTTCCAAGTGTAACCAATTTCGCTAATTCTCCAACTCCGATTCCTAGGAAATAGGCGAGAAAGAGAACAGTTACGGCAAGAAAAATATAGCCTTTGGTTTTTTGTTTATTATAAATTTGCCCAAGACCCGGGATCAAAGAGAGCCACATAGCCTTTTTAGGGTTTTGTTCTGTAGTCATTCAAATCTCCTTATAATGTCCTTGCTAGAGAGCAAGAAGACAAGTCAGACAGTAAGTTGTGCTTGAAAATTGAACATAAGAGGTTGGGACCTTGTCTCCAACCTCTTACTCACACCTAAAAACTGTCTTATTTGCTACCGAATTTTTGTTCGATGGTTTCTTTAATCAATTTCACTGCATCGTCAGCAGATGCTTTTGCAGATTTTTTACCACTTACAGCATCGAAAAGCATAGTAGCAGCTGGATCCCAAACAGCACTCATTTCTGAGATATTTGGCATTGGTTGAGCGTTCTTGAATTGATCAACAACGGCAGTTGTCAATTCATCGTTTTTGCTAACCGCATATTTACGAGCTTCTGTGTTGGCAGGAACTTCATTGGTCTTGTCAAACAAAGCTTTTTGTTGATCAGTACTTGTCAAGAAGTCAATGAATTTTTGAGCGCCATCAAGGTTTTTCGCACCTGCAGGGATAACCCAAGCTTTACCACCACCAAAGGCAGAGTATTGTTTTCCGTTTGGAAGAGTTGGAATCGTTGCGACACCGTAGTTTACTTTAGCTTCTTTCAATGAAGCAGCTTTCCAAGGACCATCGATGATAGCAGCTGTTTTACCTTCTTGGAATTGTGTTTGGATGAAGTTAGCAGCACCTTTTGTATCTTGCAAACCTTTTGGCCATTTAGCATACCAAGTTTTTGCATATTCGATACCATCGATAGAACCTTGGTTGTTCAATCCAATATCTTTAGGATCTGTACCGTCTTTACCAAACACATAACCGCCGTTACCTGAAAGTAAACCGTAAGTGTAGTAGAAGTTTGTCCAGTCAGCTAAGAAGGCAGTTGTTTTACCAGGTTCGCTAGCGAAGTCGTACTTGCTATCTTTTGCAAGATTTTCAAGATCACCAAATGTTTTTGGAGCTTCGCTTAAAAGATCTTTGTTATAGTAGAGAACCAATGTTTCGATGACAGCAGGTGCACCGTAAACTTTACCACCGTTTGTTACAAGAGCTTCAGTTGTTTTATCTGTATGGCTATCTTTGTTTAATGTCACTTCAGCCAATTGACCATCGCTACCAAGACCACCTACACGGTCGTATGGAGCCATCATTACGTCTGGAGCTTTTTTAGATTGGTTATCAAGAGAAAGGTTATCCAATCCACCAAGAGCATCACCAGTCTTGATGTTAATTTTTACGCCATTTTCTTTTTCAAAAGCTTTTGCAGCTTCTTCAACATAAGATTTGTAGCCTTTGTCTACATAGACGTTGATTTCTTTACTTGCCTCAGAAGAACCTGATGAGTTATTGCTACAAGCAGCAAGTAAGAAGCCGGCAAAACCAACTGTACCAAGTACAGCAGCACTACGTAAAATTGTACGTTTCATGATTTATTCCTCCTAAAGAATAAAAAAAGATAATAATTAGAAACCGTTTTAGACAAACGTTTTCCTAAAACGACTTAAGTATATCACAAGGCGAAAACGTTTGCAAGTGATTTTGAGAAAATTTTTTAAAAATATTTTAATTCTAAACTTTCTTCTATAAAAACCGCTAATTCATTGACATTGCTAATAATAAATACTAAACTAGTGATAAGGGGCTTTTTTAAAAAAGATATAAAGTTTTTTAAGAAACCCCTTGCAGAAAATATGGAAAAAGTTTATAATGACATGGTACGCAAACGTTTTCGCAAAAATTGCGTAAACTGAGTTGCGCCTGTTCGATTTTAACAAAGAGTAGAGCCGCTTGAGTGCTGGATACGACTCTGCAACGATACCCATACCGTGCACCGAATCGCAGGCTTCAAAGAAATAAAAAGAGGTGGTAACCCATGAAAAAACGTCAAAGTGGTGTTTTGATGCACATTTCTTCCCTTCCTGGACAATACGGAATCGGATCATTCGGACAATCAGCATATGATTTTGTTGATTTCCTCGTTCGGACCAAGCAACGTTACTGGCAAATCTTGCCGCTTGGTACAACTAGTTATGGAGATTCTCCATACCAATCTTTCTCAGCTTTTGCTGGGAACACTCATTTTATTGATTTCGATCTTTTGATTGAACGAGGTTTGTTAACAGAAGCAGACCTTAAAGGAGTGGACTTTGGTCAAGATCCTACTCAAGTGGATTATGCAAAGGTTTTCGAACAACGTCGTCCCTTGCTTGAAAAAGCAGTTGCGAATTTCTTAAAATCAAGTGATCAAAAAGAATTCCAAGAATTTTGTGAAGCCAATGCTTCTTGGTTGGAGCTCTTCGCAGAATACATGGCTATTAAAGAACACTTTGATTTGAAAGCTTGGACAGAGTGGCCAGATGCAGCTATTCGTGCGCGTGAGCCAAAAGCTTTGGCTAAATACCGTGAAGAATTGGCTGATAAATTGACTTACCATCGTGTAACTCAATTCTTCTTCTTCCAACAATGGTTGGCCTTGAAAGCTTATGCCAACGACCACCACATTGAAATTGTGGGAGATATGCCAATTTATGTAGCGGAAGATTCAAGCGATATGTGGGCTAATCCTCATCTCTTCAAAACAGATGAAAACGGGAAGGCAACTTGCATTGCAGGATGCCCGCCAGATGAGTTCTCAGCAACTGGTCAACTTTGGGGGAACCCAATCTATGACTGGGAAGCAATGGACAAAGATGGCTACCAATGGTGGATTGAACGCTTGCGTGAAAGCTTCAAGATCTATGACATCGTTCGGATCGACCACTTCCGTGGTTTCGAATCATACTGGGAAATCCCAGCTGGTTCTGAAACTGCCGCACCTGGTAAATGGGTCAAAGGTCCTGGCTACAAACTCTTTGCAGCAGTGAAGGAAGAACTCGGTGATTTGAACATCATCGCTGAGGACCTTGGCTTTATGACGGATGAAGTCATTGAGCTTCGCGAACGTACTGGCTTCCCAGGAATGAAGATTCTTCAATTTGCCTTCAATCCTGACGATGAAAGTATCGATAGCCCTCACTTGGCACCAAACAACTCTGTGATGTACACTGGAACACATGATAACAACACAGTTCTTGGATGGTACCGCAATGAAATCGACGATCCAACTCGTGAGTACCTTGCTCGTTATACTAACCGGAAAGAGTACGAATCTGTACCGCATGCGATGCTTCGTACAGTCTTTGCTTCTGTCAGCTTCATGGCGATTGCTACGATGCAAGACTTGCTCGAATTGGATGGCTCAGCTCGGATGAACTTCCCATCTACTCTCGGTGGTAACTGGTCATGGCGAATGACAGCGGATCAATTGACTCCAGCTGTCGAGCAAGAATTGCTTGATTTCACTACGATCTATCGTCGTGAAAACAAAGACTTGAAAAAAGAAGTTAAGAAAGCAAAAAAATAATCTTTCCCCCCTATTAAAATTGTTGAAACAAAGGAGACTCCCAACATGGAATCATTACAAAAATATGTGATTGATCATCATCAAAAAACAATTGCTGAATGTTCAAATGAAGAATTGTACATTGCCTTGCTAAATTACACGAAGCAAGCAAGCGCTCAAAAGAAATTAAATACTGGTAAGAAAAAAGTTTACTACATCTCAGCTGAGTTCTTGATCGGTAAACTCTTGTCTAACAACTTGATCAACTTGGGTCTTTACGACGATGTTAAAAAAGAATTGTCAGATGCTGGTAAAGACTTGATCGAAGTCGAAGAAGTGGAATTGGAACCATCACTTGGTAACGGTGGTTTGGGACGTTTGGCAGCCTGCTTTATCGACTCTATCTCAAGCCTTGGTTTGACAGGGGATGGGGTTGGTTTGAACTACCACTTTGGTTTGTTCCAACAAGTCCTTAAAAACAACCAACAAGAAACGATTCCAAATGCATGGTTGACTGACCAAAGCTGGCTCGTTCGTTCAAGCCGTAGCTACCAAGTGCCATTTGCACACTTCACATTGACTTCTACCCTTTATGATATCGATGTCCCTGGTTACAAGATTGAAACCAAGAACCGTTTGCGTTTGTTCGACTTGGATTCAGTTGATTCATCTATTATTGAAGATGGTATTAACTTTGACAAGACAGATATCGCTCGCAACTTGACCCTCTTCTTGTATCCAGATGATAGTAACCGTCAAGGGGAATTGCTCCGTATCTTCCAACAATACTTCATGGTATCAAACGGTGCACAATTGATCATCGACGAAGCCATCGAAAAAGGAAGCAACTTGCATGACCTTGCTGACTATGCTGTTGTCCAAATCAACGATACTCACCCATCAATGGTCATCCCTGAATTGATCCGTCTTTTGACAGAACGTGGTATTGGAATGGATGAAGCCATCTCTATCGTACGTAGCATGACAGCATACACCAACCACACAATCCTTGCGGAAGCCCTTGAAAAATGGCCACTTGAGTTCTTGCAAGAAGTGGTTCCTCACTTGGTTCCGATCATTGAAGAATTGGACCGCCGTGTTCGTGCTGAATACAAAGATCCAGCTGTTCAAATCATCGATGAGAATGATCGCGTACACATGGCACACATGGATATCCACTATGGATACAGCGTAAATGGGGTTGCCGCTCTTCACACTGAGATTTTGAAGAATTCTGAGTTGAAAGCCTTCTATGACATTTACCCTGAAAAATTCAATAACAAAACAAACGGTATCACCTTCCGTCGTTGGCTCATGCATGCCAACCCAACCTTGTCACATTACTTGGATGAGATCCTCGGACGTGACTGGCACCATGATGCATCTAAATTGGAAGACCTTCTTTCTTATGAAGATAAAGATGCAGTCAAAGCAAAATTGGAAAACATCAAGTCTCACAACAAACGGAAATTGGCTCGTTTCTTGAAAGACCATCAAGGTGTGGAAATCAATCCTAACTCTATCTTTGATACCCAAATCAAACGTCTCCACGAATACAAACGTCAACAAATGAACGCTTTGTATGTGATCCACAAATACTTGGACATCAAAGCTGGAAATATCCCTGCTCGCCCAATCACTGTTCTCTTTGGTGGTAAAGCAGCTCCTGCCTACACCATTGCACAAGATATTATCCACTTGATCCTTTGCTTGTCTGAAGTGATTGCAAACGATCCAGCAGTAGCTCCACACTTGCAAGTCGTTATGGTAGAAAACTACAACGTGACTGCTGCAAGCTACTTGATTCCAGCTAGCGATATTTCTGAGCAAATCTCCCTTGCTTCTAAGGAAGCTTCAGGTACTGGTAACATGAAATTCATGTTGAATGGTGCGTTAACACTTGGTACTATGGATGGAGCAAACGTGGAAATCGCTGAATTGGTTGGACGTGACAACATCTACATCTTCGGTGAAGATTCAGAAACTGTAATCGATCTATATGAGAAATCAGCATACAAATCAGCGGACTTCTATGAACGTGAAGCTATCAAACCATTGGTAGACTTCATTATCAGCGATGCCGTTCTTGCAGTTGGTAACAAGGAACGCTTGACTCGTCTTCACAAGGAATTGATCAACAAAGACTGGTTCATGACTCTTCTTGACTTGGAAGACTACATTGTAACCAAAGAACGCATGTTGGCTGATTACGAAGACCGTGATGCATGGTTGGATCAAGTTATCGTAAACATTGCTAAAGCAGGATTCTTCTCATCTGACCGTACGATCGCTCAGTACAATGAAGATATCTGGCACTTAAACTAATCATTAGTTGTTAGACCAAGGTCCATAAGACCTTGGTCTTTTTCATTACTTCTCATTTGGGAGAAGAAATGGAGCTAGTTTAGGGAATGGACACTCTGCAAAAAGTGTTGTTTTTTTGAATTTTGCAACCCCTAAAGGGAAAAAATTACATAATTTTTATTTCAGTCTTCAAATCTAATTTATTGGTATAAAAAAATACTTCCCTTTAAAAAGCCTTTCGGTGAAATTTATAAAAAGAGAAAGTGTCTTAAAAACCCTTGAAAATAAAGGATTTTTTCACAGGCGTTTGCATATATTTTCAACTAAAGATGGGGAAGGCAAGGAAAGTTTGGGGATTCAAGTTGTTATATATTTAAAGTAAAATAAAAAATTAAATTGACAAATATATAAAAATGGTTGATTGTGATACAATGAAGTTAACTGGAAGTAGCATATTTTTGCCTCTACAGTGAGATTTTTTTAAACAAAAAAGGAGAGTTTTGAAAATGAAAAGCTATCGTGAACATGTTTCGAAGCAGGAAAAATTTTCAATTCGTAAGTTATCAGTCGGTGTTGTTTCATTGGCCATCGCTGGATTGGCTACTGTTAATACCTACGGAGCAGAAGTGAAAGCAGATGAAGCAACAGCGCCTGCAACTGAAGCGACTACTACGGATACAGCAACAAGCGATGCAGCTGTTTCAACAAGTTCTAAGTTGACATCTACAACTGTGACAGAAGGAAATAAAACAGTTACGACGACTTATGTAGAATCACCAGAACTTGAAAAAGCAAAAGCTGATGCGGCTACAGAAGGTGTGACCGTTACAGAAGAAGCTGAAGAAGTCCAACCATCTATCGCAGCAGCAGAAGCAGATAATAAAGCTCAAACAGCTGAAATCAACACAGTAGTTGATAACTACAAAAAGGCAAAAGCGGAGTATGAAGCAAAATCTCAAGAAATCACATTGATTGAAAAGAGAAATGCAGAAGCAGAAGCGGCTTACAAGAAACAAGTAGAAGACTACAAAACCCAACAAGCAGCTTATAAAGCAGCCTTAGCAGCATACAATCAGAAAAAAGTAGCTTACGATGCTAAACTAGCAGAAAAAGCAGCAGCGGATAAGGCCAATGCTGAAGCTAAAGCTAAGTATGAAGCAGAAATGGCTGTTTACAATACAGCTAAAGCGCAATATGACAAAGATTTACAAGAATACCAAGCTAAGAAAGCTCAATACGATAAAGATAAAGAAGCTTATGGTAAGTTAGTTGCTAAGAAAGCAGAAGAAGATGCTGCTAAAGCTAAGTATGAAGTTGAGCTTGCAAAATACAATGTAGACCTAGAGCAATACGGCAAAGATTTTGCTACTTATCAAACAAAACTTGCTGAATATCAAACAGCTTTGGCACAGTACAAAGATGCTAAAGCAGCCTATGATAAATACATGAATGATAATGGTTTCCAAGATCTAAAAGATGTTGAAACTGTTCAAGATTTGACCTTCCAACGTGAAGGTGGAGCTACTCATACCATTGATGGTATCAGTACTTATCTCACTCGTGATGCCCAAGCTCGTTTGAATACCAGCAATGTGCATCAGTATGATTCCAATAAATTGGAAGCTTCAGATATTGTAGCAACTAGTCCTTGGGCCAATAATGAAACTGAATTTATTCAAATTAAAGAAGGTGACAAATTTGTTGTAACCTATGACAATTTGAATCAGTCCAGCATGCGTGAAAATAAAAAGGATATGCATCCAATCAAGCGCGTGATTTACCGTTATGAGATTCTAAGTCTCCCATCAAATGATGGCAAAGGAATTGCAGCTATTAGTGCGGACCCAACTGTTACTATGACAGTCGGTGCTTCAACAGACCAAAATAAACCAGTTAAAGTTGCTGTAGATGTTGAATTCTATGATGGTGATGGCAATAAGTTTGATTTGACACAGCACAATGCGATTGTCGCTTTGAACTCCCTTAACCACTGGACGGGTGCTTCCTATGTAGATAGTGGGGATAAACCTCGTGCCCTTACAGTAGAAGCTAAAGATAAAAATGGCAACACCGTTCGTGGAACTTGGAACCCATATGCAGATGGTTCATCAATGAGCATTGAAAACAATGCTGTTGTAGTTAAAAATGGAACAGCTGACTTTGGTACTGCGGACGTCACTATCTCTGCTGAAAATCCGATTAAGATTGTGGCTCAAAACGCAACATGGAATGGCAGCGAATTTGCAGTTAGTGAAGAAACTGTGATTGATGCAACATCTGTTAATGCTTCAGGAGCTGGGAATGGTCATGATATCGGAACAGATGAATTCACATTAGATGGTAAAGATGATGTGATCGGTTCTTATACGATTGATCCAACTTCAGGACGGATCATCTTCACTCCTAAGAAGAAATTTGAAAATGTAGAGCACCAAGAATCTGTAAATGTTGGGAATAATAAATACATTCCAATTCCAAATTCAAGTGTTACTTATGATTCTGCTACAAAAGAGGTAACATCATTTAAAGATAACCAATACATTGAACACGGATCAATCTTTAATGGTGAATCTTCAACGACTCTTGAAGGTTGGGACAATCCATCTTCTCCATACCTCTATTATGGTGGGGCAGGCTTGAAGATGTCTGATGGTCACTTGGTATTTACGGCCAATGGAGCTAATGCTGCTGGTCAGCCAACGGTTTACTGGTTTGCGATTAACTCAAATGTTGGTATTCCAAAAAATCCAGGTGAAGCGCCAAAAGAGCCAACAAAACCAACAGAACCTAAGGCACCAACACCACCAACGATTACAGTGGAAAATCTACCTGCAGAGCCAACGAAACCAGAAGAACCTAAATCACCAACTCCGCCAACAGCACCTAACTACACTGTGATTACGGTCGATGTGGAGGAACCAAAAGCTCCAACTCCACCAAAGGCTCCAACTCCACCAACTCCGGAAGTCGTTCCAAATCCGGTGAAACCGGAAAAAGCTGAAGTGAAATGGCATAAGAATAAAGTGGTAACGGAAACAGATATTCCAACCCCACCAACACCAGTTCCTCCAACTCCACCAACTCCATACAACCCACCAACACCAATTGTTCCACCTACACCAATCGTTCCACCAACTCCAGAGGTTCCAACCGAACCAACTCCTGAAGTTCCGGAACAACCTGTACAACCTGCGCAACCACAAACACCTGCGCTTCCAAATACAGGTACAGAAAGCTCAGCTGCAGCTGTTCTTGCAGGTGCGATGGCTGGATTGCTTGGATTGGGTCTTGCTCGCAAGAAAAAAGAAGATTAATTCTTATTTCTTTCGTTCATTCATCTAAATAAAAAAAGTCAGAAGGCAAGTGAACTGCACCCCAAAAGTTAGACAGAAAAAAATCTAACTTTTGGGGTGTTTTTATTATGAAATTAACTTATGAAGA
>NZ_WMZF01000004.1:0-88919 GCF_009717775.1 Streptococcus parasanguinis | reverse complement strand
CCGAACACAGCAGTTAAGCCCTAGAACGCCGGAAGTAGTTGGGGGTTGCCCCCTGTGAGATAAGGTAGTCGCTTAGCTTTATTCCGCCATAGCTCAGTTGGTAGTAGCGCATGACTGTTAATCATGATGTCGTAGGTTCGAGTCCTACTGGCGGAGTATAGAATAAAAGAGATCAAGTAATTGATCTCTTTTTTTACTTTTCATTTTAATGTTAATTAAAGCTCCGTTTAGTTAACGGAGCTTTTCTCTATTTAGTTATTTGGGAAAAATGCTTGATATAAGGCTTTAATTGCTTTTTCTTCTTGATCTTTACTTACAACGAACATAATGGAAACTTCACTAGAACCTTGAGAGATCATTTGAATATTTACTTCATTTTCTGATAGTGCTTTGGCTGCAGTGGCGGTAACCCCTACCTGACTCTTCATTTTCTCACCAACAATCATAATGATGGAAAGATCATGTTCAATTTCGGCTGTGTCAACTTCGAGCTTTTGCGTTAATTGTTTTAAAATTTCTTGTTCTTTGATTGGAGTCAGTTCACGAGAACGCAAAATGATGGACAAGTCATCGATTCCTGTTGGCATATGTTCCCAACTGATATTGAGATCTTCTAAAATTTGAAGGACTTTTCGACCAAAACCGACTTCACGGTTCATAAGGTATTTTGTAGTGTTAATACTAACGAATCCTGAATCACCTGCAATTCCTACAACAGTCACATGATCATTTGAATGTTCCAAAACAATGCGGGTTCCAGGGTGGTCTGGATTATTTGTATTTTTAATAACTAATGGAATTTTACCTCTGTATGCTGGAACGAGTGCTTCATCATGCAAGACTGAAAAACCAGCATAGGCTAATTCACGCATTTCTTTGTAGGTTAATTCGGGAATAGAATGTGGGTGTTTAATAATACCTGGATGTGCTGCAAAGATACCATTTACGTCTGTAAAGTTTTCGTATAAGTCTGCTTTTACACCTGCTGCAATGATCGATCCTGTAATGTCAGATCCACCACGAGAAAATGTACAAATGTCGCCATCTTGAGTAACACCAAAGAAACCTGGAATGACAATCACTTCACTTGAATCTTTTAGTTCTTCAATTTTATCGTAACTAGATGGTAAAATACGAGCGTTGGAAGGTTCTGCAGTGACCGTAATTCCTGCTTCCTTTGGATGGATATATCTTGCTTCTAATCCATTTTGATTGAAATAGGCAGCAATGAGTTTAGCATTGTTATTTTCACCAGCTGCTAGGAATGCATCGTATGTAAATGGATTCCCTTTTTTAGGTAAATTTGTTAAATCATAGATATCTTCAGCAATTTCCTGAATAATAGAATCTTTGAGACCCAATTCCTCTGTAATGGCACGATAACGTTCAATAATCCACTGTTGTGTTTGTGTGACATCCTTATCTGAAGTAAATTCTTTATAATAGCGGATCAGAGCGTCTGTTACTTTTGTATCTTCAGCGTTGCGTTTGCCTGGAGCTGATACAACTACAAATCTTCTTTCTGGATCATCTTTAATGATATCAAGTACTTTTTTTAATTGAGAAGCTGATGCTAGAGAACTTCCACCGAATTTAGTTACTTTCATATTTTCTCCTTAATAGTTTCATTAATACATTATACCAAAGTTCAGTTATTGATACAATGTATTTACAGATAGGGCATAAAATAATTGATTCTGTAGAGGAGAGAAATTGTAATTATTCAAATTTTACAATTTTGTTACATCTTATAGATATATTTTACTATTTTACTTTTTTGTGGTATGATATGTTATAATTCAAAAGTTTTAATATCAAAATATTTTATATTTAAACAAAAGGAGTCTGTGATGTTTGAAACAATTTTGTATTCTGTCGAAAACGACCTCGCGACAATCTCTTTAAATCGTCCTGAAGTATCCAATGGTTTTAACATTCCAATGTGTCAGGAAATTTTAGCTGCCCTGGAAGATGCAGAAAAAAATGAGGAAGTAAAATTCATTATTCTATCAGCAGAAGGGAAAATCTTTTCAGTTGGTGGAGATTTGAGCGAAATGAAACGCGCAGTCGATGCGGATGACATCGAGTCTCTTGTTTTAATTGCCGAATTAGTTAATACGATTTCAAAGAAAATCAAGCAATTGCCAAAACCGGTTATTATGGTGGCAGATGGAGCGGTTGCTGGAGCAGCTGCTAACATTGCAGTAGCTGTTGATTTTTGTATTATTAGTGATCGTACTAAATTTATCCAAGCCTTTGTTGGGGTTGGTTTAGCACCGGATGCGGGTGGGTTATTCTTGTTAGGAAAAGCCATTGGCATGTCTCGGGCTACTCATTTAGTAATGACGGGTGAAGCCTTGACTGCTGAAAAGGCATTTGATTATGGCCTAGCTTATCGTGTTTGTGAATCTGAAAGACTCGATAAAACAGTTGAGCAATTGCTTAAAAAATTAAGAAGAGGATCTTCAAATTCTTATGCTGCCATGAAAGAAATGGTTTGGGAAGCATTCTTGAAAGAATGGGACCAATATGCGGGTCTTGAATTGGATTTGCAAAAGAAACTAGCATTTACAGAAGATTTCAAGGAAGGGGTTATTGCCTACTCTGAGAAACGTCGGCCACAATTTAAAGGAAAATAAATTTGTAATTTTTCTATGTTTTGTGAAAAAATGCTTGCAAATTATTTTCATTTTTGATAAAATTTGACTATCAAAGTAAAATTAGGAGGTGGAGTTTTGAATTACCAATTAGTTAACGACTATTTAACATCCATCTTTAATAATGTTTTGGTTATTGAGGAGTCGAGTCTAAGAGCAAGTCGATTCAAAGATGTTTCTATTAAAGAAATGCATACGATCGATGTGATTGGTTCGACACCGAATGCAACCCCGAGTGATATTTCACGGGAGTTGATGGTGACTTTGGGGACTGTCACGACAAGTTTGAATAATCTTGAGCGCAAAGGGTATATCGAAAGAAGAAGATCGGAAGTTGATCGCCGGGTTGTACACTTGAGTTTAACGAAGAACGGTCGTCTACTTTATCGTCTTCATCAGCAATTCCATAAACGGATGGTCAACCAGATTATTGGAGATATGAGTCCCGAAGAGAAGAAAGTGATGCAAAAAGGATTGCAAAATCTGTATCGTTTCTTGGAGGAAATTAAATAATGGTCTTTGCTAAAATTAGTCAAGTTGCTCATTATGCACCTGACCAAGTCGTATCAAATGATGATTTGGCTGAGATCATGGATACAAGTGATGAATGGATCAGTAGTCGGACAGGTATCCTTCGGCGTCACATTTCAAAAGATGAGACGACAAGAGATCTAGCAACAATTGTTGCACAAAGATTATTAGCAAAAGCAAACTTAGACGCTGAGGAAATTGATTTTATCGTTGTCGCTACGATTACACCAGATAGCTTAATGCCATCAACTGCAGCCCGGGTACAAGCTAATATTGGAGCTACTCGAGCTTTTGCATTTGATCTGACTGCAGCATGTAGCGGATTTGTATTTGCATTAGCCACTGCTGAAAAATACATTTCTTCAGGTATGTACCGGAGAGGAATTGTGATCGGTAGTGAGACGCTTTCAAAAGTATTAGACTGGTCAGACCGTTCTACTTCAGTCCTTTTTGGAGATGGAGCTGGTGGTGTCTTGCTTGAAGCGAGTGATCAAAAATCGTTTTTGGCTGAAAATCTTTTTACGGATGGTAGCCGAGGTGCTAGTCTGGAGTCTTGCTATTTGGGTTTGTCTTCTCCTTATTCAGATGAAGTTTCTGATCGAAGATATCTGACAATGGACGGACGGGCAGTATTTGATTTTGCTATTCGTGATGTCACGAAAAGTATTCAAAAAATTATAGCAGATGCCTCTATGGAAGCAGAAGAGATTGACTATTTTCTGTTACACCAGGCGAATGACCGAATGTTAGATAAGATGTCAAAAAAACTGGGTGTCTCTAGAGAGAAAATCCCAGCAAATATGATGGAATATGGGAACACTAGTGCTGCTAGTATCCCCATTCTATTATCGGAGTGTGTCGAGAATCATCGAATCAAGATGGATGGAAGTCAAAAAATTCTTCTGACAGGATTCGGTGGAGGTTTGACATGGGGCACACTTCTTGTTACAATCTAGTTAAACATGTGGAAACACATTTTAAAAATTTATATATTATTTTTTAAGGAGGCCTATCATGGCAGTATTTGAAAAAGTACAAGAAATTATCGTTGAAGAACTTGGTAAAGAACCATCAGAAGTAACTCTTGAATCTACATTCGAAGATTTAGAAGCAGATTCATTGGATTTGTTCCAAGTTATCTCTGAAATTGAAGATGCTTTTGACATCCAAATCGAAACTGAAGAAGGATTGTCTACAGTTGGTGACCTTGTCGCTTACGTAGAAGAAAAAACAAAATAATGATAGATGAGAGTATCGAAAGATATTCTCTCTTGTTTAGGTAATAGTTTGAGGCTCAAAGAAACAATCTTTTAAACTCAAACTATTACTTAAGCGAAAAAAGAGGTAGGTATAATGCAAACACGAATTACTGAACTATTGAATATTAAATATCCAATCTTCCAAGGTGGGATGGCATGGGTCGCTGATGGTGACTTGGCTGGAGCAGTATCAAACGTCGGTGGTCTTGGAATCATTGGTGGCGGGAACGCTCCAAAAGAAGTTGTAAAGGCTAACATTGATAAAGTGAAGTCTATTACAGATAAGCCTTTTGGTGTAAATATCATGCTTTTGTCCCCATTCGCGGATGACATTGTTGACCTGGTGATTGAAGAAGGTGTAAAAGTTGTTACAACTGGAGCTGGAAATCCTGGGAAATACATGGATCGTTTCCATGAAGCAGGGATCACTGTCATTCCTGTTGTTCCATCTGTTGCCCTTGCAAAACGGATGGAAAAATTGGGTGCCGATGCAGTGATTGCAGAAGGAATGGAAGCTGGAGGTCACATTGGTAAATTGACGACTATGACCTTGGTTCGTCAAGTGGTTGAAGCTGTTTCTATTCCAGTAATTGGTGCTGGAGGTGTCGCTGATGGTGCTGGTGCTGCAGCTGTCTTTATGTTAGGTGCCGAAGCTGTTCAGGTGGGAACTCGTTTCGTGGTTGCTAAAGAATCTAATGCTCACCAAAACTTTAAGAATAAAATCTTGAAAGCGAAAGATATTGATACGGTAGTTTCAGCATCAGTTGTTGGACACCCTGTTCGTGCGATCAAGAATAAATTGGCTTCAGCCTATAACCAAGCTGAAAGAGATTTCTTGGCAGGTAAGAAGACTCAAGAAGAAATTGAAGAATTAGGTGCAGGTGCTCTTCGTAATGCCGTCGTTGATGGAGATGTTGACAATGGATCTGTAATGGCGGGTCAAATTGCTGGACTTGTAAGCAAGGAAGAAACTTGTGCTGAAATTCTAGAAGATATCTATTATGGTGCAGCCAAGGTAATTCAAAAAGAGGCTGCTCGTTGGGCAGATGTAAACGTCTAAAAACGTCGAAAGGATTAGGATAGTGACAAAACGTGCGTTCTTATTTGCTGGTCAAGGGGCTCAGAAATTGGGCATGGCGAGCGATTTGTATGCGGCTTATCCCGTTGTTAAAGAGACCTTTGATACGGCTAGTCGTATTCTAGGTTATGATTTGCGTGAATTGATTGATTCTAACGAAGAAAAACTGAATCAGACACGCTATACTCAACCGGCTATTCTGACAACGTCAGTAGCCATTTATCGTCTCTTAGCAGAAAATGGTATCACTCCTGATATTGTTGCCGGCCTTTCTTTAGGGGAATATTCTGCCCTGGTTGCGGCTGGAGCTCTTTCGTTTGAAGATGCAGTAGCTTTGGTTGCAAAACGTGGTGAATTTATGGAAACAGCTGCTCCTGCTGGAAGTGGGAAAATGGTTGCTGTCATGAATACAGATCCAAGTTTGATTGAAGAAATCTGTCAACAAGCATCTGAAAAGGGTGTAGTAACACCAGCTAACTACAATACGCCAGCACAAATTGTGATTGGTGGTGAAGTTGCGGCTGTGGATTACGCTGTGGAATTGCTTAAAGAAGCTGGTGCTAAACGTCTGATTCCTCTTAATGTTTCAGGTCCATTCCACACAGCCTTACTGGAATCTGCTAGTCAAAAATTGGCGACTGAACTAGAAAAAGTATCATTTAATGATTTTGATCTTCCTTTAGTTGGGAATACAGAAGCTACGATCATGAAGTCGGAAGATGTGAAAGCACTGTTGGCCCGTCAAGTAAAAGAACCGGTTCGTTTCTATGATTCAATTGCTACGATTCAAGACTTTGGTGTAGATGAAGTCATCGAGATCGGACCTGGAAAAGTCTTGTCAGGATTCTTGAAGAAAATTGATAAAACTCTTCCAACTCATAACGTCGAAGATCAGGCTAGTCTAGATGCACTTCTGAATGCTTAAAACGAGGTAAAGATGGAACTTAAAAATAAAAATGTTTTTGTAACAGGTTCAACACGAGGAATTGGATTGGCTGTGGCTCATAAATTTGCGAGTCTCGGTGCCAATGTTGTCCTAAATGGACGTTCTGAAATTTCTGAGGACTTGCTTGCACAGTTTGCTGACTATGGTGTGACTGTTGTTGGTATTTCTGGGGATATTTCTAATGGCGAAGATGCTCAACGTATGGTAGCTGAAGCAATTGAAAAGCTTGGAAGTGTTGATGTTTTGGTCAATAACGCTGGGATTACAAACGACAAGTTGATGTTGAAGATGACTGAAGAAGATTTTGAACGTGTCTTGAAAATCAACTTGACAGGTGCCTTTAATATGACTCAAGCTGTCTTAAAACCGATGTCTAAAGCTCGTCAAGGGGCCATTATCAACATGTCCTCTGTTGTTGGTCTAATGGGGAATATCGGTCAAGCTAACTATGCGGCTTCAAAAGCTGGTTTGATTGGTTTCACTAAATCAGTAGCGCGTGAAGTTGCGGCTCGTGGCGTTCGTGTGAATGCCATTGCACCTGGTTTCATTGAATCAGATATGACTGATGCTATTCCAGAGAAAATGAAAGATGCCATGCTAGCTCAAGTGCCAATGAAACGAATTGGTCAAGCTGAAGAAGTGGCAGAAGTTGCGGCTTTCTTAGCAGGTCAAGAATATTTAACTGGTCAAACAATTGCCATTGATGGCGGAATGACTATGCAATAATGAATGCTCACTGATCGAAAATCACTTACTTAAATATCCATCCGACAAAAGGAGAATATATATGTCTACAAATCGTGTTGTTGTTACAGGTTATGGTGTAACCTCACCAATCGGAAATACACCAGAAGAATTTTGGAATAGCCTTCATGAAGGAAAAATTGGGATCAAACCCATTACGAAATTTGATGCTTCTGAAATTCCAGTCTTTAATGCTGGTGAAATTCAAGATTTCCCATTCGATAAATATTTCGTGAAAAAAGATCAAAATCGTATGGATACGTACTCATTGTATGCAATCTATGCTGCGATGGAAGCTATTGAAAATTCAGGCTTGAATATGGAAGAAGAAGACCGCGATCGTGTAGGTGTGATTGTATCATCTGGTATCGGTGGTTTGCAAGAATTGGAAGACCAAATTATCCGGATGCATGAACGTGGGATGAAGAGAATCCAACCCATGTTTATTCCGAAAGCTCTTTCAAACATGGGTGCTGGAAACATCGCACTTAAGATTGGGGCTCAAGGGGTATGTAAATCCGTGACAACTGCTTGTGCTTCTGCCAATGATGCAATTGGTGAAGCTTTCCGTGAAATTAAATTTGGTATGCATGATGTTGTTTTGGCAGGTGGTGCTGAAGCTTCGATTACTAAGATTGGTATCGGTGGTTTCAATGCCCTTACGGCCCTTTCAACAACGGAAGACCCAGAACGTTCATCTATTCCATTTGACAAAGACCGTAATGGTTTTGTGATGGGGGAAGGTGCAGGGGTTCTTGTCATCGAAAGTTTGGAACATGCCCAAAAACGTGGTGCTAACATTTTGGCTGAGATTGTTGGTTATGGTTCAAACTGTGATGCCTACCATATGACAACACCGACACCAGATGGTTCAGGTGCGGCCAAAGCAATTAAATTAGCGATCAATGAAGCTGGTATTAAGCCTGAAGACGTCGATTATGTCAATGCTCATGGTACATCTACACCTGCCAATGAGAAAGGTGAAAGCGGAGCTATTGTTTCTGTACTTGGTAAAGAAGTTCCTGTATCATCTACGAAATCATTTACAGGACACTTGTTAGGTGCTGCTGGTGCGGTTGAAGCGATTGCTACCATCGAAGCGATTCGTCACAGATTTGTACCAAAAACTGCTGGTACTAAAGAATTGTCTGACTATATCGAAGCAAACGTTGTTTATGGTGAAGGTCAAGAAGCGGATATTCAGTACGCTATCTCAAATACCTTTGGTTTTGGAGGACACAATGCTGTTCTGGCCTTTAAACGTTGGGAGGGTTAATTCATGAATATTTCTGAAATCAAAGATTTGTTGGCTCAATTTGATGCGTCAACTTTGCGTGAATTCTCATATAAAAATAATGGCGAAGAATTGAATTTGAGTAAAAACCAAACGAGTTCAGTTGCGGCTACACCGGTTGCTCCTGCAGTTGAAGTGGTAGCAACTCCTCAAACTCCTGTAGTAGCCCCTGTTGTTGAAGCACCAGCAACTCCAGCTGTAGCGGCTGAACCAGTTGCTGCTCCAGCTCAGGCTGCAGAAGGTGATGTGGTTGAAAGTCCATTGGTTGGGGTGGCTTACTTGTCGCCAGCACCGGATAAACCAGCCTTTGTATCTGTAGGAGACAAAGTTACTAAGGGTCAAACACTCTTGATTATCGAAGCCATGAAAGTGATGAATGAAGTCCCAGCACCAAAAGATGGGGTAGTCACTGAAATTTTGGTAACGAATGAAGAAATGGTTGAATTTGGAAAAGGATTGGTTCGAATCAAATGACAATTGATATTAATGCTATTCGTGAGGCTTTGCCGCATCGTTACCCAATGCTTTTGGTGGATCGCGTTTTAGAAACAAGCGAAGATACGATTGTTGCCATTAAAAACGTGACAATTAATGAACCATTTTTTAATGGACATTTTCCACAATATCCTGTTATGCCAGGTGTTCTCATCATGGAAGCTTTGGCACAAACAGCAGGTGTACTAGAGTTGTCAAAACCTGAAAATAAAGGGAAATTAGTCTTTTATGCAGGGATGGACAAGGTGAAGTTTAAAAAACAAGTCGTTCCAGGAGATCAACTGGTGATGACAGCTACTTTTGTCAAACGTCGTGGAACAATTGCTGTTGTTGAAGCGAAAGCAGAGGTAGACGGTAAGCTTGCAGCTTCAGGAACGCTTACTTTTGCAATTGGAAATTAAGAAAGGCCTATCTATGTTTCGTAAGATCTTAATCGCCAATCGTGGTGAGATTGCAGTGCGCATTATTCGTGCGGCTCGTGAACTTGGCATCGAGACGGTTGCGGTGTATTCTACTGCTGATAAAGAAGCCTTGCATACCTTACTAGCGGATGAAGCAGTCTGTATTGGCCCTGCTAAATCAACAGAATCTTATTTGAATATGAGTGCTGTCTTGTCTGCAGCTGTTCTAACAGGAGCAGAAGCTATCCATCCTGGTTTTGGATTTTTAAGTGAAAACTCAAAATTTGCGACCATGTGTGAGGAAGTGGGCATTAAATTTATTGGTCCTTCTGCTAAAGTCATGGATTTGATGGGGGATAAGATTAATGCTCGTAAACAGATGATCAAAGCAGGAGTGCCTGTTATTCCTGGATCAGATGGTGAAGTGTATACTGCTGAAGAAGCCCTCGAGATTGCAGAACGTATTGGTTACCCTGTGATGTTGAAAGCATCTGCAGGAGGCGGTGGTAAGGGAATTCGGAAGGTTGAAAAACCAGAAGATTTGGTTGCTGCTTTTGAATCTGCTTCCTCAGAAGCTCAAGCTGCTTTTGGGAATGGTGCCATGTATATGGAGCGGGTGATTTATCCGGCACGCCACATTGAAGTACAGATTTTAGCGGATCAGCATGGACATGTCATTCACTTAGGTGAACGCGATTGCTCTCTTCAACGGAACAATCAAAAAGTTCTAGAAGAATCCCCTTCAATTGCTATCGGAAAAACTCTTCGTAATCAAATTGGTTCTGCTGCTGTTCGGGCTGCTGAATCAGTTGGGTATGAGAATGCTGGAACGATTGAATTCTTGTATGATGAAGGCAAGGGTGAGTTCTACTTTATGGAAATGAATACCCGTGTGCAAGTGGAGCATCCTGTCACAGAATTTGTAACAGGAGTTGATATCGTTAAGGAACAGATTAAAATCGCAGCTGGCCAAGAATTATCCGTTACTCAAGAGGATATTGTCATTAAAGGCCATGCGATTGAATGCCGGATCAATGCGGAAAATCCTTCCTTCAACTTTGCACCAAGCCCAGGTAAGATCACTAATCTCTATCTTCCAAGTGGTGGGGTTGGCCTGCGTGTGGATTCTGCTGTGTATCCTGGTTATACGATTCCACCATACTATGATAGTATGATTGCCAAGATCATTGTCCATGGTGAAAATCGCTTTGATGCACTGATGAAAATGCAGCGTGCTCTTTATGAGTTGGAAATCGATGGTGTCACAACCAATAGCAGTTTCCAGTTGGATTTGATTTCAGATTCACATGTGATCGCTGGTGATTATGACACTGCATTTTTGATGGAACAATTCCTTCCAAATTATAATAAGGAATGATGAAAAAGCCTGGACTTGTGAGGGAAGTATGAACATCATCTTCACAGTTTCAGGCTTTTATAGTAATGCTTCAAATACTGTAGCATATTATAAGGAGTAAGTAATGGCATTATTTTCTAAAAAAGATAAATATATTCGGATCAATCCGAATAGGTCAGCCTGGAAGGAGCCTCAGCCAAAACCTGAAGTTCCTGATGAACTATTTTCACAATGCCCAGGTTGTAAACATACCATTTACCAAAAGGATTTAGGTAGTGAACGAGTATGCCCGAATTGTGGCTATACCTTCCGTATTTCTGCTAAAGAACGCTTGGCGCTGACAGTGGATCCAGCTAGCTTTGAAGAAATGTTTACAGGAATCGAAACGACAGATCCTTTGAATTTCCCAAATTATAAGAAGAAACTAGCAGCAGTGCGGGAAATGACAGGACTGGATGAAGCTGTCCTGACTGGAACTGCTTTGATTAAAGGGCAAAAAGTTGCGCTTGGGATCATGGATTCCAACTTTATCATGGCTTCAATGGGTTCTGTAGTAGGCGAAAAAATTACTCGTTTATTTGAATTTGCGACAAAAGAAAAATTGCCAGTTGTTCTCTTTACCGCTTCCGGTGGCGCTCGGATGCAAGAAGGAATCGTGAGTTTGATGCAAATGGCAAAAATTTCTGCGGCTGTTCAACGTCATTCTAAAGAAAAATTATTCTATTTGACGGTATTGACAGATCCGACAACCGGTGGGGTAACGGCTTCATTTGCTATGGAAGGTGATATTATCATGGCAGAGAGTCAGGCCTTGGTTGGTTTTGCCGGTCGGCGCGTGATCGAATCAACTGTGCGTGAGAAATTACCAGATGATTTCCAAAAAGCAGAATTTCTACAAGAACACGGATTTGTAGACTTGATCGTGGAGAGAAGCCAAATCCGAGCAACAGTTGGACAATTATTGGCCCTTCATGGAGGTAAACATGAGTAAAATAACACAGATTATTAAAGAGGCACGTGACCAAGGAAGATTGACTGCGCTTGATTTTGCTCAAGGAATTTTTGATGATTTTATCGAATTACATGGAGATCGAAACTTCCGTGATGATGGTGCGGTGATTGGTGGGATTGGACGCTTAGGCGATCAAACGGTTACAGTCGTTGGAATCCAAAAAGGAAAAAATCTTCAAGATAATCTAAAACGTAATTTTGGGCAACCCCATCCAGAAGGCTATCGAAAAGCTTTGCGCCTCATGAAGCAAGCGGAGAAATTTGGCCGTTCAGTTGTGACCTTTATCAATACAGCGGGTGCTTATCCTGGTGTTGGTGCTGAAGAACGAGGACAAGGGGAAGCCATTGCCCGCAACCTCATGGAAATGAGTGATTTAAAAGTTCCAATTATCGCGATTATCATCGGAGAAGGTGGTTCTGGTGGTGCCTTGGCTCTTGCTGTAGCAGATAAGGTCTGGATGCTTGAGAACTCTATCTATGCAGTCTTGAGTCCAGAAGGTTTCGCCTCTATTCTTTGGAAAGATGGAAGCCGTGCCATGGAAGCAGCAGAGTTGATGAAGATTACTTCTCACGAATTGTTAAATATGGAAATTGTCGATAAGGTGATTCCCGAGCATGGATTTTCAAATGGAGAATTACTGGCTAACGTGAAGAAGGAATTACAGGAAGAGTTAAAGGTTTTACAAGCCTTGCCTCTCGAAGATCTTCTGGAGCAACGCTACCAACGTTTTCGTAAATATTAAAAAACTGAGCTTGCAATTTGCAAGACTCAGTTTTTTTAAACTTTATTTTGGTGCGATGACTTCAGCGCCACCCATATATGGGCGAAGGACTTCTGGAATGGTCACAGAACCGTCTTCGTTTTGGTAGTTTTCAAGAATAGCAGCGACGGTACGTCCGACTGCCAATCCAGAACCGTTCAAAGTGTGAAGGAGTTTTACCTTGCCATCTGCTTCATCACGGTAGCGGATTTGCGCACGGCGAGCTTGGAAATCTTCTGTATTGGAACAGCTTGAGATTTCACGGTAGGTGTTTTGCGCTGGAATCCATACTTCCAAGTCATAAGTCTTGGCAGCTGAGAAGCCCATGTCTCCTGTTGAGAGAGCTACTACACGGTATGGAAGGTTCAGTTTTTGAAGGATATTTTCAGCATTGACAACCATTTTTTCCAATTCATCATATGATTCTTCTGGTTTAGCAAATTTCACCATTTCAACCTTATGGAATTGGTGCAAACGGATCAAGCCACGAGTATCACGACCAGCTGAACCAGCTTCTGAACGGAAAGATGGACTCATAGCGGTGAAGTAGATTGGAAGATCTTTCCCATCAAGAATTTCATCGCGGTAGTAGTTTGTCAAAGGAACTTCGGCTGTTGGAATGAGGACATAATTGGTATCGCTAAGTTCAAAAGTATCTTCCTTGAATTTTGGATACTGACCAGTACCAAACATAGAATCATGGTTGACCATGTAAGGAGGGATGACTTCAGTGTAGCCTTCTTTGCCATGTTCGTCCAACATAAAGTTGTAGATAGCGCGTTCTAAGCGAGCTCCAAGTCCTTTGTAAAAGAGGAAACGAGCACCAGTAACTTTAGCCCCGCGTTCCCAGTCAAGGATATCAAGGTCTTCACCTAAATCCCAGTGAGCTTTTGGTTCGAAGTCAAACTCGCGAGGAGTTCCCCAACGGCGAACCTCAACGTTGTCATCCTCATCCGCTCCAACAGGGACACTGTCAGCAGGGATGTTTGGAAGGGTAGTAGTGAATTCAGTTAATTTGGCATCGATTTCAGCCAATTCTGTATCCAATGCTTTAACCTCTGCAGAGAGGGTTTGCATGGCAGCAATCTTATCATCTGCATTTTCTTTGTTGCGTTTAGCTTGTGCGATTTCAGCAGATACAGTGTTACGCTCTGCTTTGAGATTTTCTACTTTGACTAAGATATCTCGACGTTTGGCATCGATTTCTTTCATTTCATTCAAAATAGCTGCATCTACGCCACGTGTTGCCAATTTTTTAGCAACCGCATCAAAGTCTGTACGAATCCGTTTAATATCTAACATAGCTTCTCCTTTAACAAAAAACACACCTGTTAGAGTGTTGGAGTGGCAGAGCCACGGTTCCATCCAACTTCACAGGTGTGCACTTGATTCGATATTGTATTTTAAAGAAACGGTAGAATTTCAATTAAGATTTCTATCTGCTCGCAGCAACCGCAGACTTTCTGAAAGAACCTCTTAACTTACTTATCCGTTTGCGTCTATTATACAAGAAAAGATCCTATTTTGCAAATAGATTTTTAATTTTAGCCGTGATGATTTGGATCAACGTAGGAAGTTTGACAATTTTATCATTTCCCAGATGTTCCCGAGCAATCTTTAAAATTTTTCCAGAGTCTTTTGAAGCAAAGAGAAATTTTGATTCTCTGATATAGATTTCAAAATGGCGGCTAATTTTACGTCCGGATACATTGGCTCCGATTCGCTCGATTTCTTGCCAGGGAATTTGGATGTAGTCTTCTACATTTGCATCCGCATAAAATTCAAAAGCGGCATTCCCGACTAGGATTTTTCCAACCTTTCCCCCCACTCCAAGGTAAGAAACCCCTGTAGTATGGAATTCAACGGTTTTATTCAATGATTGAGCCATGAGATCCTCCTGTATTGCTGTTCACTCCATTATATCATAATAAAAAGAAGGCCGAAACCTTCTTTTTAGTTGATCTTTGCTTACATCAAGCCAGCAACGTGTGCTAATACACCGATTACAAAGAGAGCGATGATGATAGTGATTGGAGATACTTTTTTCTTCAACAACCACATACAAGCAAAAGTAAGAAGCAATCCCATCAAACCAGGAATCAATGAATCCAAGTTTTGTTGGAAAGTTGTAACTTTTTCAGGTGTTTGAGAGAGACCTGAACCAACTTGAGCGAAGGCTTCTTGAATTCCTTTGAAACCTTCAGGAAGTTTATCCCAATGGATATAAGCTTTATCATCTAATTTAACGGAAGAAACATTAAAGATGAATTTAATAGATACCCAACGTTCTACCAAGACAGCGAGGATGAACATCCCAAGGATAGAAGCCCCTTTAGTGATGTCTTGCAAGATCCCACCAGACATATCTTTAGTAATTTCAGAACCTGCTTTGTAACCAAGTTCTTGCGTGTACCACAAGAAGGCCATACGAATCGCATTCCATGCGATAAAGAAGATGAGTGGGCCAAGGATGTTACCAGACGCAGCAAGTGATGCACCAAGAGCCCCAAGAATTGGACGTACTGTAAACCAGAAGACTGGATCTCCGATACCCGCCAAAGGACCCATCATACCAATTTTAACCCCTTGGATGGCAGCATCGTCAATAGCGGCACCGTTTGCTCTTTCTTCTTCAAGAGCAAGCGTTACCCCGATGATAGGAGCGGCAACGTATGGGTGAGTGTTAAAGAATTCCATGTGACGCTCAAGAGCAGCCGCTTGGTCTTCTTTCTTTGTGTAGAGTTTTTTGATAGCTGGGATCAATGAGTAAGCCCAACCCAAGTTTTGCATCCGTTCATAGTTCCAAGAACCTTGCAAGAAGGTTGAACGCCACCAAACTTTTTGACGATCTGATTTAGATAATTGTAATTTTTCAGTCATGATAGTGTCACACCTTTCTTAATAGTCTTCGAGAATGTCGCCAATTGGATCGTTAGAAGTAGCGGCACCGCCACCTCCATTGCCACCTTTCTTAGAAAGAGTAAGGTAGATCAAGGCAAGGGCAACACCAATTGCTCCAAGAGCGATCAAAGTTAATTGGCTAACGGCTGCAAGAGCAAAACCGATGGCAAAGAATGGCCATACTTCACGGCTCGCCATCATGTTGATAACCATGGCATAACCAACGGCTACAACCATACCACCACCGATTTGCATTCCATCAGAGAGCCATTTTGGCATTTGTTCAAGAGCAGTTTTGACAGTTTCAGCAGGAATCATCAACAAGAGGGCTGCAGGAATGGCGATACGAAGACCTTGAAGAAGAAGGGCCACAAAGTGAGCGCGTTCTACGCCTTTGATATCACCTTTTTTAGCGGCGGCGTCGGCAGTGTGGACCAAACCAACGGAGAGGGTACGGACAATCATGGTCAAGAAAAGACCAGCAACTGCAAGTGGAATAGCGACACCTTGAGCGACAGCGATTCCTTTTGTACTGAAGTCTCCCCCAAGTACCATGATGATGGCAGCAGCGACAGATGCAAGGGCAGCATCGGGTGCAACTGCGGCACCAATGTTTGCCCAGCCAAGTGCAATAAATTGAAGTGAACCACCAAGCATAATGCCAGCAGTCAAATTACCTGTTACCAAACCGATTAAGGTACAAGCAACAAGGGGTTGGTGGAATTGGAATTGGTCAAGGATACCTTCAAGACCTGCTAAGAAGGCAACAACGACCACTAATACCATAGAAATAATAGACATGTTTAAAATCCTTTCGTAAGTAATCGATTATTGAACGTTAGCTTTGTTAATTAAGTCAAACAAATCTTTCTTAGAGTCATTTGGCACTTTACGGACGTCAAATTCTACTCCAAGATCACGCATTTTTTCAAATGTAGCCACATCATCTTTATCCATTGATAACACATTGTTCACCATGGTTTTACCAGTTGAGTGGGCCATTGAACCAACGTTCAAGGTTTTAATCGGAACACCACCTTCGATGGCGCGAAGAGCATCTTGAGGTGTTTCAAATAAGATCAAAGCATGGGTATTTCCAAAACGTGGATCTTTTGCAACGTCGATCAATTTTTGAATTGGGACAACGTTTGCTTTCACACCATTTGGTGCCGCTTGTTTGATCAATTCCTTACGGAGTTCATCTTTGGCAACAGAATCTGAAGCAACAATGATCCGATCGGCTTTTGAATCAGGTGTCCAAGCAGTTGCGACTTGTCCATGAAGAAGACGTGTATCTAAGCGGGCAAGGTTAATCTTGAGTTTTCCATCTCCGATAACCGTTCCTTCTGGAATAGCAGCTTGGGCTACAGGAGCAGCAGCGGCTGTACTAGCTTCTTCAACAGGATTCAATTCTTCTGGAAGGGCTTTGACACCGTCTTTTGCTTCCTTGATGATGTTTGCAGCGACTTGATCAACGCCGGCATTTGCATCCATCAAACGTTCTGTATAAGCTTGAATCAACATCGGAAGGTTCAATCCTGTGATGATCGCAAATTTACGATCTGGATTTTCTCCCATGACGCGACTTGCTTGGTTAAATGGAGAACCACTCCAAAGGTCAGCCAAAACCAAGACTTCATCTTCTGCATCAAATGCGGCAACAGCTGCATTGAATTTAGCATAGAGATCATCCGGGCCTTCACTTGGCATGAACGTAACCACTTGAACTTTCTCTTGATCCCCAAAGATCATCGAGCCGGATTGGTGGATTCCAGCTGCAAATTCACCGTGGCTAGCAATAATGATACCAATACTCATTATTGACATTCCTCCTTATAAAATTTGTTTGACTTTCAGTTTAAGAAAACTTTAAGCTACTTTATTATAAATCGTTTCCACACTTAAGTCAATTTTTCTATCAAAATCTCGATGTAAAAACATTAATTTATTATATTAAATTATCGGTAAATAAAAATTAAATGCTATTGAATGGCTCTTGTTTATTAGTTGATGATGGCAGAAGAAATCAATGATATGTAAGTTTCATAGGATTTGAATTTCAATAAAAATATTCCAACAATCGATCTATATCCGCAAAAATAAAAAATAAATATATAATAAATTGTAAAATAGAGTGATTGAGAGCACTCAAAAAGACTAGCCCAACTGGGCTAGTCCTGTAGGTTCAGTTGTTTAGTTTGTAAAGTCAAGTACCATACGTCCTTGAATGGTTCCAGCTTCCATTTCGTCAAAGACTTTGACAGCATCTTCCACTGGACGTTTTTGAACGACAGGAACGACCAAGCCTTCTGCACCAAATTGGAAAGCTTCTTCTAAATCTTTACGAGTTCCTACAAGAGAACCAATGACTTGGATACCATCTAATACAGTTTTCACAATGCTGAGGTCCATCATTTCAGAAGGAAGACCAACTGCGACCACGCGGCCACCTGCACGAACAGAATCTACTGCTTGGTTGAAAGCTACTTTAGAAACAGCTGTTACGACAGCAGAGTGAGCTCCACCATTTGTTTTTTCTTTGATCAATCCTGGGACATCTTCAACTTCGCGACCGTTGATGACAAAGTCTGCACCAACTTCTTTCGCCAATTCTAGTTTATCATTGTTGATATCGACAGCGATGACATGTGCGTTGAAGACTTTCTTAGCATATTGAACAGCCAAGTTTCCTAGTCCACCAGCTCCATAGATAACGATCCATTGTCCTGGTTCAGCTTTGGCTTCTTTGATGGCTTTGTAAGTTGTAACACCTGCACAGGTAATAGAAGAAGCTTGGGCTGGATCTAATCCTTCAGGTACTTTCACTGCGTAATCTGCAGTAACGATACATTGTTCAGCCATTCCTCCATCAACAGAGTAACCAGCATTTTTTACAGTACGGCAAAGAGTTTCACGACCAGTTGTACAGTATTCACAAGTTCCACATCCTTCGAAGAACCATGCGACACTGACACGATCCCCAACTTTTAGGCTCTTGACATCTGGAGCAACTTCTTTAACAATACCGATTCCTTCGTGTCCAAGAACACGGCCTGGAACTTTACCGAAGTCCCCGTGAGCAACGTGCAAGTCAGTGTGGCAGACACCACAGTATTCGATTTGAACAAGTGCTTCCCCTGTTTCAAGTGGACGCATGTCTTTGTTTGCAACGATTTCAACACCAGTACCTTCTGGATTAACAACAACAGCTTTCATTTTGTTCCTCCTTAAGTGAACGAGAAGCGATTTAGCATTTTTTGAAAGCGCTTCTTTAATAACTATGTTAATAATATCACAAACTTATCTATTGAACAATAAAAAAATGGAAAAAAAGGAGGGTATTGATTAACCGATTAAGTATTTGGCGAAGAAAAAGACATGAGGGGATAACTCATGTCTGTTCCTATTATAAGAATAATTGAATGAGTTGGCGCGCTACACCGTCTTCGTTATTGGTGAAATCTGTGATGGAGTCTGCATATGGGAGAAGGACGGAGCTGGCATTTTTCATAGCGTATCCATGACCAGCGAGAGCTAGCATGTCGGTATCGTTGTGCTCGTCTCCAAAGGCAATCAAATCCTTCTGATCCATATTGAGTTTATCCAGAAGGTAGGTCAGAGCAGAAGCTTTGGTCACATTTTTTGGATTGCATTCCAGAATATTTAAGGGACCACCCCAAGTATTGATAGACAGATTGTAGTCATAATGCCGATTCATTTCATCTGCCAGAGCATATTTGTCTTCCGCTTTCGTTTGAAAGAGGATACAGTTTGGGTCGCTCGTTACCCGTTTGGGATTGAATTGATTTTCTGGTTGGAAAGATTCAATACCGAATAGTTTAGGATCTGCAACGTGCTCATTTGGATCGGTAATAAAGAATTTATTGCGGTATTCGCCAGCGATAAAGTCCGCTTGGATGGTGTCTCGGTTAGCGACCATATCTAACAGGTATTTTTTATCTAAAGTCAAACATTGTTCATCCGCCCATTTTTTCTCAGGGAGATGCGTTAGGGAGCCGTTAAAATTGATCATCGGAGTATCTAGCTCTAGCTGTTTGTAATAGGTGTGCGCCATACGGTAGGGGCGGCCTGTTGTAATAATAACTTTATGGCCAAGAGCACTAATTTTTTTAATCGTATCAATAGTAAAGTCGCTCAATTTGCTTTCGGAATTTAAGAGGGTGCCGTCTAAATCTAGAGCGATCATCTTTTTATGCATAATTCAGTTCCTTTCGAGAAGAATGAGACCATTATATCAGAAAAATCGGAAAAGCGCTCAAAAATCGAGAAGAGAAGTAGGATTTCTTGAAAGGCGAAAGATCTTTTGGTAAAATAGAAATAACGTTCGCAAATTGATTGGGAGCGAGAATGATGAAAAAGGAGTTTATTCTGAAATGGATAAGTTTTTTAAACTTTCAGAACATGGAACCACTGTTCGAACAGAGGTTCTTGCTGGTTTGACAACCTTTTTTGCGATGAGTTATATCCTCTTCGTAAATCCGCAAATGTTGTCACAAACAGGTATGCCAGCTCAAGGGGTCTTCCTTGCAACGATTATTGGATCTGTTGTCGGAACCTTGATGATGGCTTTTTATGCCAATTTACCGTATGCACAAGCACCAGGAATGGGCTTGAATGCCTTCTTTACCTTTACCGTTGTATTTGGTATGGGCTACTCATGGCAGGAAGCTTTGGGGATGGTCTTCATTTGTGGAGTGATTTCATTGATTATCACATTGACAAATGTTCGGAAGATGATCATCGAATCGATTCCGACAGCTCTTCGGTCTGCTATTTCAGCGGGGATCGGGATTTTCTTGGCCTATGTTGGAATTAAGAATGCGGGATTTTTGAAATTCACGATTGACCCTCATACCTATACAGTGGTCGGAGAAGGAGCAGATAAGGCGAATGCAACGATCTCAGCCAATGCATCTGCTGTTCCTGGATTGGTTGATTTTAACAATCCGGCTGTCCTCTTGGCTCTTGTTGGTCTTGCGATTACTATTTTCTTTGTTGTCAAAGGGATTAAGGGAGGGATTATCCTTTCTATCTTAGCAACGACTGTACTTGGAATTCTCATCCATGTGGTTGATATCACTAAAATTGACTTTGCAAGTAATCATCTAGGAGCTGCCTTTAATGATTTAGGCACGATCTTTGGTCAAGCTTTGGGATCAAAAGGATTGGGTTCGTTGATTTCCAATACGTCTCGTTTGCCTGAGACCTTAATGGCAATCTTAGCCTTCTCCTTGACGGATATTTTTGATACAATTGGAACTTTAATCGGTACGGGTGAAAAAGTTGGGATTGTTGCGACAAATGGGGAAAACCATCAATCAGCGAAATTAGATAAGGCCCTCTATTCAGACCTTGTAGCGACTTCAGTCGGAGCTATTGCAGGAACTTCAAACGTAACGACGTATGTTGAATCTGCAGCTGGTATTGGAGCTGGTGGACGCACTGGTTTGACAGCCTTGGTTGTGGCAATCTGTTTTGCTATTTCAAGTCTCTTTAGTCCTTTGTTGGCGATTGTACCGACCGCTGCTACAGCTCCAATTTTGATTGTTGTTGGGATCATGATGTTGAGTGGCTTGAAAAATATCCATTGGGAAGATATGTCAGAAGCAGTTCCTGCCTTCTTCACCTCTATCTTTATGGGCTTCAGCTACTCGATTACACAAGGGATCGCTGCTGGATTTATCACCTATAGCTTAGTGAAAGTGGTTAAAGGAGAAGCCAAAGAAGTGCACAGCATGATTTGGATTTTAGATGTTCTCTTTATTTTAAACTACGTTAGTATGGCCTTGAATTAAGTATCAGAAAAGTGCCAAAAAGGAATGGGAGTTGTCTCCCATTCCTTTTTAGATGGATTGAGGGAATGAATGGGAGAGTTTCCTGTTTTCTTTGATTCCTTTTTCTCAAAAACAAACCGGAGTCGAACAATTGCTAAAAGAAAGAGCAGATTTTTAAAAAGTTTGGTATAATAGAGAAATGATTAGTCACAATGAAACGGAGCTGATCGCTCTAGGAAAACAGCTAGGAAAACTCTTAGAAAAGCAAGACGTGATCATCTTATCAGGTGATCTAGGGGCAGGAAAAACGACCTTTACCAAGGGAATTGCAAAGGGGTTAGGGATTGATCAGATGATTAAAAGCCCGACCTATACCATTGTTCGTGAATACGAAGGTCGCTTGCCTTTATACCATTTGGATGTTTACCGGATTGGGAATGATCCAGATTCTATTGATTTAGATGATTTTCTATTTGGAGATGGTGCTACCATTATTGAATGGGGAGAGCTGATTGAGCCGAGTCTTTCGGATGCTTATCTAAAAATTTTTATCCGAAAATTAGAAGATGGGCGAGAGTTAGCTTTTGAAGCTCATGGAGCGCGTGCAGAAGCTTTACTGACATCCTTTGAGCAGGTGGAAAAAACGGATGACTAAGGAAAAGGAAGTGACAGTAGAAGTTCGGCAAGCTGACAGTGCAGATGCGGCTCTTGTCGTTGATTTCTTAAATCAAGTTGGGAAAGAGTCAGATTACATGACGCTAGATGAAGCTGGAATTGGCATGTCTCCAGCAGACATGGAACAATTTCTGATGGTGCAAGAGATGGCGGATAACCGGATTTGCCTCTTGTTATTTCTAGATCAGGAACTGGCAGCTTTGTTAAATATCACTGCGGCTTCTCAACGGTCTGTTCGGCATATTGGTGATGTCTTTATTGTGGTTCGCAAAGCTTATTGGAATCAAGGACTTGGACAGATCTTGTTAGAAGAAGGGATCGAGTGGGCGCACTCGACCGGTGTTCTTAGGAAACTAGTCTTGAATGTCCAAGTGCGCAATGAACGAGCGGTTCACCTGTATAAAAAATTAGGTTTTGAGATCGAAGGTTGCCAAGCTCGTGGAGCTTGTTCAGCTGAAGGAGAATTCTTAGATGTTTACCTTATGGGGAAACTGATAGATTAGAGAGAGATTCTAAATGGTTAAAAAAATTATTTTGATGTTTTTGAGCTTATTGACGGTAATAGTGATTGGGATCGGGGCCTATGGCCTCACTATCCTCAATCAAACAACAGGGACCCTCAGTAAGACTTATAAGGGCTTTGGAAATGAGACCAATGTCATTGCAGAAAACAAGCCGATGACCATCCTTTTGATGGGGGTTGATACAGGTAGCGGTTCTCGGGAAGATCCTTGGGCCGGAAATAGTGATACCATGATTTTGGTGACTGTTAATCCTCAAACAAAAGAAACAACCATGACGAGTTTGGAAAGAGATATCCTAACCAATATTACTTCAGATGGCGAAACGGTCCAAGCAAAATTGAATTCGGCTTATGCTCAAGGCGGTGCCAAGTTAGCCATTAAGACCATTCAAGATCTTTTGAATATCCATATTGACCGCTATGTCATGATCAATATGAAGGGACTGGTTCAATTAGTGGATAAGGTTGGTGGTATCACGGTCAACAATCCATTTGACTTCGATATCTCGATCGAGGAAAATGAGCCAGAATATACGGCTAAGATCGCACCAGGACGTCAGGAGATTAATGGGGACCAAGCTCTCGTTTATTCACGGATGCGCTACCAAGACCCAGAAGGAGACTATGGACGTCAAAAACGCCAACGTGAAGTGATCAAAAAGATTGTTGAGAAAGTTTTAAGCCTCAATAGTTTGAGTCACTACAAAGGAATCATTGAGTCTGTTAGTGACAATATGCAAACCAACATTTCACTTGATAGCAACAGTCTTCTTCAATTGTTAGGATATAAAGATGCCCTTTCAACGATTCATCAGTACCAGCTGAAAGGAGAAGATGCCACCTTAGCAGATGGCGGAAGTTATCAGATTGTCACTTCAAAACATCTCTTGAAAATTCAAAATATCATCCGCAAAGCTTTGGGTCTGAAAGAAATTAAAACATTGAAAACCAATGCTTACCTATTAGATGGAGATGAAGAGTTGAAGAATACTTCTTCTCAAAATGATACGCCAGCGGCATCATCTGAGGAAGCACCTGTTTACCAAGAGTTTAATCAATTACCAGTTGTACCATCGACCCAGGATACGGGAGTGGTGACGCCTCAAAGTTCTGTTGCACCAGTGACACCAGTTGCTCCTGCAGCTACAGAGTCGAGCAGTGTGACACCTACGGTACCTTCAGAATAAGAAAAAAACGATTGAGTTTTCTCAATCGTTTTTACTTGGTTGCCAGATGTCTTGAATTTCTTTTAGAGAGGCTGTTGCTTGTTGACTAAATAGTTTGGTCTTGTATTGGAAATCCGTTACCAATTCTTGAAGATTGGTCTTTTGGTCTTGGATAATATCCAGATTGCGTTGGATTTTTGCTAGGTTATCTTGAATTCCCTTGACCAATTGGCTGGATTCAGTCACCTCTGTTTTAATTTCTTTGCGGTTTTTTACTAGGTGGTAGCTAATGCTAGCTCCTGTTGCAAACCAAAAGAGATTTTTGAGTTTCATATGGCCTCCTTTTTAACTGTTTTTGATGGTTTCTGCGAGAACTGCTAGTTGTTCAAAATTAGGCTCGTGTTCAGTAAATGAAATGGCAAGCTCATCTTGATCGGAATAGCGGGGGATAATGTGGACATGTGTGTGAAATACGGTTTGTCCAGAAACTTCTTCCATGTTGCTGATGATATTCATTCCCTTAGCTTGGGTAGCAGCTTCTACTTTTTTTGCAACTTTAGAAACACGTGCAAATAGTTGAGCTGTGGCGGTTTCGTCCATCTCTAAGAGGTTGCGAGCGTGTTTTTTTGGAACCACTAACGTATGACCTGGTGTAACCTGAGAGATGTCCAAAAATGCGAGGACTTCCTCGTCCTCATAGACTTTGGAGGAAGGAATGTCGCCAGCTATAATCTTACAAAAAATACAATCGTCAACCATAAATACACCTCTTTTAGACTAAATTTTGTTATAATATAAGAACATTATACCAGAAATCGGAGAAAATATGTTAGAAATCAACAAGTTGACAGGGGGCTATGTCAACATCCCTGTCCTGAAAGAGGTGAGTTTTTCAGTTCCGGATGGCCAACTGATTGGTTTGATTGGACTAAATGGAGCTGGGAAGTCAACCACGATTAATGAAATTATTGGTCTCCTGCATCCTTATGCTGGGGAAGTACGGATTGACGGCTTGAGTCTTCCAGAAGCTCCAACTGACTATCGTAAAAAAATTGGCTATATTCCAGAAACCCCTAGCCTATATGAAGAATTAACCTTGAGAGAGCATATCGAAACCGTAGCTATGGCCTATGATTTAGACATGGATCAGGTCATGGTGCGCGTCCAGCCTTTGTTGGAACGATTTCGTTTGGCTGAAAAATTAGATTGGTTCCCGACCCAGTTTTCAAAAGGGATGAAGCAAAAGGTCATGATTATTTGCGCCTATGCAGTGGATCCAAGTCTTTATATTGTCGATGAACCCTTTTTGGGATTGGATCCTGTTGCGATTGCAGATTTGATTCAGTTATTGGCAGATGAGAAAGCAAAAGGAAAATCGATTTTGATGAGTACCCACGTTCTGGATTCGGCTGAAAAGATGTGTGATGGTTTTGTGATCCTCCATAAGGGTCAGGTCCGAGCAAAAGGGACCTTGGACGAGCTGCGTTCAACTTTTGGGGATGAGAAAGCAAGTCTAAATGATATCTACATGACCTTGACAGAAGAGGAAACAGCATGAAAGAGTTGATGAAAAAACGGCAAGAAACGTTTCGAACTCAATGTGTAAAATATAGCCGCTATGTTCTCAATGATCATTTCGTTCTCTTTATGTTGATTTTCATAGGATTTTTGGCGGTTCAATACAGCCAATTCTTGCAAGATCTACCCAAAGATACAAGCCTGATCCGCTGGAGTCTCATGATTGGCTTGCTCCTCTTGGTTCCGATTGGCTCCATTGCGACCTACTTAGAGAAGCCCGATGCTTTATTCCTTTTGGTAAAGGAAGAGGAAGTGAAACGTTATGTCAAAGGGCAGGCCAAGAAGTCTTTTGTGTTTTGGTTTTTGATTCAAAGTGTTGTCCTTCTATTATTTGTGCCTCTTCTTCTGGCAACAGGGCTGGATAAACTTGCTATTGTAGCTTATATCCTTGTCTTAGGGGTGGCTAAAGGGGCTGTTTTTAGCTGGAAGGAAGCGCGTTTCTACCAGGATGAAAATTTAAATTGGCCCTTGGCTATTGCTCGTGAGAATGCAAGGAAACAATTGATTCTTCGCTTCTTTGCCTTGTTTACAACGGTGAAAGGTATTACTAACAGTGTCAAAAGAAGAGCGTACTTGGATGGTTTCTTAGGGCTTCTTCCCAAAACACATAGCAATACTTGGCTTCACTTATATATGCGCTCCTTCCTACGGAATGGAGATCTTTTCTCTATGACTCTACGACTCTTGGCTCTTTCCATTCTCGCTATCATCTTTATTCCCCAACCCCTCGTAGTGATTGCCCTTGTAGCCTTGCTCAATTACTTGGTTATTTTTCAATTACTGGGGCTTTACAGTGCTTTTGATTACCAACCCTTGACCCTCCTTTTCCCGATGAAAAAGGGCAGTAAAAAGGCAGGGTTGAACAAAACGATTCAGCTGGTCATGGGGATGATAACGGTGATAGAAGGGGGAATTGGCCTGGTCTTTATTTCAGATAAAGTCCTGTTGTTAGGCTTATTGGCTTATACAGTTGCTTTAATCCTACTCTATCTTCCATTTAAGATGGCGCGCTTGGTTGACGAAAGTCGTTAAAATTAGTAAAATAGATTGGAAACTTTTTACGGAGGAAAAGATGGACTCGAATGAAAAAGAGCTAAGCCTCACCCCAATTCCTGGGAAGAGTGGGAAGGCCTACATGGGGACCTACCCAGATGGTGGGCGCGTTTTTGTAAAAATGAATACGACCCCAATCCTTGCGGGTCTAGCAAAAGAACAGATTGCTCCTCAATTGTTATGGAGTCGACGATTGCCAGATGGAAATGTGATGAGTGCCCAAGAATGGTTGAATGGGGAAATTCTCACGCCAAATGGGATGTCGAAAAAACAAGTGGTCAATATTTTAACGAGATTGCACCGTTCTAGACCTTTGATGACCCAATTGAAAAAACTTGGCTATCCTGTGGAATCTCCATTAGAATTGCTCAATTCTTGGAGCAACCGGTTGCCAATTGCCCTACGTCAGAACCACTATATCCAATCAGTCGTAAAGAATTTACGGAAGACAGTGCCTGCCTTTCGGGAGGATTATGCGACGATCGTCCACGGGGATGTCCGTCATAGTAACTGGATTGAGACAGAGAGCGGCTTGATTTATCTAGTCGATTGGGACTCTGTTCGTTTGACAGACCGGATGTTGGATGTGGCGCATATCTTGAGTCACTATATCCCAGATTCTAATTGGCGCGATTGGTTAGGCTATTATGGCTACAAGTACAATCAAAAAGTATTTGATAAACTCTATTGGTTTGGTCAATACTCTTTCTTGTGCCAAATTGCTAAATACTATGAAAATAATGATTTAGAAAATGTCAATCGCGAGATCTATGCTCTGCGCAATTTCCGGTTGAAATATGGAAAGGAAATATGAGAGTTAGAAATCGCAAGGGAGCGACTGAATTATTAGAAGCGAACCCGCAATATGTGGTCCTAAATCCAGAAGATGCCAAGGGAAAATGGCATGAAATTTTCGGGAATGACCATCCTATTCATATCGAAGTGGGTAGCGGAAAAGGGGCCTTTATTACTGGAATGGCCAAGGCCAATCCAGAGATCAACTACATCGGAATTGATATTCAAAAATCGGTCTTGAGTTATGCTTTAGATAAGGTCTTAGAAGCTGATGTTCCTAACATTAAATTGCTTTGGGTAGACGGAGATAGCTTGACCAACTATTTTGAAGATGGGGAAATTGATCAACTCTATCTGAATTTTTCAGATCCATGGCCAAAGAAACGTCATGAGAAGCGTCGCTTGACTTACAAGACTTTCTTGGATACCTTCAAGCAAATTCTTCCAGAACATGGGGAGATTCACTTTAAAACAGATAATCGAGGTCTGTTTGAATACAGTTTGGTGAGCTTTTCACAGTATGGTATGACTTTGAAGGGAGTCTGGCTAGACCTTCATGCTAGTGATTTTGAGGGGAATGTCATGACGGAATATGAGAAAAAGTTCTCAAGTAAAGGACAGGTCATTTACCGTGTAGAAGCACAGTTTTAGCATATTCCTTGCAATCATTGGGGAATCGTGTTATAATACCTTAAATGAATAGAAAAGGAGAGGCGGGGAAATATCTTCGCCTCTTATCTATGAGGAGGTGGCAACCATCGCAACGATTGTTGACTTAGTAACAGAAGTGATTCAGCCTGCCATCCAGGAACCATTTGAATTGGTCGATGTTGAATATGGCAAAATGGGTGGTGACTACGTCTTAAGCATTTTCGTAGACAAACCAGAAGGGATCACACTGAATGATACAGCGGATTTGACAGAAATCATTAGCCCGCTATTGGATCAAATCAAACCAGACCCATTTCCAGAACAGTACTTTTTAGAAGTTACCAGTCCTGGCTTGGAGAGACCATTGAAAACCAAGGAAGCACTCGAAGGAGCTGTTGGCAAGTATGTCAATATCAGCTTGTATAAGGCTGTTGAAAAGCAAAAGGTCTTTGAGGGAAACTTGGTAGGTTTTGAAGAGGATGTTTTGACCATTGAGTATATGGATAAAACACGAAAGAAAACTGTAGAAATTCCTTATAACCTTGTGTCCAAAGCAAGGTTGGCTGTAAAATTGTAACAGAATGAAAGAAAGGATGCCTTTATAGTAGAGGCAAGAAAAACATGAGTAAAGAAATGCTAGAAGCCTTCCGCATTTTGGAAGAAGACAAAGGGATCAAAAAAGAAGATATCATCGAAGCCGTCACAGAATCATTGCGTTCAGCTTATCGCCGTCGTTATGGACAATCAGAAAGTGCAGCGATTGAATTCAATGAAAAAACTGGAGATTTCCGTGTTTATACGGTTCGTGAAGTGGTGGATGAAGTCTTTGATAGCCGTTTAGAAATCAGCTTGAAGGATGCCTTGGCCATTAGTTCTGCTTATGAGTTGGGGGATAAGATCAAGTTTGAAGAAGCACCAGCTGAATTTGGTCGTGTAGCAGCTCAATCTGCTAAACAAACGATCATGGAAAAAATGCGTAAGCAAACGCGCACCATCACCTATAACACTTATAAAGAACATGAAAATGAAATCATGAGTGGAACGGTGGAGCGCTTTGACAATCGATTTATCTATGTCAATCTTGGTTCGATCGAAGCACAATTGTCTAAGCAAGACCAAATTCCAGGAGAAGTGTTCCAATCTCATGATCGAATTGAAGTCTTTGTCTACAAGGTAGAAGATAATCCACGTGGTGTCAATGTCTTTGTTAGCCGAAGCCATCCTGAAATGATCAAACGTTTGATGGAACAAGAAATTCCTGAAGTCTATGATGGAACTGTTGAGATTATGAGTGTAGCGCGTGAAGCTGGAGATCGTACAAAAGTTGCGGTTCGTAGCCATAATCCAAACGTAGATGCGATTGGGACTATCGTTGGTCGTGGTGGATCGAATATTAAAAAGATTACCAGCAAGTTCCACCCAGCTCTATACGATCAAAAATTAGACCGTATGGTTCCGACAGAAGAAAATATCGATGTCATTGAATGGGTTCCAGATCCAGCTGAATTTATCTACAATGCGATCGCTCCTGCAGAAGTGGACCAAGTTATTTTTGATGATGAAGATAGCAAACATGCTCTCGTTGTGGTTCCAGACAACAAATTATCTCTTGCCATTGGTCGTCGTGGTCAAAACGTTCGTTTGGCGGCTCATTTGACTGGTTACCGCATCGATATCAAATCAGCTAGTGAGTTCGAAGAAATGGAAGCAGCTCAAGAAACTTTTGAAAACCAAGTAGAAAGTGACGAAGAGCAAGTCGATTAAGAGAGGGAGGGAAAATGGTAAAAACAAGAAAAATCCCTTTAAGAAAATCTGTCGTTTCAAATGAAATTATTGATAAGCGCGATTTGCTCCGCATTGTCAAAAATAAAGAAGGACAAGTCTTTATCGATCCAACTGGCAAAGCCAATGGTCGAGGTGCTTACATCAAGCTAGACAATGAAGAAGCGGCACTTGCTAAGAAAAAGAAAGTTTTTAATCGTAGCTTTAATATGGAAGTGGAAGAAGCTTTCTATGATGAATTGATCGCTTATGTAGATCATAAGGTGAAGAGAAGAGAGTTAGGCCTTGAATAAGCAAAAGATAAGTAATTTGTTGGGCTTGGCGCAAAGAGCAGGAAAACTCATTTCTGGAGAAGAACTCGTGATCAAAGCCATCCAGGAAGAAAAAGCAAAATTAGTTTTTCTGGCAAATGATGCAGCTAGTAACCTGACAAAAAAGGTGACAGATAAGGGTCGCTATTATGAGGTTCAAGTATCTACCGTGTTTTCAACACTAGAATTAAGCACTGCAATTGGACGTGCCCGTAAGGTCGTCGCTGTTGTAGATGCTGGATTTTCAAAGAAAATGAGGTCTCTTATGGAATAGAAGAGGAGGACAGCAATTGTCTAAGAAAAGATTATACGAAATTGCCAAAGAATTGGGCAAGGAAAGTAAGGAAGTCGTCACTCGTGCGAAAGAATTAGGTTTTGACGTCAAGAGTCATGCATCTAGTGTCGATACTGATGTTGCTGAAAAGTTGATCAAGAGCTTTGCAGCGAAAAAAGAAACAGTCGAAAAGAAAGTAGCAGAAGTGGCTGCCAAGACAACGGCTGTCGCAGAGAAAAAAGAAGCAGCGCCTGTCAAAAAAGAAGGAGCAACTGAGACAAAATCAGTAACGCCAGCTGCTAAACCAAAGAGTCGTAACTTTAAAGCGGAACGAGAAGCGCGTGCAAAAGAACAGGCTGAACGTAGGAAACAACAAGACAATCGTCCAAAACGTGATCGCAAAGACAATCAGCGTCATGGTGACAACCGAAATCAACGACCACAAGAGCGAAATGAACAGCGAAATCAAGGTTCTGAGCGTCGCAATAACCGACCAGATCAAAGACGTAGTGCACAACCCCAAGTGGCACCAAAAGTTGATTTCAAAGCGCGTGCAGCAGCACTGAAAGCTGAACAAAATGCTGAATACGCACGTGGAAGTGAAGATCGCTACAAACAACAAGCTGCAAAAGCAGAACAAGAACGTCAACAGCGCCGGAAACGGGTAGAAGCACCAGAAGTGAAAGCACCTGTACAGGAGCCAGCTGTTGAGAACCATACAAAACCAGCTGTTGCTGCTGCTCCAGCTCAAGTCGATACACGTCGGAAGAAACAAGCGCGACCAGATAAGAAACGCGATGATTTTGATCGTGAAGAAGATGGTCCAAGAAAACAACAAAGGAATCGAAATAGTCAAAATCAAGTGAGAAATCAGAGAAATAGTAACTGGAATAACAATAAGAAAAATAAAAAAGGAAAGAACAACCGTAATGATGCTCCAAAACCAGTAACAGAGCGTAAATTCCATGAATTACCAAGTGAATTTGAGTATACGGATGGAATGACGGTTGCAGAAATCGCAAAACGCATCAAGCGTGAACCGGCTGAAATCGTCAAGAAACTCTTTATGATGGGAGTCATGGCGACTCAAAACCAATCGCTGGATGGAGATACGATTGAACTCTTGATGGTGGATTATGGAATTGAAGCCAAGAAAAAGGTTGAAGTGGACAATGCCGATATCGAACGCTTCTTCGTTGAAGATGGTTATTTGAATCCAGATGAGTTGGTAGAGCGTCCACCAGTTGTCACCATCATGGGACACGTTGACCACGGTAAAACGACCCTTTTGGATACCCTTCGTAATTCACGTGTAGCAACAGGTGAAGCGGGAGGAATCACCCAGCACATCGGTGCCTACCAAATCGTGGAAAATGGTAAGAAGATTACCTTCTTGGATACACCTGGACACGCGGCCTTTACTTCTATGCGGGCGCGTGGTGCATCTGTTACGGATATTACCATCTTGGTCGTAGCGGCAGATGACGGGGTGATGCCTCAGACTATCGAAGCTATCAACCACTCAAAAGCTGCCAATGTCCCAATCATTGTGGCCATCAACAAGATCGATAAACCAGGAGCTAATCCAGAGCGTGTCATCGGTGAATTGGCAGAGCATGGAGTTATGTCAACTGCCTGGGGTGGGGATTCTGAATTTGTAGAAATCTCAGCTAAGTTCAACCAAAATATCGATGAACTCTTGGAAACGGTCCTTCTTGTGGCTGAAATCCAAGAACTCAAGGCAGATCCAACTGTTCGTGCCATCGGTACTGTTATCGAAGCGCGCTTGGATAAAGGAAAAGGTGCGGTCGCAACCCTCCTTGTTCAACAAGGTACCTTGAATGTTCAAGACCCAATCGTTGTCGGAAATACCTTTGGACGTGTCCGTGCCATGACCAATGACCTTGGACGTCGTGTGAAGGTGGCAGGACCATCTACTCCGGTTTCTATCACTGGTTTGAACGAAGCGCCAATGGCGGGTGACCACTTCGCGGTTTATGAAGATGAAAAATCAGCGCGTGCAGCTGGTGAAGAACGTGCCAAACGTGCTCTGATGAAACAACGTCAAGCAACCAACCGCGTCAGCCTTGAAAATCTCTTTGATACCTTGAAGGCTGGTGAAGTGAAATCTGTTAATGTCATTATCAAGGCCGACGTCCAAGGTTCGGTTGAAGCCCTTGCTGCTTCCCTTCAAAAGATTGAAGTGGAAGGTGTGAAAGTGACCATCGTTCACTCAGCAGTTGGTGCCATTAATGAATCAGATGTCACTCTTGCGGAAGCATCTAATGCCTTTATCGTTGGATTTAACGTCCGCCCTACGCCACAAGCTCGTCAACAAGCTGAAGCTGATGAGGTAGAAATCCGTCTTCACTCAATCATTTACAAGGTGATCGAGGAAATGGAAGATGCCATGAAGGGAATGTTGGATCCTGAGTTTGAAGAGAAAATTATCGGGGAAGCAGTTATCCGTGAAACCTTTAAAGTCTCTAAAGTGGGTACCATCGGTGGATTTATGGTCCTCAGTGGTAAGGTCACTCGTGATTCCAAGGTTCGTGTCATTCGTGACGGTGTCGTGATCTATGACGGTGCTCTTGCAAGCTTGAAACACTTCAAAGATGATGTCAAAGAAGTGACAAATGGTCGTGAAGGTGGATTGATGATTGAAGGCTACAATGATATCAAGACAGATGATACCATCGAAGCCTACATCATGGAAGAAATTAAAAAATAAGAGGCTGACTAGGAAAAAAGAGGACTTTTCTCTGATTTCCTAGTTTTTAAACACAAAGCAGAAAGGAGTTCCTATGGCAAGTCATTTTCGGACAGATCGAGTAGGGATGGAAATCAAGCGTGAAGTCAATGAGATTTTACAAAAGAAAGTCCGTGACCCGCGTGTTCAAGGCGTTACTATTACGGATGTTCAAATGCTAGGTGATTTGTCTATGGCCAAAGTGTATTATTCAATTATGAGTGATTTGGCTTCAGACAATCAAAAGGCTCAGACAGGCCTTGAAAAAGCAACAGGAACCATCAAGCGTGAATTAGGTCGGAATTTGAAACTGTACAAGATTCCGGATCTTACTTTTGTCAAAGACGAGTCTATCGAATACGGTAACAAGATCGATGAGATGTTACGCAATTTGAACAAAGACTAGAGAGGTTGGAAATTTTCCACGCCCAGATTGAAAGACAAAGTCTTCTTAGAAACTTTCCTTAGGTGAGTACGGACGTCAGCGAACTTCTTCGAAGTTCCATGACTAATTATTGAGCCTAAGGTCTCAATAATTCCGAGTACCTGAAACTATTAAGTTTCAGGTACTTTTCTCACGACGAAAAGTTTCAGTAGATGATTGAATCACTCTAACGAGTAACATTTCTTTTTATAGAATTTATTAGATTTATAAAAAAGAATAGTTTGTCTACAGTCTCGGGTTGGAAATTTTCCACCCTCTTTTTTTGGCTCTTAAAACGAGGAAAATAAAACAGAAGGAAAAAACGGTTTCAAAAAATAATAGAAATTTACAGAAATCTCTTGTGTGATTGGAAATTATCCTTTACAATAGGAGAGGAGTTTTATTTCTGATCTCAAATTTGGAGGAATGAACATGTCGATTAACTGGCAGGAAATTGTATTTAACTTTTTGGGAGGCCTGGGGCTCTTTCTCTATAGTATTAAAACCATGGGAGAAGGCTTGCAACAGGCTGCAGGAGATCGACTTCGATACTATATTGATAAATATACGAGTAATCCCTTTCTAGGGGTTCTAGTAGGGATTGGGATGACTGCCTTGATTCAGTCGAGTTCAGGGGTTACAGTGATTACGGTCGGTCTGGTGAGTGCAGGACTTCTAACCCTCCGTCAAGCTATTGGTATTGTTATGGGGGCCAATATTGGAACGACTATTACCTCCTTTATCATTGGTTTTAAATTAGGAGACTACGCTCTTCCCATGCTCTTTATCGGAGCGGTTTGTCTCTTCTTTACCAAAAATCGTTTGGTTAATAATGTTGGACGAATCGTTTTTGGTGTCGGTGGTATCTTCTTTGCCCTCAACTTGATGAGTGGGGCTATGGAACCTCTTAAAGATTTGCAAGTCTTTCGTGACTATATGGTGCAGTTAAGTAAAAGTCCTATCTTGGGTGTCTTTGTTGGATCAGGCTTAACACTTTTGATTCAGGCCTCTTCTGCAACCATTGGTATCTTGCAAAATCTCTATGCTAGTCATTTGATTGACCTGAAAGGAGCCCTCCCAGTTCTCTTTGGTGATAATATCGGAACGACCATTACAGCTATCATTGCTTCCTTGGGAGCTAATATTGCGGCCAAACGTGTGGCAGGTGCCCATGTAGCCTTTAATGTTATCGGAACCATTATCTGTCTTGTCTTCCTTGTTCCGTTTACCTCTTTGATTCAATGGTTTGAAACGACTCTTCATTTATCCCCAGAAATGACCATAGCCTTTGCTCACGGAACCTTTAATATAACCAATACCATCATCCAGTTCCCATTCATTGGAGCTTTGGCATACTTTGTGACCAAGCTGATTCCTGGTGAGGACGAGGTTGTCAAATATGAACCGCTCTACTTGGATGAAAATTTGATCACTCAAGCACCTTCGATTGCTCTTGGAAATGCGAAAAAAGAGTTGCTTCATTTAGGTGGATATGCAGATAAAGCCTTTAGCCTCTCTTATGATTATATTGTTCATCAAAATGAGAAAACAGCTGAAAAGGGTCATAAGACAGAAGAAGCCATCAATACCATCGATGATGATTTGACTCGCTACCTGATTCGTTTGTCAAGTGAAGCCTTGAGTCCGAGAGAAAGTGAAGTTCTCACCAATATCTTGGATTCTTCACGGGATTTGGAGCGGATTGGAGATCACGCGGAAGCCTTGATCAATCTGACCGATTATTTAATTCGTAAGAAAGTGGTCTTTTCAGAAGCGGCCTTGGCTGAATTGGAAGATATTTACAACCAAACCCATCAATTTGTAGAGGATGCCTTAAAAGCTGTTGAGAACAATGATGTGAGTCTTGCAAACCAATTGGTAGCACGTCACGAGGCAATTGAAAAGTTGGAGAAAAGACTTCGGAAAACCCATATTCGTCGTTTGAACCAAGGTGAATGTACACCTCAAGCCGGAGTGAACTTTATTGATATTATTTCTCACTATACACGAGTTGCAGACCATGCCATGAATCTGGCTGAAAAAGTACAAATCGAGCAAATTTAAGGAACGTCAAACAGAGTAAGTAGGAAGCTTACTCTGTTTTTTGTTGGATTCTATTCAAAAATAGGTCTAGACCATTTACAAATGGAAGTGAAAGCGTTATAATATGTATGAATATAAATGGAACACAGTTCCTACAATGGAAAGGACGATTTTATGTCTACATATATTAAAGCAGATCAATTTTATTACCCACATGGGGTTCGCCGCGGAGGCTATTTGGAGCTTGTTGATGGCAAGTTTGGAAAACATGTGGAAAGCTTACCAGAAGGTGCGGATGTGCTGGATTATTCTGGTTACAGCATTGCGCCTGGCCTCGTAGATACCCATATTCACGGATTTGGTGGGGTAGATGTGATGGATAATAATATCGAAGGCACTCTCCATACCATGAGTGAAGGGCTCTTGAGTACAGGGGTTACGAGCTTTTTGCCTACGACCCTTACTTCCTCTTACGAACAACTTTTGGCAGTAACTGAAAATATCGGTGCACGATACAAAGAAGCAACAGGAGCTAAGATTCGCGGGATTTATTTTGAAGGACCTTATTTTACAGAAAAATACAAGGGAGCTCAAAACCCATCTTATATGAAGGATCCAAGTATGGAAGAATTCCGGGCTTGGCAAAAAGCTGCCAATGGTCTGTTGAATAAGATTGCCCTTGCTCCTGAGCGTGAAGGTGTAGAAGACTTTGTTCGGACCATTACAGGAGAAGGGGTGACTGTTGCTTTGGGACACTCCAATGCAACTTTTGAAGAAGCTAAAAAAGCGGTAGATGCAGGTGCGAGTGTCTGGGTGCATGCCTACAATGGTATGCGTGGTTTGACGCACCGTGAACTCGGTATGGTTGGTGCTATGTATGAGTTGCCTCATACAACAGCAGAGTTGATCTGTGATGGCCATCACGTGGATCCGCTAGCGTGTGATATCCTGATGAAACAAAAAGGAAAAGAAAATGTTGCCTTGATTACGGACTGTATGACAGCTGGGGGCTTAGAAGACGGGGACTACATGCTTGGGGAATTCCCGGTTGTGGTCGCTGAAGGGACGGCTCGCTTGAAATCAACTGGTAATCTAGCTGGCTCAATCTTGAAATTGAAAGATGGATTAAAAAATGTTGTAGAGTGGGGGATTGCTAACCCTCACGAAGCAGTGATGATGGCCAGCCTCAATCCGGCAAAATCAGTCCATATTGATGATGTTTGTGGTCAAATTCGCGAAGGGTATGATGCGGACTTCATCGTTCTTGATCAAAATTTGGATCTGGTTGCGACCTATCTCGATGGGGTCAAACGTTACCAGGCTACGAACTAGATTCAAGAATTAAAGATAGAATACTTCCTCTCTAGGTCATACCTAGAGAGGTTTTTGTTTACCAATGGTAGTGCAATTTTGTGAATGCTGTCTTTTCATGCTATAATGGGAATTGAAATGTGAGGTAGTTTATGAAGGCAATTGATATACGTTTTTTATTGATGGGAATTTTTTTCTTGCTCTATGGGATTGTAAGAAAAAATATCTTTATTGTGATTGTTGGTGGGGCATTTTTACTCTATAGTTTTTATAGCAAGAAGATGGAGCCAACCAAGAAAAATATTTTTAAGCCAGAGCTCAAGCTTCGAGGGCCTAAGAAACCGAAATCGAAGAAAGGAAAGAAAAAATGAATCATTATCGTTTAAATAATGGGGTGGAGATTCCTGTATTGGGATTTGGAACCTGGAAAGCAGCGGATGGAGAAGAAGCCTATCAAGCTGTCTTAGCTGCATTAAAAGCAGGTTATCGCCATATCGATACAGCTGCGATTTATCAGAATGAAGAGAGTGTGGGCCGGGCCATTAAAGACAGTGGTCTTGCGCGCGAAGACCTGTTTATTACCACCAAACTTTGGAATACTCACCACACTTATGAAGACGCTCAAGCTGCTTTGGAAGAGTCTCTTGAGAAACTAGGCTTGGACTATGTAGATCTTTATTTGATTCATTGGCCAAATCCAAAACCCCTTCGAGAAAATGATGCTTGGAAACAACGAAATGCTGAGGTTTGGCGGGCAATGGAAGATATGCTAGCTGCTGGCAAGGTTCGAGCTATTGGTATTAGCAATTTTCTGCCTCATCATTTGGAAGCCCTCCTTGAAACAGCTCGGGTCATTCCGGCTGTGAACCAAATTCGTCTAGCACCTGGGGTGTACCAAAGTGAAGTCATTGCATCAAGTCGTAAGCATGGCATTTTACTAGAGGCTTGGGGACCTTTTGGCCAAGGAGAATTGTTCCAAAATGAACAAGTAAAAGAAATGGCTACTAAATATGGAAAGACCGTCGCTCAACTAGCCTTGGCTTGGAGTTTGCAAGAAGGTTTCCTTCCACTGCCAAAATCGGTTACACCTGAGCGGATTGCGAGTAATTTAAATTGCTTTGATTTTGAATTGACGGCAGATGATATGGAACTCCTTCGCCATCTTCCGGTTGAAGCAGGTGCACCAGATCCGGACACCAAAGATTTTTAAGAGAGAATTTCTATTCATTAATGAAAACCGAGGACAGTTTCGTTCTCGGTTTTTAAAATCCTTTCAAGGATTAAATAATTTTAAAACTCCAACAAAAACAGACGTTCTATAATACTTTCCCATACTAATTTACATTTTTCCGAACGAAAATAAATTAACAGTTAGTAACATTCGTAAATGTTACATTTGTGTTACATTTTGTTTTTTGAATGAATTTTCAGATAATTTTGCGTTATAATAGTTACTATTAAAATAAAAGGGGAGTTTCTATGAATAGACAAGAACGTTTTTCATTAAGAAAATACAAATTTGGTGTAGCCTCAGTTTTATTAGGGGCTGTTTTGGTATTTGGATCTGCACAAGCGAGTGCTGAAGAACAAGCGGCTAACCAAACGAGTGCTGGAACACAGCTTGTAGCCACTACTCAACAGGCACCTGCTGAAGAAGAGCATTCACAAGCAACAGAAGCAAATACAGCAGTTGCTAGTGAGAAAGTAGCAGTTGCAAAAGAAGCAACAGTTGCTGCAAAGACAACGAATACAACAGAAGCAGCTCTTATTGAAAAAACAGAAGCTCCGAAAGAAGCAGCTGCTGTTCCAGAAACAAAACCGGAAGTAGCAGAAAAACCTGTAGAAAAAGCAACAGAAGTGGCTTCTGCGACAAGTTCAGAAACAACGAATCGCCATGAGGCAGCTGAAAAACCTCAAAGCATCGAAAGTGACGAAATTATTACTGTTCCCCAAACCTGGAAGCAAGGTTATAAAGGGGAAGGGATGGTTGTCGCCGTCATCGACTCTGGTTTGGATGTGAACCACGAGGTTCTTCGGATTACCGATCCTTCAAAAGCTAAGTTTAAAAACCAAGGAGAAATCGAAGCTGCTAAGAAAGCAGCAGGAATTGATTATGGTAAATGGTACAACGACAAGGTTGTCTATGCCTATGACTACTTTGATGGGACCGACAATATCAAAGAGGCCGAAAGAGATTCTCATGGGATGCACGTTACAGGGATTGCAACAGGGAATCCTGATAAAGCAGCAGGAAACGGAGAAAAGATCTATGGTGTAGCACCAGAAGCGCAAGTTATGTTTATGCGTGTCTTCTCAGATCGCCAAAAAACAACGGGATCTGCTCTTTATGTAAAAGCAATTGATGATGCTGTAGCTCTTGGTGCAGATACTATCAACATGAGTCTTGGTTCTACGACTGGTTCTACGGTCAATGCGGATTCAGATATTGTGGATGCCATTAAACGGGCGCGCGCTAAAGGCGTATCTGTCTTAATTTCTGCAGGAAATAGCAATACTTTTGGGAATGGTTATTCTAGACCAGCAGCAGAAAATCCAGATTACGGTTTGGTTGGAAATCCATCAACGGTAGAGGACTCTATTTCTGTTGCTTCAATCAATAATAAAATCATTACCACAGAGGTTTTTGAAGTCAAAGGTTTGGAAGGTAATGCAGAAGTAGATAACGGGAAGTTTGATTACAGTAAATCTGCTGCAGACGCTGATTTTGAAAAAGGCAAAGAGTACGAATATGTGTCAGTTGGTCTTGGAAAAGAAGATGATTTCAAAGATCTGGATCTTACCGGTAAATTAGCCTTAATCCAACGCGGGGAAATTCCATTCTCAGAAAAGATTGCCAATGCCTTCCATCATGGTGCAGCAGGAGCTTTGGTCTACAATAATGTGGAAGGATCGAACCTTGGAATGGCAATTGAAGGAGATGCGAAAAAGATCCCATCTGTCTTTATTTCAAAACGTTATGGGGAAGCTCTTAAGGCAGGTTCCTACAAAATTGTCTTTAACAATACTATGGCCAACCGTCCATCTCCAGAGGCAGATCAATTGTCTGATTTCTCAAGTTGGGGAGTAACAACCGATGGTCAGTTGAAACCAGATGTCACAGCACCTGGTGGGAATATCTTTTCTTCTTTAAATGACAATACCTATGGGGATATGAGTGGTACAAGTATGGCCTCTCCTCACGTAGCAGGTGTGGCAGCCTTGGTTAAAGAATACCTTGTGAAGAACCATCCAGAATTGACTCCAGAACAAGTTTCTGCAACTGTGAAAGCCTTGATTATGTCTACAGCCAAACCACATGTTGACAAAGAAACTGGTGTCTATACTTCTCCACGTCAACAAGGTGCAGGGGTTGTCGATACAGCCGCAGCCGTTTCAACAGACTTGTATGTGACTGGTGAAAACAACTATCCAAGCGTCACTCTTGGTAATGTTGGAGATAGCTTTACCTTTGATGTCACAGTCCACAATATTTCAGATACCGATCGTACCTTGAAAATGTTGGTGAATACTGACACAGATGAAGTGAAGGATGGTAAATTTACCCTTCGTCCACGTAAATTAACAGAAACTGCTTGGCCTGAAGTAACCGTGAAAGCACATAGTTCTGAAACAGTTACAGTGAAAGTAGACACAAGTAAATTCACTGAAGAATTAAGCAAAGAAATGCCAAATGGCTATTTCCTTGAAGGATTTGTTCGTTTTGTCGATCCAGCAGATGATGGGGATGTAGTTAGCTTGCCATTTATGGGATTCAAGGGAGAATTCCAAAACCTTCCAGCTGTTGAAAAACCAATCTATGATTTGGTTCGTGAAGGAAAAGATGGCTTCTACTATCATGTTCCAAAAAATTTGAATATCTCATCTAGTGCCAATGTTTCTGCGCTTGTCACCCTTCAAAATGACCTTCTCCTTACACAAGGGAAACGAGATGGTCGTCGGATTACCGTTCTTGGTATTGAAGAAAATGCGGAAGGAACTCATGCTCTTCAACTAGATGAGAATGGAAATGTTCGCATTGCCATTTCACCAAATGAAGATGGAAATAAAGACCTCGTTGAATACAAGACGGTTGCTCTTCGAAACATTGAAAACCTTCATGCAGCTGTCTATGCAGCAAGCGATACGGAACATAAAAATCCACTGTGGGAAGGAACTCCATCTGATCATCGTAAGAACTTCTTTGATGGCAATGAAAAGAACCCACGCAGCTATACACTAGATAACACTGCTTGGAATGGTACCGATGCAAATGGGAAAGCAGTAGCAGATGGTGTATATGATTATGTCATTCGTTACACCCCAATGGTTCCTGGAGCTGAGGAGCAATCAACAACCTTCAAGGTTCAAGTCGATACTCAAAAACCAGTGATCACATCTGGATATATCCGTTTCAAAGATGGGGCTCAACAGTTTGTAGCACGTAAAGCCAAAGATGTTGGCGATGGTGGTATCTTAACTGAAAAACTCGTCTATGTGACTCCATTTGATGATCAGGGGACAATGGTCCAAACCAGTGAAGATAAGAATGGTACACGTGCGCTTGAAAATTACCATGTGATCAAGGCCAATGCAGATGGTAGCTTCGATCTTCCTGAAAACATCGATAAGAAGAATATCTACTACTATGTAGAAGACTTTGCGGGGAACGTAGATTATGTTTCACTAGCTGATTTAGTTCGGGATCAAAATAGTGGTCGGGTTCAAATTGCAGTTCGTGACGCTAAAACGAACAAAGATTTGGATACTATGTATGTTTACCGAATCAAAGATAGCAAGGGCCAATACGTGTCAGTTGATAAGACAAAAGATATTAACTTCTTGAACTTTGGTCATTATACTGCTGAAATCTTTACGTATGATCGTACAGAAGTGAAATTTGTCAGCAGCTTGACGCAAGAATTTGATTTGACAGAGGATAATAGTTTCCAAACGATTGCTTTTCTTGCCAATACTTTAGAATACGCGCCAGTTAGCATCAGCTTTGATCAACCGGTTTCAAAAGCAGCTACGATCGTATTAAAAGGGGCAGATGGTGAAAACTTTGTCTTGCCAGCTGAAAAATATGGTAAAAATGGCTTTGGTAAATCTGTAGCAACTGGTCAATATACCTTGGTTGCAACTCTTCCTACAGGCTATGAACTAGCTGAGGAAGCACCAGTGATCTCAGTTGTCGCAGGACGCAACAACAATTATCGTATTGGAGTGATCTCAAAAGTGGATCTCTTAGCTGCTTTGAACAACCAAGCAGATATTACAAAGACAGCGCAATACTTCAATGCCAGTGCGGATAAGAAGGAAGCCTATGATCAAGCCTTGCAAGCGGCCCAAGCAGCCTTGACCAACAAGGTTAGTCAAGAGCAAGTCAACCAAGCTCTAGCTAGTCTTGAAGCTGCCAGCCAAGCTTTGGATGGGAAAGATTCAAACGTTGCGGCCTTGAAAGAAGCTATGCAGGCTTACGATGCTACGACAAAAACTGGTCGTTATGCCAATGCCAAAGAAAAAGTACGTCGCGACTACGATCGTGCTTTCCAAACAGTAGCCTTGCTTGCAGTTGATCCAACTGTGAAACAAGAACAAATCAATCAAGCACTTGCTGAGCTTAGCCGTGCAGAAGGAAAATTAAACGGGAAAGCAACTGATTTTTCAAGTCTTGAAAAATACATCAAGGAAGAATTGAAGTTCCAAGAAAAGAATGCTAAATTCATCTATGCTGGAAATGAAGAAAAAGAAGCTTACCTAGTAGCCTTCAAGGATGCACAAACCATCCTTTCAAATCCAGGAGCAAGCCAACAAGATGTGAAAGATGCTTTGACAGCCTTGAAGAATGCCAAGAAAAAACTTCATGGTAAAAAACCAAAAGCTGCAAGACGTCCATAAGAAAAACAACCTTGTTTGTTAGCCTAAAATCCGTATGAAACGATTGTTTCATGCGGATTTTAATTTACAAGTCACTAAAAATCTGCTATAATACTAGTCAAGAAAGAAGGGCTTACGGCGTTTTTCTAGCGAGCTTGGGATAGTGAGAGCCAAGTAGAGCAAGGTAAGCAAGTGGCGCTTTCTCTCAGTAAAAATCTGAGTAAAGTAAAATAAAATGAAGTAATAAATTAGGGTGGAACCGCGTTTCTGACGCCCCTAGGTCACAGACTTAGGAGCGAGGACACGGTTCTTTTTGTATCCTGAGTCACAAGAAACTTTATGAATAAGGAGTATTCAATGTCAAAAAAACTAACCTTTCACTGCGTCAGTGGCAGAGAGCTCCTTACAGTCGGACTGCCCCACGCTCAGCACTAGGGTGCCTGAGCTAAACGCAGTACTAACTCGTCTTGCCCCGTACGATTGACGAGGCAGACTCGTGTCGCAAGAAATTATAGAAAAAGGAGTAAATAATGTCTAAAAAATTGACTTTCCAGGAAATCATCCTTACTTTGCAACAATACTGGAATGACCAGGGTTGTATGCTCATGCAGGCTTATGATAATGAAAAAGGTGCGGGAACCATGAGTCCTTACACTTTCCTTCGTGCCATTGGTCCTGAGCCATGGAATGCGGCTTATGTAGAGCCATCTCGTCGTCCAGCGGACGGTCGTTACGGGGAAAACCCAAACCGTCTTTACCAACACCACCAATTCCAAGTGGTGATGAAACCATCACCATCAAACATCCAAGAGCTCTACCTTGAGTCATTGGAAAAATTGGGGATCAATCCTTTGGAGCACGATATCCGTTTCGTTGAAGATAACTGGGAAAATCCATCAACTGGTTCAGCTGGTCTTGGTTGGGAAGTTTGGTTGGACGGTATGGAAATCACTCAGTTCACCTACTTCCAACAAGTTGGTGGTTTGGCAACTGGCCCAGTAACTTCTGAGGTCACTTACGGATTGGAACGTTTGGCTTCTTACATCCAAGAAGTAGACTCAGTTTATGATATTGAGTGGGCTCCAGGCGTTAAATACGGAGAAATCTTCCTTCAACCAGAATATGAACACTCAAAATATAGCTTTGAAGTTTCTGACCAAGATATGCTTCTTGAAAACTTCGAAAAATTTGAAAAAGAAGCAGGGCGTGCTTTGGAATTAGGCCTTGTTCACCCTGCCTATGACTACGTTTTGAAATGTTCACACACCTTCAACTTGCTTGATGCACGTGGAGCAGTATCCGTTACAGAACGTGCCGGTTACATTGCCCGCATCCGTAACTTGGCCCGTGTCGTAGCTAAGACCTTCGTTGCAGAACGTAAGAAACTCGGTTACCCACTTCTTGACGAAGCCACACGCGCCAAACTCCTAGCAGAGGAGGAAGAATAAAGAGAGTATATTAAATAGGATTGGGTTATAGAGGGATCCTACAGAACCAGTTGCCGCAGTGATAGAGGTATCGTTAGAGAAACTAACGATACCAGGCAAAATTGGAGACCTTAGGCTCCGATTTTAGCAATGAAACGACGCAGTCGGTTGCTTGCGTGCCAATCACATAAGGCAAACTGGAAAAAAAGATATTTTTCGGAGAAAAAACATGACAAAAAACTTATTAGTAGAACTTGGACTTGAAGAGTTGCCAGCCTACGTTGTCACACCAAGTGAAAAACAACTCGGTGAGAAAATGGCAGCCTTCTTGGATGACAACCGTCTTTCATACGAGAGCATTCAAACCTTTTCAACACCACGCCGTTTGGCAGTCCGTGTCATTGGTTTAGCAGATCAACAATCTGATTTGACTGAAGATTTTAAAGGACCTTCTAAGAAAATCGCCTTGGATGCAGATGGAAACTTCTCAAAAGCGGCTCAAGGATTCGTCCGTGGGAAAGGCTTGACGGTTGATGATATCGAATTCCGTGAAGTCAAAGGGGAAGAGTACGTTTATGTTACGAAGCACGAAGCTGGAAAACCAGCTAAAGAAGTCTTGGCTGGCGTTCCAGAGGTGCTTGCTTCATTGACCTTTCCTGTTAGCATGCACTGGGCTAACAACACCTTTGAATACATTCGCCCAGTTCACACCTTGATCGTTCTTTTGGGCGACGAAGCGCTCGACCTTGACTTCTTGGATATCCACTCAGGTCGTGTGAGCCGTGGACACCGTTTTCTTGGACATGAAGTGGAAATTACCAATGCGGATTCTTATGAAGAAGACCTTCGTACCGTTTACGTGATTGCGGATAGCAAAGAACGTGAAAACATGATTCGTGAGCAAATCAAGGCCATCGAAGCAGAACAAGATGTTCAGGTTCAAATCGAAGAAGGACTTTTGAATGAAGTCTTGAACCTGGTGGAATACCCAACTGCCTTTATGGGAAGCTTCGACACCAAATATTTGGACGTTCCAGAAGAAGTCTTGGTGACCTCAATGGAAACGCACCAACGGTATTTTGTTGTACGTGACCTTGATGGTCAGCTGAAACCAAACTTCATCTCCGTCCGTAATGGGAACGCTGAGCACTTGGAAAATGTTATCCGAGGAAATGAAAAAGTCTTGGTGGCACGTCTTGAAGATGGTGAATTCTTCTGGCGTGAAGACCAAAAACTTAAGATTGAAGACCTCGTTGCTAAATTGGCCAACGTGACCTTCCATGAAAAAATTGGTTCTCTTTCAGAACACATGGCGCGTGCTGGTGTTATTGCAGCGTCGCTAGCTGAGCAAGCTGGTTTGACTGCTGAAGAAACGGCAGCCGTTGCTCGTGCAGCTGAAATCTACAAATTTGACCTCTTGACGGGTATGGTCGGAGAGTTCGATGAATTGCAAGGAATCATGGGTGAAAAATACGCCCTCCTCGCTGGTGAAGATGCTGCGGTTGCGACAGCTATCCGTGAGCACTACCTTCCTGATTCAGCAGACGGAGCCCTTCCAGAGACTAAGGTTGGTGCCATTCTTGCCCTTGCAGATAAATTGGATACCCTCCTTTCCTTCTTCTCAGTTGGCTTGATTCCATCAGGTTCAAATGACCCTTATGCGCTTCGTCGTGCAACACAAGGGATTGTTCGTATCTTGGATGCCTTTGGTTGGCATATCCCTATGGATGAGTTGATTGACAGCCTCTACGGACTTTCATTTGATAGTCTTTCATATGACAATCAAGCAGAAGTGCTCAACTTCATCAAGGCGCGCGTGGACAAGATGATGGGACGCACACCAAAAGATATCAAAGAAGCTGTTCTTGCTAGTTCAAACTTTGTCGTGGCAGATATGCTGGAAGCAGCTGAAGCTCTTTCAGAAGCTGCGAAGACGGATGGTTACAAGGCAGCTGTTGAATCCCTCTCTCGTGCCTTTAACTTGGCAGAAAAAGCAGATGCTTCAGTAGCGGTCGATGCTAGTCTCTTTGAAAATGATCAAGAAAAAGCCCTTTCTAAAGCGATTGAAGAGCTTGAATTGACTGGTTCAGCTAGTGATAAATTGGCTCAACTCTTTGCTCTTAGCCCAGTCATTGATGCTTTCTTTGACAATACCATGGTGATGGCAGAAAATGAGGCTGTTAAAAACAACCGTTTGGCCCTTCTTGCAGGCCTTGTAGCGAAAGCTAATGCTGTTGCAGCCTTTAATCAATTGAACACAAAATAAGTACCTGATGACAGGTAGAAAGTAGGTTTTATTATGACACCTGAAAAAATCGCTCGAATCAATGAGCTTGCTAAAAAGAAAAAAACAGAAGGTTTGACGCCAGAAGAAACAGTGGAGCAAGCAAAACTTCGTGAAGAATATATTGAAGGTTATCGTCGTTCGGTTCGTCACCACATTGAAGGGATCAAAATTGTGGATGAAGAAGGTAACGATGTAACACCTGAGAAACTACGCCAAGTGCAACGGGAAAAAGGTTTGCATGGCCGTAGCCTCGATGACCCTAATTCATAAGCAAAAGAGTGCTGGAAGAGACTCCAGCACTCTTTTTAATCTATAAAATTCAGAATATTCTGGACTAGATTGACCAATTTTTAAAAACATGGTATAGTAGATTGTGTGAAAATTTGAAGTATACTTTTCTGAAAATGTACAGAAAAAGAATTGGAGTAATCATATGTCAAAAAAACATCATCCTAGTCAAGAAACCGAAAATGGGATGGTTCGTGGTCTGCAAAATCGGCATGTTCAGCTGATCGCTATTGCAGGAACCATCGGGACAGGGCTCTTTCTTGGAGCTGGTCGTTCCCTTTCTTTGACAGGTCCCTCTATTATTTTAGTCTATATGCTGACTGGCGCCTTCATGTACTTGATGATGCGGGCGATCGGAGAAATGCTCTATATGGATCCTGATCAACACACCTTTATCAACTTTATCACCAAGTATCTAGGAAAAGGTTGGGGTTATTTTTCAGGATGGTCCTATTGGGTCTCCTTGGTATTTTTGGGAATGGCAGAGATCACCGCTGTTTCCAACTATGTCCAGCTTTGGTTTCCAAATTGGCCAGCCTGGCAGATTCAAATTATCTTTTTAGCGCTTTTAAGTTGTGTAAACTTGATCGCTGTGAAGGTTTTTGGAGAGGTTGAATTCTGGTTTGGAATGATCAAGATTGTCACGATTTTAGCCCTGATCGCAACAGGGATCTTTATGGTGACGACGAACTTTGAAACACCAGCTGGACACGCTAGCTTAAGTAACATTACAAATGGTTTTCAAATGTTTCCAAATGGTTGGGTCAAGTTCGTCATGGCCTTCCAAATGGTCTTCTTTGCTTACCAAGCGATCGAATTTGTTGGAATTACTACTTCTGAAACAGCTAATCCCCGCCAAGTATTGCCAAAAGCCATTAAAGAAATTCCAATCCGAATTGTAATCTTTTATGTAGGGGCTTTGTTGGCGATTATGGCTATTTTCCCTTGGCAACAGCTTCCCGTCAATAAATCACCATTTGTAACGGTCTTTCAGATGGTTGGAATCAAGTGGGCAGCAGGATTGATTAATTTTGTTGTACTGACAGCTGCTGCATCTTCCTTGAATTCCACCCTCTATTCAACAGGGCGTCACTTGTACCAGATTGCAAAAGAAACACCAAACAGCAAAGTGATGAATCGTTTGAAACTGAATAGCTTATCTCGTATGGGGATTCCAAGTCGCGCGATTATTTTTTCTGCGATTGTGGTTGCTGTTTCTGCCTTTATCAATGTCTTGCCAGGTGTCTCAGATGCCTTTGCCTTGATTACGGCCTCTTCTTCTGGTGTCTACATTGCTATTTACATTTTGACCATGCTTGCCCATCTTAAGTACCGTAAATCGAAAGAATTTATGCCAGATGGTTTTGTCATGCCAGCCTATAAAGTGTTGAATCCATTGACCATTGTTTTCTTCCTCTTTGTATTCGTTTGTCTCTTCTTGCAAGAATCAACATACATTGGAGCGATTGGAGCAACCATCTGGATCATTCTTTTTGGGATTTACAGCAATTGGAAACATAGTAAATAAACCGCAAAACTCACCCTTAGGTGAGTTTTTATTTCAGAGCTAGTTTGCTTTTTTTAAGAAATTTCTTGGAGTGATTAAAAGAAAAACAGAGATGGAAGAAATTATTTTTCTTCCATCTCTGTTTTTTGTCCTTGAATGGCTTTTTTGAACCACCAAAGTGAACCGACTAGGATCAGGGCAGCAAGCCAAAAAATCCAAGCCTCAATAGTGGTTAGAAAAAAGTAGAGAGCGATAGCATCGACCAATAAAAGTGGGATGAGAATCTGTTTTCTTATTTTCATAAGAATATTGTATCATAAATTCTAGAGGAAACAAATGAAATCAAGCCTTTCTAAGTATTTTGTAGGATCTGAAAAGGTCCGATAGGGTTAGTTAGTGAATTTTCTTTCAGGAGTGCATCTTGGTCCCATTTGTGGTAAAATAGTAAAGATATGAGTAAAGAATTTCATCATGTAACGGTTTTGCTTCATGAAACGATCGATATGCTGGATGTTAAGCCAGATGGGATCTATGTAGACGCCACATTGGGTGGGGCAGGCCACAGCGAATATTTGTTAACAAAATTAAATGAATCGGGCCATCTTTATGCCTTTGACCAAGATCAGCATGCAATTGAGAATGCTAAGATTCGTTTAGCTCCATTCATCGAGAAAGGCATGGTGACCTTCATTAAGGATAACTTTCGTCATTTGAAGGAACGTCTAAACGAATTGGGTGTGACTGAAATTGATGGAATCTGTTATGACCTAGGTGTCTCTAGTCCTCAGTTAGATGAACGGGAACGCGGATTTTCTTACAAGAAAGATGCGCCACTGGACATGCGGATGAATCAAGAAGCTTCCTTGACAGCCTATGAGGTCGTTAATAGCTACGATTACCATGATCTAGTCCGTATTTTTTTCAAATATGGAGAAGACAAATTTTCCAAGCAAATTGCGCGGAAAATTGAGCAAGCACGAGCAATTAAACCGATTGAAACGACGACTGAATTAGCAGAGATTATTAAATCTGCTAAACCAGCTAAGGAGCTCAAGAAAAAGGGCCATCCTGCGAAACAGATTTTCCAAGCCATTCGTATCGAAGTCAATGATGAATTGGGAGCTGCAGATGAATCGATTCAGCAAGCCATGGATTTGTTGGCCCTCGATGGTCGTATTTCTGTGATTACCTTTCATTCGTTAGAGGATCGATTGACCAAACAATTGTTTAAAGAAGCTTCGACGGTTGAGGTTCCAAAGGGGCTTCCCTTTATTCCAGATGATTTGAAACCAAAGATGGAGTTGGTTAACCGGAAACCTATTTTGCCAAGTGAAAAAGAGCTTGAGGAAAATAATCGATCCCATTCAGCAAAACTACGGGTTGCTCGAAAAATACACAAGTAAGAGGAATTGATATGGCAGCAAGAGATGAGAGAACAAGAACACAGATACTGCATGACCGCTTTCGCCGTTTCTCTAGAGTAGAAAAGGCTTTTTATGGGTCGATTGTCCTAACAGCTGTGATTTTAGCCATTAGTATCGTCTTTATGCAGACACGGATTTTACAAGTTCAGAGTGAATTGACTGATTTGAATACGGAACTAGAAGCCAAAAAGACGGAATTGGCAGATGTTCGTCAAGAGGTCAATGAATTAACACGTTATGACCGCTTATCACATTTGGCTAGCTCCCAAGGAATGAAGCTACAAAAAGAAAATCGAAAAACAGTGAGTGCAAGTAGTGATGAATAAATTCAAAAAATTTTTGATCGGGTATTCGATAAAGAAACGTCGCTTGCCGGATCAGAATCGAAAACAAGTTGGGAAAAATCTCAGTGTACTGGCGATTTTCCTCTTTTTTCTCTTTCTGATTAATTTTGCAATGATCATTGGGACTGACAAAAAATTTGGTGTGACCTTATCGGATCAAGCCAAAAAAGTCCATGAGCAGACGGTCATTGTTCCTGCAAAACGTGGAACGATCTACGACCGAAATGGAGCAGTAATTGCTGAAGATGCTACGACCTATAACGTTTATGCTATTATTGATAAAAAGTACAAATCAGCAACTGGGAAAATCCTCTATGTAGAAGAGAGCCAATTTAAAAAAGTAGCAGAAATCTTTAAGCAGTACTTAGGGATGGATGAGGATTACGTCATTCAACAGTTGTCGCAAAAGAAATTGAAACAGGTTTCTTTTGGCTCGAACGGAAACGGCATAACTTATAGTAATATGACAGCCATCCGTGAGGCCATGGAAGCGGCGAAGATTGAAGGGGTTGCCTTTACAACCAGTCCAAATCGAAGCTATAAAAATGGAGTTTTTGCTTCTCAATTTATAGGTCAGGCCTCTCTTCAAGAAGATAAAGAGGGGAATAAAACTCTGAAGGGGCAATCAGGGATGGAGAAATCCCTCGATCGTATTCTCGCTGGTCAAAATGGGGTTATCACCTATGACAAAGACCGAAACGGCAATATCGTTCCTGGTTCAGATAAGGTTTCTGTCAAAACAGAAGATGGAAAAGATGTCTATACGACCATTTCAGCAGAATTACAAACCTACCTTGAGACGCGAATGGATGTTTTCCAAGAAAAAGTAAAAGGAAAGTATGTTAGTGCGACTCTTGTGAGTGCAAAAACTGGAGAAATCCTGGCTACAACGCAACGTCCATCCTATAATGCGGATACCAAACAAGGGTTGGATCTGAAAAACTTGAAAACCTGGAATACCATCCTTTATCAAGATCAATATGAACCGGGTTCAACGATGAAGGTCATGTTATTAGCTTCGGCGATTGATCATGGAACTTTCCCAGCCTATAATGAAGTATACTACAGTAACGAACTACAAGTAAAAGATGCGACGATCCGTGACTGGGATGTCAATATGGGGCTGGCTGAAGGTCGCTATATGAATATCGCACAGGGCTTTGCTTACTCAAGTAACGTGGGGATGACTCGCTTAGAGCAAAAGATGGGAAATGCTGTCTGGATGGACTACCTAACCCGCTTTAAATTCGGTCTTCCGACCCGTTTTGGAATGGGAAATGAAGCTTACGGGGGTCTTCCAGGGGATAACTATGTCAGTCAGGCACAATCTGCCTTTGGTCAAGGGATTTCCGTCAGTCAAACCCAAATGTTACGGGCCTTTAGCGCCATCGCTAATGATGGGCAAATGTTGGAGCCGAAATTTATTAGTGCTATTTACGATAAAAAATCAGACACAGCCCGCAAATCAAAAAAAGAAGTTGTTGGAAAACCAGTTTCAGGATCAGCTGCGCAACAGACACGGAACTATATGATCACCGTCGGAACAGATCCAGAGTATGGAACCTTGTACAGCGATGGACCCATCATTCAGGTACCAGGTCAAAACGTTGCGGTGAAATCAGGGACTGCCCAAATGGCGACAGATCAAGGATACTTACAAGGAGAAAATGATTATATCAACTCGGTTGTAGCCATGACACCTGCAGAAGATCCTGAATTCATCATGTATGTGACGGTCCAACAACCAGAAGTGAAATTCTCAGCGACCAGCTGGGAAGAGCTGGTCAATCCTATTTTGGAAGATGCAGTTGCTTTAAAAGACGAATTGCATTTGACATCAGAGGCACCAACGTTGGATGGTGTGACCAAAGAAACGACCTACAAAATCCCTTCAGTAGAAACTCTCTCTAAGGAGTTGAATCTGAAACAAAATTTGAGCCCAGGTGCTTATTCAGAGGAATTGCGTCGCAATTTGGTGCAACCAATTGTCCTAGGAACCGGGAAAAATATCCGCAAAATGTCTGTGGATATAGGCTCTAAAGTCAAAGCCAATCAGCAAGTATTGTTATTGACAGAAGACTTTGATGCGGTTCCAGATATGTATGGTTGGACTAAGAAAAATGCAGACATCTTTGGAGAATGGACTGGAATTGAGATTACCTATAAAGGTAGTGGAAAGAAAGTAACTAAACAAAGTGTCAAAATGAACACCTCACTCAATAAAACTAAAAAGATTACGTTAACATTAGGAGACTAAGATGTATATTGCTACGATCCTTGTATCGTTTCTATTAACAGTGGCTGCTATTCCAGCCTTTATTCGATTTTACCATCGTGCTCATATTTCTGGGCAACAAATGCACGAAGATGTGAAACAACACAAAGCGAAAGCTGGCACTCCGACAATGGGTGGAGTTGTATTTCTCATTACAGCCGTTCTAGTTAGTTTTGTCGTTACCGTATTGACTGGAAATTTCACGCGCCCTGTTCAACTGATTCTATTTATCTTGATTCTTTATGGAATTGTTGGATTTTTGGATGACTTTTTAAAAGTTTTTCGTAAGATTAATGAAGGTCTTAACCCAAAACAAAAATTGGCCCTTCAACTTGTTGGTGGAATCATCTTCTATATTTTTTCTGAACGCCACGGTGCAGGAAGCCTTTTAAATGTCTTTGGTTACGATCTTTACTTGGGCCATTTCTACATTCTCTTTGCTTTATTTTGGTTGGTTGGTTTTTCAAACGCGGTCAATTTGACAGATGGGATTGATGGATTAGCCAGCATCTCCGTTGCCATTAGCCTGAGTGCCTATTCCTTTATTGCCTATATGCAAGGGAAATGGGACATTCTCTTTGTGACTTTGAGTATGATTGGGGCCTTGCTTGGATTCTTTGTCTTCAACCACAAGCCGGCTAAAATCTTTATGGGGGATGTCGGTAGTCTAGCTCTTGGAGGGATGCTTGCAGCCTTGTCAATGGCTCTGCATGTCGAGTGGACGTTGCTCTTGATTGGTCTGGTCTATGTCATTGAAACAGGTTCAGTGATGCTACAAGTGACCTATTTCAAATGGACCAAGAAACGTTACGGGGAAGGACGTCGGATTTTCCGAATGACTCCTTTCCACCATCATTTAGAACTGGGTGGCCTTTTTGGCAATGGGCAAAACTGGTCAGAATGGAAAGTGGATGCCTTTATGTGGAGCATTGCCTTGGTGACAAGTGTCGTGACTCTAGTTCTTCTCTACCTATAAAACGACGGTGGGCTTTCCCATCGTTTTTTTACTGACTCAGAGAGACTTCGCTGGTTAGGAAAAATGACTCATAAGAGAGGCAAGAAGACAGCTTTTCTGATATAATAATAGAGATCATGAAAGGAACTGAGAAAATGAAATTTACAGAGTTTAATTTTAAGCCCTATATTCAAGAGGCACTGAAAGAAATCAATTTTAGAGAAGCAACCGAAGTACAGGAAAAACTAATTCCGATTGTCCTAGATGGAAATGATTTGGTAGGAGAGTCAAAGACTGGTTCTGGGAAAACCCATACGTTCCTCTTGCCGATTTTTCAAACGTTAAATGAAGACAGTGAGCAAGTTGAAGCGGTCATCACGGCTCCTAGTCGGGAGTTGGCGACGCAAATTTACCAAGCTGCTCGTCAAATCGCTAGTCATTCTGAAAAAGAGATTCGGATTGTAAATTATGTTGGAGGAACGGATAAAAGCCGTCAGATTGAAAAACTGCAGGTCAAACAACCACATATCGTGATTGGAACTCCAGGCCGGATTTATGATCTGGTTGCATCGGGTGATCTGGCTATTCATAAGGCCCATACTTTTGTGGTGGATGAGGCAGATATGACACTGGACATGGGATTCTTGTCTACTGTGGATAAGATTGCTTCAAGTCTTCCGCAACAACTGCAATTTTTAGTTTTTTCAGCCACCATTCCGCAAAAATTGCAGCCTTTCTTGAAAAAATATCTCTCAAACCCAGTCATGGAGCAAATTAAGACTAAGACGGTGATTTCAGATACCATCGATAATTGGCTGGTTTCCACCAAGGGTCGGGATAAAAATGAGCAAATTTACCAATTGACCAAGACCTTGCAACCTTATTTGGCCATGATTTTCGTTAATACCAAAACGAGAGCAGATGATCTCCATGCCTATTTGGTGGCTCAGGGATTGAAAGTGGCAAAGATTCACGGAGATATCCCACCACGTGAACGGAAACGGATCATGAATCAGGTTAAAAATCTTGATTTTGAGTATATTGTGGCCACCGATTTGGCGGCTCGTGGAATTGATATCGAAGGGGTGAGTCATGTCATCAACGATGCTATTCCACAAGATCTTTCCTTCTTTGTTCACCGTGTTGGCCGGACAGGACGCAATGGTCTACCAGGTGTCGCTATTACTCTTTATCAACCAAGTGATGATTCAGATATCCGTGAACTAGAAAAAATGGGAATTCGTTTCGTACCGAAAGTGTTGAAAAATGGGGTTATTGAAGATACTTATGATCGGGACAGACGGGCCAATCGTGAGAAAAAGCAAGAGAAACTCGACATCGAAATGATTGGTCTGGTGAAGAAGAAAAAGAAAAAAATCAAACCAGGCTACAAGAAAAAAATCAAATGGGCAGTTGATGAAAAGCGGAGAAAAGCTAAAAGAGCTGAAAACCGTGCGCGTGGTCGGGCGGAACGAAAGGCCAAACGCCAAACTTTCTAACCCCTTCTTTCACATGTTCAGAAGAAAACATAGATTTTCTTTATGAACTCCATAAAGAAAAACTATTAGGAACTTGTCTAAAATTATGATAGACTAAATTTGAGTAGTCTATCATTTTTCTATTTCTGTAGCAATTTTTGGAATTCCGATAGTGAATGTGATAGAATGTTTATGTTCGAGAAAGGAAGTAACAAAAATGTTTACAACTAATCTTTTAACTGCCAACTGGTATGCTGACTTTTTAAAACACGTTCCAGATAGCAAGCTGTTTAGTTTGAGAGCCGTATTGGATGCATTTCCGGCAGTCATAGGAAAATTGCCTGTGACGATTTTATTAGCCCTAGGAGGCGCATTTTTTGGGATTGTTTTTGCTATGATTTTTGCTCTGGTCAAAATTAATCGTGTACGAATTCTTTACCCGATTCAAGCTGTTTTTGTCAGTTTTTTACGTGGGACTCCTTTGTTGGTTCAGCTGATGTTGACTTATTATGGGATTCCTCTTATTTTAAAAGCGATCAATCAGTCTTATGGAACAGCTTTTAACATTAATGCTATTCCAGCTGAGCTGTTCGCAATTGTGGCTCTTGCCTTTAATGAGGCGGCTTATGCGAGTGAGACCATCCGGGCAGCTATTTTATCAGTGGACCCTGGTGAAATTGAGGCAGCACGTAGTCTTGGGATGACCAACCGTCAAGTTTATCGACGGATTATTATTCCCAATGCAGCAGTCGTTGCAACTCCAACCTTAATCAATTCTCTCATTGGCTTGACCAAGGGGACCTCGCTAGCCTTTAGTGCCAGTGTGGTTGAAATTTTTGCCCAAGCACGGATTGTTGGGGGGAGCGATTTGAAGTACTTTGAACGCTTTATCACGGTATCGATTGTTTACTGGATTGTGAACATTCTCATTGAAATACTAGGCCGTCACATTGAACGTCGACTGGATATTGAGACTCCCGTAGCAATTGATTTACCAGATCAGGAGGTCCGGATCTAATGATTTATATTTCAGAATTATCAAAGACATTTTCAGGTCAAAAGGTTTTAAATAATCTAAGTTTGGAAATTCAAAAAGGGGAAGTCGTGGCCTTAATCGGGTCTTCGGGAGCTGGTAAATCAACCTTCTTACGCAGTTTAAACTATTTGGAAGCTCCAGACAGTGGTAGAATTAAGATTGATGATTTCGAAGTTGATTTTGAGCACATTACCCAAGATCAAATCTTAACCTTAAGAAGAAAATTGGCCATGGTGTTCCAACAGTTTAATTTATTTGGTAGAAAAACAGCCCTTGAAAATGTGAAAGAAGGGCTCATTGTTGTGAAGGGCTTATCCGATCAAGAAGCAACGAAAATTGCTCGAGAAGAACTGGCAAAAGTCGGCTTATCGGATCGTGAAAATCACTATCCTCGTCACCTCTCAGGTGGACAAAAACAACGGGTGGCTTTGGCTCGTGCCTTGGCCATGAAACCAGAGGTTCTTTTGCTGGATGAACCGACTTCAGCCTTGGATCCAGAATTGGTTGGAGAAGTTGAAAAATCCATTGCCAATGCGGCAAAATCGGGACAAACCATGGTACTGGTCAGCCATGATATGTCTTTTGTAGCGCAAGTAGCAGATAAGGTCCTATTTTTGGATAAAGGACGGATTATTGAATCTGGAACACCAGAGGAAATCATGCAACATCCAAAAGAAGAACGGACAAAAGAATTCTTTGCTAGTTACAAACGGACCTATGTTTGATATAATAGAGAAGAGGTAAGACTCAGCTGGCGATGCTAGCTGGGTTTGTTTTCTGAAAATGTAAAAATATTTGGAGTCGTGATGTTAAATAAATTATTGTCCTTATATTTACAAAGTTTAGTGACGACAACGATTTTAGTTGGGATCGCTTCTTGTATTTGGATTGGCTACCGTGCCCTTAAGAAGAAAGATAAAACAGCCAAGCAACGACAAGCCCATTTGTATGATATCCTCTTAATTGATATCATGACGATTCCTATTTTAACCTTTGCGGTCATAGGGATTTTGTTTATCTTTCAAGCACGATAATTGCAAAAAGACCGTGTTAGAATTATAATGGTTACAACAAAACAGAAAGAGGTTGAGTATGTTTGATACAGTGATTATTGGAGCAGGTCCTGCAGGGATGACTGCTGCCCTTTATGCAGCACGAAGCAATTTAAAAGTCGCATTAATTGAGAGAGGAATTCCAGGCGGTCAAATGAACAATACGTCTGACATTGAAAACTATCCTGGCTATGCGAATATTAGTGGCCCAGACTTGGCTGAAAAAATGTTTGAGCCTTTAGAAAATCTTGGCGTGGAACATTTGTTTGGTCAGGTAGAGCGCATCGAAGACCTCGGAGCAACCAAAAAGATTGTCACAGATGACGGAGAATTTGAAGCTAAAACTATTGTGATTGCAACAGGTTCCAACCACCGTTTATTAAATGTCCCTGGTGAAGAGGAATTGAATAGTAGAGGGGTTTCCTACTGTGCTGTTTGTGATGGAGCTTTCTTTAGAGATGAGGATCTCTTGGTCGTTGGTGGTGGCGATTCAGCAGTAGAAGAAGCTGTCTTTTTGACTCAGTTTGCAAAAACAGTGACCATTGCTCATCGTCGTGATCAATTGCGTGCCCAAAAAGTTCTTCAAGATCGTGCCTTTGCCAATGATAAAATTCACTTTGCTTGGAATACGGTTGTTGAAGAAATTAAGGGTGAACAAAAAGTAACCTCTGTCCTTTTAAAAGATGTGAAGACAGGAGAGGTTAGAGAGCAGTCTTTCGGAGGTGTCTTTATCTATGTCGGTTTAGATCCTGTCAGTGAATTTGCGACAGAACTTGGTATTTTAGATGAAAATGGCTGGGTGGTCACGGATGATCATATGAGAACCACAGTCCCAGGTATTTTTGCAGTTGGCGATGTTCGTCAAAAAGATTTGCGTCAAGTGACGACAGCCGTCGGAGACGGTGCGATTGCTGGCCAAGAAGTTTATAAATATATCACAGAAAACTTTTAATCCAAAAAATCTGAGCTTCCTGTCTCAGATTTTTTTTGTGCTTTCCTTTCAGTATTCAATGGGGCTGAAATGTGCTATAATGGTACTAATTTTATGGTAGGAATTCATAGAACAAATCTAAAAAAAGAGGTATTCATATGTATCCAGATGACAGTTTAACGTTGCATACTGATTTATACCAAATCAACATGATGCAGGTCTATTTTGATCAAGGTATCCACAATAAACATGCTGTATTTGAAGTGTATTTTCGTCAACAGCCTTTTAAAAACGGCTATGCTGTATTTGCTGGCTTAGAGCGAATTGTGAAATATTTGGAAAACTTGAGTTTTTCTGAGAGCGATATTGCCTATTTAGAGTCACTTGGTTATCATGGAGCCTTCTTGGAATATCTCCGTGATCTTAAATTGGAACTGACAGTACGCTCGGCTCAAGAAGGTGACTTAGTTTTTGCCAATGAACCAATTGTCCAGGTCGAAGGTCCTCTGGCTCAGTGTCAATTGGTGGAAACAGCCCTCTTAAATATAGTCAACTTTCAAACCTTGATAGCCACAAAGGCTGCACGCATTCGTTCGGTCATTGAAGATGAGCCTTTGATGGAATTTGGGACACGTCGCGCGCAAGAAATGGATGCTGCGATTTGGGGAACTCGTGCGGCAGTCATCGGAGGTGCTAATGGGACTAGTAATGTTCGGGCAGGAAAACTCTTTGGAATCCCTGTTTTAGGAACCCATGCCCATTCTCTTGTACAGGTATATGGAAATGACTACCAAGCCTTTAAGGCCTATGCGGAAACCCATAAAGATTGTGTCTTCCTCGTCGATACCTATGATACCCTTCGTATTGGGGTACCAGCAGCTATTCAGGTAGCGCGTGAAATGGGAGAGAAGATCAATTTCTTAGGCGTTCGGATTGATTCAGGAGATATTGCCTATATTTCTAAAAAAGTTCGCCAGCAATTAGATGAGGCTGGGTTTACAAATGCTAAAATCTACGCTTCTAACGACTTGGATGAAAATACCATCCTCAACTTAAAAATGCAAAAAGCAAAAATTGATGTATGGGGTGTGGGAACCAAACTAATTACGGCTTACGATCAACCAGCACTTGGGGCGGTATACAAAATTGTTTCTGTTGAAAACGAAGCAGGAGAGATGATCAATACCATCAAGCTTTCTAATAATGCAGAGAAAGTTTCTACTCCAGGTAAAAAGCAAGTCTGGCGGATTACGAGTCGTGAAAAAGGTAAGTCAGAAGGGGACTACATTACTTATGATGGAGTAGATGTTTCTCAACTGACAGAACTTAAAATGTTCCATCCGACTTATACCTACATCAATAAAACGGTCCGAAACTTTGAGGCTATTCCTCTTTTAGTGGATATTTTTAAAGAGGGGCAATTGGTTTATCAACTACCACCATTATCAGAAATTCAAGAATATGCTCGTAAAAATTACGATCAATTGTGGGATGAATACAAGCGTGTCCTTAATCCACAGCATTACCCAGTTGACTTGGCAAAAGATATTTGGCAGGATAAGATGGATCTAATCGAGGAAATGCGTAACAAGGCCAATGGAGAAGGAGAAGCAAAATGAGTTTGCAAGAAGAGATTATCCAACAATTGGGTGTCAAGCCTAGCATTGATCCTCAGGAAGAGATTCGCCGCTCGGTTGATTTCTTAAAAAGATATCTAAAAAAACATCCCTTCTTGAAAACATTTGTATTAGGGATCTCAGGAGGACAAGATTCGACTCTTGCTGGGCGATTAGCTCAATTAGCCATGGAAGAAATGCGCTCAGAGACAGGAGATGCCTCCTATCAATTTATTGCTGTTCGCCTTCCTTATGGGGTACAGACAGATGAAGAAGATGCTCAAAAAGCTTTGACCTTTATCCAGCCAGATGTCAGCCTAGTCGTTAACATCAAGGAATCAGTTGATGCCATGGAACGCGCTGTCGAAGCAACAGGAACGGATATCTCCGACTTCAACAAGGGCAATATCAAGGCTCGCAGTCGCATGATTGCTCAGTATGCTTTAGCAGGTGCGCGGAGTGGAGCCGTTATTGGGACGGACCATGCAGCGGAAAATATTACAGGTTTCTTCACAAAATTTGGAGATGGTGGTGCAGATATTTTACCCCTTTTCCGTTTGAACAAGCGCCAAGGAAAACAATTGCTTAAAGCCTTGGGAGCTGATCCTGCTCTCTATGAGAAAATCCCAACTGCAGATTTGGAAGAAGAAAAACCAGGAATAGCAGACGAAGTAGCGCTGGGTGTCACCTATAATGAAATCGATGATTACCTAGAAGGCAAACAAGTGAGCCCAGAAGCTCAAGCCACTATTGAAAAATGGTGGTACAAAGGCCAACACAAACGCCACCTGCCAATCACAGTATTTGATCATTTCTGGGAGTAAAAAGGTCCACTGGACCTTTTTAGCCCGAGTCTTAAAATAGGAAAACGAGACAGAAATCGGTAACTCGCAGAGTTCGATTTCGTAGTCTCACCATACAATATTGTGAAAAGCATCAAAAAGAAGGGCGATTTCATCCGTCCTTTTCTTCTAGATTAAAGTAACCAACTTGCAACGTTCAAGTTGCATGAAAAAATGAAGGGAGACAATCTATGAATCATCTTGGAAGTCTTGTCATAGAGACAGAGCATTTATACTTGAGGCCTTTCGTTTTGGAAGATGCACCAGCGATGTTTGAAAATTGGGCTTCGGATCCTGAAACCCTGAAATATGTCACTTGGGATGCCCATGCATCTACTGAGAGAACCAGAGAATCGATCAAAAGATGGATCGAACAGTATCGTAAACCAGATACTTATAAATGGGCGCTTTGTTTGAAAACATCACTGGATCAGGTAATTGGAGATATTAGTGTGGTTTCTCAAGACCAGGAAAGTCAATCATGCGAGCTAGGTTATATCCTTGGCAAGAAATTCTGGGGGCGGGGATTCATGACAGAAGCCGTCATAGCTGTTTTGGATTTCTTATTGAACAAAGTCGGATTTAAAGAAATCAAAGCCACTTATGTCAGTTTAAATCCTGCTTCAGGGAAAGTCATGGAAAAGGCAGGAATGCAGTATGTAGAAACCATCCCTCATGCCATTCAACGCAAAGGATATTGCGGGGATAAAATCATCTATTCTAAACAGAATCCCTCTCTATAGGGTGATTTTTACTTGAAGATTCTGCTCAAAGGATTATAATAGTAAATAATGAAAAAAGGAGATTGCTATGTCAGAATTAACGAAAGAATTTACAGACCAGCTCTATGCTAATTATGAAGCAAATGTGAAATATGCGGCTCTTGAAAATGCTGTTACCCACAATGGGATCCATGCATCGCTTGAAACGCGCAAGAGTGCAGTAGAAAATACACCAGTTTTTTCACTTGATTTGACCAAGGATAAGGTGACAAACCAAAAAGCATCTGGACGTTGTTGGATGTTTGCGGCTTTAAATACCTTCCGTCACAAGATGATTTCAAGCTTCCAATTGGAGGATTTTGAATTGTCTCAAGCACATACTTTCTTTTGGGATAAGTATGAAAAATCAAACTGGTTTTTGGAGCAAGTGATTGCTACAGCAGATCAAGAATTGACCAGCCGTAAGGTGGCTTTTCTCCTACAAACCCCACAACAAGATGGTGGTCAATGGGATATGGTGGTATCCCTCTTTGAGAAATACGGAGTGGTTCCAAAATCAGTTTATCCGGAATCGATTTCTTCAAGTAATAGCCGGGAATTGAACACCTACCTCAATAAACTCTTGCGTCAAGATGCGCAAATCTTGCGTGACTTGATTCACTCAGGCGCAGATAGTGAGGCAGTTGCGAGCAAGAAACAAGCGTTGTTGCAAGAAATCTTTAACTTCTTGGCTATGTCTTTAGGATTGCCTCCGCGTGAATTTGACTTTTCATACCGTGATAAGGACAACCAATTCCATACCGAAAGTGGCTTAACTCCACAAAGCTTCTACAAAAAATATGTAGACCTTCAATTAGACGATTACGTCTCCATTATCAATGCCCCAACTACAGATAAGCCATATGGAAAATCTTACACCGTAGATATGCTGGGCAATGTGGTTGGTAGCCGTCCAGTCCGCTACCTAAATGTTCCAATGGATCGATTGAAAGAATTAGCTATTGCTCAAATGAAAGCAGGAGAAACTGTCTGGTTTGGTTCAGATGTAGGCCAAGTCAGCAACCGTAAAGCCGGAATCCTGGCAACAGATGTCTACGATTTTGAAGCAGGCATGGACATTCATTTGACACAAGACAAGGCGGGTCGCTTGGACTATGCAGAAAGTCTCATGACACACGCTATGGTCTTGACAGGGGTTGATTTAGACGAAGCAGGTCAGCCTCGTAAATGGAAGGTTGAAAATTCATGGGGAGACAAGGTCGGTACAGATGGTTACTTTGTGGCTTCTGATGCTTGGATGGATGAATATACCTATCAAATCGTGGTTCGTAAAGAATTCCTAACAGCAGACGAATTAGCAGCCTATGAAGCAGAACCAATTGTCCTAGCACCGTGGGATCCAATGGGAGCTTTAGCAAAATAATGATATAGAAAAGAGCCGAAAGGCTCTTTTCAGATTGAAGACAAAATATCTTAAAAACTTTCCTTAGGTGAGTACGGACGTCAGCGAACTTCTTTAAAGTTCCATGACTAATTATTGAGTCTAAGGTCTCAATAATTCCGAGTGCCTGAAACAATAACGTTTCAAGCACTTTTCTCACAGCGGAAAGTTTCAGTATTTTCTTAAATCGATTTAAATATTGGAACTCAATTTTGTTTTTTGCAGAATCACTTAACTTATTTTGCTTTAAAATAGTTTGTCTACATTCTAATAAGAGCCGAAAGGCTCTTTTTTTTATATACTCAAAAATAAAAAAGCTGGGAAGTCTAACTAAATAAATCAGATTTTATTCGTTCTGGTTTTTTAACCATTGTTTTAAAAAAAGCCGGGCAAAAGCCCGACTTCTCCATTCTATTATTCGTTATGATTGTTAGAGTCTTGCGAAGAAGGCTCAGATGGTTTAGATTGATTTTCTTCGTTCGAAGAGCTAGACGATGGTTCTTCATACGAATACTGATCAGTGGAATAACTTGGCTCATAGTAGTAGTTATTGTAGTTGTTCTTACCATTGTTTAAGTAGAGATAAGAACCACTTCGATACAGTCCACTTGGTTGCGTCCAATCCGTATGACCAGAGTTATTATTATTAGCAAGATAGAGCATCATTTGACGGTAGACATCCGTTGCGACCTGTATTCCATTATCCAATACTGGTGTAAAGCGATTGGAATAACCTGTCCATACTGCCATGGCATATTCAGGAGTGTAGCCTACAAACAATTCATCCGGTGTTACAATATTTGAATAAGCATTTTTTGTCAATTTACCGATTTCGTTATCAGCATAGTTTGATGTACCTGTCTTACCAGCTTGGTAGATTCCCGAAATGGCAGCATTTGTACCGGTACCAGACAAGAGAACTGTCTTCATCATATCTGTCATCATGTAGGCAGTTGTTGCTTTCATTGCACGAGTTCCTTCGGACTCAAATTCCTTGGTTGTGCCATCACTAAAGACAACCCGACTAACATAGGATGGTTTGTAATAGGTACCGCCATTGGCAAAAGCAGCATAGGCAGCTGCCATTTTCTCACTGCTGGCTCCGTATTTGTTGCTAGAATCGCTAGTGTTACTCGAGATAGCGTTGGCGTAAACCATTTCTGGGTAATCGATCCCTAATCCATTGAGGAATTTCTTAGCTTGTTTAAGACCAACTTTTTCCAGGGCCTTCACCGCAGGCACGTTACGAGATTGTTGAATTGCGTAGGTAATGGACATGCTACCATAGTATGAACGGTCCCAGTTGTAGACAGGCGTTGATGAATGAGGGAAGTTGTATGGCGCATCTGTTGTAGTAGCTGCTGTAGAGGTATATTCCTCATGTTCAAGAGCTGGTGCGTAATCTGTGATTGGTTTCATTGTTGAACCCCAGTCACGGTTCGTTTCAACCGCTTGGTTTGTACCAAAGGAAACATTGCTGGATTGGTGACGAGAACCCAGCTGAGCAATGACTTTACCAGTATTGACATCAATAACGGTAGAAGCTACTTGCATTTCATCATCCGGGTAATTGACATATTCATCTGTATTGTAGATATCCCATAGTTTCTTTTGAGCTTCTGTATCCACGTTTGTATAGACATCCATTCCGGTTGTCAACAAATTGTAGCCCGTTTCTTCTTCGACTTGCTCGATCACTTCTTTTAGGTAATTATCCATATAGGCTGGGTAACTGCTTGAAGAACTGAGACTTTGCAGACCATCTGTAACAGGTGTATTGACCGCTGCTTCGTATTGTTTGTTAGAAATGGTCTTCATATCGAGCATTTCTTTTAATACTAAGTTTCGGCGCTGTTGCGCTGCTTCAGGATGGGAGTATGGATCGTATTGGTTTGGTGCTTGGGGCATCCCCGCAAGGAGTGCCAATTGAGGGAGCGAAAGATCTTTTAGATCTTTTCCGTAATAACTTTTCGCAGCTGTCTGCATTCCGTAGTTCCCATTCGCCATAAATACTTTATTGACGTAATAGGTCAAGATTTCTTGTTTGGTTGCTTTCTTTTCTAGTTGGGTTGCTAACCAAGCTTCTTGGATCTTACGAGAGAGGGTACGGTCAGAGGCTGAAGTGGAGAAATAGGTTAACTTGATCAATTGTTGCGTCAAGGTTGACCCACCTTGACTTCCTCCTCGTAAGTTGTGAAGGAAGGAACCGCCGATCCGAATGATGTCGACCCCACGGTGATTGAAGAAACGGTGGTCTTCAATCGCAACGATAGCATTGACCAAATCAGTAGGGATTTCATTGGCTGTGACATTGATTCGTTTCTCAGCTCCCAAATCCGCGATCAAGTTATTTTGGTTGTCATAGATCTTACTAGATGTTGTTGCAACCAAATCTTTTTCAGACAAGGTTGGTGCTTTCATAGCATAGTAACTAAATATCAGTCCACCGAGGACGAATAAAAGTAAGAAAAATGAAATGGCTGCGATGGCAACATATTTCAACCATTGAATGACTGTTTGTTTATTCATTTAAATACCGCCTAGAAGTTTCTGTTCGATAATATCAAGATAAGGAACGCTTGGAAGACGATTCTTATCTACTAGAAAGCCGTGCTCCTGAATATAGGAGAGGGGCATGGATTTACTACCATGATCGATGTTGTAATAGTGAATTAATGCAGGAGCAGGAAGTAAGTAGGTTTCACTCAACTTTGCAAAATGCAAGAGAACGAAACAGATACCGCCTTGCTGGACAACCGCCTCCATATGATCGATTTGATGTTGATGAAAATTTTTCATCGGCATGGATTGCTTTTGCTGTGTTTCCTTAGCTTCAAAATCGATATAGCGTCCCTTGTATACTCCAGAATAGTCCGTCGTTGAGGCTTGCCTGAAATAGGCTTCAACAATCTTTGCCCGACTGCGACGTGGATAATCTACTTTCACGATTTGAATCGGTGTTGGTTTTTTATGGATGACTGCCAGACCTCGAGAAAGATAGTATTGATTACTTTCATTGATCATTTTTTCAAATGTCATCCCACGATTCGCAAAGTCGACTGGATGTTTCCTTTGTGTAGAGACCAAGGTTTTTTTGGCTACTTTATGTGGATAGTTGACCATAGTTCTCCTTATTGGTACAATTACATCACTCTATTATATCATAAATTAGAATAATGAGGAAAAAATGAATACCATACTTGTTGCAGGTTATAAGAGTTTTGATGTGGGCGTCTTTTCCAATAAAGACCCTCGACTGACCATTATCAAAAAAGCCATTGAAAGAGATCTTCGTCGTTTATTTGAAGAAGGAGTGAAATGGCTGGTCTTTTCTGGTAATTTGGGATTTGAGGCTTGGGTACTAGAGGTCGCCTTTGCATTAAAAAAAGATTACGATTTTCAAATGGCGACGATCTTCCTATTTGAGAATATTGGCGAAAATTGGAATGAAAGCAATCAGGAATTATTAGCACGCTTCAAACAGGTGGATTTCGTGAAATATGCCTATCCCCACTATAGCAATCCGGGTCAACTAAAAGAATACAATCAGTTTTTGATAGATAACGCGGATGGAGCTTATGTTTTTTATGATCCAGAAAATGAAACCAATTTAAAATATCTTTACAAAATGATGGTAGAAAAAGAACCATTTTATGTCAAACAATTAAGTTTTGATGACTTAAATGAACTTGCTGAAAATTTTTACGAAAACTAAGTGTTATACCTTGATTTTTCTTACCATTTTTTTATATAATTGAGATGATGAACTAGATTGGAGAGAGTAATGGCGAGTATTATTTTTACTGCGAAAGATATTTTTGATCAAGATTTCAAACGAGAAGTTCGTGGTTATAATAAAGATGAAGTAAATGAATTTTTGGATGATGTCATAAAAGACTATGAAACCTATGCTGCTTTGGTGAAGGAATTGCGTGAAGAAAACGCCCGCCTTCGTGAAGAACTTGCCCAAAAAGCACAGGAAACACCACAAACATCTCCGATTGCTAGCACTGCTACGCAAGAATACCCGCAAGTGACAACAGCGACGAACTTTGATATTCTCAAACGTCTCAATCGTTTGGAAAAAGAAGTTTTTGGGAAACAGATCGTAGATCGCGATTATTAATCCCATAGATTGTGCAATTTTTGGATAATCGCGTGAGAGAATCCTCTCATGAGGAAAGTCCATGCTAGCACAGGCTGTGATGCCTGTAGTGTTTGTGCTAGGTGAATCCATAAGCCTAGGGACTTGGTATTCAAGTTACGGCGAGTGAAGGAGCTAAGTCTAAGGATAAGCTCTAGTAACTCTGAAAGTGCCACAGTGACGTAGTTTTTAGGGAAACCTAAAAAGTGGAACGCGGTAAACCCCTCAAGCTAGCAACCCAAACTTTGGTCGGGGCATGGAATGCGTGGAAACGAACATAGCATTCTGACTGGAAACAGTAGACAGATGATTATCGAAGGAAATGGTACCTAGTCATTTCTGGAACAAAACATGGCTTATAGAAAATTGCATATAGGTTGATGAGGTGGAGAGAGATCTCAACCTCCTTTTTTAAAGTGATAGGAATAAGATGAAAAAACAATTTGAATTGATTGCAACGGCCGCTGCTGGTATAGAGGCTGTTGTTGGTCGAGAACTACGCGATCTCGGCTACGATTGCCAGGTTGAAAATGGACGGGTTCGATTTCAAGGAGACCGTCGAGCAATCATAGAGACCAATCTCTGGTTGCGCGCGGCTGATCGAGTAAAAATTGTGGTTGGGACTTTTCCAGCCAAAACCTTCGAAGAACTCTTTCAAGGTGTCTTTGCTTTGGATTGGGAAAATTATTTGCCTTTAGGAGCACGTTTTCCTATTTCTAAGGCTAAATGTGTCAAATCAAAACTCCATAATGAACCTAGCGTTCAGGCCATTTCGAAAAAAGCAGTGGTTAAAAAGTTACAAAAACACTATGCCCGACCAGAAGGTGTTCCTCTCATGGAAAATGGGGCAGAGTTCAAGATCGAAGTATCGATCCTTAAAGACCAAGCCACTGTCTTGATTGACACCACTGGTAGTAGCCTCTTCAAACGTGGTTATCGGACTGAAAAAGGGGGAGCCCCTATTAAGGAAAATATGGCAGCAGCAATTCTTCTGCTGTCAAACTGGTATCCAGATAAACCCTTGATTGACCCGACATGTGGTTCTGGAACGTTTTGTATTGAGGCGGCAATGATTGCGAGAAATATGGCACCTGGTTTACGTCGGACCTTTTCTTTTGAAGAATGGAACTGGATGGATGATCGCTTGATTCATGAAGTCCGTCAAGAAGCAAGCAGAAAAATCAATCGCGAGATCGAATTGGATATTATGGGAACCGATATCGATGCACGGATGGTTGAGATTGCCAAAGAAAATGCCCAGAAAGCGGGCGTTAGCAGTGATATTACTTTCAAACAAATGCGAGTCCAAGATCTTCACTCAGATAAGATCAACGGGGTGATTATCTCCAATCCTCCATATGGAGAACGCTTATCCGATGATGAAGGTGTGACGAAATTGTATACTGAAATGGGGCACGTATTTGCACCTCTCAAAACCTGGAGTAAATTTATCCTAACCAGTGATGAAGGTTTTGAATCTAAATTCGGTAGTAAAGCAGATAAAAAACGAAAACTTTATAACGGAACCCTAAAAGTTGATCTCTACCAATATTTTGGGGAACGAGTAAAACGGCAGATTAAGGCATAGAAAGGATTTTTATGACAGAGAAGGATAAAAAGCCATTAGAGCAAGAAACAGAATCAATTTTAGAGTTTGAAGATGCTAAAGAGATGACGATTGGGCAGGCCAATCGAAAGGCAGAAGAAATCGAAGCAGGTGTCACTGAAGGTGATAATGTCTTAGACAAATACATCAAACAACACCGAGCAGAAATTGAAGCTGAAAAATACGATACAAAAATTTTGGCCAAAGAAGAATTGGCTAAAGCTGAAGAGTTGGCAGCTACAGAAACAGTTGCTGAAGTAGCTGAAGCAGTGGAGGAGCCGGAAGTGACGGAAACGGTCTTGGAACAAAGGCCTGAAATGGATGCTATCTCAACTGAATTACCTGCTAAGATTAAATTTGGTCCCACACCAACTGAACCAATTGTAGAAGCTGAGGAACTTCCTGAGGAAACACCAAGCAATGCGGGCAAACGAATCAAAGCGGTTCTATACTCTGCCTTAGGTCTTGCGATTGTCGGTTCGGCCATTTTTGTGACCTATAACTGGATGCACAGTCGTGGAAAATCTGGTGGTACAACTGTTGTATCGTCTTCATCTAGCAAGTCATCTTCTACTTCTAAATCAAGTAGCAGTGAAACACAGGCTCAAAAATTGGAAGAGTTTACCAAAGCCTACGATGCCTTTTTTGTAGATGAATCAAAAAGTGCTCTTAAAAATGATAAATTCGGAGACTTGGAAAATCTGAAGAAACTGCTGGACAAATTAGAAGGAAGCAGTGATTATAATGCGGCTAAAACAAAATATGAAGACCTTGTGAAGCAAGTTTCTGCCATTCAAAAAGTGAATTCTCAATTTAGTTCTCCAGTCATCAAAGATGGAGTTCTTGATGCAACTGCCAAAGCGAAAAGTGATGCGACCTTTGCAGAAACAAAGACAGGCAATGAAAAATTAGATAGCTTATTGAATGAGGCGGTTGCGCAAGGACGTTCACAACAAGTTGCGACACCGGCACCAGTGACAGGGACAGGTGGTACAGATACTTCTAATGCAACTCCAGCCCCAGCTCAAGCAGCAACGCCTACGGCCCCAGCTGTCAATGCTGCTACAGGTAGTGCAGGAACGGCAAACCCAGGCTATTCAGGGTACGGTCTTCCAAGCGATGGAGTTCCACTTCAGCGGAACTTGAGCCGTGTGCCATATAACCAAGCAGCTATCAATGATGTCAATAACCCGGCTTGGGTGTTTGGTGATGGGATCCTTGAAAAAGTATTGAACATTGCTCGTAAACGTGGGCATATCACTGGCAATCAATACATTTTAGAGCGTGTTAATATCATTAACGGTAATGGCTATTACAACCTCTTCAAACCAGATGGAACCTATCTCTTTAGTATCAATGCCAAGACTGGTTATTTCGTAGGGAACGGCAAAGGTCATTCAGATGCTCTGGATTATTAATGCTTGATCAGACATCCCTTTTCTGGGAAGAAATACAATAAAAAAGGATGAACCAGAGGTTCGTCCTTTTTTATATCAAACAAGATGACGTTCAAAGGGATCGTCCGAAATTCCTTGATCTAGAATCAGGCGACACCATTCTTTGGCTGAAAAGAGACTGTGGTCCTTGTAATTTCCACAAGACTCAATAGTGGTGCCTGGGACATTCTCCCAAGTGCTGACAGATGCAATTTCTTCTAAAGAATCTTTGATTACTTTAGCAATTTCCGTACTCGAATGTTGTCCCCACATGATCATATGAAAACCGGTACGACATCCAAATGGGGAACAGTCAATCATACCATCTATGCGTTTGCGAATGAGCATCGCAAGAAGATGCTCGATTGTGTGGAGCCCTGCTGTTGGAATCGCATTTTCATTCGGCTGCACTAGGCGAATATCAAAGTTAGAGATGATATCTCCGTTTGGTCCAGTTTCCTCCCCAATCAAGCGCACATAAGGAGCCTTCACGGCTGTGTGGTCCAATTCAAAACTTTCAACAATTACTTCTTTTGTCATATTCAAATCCTTCTTTGTTTTTCTTGATTATAGCATAAAAAGCAGATTCAACAAAGTGGAAATAGATGAATTCCTCACAGATGTTCCATGAAAGAAAAGTAGATAAAAGAACAATCGTTAAGCAAAAATATAAAAGTTTTTTCCTGTTTTTTTAGATTGTTAATTTTAGTAATTTATGGTAAAATGTAAAAGAATTTTTAATTCAACTAATTAAATAGATTTGGGGTAAAAGCATGAATTTTTTAATTACAGGTGTTTTTGCCGCGGTCATTGGTTTAGTCATTGGATATGTGGGAACTGCTCTTAAAATGAAAGCTTCAAAAGAAGCTGCGGAATTCACCCTTTTAAATGCTGAACAAGAAGCAACGAATTTACGTGGACAGGCAGAACGCGAAGCCGATTTGATTTTAAAAGAGGCGAAGCATGAGTCAAGTTCACTTAAAAAAGAAGCACTTTTGGAGGCAAAGGAAGAAGCCAGAAAATATCGTGAAGAGGTCGATGCTGAGTTTAAGTCAGAACGACAAGAATTGAAGCAATTAGAAAGCCGTTTGGCAGAACGTGCTAGCAATCTTGATCGTAAAGACGACATTTTAACAAGCAAAGAACAGTCTCTTGAACACAAAGAGCAAAGTCTTACAGATAGAACTAAACACATTGATACGCGTGAACAACAGCTGGAAGAGCTTGAACACAAGAAAGTAGAAGAACTGGAACGTGTCGCTGCTCTAAGTCAAGGAGAAGCGCGTGACATTATTTTGAATCAGACGGAAGAGCATCTTTCAAAAGAAATTGCATCGCAAATTCGTGATGCTGAGTTGGAAGTGAAGGAACGTTCTGATAAGATGGCTAAAGACATTCTTGTCCAAGCCATGCAACGGATGGCAGGTGATTTTGTTGCTGAGCAAACAAACTCAACGGTTCATTTACCAGATGATAGCATGAAGGGCCGTATTATTGGGCGTGAAGGGCGCAATATTCGTACTTTTGAGAGCTTGACAGGTGTCGATGTGATTATCGATGATACGCCTGAGGTGGTGACCTTGTCAGGGTTTGATCCGATTCGTCGTGAAATCGCCCGCATGACAATGGAGAGCCTTCTCAAAGATGGTCGGATCCATCCAGCCCGCATCGAAGAGCTGGTTGAGAAGAACCGTCAGGAAATTGACAATCGTATTCGTGAATACGGTGAAGCGGCTGCCTATGAAATTGGTGCGCCAAACCTCCATCCAGATTTGATGAAAATCATGGGACGGTTGCAATTCCGTACCTCTTATGGTCAAAACGTTTTGCGTCACTCCATTGAAGTTGCCAAACTTTCTGGTATTATTGCTAGCGAGTTGGGTGAAAATGCTACCTTGGCACGACGTGCAGGATTCTTACATGATATCGGTAAAGCGATTGACCGTGAAGTGGAAGGAAGTCACGTCGAGATTGGAACTGAATTGGCACGGAAGTACAAGGAACACCCAGTGGTTGTCAATACCATTGCCAGTCACCATGGAGACGTGGAACCAGAAAGTGTCATCGCAGTCATTGTCGCTGCAGCGGATGCCTTGAGTGCAGCTCGACCTGGAGCACGAAGTGAGTCACTTGAAAGCTACATCAAACGCTTGCAAGATCTTGAAGAAATTGCAAATAGTTTTGAAGGAGTTAAGACAAGTTTCGCCCTTCAAGCGGGTCGTGAAATCCGTATTATGGTTAGCCCTGAGGCGATCAAGGATGATAAAGTGACGATCTTAGCTCATGATATTCGTGAGAAGATCGAGTCCAATCTTGAATATCCTGGAAACATTAAGGTTACCGTTATTCGAGAATTGCGTGCAGTCGATTACGCAAAATAAATGAAAAGCTTGAGATCTAGCATCTCAAGCTTTTTGAATGAAAAAATCAGTTGAAAATTAGGCCGATTTTTGTTACACTAGATAGAAAGACATTGAAGGAGAAATCATGGCGGATCGTGGCTTATTAATCGTATTTTCTGGCCCTTCGGGGGTTGGAAAAGGAACGGTCAGACGAGAAATTTTTGAAAACTCGGACAATCAGTTTCAGTATTCTGTATCGATGACGACGCGTGCACAACGTCCAGGTGAAGTGGATGGTGTCGACTATTTTTTCCGTACACGTGAAGAATTTGAAGATTTGATCCGTCAAGGGCAAATGTTGGAGTACGCTGAGTACGTTGGAAATTACTATGGGACTCCTTTAACCTATGTGAATGAAACCTTGGACAAGGGAATCGATGTATTCCTTGAAATTGAAGTTCAGGGTGCCCTTCAAGTAAAGAAGAAAGTTCCAGATGCAGTTTTTATTTTCTTAACTCCGCCTGATTTGGATGAATTGCAAGATCGATTAGTGGGTCGCGGGACAGATAGTGCAGAAGTTATTGCGCAACGGATTGAAAAAGCAAAAGAAGAAATCGCCATGATGCGTGAATATGACTACGCCATTGTGAACGACGAGGTTCCTCTTGCTGCTGAGCGTGTCAAACGTGTGATCGAAGCAGAGCATTTCCGTGTAGACCGTGTCATTGGCCATTATCTGGATATGTTACCAAAAACACAAACTATTGTGAAGAGATAAATAATTAGAAATTAGGTATAGGAATATGATGTTAAAACCTTCTATTGATACATTGCTTGACAAAGTACCATCAAAATATTCATTGGTCATTCTTGAGGCAAAACGGGCCCACGAATTGGAAAGTGGTGCAGTACCAACTCAAGAATTCCAATCAGTTAAATCAACATTACAAGCGCTTGAAGAAATCGAGTCTGGAAACGTAGTTGTTCACCCGGATCCAGAAGCAAAACGTGAAGCGCTTCGTCGTCGGATTGAAGCAGAGCGGATTCGCAAAGAAGAAGAAGAGCGCAAAATTAAGGAACAAATTGCCAAAGAAAAAGAAGATGGTGAAAAAATTTAAGGTTGGGGCTTCTCAATCTTATTTTTTGCTATTTAAAGGGTTCCGTGATAAAGTAAAGCTCATATGATAGAGGCTGGAGGTGAAAAAGTGATAGCAAAAGTCATCGTAGATGTCCCATTGATGCAGACAGATAAACCCTATTCTTATCAGATCCCATCAGAATTTGAGGATATGGTGGAGGCAGGTATGCGAGTTCATGTCCCCTTTGGTAAAGGGAATCGCCTCATTCAAGGGATTGTGGTAGATGTTTTAGAAGAGGCAGACACAAGCGAGGAATTAAAAGCGATTGTGGAGGTCTTGGATTACACTCCGGTCTTAAATCAAGAGCAGTTTTGGTTGGCGGATCAATTACGAAAAAGTGTTTTTTCTTATAAGATCACGATTTTAAAAACCATGCTTCCTTCTCTCCTCAATTCGAGTTATGATAAGATTTTGTATCCTCAACCTTCTTTAGATCCCACTCTCAAAATAAAACTTTTTGGTGCAAAAAATGAAGTTTCTTTTTCTTCTCTAGATGCAGCCGATCAAGCCCAAGTGATGCGGTTGGTCAGAAAAGGAGATTTGGTACTTGAATACAAGGCCAAGGATAAGAAACAAATTAAAACAGAAAAATGGTATCGCGTTAACCAGGAAGGATTAAAAGAACTTCAACTATCAGCGAGAGCTAAAAAAAGGCTAGCATTGAAAGAGCGCCTGTTACTAGAGCAAGGGGAGCAACCCTTAGCAGGATTGTATCAGGATTTTTCACGAGAAGTAGTGGCTTATTTTATTGATCAGGGTGTTTTAGAAATAACAGAACGAGAAGTGAATCGGGCGGCTGCATATTATGAAGGCAAAGAACAGACCCAGGCTCTGCTTTTAAATTCAGAGCAAGCAAAAGCTGTAGAAAGAGTAGTTTCTCAAATTGGGAAAACATCAAAGCCTTTTTTATTAGAAGGTGTGACTGGAAGTGGGAAAACAGAAGTTTATCTGCAGATTATTCAGGAAGTTCTAAATAAGGGGAAAACGGCTATTATGTTGGTTCCTGAGATTTCCCTGACGCCACAGATGACGGATCGTTTTATCTCTCGTTTTGGTCAGGAAGTAGCTATTCTGCACTCGGGCTTATCAAATGGTGAGAAGTATGATCAATGGCGAAAAGTTGAACGTGGGGAGGCCAAGGTAGTCGTTGGAGCACGCTCAGCCATCTTTGCCCCTTTGAAAAACATCGGAGCCATCATCATTGATGAGGAGCATGAGGCTTCCTACAAACAAGATAGTAATCCACGCTACCACGCAAGGGAAGTCGCAGTCCTAAGGGCTCAGTACAATCAAGCAGTCTTGCTTCTTGGATCTGCTACTCCAAGTCTAGAATCACGGGCTCGTGCAACAAAAGGGGTTTATGAATTAATTCGTCTAACCCAGCGGGCCAATCCGGTAGCCAAAATTCCAGAAGTTAAAGTCGTTGATTTCCGTGATTATATTGGCCAAAATGAAGCTGGTAACTTCACTCCGGTTCTAGTGGAAGCTATTGCTGATCGCTTGCAGAAAAAAGAGCAGGTTGTCTTGATGTTGAACCGCCGTGGTTATTCCAGTTTTGTCATGTGTCGCGAGTGTGGAACTGTAGATACTTGTCCCAATTGTGACATCTCTTTGACCCTCCACATGGATACTAAAACCATGAACTGTCATTATTGTGGCTATAGTAAAGCGATTCCTCGACACTGTCCAAATTGCCAAAGTCCTTCCATTCGTTATTACGGGACAGGAACACAAAAAGCTTATGATGAATTACAAGAGATCTTTCCTGAAGCTAAAATTCTGCGCATGGATGTGGATACCACTCGAAAAAAGGGGAGCCACGCAGCGATATTAGATGCTTTTGGGAATGGAGAAGCGGATATTTTGTTAGGGACGCAAATGATTGCGAAGGGATTGGATTTTCCAAATGTGACCTTAGTGGGTGTCTTGAATGCGGATACTTCTTTAAATTTACCGGATTATCGATCCTCTGAGAGAACCTTTCAACTCTTGACTCAGGTGGCAGGAAGGGCCGGACGAGCAGAGAAAGAAGGAGAGGTTATCATTCAAAGCTACAACCCCAATCATTATGCGATTCGATTTGCCAAAGACCAAGATTATGAAGGTTTTTTTGCCTATGAAATGCAGATTCGCCGGCAGTTAGGCTATACGCCTTATTACTTCACAGTTGGGCTAACCCTATCTCATAAGAGTGAGGAAATGGTGATGGAGAAGTCACATCAGGTCATGGAAATTCTCCGATCTGGCTTATCTGATCAGGTCCAAATCTTAGGACCAACACCTAAACCAATTGCACGCACACATAATTTGTATCATTATCAAATCATTGTGAAATATCGTTTCGAAGAAGGCATGACTCAGGTCTTGAATCAAATCTTAGAATTTACACAAGAAAGAGGCAACCAAGATCTACGTGTCAGTATTGATAATGAACCTCAAAGTTTTATGTAAGGAAGAAAGAAATGACAAAATTAATTTTTATGGGAACGCCTGATTTTTCAGCGACGGTTTTAAAGGGATTGTTAGCAGATTCGCGCTATGAAATTTTGGCAGTTGTGACTCAACCAGACCGCAAAGTAGGTCGCAAAAAAGAGATTCGAATGACCCCGGTGAAGCAGGTAGCTTTGGAACATCAACTACCGGTTCTTCAGCCGGAGAAATTATCGGGTAGTCCAGAAATGGAAACTCTCTTATCACTAGATGCAGATGGAATTGTGACCGCTGCTTTTGGACAATTTTTACCGACAAAATTGTTGGAGAACTTTCAGTTTGCGGTGAATGTCCACGCGTCTTTATTACCTAAATATAGAGGTGGAGCTCCCATTCACTATGCCCTGATCAATGGTGACGAAGAAGCTGGGGTTACAATTATGGAAATGGTCAAGGAAATGGATGCCGGAGACATGATTGCAGCTCGTTCTCTCCCAATTTTAGATGAGGACAATGTGGGAACTTTGTTTGAAAAATTGGCAGTCCTTGGACGTGACTTACTCCTAGATACTTTGCCAGCTTACCTGGCAGGGGAGATCAAGCCAAGTCCACAAGATCCAAGTTTGGTCACATTTTCACCGAATATTTTACCGGAAGAAGAGGTTTTGGACTGGACCAAAACCAATCGCCAAGTCTTTAATCAGATCCGAGGGATGAATCCTTGGCCGGTCGCTCATACGTTATTAAATGGGCAACGCTTTAAAATTTATGAAGCAGAGCTATGCGAAGGAAATGGAAATCCAGGAGAAGTGATTGCTTTGACCAAAAAAGAGTTGCTGGTCGCTGCAGGAGAAGGCGCATTGTCCCTTAAAGTTGTGCAGCCAGCAGGAAAACCAAAAATGTCCATCACAGACTTTTTGAATGGCGCTGGCCGTCAATTGAAAGTAGGAGATCACTTTGGAAGTTAAACAAATGAATGCGCGTGAACAGATCGTTCGAGTGCTAGAAGAGGTTTTTGAGCAGGGAGCTTATTCTAATATTGCCCTAAATCAAGCGCTAGAACACTCTCAACTTTCAGATAAAGATAGAAGCTTTGTTACGGAAGTTGTATACGGTACTGTAGCACGGAAGATAACGCTCGAGTGGTATCTCGCCCACGTAATTGAAGACCGGACGAAATTAGATCCTTGGCTCTATTATCTTTTGATGATGAGTTTGTATCAACTTGTCTATTTAGACCGAATTCCCGATCATGCCATCGTCAATGAAGCTGTCCGGATAGCAAAACGTCGTAAAGAAGGCAGTGAGAAGTTTGTCAATGCTATTCTTAGAAAGCTCCTCCGCGAGGGACTACCAGCTATTGATACGATCAAGCGAAAGAACAAACGTTATTCGGTAGAGTATTCCCTACCCGTATGGTTGGTCAAAGCATTGATCGAAGAATACGGTGAAGAACGTGCTGGCGCTATTTTTAAGAGTCTCTATCAACGTAATAAATCCAGTATTCGTGTGATTAATCTAGACGAAAAAGAAGAGTTAGCGCAGCTACTCGAAGCAACCTCCTCTCTACTTGCTCCCTCTGCTCTCGTGAAAGAACAGGGACATTTTGCAGCGCATTCCTTGTTCAAAGAAGGGCACATTACTATTCAAGACGAGTCCAGTCAATTGGTGGCACCGGCTTTGGATTTGCAAGGAGATGAGTGGGTTTTAGATGCCTGTGCGGCGCCAGGTGGAAAGACGACTCACCTGGCTTCTTATCTCACAACTGGGAAAGTCACAGCCTTGGATCTCTATGACCATAAGCTCAAATTGATTCAAGAAAATGCTAATCGGCTCCATGTTGCGGACAAAATTTTGACAAAGAAGTTAGATGCGACAAAAGTCTTTGAAACATTTGGACCTGATGCTTTCGATAAAATTTTGGTGGATGCGCCTTGTTCAGGGATTGGTTTGATCCGGAGAAAGTCTGATATCAAGTACAATAAAGAGAGTGCAGATTTTGTATCTTTACAAGCTATTCAATTGGCCATTCTGGATAGTGTTTGTCAAAGTGTGCGTAAAGGTGGTATAATAGTGTACAGTACGTGTACAATTATGGGTAAAGAGAATTTTGAAGTGGTGGACCAATTTTTGAAAAACCATCCAAATTTCGAACAAGTCCCATTGGATCACGAAAGAAAAGATATTCTTAAAAATGATTGTATCCTTATTACACCCGAATTATATGGAAGCGACGGCTTCTTTATCAGTCGTTTTAAGAGAATCTCATAATATCAGGAGGAAACTGACAGTATGGATATTACGATCTTAACCGATGTAGGTCAAAGACGGACAAATAACCAAGACTATGCAAATCAATATAAAAACAAGGCAGGAAAATCTATGGTTTTACTTGCTGATGGTATGGGAGGACACCGTGCCGGAAATATTGCTAGTGAAATGGCAGTCACAGACCTAGGTGCGGCTTGGGTTTCTTCTGAGATCGAGACGGTTAATCAAGTACGGGAATGGTTTGCAGAACATTTAGAAGCTGTGAACCGTCGGATCCATTTAGCTGGGCAAGATGATGAGCACAAAGGAATGGGAACGACACTGGAAGCTTTGGCTTTTGTAGAAGGACAAGTGATTTATGCCCATGTTGGAGATTCGCGGATTGGCCTCATTCGTCAGGGCGAATACCAGCAGTTGACCAGTGATCATTCTCTTGTAAATGCTCTTTTGCGAGCAGGTCAAATCACAGAGGAAGAAGCAGCCCATCATCCTCAACGTAACATCATCACTCAGTCCATTGGCCAAAAAGATGAGTTGGAGCCGGATTATGGTTTGGTGACGGTTGAAGCAGATGATTATATTTTGATCAATAGTGACGGTTTAACTAATATGATTGGCCCGGATGAAATCAGAGATATTGTCTTGAGTGATGTTTCACTGGAAGAAAAAGCTCAAACCTTGATTCGTTTTGCCAATAATGCTGGAGGCTTGGATAATATCACTGTTGTACTGCTCCACTTTACTGAGGAGGACGCAGCATGATTCAAATCGGCAAAATTTTTGCCGGGCGATATAAAATCATCCAACAAATTGGACGCGGCGGGATGGCAGATGTTTATCTTGCGCGTGATTTGATTTTAGATGGGGAAGAAGTTGCAGTCAAGGTACTGCGTACGAATTACCAGACGGATCCCATTGCGGTTGCGCGTTTTCAGCGTGAAGCAAAGGCGATGGCAGAGCTGGACCATCCAAATATCGTTCGGATTACAGACATTGGCGAAGAAGAAGGACAACAATACCTTGCAATGGAATATGTTGCAGGTTTAGACTTGAAACGCTATATCAAAGAAAATGCTCCTTTATCAAATGAAGAAGCTGTTCGTTTGATGGGGCAGATCCTTCTAGCTATGCGTCTTGCCCATACGCGTGGCATTATCCATAGAGATTTAAAACCACAGAATGTCCTCTTGACACCAGATGGAACAGCAAAAGTTTCAGACTTTGGGATTGCAGTGGCCTTCGCAGAGACTAGCTTGACCCAGACCAACTCGATGTTGGGGTCGGTTCATTATTTGTCCCCTGAGCAGGCGCGTGGATCAAAAGCTACGGTGCAAAGTGACATCTACGCTATGGGGATCATTTTCTATGAGATGTTGACAGGACACATTCCTTATGATGGAGATAGTGCAGTCACAATTGCTTTGCAGCATTTTCAAAAGCCACTCCCATCTATTCGTGAAGAAAATAAGAATGTTCCACAAGCTTTAGAAAATGTGGTGATCAAAGCGACAGCTAAAAAACTGACGGATCGCTATAAATCAGTGGCAGAGATGTATGTGGACCTTTCAAGTTGCTTGTCCTACGAGAGAAGAAATGAGAAAAAACTGATTTTTGAAGATCAATCGAAAGCTGATACAAAGACTCTTCCAAGAGTGAGTCCAACTCCAAAGACGGCTCCTGTTCCAATCTCTGAGGTACGCAGTGAAATCAGTTCGGTAGATCCTAATCGACCATTATCTGACCAGCAGACCATGGCACCAAGTAAAAAGCCAAGAAGACGCTTGCGGGCGCGCTACAAGGTCTTGTTTGTTGCCATTGCCCTAGTTCTTGCTGCCTTTACTTTCTTGTTGTATATGAGCCCAGCCAATAAAACCGTTCCAGATGTTTCCGGCAAAACCATTGCCGAAGCTAGAGCGGTTATTGAGGGACAAGACCTTCAAGTCGGTGAAGAGAAAGAAGAGTACAGTGATTCGGTTGCAGAAGGCTATGTCATTCGAACCAATCCAAATGCAGGGGCCCAAAAGAAAGAACAAAGTCGAATTGATTTGATTGTTTCAAAAGGACCAAACAGCTTTGAAATGCCAAATTACGTGGGTGAAACACGGGCAAAAGCAGAAGAAGATTTGAAAAATACTTATAAAGTATCAAGCAAAATGATCACGATTGAAGAAGTTGAGACCTTCGATTATGCTGCAGGGACAGTTCTTGAACAAACTCCAGCTCCAAGAGAGCAATATTCTCTGAATTCAAAAACTAAGATTGTTTTGAAAGTAGCGAAAGAAACGACTTCAATTGAAATGCCAAACTATGTTGGATCAACTTATGATTTTGCTAGAAGTAATTTGATTGAGATCTATGGTATTAAAGAAGCCAATATCGAATTAAGAAAAACAGAACATCTCCCTGATGGGGTAGTTGTTTCTGCCGGTCAAATTGTCAGTCAAACTCCAGAAGTTTCGAGTACGGTGGATATTAACCGAACACGAATTGTTTTGACTGTATATGAGCCTAAAGTGACAGCTTCTTCAAGTACGAAAGCCTCATCAAGTTCTGATACATCTAGTTCATCCTCTGGTGAACGATCAGATACAGAAAGTTCAAGCAGTAGTGCAACTAGTGGAGATTAATAAATCAGTCTAAGACTCAGATGGATTTCTGGGTCTTTTTGATTGTCTGCTATTATCCACCCACAGACGGAAGTCAAATGAGGAAAAATTTGATAAAATAGGAAAAGATGAGGTAGACTATGTGGAAAATACAAATTTTTATTTTCGTTGAAGCCGTTTTGTTAACATTAGCAGCGATCACCATTTTATCAATCGATTTTTCCAGATTTGTTGTCTTGATGGTTCTCTTTTTGCTCCTTTTGTATTACTATTTTGGCAAACAAAAAGCGAATTTTCTATTAATCGCGCTGAGTGTGCTCTTGTTTTTTATCGTGATGCTGAATCCTTTTGTGATTGCAGCCATTTTATTTGCGGTGGTTTATGGTTTATTGATTGCTTACCCTTATATGTATAAGGAAAATGAAGCAGTTGTGTTTGATGTTGAAGAGGATACGAAAATTCGTCAGGAAAAAACTCGATGGATTGGTGATTTACAACATTTTTCAAAGCAAAGTCGAGGGTATCGAGATCTGAATGTGATCCGAGTTTTTGGGAATGACACCCTCCATTTAGAGGAGGTAGCCATTTGCAATTGGGACAATGTAGTGATCATTCGGAAAGGGTTTGGAAATACAAAAATTATCTTACCGATTGATTTGGAATTGCATTTACAAATTAACACCTTGTATGGAGATCTGAAGTTTTTGGATCTTCCTGTCCGTAAAATGAGGAATGAAACCATAGATATTGAAACGGCACATTATCGGAGATCGCACCGTTCTGTAAAAATTGTGTTAGTTGGTATTGTTGGGGATGTTGAGGTGTTTCGCGCATGAAGAAATTAGACTATCTCCTATTGTATTTCTATTCCCTAATGGTGGTTGCGGTCATTTGTCATACCATTTTCCATTTTGTTGGTTTTCAGTGGGGCAAACTTCTCTCAGATCTTTCCTTGCTTCAATCATTCCTATTTTTGATTTTTAGTCTGACGCTTGCATTGACGGCTTTGGTTATCTTAATTATTAAAATCACGCAATTTGTAACGGTTCATGCAGTACAACAAAAGGTAGAAGCGATCCTGACTGCTTCACAGCGAAAAGAAATTGCCCCCAAAGAATTGAATCAACAGTTAGATTTATTGGACAGCAAATTGCTTCGACTAGAAGAAAATTTACAAAAAAGTGAAAATCGTGTGATGCGAAATGAGGAAGAAATTGTGGAAATCGAGCGTAAGAGAATTGCGCGTGATCTACATGACACGGTTAGTCAAGAGTTGTTTGCAGCCAATATGATTTTATCTGGAGTGGCAGCACAGGCCCTTGAGTTAGAGAAAAGTCAGATCCAGCAGCAACTAAATGGTGTGTCAGATATTCTAGGGACAGCCCAAAATGATTTACGCGTCTTGCTCTTACATCTTCGTCCTACAGAATTGGAAGGAAAAAGTTTGGTAGAAGGTATGGAGATGATTTTTAGAGAATTGAAGGAAAAGAGTAACCTAACAGTTGTCTTCCATCATAATGACGTGAGCATTCCAAAAGATATGGAAGAACATCTATTTCGAATCGTCCAAGAAATTGTCAGCAATACCTTGAAACATGCTAGAGCTCAACAAATGGATGTCTTTTTGCATCAGGAAGGAAAACAACTTCATTTACGGATGGTGGATGATGGAATCGGCTTTGAGCAGGAAAAATTGGAACGATTGAGTTATGGGTTGAAAAATATTCAAGAACGTGTAGAAGACATGGCGGGGACCATTAAAATAAGAACGAGTCCTCAAAAGGGAGTGGCTGTAGATATTCGTGTTCCCCTCCTTGTAAAAGATAAAAATGAAAAGGAAACTGTATGAAAGTATTATTAGTAGATGATCATGAAATGGTCCGATTGGGATTGAAAAGCTTTTTGTCCATGCAAACCGATATTGAGAAAGTCTTAGAGGCGAAAAATGGGCAAGAAGGGGTGGAGTTGGCGCTGAAAGAAAGACCAGACGTCATCATCATGGATATTGTGATGCCAGAGCTAAATGGAATCGATGCGACTCTAGCCATCCTAAAAGAGTGGCCGGAAGCTAAAATTGTCATTTTGACGTCTTATTTAGATAACGAAAAGATTTACCCTGTCTTAGATGCCGGTGCAAAAGGATATATTTTAAAGACCTCGTCAGCAACTGAGATCTTACAGGCTGTCAGAAAGGTTGCAAAGGGAGAATTTGCAATTGAGACAGAAGTTAGTCAAAAAGTTGAGTCACGAAAGAACCATGCTGAATTGCATGATGATTTGACAGCTAGAGAACGAGATATTCTGGCTTTATTGACGAAAGGATATGAAAATCAACGAATAGCAGATGAACTCTTCATTTCTTTAAAAACAGTGAAGACCCATGTCTCCAACATCTTATCCAAATTAGAAGTCAGTGATCGGACGCAAGCAGTCGTCTATGCCTTTCGACACCATCTGGTGAATCAAGAAGATTTTTAAAAGGAAACATGCTATAATAGAGCATGATCATAAGGGGGAGACAAGTGGACGCAAAATTACGTTATAAAGCCAAAAAAGTTAAAATCGTCTTTTTTGATATTGATGATACATTACGTGCAAAAGAAACTGGATTGATCCCAGAATCTGTCAAAGAAGTCTTTCATCAGTTGAAAGAAAAAGGAATCCGAACAGGGATTGCAACCGGTAGAGGGATTTTTGGGGTTGTTCCTGAAATCATGGACTTAAAGCCTGATTTTCTAGTAACCTTAAACGGTGCCTATATAGAAGATACAAAAGGAACTGTGATCTACCAATCACCAATCAATGAAGCAATCGTTTCTTCTTTTGTGGATTGGGCCAAAGAATCCGAGATTGATTATGGGTTAGTGGCTAGTCATCAAGCTGCCCTGTCTAATCGGACACCCTTGATCAGTGATGCTATTGACATCATTTATCCAAACTTACCAGTAGATCCAGATCTGCATTTGAAAGAACCTATTTTCCAAATGTGGACCTTTGATGAACAGGATAGTGAGCTAGAGTTGCCCCCTTCTTTGCAAGAGAACTTGCGCCTAGTTTCGTGGCATCCCCATTCGTCAGATGTTGTTCGCTTTGAAGCTTCAAAAGCTTCAGGAGTTTCTCATCTTGTAAATCATTTGGGCTTGAAGCCAGAGAATGTTTTAGTATTTGGGGATGGATTAAATGATCTAGAACTGTTTGATTACGCTGGAATTAGTATCGCAATGGGAAAATCTGCCCCAGAGTTACAAGAAAAAGCTGATTATATCACTAAGAATTTAGAAGAAGATGGCATATTCTATGCCTTAGAGGAGTTAAATATGGTTGAAAAAGAATTGACATTACCACAGTTGGAACTTGCTACGGTTGACGGTCCTGTCGCTGTGATCAAAACCAATCACGGTGAGATGAACATTCAATTGTTCCCGGATCAAGCGCCAAAAACAGTTGCAAACTTTGTAGCTCTTGCTAAGTCTGGCTATTATGATGGTGTCATTTTCCATCGGATTATTAAAGATTTTATGATCCAAGGGGGAGATCCAACAGGCACAGGTATGGGTGGTGAATCCATCTATGGGGAGAGCTTCGAAGACGAGTTTTCAAAAGAATTGTACAATATTCGCGGAGCCCTTTCGATGGCAAATGCTGGACCAAACACAAATGGCAGCCAATTCTTTATTGTACAAAATCAACATCTTCCATATTCGAAAAAGGAATTGGTCCGCGGTGGCTGGCCTGAAAAAATCGCAGAAATCTATACGACAGAAGGGGGAACTCCTCACCTAGATCAACGTCATACAGTATTTGGTCAATTGATGGATGAAGCTTCTTTTGCTGTGTTGGATGAGATCGCGGCTGTTGAGACAGGGATGATGGATAAGCCAGTAGAAGATGTCGTGATTGAAACCATCGAAATTGAGGACTAATATGAAAATTGGAGATAAGTTAGAAGGAACCATCACAGGAATTCAACCTTACGGCGCCTTTGTCGAACTAGAGTCGGGTGTGACGGGCTTGATTCATATCTCAGAGATTCGAAGTGGTTATGTAAGTAATATTCATGATATTCTGTCGATTGGGGAGAAGGTCTTTGTCCAAGTCATCGATGTTGATGAATATTCTAAGAAAGCCAGCCTCTCTCTGAGAACACTAGAAGAAACACCACAACGAAGCATTCGACACCATCGTTTTTCAAATGACCGCCACAAGAGTGGTTTTGCGCCCTTAGCTCAACAGATGCCGACCTGGGTCAAAGAAGGAAAGGTATTCTTTAGCAAACAAGAAAAAAAATAAAAACTTCGATAGGTTGAGGAAACCTATCGAAGTTTTTTTGATGTAGAGAATTATTCAAATTCGTAAAGGGTAGTAGAAAGGTAACGTTCTCCATTATCTGGTGCAAGAGCAAGAACTTTTTTACCGCTTCCCAATTCTTTTGCGACTTCAATAGCAGCATAGATAGCAGCTGCGCTTGAGATACCGACTAAGAATCCTTCAGCACCACCAATAGCGCGTGCAAGTTCGAAAGCTTCTTCTGAAGATACGCGACGAACACCATCATATGCATTAGTGTCTAAAGTATTTGGGATAAAACCAGCTGAAATCCCTTGGATTTTATGTGGACCAGGTTTTTCGCCAGAAAGGACTGCAGATTCATTGGCCTCAACGGCATAGACTTTGACAGCGGGATTATTCTTTTTCAAAGTATGAGAAATACCAGAAACAGTACCACCAGTACCAACACCTGCGACAAAAGCATCTAAACCATCTTTTCCAAAGGCATCAACGATTTCTTGTCCTGTTGTTCTTTCATGTACCTCTGGGTTAGCAGGGTTTTCAAATTGAAGAGGAAGGAAGCCATTTCTTTCTGCAGCGATTGCTTCAGCTTTAGCGATGGCGCCTTTCATTCCTTCACTTCCAGGAGTCAAAACGAGTTCAGCTCCATAGGCTTGGATGATTTTACGACGTTCCACACTCATGGTTTCAGGCATGACAATCACAACTTTATAGCCTTTAGCTGCGCCAACCCATGACAAGCCAATACCTGTGTTCCCACTAGTTGCTTCGACAATGGTATCACCTGGTTTGATCAAGCCATCCGCTTCAGCTTTTTCAATCATGCTCAAAGCAATCCGGTCTTTAACTGATGATCCAGGGTTGAAAGCTTCGAGTTTGACATAGACATCTGCAGCTCCTTCAGGAACAAGACGGTTCAATTTGACAATCGGAGTGTTCCCAATCAATTCTGTAATATTTTCATAAATAGCCATAATATACCTCAGTTCTAGTTTTCTTAATACTAACAAGTATAGTCCCTTGTGAGAAGAATGTAAAATATAGAAATTTTATGGGTGTGATAAAAAAAAACTATCGTTGCCGATAGTATTGTTAATTATTTTTCTACAGAAAGCAGGGGTACTTCAACCTCACGAATTCCTTGGTCCTCAATAATGACTTTGCCATTGTAAAATTCGACTAAAGCCGCTGTGATAGAGTTTGTGTTTTCTTTATCCACAAAAATGGTTGTCATCACCTGATCTGTAAACATCGGATCTTGTTCCGCCAATTGATGGTCTTTTAAGAAATTAGCAAATTCTTGGTATTGGGAGTAAGAAAGTGTGATCCCAAGAACCACTTGCTCTTTGATTTCTACCAGTCCAATTTCTCGAACTGCTTGTGCAACACTTCCAGCGTAAGCACGAATCAGACCGCCAGCGCCTAATTTAATACCTCCAAAATAGCGGGTAACCACGACGCAACTATTAGTGATGCGATGATTCTCCAAAACTCCTAACATCGGTACCCCAGCTGTTCCGCTAGGCTCTCCATCGTCACTGGTCCGTTTGATATCACTTTGTTCTCCAATGATGAAAGCAGAGCAGTTATGCGTAGCCTTATAGTGTTCCTTTTTGATGGCATTGATAAAGTCTCTAGCTTCCTCTTCAGAGGAGACTCGCTTGACATGACAAATGAATTTTGATTTTTTGATTTCTTCTTGAACAGTGCCGTTCTCTTTAAATGTAACATATTCCATATTCTTATTTTACAAAAAAAGAATGATTTTCTCCAACTTTTGCGAATTAATAAGTATGAAGATAGAAGATTCTTATGGAAGACTCTTAACAGAGAGTCAAATGACAAATGATCTAAAAGAAATTGCCCAAGAACTTCCAGCTATAGAAAAAGAGAATGGAAGGTACCATTGCTTTCGATGTGGCAGTTTGATTGATCAGAAACTTTGGAAGTTGAGTGAGGAGGTGCTGTATTGTAGAGCCTGTATCCAATTGGGAAGGATCCGGAGTGATCAAAAACTTTATACTATTGCACAGCGAGACTTTGAAGGTCAAGAGGTGCTAAACTGGAAAGGGACCTTGACTTCCTATCAACAAGAGGTATCTGAAGGACTTATCCAAGCAGTTAAAGCAGGAAAACATGCCTTGGTACATGCTGTGACAGGAGCTGGAAAAACGGAAATGATGTATCAGGTTGTAGCAACAGCGATCAAGGCAGGAAAAGCAGTCTGTATTGCTACCCCAAGAATCGATGTCTGTATAGAATTGTACGGAAGAATGAAGGAAGATTTTTCCTGCCCCATCTCTTTACTTCATGGAGAATCGGAGCCCTATTTTAGAACACCTTTAGTGATCGCTACAACCCATCAATTGCTAAAGTTTTATCAGGCCTTTGATCTCCTTATTATAGATGAGGTAGATGCTTTCCCCTATGTAGACAATTCGATGTTATACAAAGCAGCTCAGAATGCGATAAAAAAAGAAGGGAACACCCTTTATTTAACCGCAACTTCAACAGATGAGTTAGATAAAAAGGTCAAGAAAAAAGAGATCATCCGTTATATCCTTCCAAGACGATTTCATGGGAACCCGCTAGTGGTCCCTGAAATAAAATGGGTATCGAAAATGAGAAAAAAAATAGAAAAAGGAAAAATCCCCTACGAACTATTGCAACTGATCAAGAAGCAAAGACAGACTCACTACCCATTGTTAATCTTTGTATCTGAAATAGAATTAGGACAACAATTTACTGAGAACTTAAAAAAATACTTTCCCAAAGAAACAGTAGGTTTTGTATCCTCACAGACAACAGACCGTCTACGAATGGTAGAAGAGTTTAGAAACAGAGCCATAACCATGCTAGTCTCTACAACTATTTTAGAAAGAGGAGTGACCTTTCCGTTTGTAGATGTCTTTGTTTTAGAAAGTAATCATAAATTATTTACTAAAAGTACCCTCGTACAAATTTCAGGAAGAGTCGGTCGAAGTAAAGAAAGACCAACAGGTAAACTACTTTTTCTATCAGATGGCATAACACGAGAAATGAAGAAAGCGGTTAAGGAAATAAAGGAAATGAATCAGGAGGCTGGATTTTGAAAGAATGTCTGCTTTGTACGAAAGAGTTGAAAACTGGTGAACATTTCACAGACCTTATTTTTATGAATCAACAAGAAGAATGGATTTGTAAAGAATGCAAAAAAGACTTCGAACAAATTGGCGAAATCCATTGTCCTAGATGTTATAAAGATAAGGAGGAGAAAGTATGTAAAGATTGCGAATACTGGATACAAAAGGGGAATATGGTCCAACATGAAGCATTATATAGATATAATGCAGCAATGAAGGACTATTTCAAGCGATATAAATTTGAAGGAGATCGTTTATTAGGAATGGTATTTGCAAGTGAAATCAAAAAAGCCTTGAAAAAGTATAAAAGCTATACGATAATACCGACTCCAATCAGCCATGAAAAAAAGCAGGAGAGAGGATTTAATCAGGTTTCGACTATATTAGATTTTGCAGAAATAAAGTACAGCAGTCTCTTCCAAAAAGAAGACAGCTTAGCCCAATCAAAAAAAACAAGAGAAGAAAGATTAAAAACCTCTCAACACTTTCAATTAAAAGAAGAAGTTTCAAAAAAGCAGAAATATCTTATCTTTGATGATATCTACACAACGGGCAAAACAATCGAGTTAATGAAGCGCCTACTAATTGAAAAAGGTGTGAAAGAAATAAAGACATTTTCAATCGCAAGGTAAAAAAAGATTTGCAAAAACTTTATGAAAGCGTTATAATATACATATAAATAAAAACATAATGTTTAGAAAGTAGGTACTAATATGATTAAATATAGTATCCGTGGTGAAAACCTAGAAGTAACAGAAGCCATTCGCGACTATGTCGTTTCTAAACTCGAAAAGATTGAAAAATATTTTCAGGCAGATCAAGAGCTAGACGCTCGAGTAAACTTAAAAGTTTACCGTGAAAAGACCGCAAAAGTAGAAGTAACCATTCCACTTGGATCTGTTACACTGCGTGCAGAAGATGTCTCTCAAGATATGTACGGTTCAATTGATCTGGTTGTAGATAAAATTGAACGTCAAATTCGTAAGAATAAAACAAAAATCGAAAAGAAAAATCGTGTTAAATCTGGTGCAGGTAAATTGTTTACCGATGCAGTTGTAGAAGAAGCAGCAACCACAGAAAAAGTTGTTCGCTCAAAAACAATTGATCTAGAGCCAATGGATTTAGATGAAGCGATCCTTCAAATGGATCTATTAGCACACGACTTCTTCATTTATCGTGATGCAGAAGACAACACAACAAATGTGATCTACCGTAGAGAAGATGGAGACATCGGTCTATTGGAAGTAAAAGAATAGAGATCAAAAAGAGATTGAAAACATCAATTAAATTATAGAGGAATCAGGAGCATTCATGCTCCTGATTTTTTATATAAGTAAAAAAACTTTCAAAAAAATAAAATTTTTTGAAAAAAGTGTTGACAGTAAGGGTAGGTCATGATATACTAATATAGTTGTCGCGCGAGAGCGACAAAGACCTTTGAAAACTGAACAAGACGAACCAATGTG
>NZ_WMZF01000003.1:0-137047 GCF_009717775.1 Streptococcus parasanguinis | reverse complement strand
AGGTCATGATATACTAATATAGTTGTCGCGCGAGAGCGACAAAGACCTTTGAAAACTGAACAAGACGAACCAATGTGCAGGGCGCTATGACGAAAGTTATAGTAACTGAACAATAAAAAAACAATAAATCTGTCAGTGACAGAATGAGTTTAAGACAAACAATTATTTTAATGAGAGTTTGATCCTGGCTCAGGATGAACGCTGGCGGCGTGCCTAATACATGCAAGTAGAACGCTGAAGCTTGGTGCTTGCACCGAGCGGATGAGTTGCGAACGGGTGAGTAACGCGTAGGTAACCTGCCTCTTAGCGGGGGATAACTATTGGAAACGATAGCTAATACCGCATAAAAGTCGACATCGCATGATGTTGATTTGAAAGGTGCAATTGCATCACTAAGAGATGGACCTGCGTTGTATTAGCTAGTTGGTGAGGTAACGGCTCACCAAGGCGACGATACATAGCCGACCTGAGAGGGTGATCGGCCACACTGGGACTGAGACACGGCCCAGACTCCTACGGGAGGCAGCAGTAGGGAATCTTCGGCAATGGGGGCAACCCTGACCGAGCAACGCCGCGTGAGTGAAGAAGGTTTTCGGATCGTAAAGCTCTGTTGTAAGAGAAGAACGAGTGTGAGAGTGGAAAGTTCACACTGTGACGGTAACTTACCAGAAAGGGACGGCTAACTACGTGCCAGCAGCCGCGGTAATACGTAGGTCCCGAGCGTTATCCGGATTTATTGGGCGTAAAGCGAGCGCAGGCGGTTAGATAAGTCTGAAGTTAAAGGCTGTGGCTTAACCATAGTACGCTTTGGAAACTGTTTAACTTGAGTGCAGAAGGGGAGAGTGGAATTCCATGTGTAGCGGTGAAATGCGTAGATATATGGAGGAACACCGGTGGCGAAAGCGGCTCTCTGGTCTGTAACTGACGCTGAGGCTCGAAAGCGTGGGGAGCAAACAGGATTAGATACCCTGGTAGTCCACGCCGTAAACGATGAGTGCTAGGTGTTGGGTCCTTTCCGGGACTCAGTGCCGCAGCTAACGCATTAAGCACTCCGCCTGGGGAGTACGACCGCAAGGTTGAAACTCAAAGGAATTGACGGGGGCCCGCACAAGCGGTGGAGCATGTGGTTTAATTCGAAGCAACGCGAAGAACCTTACCAGGTCTTGACATCCCTCTGACCGCTCTAGAGATAGAGTTTTCCTTCGGGACAGAGGTGACAGGTGGTGCATGGTTGTCGTCAGCTCGTGTCGTGAGATGTTGGGTTAAGTCCCGCAACGAGCGCAACCCCTATTGTTAGTTGCCATCATTGAGTTGGGCACTCTAGCGAGACTGCCGGTAATAAACCGGAGGAAGGTGGGGATGACGTCAAATCATCATGCCCCTTATGACCTGGGCTACACACGTGCTACAATGGCTGGTACAACGAGTCGCGAGTCGGTGACGGCAAGCTAATCTCTTAAAGCCAGTCTCAGTTCGGATTGTAGGCTGCAACTCGCCTACATGAAGTCGGAATCGCTAGTAATCGCGGATCAGCACGCCGCGGTGAATACGTTCCCGGGCCTTGTACACACCGCCCGTCACACCACGAGAGTTTGTAACACCCGAAGTCGGTGAGGTAACCATTTGGAGCCAGCCGCCTAAGGTGGGATAGATGATTGGGGTGAAGTCGTAACAAGGTAGCCGTATCGGAAGGTGCGGCTGGATCACCTCCTTTCTAAGGAAATGGAAACCTGTACGTTGGTCTTGTTTAGTTTTGAGAGGTCTTGTGGGGCCTTAGCTCAGCTGGGAGAGCGCCTGCTTTGCACGCAGGAGGTCAGCGGTTCGATCCCGCTAGGCTCCATTAACACTGTAAGGGTGTTAAGATTGAACATTGAAAATTGAATATCTATATCAAATAGTAACAAGAAAATAAACCGAAACGCTGTAAATATTTAAAGAGTTTAGGTCGCAAGACCAAAAATAAGGTTAAGTTAATAAGGGCGCACGGTGGATGCCTTGGCACTAGAAGCCGAAGAAGGACGTGACAAACGACGAAATGCTTTGGGGAGCTGTAAGTAAGCGACGATCCAGAGATGTCCGAATGGGGGAACCCACTAGCTAATGGCTAGTACTCCTATCTGTTAAGGATAGGTAGAGGAAGACGCAGTGAACTGAAACATCTAAGTAGCTGCAGGAAGAGAAAGCAAAAGCGATTGCCTGAGTAGCGGCGAGCGAAACGGCAGGAGGGCAAACCGAAGAGTTTACTCTTCGGGGTTGTAGGACTGCAATGTGGACTTAAAGATTATAGAAGAATGACATGGGAAGGTCAGCCAAAGAGAGTAAGAGCCTCGTATTCGAAATAGTCTTTATACCTAGCAGTATCCTGAGTACGGCGGGACACGAGAAATCCCGTCGGAATCTGGGAGGACCATCTCCCAACCCTAAATACTCTCTAGTGACCGATAGTGAACCAGTACCGTGAGGGAAAGGTGAAAAGCACCCCGGGAGGGGAGTGAAATAGAACCTGAAACCGTGTGCCTACAACAAGTTCGAGCCCGTTAATGGGTGAGAGCGTGCCTTTTGTAGAATGAACCGGCGAGTTACGATATGATGCGAGGTTAAGTTGAAGAGACGGAGCCGTAGGGAAACCGAGTCTGAATAGGGCGCATTAGTATTATGTCGTAGACCCGAAACCATGTGACCTACCCATGAGCAGGTTGAAGGTGAGGTAAAACTCACTGGAGGACCGAACCAGGGCACGTTGAAAAGTGCTTGGATGACTTGTGGGTAGCGGAGAAATTCCAAACGAACTTGGAGATAGCTGGTTCTCTCCGAAATAGCTTTAGGGCTAGCGTCGACATTAAGATTCTTGGAGGTAGAGCACTGTTTGGGTGAGGGGTCCATCCCGGATTACCAATCTCAGATAAACTCCGAATGCCAATGAATTATGGTCGGCAGTCAGACTGCGAGTGCTAAGATCCGTAGTCGAAAGGGAAACAGCCCAGACCACCAGCTAAGGTCCCAAAATAATTGTTAAGTGGAAAAGGATGTGGGGTTGCACAGACAACTAGGATGTTAGCTTAGAAGCAGCTATTCATTCAAAGAGTGCGTAATAGCTCACTAGTCGAGTGACCCTGCGCCGAAAATGTACCGGGGCTAAAACAATTTACCGAAGCTGTGGATACCTTTATAGGTATGGTAGGAGAGCGTTCTATGTGTGGAGAAGGTGTACCGTGAGGAGCGCTGGAACGCATAGAAGTGAGAATGCCGGTATGAGTAGCGAAAGACAGGTGAGAATCCTGTCCACCGTAAGACTAAGGTTTCCAGGGGAAGGCTCGTCCGCCCTGGGTTAGTCGGGACCTAAGGAGAGACCGAAAGGTGTATCCGATGGACAACAGGTTGATATTCCTGTACTAGAGTATGTAGTGAAGGAGGGACGCAGTAGGCTAACTAAAGCGTGCGACTGGAAGTGCACGTCTAAGCAGTGAGGTGTGAATTGAGTTAAATGCTTAATTCTATAACATTGAGCTGTGATGGGGAGCGAAGTTTAGTAGCGAAGTTAGTGACGTCACACTGCCAAGAAAAGCTTCTAGCGTTAATCATACTCTACCCGTACCGCAAACCGACACAGGTAGTCGAGGCGAGTAGCCTCAGGTGAGCGAGAGAACTCTCGTTAAGGAACTCGGCAAAATGACCCCGTAACTTCGGGAGAAGGGGTGCTGGCTTTCAGTCAGCCGCAGTGAATAGGCCCAAGCAACTGTTTATCAAAAACACAGCTCTCTGCTAAATCGTAAGATGATGTATAGGGGGTGACGCCTGCCCGGTGCTGGAAGGTTAAGAGGAGTGCTTAGCGTAAGCGAAGGTATGAATTGAAGCCCCAGTAAACGGCGGCCGTAACTATAACGGTCCTAAGGTAGCGAAATTCCTTGTCGGGTAAGTTCCGACCCGCACGAAAGGCGTAATGATTTGGGCACTGTCTCAACGAGAGACTCGGTGAAATTTTAGTACCTGTGAAGATGCAGGTTACCCGCGACAGGACGGAAAGACCCCATGGAGCTTTACTGCAGTTTGATATTGAGTGTCTGTGCCACATGTACAGGATAGGTAGGAGCCATTGAGATCGGGACGCCAGTTTCGATGGAGGCGTTGTTGGGATACTACCCTTGTGTTATGGCCACTCTAACCCGGTAGGTTAATCATCTACGGAGACAGTGTCTGACGGGCAGTTTGACTGGGGCGGTCGCCTCCTAAAAGGTAACGGAGGCGCCCAAAGGTTCCCTCAGAATGGTTGGAAATCATTCGCAGAGTGTAAAGGTATAAGGGAGCTTGACTGCGAGAGCTACAACTCGAGCAGGGACGAAAGTCGGGCTTAGTGATCCGGTGGTTCCGTATGGAAGGGCCATCGCTCAACGGATAAAAGCTACCCTGGGGATAACAGGCTTATCTCCCCCAAGAGTTCACATCGACGGGGAGGTTTGGCACCTCGATGTCGGCTCGTCGCATCCTGGGGCTGTAGTCGGTCCCAAGGGTTGGGCTGTTCGCCCATTAAAGCGGCACGCGAGCTGGGTTCAGAACGTCGTGAGACAGTTCGGTCCCTATCCGTCGCGGGCGTAGGAAATTTGAGAGGATCTGCTCCTAGTACGAGAGGACCAGAGTGGACTTACCGCTGGTGTACCAGTTGTCTCGCCAGAGGCATCGCTGGGTAGCTATGTAGGGAAGGGATAAACGCTGAAAGCATCTAAGTGTGAAACCCACCTCAAGATGAGATTTCCCATGATTTTATATCAGTAAGAGCCCTGAGAGAAGATCAGGTAGATAGGTTAGGAGTGGAAGTTGTGTGAGCAATGGAGCGGACTAATACTAATAGCTCGAGGACTTATCCAAAGAGTCAGAAGATATTGACAACGTAAGGTTAACTTGTTAGAATATAGATGTTCAATTTTGAATGTTTAATCATTCAGAGTTAAGTGACGATAGCCTAGGAGATACACCTGTACCCATGCCGAACACAGCAGTTAAGCCCTAGAACGCCGGAAGTAGTTGGGGGTTGCCCCCTGTGAGATAAGGTAGTCGCTTAGCAAGAGATTGAGCCTAGTAGATACTAGGCTCATTTGGGAGTTTAGCTCAGCTGGGAGAGCATCTGCCTTACAAGCAGAGGGTCAGCGGTTCGATCCCGTTAACTCCCATAGGTCCCGTAGTGTAGCGGTTATCACGTCGCCCTGTCACGGCGAAGATCGCGGGTTCGATTCCCGTCGGGACCGTTAAGATAATGAAAATTATTTTAAGACTCGTTAGCTCAGTTGGTAGAGCAATTGACTTTTAATCAATGGGTCACTGGTTCGAGCCCAGTACGGGTCATATTTTGCGGGTTTGGCGGAATTGGCAGACGCACCAGATTTAGGATCTGGCGCTTTACGGCGTGGGGGTTCAAGTCCCTTAACCCGCATAAGAGAATAATAATGAGCCGGCTTAGCTCAGTTGGTAGAGCATCTGATTTGTAATCAGAGGGTCGCGTGTTCAAGTCATGTAGCCGGCATTTTTTTATATAAAGAAAGCAATGCGAACGTAGTTCAGTGGTAGAACACCACCTTGCCAAGGTGGGGGTCGCGGGTTCGAATCCCGTCGTTCGCTTGAGGAGGCCGGGGTGGCGGAACTGGCAGACGCACAGGACTTAAAATCCTGCGATTGGTAACGATCGTACCGGTTCGATTCCGGTCCTCGGCATAGATTTAGGTTGGAGAAGAAGCACCCTTAGCTCAACTGGATAGAGTACCTGACTACGAATCAGGCGGTTAGAGGTTCGACTCCTCTAGGGTGCATAAAGCGGTAGCTTTAGATCGGGAAGTAGCTCAGCTTGGTAGAGTACTTGGTTTGGGACCAAGGTGTCGCAGGTTCGAATCCTGTCTTCCCGATATTATGGCGGTGTAGCTCAGCTGGCTAGAGCGTCCGGTTCATACCCGGGAGGTCGGGGGTTCGATCCCCTTCGCCGCTATATTGTTGATCTTGTTGGACCTTTAGCTCAGCTGGTTAGAGCTCTCGGCTCATAACCGAGTGGTCGTAGGTTCAAGTCCTACAAGGTCCATTGTTATCTTGGAGGATTACCCAAGTCCGGCTGAAGGGAACGGTCTTGAAAACCGTCAGGCGTGTAAAAGCGTGCGTGGGTTCGAATCCCACATCCTCCTTAATATTAACGCGGGATGGAGCAGCTCGGTAGCTCGTCGGGCTCATAACCCGAAGGTCGTAGGTTCAAATCCTGCTCCCGCAATTTGGCTCGGTAGCTCAGTTGGTAGAGCAATGGATTGAAGCTCCATGTGTCGGCGGTTCGATTCCGTCTCGCGCCATTTCTTTTAATAATAAGCGGGTGTAGTTTAGTGGTAAAACTACAGCCTTCCAAGCTGTTGTCGCGAGTTCGATTCTCGTCACCCGCTTTGAACATAGGTTCATTTTTACCAAGTTTTTTAACTTGGGCGCGTAGCTCAGGTGGTTAGAGCGCACGCCTGATAAGCGTGAGGTCGGTGGTTCGAGTCCACTCGTGCCCATTTTGGAGAATTACTCAAGAGGCTGAAGAGGACGGTTTGCTAAATCGTTAGGTCGGGTAACCGGCGCGGGGGTTCGAATCCCCCATTCTCCGTATAATTTCCAAGTTTGAGATGTCATCTCAAACTATTTTTTATATTTTTGAAGGTTTTGTCTATGTTCTTGAATCGATTCTTTAAAATTTTTAGTTTTGTGTTTGTTTTAACTGTTTCAGGAATTTTATTTCTTTTTCCATCTGTTAGAACTTCGATTGTTTTAAAATCTTCTGATCTATTAGCTATTGTTGATAAGGCAGTATCGGTACCATTTGTTGTTGTGGAATCTAAGGCAAAGGATTTAAAGAATTTATCTGAATTAAATGATGAAAACCGTTCGTTAAAATCACGTCTTTATCAAAAGGATATTGATCAGTCAAAACTTAACCGTTTGGAATCAGAAAATAGAGAATTAAAGGATTTGATGTCAATCAAGAATTCTGTATCGGGTTCTAAACAAGTCGTTAGTGAGATTATTGACCGTAATTATGGTTCGTGGGATCAGGAATTTGTTATTGATAAAGGTAGTTCAGATGGAATTTCTGATTCTATGTTTGTTCTTTCGTCTGGTGGCGTCATTGGTGTGGTAGAAAGTATAGAGAAAAATTCTAGCAAAGTGAAATTATTAGTTGAAGATACTATTTCTTCACAACACCTGACGTTTAAAATTGAGAGTCAAGGTCAATCTATTTTTGCTTTATTAAATGGTTATGACGAGAAGACAGGTGAGTTTCGGTTGTTGCAAATTGGAGATCCAGTTGAAATTAAAAAAGGATCTCTGGTTTCAACAAGTGGTTTAGGAAAATATAAGAGTAGTGACTTACCTCTTGGTACAGTGACTTCTACTCAAAAGGCATCTGATCAGTTAGGGCAAGAAATTCGTGTGAAACCAAAGGCTAATTTAGATGTCAATCGTTATGTACTATTGATTGGAGAGTAGTGTGAAAGTCATACGTAAGTACCATTTTTTCCCTTTAATCTTATTCTTATCTTTATTTGTTGACGGACAGATCTCTTTTCTTATTTCTCGTTTCTGTCCAAACTCTTTTGAACCTACTTCATTTTTATTTCTATATGGTTTTATGTTATTGAGTCTCTATTTCTCTGAGATAGCTAGTATTTGGTGGGGAGTCTTCTTTGGTTTTTGTTTTGATGTGTATTTTTTACGCACTATAGGAATTGCCTTTCTAGTCTTCCCTTTGTTACAGGTGATTTTTTATCGGTGTAATCAGATTATTTTGGTCAATCGATTGACTCGTTTTTTTACATTTTTATTAATGATTCTAATATTTCAGATTTCAACCAATCTTCTTCTGATTATTTTTATTGGTATAAAATTCAACTGGATTACTCTCATTATCCATCAAATTGCGCCTAGTTTAATTTTGAATGTGGTTCTAATGATCGTATTACAGCCTTTACTTGAAAAGATTTATTTATAAACTCGAAATAAAAATGTAACAATAGCGTAATATAAATTTTCAAAAAATTTGTTATACTAGTTAGTGTCTTATTAGAAAGGGAAAATTTATCTAATGAAGAAAAAATTATTTGCCACAATCTTATTGAGTACAGTTGCTTTATCACAAGGTGCTGTTGTAGCAGGTGTATCAGCTGACTCAACAGATGATAAGATTGCTGCTCAAGATAACAAAATCAATAGTATTAATCAACAACAACAAAGTGCACAAGCTCAGGTAGATCAAATCCAAGGTCAAGTATCTGAAATTAAACAACAACAAGAAAATCTTCAAGCTGAAAATGACCGTTTGAATGAAGAATCTGAACGATTGTCAGCTGAGATCGATGAGTTGTCAAAAAATATTGTTGCTCGTCAAGAATCACTTGCAAATCAAGCACGTAGTGCTCAAACAACTGGAACTGCAACAAGCTATATTAATGCGATTGTTAGCTCTGGATCTTTGACAGAAGCTATCTCACGTATTTCTGCTATGAATGAAATTGCAGATGCTAACAACAAAATGTTGCAAGAGCAAAAACGTGATAAAGAAGATATTGCACAAAAACAAAAAGAAAACAACGACGCTATCAATACTGTTATTGCAAATAAACAGCAATTAGAAGATGATGCGCAAGCTTTGTCAACTAAAGAAGCTGAGTTGAAAGTGGCACAATTGAATTTGGCAGCTGAAAAATCATCTGCTGAAAACGAAAAGAACGCTTTGTTGCAACAAAAAGCTGAAGCTGAAAAAGCAGCGGCAGCAGCGGCAGCAGCTGAGGCAGCTTACCGTGCAAAACAAAAAGAACAACAAGCAGCTGTAAAAGCTTCTGCTAATACAACTCTTCAAGCACAAGTTCAGGCAGCAGCACAAACACCTGCTGCAACACCAGCGGCTGCACAAACTCAAGCAGCAGCTCAACCTGCTGTTCAAACTCAAGCAGCAGCAGCTCCAGCAGCTCCAGCAGCAACTGTTTCTCGTCCAACTTATAGTACATCTGCATCATCTTATCCAGTTGGTGAATGTACATGGGGTGCGAAGACATTGGCTCCATGGGCTGGTGATTACTGGGGTAATGGTGGACAATGGGCAGCAAGTGCAGCGGCAGCAGGATTCCGTACAGGATCTCAACCACAAGTTGGTGCCATTGCATGTTGGAATGATGGTGGATATGGACACGTAGCAGTTGTTACAGCCGTTCAATCTACAACGAGCATCCAAGTCTCTGAGTCTAACTATAATGGTATCCGTAGTATTGGGAACTACCGTGGTTGGTTTAACCCAACAACAGCACAAGGTACTGTTACTTATATCTATCCAAACTAAGAATTACACTGAAGCAGAACATTTGTTCTGCTTCTTTTTTGATAGAATTTAGGTAGTGATAGATTTTGTAGTTTCCATAAATTAATATTTGAATATTTGCTTAAAAAGCGATAAAATGGTTACAGGAGAAATTTGTGCTGACTGTACAATATGGTTTTAGATTTTACTGGAGGAAATCATGTCATTTTCTGATTTAATGCTCTTTGCTTTGTCGTCAAATCAAGAATTGGCTCAACGTGTGTCTCGAGAAATGGGACTACCGCTTGGAAAGTCAACGGTTCGTCAATTTTCTGATGGAGAAATTCAGGTTAATATTGAAGAATCAATCCGTGGGAAAGATGTTTATATTTTGCAATCCACTAGCTCGCCGGTTAACGATAATCTAATGGAAATTTTGATTATGGTAGATGCGTTGAAACGGGCTAGTGCGCAATCCATTAATGTGGTGATGCCATATTACGGCTATGCTCGTCAAGACCGGAAAGCTCGAGCTCGTGAACCAATCACTTCTAAGTTGGTAGCCAATATGCTTGAGGTTGCTGGTGTTGATCGCCTCTTGACAATTGATTTGCACGCCGCTCAGATTCAAGGTTTCTTTGATATTCCTGTTGACCACTTGATGGGTGCGCCTTTGATCGCCGACTATTTTGAACGTCGTGGGATGATTGGGAAAGACTATGTTGTTGTCAGTCCAGACCATGGTGGTGTGACTCGTGCTCGAAAATTAGCTGAATTTTTGAAGACACCGATTGCGATTATTGATAAACGTCGAAGTGTCGATAAGATGAATACGAGTGAAGTGATGAATATCATTGGGAGTGTTGAAGGCAAGACTTGTATTTTGATTGATGATATGATTGATACAGCTGGTACAATCTGTCATGCCGCGGACGCCCTTGCAGAAGCAGGTGCTGTTGAAGTCTATGCGAGCTGTACTCACCCTGTTTTATCAGGACCAGCGATGGACAATATTCAAAAATCAGCCATTAAGAAGTTGGTGGTGTTGGATACGATTTATCTACCGGAAGATCGATTAATTGATAAGATTGAGCAAATTTCGATTGCGAAACTCCTTGCAGAGGCCATTGTTCGCATTCACGAAAATCGCCCTCTTTCTCCTCTATTTGAAATCGGAAATGCCAAAAAATGTTAACAATAAGGAGGCTGGGTAACTGGCCTCTTTTATTTAGGAGGATATACAAATGGAAATCAGAAAATGGTTGGAAAATCTAAAAAAAGAAAAGAAACGGAAAAAACTGGTTCAAGCAGCTAAAGAACTAGAAGCAAAGGCTGATCCTAGTTTGCCCAAGAAACGATTGCCAAAAAATGGGGTGGTGAAATAGGATAGAAAAGATTTCTATTTTTTAAATACATTTTTATATATGAATAGAGTATTTTTCCAAGATGGTTTTAAATTCGTAGTTCTATATCTCAAATGGATCAAAAGATTAAACTTTTTTTAAAAAATAATGGAAAAAGTCTTGACATAGGCAGAATATCCTAGTATACTAGTCATAGTTACGAAGTAACGAATAATTTTTGAAAAGAAAAAAGGAGATAAAACAATGAAAAAAGTTTTATTATCATCAGTAGCAGCTCTTGCAGTATTTGCTGCAGCAGCACCAGTTCTTGCCGAAGGTGGAGTCAACGGTGGAGCTAACAATCCTAGAGGACCTCAAGATACTGACGTCGCTTCAAAATACTATGATCAATCTGAATTTGTAAGTGCTCGTACAGTTGAAGAATACCTTAACGGTCACATGGACGAAATCAAAGCTGAAGCAGCGGCTGATCCAGCAGTAGTAGCAGCTAAAGCTGAATTTGATGCTGTTGAAGGTGGTTCACACCTTTACGGAGAAAAGAAAGCAGCTTATGAAGCAGCATTCAATACTGCATTCTTGAACGTACGTAACAAATATGTACAACAATTCCAAACTGTTCAAAACACAGCTAAGAAAAAAGAAGGCCGTTACTATATCTTGAATGAAACTCCAGAACAAGCTAACGCTCGTTACTTGAAAGAACATGGAATTAATCCAGAACAAGCTAACGCAGACGCAGCTAAAGCAGACGCAGCTAAAGCTGACGCAGCTAAAGCAGAAGAAGCAGCTAAAAAAGCAGAAGCTGGTAAAGCTGGTTCAAAACAAGCTGGTAAAGCTCTTCCAAAAACAAGCGCAGTTAAATAATTTGATTATTAATTAGCTCGTAAAATATCACTGGACCTTCGGGTTCAGTGTTATTTTTTAGAAAAAATCATCAAGAGGAGATCAATCAATGAAAAGAGCTGGGGAAAAAAGTTCAAATAAATTGGGTCTTGTAATTGCTGCTCTTGTTGCAGTTGTTGTTCTTGTTGCTGGATTTATTTTCTTTAATCCATTTGGAGGAACTAAGTCATCTGGCACGGCTAAAAAAACAACTGGAACAAGCTCAACCAAGCAAGAAACTAAATATGAACCAAGCCAAGAAGAAAAAGATTACTTGAAAAATCGTTTTGCTCAGTTAACAGCTGTTAACCCTGAGGCAATTGCTTATGTCTATGCACCGGGTACTGAGTTGGATGAACCTGTTGTACAAACCACTGACAATGAAACTTATTTGAATAAGACGTTTGATGGTGGAAATGAACCATACATGGGGACAGTCTTCATGGATATGGACAACAAGAAAGACTTCAGTGATCGTTTGACTTGGTTGTTTGGTCATGCTCGTGGTAGTAAGGTCGGCGATCATCGCATGTTTAATGATGTCAACTACTATGACAAACAAGAGTATTTGGACCAACATCCGTATGTTGTGATTGAGACACCAGAGCGGAAATATTATTATGAAGTAATGGGATTGGTCATTGTCCCAGAGGACACCGCTTTCTACCGTACAAGCTTTACTGATGACAATGATTTTACGACACAATTGAAGAATATCTATGAGTCAGCTCGTACGAAGAATCCTAATATCAAGATCAAAGCATCTGATAAATACTTAGTATTGTCAACTTGTCGTGAAGAGGATGAAACCATTCGTTCTAACCTCTACCTTCGTCAAATTCCTGATTCAGAAATGAAGGATTTTGTGGCAAAACATGCAGATCAATTGAAATACGTGGCAACACGTGGTCAACAATAATGACTTGAAAGACTTAGCATTGCTAAGTCTTTTTTGCATGGAAGGATTGTTGAAATGTCCATTGGTGGTAAGCAAAAGGTGGGGATCTGGCTTGTTCTTTTGCGATGGGGTCCTATTTATAGTATAATGAATATAAGTGTTTTGGAGGTGTTCTATGGATTTAACGACACGTTTTAATAAAAATCTGAATCGGATTGAAGTATCTTTGATTCGTCAGTTCGATCAATCAATTTCTTCCATTCCTGGTGTCTTGCGTTTGACTTTGGGGGAACCAGATTTTACAACTCCTGAACATGTAAAAGAAGCAGGAAAGGCTGCCATTGATGCGAACTTTAGCCATTACACTGGGATGAGTGGTTTGTTGGCTTTGCGTGAGGCTGCGAGTCAGTTTGTGGCGGATAAATATGGTATTCACTACCGTCCTGAAGATGAGATATTGGTGACGATCGGTGCAACAGAAGCCCTATCTGCAACCTTGACAGCAATCTTGGAACCTGGAGATGTAGTCCTTCTTCCGGCGCCAGCTTATCCTGGTTATGAACCCATTGTGAATTTGGTTGGGGCGGAGATTGTCGAAATTGATACGACAGCAGATCGTTTTGTCTTGACTCCTGGAAAGTTGGAAAAGGCCATTTTAGAGCAGGGTGAAAAATTGAAGGCTGTTGTTCTCAATTATCCAGCTAACCCAACGGGTGTCACTTATTCGCGCGAACAGATGGCAGAATTAGCTGCTGTCTTAAAAAAATATGAAGTCTTTGTGATTTGTGATGAAGTCTATTCAGAGTTGACTTATACTGGAGAAGCGCATGTCTCTATGGCCTCCTTTATTCCTGAGCAGACCATTGTTATCAATGGCTTGTCCAAATCTCATGCCATGACAGGCTGGCGACTTGGCTTTATCTTTGCCCCGGCTGCGTTGACGGCCCAACTCATCAAGAGCCATCAGTATTTGGTAACGGCTGCTGGAACCATGAACCAGTATGCTGCGATCGAAGCTTTGACGGAAGGTCGAGATGATGCGGAACCGATGAAGAAGGAATATGTGAAGCGTCGGGATTATATTATCGAACAGATGTCCGCGCTTGGGTTTGAGATGATTAAGCCAGATGGTGCCTTTTATATTTTTGCTAAAATCCCAGCTGGTTATAATCAAGACTCCTTTGCTTTCTTGCAGGATTTTGCGCGTGAAAAAGCAGTTGCTTTTATTCCTGGTGCTGCTTTTGGTCAATATGGTGAAGGCTATGTGCGTTTGTCGTATGCAGCCAGCATGGAGGTTATCAAGGAAGCAATGAAACGCTTGAAGGAGTATATGGAAGAACATGCTGGAGTCAATTGAGACCCGGGGAATTGTCCTGTATAATCGGGAGTTTCGTGAAGATGACAAGCTGGTCAAAATTTTCACGGAGAAGTCAGGGAAGCGGATGTTTTTTGTGAAACATGCGGGAAAATCACGGTTGAATCCCATGTTGCAACCTTTGGTAACGGCAGATATGTTGTTGAAAATCAATGATGATGGGTTGAGTTATATTGATGATTTTCAAGATGTGCAGGTTTATAAAAAAATCAATGCAGATCTTTTTGCCCTTTCTTATGCGACCTATGTTCTGGCGCTTGCAGATGCAAGTATTCAGGATAATCAGGTGGATCCAGCCCTGTTTGCTTTTTTGGAAAAGACCTTGTCTTTGATGGAAGAGGGACTGGATTATGAGGTTTTGACCAATATTTTTGAGATTCAGATTCTATCACGATTTGGAGTTATCTTGAATCTGCATGAATGCTGTTTCTGTCATCGGGTTGGACTTCCTTTTGATTACTCTTTTCGCTATAGTGGGGTCCTTTGTCCGGATCATTATGATCAGGATGAGAGACGCGCTCACTGGCATCCGAATGTTCTCTATTTATTGGATCAGTTTCAAGCAGTACGATTCAATGAGTTAGAGACGATTTCTCTACAAGCAGAGATGAAAGCAGCTCTGCGTCAGGCAATTGATCAGTTGTATGAGGAGTATGTAGGGATCCATTTAAAAGCTAAAAAGTTTATCGATTCCTTGAGTGATTGGGGAGCGATTATGAAAGATTCATCTGGAGGTGAAACATGAAAAAAATTGCAGTAGATGCAATGGGGGGCGATAATGCACCTCAAGCCTTGGTAGAAGGTGTGAATCAAGCCATTCGTGATTTTGATGATATTGAGATTGTCTTGTATGGCGATGAGGCAAAAATCAAAGACTATTTAACCGCAACAGAACGTGTATCGATTGTGCATACGGAAGAAAAAATCGATTCAGATGATGAGCCAACGCGGGCCATTCGTCGGAAGAAACAGGCTTCGATGGTCTTAGCTGCCAAGGATGTGAAGGATGGTGAGGTCGATGCCATGCTATCTGCGGGGAATACAGGTGCCTTGTTGGCAGCAGGTTTCTTTATTGTTGGCCGCATCAAGGGCGTGGAACGTCCAGGTTTGATGTCGACACTTCCGACGGTTGATGGTCGTGGGTATGACATGTTAGATTTGGGTGCTAATGCGGAAAATACACCGGAGCACTTGCATCAGTATGCTGTGATGGGGTCCTATTATGCTGAAAATGTTCGTGGGATTCAAAAACCGCGCGTGGGTCTATTGAACAATGGGACAGAAGCTAGTAAGGGAGATCCTTTGCGCAAGGAAACCTACCAATTGTTATCTGAGGATGAGTCGATTCATTTTGTTGGAAACGTGGAAGCGCGTGACTTGATGGATGGCGTTGCTGATGTCGTTGTGGCGGATGGTTTCACGGGAAACGCTGTCTTGAAAACGATGGAAGGAACGGCTTTTGGGATCTTGAAGCAATTGAAACAAGCAATTGCCACAGGAAACTGGAAGGCGAAATTAGGAGCTTTTCTGCTCAAGGACCGTTTGAAATCATTGAAGCAAACCTTGGATTTCTCAGATGTTGGAGGAGCGGTCTTGTTTGGTCTTCAAGCACCTGTTGTTAAAACGCATGGTTCGAGTGATGCCAAAGCTGTCTATAGCACGATTCGTCAGATTCGGACCATGTTAGAGACAGATGTTGTTGGAAAATCAGTGAAGGAATTATCGAAGGAAGGGTAATGTATGAGTAAACAAAACGAAATTTTAGTTACAATTGAGGAATTTCTCAAAGATCGCAAGGGTCCAGACTTTCAAGTATCTTTGGAATCTGACTTACGTAAGGATTTACAGGCGGATTCTGTTGAATTGATGGAATTTATTATCAATCTTGAGGATGAATACCAAATTGAGATTCCGGACAAGGCTATTGATGAATTTAACACAGTAGGGGATGTTGTCGACTATATCGAAAAACGAACTGCTGGTCACTAATGAAAAAGGGATCGTTCAGAGATTATTCTGGATGATCTTTTTTTCTGTCCTTTTTATTCGGATTCTGCTTATATTGTACGGAATTTTATTGAAAATACACTTTGTATGTGATAGAATGAAGGTGATAAAATACGAAAGGCGAACAAAGTCATGACCAATCAACTGATTTATACTGGAAAAGCTAAGGATATCTATACTACTGAGGACGAAAATGTGATTAAGTCGGTCTATAAGGACCAGGCAACCATGCTTAATGGGGCTCGTAAGGAGACTATTAAGGGAAAAGGTGTGCTAAATAATCAGATTTCGTCTCTTATTTTTGAAAAATTGAATGCTGCGGGAGTAGCGACGCACTTTATCGAACGTATCTCTGATACCGAACAACTCAACAAGAAAGTGAAAATCATTCCTTTGGAAGTTGTTCTTCGTAATGTTACTGCGGGTTCTTTTTCTAAACGTTTTGGCGTTGAAGAAGGTTTGGATTTGGAAACTCCAATCGTTGAATTTTACTATAAAAACGATGAGTTGGACGATCCATTCATCAATGACGAGCATGTGAAGTTTTTGGATATTGCCAATGATGAACAAATTGCTTATATTAAGGAAGAAACGCGTCGTATCAATGAATTGCTGAAAGATTGGTTTGCACAAATTGGTCTTCGTTTGATTGACTTCAAATTGGAATTTGGTTTTGATAAGGATGGCAAGATTATCTTGGCAGACGAATTCTCTCCAGATAACTGCCGCCTTTGGGATGCGGAAGGGCACCACATGGACAAGGATGTTTTCCGTAGAGATTTGGGCAGTCTAACGGATGTATATCAGGTTGTGTTGGAGAAATTACAAGGCTTGAAGTAATCTTTTTGAAACGGAAAACCTTCGTCTTTCAAGTAAAAGGACTCAGGCTGACAAGGACTACTAGACCTTTTCACTCCGTCGTGATCTTGGTAGCTTGACAGATGTTTATGAAGTTGTATTGGAAAAATTGCAAGGTTTGAAGTGATCTTTTTGAAATAGAAAACCTTCGTCTTCGATAACATGTTTGAATAGAAATAAAGGAAATAAAATGGATAAACGTATTTTCGTTGAGAAAAAAGCTGATTTTCGTGTGAAATCGGACTCTTTAGTAAAAGAATTGCAACATAATCTTCAGTTGAAAACGTTGAAGGATCTTCGGATTGTTCAAGTTTATGATGTCTTTAATTTGGCAGAGGATTTGTTTGCGCGTGCGGAAAAACATATCTTCTCTGAGCAAGTGACCGATACTGTTTTGGATGAAGCTGCGGTTCAGGCTGATCTTGAAAAGCATGCTTTCTTTGCGATCGAAAGTTTGCCTGGTCAATTTGACCAACGTGCGGCATCTTCACAAGAAGCTTTGCTTTTGCTTGGTAGTTCAAATGATGTAACAGTGAATACAGCGCAACTTTACTTGGTCAACAAGGATATTGATGCGAATGAGTTGGAAGCTGTCAAAAACTACCTCTTGAACCTAGTGGATTCTCGTTTCAAAGATATCACTGTTGGTATTGCGAAACAGGATTTCTCTGAGTCTGACAAGACCATTCCAAGCTTGGATTTCTTTGAAACTTATACGGCAGAAGATTTTGCCAAGTATAAAGCAGAGCAAGGATTGGCCATGGAAGTGGATGACCTTCTCTTCATTCAAGATTACTTCAAGTCTATTGGTCGTGTGCCAACTGAGACTGAGTTAAAGGTGTTGGATACTTACTGGTCTGACCACTGTCGTCACACAACTTTTGAGACGGAGTTGAAAAACATCGACTTCTCAGCTTCTAAATTTGAAAAACAATTGCAAGCGACTTATGACAAGTATATTGCCATGCGTGATGAGTTGGGACGTACGGAAAAACCTCAAACCTTGATGGATATGGCGACTATTTTTGGCCGTTACGAGCGTGCCAATGGTCGTTTGGATGACATGGAAGTGTCTGATGAAATCAATGCCTGCTCAGTTGAAATTGAGGTGGATGTCAATGGTGTCAAAGAACCATGGCTTCTCATGTTCAAAAATGAAACCCACAACCATCCAACGGAAATCGAACCATTTGGTGGAGCGGCTACTTGTATCGGTGGTGCCATTCGTGACCCATTGTCAGGGCGTTCATATGTTTACCAAGCCATGCGTATCTCAGGTGCTGGCGATATTACAGCTCCAATTTCAGAAACTCGCGCTGGGAAATTGCCACAACAAGTGATTTCTAAAACAGCAGCTCACGGTTATTCTTCATACGGTAACCAAATTGGTCTTGCCACAACTTATGTTCGTGAATACTTCCACCCAGGTTTCGTTGCTAAGCGTATGGAGCTAGGTGCAGTTGTCGGTGCGGCTCCTAAGGAAAATGTTGTCCGTGAAAAACCTGAAGCTGGTGATGTGATTATCTTGCTCGGTGGTAAGACTGGACGTGACGGTGTCGGTGGTGCGACAGGTTCATCTAAAGTTCAAACGGTTGAATCTGTTGAAACAGCTGGTGCTGAAGTTCAAAAAGGGAATGCCATCGAAGAACGTAAGATTCAACGTCTTTTCCGTAATGGGGAAGTGACCCGTTTGATCAAGAAATCAAATGACTTTGGTGCTGGTGGTGTCTGCGTGGCTATCGGTGAATTGGCAGATGGTCTTGAAATTGATCTAGACAAAGTGCCATTGAAATACCAAGGTTTGAACGGTACAGAAATTGCCATTTCTGAGTCTCAAGAACGGATGGCTGTGGTGGTTCGTCCAGAAGATGTAGACGCCTTCGTTGCTGAATGTAACAAAGAAAATATTGATGCTGTTGTCGTTGCAACAGTAACGGAGAAACCAAATCTTGTCATGCACTGGAATGGTGAAACAATCGTTGATTTGGAACGTCGTTTCCTTGATACAAACGGTGTACGTGTAGTTGTGGATGCTAAGGTCGTTGACAAGGATGTCAAGCTTTCAGAAGAACGTCAAACATCTGCTGAGACCCTTGAAGCAGATACGCTTGAAGTCTTGGCTGACCTGAACCATGCCAGTCAAAAAGGGTTACAAACTATCTTTGATAGCTCAGTTGGTCGTTCAACAGTCAATCACCCACTGGGTGGTCGCTACCAAATCACACCAACGGAAGCTTCTGTACAGAAATTGCCAGTCCAACATGGCGTGACAACAACTGCCTCTGTCATGGCGCAAGGCTTCAACCCTTATGTAGCAGAATGGTCTCCATATCATGGTGCGGCTTATGCGGTCATCGAAGCAACCGCTCGTTTGGTTGCTGCTGGTGCAAACTGGTCTAAGGCTCGTTTCTCTTATCAAGAGTACTTCGAGCGGATGGATAAACAAGCAGAGCGTTTTGGTCAACCAGTAGCAGCTCTTCTTGGATCTATCGAAGCTCAGATTCAACTTGGTTTGCCATCTATCGGTGGGAAGGACTCTATGTCTGGTACCTTTGAAGAATTAACAGTACCACCAACCTTGGTTGCTTTTGGGGTGACAACAGCAGATAGCCGTAAAGTTCTTTCTCCAGAATTTAAAACTGCTGGTGAAAATATTTACTATATTCCAGGTCAAGCTTTAGCACAAGAAATCGACTTCGATCTCATCAAGTCTAACTTTACTCAATTTGAAGCTATCCAAGCAACTCACAAAGTCACATCTGCATCCGCTGTCAAATACGGTGGTGTGGTTGAAGCTCTTGCCCTTGCAACATTTGGGAACCATATCGGTGCTAACGTCGAATTAGCTGACCTTGACACCAGCTTGACAGCCCAATTGGGCGGATTCGTCTTCACGTCTCCTGAAGAGATTGCAGGTATTGTCAAGATCGGACGAACAGTGGCTGACTTTACACTTATTGTCAATGGTGTAACGCTTGATGGACACAAACTTGACAGTGCTTTCCAAGGTAAATTGGAAGAGGTTTACCCAACGGAATTTGCACAAGCAACTGAGTTGGAAGAAGTACCGGCTGTAACAACAAATGCTGTGATTAAAGCTAAAGAAACAGTTGAGACGCCAGTGGTTTACATCCCGGTATTCCCAGGTACCAACTCAGAATATGACTCCGCTAAGGCCTTTGAAAAAGAAGGTGCAAAAGTCAACTTGGTACCATTTGTCACACTGAATGAAGAAGCGATTGTCAAGTCTGTTGACACCATGGTTGACAACATCGGAAAAGCTAATATTATCTTCTTTGCAGGTGGCTTCTCAGCAGCGGATGAACCAGATGGATCAGCTAAATTTATCGTGAACATCTTGCTCAATGAAAAAGTGCGTGCAGCCATTGATCACTTCATTGAACGTGGTGGTTTGATCATTGGTATCTGTAACGGATTCCAAGCCCTTGTTAAATCAGGTCTTCTTCCATACGGTAACTTTGAAGATGCAAGTAGTACCAGTCCAACCCTCTTCTACAATGATGCCAACCAACACGTGGCTAAGATGGTTGAAACACGGATTGCCAACACCAACTCACCATGGCTTGCCGGAGTAGAAGTTGGTGACATCCATGCCATTCCAGTATCACACGGTGAAGGGAAATTTGTCGTGACAGCTGAGGAATTCGCAGAGCTTCGTGACAATGGTCAAATCTTTACCCAATATGTTGACTTCGAAGGGAAACCAAGCATGGATTCTAAATATAATCCTAACGGATCTGTAAATGCTATCGAAGGTATCACAAGTAAGAACGGTCAAATCATTGGGAAGATGGGTCACTCAGAACGTTTCGAAGATGGTCTCTTCCAAAATATTCCAGGAAATAAAGACCAACATCTCTTTGCATCAGCGGTTAAATACTTTACTGGAAAATAAAAGGTATACAAAATGACATACGAAGTTAAATCTCTTAATGAAGAATGTGGTATTTTTGGGATCTGGGGACACCCAGATGCTGCAAAACTGACTTATTTCGGATTACACAGTCTTCAACACCGTGGTCAAGAAGGGGCAGGGATCCTTTCGAATGATGCGGGTCAATTAAAACGGTATCGTGACACGGGGCTTCTCTCAGAAGTATTTCGAAATCCTGCTAACTTGGATAAGTTAACAGGAACGGGAGCGATTGGCCATGTTCGCTATGCGACAGCTGGGGAAGCTTCGGTGGATAACATCCAACCCTTCCTCTTTCGCTTTCATGATACCCAGTTTGGACTGGCCCATAACGGGAATTTGACCAATGCCAAGTCCCTTAAACGGGAGTTGGAAAATAACGGAGCGATCTTTAGCTCAACTTCTGATTCAGAAATCTTGGCCCACTTGATTCGTCGGAGCCACAACCCTTCTTTCATGGGTAAGGTGAAAGAAGCCTTGAATACGGTGAAAGGTGGATTTGCTTACCTTCTCATGCTGGAAGATAAGCTGATTGCGGCCTTGGATCCAAATGGTTTCCGTCCTCTTTCGATTGGGAAAATGGCCAATGGCGCTATCGTAGTTTCCTCTGAAACCTGTGCCTTTGAAGTGGTTGGTGCTGAGTGGATCCGCGATGTGAATCCAGGTGAAGTCGTGATCATCGATGATAACGGCATCACTTACGATAACTATACAACGGACACCCAATTGGCTGTTTGTTCGATGGAGTATATCTACTTTGCCCGCCCGGACTCCAATATTCAAGGGGTCAATGTCCATACAGCTCGTAAACGTATGGGGGCTCAATTGGCACGTGAATTTAAACATGAAGCAGATATTGTGGTCGGTGTACCTAACTCTTCACTTAGTGCAGCTATGGGATTTGCGGAAGAATCCGGCCTACCAAATGAAATGGGCTTGATTAAAAACCAATACACCCAACGGACCTTTATTCAACCGACACAAGAATTACGTGAGCAAGGGGTTCGGATGAAGCTCTCTGCCGTATCCGGTGTCGTGAAAGGCAAACGGGTTGTCATGATCGATGATTCTATCGTACGTGGGACAACATCACGTCGAATTGTGAAGTTATTGAAAGAAGCAGGAGCTACAGAGGTCCACGTAGCAATCGGTAGCCCAGCCCTTGCTTATCCATGTTTCTACGGGATCGATATTCAAACACGTAAGGAATTGATTGCTGCCAATCACACAGTAGAGGAAACACGCGATATCATTGGTGCAGATAGCTTGACGTATTTGTCAATCGATGGCTTGATTGATTCTATTGGAATTGATACAGATGCTCCAAATGGCGGTCTTTGTGTGGCTTACTTTGATGGAAAATATCCAACGCCTTTGTATGACTACGAAGAACGCTATGTGGAAAGTTTGAAAGAACATACTTCTTTCTATTAAGAGCAGTGCAAAAGAAAAGGAATGAAACAAATGACAAATAAAAATGCTTATGTTCCACGTCTCACTACTGACTAAAAGCTAAAGCATTTGTCAGTAGACGCTTTGCCCTATGGGACCAAAGCTAGAGACCTGACTAGTATTTTTAGATAAAATAATTGTTTATCTAAAAATACGTCGCACTCTTTCTCAAAAAAAGAAAAGGATTAAAAAATGACAAATAAGAATGCATACGCTCAATCTGGTGTGGATGTTGAAGCGGGTTATGAAGTTGTTGAACGGATCAAAAAACACGTTGCTCGTACGGAACGTGCTGGTGTCATGGGAGCTCTTGGTGGTTTCGGTGGCATGTTTGATCTTTCAAAAACAGGTGTCAAAGAGCCTGTTTTGATCTCAGGTACAGATGGTGTTGGTACTAAGCTGATGCTGGCTATTAAGTACGACAAACACGATACCATCGGTCAAGACTGTGTTGCTATGTGTGTTAACGATATCATCGCTGCAGGTGCTGAGCCCCTTTACTTCCTAGACTATATCGCAACTGGTAAAAATGAACCAGCCAAACTAGAACAAGTTGTTGCAGGTGTGGCAGAAGGTTGTGTACAAGCTGGTGCAGCCCTCATTGGTGGTGAAACGGCTGAAATGCCTGGTATGTATGGTGAAGACGACTATGACTTGGCTGGTTTTGCAGTCGGTGTTGCAGAAAAATCTCAAATCATTGACGGTTCAAAAGTGGCAGTAGGGGATGTGATTCTTGGACTTGCTTCAAGCGGTATCCACTCAAATGGTTATTCACTTGTTCGTCGTGTCTTTGCGGATTACACAGGTGAAGAAGTTCTCCCAGAATTGGAAGGCAAAAAACTTAAAGACGTTCTTTTGGAGCCAACTTGTATCTACGTCAAAGCGGCTTTGCCACTCATCAAAGAAGGATTGGTGAATGGAATTGCCCACATCACAGGTGGTGGTTTCATCGAAAATGTGCCTCGTATGTTCGCGGATGACTTGGCTGCTGAAATTGATGAAAGCAAAGTGCCAGTTCTTCCAATTTTCAAAGCCCTTGAAAAATATGGAGAAATCAAACATGAAGAAATGTTTGAAATCTTCAACATGGGGATTGGTCTCATGCTTGCGGTAAAACCAGAACATGTGGAGCGTGTCAAAGAACTTCTTGACGAACCTGTTTATGAAATCGGTCGTATTGTGAAGAAAGATAGCGCAAGTGTGGTGATTAAATAATGACTAAAAGGATTGCTGTTTTTGCCTCTGGCAACGGCTCAAACTTTCAGGTGATTGCGGAACAATTTCCGGTAGAATTTGTCTTTTCCGATCACCGTGATGCCTATGTCTTAGAACGTGCCAAAAACCTTGGTGTGGTGAGCCATGCCTTTGAACTCAAGGAATTTGATAATAAAGTAGCTTATGAAGAAGCTATTGTTCACCTCTTGGAAGAGCACCAGATTGACTTGGTTTGTTTGGCGGGCTATATGAAAATCGTTGGCCCAACCTTGCTAGCAGCTTATGAAGGCCGTATCATCAATATTCACCCGGCTTATCTTCCAGAATTTCCAGGGGCTCATGGTATTGAAGATGCTTGGAAAGCAGGTGCTGCTGAGAGCGGCGTGACCATTCACTGGGTGGATTCTGGTGTGGACACTGGTAAGGTTATCAAACAAGTCCGTGTGCCACGTCTTGAAGGGGATACCCTTGACGCTTTCGAGACTCGCATCCATGAAACAGAGTACAAGCTCTATCCAGAAGTGTTGGAACGTTTGGGCGTTGCACGAAAATAAGGAAGCCATTGATCGGAAAGAACATTTTCGACTGTAGCAGATGAAGAACTTTTTTAAAAAAGGAAAAGAAAGAAAAATGACAAAACGAGCACTTATTTCAGTCTCAGATAAAGCGGGCATTGTTGAATTTGCCCAAGAACTAAAAAAACTTGGTTGGGATATCATCTCGACAGGTGGGACCAAGGTTGCCCTTGACAATGCTGGGGTGGATACCATTGCTATCGATGATGTGACTGGTTTTCCAGAAATGATGGACGGTCGTGTGAAGACCCTCCACCCAAATATCCATGGGGGTCTCCTCGCTCGTCGTGACCTCGATAGCCACCTAGAGGCTGCTAAGGATAATCAGATCGAACTGATCGACCTTGTTGTGGTCAATCTTTACCCATTCAAGGAAACCATCCTCAAATCAGACGTGACTTACGCTGACGCGGTGGAAAACATCGATATCGGTGGGCCATCTATGCTTCGTTCAGCAGCAAAAAACCACGCTAGCGTAACAGTTGTGGTAGACCCTGCTGACTATGCTGTTGTGCTTGACGAATTGGCAGCCAAAGGCGAAACAAGTTACGAAACTCGCCAACGCTTGGCAGCTAAGGTTTTCCGCCACACAGCTTCATACGACGCTTTGATTGCAGAGTACTTCACAGCTCAAGTGGGTGAAAGTAAACCTGAAAAACTCACTTTGACGTATGACCTTAAGCAACCAATGCGTTACGGTGAAAATCCTCAACAAGATGCAGACTTCTACCAAAAAGCTTTGCCAACGGATTATTCCATCGCTTCAGCGAAACAGCTCAACGGGAAAGAATTGTCCTTCAACAATATCCGTGACGCGGATGCCGCTATCCGTATCATCCGTGATTTCAAAGACCGTCCAACCGTTGTGGCTCTTAAACACATGAACCCATGTGGGATTGGTCAAGCTGACGACATCGAAACTGCTTGGGACTACGCTTATGAGTCTGACCCAGTATCCATCTTTGGTGGGATCGTCGTTCTCAACCGTGAGGTGGACGCTGCGACAGCTCAAAAAATGCATGGTGTTTTCCTTGAAATCATCATTGCACCAAGCTATACAGACGAAGCGCTTGAAATCTTGACAACTAAGAAGAAAAACTTGCGGATTCTTGAATTGCCTTTTGATGCTCAAGATGCTAGCGAAGTGGAAGCAGAATACACTGGTGTTGTTGGTGGTCTCCTCGTTCAAAACCAAGACGTCGTCAAAGAAAGCCCAGCTGACTGGCAAGTGGTGACGAAACGCCAACCAACTGAAACAGAAGCGACAGCTCTTGAGTTTGCTTGGAAAGCTATCAAGTACGTCAAATCAAATGGGATCATCGTGACTAATGACCACATGACACTTGGTGTTGGCCCAGGTCAAACTAACCGTGTGGCTTCCGTCCGTATCGCCATTGACCAAGCTAAAGACCGTCTTGACGGCGCTGTTCTTGCTTCAGATGCCTTCTTCCCATTTGCGGATAACGTGGAAGAAATTGCTAAAGCAGGTATCAAGGCCATCATCCAACCGGGTGGCTCCGTCCGTGACCAAGAGTCAATCGAAGCGGCTGATAAATATGGCTTGACCATGATATTTACAGGGGTAAGACATTTTAGACATTAATGGGTATTTAAAAATTAGCTCATTATCAATTATGATGACTGATTTATCGCTAACAAAAAGAGAAGACGTAAGTTGTCTTCTCTTTTTGTATGTCTAAAACAATAAGCATTTTAGTGTTAGAAATTATTAAAATGATTTGTTAGAGCTGTTCATGACTAATCTCGAAAAACTCAGTTTCTCACTTAGCTATTTTTTATACGTTTTATGGTGTTTAAGGTTGTTGTGACTAGCTCGTTAATAGGCATGGCTTTATAATCTCCTTTTAACCATTCATCAAAAATATTGTAGAGACCGCCGGTAATGAATCTAATATCATAGTTGATTTGTCTTTGATCACTATTTGTGATGTGCCAAGGTGCCATGACAGTGGTATAAGTAGCAGGAAGCTTATCGTAAGACCTTTGCAAGATAAGCACGAGTAAGTTTGCGTCTTGCAAAATTTTTAATGGCTCAGTGTACTGGCTCCAATACTGAAAGAAAAGGTTCACTAAATCTTCAAAATTAGTCAGTTTTGCTGTTTGAAGTTCGATAATATAGTATTGGATTAAGCGGTCTAAATAGTTCGTAAGAACTTCCTCTTTTGAATGGTAATAACGATAAAATGTTCGTCTGGCAATCTGAGCATGCTCGCTGAGTTCAGCAATGCTGATATTTTGGAGAGACTTCTTAGTTGCTAATAAATCGAACAAGGCTTCCTCCAGCCATTGTCGCGTTTGATATTCCATGGTATTTTTCCTTTCCTGTCACACTTTTGGTCAAACTGTGCCAATTTCTCTTAACCCCTTGTTTTTGTAACACTTTATCTTTATACTAAAAGTGTTGCGCGTGATATATGATTATCATTTATTCTTAACATTGTACAATTGTTAGTTGTTATTAAGGAGGTAAAGATATGAACATTCTTTTTAATGTTTGGATGCTGCCTATTTTATTTATTTTACATGATTTTGAAGAAATAATTTTTATGCCCTTGTGGAAAACACGACATCATCAAAAGTTAGAAACTTTTAAGAAGCCGTTCTTTGGTTCCGTTACGCAAGGTTCCGCTTTTACAGTAGGTGTGTTCGAAGAATTTATCATCCTGGTGTTTATTTCTGGATTCTGCCAAATAACTCACAACAGTTTACTCTATTTATCTTTTGTAATAGCTTATACAGCTCATTTTATAATCCATTATATCATGTGCCTGCAATTTAGGGGCTATGTTCCTGGAGTCGTCACGGGAACCCTAGAATTGCCAATGGTTCTAATGATTGTTTCCCACTATTGGCCTTCTGACAGTTCTTTGTTATCAGTCGTTGTCTATCTTTTATTGGCCATGGTAATAGCTTTTACAAATCTTAAAATCATGCATCTCATCATGCCAAAAATTCAAACACATCTAGAAAAATACGCGAAATGAAAAACGATTAAATGAGAGCTACTTTTTAACCTTTCTGATATAACTGGTTAATGAGCAGCCAAGAGTCAATCGAAGCTGCGAATAAATACGGCTTGACCATGATCTTTACAGGGGTTCGTCACTTCCGTCATTAATCAAAAACGGCACGCATCAATGGATGGGTGCCTTTTCTGCTGGTCATGAAGACCTTAATCGGGATAGATATAGGTGACTGTTCCCCAGACGGGATTGGTCGGGTCGAACCAACCGCGGAAGTTGTCGATATAGCGATGGCCGTTGTAATTGGCCTCTTGGATCTGAATTTTTTGGTCGTGTTCGACATCTGTTACAAGAGCGACGTGGCCATATCCTCCATTGTCCCAACAGGCGATGGCACCGACCTCTGGGCTGTTTCCAGTCCGGAATCCCGCAGCGCGTGCACTAACTGCCCACATGCCACCGTTTCCCCACCAGTTGTGGGCCCAAGGGGCTAATTCTTTGGCTCCCCAGGTACATTCACCGATCGGATAGGTGTTTCCCGGGTGTGTCGCGAGTGGCGTGAGCTTTGGTTTTGCCTTTTCTACTTGAAAGGTAGTGGGGAATAGCCCTTTTAATTGTCCCTGACTTTTCTGATAGACGTGTAGGTGAAATAGCCCGCTTCCCTTGTGTTTTTGAGCTTGAAAGCGCAGTTGGAAGTGTCCGGGTGCGACCTTCTTTGCTGGATACCAGACCAGATCATCCTGCCCATTTTCTTCAGACCAGATCGGGAAAACAATCTCCTCTACATCCTCGAATAACTTCAGGTCTATCTCGAATTCTTGTGAGGAGATGGGTGTGATCGTGATCTTGGGCTGGGAGGAAGCCAGGTCTTTTTGCTGGACGCTGGTCGTGAGAGGGTAGAGGCCGGTTAGTTGCTCATTTGCCTCCACCCCATAGACATGGACATGATAAAGTCCAGCTTGATCAGAATGGTTGGTCAATGGCACTTGTAGGTTAAATCCTTTGTCACTGCGTTCCACAGGATACCAAATCAGGTCATCTTGGCCATTTTGGTCAGACCAGACGGGAACTTGAATCTTTTGGTACCTATCTGGGACGTTTCCAAGATGAATTACCAGCTGCCCTTTTTCGGCATAGATAGCATTGGTCGCTTGATCTGCATGAGCAATAGAGGCTTGCATCCCCCATGTCGCACAAGTCAGTACGAGAAATTTTTTGATCGTTTGCATAATACTCCTTTTCGTCAATTAGTAGGTCTCACCTATACTATTCGGAAAAAAATGAGAAATAGGAGAAAATAGCAAAAAATGTTTGGATTCTACTGAAAATAGGAGACTTTTGCTGAAATCATTAGAATAAAACGAACGATTATGATATAATTTAATAAAATAATTCGCAAAAGAGGTTCAAGATGAAACTTTTGGTTGTTGGATCTGGCGGTCGTGAGCATGCGATTGCCAAGAAATTGTTGGAGTCTACAAACGTTGAGCAGGTTTTTGTGGCTCCTGGTAATGACGGGATGCGATTAGATGGTCTGGATTTGATCAATATTGGAATTTCCGAACATTCTAAGCTGATTGATTTCGCAAAAGTCAACGATATTGCTTGGACCTTTATTGGTCCAGATGATGCCCTTGCAGCTGGAATCGTGAATGATTTCAATGTAGCTGGTCTAAAGGCTTTTGGTCCGACCAAGGCTGCGGCTGAGCTGGAGTGGTCTAAGGATTTCGCTAAGGAAATCATGGTCAAATACGACGTTCCGACAGCAGCTTATGGCACCTTTTCAGATTTCGAGGAAGCCAAGGCCTACATCGAAGAAAAAGGCGCTCCAATAGTGGTCAAGGCAGACGGTTTGGCCCTTGGGAAAGGTGTCGTCATTGCGGAGACAGTGGAGCAAGCCGTCGAAGCTGCTCACGATATGCTTTTGGACAATAAATTCGGTGACTCAGGTGCGCGTGTGGTCATCGAGGAATTCCTTGACGGGGAAGAGTTCTCTCTCTTTGCCTTTGTCAATGGGGACAAGTTCTATATCATGCCAACGGCTCAGGACCACAAACGTGCCTACGATGGTGACAAGGGCCCTAACACTGGCGGAATGGGTGCCTATGCTCCGGTTCCTCACTTGCCACAGAGCGTGGTTGACACAGCGGTTGACACCATTGTCAAGCCGGTTCTTGAAGGTATGATTAAAGAAGGCCGTCCGTACCTTGGTATCCTTTACGCGGGACTTATCTTGACAGCTGACGGCCCTAAAGTCATCGAGTTTAACTCACGTTTTGGTGATCCTGAAACGCAAATCATCTTGCCTCGTTTGACATCTGACTTTGCGCAAAATATTACTGATATTTTGGATGGCAAAGAGCCAGCCATCACTTGGACGGACAAGGGTGTGACACTGGGCGTGGTTGTCGCATCAAACGGCTACCCGCTCGCTTATGAGAAAGGTGTCAAGCTTCCTACCAAGACAGAAGGCGACATCATCACTTACTATGCTGGAGCTAAATTTGCTGAAAATGGCCAAGACCTCCTCTCAAACGGCGGACGTGTCTACATGCTCGTCACAACAGCAGACACCGTCAAAGACGGCCAAAATATTATTTACAACGAACTCAACAAACAAAACACAGAAGGCCTGTTCTATCGAAATGACATTGGTAGTAAGGCGAATAAATAAATTTTAAAAGCGATGAAGTCGCTAAACCCGATAATGGTCACCGTGGTGAAAAGACCAGAACAGCATCTGTTCTGGTCGGGGGAAACTTTGAGACCTTAGGCTCAAAGTTTAGGAATGAAACCGAAGGTTTGCTTCCGTCCCCACCACCTAAGACAATTATCAAAAAAAGAAAAAGGAAAAATTATGACTAAACCAGTAATTTCCATTATCATGGGCTCAAAATCCGACTGGGCAACCATGCAAAAAGCAGCTGAAGTCCTCGACAACTTCGGTGTCGCTTACGAAAAGAAAGTTGTTTCCGCCCATCGGACGCCCGACCTCATGTTCAAACATGCCGAAGAAGCACGTAGCCGTGGCATCAAGGTCATCATCGCGGGTGCAGGTGGCGCAGCTCACTTGCCAGGGATGGTTGCTGCTAAAACAACTCTTCCAGTTATCGGCGTACCCGTCAAATCACGTGCTCTTAGCGGTGTAGATTCGCTCTATTCCATCGTTCAGATGCCAGGTGGGGTACCTGTCGCAACCATGGCAATCGGTGAAGCTGGTGCGACCAACGCGGCCCTCTTTGCCCTCCGTCTCCTTTCAGTAGAGGATCAGGCTATTGCGACAGCGTTAGCAGATTTCGCAGAAGAACAAGGAAAAATCGCAGAGGAGTCTACAAATGAGCTCAACTAAAACCATTGGCATCATCGGTGGTGGCCAGCTCGGTCAGATGATGGCGATATCAGCTATCTACATGGGGCACAAGGTTATCGCCTTGGATCCAGCAGCTGATTGCCCGGCCTCCCGTGTGGCGGAAATCATCGTGGCTCCTTACGACGACGTGGATGCCCTTCGTCAGTTGGCAGATCGCTGTGATGTTCTCACTTATGAATTTGAAAATGTGGATGCTGATGGTTTGGATGCCGTTATCAAAGATGGACAACTCCCACAAGGGACCGACCTGCTTCGCATTTCCCAAAACCGCATTTTTGAGAAGGACTTTCTTTCCAAGAAGGCACAAGTCACTGTGGCTCCTTACAAGGTCGTGACCTCAAGCAAAGACTTGTCAGATATCGACCTCTCGAAAAACTATGTTCTCAAGACGGCGACCGGTGGTTACGATGGCCATGGTCAGAAGGTCATTCGTTCAGAAGAAGATTTGGAAGAAGCCTATGCGCTAGCTGACTCGGCAGACTGTGTCTTGGAAGAATTTGTCAACTTTGATCTTGAAATTTCAGTCATTGTGTCTGGTAATGGCAAGGACGTGACAGTTTTCCCAGTTCAGGAAAATATCCACCGCAACAACATTCTTTCAAAAACCATTGTGCCTGCTCGCATTTCAGAAAGTCTAGCTGAAAAAGCCAAAGCCATGGCAGTGCGAATCGCAGAACAACTGAACCTTTCTGGAACTCTTTGCGTGGAAATGTTTGCGACAGCTGATGACATCATTGTCAACGAAATTGCGCCTCGCCCACACAATTCAGGACACTACTCAATCGAAGCCTGCGATTTCTCTCAGTTTGACACCCATATTTTGGGTGTTCTAGGAGCACCGCTTCCAGCAATCCACCTTCATGCCCCTGCTGTCATGCTCAATGTTCTCGGCCAACACGTCGAAGCTGCTGAAACATATGTGACAGAAAATCCAAGCGCCCACCTCCACATGTATGGTAAACTAGAAGCAAAGCACAATCGCAAGATGGGACATGTGACTTTGTTTAGTGATGTGCCAGACGAGGTTGAAGAGTTTGGGAAAGGGATTGATTTTTAAGTGAAAATAGCGATTTTAGGACTTGGAGTCATCGGGACCACTTATGCCTATGCCTTTCAAAAAGCAGGCCATCAAGTGGAACACGTACTGAGAGATAGTAAGAAAAGCACTGCTCCGAAGGAGTTGTCGGTTGATCTACTAGATGGTCGCTATCATTCCAAAGGTGAAAACAAACACGACACCTATGAGGTTCATGTGGCGGAAGCTGATTCGGAATATGATTTTATTTTTCTCAGTGTGCGTCATGGGTTTGTCAAAGAAGCTGTGGAAACCTTACGAAAAAATCATATCAAAGGCACTCTTGTTTTCTTCTGTAATTTCTGGGATACTCGAAAAGAGGTCCAAGAGTGGGCAGGAGATTACGACTATATTCTGGCCTTTCCGACAGCGGGCGGTCACATGCAAGAGGATCATTTGGATGGTGTCTTGTTTGACCATTTAATGTTAGAAGGTGAACACAAAGCACACATTTCTAACTATGCTGATCTGACAACTTTGCTGACTTCTGCAGATTTGAAGTGGGAAGTGCCTCATGATATGGTTGAGTGGATTTGGATTCACATGGCGATTAATGCGGGTGTCACTTCGACGGCTGCGCGTTCGGGAAATCTGGAAAACCCAGAAGAACTGGCTTTGAACTTGATGAATAGTTCTTCGGAATTGTCATTGGCTATCAAGGCCATTCGAGAAGCCTTGAAAGTCGTAGAAGCGCGTGGCGTGAATTTGAAGCTTTATAAGGCAGAACTCTTACCCTACAAAATTCCGGCTTGGATAGCAGGCAAAGCCATGAAAGTCATGTTTGCGAAAAATGAGCTGACTCGAAAAATTATGACTTTGCACAATGATAAACAGGACATCTTCTATTGTTGTCAAAGTGTTTATCATACTGGTCAAGAGTTAGGTGTCAAGATGCCTATTCTGGAAGCAAATATGAAGGGCATTTCGCTTTAGGAGGTTTTATGATTCAACTCATTGTCAATGCTTTTGTTGAAAAAGAGAAAACTGGAGCAGTCGTCGAAGTCTTATATGCTAGTAGCGATCACGAAAAAGTGAAAGCTAAGTATGAAGAGCTGACTTCTCAATACCCTGAAAACTATTTAGCCATCTATGATCTGCCTCTAGATACGGATTTGAATACACTCGATCACTATCCGTCAGTGTGGATCGGGAAAGAAGAATTTGAATAAAATGACTATTGGTTGCTAACTGATGTGAAACATCAAAAGAAAGGAAAATAAAAACATGATCGAACGATACTCTCGCCCAGAAATGGCGAACATTTGGACTGAAGAAAATAAATACCGTGCTTGGCTTGAGGTGGAAATCTTGGCTGACGAGGCATGGGCTGAATTGGGAGAAATCCCTAAGGAAGATGTGGCTTTGATTCGTGAAAAAGCAGACTTTGACATCGACCGTATTCTTGAAATCGAGCAACAGACTCGTCACGATGTGGTTGCCTTCACACGTGCGGTTTCTGAAACGCTTGGTGAAGAACGTAAGTGGGTTCACTATGGGTTGACATCTACTGACGTGGTCGATACGGCCTATGGTTACCTCTACAAACAAGCCAACGACATCATCCGCAAGGATCTTGAAAACTTCCTCAACATCATCGCTGACAAAGCGAAAGAACACAAGTTCACTATCATGATGGGTCGTACCCACGGTGTGCACGCTGAGCCTACAACTTTTGGTCTGAAATTGGCGACTTGGTACAGCGAAATGAAGCGCAACATCGAGCGTTTCGAGCATGCGGCTGCTGGTGTGGAAGCTGGTAAGATTTCTGGTGCGGTTGGTAACTTTGCCAACATTCCACCATTCGTTGAAAAATACGTCTGCGACAAATTGGGTATCCGTGCTCAAGAAATCTCTACACAGGTCCTTCCTCGTGACCTTCACGCTGAGTACTTTGCAGTTCTTGCTAGCATCGCAACTTCTATCGAGCGGATGGCGACTGAAATCCGTGGTCTTCAAAAATCTGAACAACGTGAAGTGGAAGAATTCTTTGCCAAAGGTCAAAAAGGATCTTCAGCAATGCCTCACAAGCGCAACCCGATCGGTTCTGAAAACATGACAGGTCTTGCGCGTGTGATCCGTGGCCACATGGTCACAGCTTATGAAAATGTGTCACTCTGGCATGAGCGTGATATCTCTCACTCATCAGCTGAGCGGATCATCGCACCAGACACAACCATCTTGATTGACTACATGCTCAACCGTTTCGGAAACATCGTTAAGAACTTGACTGTCTTCCCAGAAAACATGATCCGCAACATGAACTCTACATTTGGTTTGATCTTCAGCCAACGTGCCATGTTGACTTTGATTGAAAAAGGCATGACACGTGAGCAAGCTTACGACCTTGTTCAACCGAAGACTGCCCAATCATGGGATAACCAAGTCGACTTCAAACCACTTCTCGAAGCAGATCCAGAAGTGACTTCACGCCTCACTCAAGAAGAGATCGACGAAATCTTCAACCCAACTTACTACACCAAACGGGTGGATGAAATCTTCGAACGCATCGGTTTGGGTGACTAATCGCAACGAAAAAGGGAATTTGAAAAATAGACGAAAGAGGCTGGGACAAAAGTCCTAGCCTCTCAATTATTTTTGGATTGTCGAGCAAGACGCAGTGGTTGAGCGGGCTCTACTACGCTGATTTCATCAGCTTTTACAGCCCTACTCAACTGTGCGGAGGTTGGACGACGAAATCGAATTCTAACGAATTACCGATTTCTGTCCCACTCTCTTTTTAAACTTTTTATAGCTAAACTATCACTAATTATATATATTTTTAAAGTGGTCTTTAGAAATCGTTTTCAACATGCTATACTGGAGCTATAAAAAAGACCGAGATGTCTCAGTCTTTTTGGTTCTTAGTGATCGCGGTCACAGGAGATGAACTTGATCTTGTAGTAGTCACCGCGTTTATAGGTTTCCGTGTATTCAAGGATTTGGCCAGTCGCTTCTAGCTTGGTCGTCTTCACTTGTTTGACTGTTGGGAAATTTTCATCGATCTTCAATACTTTAGCAACCTTGCTTGGTGTAGGAAAGACGATTTCGTTGACTTCTTCGAAGTGCTCGTCATTCATATGAATGTGGTAGTCTTCTTTGAAGCGATCATAGATAGAGCTGTAGTATTCCAAATTTGGATAGTTTGGATTGATATATTGTTCAGGAATATAGGTTTGGTGGAAGATATAAGTATCATCCCCTGTCTGGCGAGTCCGTTCGATCTTATAGTAGAATTGCGTTGGGTTGAGGCCTAGTTTGTCTAGGATGCTTAAGGTATTTCCACGTTTAATAGAGAGAACTTTGACTTTGGCCTTTTGGATTGGGAAGGTCTCAACATCTGAAAATTCAACCAGTTTGTGTTTTCGAGCACGAGAAACAAAGGTTCCTTTTCCTTGCTGACGGACAATGTAGCCATCAGCAGCGAGGTCGTTCAAAGCACGGACAACGGTGATAGAGCTGACATCATAAATTTTAATGAGTTCAGCTTCAGTATAAAATTTATCTCCATTTTCAAATTTTCCGGAGATAATTTGCTGCTTCAATTCATCTTTGATGTGTTGGTACTTTGGAATTGCCATAGTGCTACCTCTCTTTAGATTTCTCTTATTTAACCCTATTTTAACATATTTTTTATAAAAGTGTTGACATTTTTTAAATAATTTATTATATTAATAAATGAAAAGGGTTACATATAAGAAAGGGGGGCGTTTATGGGAGTTTTTGAGATTCGCGATGCTTTCTATTTAAAAGATCAACCCTTCAAGATTTTATCCGGAGCGATCCATTATTTCCGAATTGACCCAGCAGACTGGTATCATTCCTTGTATAATCTAAAGGCATTGGGGTTCAACACGGTTGAGACCTATGTTCCTTGGAATGCGCATGAACCCCGCAAAGGGCAGTTTGACTTTAGTGGCCGATTGGATCTAGAGCGTTTCATTCAAACAGCCCAGTCCCTAGGACTTTACATGATTGTAAGGCCGTCGCCCTTTATCTGTGCAGAGTGGGAATTTGGTGGATTGCCAGCCTGGCTCTTAGAAGAAGACCTGCGAATCCGCTCATCAGACCCAGCCTTTATCGAAGCGGTGGATCGTTATTATGATCGCTTGCTTGGGTTGTTGACACCCTACCAAGTGGATCGGGGTGGTCCAATCCTTATGATGCAGGTGGAAAATGAGTACGGCTCTTATGGAGAAGATAAGGATTATCTTCGTGCCATTCGGGATTTGATGAAGGGAAAAGGCGTGACCTGTCCTCTCTTTACATCAGATGGTCCATGGCGAGCAACGCTAAGAGCAGGAACCTTGATCGAAGAAGACCTCTTCGTGACAGGAAACTTCGGTTCCAAAGCAGCCTATAACTTTGGTCAGATGAAAGAATTCTTTGACGAATACGGCAAGAAATGGCCCTTGATGTGTATGGAATTCTGGGATGGCTGGTTTACCCGCTGGAAGGAACCCGTGATTCAAAGGGACCCAGAGGAGTTGGCAGAAGCTGTCCATGAGGTCTTGGAGCTCGGCTCCATCAATCTCTATATGTTTCATGGCGGAACCAATTTCGGCTTCATGAATGGTTGCTCAGCTCGGGGAACGCTCGATTTGCCACAGGTGACATCCTATGACTATGGGGCTTTGCTCAATGAGCAGGGCAATCCGACAGAGAAGTATTATGCTATTCAAAAAATGATGGCGACCTATTATCCGGAATACCCACAGCAGGAACCGCTCATCAAAGAGTGTTTGCCAGAGCAAACCTTGCAATTGGTAGCCAAGACTAGTCTTTTTGGGAATCTGGACAATCTGGCTCAGGTCAAAACCAGTCTCTATCCGGAAAAGATGGAAGGGTTGGGGCAAACCACAGGTTATCTCCTATATGAGACAGACCTTGAGTTGGATGCGGAAGAAGAAAAATTGCGCATCATTGATGGTCGGGATCGGGTACAGATTTACCTGGATGATCAACATGTAGCAACACAATACCAAACAGAGATCGGTGAAGATCTTTTTATCAAAGGAAAAAAGAAAGCGGTTACGAATTTAAAAATCTTGCTTGAGAATATGGGACGTGTCAACTACGGGCACAAGCTCTTAGCTGATAGCCAGCACAAGGGCATTCGCACAGGTGTCTGTGTGGATTTGCATTTCCACCTTCATTGGAAGCAGTACCCACTGGATTTACAAGATCTCAGTCAGCTCGATTTTTCAAAGGAATGGCAGGCAGGTGCTCCAGCCTTTTACCGATATGATTTTCAGCTGGATCACACCCTTGACACTTATCTGGATATGACAGGATTTGGGAAAGGGGTCGTCTTTGTCAACGGCCACAACCTTGGCCGCTTCTGGGAGGTCGGACCGACCACTTCACTTTACGTGCCTCATGGTTTCCTCAAAGAAGGAGCCAATAGCCTGATCGTCTTTGAGACAGAAGGGCGTTACCAAGAGACACTTGAACTTGTTCAACAACCTACATTCAAAGAAGTAAAGGGGGAAAATTTATGACTATTGTAGGATGCCGTATCGATGGACGTTTGATCCACGGGCAGGTAGCCAATCTTTGGACTACCAAACTAAATGTTTCACGTATCATGGTGATCGATGATGAAGTCGCTCAAAATGATATCGAAAAAAGTGGCTTGAAACTAGCGACACCACCTGGTGTTAAGCTCAGTATCTTGCCAGTCGCAAAGGCTGCGGAAAATATCTTGGCTGGAAAATATGATAGTCAACGACTCTTTATCGTAGCTCGCAAACCTGATCGTTTCCTTCGTTTGATCGAAGCAGGCGTTCAGCTTGAAACGCTGAATGTCGGCAATATGTCTCAATCTGATGAGACACGTGCGATTACCCGCTCGATCAATGTGGTGGACGCGGATGTGGAAGACTTCAACAAGATCCACGAAAAAGGTGTAAAGATTACGTCTCAGATGGTGCCAAACGACACTGCAGAAGACTTTATGAAGTTATTAAAGTAAAAGAAAATTTTTAGGAGGAAATTGTCATGATACAATGGTGGCAAATTTTACTACTTACTTTGTACTCAGCTTATCAAATCTGTGATGAGTTGACGATTGTTTCATCAGCAGGATCACCAGTCTTTGCTGGTTTCATTACAGGACTTGTCATGGGGGATTTAAAGACAGGTCTCTTTATCGGAGCTTCTCTTCAATTGACAGTGCTCGGTGTAGGTACTTTCGGTGGAGCTTCTCGTATTGACGCAACATCTGGTGCCGTTCTTGCGACTGCCTTCTCAGTAGCAAAAGGGATTGATCCAGAGATTGCTATTGCTACAATCGCTGTGCCGGTAGCAACTTTGTTGACCTACTTTGATATTCTTGGTCGTATGACTACAACTTACTTCGCTCACCGTGTAGATGCTGCAATCGACCGCTTTGACTACAAAGGTATCGAACGCAACTACCTTCTTGGAGCGATTCCTTGGGCTCTTTCTCGTGCCCTTCCGGTCTTCTTTGCTCTTGCTTTTGGTGGAGCTTTCGTAGAAACTGTTGTTACAGGTCTTGCTAATGTACAATGGTTGGCAAACGGTCTGAAACTTGCAGGTCAAATGCTTCCAGGTCTTGGATTTGCGATCTTGCTTCGTTACCTTCCTGTTCGTCGTAACCTTCACTACTTAGCACTTGGATTTGGCTTAACAGCAATGTTGACAGTGCTTTATAGCAATGTTCAAAGCCTTGGTGCTGCAGTGTCTAGCATTGTTGGTTCTGAAGTGTTCGCTAAACTTCCAAAAGAACAAGCTATTACTTTTGTTAACAACTTCAAGAGTGTATCTATGATTGGGGTTGCCATCATCGGTATCTTCCTTGCAGTACAACACTTCAAAAACAGTCAACGTACAGTCGTAGCTGCTCCAGTAACTGAATCAGAAAGCGGGGAAATTGAAGATGACGAATTCTAATTACAAACTAACAAAAGAAGATTTTAAACAAATCAACAAACGTAGCCTCTTCACCTTCCAATTGGGTTGGAACTACGAACGGATGCAGGCTTCTGGTTACCTTTATATGCTTTTACCTCAGTTGCGTAAAATGTACGGTGATGGCACTCCAGAATTGAAAGAAATGATGAAATTGCATACGCAATTCTTCAACACTTCACCATTCTTCCACACCATTATCACTGGTTTTGACCTTGCTTTGGAAGAAAAAGATGGTGTCAAATCAAAAGATGCAGTGAACGGGATCAAGACAGGTCTCATGGGACCATTCGCTCCTCTTGGAGACTCAATCTTTGGATCATTGGTACCAGCTATTATGGGTTCAATCGCAGCAACTTTGGCTGTTGCAGGAAACCCAGCCGGTATCTTCTTGTGGATCGCTGTGGCAGTTGCTTATGACATTTTCCGTTGGAAACAATTGGAATTTGCCTATAAAGAAGGGGTTAACCTCATCAACAACATGCAAAGTACCTTGACAGCTTTGATCGATGCAGCTGCCGTTCTGGGTATCTTCATGGTTGGTGCCTTGATTGCCAGCATGATTGGTGTTGAAGTTTCTTGGACTCCACACATTGGGGACAAAGCGATTGAAATTCAAGATATGCTCAACCTTATCTTCCCACGTTTGGTACCAGCTATCATCACAGGTGTAATCTACTGGTTGCTTGGACGTAAGGGTATGAACTCTACAAAAGCTATCTTGCTCATCATCCTTGCAGCAATCGCATTCTCAGCATTTGGCCACTTCTTCTTTGGAATGGCATAATGGAGTAAGGTATGGCAAAACAGTTAGTATTGGTCAGCCATGGTCACTTTTGTGAAGAGCTTAAAGCCAGCACAGAGATGATTATGGGACCACAAGAATCCATCCATACAGTTGCACTCTTACCAGAAGAAGGGCCAGAAGACTTTACTGCTAAATTTGAAGCAACAGTTCAAGGTCTAGAAGACTATATTGTATTTGCCGATCTCTTAGGAGGGACTCCTTGCAACACTGTGAGCCGCTTGATCCTTGAAGGACGTGCGATTGACTTATACGCAGGGATGAATCTTCCGATGGTTATCGAATTCATCAATAGCAGTCTGACTGGTAGCGAAGGGGACTACCCTGAACGTGCAAAAGAAAGTATTGTCAAGGTCAATGACCTCTTGTCAAACCTTGATGATGATGAAGATGAGTAGGTTGGTAGGGAGTCTGGGAGTATCATCTCAGGCTCCTTTCCCATTTATCAATGTTAGATTGTAGAAAGGAACAACAGTTTCTATGTTAGACTATACAAAAGAAGACTTGCAGGAGCTAGGAGCAGAGATCACAACACGTGAGATCTACCAACAACCAAGTGTTTGGAAAGAAACGGCTCGCTTGTACCAAGAAAGAAAAGCGGAAATAAAAGCTTTCTTAGAAAAAATTGGCCAAGAGCATGACTATATCAAGGTTATCTTGACAGGGGCTGGGACCTCTGCCTATGTGGGAGATACCTTGGTTCCTTACTTGCAGGAAGTGCACGATGAACGCCACTGGAATTTCCAATCCATTGCGACGACCGATATCGTGGCGCATCCACAAACCTATCTCAAAAAAGAAGTGCCGACGGTCTTAGTTTCCTTTGCACGAAGTGGCAACTCGCCTGAAAGTGTTGCGACAGTTGAGTTAGCTCAAGACTTAGTCGATGAACTCTATCAGATCACCATTACTTGTGCAGAAGAAGGGAAACTGGCCCAGCAGGCCCACGGAGATGAGCGCAACCTTTTGCTTCTCCAACCTAAAGAAACCAATGATGCTGGCTTTGCTATGACTTCGAGCTTTACCTCTATGCTCCTGACAGCTCTCTTGGTCTTTGATCCAAGTGAGGAAAAAACCAAAGAAAAACGGGTAGAAGAATTGATTCATCTGTCAGAGCAGATCTTGGAGAAAGATCATGAGGTCAAGGAAGTGGTCGATCTAGACTTCGAGCGCGTGATCTATCTAGGAGCGGGACCTTTCTTTGGGCTAGCCCATGAAGCCCAGCTCAAGATTTTGGAATTGACTGCAGGTAAAATCGCGACCATGTATGAGAGTCCTGTCGGCTTCCGTCATGGACCGAAATCCCTCATCAATGAGCAGACTCTGGTCTTGGTCTTTGGCTCCATTGATCCTTATACGCGCCAATACGATTTGGATTTGGTTGGAGAAGTGGCTGGGGATCAGATTGCCCGTCAGGTCGTTCTCTTGTCCGATCAAGCTGCAGGCATTGAGCATGTACGAGAAGTGTTGGTGGAAGCATCAGCAGACTCTCTAGATATCTACCGTGCCTTCCCATACATTATCTACGGTCAGTTGATTTCTCTCTTGACTTCGCTCAAGGTTCAAAATCGCCCAGACACACCTTCACCGACTGGTACCGTCAATCGGGTTGTACAAGGGGTGATCATTCATCCATTTGATAAAGAATAGCCACTAATTTTCTAAAAAAAGTGGAGTGTTTCTTCTTGTGAAACTGATACAATGGAGAAAAACAGTGAGAGGAGAAGATTTGTGAAACAGTATCAAGAAAGCGTGTTTGGGGAATGGCAGAATCAGGAAGTTCGGGCTTATCGCTTCGAAAATGACAAGGGCTACCAATTGTCTGTCATGACCTATGGTGCGACGATTTTAGAATATGTGACACCTGATAAAGAAGATCAGTTTGCTAATATTATCCTAGGATTTGATCGCTTTGAGGACTATGTGGGCAATAGCCCTAAATACGGTGCCAGTATTGGCCCAGTCGCTGGCCGGATTGCGGGGGCCAGTTTTGAACTCAATGGAGAGACCTATCACTTGGAAGTTAATAACGGTGCCAACTGCAACCACAGTGGGTCGACTGGTTGGGACAGCGCCTTGTTTAGCGTGGAGTCGGTAACGGACCAAGAAATCACTCTCTATACAGAACGGGCGGATGGGACCGGCGGTTTCCCTGGAAATCTCAAGATCTGGGTAACCTATGGTTTGACGGAAGATGGTGAACTCGAGATTGCTTATCGGGTAGAAACGGATCAAGATACCTTGGTCAACCCGACCAACCACAGCTATTTCAACCTATCTGGGAACTTCACCCAGCCGATCAATGACCATGTCTTTCAGATCAACCATCAAGGGCTTTACCCTATCCATCCAGACGGTGTTCCTCTTCAGACCGTGGATAGAGAAAGTCCGGTTGTCCAGCATCTCTACCAAGCTATGCTCTTGGAGGATCTTTTTAAGGACTCTGATCCGCAAATCCGTCTGGTAGAAGGATTAGACCATCCATTTGCTCTTCCAGAAGGGCATGAAAATGCCGGCTTTCTTTACCATCAGCCATCTGGACGTTTTTTGACCTTCAGGTCAGAAGCCCCAGCCTTGGTGGTATATTCAGCCAATTTCGTAGACGAAACTGTTCATCTGCAAGGCCAACCAATGGTTCAGCACAATGGCTTGGCTCTAGAATTCCAAACAGTGCCAGATGCCATTCACAGTGACCAGGCTGAAAAGGTCATCTTGAGAGCAGGTCAAGTCTTCACCAGCAAGACTAGCTACCATGCCATCGCTAAGAAATAAGGAGGAAAGGGGTGACCCAAACAAGGATGTGAAAATCTTGCTTGGGACATCCTCTTTTTCTAGAAAAAAATTTTTTAGAAAAACTATAAGGAAATTTTAAGCTTCCTATCGTATACTAATAGCATCATCAAAGACCTCCTAACTTTGAATGATAAAACTCCTAAAACTTTTTCATAATAATCTCCCTATAAGAGCCACCAAAACCGGTGGCTTTTTTCTGGGTGAGACAGAACAATTTTTTAAAATTGTTCGTTGTCTCACCCCCGCACAGTTGATTAGGTAATTTTTGGAGCTATAAGAGCGAACAAAGATACCAATCAACCACTGCGTTATGTAATTATTACTAAACCTATTTCATCTAACCAAGCCTGATAGGGACGTAGACGAGCTTAGGTACATTGATGCAGTTCGAACGCAAGTGAGAACTACGATCTTTAAAAAATTAATGAGGTGAACTCAGAGAGTTCAACCGAATTTAGAGATATTGATGCAGTTTGAGCGGAGCGAAAACTACGTTCCATAATAAAGATTAAGGTGGGGGACTATGTTTCTTCCTAACTGAACCAAAGGTACCGAAGTATTTTAATAGAGCGTAAGCTCTTTATTTTTTTGCACAGAAAAAAGCTCCTTGAGAAAATCTCAAGGAGCAGTGGAATGACTACTTGCCCGTTGCATCAGACACTTTTTTGAATTTTGCTGAAATAATCGTATTTAGATTATTCCGTCCATCGCGTTGCTCAATCGTCAACGTTAAAATATCTCCATCAATAGAGTATTTATACGTAGTTTCTTTAGCGACAGGTCCAATGGACATGGTTGCAAGTTGCACAATATTGATAGCTTCTGGGAAGATAATCGTTTGGTTTGCTGTATCTAATTTACCGTTCTTCAAGACAGAATGAATTTTAGCATTACCTTTATCAAATTCATAAGTTGTATTGGGCAAGTCCTTAGCGCCATCCTGTAGATTGACTGATAATTTGGTAAATTGATCTTTAATATATTCGTCTTTCGTTTGAGTCACTTTAGATGCATCTTTTTGTTTTAAGTAATCGTAGAACCTTCCAAAACCATCTGCTAGAGATACAGTATAGTCGAATTCAACAGATGTACCTGTAATGTTCAACGTTGGTTTTAAATCTTTCCATGCCTCAGGATAGATCAGCTTGATAGCCGAATCATCATTGTCAAAATCTTTAAAGGCTAAGCTACGTTCAAGAGCTGGTCGGAAGTCGATGGCTTGCCATTTTCCTTCAATTGGAACGGGGTCTTTTTGAGTAGTGCTTCCTTTACGTTTGAAGTGTAGTTCATAGTGAACTGGAAGATTATTTTTCTTCGCTTTTCCGTCAATCGTGACATAAAGCATGTCGTCTTTTAATTTGTAGTGATATGTGTTTGGCGAAACGCGATTTTCACCGAATGAGAAGAAGAATGAGTTTGCTACGGAAAGTCCTTCATCAAAGGTCATTGTTTTGGCACCTTGATCAATAGAACCCGTTGCTTCGTAGCTAAACACGCCAGTATCTTTATTCATGCTGACTTTGTATTTCTTAAAGTCGCTTGCAAATCCTTCATGAGAGTCATACATGATTTTTTTGAATTCTTCTTCAGTCTTGCCTCTAGCTTCTGTTGTGACAGTGGAGAAAGCTTTAATAAAGTTATCAATGTTATAGTCGTATTTAATGGTTGCCGTGTTGTTTTCAATCTTCATGTCCATTTTGAAGTCTTTAACAGATTCAAGCAAGTGTGCAAAGTGGATTCCATGGAGGGTATAGGCTCCGATGGATTCCGTTAAAGCATCGAGAGTATCGACTAATTCCCATTCGCCATCAATCGTTTCGATTTTTGGTGTTTCTGTTTTAGCGGCATTTTTAGAGCCGCTTTGTTCTTGAGAACAAGAAGCTAGTAGGAAGACTGAGAACAGAGCAACGAATGCTAAAAATAATTTTTTATAACGTCTAATCATCGCTAGACCTCCTTAAAATAGATGATTGTATTACGCTTATATTATACGTTCAACACAATTGTTTTGCAAGGGCTTTCAAACAAATCGCAATTTTGTTTTGTAACTTGACCGATTATTCAACATAAGAAACGGGAAAATTGTATGTAGCAGAGTACCCAATAGATGAGATTCTCAAGGCTTCCTAAATTATTTTTTTGCACAGAAAAGAGGCTGGGACAAAAGTCCTAGCCTCTCAATTATTTTTGGATTGTCGAGCAAGACGCAGTGGTTGAGTGGACTCTACTACGCTGATTTCATCAGCTTTTACAGCCCTACTCAACTGTGCGGAGGTGGGACGATGAAATCGAATTCTGACGAATTACCGATTTCTGTCCCACTCTCAGTGAGTTATTTAATTAGTTTTAGGATCTGAAACTTTCTTGAATTTCATCGGATAAACAAGATGTGCTCCTGTTTCATCGTACGTTTTCTCAGCATACATTGTAAGGATATCACCATTCAATTCGTAGTGATAAGTAATTGGTACGTCTGTAGAATTAATATAAAGAGGTAGAACTCCAAAGATGTTTGGAACTTCAGGGAATACGATCGTTTTTGCTTTCTCGTTTAAAACCCCATCATTTAACGTTGCAGTTAACACTTTTGTATTGTTATCAAACGTTCCAGTTTGATGTTTAAAACTTCCAAATTTCTTTTCTCTTACGCCTAGAAGGATGGCAGTAGCTTCTTCTTTTGTAGGATATTCATCTTTATTCTGTTCAGCATAAAAATCAATATACTTATTCATATCGGCACTATAAGAATAAGTTACATCTGTTCCTGTGATTTTTAGAGTCGGAACGATATCTTGGAAGGCTTCAGTAACCTTTAATCGACTATTAGCATCATCATAATAAATTAAGAAAGTACGTTCCACTGTATCTCTAAAATCTACAGCTTTCCAGTCTCCTTCGAGTGAGACTGGGGTAGGTACTACTGTGGTAGTTTCTGCAACTGTTGTAGTCTCAGCGGTTGTTTGTTGTTTCTGTTGCTGTTGTTTCTGTTGTTGCCCACATCCTGATACAAATAGAAGAGCAAGAAGGGAAAACATCCATAGGGAACTTTTTTTCATATTGTTCATGATTGATCACTCCTTCTAATGATTGTCTCCTACGTAATTGAAACGAAGACGTATTACTCTAAAATGACTTTGTTCATCTTGACCTTCAGCATAAAGTGTTAGTTGGTTACCTTCAACGGTGTAAGTATAAGTAATTGGTACAAGTGAGTTATACGTGGTTCCCATAACAATTCTACTTAAAAATGTAGGTGTTTCAGGGAACGTAATAGTATGTTTCTGCGTATCGATTTCTCCAGTTAGAGAATAATCATAGGCATCATTAGGTTCGTCAAGAGTAATCTTTGTATGTTTCAAATTTGGAATATAATTCTTAAATTCAGCAGTTTTATTTTTTAAATACGATTCATAATTCGCTTTGTTCTCTCCTGTTGCAAATGCTTGATCCTCATACAGTTCTCTGTAATCAAAATGGTACTTCAATTCAACGGTTTTATCTTTAATGGTCATCGTCATCTTAACCTTATCGAAGTCATCAAGCATTAGAACAGCGGCAAGTTTTTTGATATTAGAAGCTAGGAATACTTTTTGAATGGTCATTTGTTGGTCAGTCCATTTCCAAGTTCCTTGTTGATCCTTTGTAAGATCTTGTGGTGCTTTTATTGTTTGAGGAGATTTATTTGTTTGAGAAGACTTATTTGTTTTAGAAGACTGCGATGGAGAAGACTGACATCCCGCAATAAGGAGCACTGCAAAGAATGCTAAGAAACCGAAAAGGATCTTCTTTGTTTTAGTAAACATAAATTTACCTCCTAAACGTTGTTGCTTTAATTTTATCATTAAAGGAAATAATTATAAAGTGAAATGGTGAGCGATAGATGAAGAAGGGACCGTATAATAAAAAGAAAGGTTGACGATGAGGGCAACTGTTCAACTTTTTCTAACGAACGACGGCGAGAACCAGGATCTTTAAAAAACACATTCTATTTATGGTACCGAAGGTATCATTTTTTGCTATAATAGACTGTATGAGTAGAATTTTAGACAATGAAATCATGGGCGATGAAGAGGCCGTTGAACGGACGCTGCGCCCGCAATATTTACATGAATATATTGGTCAAGATAAGGTCAAGGACCAGCTGAAAATCTTTATTGAGGCGGCTAAGCTTCGGGATGAAGCGCTGGATCATGTCCTTCTTTTTGGCCCTCCGGGGCTTGGGAAAACCACCATGGCCTTTGTCATTGCCAATGAACTGGGCGTCAATCTCAAGCAGACTTCTGGTCCTGTCATTGAAAAGGCAGGTGACTTGGTAGCTATCCTCAATGATCTAGAGCCGGGGGATGTCCTCTTTATCGATGAGATCCACCGTCTGCCTATGTCAGTCGAAGAAGTGCTTTACAGCGCCATGGAAGATTTTTACATCGACATTATGATTGGCGCTGGGGAGAGCAGCCGGAGTGTCCATCTGGACCTTCCTCCTTTCACTTTGATTGGGGCGACGACTCGAGCTGGTATGCTGTCCAATCCCTTGCGCGCTCGCTTTGGGATTACCGGACACATGGAATACTATGAGCAAGATGATTTGACAGAGATTGTCGAGCGGACCGCCGAAATCTTTGAGATGGAGATTACCCACGAAGCTGCCGAAGAGCTTTCTCTTCGTAGTCGTGGGACTCCTCGGATTGCCAACCGCTTGCTCAAACGGGTGCGCGATTTTGCTCAGATAATGGGCGATGGCTTAATTGACGACACCATTACAGACAAGGCCCTCTCTATGCTGGATGTGGACCATGAAGGACTGGACTATGTCGATCAAAAGATCCTGCGCACCATGATTGAAATGTACGGTGGTGGCCCGGTCGGGCTTGGGACTCTATCGGTCAATATTGCCGAAGAGCGAGAGACCGTTGAGGACATGTATGAGCCTTACTTGATTCAAAAAGGCTTTATCATGCGGACCCGAACAGGGCGCGTGGCGACTCGCAAGGCTTATGAACACCTGGGTTATCCCTACAATGGAGACTAGAAGAAGATGCTGACGGAAGAAGCAATAGTGGAACAAATCCAAGCGGATCCGGAGATGATGACTGTTTTGGCTATCATTCGGGATCTCAACTTGGCAGATGCCTGGTTAGCAGCGGGAGCGGTGCGAAATTTCATCTGGAACCAGCTCTCTGGAAGACCAGGGTTTGATGCGACGACCGATATGGATCTAGTTTTTTATGACCCTACGATCAGTTATGAGGAGACTCTGCAGATCGAGCAAGAATTAAAGAAGACCTATCCCCAGTACGCTTGGGAAGTGAAAAATCAAGTCTATATGCACCAGCATAGTCCGGGGACGGCTCCTTATCTCAGTGCCTGTGATGCGATTTCTAAATACCCCGAGCAGTGTACGGCTCTTGCGGTTCGCTTAAGGAAAGATGGTCAGCTAGAGCTCTTTCTCCCTTATGGGACAAAGGATATCGAAGACTTCATCGTTCAGCCGACTCCGCATTTTTTAGCCAGCCCCGAGCGTTTAGCGGTTTATACAGAGCGGATGAAAAAGAAAAATTGGCAGAGTAAATGGCCTCCATTAGAGGTTCGTTTTCCAAAATAGAGAAACAGATCAGATTTGAAAAAGGAATCTGATTTTTCTTTAAAATGATGGAGTCCCTTTGTCATCTTTCTGTCACATTTTTGTTATAATAGTAATAGTATGCTGGTTTTCCATAGTGGAAAGCCAAGAGCTCAGCTAGGTTGGGCAGTCCGAACAAGGAGTTAGGTGGAATCATGAAAAAAATCGTCTTTGTCTGCTTAGGAAATATTTGTCGGAGCCCCATGGCGGAGTTTGTCATGAAGGACTTGACGGATCAGTATGAGATTGAAAGTCGGGCAACCTCTAGCTGGGAACATGGCAATCCCATCCATCGGGGAACCCAGAAAATCTTTCAACAACACCAGGTCCCGTATGATCCAGCTAAGACTTCCTTACAGATCAAGGAAGAGGATTTTTACAACTTTGATTTGATCCTAGGGATGGACGAAAACAATGTAGCAGATCTGAAGCGAATAGCTCCTGCAGGGACAGAGCACAAGATTCATCTTTTTGCTGCTGAAAGTGTGCCAGATCCGTGGTATACCGGTGATTTTGAGGAGACCTATTCCAGAGTCCTGAGCGGCTGTAAGGCTTGGTTAGGTCAGTTAGCAACTTCTTAAGAGTTTGATATGTGAGAGAATACAGAATATGAAAGAATTTTATGAGACTTATAAGGTCTATCTGACGCGAAAAAATTTAGAAATAGCAGCATTAGTCGTGATTATTCTATCTGCTTTGCTGGTTTTCCTTTCAGCCATTCCAGGTCAGGGTGTCTTGACCTTGGATAAGGGGGCGATCCGTTACGACGGAAGTTTGGTCCGTGGCAAGATGAATGGCAAAGGAACCGTCACCTTTAAAAATGGGGATACCTATACAGGTAACCTCGTCAACGGCTCTTTTAGTGGCTATGGAAAGTTTAAGTCCAAGGATGGTTGGACCTATGAAGGGCAGTTTGTTAACGGCCAGCCGGAGGGCAAAGGCACCTTAACCACAGAAGCCAACGTCGTATACAAAGGAACATTCAAGCAGGGGATTTATCAAAATGCGCATTAAATGGTTTTCACTAGTCCGTGTTACAGGACTCTTATTGGTATTGCTTTACCATTTCTTCCAAAAAGCCTTTCCTGGAGGCTTCATTGGGGTAGATATTTTCTTCACCTTCTCAGGATTTTTGATTACAGCGCTCTTGATCGATGAATTTGCGCGCAAGCAAGGAATCGACTACCTGGCATTCTTGAAACGGCGCTTTTACCGGATCGTACCACCCCTTGTCTTTATGGTCTTGGTCGTGATGCCCTTTACCTTTTTGGTCCAACGGGACTACGTGGCTGGTATTGGGACTCAGATTGCGGCGGTCTTCGGTTTTGTGACCAATTTCTTTGAGATGGCAACGGGTGGTAGTTACGAAAGTAACTTCATTCCCCATCTCTTCCTTCATACCTGGAGTTTGGCCCTAGAAGTGCATTACTATGTGCTCTGGGCACTTTTGGCATGGTTCTTGGCTAAGCGTGCTAAGACGGTTGGGAAATACCGAGGTATGCTCTTCCTGGCGTCCAGCGGACTCTTTCTCTTCACCTTCTTGTCCATGTTCATCCGCGCCTTTCTGACAGCTAATTTCTCCACCATCTATTTTTCTAGCTTCACTCACATCTTCCCCTTCTTTGCGGGATCATGCCTAGCAACGGTGACAGGGATTGCCAATGTCAGCCCGAACTTTACAAAGCTGGTGCAGTCTTGGAGCATGAAAAAGACCTTATCGGTCTTGGGTGGAAGCTTTGCCTTCTTGTTTGTGCTCAGTCTTTTCTTGCCATTTGATAGCTTGTGGACCTATCTATTTGGCTTTTTAGCAGCGACAATCGCAGCCTGTGCCATGATTCTGTCGGCCCGCATTTTCCATGAGAAGACGCCAAATAAAAAAGAGCCGGCAATCCTTAATTTTCTTGCGGATACCAGTTATGGCGTTTATCTTTTCCACTGGCCTTTCTTTATCATCTTCTCTCAACATTTGGGAAATATGATGGCAGCCCTTGTGACGACGATCGTTTCCTTGATTCTAACGGCTCTGTCCTTCTATATTTTGGAGCCAACCATTGCAGGCAAGGAGCCTCGTGTCTTTGGTATGAAGATGGATCTTAGCTTTTTGACCAAGCCGATCTTTTACCTCATGATTCCATTAGCTCTCTTGATGATCGGGATCTCTGCCTTTGCACCAACAGTCGGAGCTTTTGATGAGAGTTTGGTGGTGAGTGGTCTAAATCAAGCAGATAGCAAAATGCAGGTCACACGGACGCAGGTGGACAATGCGACGGCAACAGACTATAACGTCTCAAATGGTGTGACCATGATCGGTGATTCCGTTAACTTGCGAGCGCAGGACTACCTGACTAAAGCGATCCCGGGTATCCAGATCGATGCAGTGGTGAGCCGTCAGTTGGAAAATGGAATGAAGGTCTTTGAAACCGATATCTCCAACAAAGTTCTCCTAAAAAATGTGGTCATTGCCCTAGGAACCAATACGGTAAGCAACTACAAAGAATTGCTGGATCAGTATGTTGAGAAACTTCCAAAAGGCCGTCGCTTGATCCTTGTGACACCATATGATGGTCGCTATGCCAACGATCAGTCCAGTGAATCGGTTCAAACGCGTCTTTATGAGTTGGAACTAGCCAAGAAATACGACTTTATCACGATTGCGGACTGGTACCAAGTGGCAATTGAAAATCCAAACATTTGGGTGGGAACAGACTCTGTTCACTTCAATATGGAAACCAATGGTGGGGAACTCTATGCTCAAACAGTCAAAGAAGCCCTTGATAAGGCCGAAAAAGGTCCGGTCAAGAAGTAAAAATGCTTCTCTGAAACTGAAACAAAACAAATCCTAACAAAATAAAACAAAAAGCAACTTTTTACTTGTAAAAAGCTGCTTATTTTAGTAAGATTAAGAAAACGCTTACAAAAATCAATTGAAAACATCTCTTTGTGAAGAAAAAATTTTTTTAATTATTTTTTCACAATTTTGCTAGATAATTGCTTTCACAGCAATAAGATTGATAAAAATTTCACAAACTTCAAAAAAATCTTTGTGAAAGTTGCTTGGAAGTGTTTACAAAAATCTCAAAATAGAGTACAATTATATTGTGAAATAATTAACAAATCGAAATTTCTTACACTATTCTTGAAAATTTCCGAAAACATGAAAAAGTTCTAGAAAAGGATAAGGGTTTCAAACATTGGAGGAAAGCATCAAATGGCTGATAAAAAAACTCTCTCACCTGAAGAAAAGAAACTCGCTGCTGAAAAACACGTAGACGAGTTGGTGCAAAAAGCGCTAGTGGCGCTTGAAGAGATGCGCAAATTGAACCAGGAGCAAGTGGACTACATTGTGGCGAAAGCATCTGTAGCGGCTCTTGACGCTCACGGTGAGCTCGCTCTTCATGCTTATGAAGAAACTGGTCGTGGAGTCTTTGAAGACAAGGCGACGAAGAACTTGTTCGCTTGTGAACACGTAGTAAATAACATGCGTCACACCAAGACAGTTGGGGTCATTTCAGAAGATGACGTCACTGGTTTGACCCTTATTGCTGAGCCAGTCGGTGTTGTCTGCGGGATCACACCTACAACCAACCCTACTTCAACAGCAATCTTTAAAGCATTGATTTCCTTGAAGACACGAAACCCTATCGTATTTGCCTTCCACCCATCTGCTCAAGAATCATCTGCTCATGCGGCACAAATCGTCCGCGATGCAGCGATTAAAGCAGGAGCTCCTGAAAACTGTGTGCAATGGATCACGCAACCTTCTATGGAAGCAACCAGTGCCCTTATGAACCATGAAGGAGTTGCTACGATCCTTGCGACCGGTGGTAACGCCATGGTGAAAGCTGCTTATTCTTGTGGAAAACCAGCTCTTGGGGTTGGTGCCGGAAACGTGCCTGCTTACGTTGAAAAATCAGCCAACATCCGCCAAGCAGCACACGATATCGTCATGTCTAAATCATTTGACAACGGTATGGTCTGTGCGTCTGAACAAGCGGTCATCATCGATAAAGAAATCTACGATGAGTTTGTTGAAGAATTCAAATCTTACCACACTTACTTTGTTAACAAAAAAGAAAAAGCCCTTCTTGAAGAGTTCTGCTTCGGCGTAAAAGCCAACAGCAAGAACTGCGCGGGTGCGAAATTGAATGCGGACATCGTTGGGAAACCAGCAGCATGGATCGCTGAACAAGCTGGCTTCACTGTACCAGAAGGAACCAATATCCTTGCGGCAGAATGTAAAGAAGTTGGTGAAAAAGAACCGTTGACTCGTGAAAAATTGTCACCAGTCATCGCTGTTTTGAAATCTGAAAGCCGTGAAGACGGAATTAACAAAGCTCGCCAAATGGTTGAATTCAACGGTCTTGGTCACTCAGCAGCCATCCATACTGCTGATGAAGAATTGACCAAAGAATTTGGTAAAGCGGTCAAAGCTATTCGTGTGATCTGCAACTCTCCTTCGACTTTCGGTGGTATCGGGGATGTTTACAATGCCTTCTTGCCATCATTGACACTTGGATGTGGTTCTTACGGACGCAACTCTGTTGGGGACAACGTTAGTGCCATCAACCTCTTGAATATCAAAAAAGTCGGACGCCGGAGAAATAACATGCAATGGATGAAACTTCCTTCAAAAACATACTTTGAACGTGATTCAATTGAATACCTACAAAAATGTCGTGACGTTGAACGTGTCATGATCGTTACAGACCACGCTATGGTAGAGCTTGGTTTCCTTGATCGTATCATCGAACAGCTTGACCTTCGTCGCAATAAGGTAGTTTACCAAATCTTTGCAGACGTAGAACCAGATCCAGATATCACAACTGTTGAACGTGGTACAGAGATCATGCGTGCCTTCAAACCAGATACGATCATTGCTCTTGGTGGTGGATCACCAATGGATGCGGCCAAAGTTATGTGGCTCTTCTACGAACAACCAGAAGTGGACTTCCGTGACTTGGTTCAAAAATTCATGGATATCCGTAAACGTGCCTTCAAGTTCCCATTGCTTGGTAAGAAGACCAAATTTATTGCGATCCCAACAACATCTGGTACAGGATCTGAAGTAACTCCATTTGCCGTTATCTCTGATAAAGCCAACAACCGTAAATACCCAATCGCAGACTACTCATTGACTCCGACAGTTGCCATCGTAGACCCTGCCTTGGTATTGACAGTTCCTGGATCTGTTGCAGCAGACACTGGTATGGACGTCTTGACGCACGCGACAGAAGCATACGTATCACAAATGGCTAGCGACTTCACAGATGGTCTTGCTCTTCAAGCTATTAAACTTGTCTTTGAAAACTTGGAAAGCTCAGTCAAGAATGCGGACTTCCATTCACGCGAAAAGATGCACAATGCGTCAACCATCGCAGGTATGGCCTTCGCCAATGCCTTCCTCGGTATTTCTCACTCCATGGCCCACAAGATCGGTGCGCAATTCCACACCATCCACGGACGGACCAATGCCATCTTGCTTCCATACGTTATCCGCTACAACGGTACACGCCCTGCTAAGACAGCTACATGGCCTAAGTACAACTACTACCGTGCAGATGAAAAATACCAAGATATCGCTCGTATGCTAGGACTTCCATGCTCTACTCCAGAAGAAGCCGTTGAAGCTTACGCAAAAGCTGTATACGAACTCGGTGAACGCTGTGGTATCGAAATGAACTTCAAAGCACAAGGAATCGATGAAAAAGAATGGAAGAAACATTCTCGTGAATTGGCCTTCCTTGCATACGAAGATCAATGTTCACCAGCTAACCCACGTCTTCCAATGGTAGACCATATGCAAGAAATCATCGAAGATGCTTACTATGGTTACAAGGAACGTCCAGGACGTCGTAAATAAGACGCCAAAGAACAACTGATGTTTATCAGCTATCCCTCGCTCGTAAGAGTGGGGGATTTTTTGCTTTGAGTTAGCAATTCCCTTGATTTTATGATAGGGTATAAGAAAAGAACTAGAACAAAGAAGGTAAAGATGAGAAAAAAGATTATAGGAATCCTTTTAGTGGTCGTCGTCATTCTGGGTGTAGGAATGGTCTGGCTGAAGACACCCCATCGAACAGCCCAAGGCTTGACCCATGAAGAAGAGAGCATTTTTAAACATTCTTTCCATCTATTGGAAGAACAAACGGCATTGTACGTAAAGGAAAATTTCACAGGTATAAGTAAAATTGAATTTTCTCCGATTATCTTTGACGGAGGTTTGAAGTTTGGGGATCCTTTACAAGTGAATGTGGTTCCAGTTGTCTATGACCAGCATGGAAACAAAGCTTATCTAGGGCGGGATGTTGGGAAGAAGCCTTTTTTGAGCTATGGATTGCACAGCGGAGTTGAGTTCGACTTTGGTCCCAACAATCAAGAGATTATTTATTTGGAAAATTCCAAAGCAGGCGGACCGATTGATGTTTCTGGTAAGGCAACTCTACCGAAGGAGGCTAAGATTTCTAATGGAAATGATATAGATGATAATATACAGGCCTTGGTTGAAGACGGACAATTAAGAAATATAGAGAAAGGCAGGAAAGGCAGCCCAGAAGCAAAGGTTGTTTATAACTTAGAGATCCAAAAAGGGGATTATAGTAAATGGCGCTGAAAAGAAGCTGCGCATTCCCCTTTGTTAAGGTGTAGAGGACTCAAACTCGTTTTTTTCATAAAAAATTAGACTTTTTTTCAGAAATTGTGTTATTTTTATAGCATTCCGAGCTATTTTATGTTACCCTATAGTGTGTGAATCTGCCTGTAGCTGAAGGGTTATGATCCTTTTTCAGTTATAGGAAATGAAAAAACAAATCCAAGAAAGGAGGCCATCTCAAATGGAGTTAGAAGGTGACGTGCAAGGAAGACAAGATCAGGCACAGAAAATTATTGAAATGCCCCAACGAGATCGGGAAGCTTCCACTTCAGAAAATCAGCCATCATCTGCTTCGGTGGTCTCCATGTATGGGCAGGAAAGACCAAGCATTTCTAGCCTCCATCAGCAACTAGCGAGCGCGTCTGGGACCCAGACCATTCAATTGCGGGAGGAATTGGTGCTGGCGGTAGCACAGAATGCTTCAGCGCAGGCAACTACCTTTGAGGCAGAAGTCAAGGATAAGTTGGAAGAGGCTAAGGAGACGGTTTCCCATAAGGTCGCTGAGGTGTCACAAATGGCCCACAGCATGGCCCAATTTTTAACAGATGCAGAAGTGGAGCAACTATTAGGAGAGTTCTCCATGGATACTTGTTGGGACCAAACGGTAGAGGCGGAGAACCTCGCCCAAGCAAAGGCCTATTCCACTCGCTTGTCAGATTTGGCAGGTCAGCTGGAGGCTGCATCAGCTCAATTGGTGGACTTGGACAAGGGACAAGCGACGGCCTTTGATTTTTCATAAGTAGGAGAAAAAGATGTTAGAGATCCTGGGAGAGGACAGAGAACGAATTGAGGAGCTCCATCGAGAGATTAAAAAGGAGCAAGAGCGGATTGCGATCAGAAGTTTGATTGCAACGCAAAAAGCCTTGATGATGTTGGAAGGGATGAGTTTGCAGGTAACCTTGGGCGGCCAATCCGAAAAGATGCGCTCTTTTGCTACAACGACCCTAGTTAGTGATTTGAAAGACGGATTTACAGGAGGAGCAGCGGACGCGGTAGAAACAACACTGAAATCAGTGAAGAAGCCGATTTTATTGAGTCCGATTAAAGGAGGTATGTGATGTACCATTCAGGAAATAGTGAATTAGAACAACTAGAAGATCGACATTACCGCTTCAATCAAAAGCTTAGTGAGTTGGAGTGGGATTATGCGGATATGCGTATGGATGTCCGCCAACATACAGAAAATTTAGTGGACTGGTTGAGTGCCCTTCATTTTCAAGCGCCAAGTGCGGAGGCCCAAAGTGGCTTGGAGCGTTTATTTGCCTTGCAAGAAGAGTTTGAGGCAGAACTCAAGCGCTATGAAGAGCGTTTAGAAGAAGAACGTGAGCGCGAGCAGCAAGAGTACTATAAGCAGCGTCAACAATTAGAACAAGGTGATTGAAACATTCCTCTGGTAGAGATAAGGGGAATGTTTTTGTTTGCTCAAAAAACTTTTAAAAATGTGCTCATAAATTCTTGCAAGCGCTTACTTAGTATGTTATAATATTCACAAAGAAACGAAAATAAAATGGTTTTATCAAACCAACAAAGAAAAGGAGTCGCTTATGAAAGCTGCAACTTATGTATCTGCAGGCAATCTGCAACTGCTTGATCAACCAAAACCAGTGATCAAAAATCCAACGGATGCCATTGTGCGTGTCTTGAAGACAACCATCTGTGGGACAGACCTTCACATCCTAGGAGGAGATGTGCCAGCTTGTAAAGAAGGCACGATTTTAGGTCACGAAGGAATCGGGATCGTAGAAGAAGTCGGCGATGCGGTTACTAACTTCAAGGTGGGCGACAAGGTCATTATCTCTTGTGTCACAGCTTGTAATACCTGCTACTACTGTAAACGTAGTCTGCCTTCTCACTGTGAAGATGGTGGTTGGATTTTGGGTCACTTAATCAATGGGACCCAAGCAGAATATGTGCATATTCCACATGCGGATGGCAGTCTTTATCATGCGCCTGAAACTGTGGATGACGAAGCCTTGGTCATGCTCTCAGACATTCTCCCAACATCTTATGAAATCGGGGTGCTTCCATCTCATGTGAAACCAGGGGACAATGTCTGTATCGTTGGAGCTGGTCCGATTGGCCTTGCGGCTCTTTTGACCGTTCAATTCTTCTCACCAGCTACGATTATCATGGTGGACTTATCTGAATCTCGTCTTGAAGCAGCTAAGAAATTTGGGGCAACTCACACCATCTGCTCAAGTGATATCGCTGAAATTAAGGCCTTTATCAATGATGTGACGGATGGTCGTGGTGTCGATATTTCAATGGAATGTGTGGGTTATCCTGCTACCTTTGATGTCTGCCAAAACGTCATCTCTGTCGGCGGTCACATCGCCAATGTCGGTGTCCATGGAAAACCAGTTAGCTTCAATTTGGACGATTTGTGGATCAAGAACATTACCCTCAACACCGGTCTTGTCAATGCTAATACCACTGAAATGTTGCTGAATGTCTTAAAATCTGGCAAGATCGATGCAACTAAGCTCATTACCCACCACTTCAAACTTTCAGAAGTCGAAAAGGCCTATGATGTCTTTAAACATGCGGGTGAAAACCATGCACTCAAGGTCATTATCGAAAATGATATCAGTGAATGAAGTGGCAACTAATATTTGTTCATAGTTTTTTTAGATGGACCAGAGAAATTCTGGTCCTATTTTCAACCCCAAAAGCCAATGATTCCTTGCAAAATAAATTTGATGTCTTATAATATAAGTGCAGAAAATGATTACATAAAGAGAAAGGTGTGATCTTATGAAAGGCTTTCATTATCATCATGAATTCTGGATGGACTTCCATTTCTGGATCTTGGTCTTGCTTTTAGCAGCTGTAGCTTTGATGATGCGGGCTCCGCTTTCGGTAGTTAGCCTGGCTTATCTTGCTTTTGTTGGGATTTTGATTCTGTTGCAGGTCTTTCAACCGCCTGTATCGACACGGCAGTACCCAGAAGGTAGCTACCACTTCAATTGGACCTTCTATCGCGATACTAGACTGTATATCGATCTCTTTTTATTAGCAGGTCTCTTGGCAGGCCCGATTGCTTCATCGGATATGGTCTATTGGATCTTGCTTGGAGCCGTCGTCGGCTCTATTGGCTTTGTATTTGTCGTAAAGGAAAAAGCGACTCAAAAGATGGCTTAGGGAATCACCATGTCCTAGATCTCTGAAACTAGTTTCAGAGATCTTTTTATTTTCCCCTAAAATGTGAAACTATAATCCAATTGCACGATTAATATTGTAAGCGCTTTAAAAATAGATTATAATCAATTTACAAGTACTCGAGTTGCCTTATTATCAAAGGAGAAGGAGTTATGTCAAAGATTACAAAAGATGGACTGATTGAACAAATCAAAGACGGCATCATTGTTTCTTGTCAAGCTCTCCCTCATGAACCGCTCTATACAGAAGCAGGAGGAGTCATTCCTCTCTTGGTCAAAGCGGCTGAACAGGGTGGAGCTGTCGGAATCCGAGCCAATAGTGTCCGGGATATCAAGGAAATCAAGGAAGTGACCAAGTTACCAATTATTGGGATTATCAAACGTGATTACCCACCTGAAGAACCCTTTATCACGGCTACTATGAAAGAAGTCGATGAGCTGGCAGCTTTGGATATCGCAGTCATTGCTCTTGATTGTACCAAACGTCCCCGTCATGATGGTCTTTCGATTAGTGACTTTATCCATCAAGTCAAAGAGAAATATCCAGACCAACTCTTGATGGCTGATACCTCTACTCTGGAAGAAGGATTGACAGCTGTCGAAGCGGGAGTGGACTTTGTCGGAACGACCCTTTCGGGCTATACGGACTACAGCCCAAAGGTTGATGGCCCAGATTTTGAACTGATCCATAGTCTCTGCCAAGCAGGAGTAGATGTCATCGCAGAAGGCAAGATCCACTACCCTGATCAGGCCAAGAAAATCCATGATCTCGGTGTTCGTGGTATCGTCGTAGGTGGTGCCATTACCCGACCAAAAGAGATTACAGAGCGCTTCGTCGCAGCCTTAAAATGAGAAAACAAAACAGTAGATTGAAGGAGGAGGAGACCGAATAGAGAGTAGTCGAATCTGAAACATGAACAAGAATAGGCGTCCTCATTGAGGATAACCCCTTGTAAGAGTAATCTTACCGCAAATCGTGAGGAGAAATCACATGAAAATGAAAAAAGTATTGTGCTCGTTGGTAGCTGGTGCAGCTCTTCTAGCACTCGCAGCTTGTGGCTCTGGCGGAGGATCAAAATCAGAATCTTCTGGAGGAAATTCTGGTAAAACAGAAATTACCTGGTGGGCATTCCCAGTCTTTACTCAAGAAAAAGCAGATGATGGTGTCGGAACCTACGAAAAATCAATTATTGCAGCTTTTGAAAAAGCGAATCCAGATATCCACGTGAATTTGGAAACGATTGACTTCAAGTCAGGTCCTGAAAAGATCACAACGGCTATTGAAGCAGGAACTGCTCCGGATGTACTCTTTGATGCACCTGGACGGATCATTCAGTATGGTAAAAATGGAAAATTGGCTGATTTGAACGATCTCTTTACCGAAGATTTTGTCAAAGATGTCAATAATGAAAATATCATCCAAGCCAGCAAGGCAGGTGATACAGCTTACATGTATCCAATTAGTTCAGCACCATTCTACATGGCGATGAATAAGAAGATGCTCAAAGATGCAGGCGTGTTGGATCTTGTCAAAGAAGGCTGGACAACAGACGACTTTGAAAAAGTCTTGAAAGCCTTGAAAGACAAAGGTTATACACCAGGATCACTCTTCAGTAATGGTCAAGGTGGAGACCAAGGAACTCGTGCCTTCATTGCCAACCTTTATGGCGGTTCTGTTACTGATGAAAAAGTAACCAAGTATACAACAGATGATCCAAAATTTGTCAAAGGTTTGGAAAAAGCTTCTAAATGGATCGATGATGGCTTGATGATGAATGGTTCTCAATTCGATGGAGGAGCAGACATCCAAAACTTTGCGAATGGTCAAACTTCTTACACCATCTTGTGGGCGCCTTCACAAAACGGTATCCAAGCTAAATTGTTGGATGCAAGTAAGGTCGAAGTAGTAGAAGTGCCATTCCCATCTGACTCAGGCAAGCCAAAATTGGAATACCTTGTCAATGGATTTGCAGTCTTCAATAATAAAGATGAAAAGAAAATTGCTGCTGCTAAGAAATTTGTACAGTTCATCGCAGACGACAAAGAATGGGGTCCAAAAGATGTTGTGCGTACAGGAGCCTTCCCAGTTCGTAGTTCATTTGGTAAGTTGTACGATGACAAACGGATGGAAACCATCAGCACTTGGACAAAATACTACTCACCATACTACAACACAATCGACGGTTTTGCAGAAATGCGGACCCTATGGTTCCCAATGTTGCAATCTGTTTCAAACGGGGATGAAAAAGCAGAACCAGCTTTGAAGACCTTTACTGAAAAAGCAAACGAAACCATTACGAAAAAATAATCAGTCTATGAAGCAAATCTAAGTCTTTCATAGAAATGAGAATATGCAGGCCCTTTCGAATCCGTAGCTCTCTATTTGGAATGGAACGAAGGGGTCTTCATTCTTTCTGAATCTTCTTTTCTTAAATCGTAAGATATGTTTAGAAAAGAAAATAGAAAAAGAACACTAGGAGGTGCCTTACTGTGAAGGTAAACAAAATCCGAATGAGGGAGACACTCGTTTCCTACGCATTCCTAGCACCCATTTTAATCTTCTTTACGGTCTTTGTCCTAGCACCCATGATCATGGGCTTTGTGACAAGTTTCTTCAACTATTCTATGACATCCTTTAAGTTTGTCGGTTTAGAAAATTATTCCCGCATGTTTGCGGATAAGGTCTTTGTGAAGTCCTTGATCAATACCGTCATCATCGTTATCGGATCGGTTCCGATCGTCGTATTGTTCTCCTTGTTTGTGGCTTCTCAGACCTACCATCAAAATGCGATTGCGCGTTCCTTCTATCGTTTCGTCTTCTTCCTTCCAGTTGTTACAGGGAGTGTAGCGGTAACGGTTGTGTGGAAATGGATCTATGATCCACTATCAGGGATTTTGAACTTTGTATTGAAATCTGGACATGTCATCAACCAAAACATTTCTTGGTTGGGGGACAAACACTGGGCTTTGATGGCCATCATCATTATTTTGTTGACCACTTCAGTTGGTCAACCGATTATCCTCTACATCGCTGCTATGGGAAATATTGATAATTCCCTCGTAGAAGCCGCGCGTGTGGATGGTGCGACAGAATTTCAAGTTTTCTGGAAGATCAAATGGCCAAGCTTGTTGCCAACAACTTTGTACATTGCTATCATTACGACCATTAACTCTTTCCAATGTTTCGCCTTGATCCAATTGTTGACATCCGGTGGTCCGAACTACTCAACGAGTACCCTTATGTACTACCTCTATGAAAAAGCCTTTAAACTCTCTGAATACGGTTATGCCAACACCATGGGTGTCTTCCTTGCGGTGATGATTGCCATTATCAGTTTTGCGCAATTCAAGATCCTCGGAAACGACGTAGAATACTAAAGAAAGGAGCCTCAGATGAAACCAACACAAAAGAAACCCATCACTGCCTTTACAGTGATTTCAACGATCATTTTGCTCCTTTTGACAGTCTTGTTCATTTTCCCATTTTATTGGATTTTGACAGGGGCCTTTAAGTCTCAGCCAGATACCATTATGATCCCACCTCAGTGGTGGCCAAAGACACCAACCATGGAAAACTTCCAACAGTTGATGGTACAAAACCCAGCCCTACAATGGTTGTGGAATAGTGTCTTCATCTCCCTTGCAACCATGCTTTTGGTGTGTATGACCTCTTCCTTGGCAGGATATGTCTTGGCTAAGAAACGCTTCTATGGGCAACGAATTCTCTTTGCTATCTTTATCGCGGCCATGGCTCTTCCGAAACAAGTTGTCTTAGTTCCATTGGTACGGATTATTAACTTTATGGGGATCCATGATACCCTTGCAGCGGTTATTCTACCATTGGTTGGATGGCCATTCGGGGTCTTCTTGATGAAGCAATTTAGTGAAAACATCCCAACAGAACTCTTAGAATCTGCTAAGATCGATGGTTGTGGAGAGTTGCGGACTTTCTGGAGCGTTGCCTTCCCAATTGTCAAGCCGGGATTTGCAGCCCTTGCCATCTTTACCTTTATCAACACCTGGAACGACTACTTTATGCAATTGGTAATGCTGACCTCTCGGCAAAACTTGACCATTTCTTTAGGGGTAGCAACCATGCAGGCTGAAATGGCTACCAACTATGGCTTGATCATGGCTGGGGCAGCCCTAGCTGCAGTGCCAATCGTTACGGTCTTCCTCGTGTTCCAAAAATCCTTTACACAAGGGATTACCATGGGAGCGGTCAAAGGATAAGTCGTCTGCTTGGACAAACGATCGTTATGTACAGATCGGTTTTCAAGGCTGAGAAGTATCGAAAGGATGAGAATATGATATTTGATGATTTAAAAAACATCACCTTTTACAAAGGGATCCACCCCAATCTGGATCAGGCCATTGACTTTCTCTATGAGCATCGGAAGGATTCTTTTGAATTGGGGAGATACGATATTGATGGGGATAAGGTCTTTCTCGTCGTTCAAGAAAATACCCTCAACAAAGCAGAAAATGATCGCTTTGAACACCACAAAAGATATGCTGATTTGCATTTATTAGTAGAAGGGCATGAGTTTTCGAGTTATGGATCTCGTGTGACAGGTGAGGCGCTCGCATTTGATGAAGCATCGGACATCGGTTTTGTCCATTGCCAGGAGTCTTATCCGCTTCATCTAGGCTATCATAATTTTGCGATTTTCTTTCCAGGGGAGCCTCACCAGCCCAATGGCTATGCAGGGCAAGAAGATATTGTGAAAAAATATCTATTTAAAATTGCGATCGATTGATCACGTTAGAAAGGAGTGCCTATGTCATCTAAGGGGGCAGGATTGATCAAAACCGTTTTTAACACGGACAATGTAGTGATGCGTATCAGTGAGAAGGTCCTCGACTTGGTAACCGTTAATCTTTTATTTGTGCTAAGTTGTTTACCAGTTCTCACGATTGGAATTGCGAAAATTAGTTTGTATCAGACCTTATTTGCCATTAAGCACCAGCGTCGAGTTCCGGTGATTCGTAGTTATGCGAAGGCTTTTCGGGACAATTGGAAAATAGGCTTGCAACTAGGAAGTTTAGAACTGATTGTTGCAGGTATTTGTCTCTTTGATTTATTCTTATTTTGGGGGCAAACTTCCCTAGCTTTCCAAGCTTTGAAAACCATTTGTTTAGGCCTCTTTCTCTTTCTTGTGTTGATCTTATTGGCTGCTTATCCTATTGCGGCCCGCTACCAATTGGATTGGAAAGAGTGTTTGCAAAAAGCCATGATTGTGACAGGCTTGCATTTTCTTTGGTTCTTTGTCATGGGAAGTGCTCTCTTGCTTCTATGTATGGTTCTTGCAAGCTCGGTTTTAGCTTTCCTATTGGGGCTTATGATCTTTTTCTTGTTCGGCTTTTCAAGCTTGGCTTTTGCACAAGTTGGATTAATGGAAAAGATTTTTGCCCAGTACCAAGAATAAAATGAATTCATTAGTGACAAAAGGAGAAAAAATGTCAGATTTAAAAAAATATGAAGGAGTCATCCCCGCTTTTTACGCCTGCTATGATGACCAAGGAGAAATTAGCCCGGAGCGGGTACGTGCGCTGGTAGAATATTTTATCGCGAAAGGTGTGCAGGGCTTGTATGTCAACGGATCCTCTGGCGAATGTATCTACCAGAGCGTGGCCGATCGCAAGCTGATTCTAGAAGAAGTGATGGCAGTAGCTAAAGGGAAATTGACCATCATTGCTCACGTAGCCTGCAACAACACCAAGGATAGCGTGGAATTGGCACGACATGCAGAAGAACTAGGAGTGGATGCCATTGCGGCCATTCCACCGATCTATTTCCGCTTGCCAGAATACAGTGTGGCCCACTACTGGAATGAAATCAGTGCAGCCGCACCCAATACAGACTTTGTCATCTACAATATCCCGCAATTGGCTGGGGTTGCTTTGACACCGAGCCTTTACAAGGAAATGTTGAAAAACCCACGGGTGATTGGGGTCAAGAATTCTTCGATGCCTGTTCAGGACATTCAAACCTTTGCTTCTTTAGGAGGCGACGACCACATCGTCTTTAATGGTCCGGATGAACAATTCTTAGGTGGCCGTCTCATGGGAGCGCATGCTGGGATCGGTGGCACCTATGGTGCGATGCCAGAACTTTTCTTGAAGCTCAATCAGCTGATTGCTGAGAAAGACTTGGAGACTGCGCGTGCCTTGCAGTTTGCTATCAATGACATTATCGGAGTCTTGACGTCTGCTCATGGCAATATGTATGCGGTCATCAAAGCGGTTTTGCGCATCAATGAAGGTTTGGACTTGGGATCTGTTCGCTCCCCTTTGACGCCAGTAGTAGAAGCGGATCAAGAAGTGATTCAACGTGCTGCTCAACTCATTCAGGACACAAAAGCCAGATTCCTTTAATCAAAGGAGGTCTAGATGAATCCATATGTTGTAATTGATATCGGAGGGACCAGTATCAAGTATGGTCTAGCCGATGCAAAAGGGCAACTCCTAGAGACCCATGAAATGCCAACGGAGGCCCAAAAAGGAGGATCTCACATTCTTAACACAACAAAGGAAATCGTAGCCCGTTATTTGAAGAAGCATCCCTTGGCAGGGGTTGCGATTTCTTCGGCCGGGATGGTGGATCCTGATAAGGGAGAAATCTTTTATGCTGGTCCACAAATTCCCAACTATGCTGGAACTCAGTTCAAAAAGGAAATCGAAGAGACTTTTCAGATCCCTTGCGAGATTGAAAATGATGTTAACTGTGCCGGTCTTGCAGAAGTCACTACAGGTCATGCAAAAGGCTCGAACAATGCTGTTTGCTTGACGATTGGAACAGGGATCGGCGGTTGTCTCTTGCTTGATGGTCAGGTCTTTCATGGCTTTAGCTATTCAGCCTGTGAGGTTGGCTATCTTCATTTGCCAGACGGTGCCTTTCAGGATCTAGCTTCAACGACGGCTTTAGTCGAGTATGTGGCAGAACATCATGGCGATCCCGTGGAGCAGTGGAATGGTCGCCGGATCTTCAAGCAGGCAACTGAAGGGGATAAAATCTGTATGGCTGGAATTGATCGAATGGTGACCTATCTTGGAAAAGGATTGGCTAATATCGTTTATGTGGTCAATCCAGAAGTCATCGTTCTTGGAGGGGGTATTATGGCTCAGGAAGCCATCCTCAAACCTAAAATCTATCAAGCTCTGTGTGCAGAGCTGGTTCCTAGCCTAGCAGATAAGATTCGTTTGGAATTTGCCCACCATCAAAACGCCGCGGGTATGTTGGGGGCTTACTACCACTTTAGACAAAAACATGCAACATAAAACAAGTCGCGCTGGCGACTTGTTTTTGATTCATCAAAAAAAGCATGAAAGACGAAGAAAACCTGATCTTTCATGCTTTTTAAATAGGGAGACCATATTAAGATTTTCGAGAACGTTGACCAGAAAGCTTTTTATTTTCCCAGTAGCTATTAAAGACGATTTCCTTTTGTTCTCGGTTTTTATTAAGGAAATGAGCATAGATCAAATCGACCACGATGAGGAGTGGTAAAATCGCAGAGATACGATCGATATAGGTACTACTAGGAAGGGGTGCGGCTGGTAACACTTCTGTGAATCCTTGGTGGATAGCAGCCGCGTTAGCAGTCAAAAGAACCGTTTTAGCCCCTTTTTCTTTCGCATTCAGCAGACTGTCTGTAATGGAGTTGGTGCCTCCTGACAATGAGAAACCAATGACTAAACAAGAGGAATCGAGAATACTGGTCGTCCAAGCAAAGCCATCTTGATCAGTCAGGGCTTCACAAACGACGCCTAGTCGCATAAAGCGCAATTTCATTTCTCGAGCGACTAAACCGGAACTACCAATCCCGAAGAAATAGACTCGGTCCGCTTGATCGATTAGTTCAGCTACCCGATCCAATTGGGAATCTTTTATCAGACTTTCAGTGACGTTACTGATATGGTGGTAGCGTTGCAAGACGCTGAGAGTGAGTTCATCATGCTCTTGCACTTGTTTTTGATTCTTTGTTTCCTCATTAAAATGATAGACAAACTCCCGATAGCCGGAAAAGCCACATTTTTGAGAGAAACGCGTTAAAGCTGCCTTTGAGACGTGGAGTAACTCCGTTACACGAGAAGAGGACAGGGAGTGCTGTCGTGCTTCCGACGATAAAAAATATTGGGCAATGTCGCGTTCCATATCTGTTAACTCAGCTTCATGGCTGGCGATAATAGTGCGTAAATCTTGATCTTGTTTCACAGCAATCCTCCTTTCTCACGAGATGAAATAACAGGATGATCCTATAATATATTACACATTATAACATGGAGACACCCTTTTATTCAAGTAAAAGTAAGCAAAAAATATTGAAACTAGTAACAGGATATGAGAAAAGAAGAGAACGCTACCAATCTTGAAACGAAGCTCTTATTGGTTGTCCGCAATTTTCTGAAAATTTCCGGTTGGGCCTGAACAAACGATATGAATTGTGGTATAATTTAAGATAATTGTACTGTTGTTGGAAGAACAATGGTTGAATAAGGAGGTGTGACGATGTCGAATGCAACACTCGAGATGATGCAAGAGATCGAGCAAGCTGCTCAGGGCGTGATCGTAGGCTATGAAGCTCAAGTTGAACAAATCCGAACGGATTCGCGCGATCGCCTTGCAACAGTGGCACAGCATTACGATGAGGAAACCAAGCAATTGGTCACAGAGGCAGAAAAAAACGCCCAGGAAAGACTCGTCCGTTTAACGAAAGATCTGGAAGAAACGGTTGCGCGCAATGATGCCAAGGTACAACAGGCGATGACCGATAAGCGAGCTGGGTTAGTTGAAGCCATTGTAGAAAAGGTGGTAGCAAGCTATGGCCGTTAGTCAGATGCAAAAACTGTCCCTCATCTTACCCAAAGATGACTTGGACAGTCTCCTACTAGCGCTACAGTCTGAGGCGAAAATCCAGATTTATGACCTCAGTGAGCATGAAGAATGGCAGGCTGCCTTTGAGGCAAATACCTTGTCTCAACCCTTGACAGAGGACAATCGTCAAGACTTGGTAGAGCTACAAAAACGTCAAGAACAAGTTGAAAAAATGATTCAGACTCTGGAGCCCTATATGCCGGAGAAGAAGGCCTTGCAAGCTCTGAAGGAAGAACCTTTAAGTTTGTCTTTTGATGATCTGCAGGCCCACGGGATGATTCGAGATGAGGATCTTCTATTGACCAAGTTGAAACGCCAATTGCGCGTGTTAGACAAGGCTCGCCAGAAGATTGCAGATGCAAAGGGAGAGATCGAGCGCTTAGAAAAATGGCGCCCGTTAGAGGTGACACCAGCTGCCCTTGCTACCTTTCACTATGTGCATGGCCTGATCGGGACCATCCCCAATAGCGATACAGACGCTGTTCGTTCTTCCTTAAAAGCTCATCCTGAACTGGAGTTAGAAGAAGTTTTTACGTCTGAGACTGAACACGGCTATGTCATCTTGTATCGTTCGGGAGACCGTGTAGCTGTTCAGGAGCTTCTGGAAGAACATGGGTTCAAAGAATTGGACTATGAAGAAGAGCAAGTCCCAGCCGCTTACTTGGATCGCCTTGAAAGAGAAATCAAAGAGCAAGAAGCTGTCGTTGCAGCAACCCTAGCAGAGTTACAAAACTCCCAGAAGGAGTTGGACCAGCTCAAGTACCAGATGGATTACTTGTTGAGCTTGGGAGCTCGTGAGGAGGCCAAATCGCTTCTTGCAAGCACGCAAAGCTTGGTAGCCCTAGAGGGTTGGATTGAAACATCCCAAGTGGCCTCGTTACGAGACTTCTTGCAACAAGGCTTTGGATCTCGGGTCTTACTTGAGACGCGCGATGTGACAGAAAAAGATTGGGATGACGTGCCGATCCAGTTGCGAAATAGCGCCTTGGTAGAGCCTTTTGAATTAGTCACAGAGATGTATGCCTTGCCTAAGTATTACGAGAAAGATCCAACTCCGATCGTTTCGCTCTTCTACTTTGTTTTCTTTGGCATGATGGTCGCAGATATCGGTTATGGACTCTTGCTAACGGTAGCGACAGGGTTTGCCCTTAAAGCCTTTAAACTCAAGCCTGGGACAGCGAAAAACCTTCGTTTCTTCAGTCTCCTAGGAGTTTCAGTTGCCCTTTGGGGTGTGGTCTATGGCTCTTTCTTTGGATTTGAGATGCCTTTTGCCCTGATCAGTACGACCAGCAACGCTATGACCATCCTGATCCTCTCAGTGGTCTTTGGTTTTGTCACTGTCTTAGTGGGACTGTTCCTAGGGGGGATGAAAAATGTCCGCCTCAAAGACTACACCGAAGCCTATAATGCGGGCTTTGCTTGGGTTTTGATCCTCCTTGGCTTGATGCTGCTAGCAGTAGGCAATATCTTACCAGGGATGAGCGTCCTGGTTCCGATTGGCAAGTGGCTGGCTATTTTGAATGCCATTGGGATCTTGATTGTTTCCATTGTCAGTGCTAAGAAGCTGTCCGGTTTAGCATCTGGTCTCTTTAACCTCTACAATGTCAGTGGCTATGTCGGAGACTTGGTCAGCTTCACCCGTTTGATGGCCCTGGGCTTGTCTGGAGCTAGTATCGGTTCAGCCTTTAACTTGATTGTCAACCTCTTCCCACCGCTTGGACGGTTTACGGTAGGACTTGTGCTCTTTATCGTCCTTCATGCCATTAACATGTTCCTGTCCTTCTTGTCAGGGTATGTGCATGGAGCCCGTTTAATCTTTGTGGAGTTCTTCGGTAAGTTCTACGAAGGAGGAGGCAAGCCATTTCGTCCTCTTAAACCTTCAGAACGCTATATTAAAACAAAAAAATAAGTATTATCTTTTATAAATAGGAGTATATTCATGGAATCTTTAGCATCATATTTTTCAGCCCATGGGGGCGCCTTCTTTGCAGCATTTGGTGTGGCGATCGCAGTCGCACTTAGTGGGATGGGATCTGCCCTTGGGGTTGGTAAAACGGGTCAAGCAGCAGCAGCGCTCTTGAAAGAACAACCCGAAAAATTTGCCCAAGCCCTGATTTTGCAATTGTTGCCAGGTACACAAGGTTTGTACGGTTTCGTTATCGGGATCTTGATCTGGTTGCAAATTAAGCCAGATATGCCACTTGAAACAGGAGTTGCTTACTTCTTTACAGCTCTTCCAGTTGCGATCGTTGGTTATTTCTCAGCCAAACACCAAGGAAATGTTGCGACAGCAGGGATGCAAATCTTGGCCAAACGCCCTGAAGACATGATGAAAGGGGTTATCCTTGCGGCCATGGTTGAAACCTATGCCATCTTGGCCTTCGTTGTGTCCTTCCTATTGACTCTACGCGTCGGCTAAGAGCTAGCTTTGATGGATTCGCCTCGCGAGGCGAAAAACACAAGACGCATGCAATAGGAGAAAAAACGATATGGATGAACAAACCCAATTAAAGGATTCGATCTTGGCCCAAGCCCACGAAAAAGGGCGTAAACTCTTAGAAGAGGCCAAGGAAACCATCCTAAAAGAAGAGACTGCACAAGAAGAGCGGTTGATCCAAGAGAAACTCAATCAACGCTCTGAGCAGCTCAAGCGGATTCAACGTCAATTGCAACGTGAAACCCAACAAATCGAAAATAAAAAACGCCAATCAACCCTTGTCACCAAGCAACGAGTCTTAAAGGATCTCTTTGCAGATGCTTATGAAGCAATGGCGGCTTGGCCCCTTGAAAAGGAAATGCAGTTTGTAGATGTGATTTTAGACCGCTATCAAGGGCAAGTTGTGACTCTGGCCTTTGGGGCGGTGAGTGCTAGCAAATTTGATCCAGCAGCTCTCGAGAAATTAAAGCAAACTCATCAGAATGTGACAGTTGCGGATGCGACGATTCCAGCTCAGGCAGGCTTTGTCTTGTCGGTTGGGAAGATTGATGACAACTATCTCTACCGTGATTTGGTGGATTCCATTTGGGAGCAGGAAAGCTACCAGATGGCAGCCAGCATTTTCACAGATGAAGAGAACTAGGAGGTTGCAATGAGCGAACGGACCTATTCTCAAGTCAATACAGGAATCAGCGTACGTGAGGCTAGTTTTCTCAGTCCCAGTCAGTTCGAGCAGTTGCTTGCAAGTCCCTCCAGTGAGAGCCGAGAAGGCTTGTTGCAGGGGACGCCATACGCTTTAGACAGCCAGGAGATCAAGGATTTAGCAGCTCTTGAAGCCCGTCTGATGGCAGCCTTGTTGGCAGAATACCAATGGGCTTTTGAGGTAACCCCTCAGTCAGACCTGGTTAGCCTGTTCACCTTGAAATACACTTATCATAATCTCAAGGTTTATCTGAAACACAAGGCGACAGAGCGCAAGTTGGGGCATTTATTGATCCCCATCGGTCCTTATTCTCTTGATGTGCTTGAGCATTTGGTGGCGACCTTTTCTGCAGAGCATTGTCCGGCCTTTATGGCGGAAGAAGTGGCTGCAACTTGGCAAGAATTCCAAGACTATCAGGACTTGCGGGTTCTCGAAATCGGGATGGACTTAGCTTATTTTAAACACCTGAGATACTTAGGAGACAGTCTAGATCATCCGATTTTGAAGCAGTTGGTGGACGTGACCATTGACTTTTACAATGCGATTACAGTTAAGCGGGCCTTGGATCAGCAAAAACCGCATAGCTTTATGCACCAATTGCTCTCAGATGAAGGGAGCCTCAGTGCCCATCAGGTGATCGACCTGCTAGAATCCGGTCAGTGGTTGACCTGGTTTTATCAAGTCAATCCGCTGGAGTACGATCTTGCCTTAGAGACTTATGAAGAAAAGATGCGCACCGGTCAACTCAAGACAACAGAGTTGGAGTATCTAGAAAGCTTGGTGAAATTCAGTCTTTTAGACGCTGGCCGTTTTGAAGTCGATGGGCCACTCCCCCTTGTCCGTTATCTTTACGGAAAAGAGTTAGAGGTGACCAACCTTCGTTTGGTCCTCTCTGGTTTGGACAATGGTTTTCCGCTAGCAGACATCAAAGAAAGGATGAGACCGATTTATGGACAAACAGACCTATAAGATCGCCGTTGTGGGCAATCGGGATGCCATCCTTCCTTTTCGCCTGATTGGCTTTCAAACCTATCCGGTCACAGAGCCACAAGAAGCGATCAATACCCTGCGAAAACTCAGTCGGGAAAACTTCGGGATTATCTACCTGACAGAGGATATTGCTCAGGCTATTCCAGATACAGTGGCTTTTTACGACCAGCAGCTGACACCGGCTCTGATCCTTATCCCGACCCATAGAGGGACTACAGGACTCGGCCAACAGCGGATTCGTGATAATGTCGAAAAAGCAGTAGGACAGGATATTTTATGAGAACAAATGAATTTGGCCAAACGATTGGCGATGCACTGCCGGATTTTACTCCGGGGCGTCTGCCAGCTATTGAGCGGATCGAAGGTCGCTATACCGTGATCGAGCGCCTCTCAAAAGAAAAACATGGAGCAGATCTTTATCAGGTCTACGGGCCGGACTCTCCAGCAGCGATGTGGACCTTTCTGTTCAAAGGCCCTGCCCACAATGAAGAGGAGTGGGACCACTTATTAGATGATCTCATGACAGCCCAAGGTCGCTTTTACTATGCGATTGTAGACAAAGATTCAGGCAAGGCTTTGGGGACTTTCTCTCTCATGCGGATCGATCAAGCCAATCGGGTGATCGAAGTTGGAGCAGTGACCTACTCACCAGCGCTCCAAAAGACACGCATGGCTACGGAAGCCCAGTATCTGTTAGCGCGCTACGTGTTTGAAGATTTAGGCTACCGCCGTTATGAGTGGAAATGCGATGCCTTAAACCAAGCATCTCGCAAAGCAGCTGAGCGCTTAGGCTTCACCTATGAAGGCTGTTTCCGTCAGGCTGTTGTTTATAAAGGTCGTACCCGTGATACAGACTGGTTGTCCATCATTGACCAAGAATGGCCAGCTATCAAACAGCGCTTCGAAGCCTGGTTGGATCCAAGCAATTTCGATGCCAATGGCCAACAAAAGCAATCTCTAAGAGAGATAGCACAAAAGTAAAACAAAGAAACAAAGGATTCCCAGGAGGAATACATGACTCAAGGAAAAATTATCAAAGTTTCCGGTCCCTTGGTGGTCGCATCAGGGATGCAGGAGGCCAATATTCAAGACATTTGCCGGGTCGGCGATCTTGGTTTGATTGGCGAAATTATTGAGATGCGGCGGGATGAAGCCTCTATCCAAGTATATGAAGAAACATCTGGAGTCGGTCCAGGAGAACCAGTGGTCACAACCGGAGCTCCCCTTTCTGTTGAATTGGGACCAGGCTTGATCTCTCAGATGTTTGACGGGATCCAACGCCCCTTGGAACGCTTCCAAGAAGTGACTGCCAGTGACTTTTTGGTTCGTGGGGTGCAAGTTCCAAATCTAGATCGGGACACCAAATGGGCCTTCGAACCAAGTGTGACTGAAGGGACAGAAGTGATCGCTGGAGACATCGTCGGTACCGTTCAAGAGACCAATATGGTGGAACACCGCATCATGGTGCCTTTTGGTGTGAGTGGACGTGTGAGCAAGATCGCAGCAGGTTCTTACACAGTAGAAGAGCCGGTCTATGAGATCGAGCAGGCAGATGGCAGCCTCTTTACTGGTACTTTGATGCAAAAATGGCCGGTTCGTCGAGGCCGTCCCTTTGCACAAAAACTGATTCCAGTAGAGCCTTTGGTCACAGGTCAACGGGTCATCGATACCTTCTTCCCAGTGACTAAAGGTGGAGCTGCAGCTGTTCCTGGTCCTTTCGGAGCTGGAAAAACAGTTGTGCAACACCAGGTGGCCAAGTTTGCCAATGTAGATATCGTAATTTACGTTGGTTGTGGGGAACGTGGAAATGAAATGACGGACGTTCTGAATGAATTTCCAGAATTGATCGATCCAACGACTGGTCAATCCATCATGCAACGGACCGTTCTGATCGCCAACACTTCGAACATGCCAGTAGCGGCGCGGGAAGCTTCCATCTACACAGGGATTACTATTGCCGAATACTTCCGTGATATGGGCTATTCCGTTGCCATCATGGCGGATTCGACTTCGCGCTGGGCAGAAGCTCTCCGTGAAATGTCTGGTCGTCTAGAAGAAATGCCAGGGGATGAAGGTTACCCAGCCTATCTCGGTAGCCGGATCGCCGAATACTACGAGCGTGCCGGTCGGGTCAAGACACTCGGAAGCACTGCGCGTGAAGGTTCGATTACCGCTATCGGTGCCGTTTCCCCTCCAGGTGGAGATATTTCAGAGCCCGTAACGCAAAATACCTTGCGGATTGTCAAGGTCTTCTGGGGCTTAGATGCTCAATTGGCCCAACGTCGTCACTTCCCAGCCATCAACTGGTTGAGTTCTTATTCCCTTTACCAAGATGAAGTCGGTCGCTATATCGATCTACATGAACAAATCAGCTGGTCTGAAAAAGTGACCCGTGCCATGAACTTGCTTCAAAAGGAAAGTGAATTGCAAGAAATCGTTCGCCTGGTTGGTCTGGATTCCTTGTCTGAAAAAGACCGCTTGACCATGAATGCGGCTAAGATGATCCGTGAAGACTACCTGCAACAAAATGCCTTTGATGAGGTCGATACCTATACCTCTTTCAGCAAGCAGGTGGCCTTGTTGACCAACATTTTGACCTTTGATCAAGAAAGTCAAAAAGCACTAGAATTGGGAGCTTACTTCACAGAAATCATGGAAGGAACCGTAGCTCTTCGAGACCGTATTGCCCGGAGCAAGTTCATCCATGAGGATCAGTTGGCAACCATTCAAGCCCTGAAAGAAGAAATCGTAGAAACCCTACACCAAATCGTCGCAAAAGGAGGAGTAGACAATGAGCGTGATTAAAGAATACCGTACTGTCAGCGAAGTTGTTGGCCCCTTGATGATTGTCGATCAGGTCGAAGGGGTTCACTACAATGAACTAGTAGAAATCAAGCTTCATGATGGAACGACCCGTCAGGGACAAGTCCTCGAAGTCCAAGAAGATAAGGCCATGGTCCAGCTCTTTGAAGGATCTAGCGGGATCAATTTGGAAAAAGCCAAAGTCCGCTTTACCGGACGTCCCCTAGAACTTCCTGTGTCTGAAGACATGGTCGGACGCATCTTTAACGGAATGGGCAAACCCATCGATGGCGGTCCAGAGATTATCCCAGAGAAGTACTTGGACATTGATGGACAAGCCATCAATCCTGTTTCGCGGGACTATCCAGATGAATTTATCCAGACAGGGATCTCAGCCATTGACCATTTGAATACCTTGGTTCGGGGCCAAAAACTCCCAGTATTCTCAGGTTCTGGTCTTCCTCACAAGGAGTTGGCGGCTCAGATTGCTCGTCAAGCGACGGTTCTTAATTCGGAAGAAAACTTCGCCGTGGTCTTTGCGGCCATGGGAATCACCTTTGAAGAAGCCGAATTCTTTATGAACGACCTTCGGGAGACAGGTGCGATTGACCGCTCTGTCCTCTTCATCAACCTAGCCAATGACCCAGCTATCGAACGGATTGCCACCCCTCGGATCGCCTTGACAGCTGCCGAATATTTGGCCTATGAAAAAGATATGCACGTCTTGGTTATTATGACCGACATGACCAACTACTGTGAAGCCCTTCGGGAAGTATCTGCTGCCCGCCGGGAAGTTCCAGGTCGTCGGGGCTATCCAGGTTACCTCTATACCAACCTCTCAACCCTCTACGAACGTGCAGGACGCTTGGTTGGAAAGAAAGGATCTGTGACCCAAATCCCGATCCTCTCCATGCCAGAAGATGACATCACCCACCCTATCCCTGACTTGACAGGCTACATCACCGAAGGTCAGATTATTCTATCTCGCGATCTCTACAATAGTGGTTACCGCCCACCGATCAATGTTCTTCCATCCCTTTCCCGTTTGAAGGACAAGGGTTCTGGTGAAGGCAAGACTCGGGAAGACCATGCGGCGACCATGAACCAGCTCTTTGCAGCCTACGCCCAAGGAAAACAAGCCAAAGAACTGGCTGTAGTGCTTGGGGAATCTGCCTTGTCAGATACCGACAAGCTCTATGTTAAATTTACGGACCGCTTTGAGCAGGAATACATCAACCAAGGTTTCACTACCAATCGGACGATTGAGGAAAGTTTGGATCTCGGTTGGGAACTCTTATCCATCCTTCCAAGAACAGAGCTTAAACGGATCAAGGATGAGATGATTGACAAGTATCTGCCAAACAAAGAGGATTAGCCTATGGCACGATTAAATGTAAAACCAACTCGGATGGAGCTTAATATTCTCAAAGAGCGCCTCAAGACAGCAACCCGGGGGCACAAGTTGCTCAAGGATAAGCGGGATGAACTCATGCGCCGTTTTATTGAAGCAGTGCGTGAGAATAATCGTCTGCGCCAAAAGGTGGAGGCAGCGCTGGTGGGCAATATGCAAGATTTCGTGATGGCCAAGTCACTAGAGAGCGACCTCATGGTGGAAGAAATCTTTGCTGTTCCCACGCGAGAAGTGATGCTGCATATTGAGGAAGAAAATGTCATGAGTGTGCGCGTGCCCAAGCTCCATGCCCGTATCGAAAATCCATACGGAGATGATGAAGGGGACGTGGTTTATAGCTACCTCGCCTCCAACAGTCAAATGGATAGCACCATTCAAGAAATGGGGGACCTCCTCCCAGATTTGCTCAAGTTAGCGGAAATCGAAAAAAGCTGCCAACTCATGGCAGATGAAATCGAGAAAACCCGCCGTCGAGTGAACGGACTGGAGTATGCGACTATCCCAGACCTCAAAGAGACCATCTACTATATCGAAATGAAACTCGAAGAAGCCGAACGCGCCAACCTCGTCAGAATCATGAAGGTGAAGTAAGATACAAAGCCCGTAAAATGCAAAGTGAAAATAGGAAATTCTTGCAGTGAGCGATGCTCACAAGAGAATTTATCTTTTTCACCCAGCATTTAGGGCGTGTTCAATTCACAAGATACAAAGCCATTAAGCAACTCAAAGGAAAATAGGGAGCAGGACAGAAGCACTGTTGTATAGAATGCTTCGTTGTCCTGCCCCCACAAGGCTGATTAGGATTTTTCCGAGCTCTTAAAGCGAGAGAAAAATCCAATCAGCTACTGTGTCTTTGAAGTTAGTACTATTACAGTTTGCGTTTATCACACAGCATTTAGGGCGTGTTCAGTTATAAGATACAAAGCCGTAAAAAGCTATGTTCAATTACTTAAAAAATACAAGAACCTCATCGAGGAACCGCTCCTTGATGAGGCTTTTTTTGCGCCCTCGAACTCTTCTTCCAGGACCCTAATTTTATGTTACTAGTTTGTAACAATGTGACAAGAAAGACGAAATGTTACAAGAAAAATACAGTTTTGTTAAATAGCCAAAAAGGCCTTTTATTATTTTTAAATTGTGATAAGATAGTATGGTAGTTAATTTGTCCAAGAAAATCTTGAGCAAAAAAACAAAGAAAAAAGAGGATAAAAGATGAAATTAAAAGTTAATACGAAAGCCTTGATCGCTTCAACAGTAGCTCTTGCAGTGATTCCATTTACAAAAGCCACTGCAGAAACACTTGAAGATTGGGTAGCTCGCTCAGTAGATGAAATCAAACATGATATCCAACAAAGCGGTGACAACCAACAAACTTATACCATCAAATATGGTGATACATTGAGTTCGATCGCAGAAGCGCTTGGAATCGATGTTCATGTGTTGGCAAACTTGAACAACATCAGCAACATGGATTTGATCTACCCAGGTACTGTTTTGAAAACAACAGTAAATGATCAAAAAGAAGTAACTTCAGTTGAAATCCAAACTCCTCAAGCAGGTGCGACAGATGCAACCGTTGCAAGTGCTGACTTGACAACAAACCAAGTGACAGTTGATGACCAAACAGTCGCTGTCAACGATTTGTCTAAACCAGTAAACGAAGATAACAAAGCTGTTCCAGTAGCTCCAGCAGCGGAAACTCAAGAAGCCCCAGCGGAAGCTCCTGTAGTTGAAGTACCAGCAGCAGAAACACCAGCACAACCAGCTGTTCCAGAAACACCAAGCTACGGTGCTCCAGCTGCCAATGTTGCAACTCAAAACCCAGAAACAGCCTCAGCTTCTGCTCCTGAAGCTCCAGCAACTCAACCAGAAGCTCCTGCTGGAACACCAGCTCCTGCAGACGAAGCTCCGGCAGCACAACCAGCAGCAGTAGAAACTGCTGCAGCACCTGAAGTGCAACCAGTAGCATCAACTCCAACAACTGGTAATGCTATTCCAACTGATCCACACCTTCAACCACAAGCAGAAGCTTTCCGTCAAGAAATCGCTGCAAAATTTGGTATCACAAACATTGGTGGTTACCGCGAAGGGGATCCAGACGATCATGGTAAAGGACTTGCAGTAGACGTAATGGTTCCAACAAGTTCTGAACTTGGAGATCAAGTTGCTCAATATGCAATTGACAACATGGACCGTGCAGGCATCTCATACATCATCTGGAAACAACAATTCTACATGCCAGTAGACAACATTTACGGACCAGCTAATACATGGAACCAAATGCCAGACCGTGGTGGAGATACAGCAAACCACTACGATCACGTACATATCTCATTTAACGGATAATAAAACTTTGAACTAGGACAAGTGCCTAGTTCTTTTTTGTATGCACAAAAAAGGCCGGAAGACGAATCTTCCAGCCAGACGATGGTTATAAAATATGATCGACTTTTTCCACCTGATAAAGGGCAATCGCCATGATAATGGTTAAGACCAGTAGCATAAGAATGGCAGGTGTCCAAGAGTGGAAGAGAGATTTACTGTAGCCGAAGAGGATTGGACCAAAGGCTGCAAAGACGTAGCCTCCTGTTTGGGCAAGTCCAGAAAGTTGAGCTGTTTTTTCAGGTGTGCTGGATTTCATGGAGAAAGCGACCATGAGGTAAGGGAAGAGCGAACTAACGGAACTTCCAATTAGGGCATTTAATACCAACCAGTAGAAGAAGTTGCTAGTCGGGATTAAGAGCATGGCTACCCCCAGAATCCCTGCTCCGACAACAATCGTCAGCATCAAGTGTCGATTGCGATCGGATAACCGTGTGGTTAAACTTGGGATCGTCAAGGAGAATGGGAGACTGATCAGGGTGAACACGGAGGCCAGTAGTCCAGATTCAACCTTTGAAAGGCCAGCTTGAACAGCCATGGTCGGAAGCCAGGTCATACTTGTGTAGAAAAGCAGTGACTGCAAGCCTCCAAAAATCATGATAGCCCAGACATATTTATTGGTATACCATTTGCTACTAGATTCCGTAGTAGCCGTCTTTTTTAGATGGTGGTTGTAGCGAAGGTTAGGAATCCAGATGACCAAAGCAAGAGCACACAAGGCTGTCAAGATGTTGACCAAACCTTGCCAAGAAGTGGCTTTGGTGATCGGAACAGCCACAGAAGAGGCGATCGCTGTGGACATCCCCATAGAAGTGATGTACAAAGTAGTCAGAATGCCTAGTTGGCGGGGTCTATTCGCCTGAATCAGGCTTGGAAGCAGCACATTGAGAAAGGCAATGCCAGCTCCAATCAAGATAGTTCCCAGATAGAGGAAGGGGAGATTGATAATCCGAATGGCAGATCCGATCGTAATCGCGATCAAAACTAGGAAAAAGAGGCGCTCAATCCCCAACTTTTTAGCAAATTGAATCGCAAAAGGTGAGAAAAGGGCAAAGGTGAGAAGTGGCAAGCTAGTCAATAGTCCCAGAGAGCTCACATCTACCCCCAAACCAGCTGCGATGTCAGACAAGACCGTCGGAAGCGTAGTAAATGGTGTTCGTAAAACAATCCCAAGCATAATGATGCCTGGGATGAATAGCATAGAATGTGTTTTTTTCATAAATCCTCCTCAGACAAAAATTCTCTTCATTATAACATAGATGGAGCATAAATTGGAGTATTAGTACAAATGAAGGAGAAGGGACGTAGTTCTCACTATCGTTCGAACTGCGTCAATGTACCTAAGTTCGTCTACGCCCTTACTAGGTCTGGTTCACAAAAATAGATTAGTAACAATTGCATAACGCAGTGGTTGATTGGTATCTTTGTTCGCTCTTATAGCTCCAAAGAATACCTAATCAACTGTGCGGGGGTGAGACAACGAACAATTTTATAAAATTGTTCTGTCTCACTCCCATAGAAAAAGCCACCGGTTTTGGTGGCTCTTATAGGGAGATTATTATGAAAAAGTTTAGGATTTTCTATCAAACAAAGTTAGGAGGTCTTTATTTGATGGTTTTATTATAAGGCGGTTTGCTTAAAGAAAACTTAAGAAAAGGCGCTGATCGAAAGAATCGGTCTGAAGTCTGAGAAAATACATTAGCTAGCATCACAAATAAGCTGTGTTTTTATTTATAATAACTTTTTCTTTTTAAAGTATGTAGTTTCCGCTCTGCTTAAACTGCATCCATGTACCTAAGTTCGTACAAGCCCCTATTGGACTTAACTCACTAAGGTCCATAGAAAAAGCCACCGGTTTTGGTGGCTCTTATAGGGAGATTATTATGAAAAAGTTTAGGATTTTCTATCAAACAAAGTTAGGAGGTCTTCATTTGATGGTTTTATTATAAGGCTGATTTCTTAAAGAAAACTTAAGAAAAGACGCTGTTTATAAGAATCGGTCTTAGGTCTGATAATTTTTTACAACAGAAACTATTTAGATTTTTTTCTAAATAGAGTTGACAAACCCATCCGAAAGTACTAGAATCTATTTAGAAACATTTCTAAATAGAATAGAGGAGATAGAGAATGAATTTTGCGCAAACATTTAAAGCTTTATCGAATCCGATAAGAAGAAGTATCTTAGAACTGCTAAAGGCGGGGAAATTATCTGCTGGTGATATCGCTGGCCACTTTGATGTAGCAGGAGCGACGATTTCCCATCATTTAAGCCTCCTCAAGCAGGCAGATTTAATTCGAGAGGAAAAAGAGAAGAATTTTATCTACTATGAACTCAATACTTCTGTCTTGGAGGATTTAATGGTCTGGCTCGTTGATTTGAAAGGAGACTCTACTGATGAAAACGAATAAAAAACTATTGCTATTAACTTCTATGGTGATCCTTTTCCCCATGCTTTGGGGGCTGATGATTTGGTCGCAATTGCCTAACCAAATCCCGATTCACTTCAATTTTGCTGGCCAGGCCAATAACTTCCAATCGAAACCCCTGGTTGTGTTTGGTCTTCCTATTTTCGATCTCATGGTGCATCTGTTTATGATTTTCGTGATCGGACGTGATCCTAAGAATCGCACGATGAATGAGAAAATGATCAGAGCGATTTACTGGTTGACCCCAATCGTTTCCTTAAGTACCTCCTATCTCATCTATAGCAAGGCGCTAGGATCTACTACCAATCCATCAGTTTTTGTTTCGGTGTTGCTGGGTCTCATCTTTGTGATCATGGGCAATTACATGCCGAAGCTAAAAGTGAATCACACGGTTGGAATACGTCTGCCTTGGACTTTGCAGAGTGAAGATAACTGGCACAAAACCCATCGCTTGGCAGGGAAGTTGTGGGTCCTCGGAGGTTTGATCCTTCTACTTGAAGCAGGACTTCAATTCGCACTTTCTTATGTTTTGGTGCTGGTCATCCTCGCCATTGTGGTTATCCCTATGGTGTACTCTTATCAATTAAGTCGGAAAAATCGTTAGTATGAAAAACAACCAGAGAAGAAGCCAGTCGGGAACGGTTTCTTTTCCGGTTGTTTTTGTTTGTTCATCGTTTCAAATTCAAAACGTTCAGGAAAATACGAATTTTTCGGAAAGCTTATAGTATATTCTTTACACTTGGCTACTATATTCTATTTTCAGACAGAATAGTATCTTTCTGGATAGTTGACTCAGTTTTCTTCCATTATATACTATTATTGAAGGAAAACCATTGATAAATTATAATTGTAAATAAAATATTTAAAGTAATTTCCCTATTTCGCTTAAACTTATTCATATTTTATGAAATTAATCAGTAGATATCGTTCTGAAAATCCTTGGTATTACATTGTTTTTAGTCCAACTGAAACCCATGCTTTCCAAACCAGGTCTTAAGAAAGCTCGTAAAGCATCACAATTATCAAAACGTTAATCAACACGCTTATATCAACGTTTACAGACATTTAAGAAATTTCTCTTGGATGTCTTTTTTTGTCTAGCTAAATTTTACAAATTGGGCAATTTAGGTTACTCAATAATATAAAAAAGATAAAAATTTAAAGTTCGAATTTTAATTTTAAAAAAAGTAATTATTATTGAATATCTGTTCAAACATTTTTTTCTAAGGTTAATATAAGTATATATACTTTAAAAAAGGAAGTCAAACATCTTGCTCATAGATTTTTGCATTTTTAAAAAATACATTTTGTCATATAATAATGTGGAAAATTGACGGATTCCTTACATAATCATATAATATGAATATGTAAACCCTTACATACTATTCTACTTATACTTGATAAAATGCAAGTTCTTGAGGATCTATAAATATATAGACACTCTTCTATTTATAAAGTGAAATAAAGAATCACGGAGAAAGTTTATGGATATTAAAGAGACATTCAACCAGCTAGACAATACAAAATTTAATGATTTCAATAATCGCCTTGAAGGTTTTGAGAAACTTTTTAAAGACAAATATTATTTTACCCATCCCGAAGATTTTAGCTCAATCTTTAGCATTTTGGTAAAGTATGGAAAAAGTACAAGTAAATATATTTTATCGAAAGGAGAGATATATGAGTGAAATAGTTATTAATGCTCAGAATTTATCTAAAAATTTTTATAATTTTGATTCAAGACTCCCATTTATCAAGAGATTTTTGAAACGTAATCAAATAACGATTCGAGCTGTTCAAGATATTAGTTTTACGATTAAGAGAGGGAGTATAGTTGGCTTTATTGGGAGTAATGGAGCTGGTAAATCCACAACGATTAAAATGTTGACTGGGACTCTTTATCCTAGTTCCGGAAAATTAGAAGTGAATGGAGAAATTCCATTTAAAAGAAGTATAAATTTTAGAAAAAAAATTTCAATAGTAGTAGGAAATAAATTACAGTTATTTCAAGATGTTTCGGCTATGGATTATTTTCAATTGATTGGTACTTTATATGAGGTAGAACCGGCGATTTTACAAGAACGAATTCAGGAATTAAGCAATTTGTTGAATGTAAAAGATCAGCTTTACCAGCAGGTCCGGACCCTCTCTCTTGGACAAAAAATGAAAATGGAGTTTATCGCGGCATCTTTAACAAGTCCGGAAATATTATTTTTAGACGAGCCTACTATAGGGTTAGATATACAGTCTAAAAAAGATATCAGAACATTTTTAAAGAAAATGAATGAAGAATGTCATACTACTATTATTTTAACGAGTCATGATATGGATGATATTTCGTCTGTTTGTGACGAATTAATCGTCATTGACAAAGGAAAAATTATTTTGCAGGAGTCAATGGATGTTATTTTATCTAAATTTTCTGATTTTAAATATTTAAAGATAAAAATGACATTAGATTTGGTACCAGAGTTATGCTCTGTTAAAGGAGTAGTAGTCATTTCTCAAACAAAATCGGAATGTATACTAAAAATACCTAGAGATTTTGTCTTTGAGACATTAGAATCAATCAATAAGCTTGTAGATATAGAAGATTTTGAAATATCAAATCTTTCTTTAGAAGAAATTATTTTACAAAACTATTTTACAAAAAAGGAGCACAATTGAAAAAAGAAATGTCTATTATTCTGATATCATTTCGATCTATTTTGAACTATAAATCAAGTGTACTATTGTTAATGTTACAGGCAAGTATACAAATTATGATATCAGTATTTTTATGGACGTATATATATCAGAGTAACCAGATAAATATAGCAGGATATGATTTTACCTCAATGGTTCAATACTATTTGGGGACTATAATTTTTTCATATTTTGTTTTTTATCCAGTTGATTGGGAAATCAATGACGATGTTCATTCAGGAAATTTTTTTAGCATATTAATAAAACCTGTTACTTTTTATAAGTATTATTTTTGTAAAATGCTTGGAGATAGGCTTGCTCATTTATTATTTATCATCATTCCTGTCATTTTATTCTCCAGTGTTTATTACAAGAATAAGTTATTAACCATTGAAATTCTTATTTTAGGAAGTATTGCAATTATTCTATCTATGGTTCTATGGTTTTTAATATCATGTTGTGTAGGTATGCTTTCTTTTTGGTTAGAAAATATATTTTTTGTCCTTACTGTTAAAGAAATAGTAATTCAGTTTTTATCAGGAATATTATTGCCTTTAAGTTTTTTTTCAAATAATTTTCGTCTGTTTTTAGATGTATTACCTTTTAAATACTTAGTATATGAACCGCTTCAGATGTTTAGTAATGATACATATAAATTAATAGACTATTTGAGAATTATTTGTATTCAATTGATTTGGTGCATCATTTTTTATATTATATCAAGATTCATATTGAGAAAAGGAGTGGAGCACTTCTCAAATGTGGGAGGATAAAATGTTTAGAATAAAAGTAATTTTTAGGCTACTTCATTTTGGTTTTAAATCTGATATGAATTTTCATTTTGACTTCTTTTGTGGTCTATTTTCGTCGATACTGTGGATTGGTTTACCTATTGTATTTTTTAGATTGATTTTCTTAAACATAGACTCTTTTAATGGTTGGGACTATTATCAAATTTTATTTTTGGTAGGTTCCTACACTATTGTAGATGGAGTTATGATGGGATTGTTAATTAGAAGTATGGGAATTTTAGAATCAGATATTTTGAGTGGTAACTTGGATCAAATTTTATTGAGGCCGTTTGATACTCAGTTGTTCTATATTTTTAGATCATTTAATTTAGTTCAATTCGTGAATACTTTTTTTGGTCTTGCGATCATTTTTATAAGTTATGGAAATTTAAATGTACATTTAAATTCATTAAAAATATTATTTTATATCCTTTCTTTAATGTGTGGTTGTATTATATATTATTCAATTTGGTTTCTAATAACGATTAGTTCATTTTGGTTCCCAACTAAATTTTCAAAAGTAGATGTATTTTTGAATTATATTGGAATTTCTAAGTATCCATATAATATTTTTACAGGTATTAACAGATTGATCACTATGTTATTTGTTCCCAATTTATTAATTGCCAATCCTGCAGTATTAATATTTTTAGGGAAAGATACATTGAACCTATTTTTCTATCAAATAGTTTTTACAGTTTTTTTGATTATTATCAGTCGTACAATTTTTAGAAAAGGATTGAAAAAATATGAAAGTGCAGGAAGATAAACAATGTTGTTCAGTTATATGTTTGACTAAAGGAAGTGATTCGCTGTACTTTGTTTTGTGGTCATTGAAACATCAGATAATTATAAACTATAATTTAAAGAATAGTATTATTAACTTATAGGTGCTAAGAAAAAATTTAAAGAAATTCCCTCATTCAATCAAACTTATTCATATTTTTTAAAATAAGAAAATAGTTGGATTTTGATGATGGTTGATATAAAGCTAAACTGAAAGTACCTGAAATCCAACTGTGTCAAACCAGGTCATACGATCTGTGAGAAAAAGAACACATAACAAAAAGAGGAGCTTCACAATAAAGTTCCTCTTCTTTTATATATCCGAATCATTATTCTTATTTCAAAAAAGGTAGTGAAAAAGGTAGTGATTCGGTTGATTTATATTGCAATGTAGTGAAATTTAGAATTTCAAGAATCGCTTAAAATCAAGGTTTCTAACATCTATTGACGTGTAGTGAACCCCTATTTCACCTCTGTAAAGGTTGTTAATGTTATTTTAGCATCCTTTAAACGCTGTCATATCAACGTTTTTAGATTGTTCTATAAAAAATGTAGTCATAAATGTAGTCATTTTGCTATGCTGTCAACTTTGCAATTTCTTTGAGATAGATTGCAACTGCTTCTGCCTTCTTTTTTGGTGCCAATTCAGCATAAGTGTCCATTGTCGTTTTAATCGATTTATGCCCCATCCTTATCTGGAGCTCTTTCCAGTTAGCACCGGCATTCAGCATCAAAGAAGCATGTGTATGACGGAAAAGGTGGAAACCATAATTTGGTAATCCCAACTCAGTCAAACGCTTTTTAAGCGTTGCACGTTCATTTCTGTCACACATATAGTTCCCGTAAATTGTCGGGAAAATTAAGTCCACAGTTGGTAAATTGTGACTCACAAAGTAATCACTCATCTCAGCATGAAAAGCTCTCAAGTTATCTAAGACTTGTCTAGGGACTGCAACTCTTCTGTTGCCAGCATCAGTCTTGGCACTGTTCTTACAAACAATCTTGCCCTTAATCCCCAGTTTCTTATTTCCAACTTTCCACATCAGCGTCTTGTTAACGATGATTTCATTAGAATTAAAATCGAGATCATGGATTGATAAAGCAAGAAGTTCATTGATTCGAAGCGCAGAAGCTAATAGTGTATCACAGATAACTTTGAATCTTCGATTTGCTCGAGTATCAGGAAGAGTATCAAGATAGTTCAGCCAAGTAGCTAAGTCCTCTCCATGTAATACCATAATTCTCTCCTTTACCATCTTTGGTTTTGGAGGGATTTTTACTGTCCGAGCTGGATTATGAGAAAGTTCGAAATTCGTAATCCCATAATCGAAAATATCACTAAGCTTATAGATAACTGCACCGAAATCTTTTGCGTGTCCCTTTTTGGATTTTTTAACACCTGATTCAACAGACTTTTTAGATTGTTGGGCTAACTTATTAACCCAAATCTGAATATCTGCAGATTTTATCTCTTCAGGTCTATATTCTCCAAACTTCGGGATGATATAGGTATCAAGATAACTTCGAACTCGATTGATCGTATTCTGAGAAGTCACCCAAGTTACAAAACTAATAAACCAGGCTTCAGCTAACTCCTCGAAGTTATTAATCAACAAAGTCTCTTTTAAAGTTGAACCCTTCGCTTCAAATCCAAGTCGAGCTTGAATGATTTTCCTATCAAGACTTTTTAGAGTTTTAGCAGTTATAGATGATGTAACTTTTTTACCAGTTTTAACATCTACACCAATATATACACCACGTTGCGTATAGCTAATAGTTCCGTTACTCTTGGTAGTTTTAATGACTTTTCGATTGTTGTGAATGATAGTTTCTTTCTGCATAGTAGCCTTTCACGTTCGGATATAAAAGGCTAAAATAACAACCTCACATTATTCTATGTGATACTACTATTTTAGCACATTTTTAAAATTAAGGAGTTAAATAGTTCAGCACATCCTCCATTTTGTAGTAAACAGTTCTCGTCCCCTCAATCGGTGGTTCTAGACGCTTTAGTCCTGTCTTCTCCCACGATTTTAAGGTGTTAGGAGAAATCTGAAGAATTGACAACAATTCTTTTTGAGTGACGATGTTAGAGTTTTTCTGTTTTTCTTGTTGATGTTGAATGATGGTTAATAAGGTATTTAACAATTGCTCAATTTGGGTTAATTTGGCATATTCATTATTGGTCATTATCGTTGTCCTTTCCATAGCCTGAGTGACGACGTGAGTCAAGATATTTCGCAAAGAAGTAGGTTTTATCAACTATAACACTCAGTAGTAATGGGTTTTCCTCACGAGCATATGTGACAAGATTATTAAACTCTGTAAAATTATGCTCCTCAATAGTATCAATCATAGTCGAAAGAAATTCATCGTTGTTATTGCTAATAAGAAATTTATCAAGTTCAAAGCCACACCCTGATTCAATATCCTCGATATCGTAAGGTGTCTTTTCAGGATTTTCAGCATGGATAAAGTAATCATACATACCTTTAGGGGACATGACGATTTCAACGTGACTAGGTGTGTTTAGTTTCTCTGTCAAAAGTTCTGAGACTTGCGAATAGCTTTTAAGTGAGTCAAAGAACAAAGCGCCATGTTTATGCGACTTCTTAAACTCACCTGTTTGTCTATTGACATCTTTATCATGCCATGGACTGAGCACAAAGGGGACGTGCATTTCTTCAAGGATTTCCAAATAGTTTTCAGGAGCACTCTCTTGATAGAGAAGGAAAGCCCATTTGTTAGAACGTTTTTCTTTTGCCATAGGCAGGTACCTCGTTTCTAGTTCTTATCTGTTAGGAGAATTTTAGGGTGATTTTGGTAGTCTTGTTCAAAACTGTGATTATTGATTATTGGTGTAATGGGGGTCGTAGTGGGCCCCATTAGATATCTTGATTAAAAATAACAAAAGGCAGTGCTCTTGGCTATCATTATATGAGCCAAGCACTGCCTTTTGTTATACTTTTGTTGCTTTAAACCAGAATTTATCCCCTTCCCTAGTAGGAGATGAGAAAATATAACGTGGGTTATAATTAGAAATCTCTTCCTTAATTTGTTCGGTCATTTCTCGTAGAATTTTTTGTGCTTGCTGAGTCTTTGGATATTGCATTACGACACTTACACTTGAATTCCTGACGTCTATCGTACATTTAGATATAGAATTGTTAAAACTTTGTACGACAGGATCAAAGCCTGTTTTGGTTGTTTGATTATCCTTATCACTGATTGCTTCGTTTCTTTCATCTTGTTTCAAAAAATGTCTAAATCTAATTGTTTGAAAAATCGATTTGAAATAATTTAAGACAGAATCATTTCTAAATCTTTGAAGTAGTTCAATCCCAATAAGAAAAATAAGCAAAGTTATTAAGATAATCGATAACAATTTACTAAAGTATTCGATTATTCCTAATTTTTCTTGAATAAGAGAGAATATATTTTTAAGTTGTGGAATTTGAATATTTTTAGATAATTCCCCAAGTTGACGTAAAGCCAGATTTAAAATAATGCTTAGAAATCCAAAATAAATCAGCCAAACATTAACATTATATGTTTTCTGGAAAAAACTCTTTCTCATTGCTATAAGATACCTTTCTTAGTGAAATAAGTTGGGCAAAGTAGAGGAAAAACTTGATAAGGATGTTCATTATCGATAATTTGAATTAGTCCAGTCCCTTTTCCCGTAGGAATAACAATTCCTTCAGGATTCAAATCTGGAAAAAGAAATTGAGTTGTCTTCTGATTAATGTTCCCTATCTGAATCAGAACACTAAGTTGCTCTCTAACTGATACCGGTATTGTATTGTGATCGAATCGCTGGCTCACTAACAGAAGGTGAACCTTAGTTGCTCTCCCAAGCAAAGCGATTTGTGATAACAGAGAAAAAAATGATTCCTTAATACTTTTATTAACTCCTTCAGATAGAGCAAGCACTTCATCTATTACCACAGTTAAATGTTTAAAATGATATTCATGATTATCATATAGCAGTTCTTGACGCTCCTGGATAAGGTTTAAGCAAGAGCTTAAATTTTCATTTACTTCTGAGACAAAATCGGATTTTGAGCGATTTCTCTCAGGATGAATGACAGGAATTCTATTTTCTCTTGCCCATCTTGATGGTGTGTCAAACTTTGGGTCAACAATGATCAGTTCTGAAAAACGCTTGAGCAGACTAAGAAGATATGTTAAAGTATATGATTTTCCTGATCCAGAATTTCCAGCTATAGCTATCGAGGTGACTTTATTATAATCAAGCGACAAATTTTTCATAATTGGTAGGTAACTTTCTTCTTGCTCAATAGCAAATTCTTCTAAATCTGAAATAATCAGTCTCTCAGATACTCCTTCTTGCCAAGGGAAAAATAATCCTCTTTGAACGTGAATATCATCTGTATCAAGAGATATAAAATAAGCTGAATTTTGTTTAAGAAGAGTGTATCTGGGATAGAGAGAGGCATTAGCAATTAAAAAAATTTTTTGGTATAGTTCATCGTCAATTATATAGCTGGCGGGAAGGCGTGGGATAAAAATAAAGCCTTCCGAAGTAATCTCTAGTGTATAACTGCTCGTAAAACTGGTCTCTCCTTGCATCAAGGCTCCTAGCCCCATGTTAAGACTTTGTAACAGATACTGATTCAATTCTTTCTGATCCATTATCTAACCTCTTTAACATTTTTTGCACGGAAATAAACATTATAACCAACTTCACATGCTTCAAGGTTATCGAAATCAACTATTGCTAGATAAGAGGGCAGAGGCACTTCTGATTCAAATTTCACCTGAAAAGGAGGTAGTCCCTGCTGTGAAAACCACGCTTTATAAGCAATGACTTCTCCAGTAGGTTGATTGTCTTCAAATTTAATTTGTGGTTCTAATTCATTACTAAGACAGTAAATTGCTTGCTTAGCATTGATGTATTGTTTTGCGGTGTTAATTGAATATCCCGCTGTGCGATTATGTGTTTTCATAATATTTTCCTTTCTTTGTTAGTGTAGAGTTGATCTGATATGCTCGGTTTAAGTCAGAGCTAGACTTTCTGACACTATATAATTTCACCTCCTATCTTTAAGGAGAAAAAAAGCAGGGAATTGGTAATCCCTGCTAAAAAAGATTGAAAAAATTGTCTAAAATGGACCTTTTCTTCAATCTGATTTTATTAGTTTTAATTAATTTTCTTTTCTTTTAGTTATTAACCCCAAACCAAAAGTGCCGATTAATAATGCACCAATCATACTGAACACACTATCAAATTGTCCAGTTGAAGGCAATTGTCGTTCTGAGTTTTGATTTGTTTTTTCAAAATTATTTTTGGAATTGTATGGAACAATTTGTGGTGAAACAACAGCACCATATTTATACCGATTTTTTGATTGTACAAAGCCGATTACTTTTCCAGTTTGAGAAACGACTGGAACGTTTTGGATACCTTGCTTAGCTAATTCTTCACGTTTACGTTCCAATTCAGCTTGTTTCTTAGCTTCTTCTTGCTTATCGAATTGTGCTTTAATCACTTCGTAAGCTTTTTTAGCCTCATCACGTTTAACAATTAATTCATTCAATTTAATTTGTTCAGCTTCAAGGTTCTTTTGTGCTTCTACAAGTGCATTTTGCGCTTTTGCATGTGCATTTTGTGCTTCTACCAATTTAGCAGGAGCATTTTCTAAGTTTTGGACTTTTTCTTGTGCTTCTACAAGTGTTTTCTCAGAACCTTTCAATTCTGCTTTAGCAGTTTTAAGGTCTGCTTTAGCAGTTTCAAGATCTGCTTTCGTTTGTGCCAATTTAGCTTGTTCAGCTTTCAAAGTTGTTTGTTTAGCGTTCAGAATTTCTTGTTTTGCAGATAATACAGCTTTTGCTTGTGTTAGTTTAGCTTGTTTAGCTTGAATGTCAGCGTTGAGGTCGGCTACAGCTTTTTGTGCTTTTTCATTGTCAGCAGTAGATTTTACCAAGTTTTCTTGTGCTTTGTCAAGAGTTGATTGTGCTTCTGGTGTTTGTACTTTTACAGCTTCTCTTTCAGCCAAGACTTTTTTAGCTACTGAAAGTGCGGTGTCTGCTTGTTTTTTGCTGTTTTGGGCATTAACAAGATCCGTTTGGGCATTGTTGTAAGCTGTTGTAGCATTTTCTAACGCAGTTTTAGCATTGTTATAACGTGTTTCAATAACTTCTTTTGTATTAGGGTTAACGATAGCTGTTGTATCAAATGATGAACCCTCACGAACAAGACGTTCTGCAACGTTAATAAAATGAACGCCTGTCACATCTTTTCGTGAAGATAGCGCAATACCCATAAATTGGTTTTTATCTTCTGTTGAAGTTACGCCTGAAACCGAACCTGCGTGTTCCCACTCTTGACCGTTGTAAAGGAAACTTACAAAGGCTTCAAACACTAGCTCTTTAGCACGGTTCATAGTCATTGTAGAACGACTACCGTATTCTGTATACATATTTTCATAGAATTGCCCTTCAAATAGTCCGTTCTTACCTGCAAGCTCTTCAATACCTGCCTCGTCATGACCTTCTGAAATAACTTTATCCCAATCCCAATTATCAGCTACATATCGGTCAGCTACTTCATCAGCAAACTTCATAGCTCCTTTTGAGACAACTACTTTATTGGTTCCAAAGGCTTCACGAATTTGGTTCAAGAGATCATTTGCAAAGAAAGTCAATTCCATTTTTTGTTCATCTGTCAATGAACCAAGTGTCAATGTAATCCCATTATCGTTAGAATTTGAATTAAACTTATTCAAAGAAGCCATTTCGCTATTCATAGCTTTAAGTTGTTGTTTAGCTTCTGCACGTTTCTTATCACCTGCTTCGGTCAAATCATCAAAATTTTTATAGGCTTTAAGAGCCTCAATATACTTAGCAGGTACAACAATAGTGTTTGTTGCTTTAAAGTCTGCTTCTGCTTTAGAAAAATCTACTTTTTTATCTGCTAAAATGTTTTTTGTTTGTTCAGCAACTTTGGTAGCTTCTGCTAAATTTTTGCCTGTTTGGTTAGCTGTCGCTTCTTTAGTTGCAAGATCTTTATTAGCTTCTGTAATAGCTTTCGATCGTGCTTCGTCAGCTTTTTTAGCTTCATCAAGTTGGGTTTGAGCTGTAGCAACTGCTTTTTTATCAGCTTTTACTTGAGCTTGTGTTTGTTCTGCTTTTGCAATAACTTCTTTAGCACCTGTTCCATCAAGGTTTGATTGTGCTTTTTCTACATCTGTTTTAGCATTATCGACTTCTTTTTGGACGTTGTCGACTTCTTTTTGAGCTGTGACAACTTTATCGTTTTGGTTTGTAACTTTTGTTGTGGCTTCGTTTACATTAGCTTGTTTTTCTACCACTTTAGTCTCATTTGCTTTGATTTCAGCTTTAACAGCCTCAACTTTTTCTTTTGCAGACTGAATATTTTTTGGAGTTGCTTCATTAGCATAGGCAGTCGCTATATCCAGGTTAGCTTTGGCTTCTTTCTCAGCATTTGATGTTTTTTCGACATTTCTAGTAGCTTCATTTACAACCGTTTGTTGGGCATCTACATCCCTTTGTGCTTGATTAGCATATGTTTCGGTAGTTGTGACCTCTGCTTGTGTTACTTCACTTGTTTTTGAAGCAACGGTTGTTGCTTTTGTTTCTGCGGGTGTAACAACTTCATCAGCATTAGCTGTAACAGCAGTAAAACCTGTTAACGCCATTCCAGTTGCAATAGCAATTGTGACATTTTTCTTTTTCATTTATTTTCCTATCTATTAAAAGTAATTTGTGTAAGAAACCTAAAATTAATTGGTTCTAAACAATTCGTAACAGTGATATTATATCACTAACTGCAACTATTGTAAATGTTTATTAAAATAAAGATACAATTGTTTATATAAAAATGGGTCCATAATTTATACAATATATAAAAGGAGTTTTTTATGATAATTGGTAAATTGGTTAGAGAATATAGATTAAAAAAGAAATTGACCCAACAAGAATTGGCGGAATTAAGCGATTTAAGTTTACCTTTTATCAATTTAGTAGAAAATAACAGAAGAAATCTATCAGTAGATACACTGCTTAGGATTTTACAAGCGATGGAAATTGAACCAAGTGATTTTTTTAAACCACTTTCTTATTCTTCAAATCAAGACCTCCAACTTCTTATTGAGAAACTTCAAGTGAAAGAAGATAGTAGTGAATACATAAAAGTATTCTTGAACATTTTAAGGTTGAGTGAAGATAGATAAGCATTTTAGTTTAATCGGAATTTATGATATATAGAAGTTGCGACTGATATTGTTTAATGAATTAATCATTATAATCTACACCGTCAATGATTTCTTGAATGAATCGAATGAATTTAATTACATATTTTCCAATGAAACCATAAGCGATGCCACCTATCCACAGAGCAAATGAACAAAATACACATAACATTGTGAATTGGAACCAAAACCATGTAGTTCGCCATGTAAACAAGAACATGAGAAAACCGATTATTACTCCACTTCCAAAGATACCAACTAACATTTGTGAGGTTACAAAAGCAAAAAACCAATAGATTGGCAAAGTGCTATAGTACCAAGCTTTTGATAATAATTCTCTCAATTTATTTACTCCAATCTTTTTTGATTGGTTTATTAGCTTTAATTGTATTATGAGATCTCTTTATATAATTATCACCGGATTGTTTGACCCTAACTGTAAAAAGACCTGCTATTACACCGTTAATGAATTTGTTTAATGACATCATGTCCCCCAATGTAACAATTTTATATTAGTAGTGTTAGTAAGTGACTTTTTGATGATATTCTATTCAAAAATAATCATGTATGACTTCTAACTATAATCAGCATATTATCACAATTTGTAAATATAATCAACGTATTATATACAATTATTAAATAAAAGTGGGTGTGTTTTAGCAGTTTTATTGAGACTAAATACATTTTTTTATGTCCCACAAACCATTCATAATAAAGGAATTCAAAGCAGGATGATTTTTAAAGAGTTCGTTAATTTTTTGCTCATCTCTACGTACAGATTCTAAAAAAGGAATTTCTTCGCTATTTCTTTTATAAATATTGTTTTTTTTCAAAATGTATTCAAAAACATATTCTGCCTCAATAAAATCATTTAGAGAAAAACCATATTTATTTTTAAATTCAGGGTTAAGTTCATCAATTAAATTATCCAGATCAAGCACATCAACCAAGTGGAATAAGTAGTTGTCTATATCTTTATCTATCTCATAGGAAGTATCCTTAATGGATATGCCCTTTTGCTTATCCAATATTAATTGTCTAAACTGTTCAAAGAATTCTTTCAGTGGCTCTTCTTTAGTTTTATTAAATAGGTCAACTAGATTAATACTTTTAACGGCATAATTTTCAATAACTTCAAATTTATCTGAATTTTCGTGGAACCATTCTATAAACGATTCTCTATCCTTCATAAGGAGATCTTCTATTATAAATTCTCTAGCCAAAACAAGTAGCACACAGTTGTTTAATACTGTTGTGTCTAATGAATCTCCTGAATTTAATTTATTTTGGAAATTCCTAATATCTTTAAAAGAATCATATATTTCCCTTGAAAAATACTCGTAATTTTTACAAGAACTTATAGGAAGTTCCATAGTTCCAACATGTATTATAAGTAGCTTTTCATCTGCTATCTTGTTATAAAGCCATTCTGGAAATTTATCATCTGTTTTTTTAATGATCTTATATGCAGTCCTTAACAACATTATATTTTCATTGTATAGCGTTTCTATTGCTTTTTGGCGACGTTCGAAAATTGTTGGTCGGAGAAATTGCCAATTTGGAAACTCGTTTAGAAAGTTATCTTTCAATCTTTTAGTACTTGAAATAATATCTTCTAATCGCCTGATATAATTGATCTCAAAATTATTAATAAACATTAACTTATTTGAACTCTCATAGTTATTACGAAAGTCTTCTTTTGTCAGTACCCGATAAGTGGGATCCTTTGCCATTAGTTTTTTGATTCTATCTAAGTTTAGTTTCGAAGGGTAATCTTCCCCTTTTTTCCAGCGACTAATTTGAGCACAGCTCACACCTAATCTCTGAGACAAAATTTTTTGAACTCCTGTTTTCCTATCTGAATTAATTAGTCCTTCGGTAATTAACATTTCATGGATTTCGTATTTTAACTGGTCATCAACATTATCATTAGGTAGTTTCTTACATTCTTTTTTATAGCTTAAATTAATTTCATTTAAAAATAGAATATAATTATTAAAACTCTGTTTAAAATTTTCTTTTCTCTCTTTTTGAAGCCATTTTTTTCGCTTCTCTTCATTATTTGTTTCTGGATAAATGTCAACTTCAGTATACAACATGTTTAAAAGTGCTTTGATTAGAGAACTAATATTAGGATCCTTAACAATAATTTCGTTTTGTTCCATATTAAATTTATTTAAATATGTTAAAAGTTTTTTAATTGATTTAATATTTGGAGAGTAAGTTCCTTTTTTCCAATTATTTAGCATGTTTTTTGATATTCCTAGCTCAACAGTAAGAAGTTTAGTAGATATACCAAACTTCTTTTTTATTTCTCTTAAAAATTCATCAAGTAAATAGTTAAATAAAAACAAATTATCTCTCATAATATTAGATTATATCAAAAATCCCAGTTTTTTTATAAATCGCTTAATTTTTCTTGGAGGGAGTTTGTTAACATAATGAAGTAAAGAAATTTCTTTACAAAAAACATGTATAGTCTTTGATGATGCGCATCAAGAAGACGGATTGAAACTAATATAAACAATATAACGATAAAGGTTGTGTTGTGTAAAAATTGTTTCGCCGATTTTTAGTGTGCATTTGACAACAAGGCTTTCAATTTTTGAATATTAGAGTTTCTATTCGTCTTTGCAAAAGAGACTGTTAGAAAAGAGAAAATATGTCAAAAATTGAAGAACGCAGAGAACGTAGAATTAATCGAGCAATACGTGAAAATGATTGGAATGAAGTGAGTAGATTACTAGACCAACAATTTGATAATATTAAGCGACAAGACCGCAAGTATCATCTTTCAAGCTTGAATGCACTAGTAAAAAAAGGAGGAGGTATAACCGAGTTAATTGACTTATATAACGATAATGGTTTGGATCCGCTTGAGCAGGTACTTATCAATGAAGTTCGTGAATATCTTTGTAGAGCTTTAAGTAAACTATCAGAAGATGACAGACATATATTTTTAGGGATAGTAATTTACGGAAAATCATTACTAGAACTAACAAAAGAGACTCGGTACAAGAGTCATAAAACTGTTAAAAGTCATTTTGAAATGTCTAAAAAATTGCTAAGAGAAGAATTAAAAAGCTACTTTGATTAGTAGTGAATATAAGCTGTATTAGAGAGATTTGTAGTATTCTGAAAAAACACCCTAGTTCATTTGAACTAGGGTGTCTCTTATATATCCGAACATCTAATTTATTTCACAAAAAATGTAGTCAAAAATGTAGTCATTCGGTTGATTTTTATTGCAATACATTGAAGTTTAAAAATTCAAGAATCGCATTAAATCAAGGCTTTCACGTCTCTGTTGAAACGTAATGACCTATTATTTAACTTCTGTAAACACAACGTGTTTGCGAAGTTTTGGTGAGTATTTCTTCAATTGAAGACGGTCTGGAGTGTTACGTTTGTTTTTAGAAGTAAGGTACAAGCGTTCACCAGATTCTTTGTGTTCAAGTGTAATATTTACGCGCATGGTATCTCCCTTCTATTATTCAGCTGATGCAGCTTTAGCGATCTTACGTCCTTTGTAGTATCCTTTAAGTGATACACGGTGTGAACGTGAGTAATCTCCAGTTGCTTCGTCAAAGTTTACAGATGGAGCTGTTACTTTGTAGTGCGTACGACGTTTGTTTTTCTTCGCTTTTGATGTGCGACGTGCAGGTACTGCCATTTCGTTTTTCTCCTTTTAAGATATAAATTCAATTAGGTTTGATTTTCATCAACTGTAACAGTATAACAAAACTTTTTTGTAAAGTAAAGTTACTTGACAAAAAAATTGAAATTTTTGAAAGAAACTTTTCTGTTGTCTGTTTCTCCAAAGTCCATGCCTATCTTTGGGCCTTTTTTTATGCTATAATGGTAAAAAATGAAACGAGAGGAATGACATGACAGAATTAGACAAACGCCATCGTAGTAGTGTCTACGATAGCATGGTAAAATCTCCCAACCGTGCCATGCTTCGCGCGACGGGAATGACCGATGAAAGTTTTGAGAAACCGATTGTTGGAGTGATTTCGACATGGGCGGAAAATACTCCATGTAACATCCACCTCCATGATTTTGGGAAATTGGCCAAAGAAGGTGTAAAAGATGCGGGAGCTTGGCCGGTCCAATTCGGAACCATTACGGTTGCCGATGGGATTGCTATGGGGACGCCTGGGATGCGCTTCTCCTTAACTTCTCGTGATATCATTGCAGACTCTATCGAAGCGGCTATGGGCGGTCACAACGTCGATGCCTTTGTAGCCATCGGTGGTTGTGATAAGAACATGCCAGGTTCGATGATTGCCATTGCCAATATGGATATCCCTGCGATCTTTGCCTACGGTGGGACCATTGCCCCAGGAAACCTTGATGGAAAAGATATCGACTTGGTTTCTGTTTTCGAAGGAATCGGGAAATGGAACCATGGTGACATGACGGCTGAAGAAGTGAAGCAACTGGAATGTAATGCTTGCCCTGGCCCTGGTGGCTGTGGTGGGATGTATACGGCCAACACCATGGCGACAGCGATCGAGGTTCTTGGGATGAGTCTTCCTGGTTCCTCTTCTCACCCTGCTGAATCAGCAGATAAAAAAGCGGATATCGAAGAAGCGGGTCGTGCAGTTGTGAAAATGCTTGAAATGGGACTCAAGCCATCTGACATCTTGACCCGTGAAGCCTTTGAAGATGCTATTACCGTGACCCTGGCCCTGGGTGGCTCCACCAATGCGACCCTTCACTTGCTCGCGATCGCTCATGCGGCTAACGTTGACTTGACCCTTGAAGACTTCAATGATTTCCAAGAGCGCGTGCCTCACTTGGCAGACTTAAAACCTTCTGGTCAATACGTCTTCCAAGACCTTTACAATGTCGGTGGTGTGCCTGCCGTCATGAAATATCTTCTTAAGAATGGGTTCCTTCATGGAGATCGCATCACATGTACTGGTAAAACAGTAGCTGAGAACTTGGAAGCCTTCGCTGATTTGACACCGGGTCAAAAAGTCATCATGCCACTTGAAAATCCGAAACGTGCGGATGGTCCATTGATCATCTTGAAAGGGAACTTGGCTCCAGAAGGGGCGGTTGCCAAAGTATCAGGTGTGAAGGTCCGTAACATCACGGGTCCTGCTAAGGTCTTTGACTCTGAAGAAGCTGCCATTGAAGCCGTTCTTTCAGACGAGATCGTGGATGGCGACGTTGTTGTTGTTCGTTTCGTAGGTCCTAAGGGTGGTCCTGGTATGCCGGAAATGCTGTCCTTGTCATCTATGATCGTTGGGAAAGGCCAAGGAGACAAGGTGGCCCTCTTGACAGACGGCCGCTTCTCAGGTGGTACTTATGGTCTCGTTGTCGGTCACATTGCGCCTGAAGCTCAGGTCGGTGGCCCAATCGCCTACCTCCACACAGGGGACATGGTAACGGTTGACCAAGATACCAAAGAAATCACCATGCACGTTTCAGACGAAGAGTTAGCGAAACGGAAGGCTGAAACAACCTTGCCACCACTGTATAGCCGTGGGGTTCTGGGTAAATATGCCCACATCGTTTCTTCAGCATCACGTGGTGCTGTAACCGACTTCTGGAATATGGAACAGTCTGGTAAACAGTAATTACAAGGACGACTTTGTCCAAAGAGAGAGTGGGACAGAAATCGGTAATTCGTTAGAATTCGATTTCGTCGTCCCACCTCCGCACAGTTGAGTAGGGCTGTAAAAGCTGATGAAATCAGTGTAGTAGAGCCCACTCAACCACTGCGTCTTGCTCGACAATCCAAAAACAATTGAGAGGCTAGGACTTTTGTCCCAGCCTCTTTTTTGGCTCAAAGTCGCTATTTTTAACCCTGTCGCTGAAGCGTATGAATATTACTTTTTGGGAGATTTGAGTGTATTATCTGTCATTTTTCTTGTAAATCCGTCTATAATTTGCTATAATTGTGACTAATCGAATCAATCCTTTAATACTGTCCAGAGAGGCAGGCAAGGAGCTATGGAAATGAAAGGCCTGGGAAGACCAGCCTATATTTTGTGTATCTCCTTGTTGTGGGGGATTTTTTTGTATAGTTGAAAAGTGGTTTGATGAAAAAGAGAAATCGTCGATGATGGAGCATGAAGTACTCCTTTACGATTTGGTCATCGAAGGTAGACGTTTTTGTTCAGCCATAGCTTGCTGCATCTTAATTTTAGGAGGTTTTTACGATCGTGAATGACGTTAAATATGATGTGAATGATATGCCAAAACCTGGTTTATTGATTGGTTTATCTTTCCAGCATTTGTTTGCCATGTTTGGGGCGACGGTGCTGGTGCCGATTTTGGTTGGGATTGATCCTGCCATTGCTTTGTTCTCATCTGGTTTGGGGACCTTGGCTCACTTGTCAGTGACCAAGTATAAGATTCCTGCCTACATGGGGTCTAGTTTTGCTTATATTGCTGCTATGCAGATGTTGATGAAGTCAGATGGGATCGCGGCAGTTGCGCAAGGTGCTATGGCGGGTGGCTTGGTCTACTTGTTTGTAGCTCTGATTGTTAAGCATGCGGGTAAAGATTGGATTAATAAGGTCCTTCCACCAATCGTGGTTGGTCCCATTATCATGGTAATTGGTTTGAGTCTTGCAGCGAATGCAGTCACTGATGCGACAACCTTAAATAAAAGCTATAGCGGTTATGCTCTATTGATTTCGATGGTGACCCTCTTTGCGGTTATCCTCTTTAACATGTATGGCAAGAAGATTGTCGGTGTCGTCCCAATTTTACTTGGATTAATTGTGGGCTATATTTTCTCATTGGCTCTTGGTTTGCTGACAGGACATAGTTTTGTCAATTTCTCAGAGGTAAGTGCGGCGCATTGGATTCAAGTTCCAAACTTTGACATTCCATTTGTGGATTATAGCTTTAAGCTCTATCCAAGTGCGATTTTGACCATGGCTCCAATTGCCTTTGTGACCATGACGGAACATTTTGGCCACCTCATGGTTTTAAATAGTTTGACTGAGCGTGATTACTTCAAGGATCCAGGGCTTGACCATACGCTTACTGGTGATGGATTGGCACAGATTATTGCTGGATTCTTTGGAGCTCCTCCGGTAACTTCTTATGGGGAAAACATTGGGGTGATGGCCCTTAGTAAGGTCTACTCAGTTTACGTTATTTCAGGCGCAGCAGTGATTGCGGTTGTCATGAGCTTTATTGGGAAGCTATCAGCACTCTTGCACTCTATTCCAACTCCTGTATTGGGAGGTTTGTCTATTGCCCTCTTTGGGGTTATCGCTGCTAGCGGTTTGAAAATTTTAGTTGAACATAAGATTGATTTTGATAATAAAAAGAATCTCTTGATTGCAAGTGTGATCCTAGTATCAGGGATCGGTGGTTTGATGATTGACCTCGGTGGTCTTCAAATCACGGGTGTGGCAACGTCAACCATTCTTGGAATTGTGTTGTATCAAATCCTTCCAGAACCAAAAGCTGATGAGGCTTAGTCCATTCTGGTAATGAAAAAGTTTGAATGGATTCAAACATTATAAAAAACGAGGAACAAACTCTGATGGCAGAGTTTGTTCCTCGTTTTTTTATTATGGATCGATTTCCAAAGAGGCCTTCCTTTATTAGTTGACTGCGTTTATTAAATGGTAATGATTGTTATCGTGGTGGAAGACCAAGGGCGATGCGCCCGTATCGGCTGATTCGTGTAATTTTCCAAGCGGGTGACCAAGTCACTTCAACCTTGACATCTTCGATCCCATCGATTTCCTTGAGGCGCGAAACGATTTCGATCGGAAGGCTCTCAGCACAGCTACAAGCCGTATCGGTAAAGGTCATAACCACCTTGCAAGTGCCGGCTTCATCTAGATGGATCTCGTAGATCAGTCCTAGGTTATAGACATCTAACTCAACATCGGTATCAAATACAAGCTCCAATTTTTCGATTAACGACTTCTCTAGTGCCAGGGCGCGGTCATTGATTTTGATATCCTCTCTCATCGCAAGATCCTTTCAGTGTAGTATGGCTTCCATTTTCTCATAATTCGGCTGATAAGGCAAGAAGAGAAAGAGTTTTTGAACGTGTCGAACGAAGGAAATTCGGTCCAGTCTCCATTTCTCTTCGAATTTGTGGTAAAATAGAGGCAAAAGTAAGACAAAGGATGAAGGCTATGAAATTACAAAAACCAAAAGGGACCCAGGATATCCTTCCTGGCGATTCAGCGAAATGGCAATATGTAGAAGGCTTTGCACGCAAGGTCTTTGCGCGATACAATTATGATGAAATCCGCACACCGATCTTCGAACATTATGAAGTCATCAGCCGTTCAGTAGGGGATACGACGGATATCGTTACCAAAGAAATGTATGACTTCTATGATAAGGGAGACCGTCATATCACGCTTCGTCCAGAAGGAACAGCTCCTGTTGTCCGCTCGTATGTAGAAAATAAACTCTTTGCGCCTGAGGTACAAAAACCAAGTAAGTTCTATTACATAGGCCCAATGTTCCGCTACGAACGTCCTCAAGCAGGTCGTTTGCGTCAATTCCACCAAATTGGGGTAGAATGCTTTGGATCGAGCAATCCTGCAACGGATGTCGAAACTATTGCCATGGCAGCGCAATTCCTGAAAGAATTAGGAATTGACAATGTGACCTTGCACTTGAACACCTTGGGAAGCCCTGCTAGTCGTCAGGCTTATCGTCAAGCCTTGATTGATTACCTCTTGCCAATGAAGGATCAATTGTCTAAGGACAGCCAACGTCGCTTAGAAGAAAATCCGCTTCGTGTCTTGGATTCAAAAGAAAAAGAAGACAAGGCCGCGGTTGAACAGGCTCCTTCCATCCTAGACTATCTTGATGAAGAAAGCCAGGCGCATTTTGATGCAGTTCGTCGGATGTTAGAAGACTTAGGGGTGGCCTATGTCATCGATACCAATATGGTGCGTGGCTTGGATTACTACAACCACACGATTTTTGAGTTCATTACAGAAATTGAAGGCAATGAATTGACAGTCTGTGCGGGTGGTCGCTATGATGGTTTGGTTGAATACTTCGGTGGCCCTGCGACAGCTGGTTTTGGATTTGGTATCGGTGTGGAACGGATCCTTCTCGTTCTTGAAAAGAAAGGCATTGAATTACCGATCGAAACAGGCCTAGATGCCTATATCGCTGTCCTAGGAGATGAGGTCAATGAAGCAGCGCTTAGCTTGGTTCAAGCCCTTCGAATCCAAGGTTTCAAGGTAGAACGTGATTACCTTGGACGCAAGCTCAAGGCGCAATTTAAGTCAGCAGATGTCTTTGCGGCCAAAGCCTTGATTACCTTAGGAAGTAGTGAAGTTGAGAGCGGTCAAGTTACTGTGAAAAATAACCAAACTCGTCAAGAAGTAACGGTAGCTCTTGAAAAATTGAAGAAAGACTTCCCATCTGTTTTAGCAGAGTTGGGATTAGCTTGATCAAGTCTTGCAGACACCTGAAAAACAGATTCGCATGGGAGTAGGAGCAAAATCGTTGCGCCTGCTCTCTTTTATCTAGCTTCTGTTTGCCGACCTTTGCCAAGATTTGGCGAAAAGCCGTTAAATTTTCTGACATTTATGATATAATGAGAAGACTACTAGTAAAGGAATGAATCAGTCATGACATTAGTTTATCAATCAACACGAGATGAAAAAAATACTGTAACAGCTAGTCAAGCCATCCTTCAAGGATTGGCGACAGATGGCGGTTTGTTTACTCCAGTCTCTTATCCTCAAGTAGAGCTGGATTTTGATACCCTCAAAGACGCTTCTTACCAAGAAGTGGCCAAGCTTGTTTTGTCAGCCTTTTTGGACGACTTTACAGCAGAAGAGTTGGACTACTGTATTTCTCATGCTTATGACAGCAAGTTTGATACCCCAGCTATTGCTCCGCTTGTCAAACTCGATGGTCAATACAACTTGGAGCTCTTCCACGGCTCCACTATTGCCTTTAAAGATATGGCTTTGTCGATCTTGCCTTACTTTATGACAACAGCAGCTAAAAAGTACGGTTTGGAAAATAAAATTGTCATCTTGACGGCGACTTCTGGAGATACAGGAAAAGCTGCTATGGCAGGTTTTGCCGATGTTCCAGGAACAGAGATCATTGTCTTTTATCCAAAAGACGGGGTCAGCAAGGTGCAAGAATTGCAAATGACGACTCAGACTGGAGACAATACCCATGTCATCGCCATCGATGGAAACTTTGACGATGCCCAAACCAATGTCAAACACATGTTCAATGATGTGGCGCTCCGTGAAAAATTAGCAGCCAACAAGATGCAATTCTCATCAGCCAACTCTATGAACATTGGTCGTTTGGTGCCTCAGGTTGTCTATTACGTATACGCCTATGCTCAATTGGTCAAGACAGGCCAAATAACAGCGGGAGAAAAAGTCAATTTCACCGTCCCAACAGGAAACTTTGGAAATATCTTGGCAGCTTTCTATGCCAAACAAATCGGTCTTCCAGTTGGAAAATTGATCTGTGCGTCAAATGAAAACAATGTCTTGACAGACTTCTTCAAAACACATGTCTATGATAAGAAACGTGAGTTCAAGGTGACCACCAGTCCATCGATGGATATTTTGGTCTCTTCAAACTTAGAACGCTTGATTTTCCATTTGGTAGGCAATGATGCCACAAAGACCAAAGAGTTGATGGAAAGCCTCGTTGCAACAGGTCAGTACCAATTGTCCAACTTTGATGCAGACATCTTAGATTTGTTTGCGGCTGCATACGCAGATGAAGCAGAAACTGCTGCAGAGATCAAGCGGGTCTATGAAGCGTCTGATTACATCGAAGACCCTCATACAGCCGTAGCATCAGCCGTTTATCAAAAATACCGGAGCCAAACAGGGGATACTGCTAAAACAGTCATTGCCTCTACAGCAAGTCCTTATAAATTCCCAGTTGTAGCGGTAGAAGCGGTAACAGGCGAGACAGGTCTAGGCGATTTCGAAGCCTTGGCTAAATTACACACACTTTCAGGTGTTCCTGTACCACCGGCTGTAGACGGCCTTGAAACTGCACCGGTTCGCCATCGTACAAGCGTGGCAGCCAAAGACATGCAAGCAGCCGTAGAAGACTACTTGGGACTTTAATTCTCTGTATTAGAAAGATCAAAAGAGCCGTTTGGCTCTTTTATATACTCATGAATTCATACAAAAAAATCTTAAATATCGCCCTTCCTGCCATGGGTGAAAATTTCTTACAAATGCTGATGGGCATGGTGGATTCTTATTTAGTGGCTCACCTGGGCTTGATTGCCATTTCAGGTGTTTCCGTCGCAGGGAATATCATCACGATCTATCAAGCCATCTTTTTGGCACTGGGTGCGGCAGTTGCCAGTGTCATGTCCAAAAGCTTGGGTGAAAAAAATCAAGCCAACATTGCCTACCATGCGACAGAGTCACTGAAGGTGACCTTATTGTTGAGTGCTCTCTTAGGAGGGGCATCGCTGTTATTTGGACGCCAGATGATTTCGCTGTTGGGGACTGAAGCTGCAGTAGCCGAAAGCGGGGGGATTTATCTTTCCTTGGTCGGCGGGACCATTGTTCTCTTAGGGTTGATGACGACCTTGGGCTCCTTGGTTCGGGTGGCCAACAATCCACGTCTTCCTATGTATGTGAGCCTGTTGACCAATCTATTAAACGCTCTATTCTCCTCTGTGGCCATTTTCCTTTTTGGTTGGGGAATTGTCGGAGCGGCTTTGGGGACTGTGCTGGCCCGTCTGGTGGGCGTCATCCTCTTGTGGCAAAAGGTCCAGCTACCCTTTGCCCCCCTTGGTTGGGGATTGGATCGTAAGCTCTTGAACTTAGCACTTCCAGCAGCCGGAGAGCGGCTGATGATGCGGGCTGGAGATGTGGTAATCATTGCGATCGTGGTTGCTTTTGGGACCGAGGCAGTCGCAGGAAATGCCATCGGAGAGACCTTGACCCAGTTCAACTACATGCCTGTATTTGGAGTGGCCACAGCGACGGTTATGCTCGTGGCACGGAGCCTGGGTGAAGGTGATCTTGAGCAGATTGCCCGCCTTCGAAAGCAGTCTTACTGGTTGTCCTTCGTGTTAATGTTACCCATTGCCTTGGGAATCTTTTTTGGGGGCACCCTTCTGACCCATCTCTACACACAAGATACAAAAGCAGTCGAAGCTAGCCTTTCGGTTGTCCTCTTTTCTTTGTTAGGAACGCCGTTTACAGCAGGAACGGTCATCTATACAGCTGTTTGGCAAGGCTTGGGAAATGGGAAACTTCCATTTTATGCAACGACGATTGGCATGTGGGTCATTCGAATTGGAGCCGGTTATCTGCTTGGAGTAACCCTTGGCTTTGGCCTTCCAGGGGTCTGGACGGGGACGCTGCTCGACAATGGCTTTCGTTGGCTATTTTTGAGTCAGCTATATAGACGAAAAGTAGGAGAGAAGAAAAAATGACAAAACAAGCCTTTATTTGGGATTTGGACGGAACTTTGCTGGATTCCTATGATGCTATTCTGGCAGGTCTTGAGGAGACCTATGCAACTTATCAGCTTCCCTTTGACCGAGCTAGCATTAAAGACTACATCTTGAAGCATTCGGTTCAAGATCTTTTAGTAGCCGTGGCGGAGGAGTATCATCTGGATGTGACTGACTTGAATCATCGACGAGCAGAAAGTCTAGCAGAGAAAAATGCCCAGGTCCTTCTGATGGATGGGGCGCGTGATGTCCTGTCCTGGGGACAAGAAGCTGGAATTGAGCAGTTTGTCTATACCCATAAGGGAGAGAATGCCTTTGTCATCCTGCGGGACTTGGGTTTGGAATCTTTTTTTACAGAGATTTTGACCAGTCAAAGTGGTTTTGCCCGCAAGCCTGACCCAGAAGCTGCCATGTATCTGATGGAGAAGTACGGGTTGGAGCCAGAAAATACCTACTATATTGGGGATCGGAGCCTGGATATTGACTTTGCAAGAAATAGCCAGATTCAGAGTATCAATTTCTTGACGTCTGACTATCAAGGCAATCATCAGATGAACACCTTACTAGATATCCCAGCTATTTTAAACGCTGAAAAGAATCTGTAAAGAATTTGTTTTCATTTTGAAATAAAGTCGTAAGCTTTCTTTAAGAAATGTCCGCTATAATAGAAGCATAAACAAAGACCTCCTAACTTTGTTTAGAAAAATCCTAAAACTTTTCTTTTTCATAATAATCTCCCTAAGAGTCGCCAAATCAGGCGGCTTTTTTTGTGTGAAAGAATAGTGCAAGCTCTTTTTCTTGCCAGAGGATATGAAATGTTTTATAATTGATTAGTCAATTATTGATTTATCAAAAATGAATAGAGGAAGGGACATGGCAGAAATAAATGATTTGCTCTACCAACTACGCTTGGCAGATCAATCAACTACACAGTTATTTGAAAAGCGCCTAGGGATTAGCTTAACACGTTACCAAATCTTGCAGGATTTGTTAGAACAAGCGCCTTGCAATCAGATCGCGGTTCAGGAGCGCTTGCAGATTGATCCAGCGGCTTTAACCCGACATTTCAAAATATTAGAAAAGGAAGGATTTGTCCATCGGAGTCGAAATCCAAAGAATCAGCGGGAAATCTTAATTCATTTGACGGATACGGCCTATAATCGTTTGGTCAAACATCCCCCTCGCTATCATGTAGCGGTGAAAGAACAGATGAGTCGGATTTTGACTGCTCAAGAACAAGAGCAATTTTCTTACCTGCTGGACAAATTAGTATCTGGCATTGAACAAATAACAGTTGAATAAAAAGGAGAATCTACGATGTCATTACTGACGATTATTTTAGCAAGTCTTGCTGCACTGGAGCATTTGTATATTTTTTATTTGGAGAGCATCAGAACCACATCTGATACCACAAGTCGGGTTTTCAACATGGATAAAGAAGAACTCGCTCGCCCATCTGTGACCTCTTTATTTAAGAATCAAGGAATCTACAATGCCTTGATTGGTGCCTTCCTCTTGTATGGATTGTTTGTCTCTAAAAATAGTGAAGTTGTTACGATTTTTGTGCTTTTTATTATTGGAGCTGCGACCTACGGTGCGATGACAGCCAATAAAAAAATTATCTTGACCCAAGGTGGTCCTGCAATTTTGGCTTTGTTGAGTATCCTATTGTTGGGATAAAAAAGACGTTCCGCTAGGGCTCTTTGAGCTGATTTTATTAAATTAGTGTAGAAAAAAGTATAAAAAAAGACTAAAATTTTTATTGACTTTCTAAGAAAAAGGGTTATAATGGTAGCAACAGAAAAGTAATGAGTCAGCTATTTCCAGGGAGCTTGTGGGAATTGTGAACAAGCAATAGCGACTGATGAAAATTGGACTGTTATGATCAATGAATTCTAACCCATGTGAATTCGGTTGGCACCCCTTACCGTGCAACTCCTTGATAGAGGAGATAGAGATGTAGGGAAAGACCGGCTATTTTTCCCTATAAAAGAGGTGGCACCGCGGACACTACGCCCTCACACAGTTTTTGTGTGAGGGCTTTTCTATGTGCCTTAGCAAGCGAAGCGAGCTTAGGCACATTGATCCCAAAGCGAAAATAGAGCGATGGGATACCCTTGCTCGCCTTAGCAAGCGACGTTACGATTCATTAGAAAAAGAGTTCTAGAAGAGAGGTTTCTGATATGAAAAAAGTTTTATCTGCTGATGTGTTGAGTCCAATTTTGGCTTATATGCGTTTGGATGCGCCCCATAAAATGATCTTGGAGTCGATCCCTCGTGAAAAAGAGAATGCGCGTTTTTCAATTGTAGCCTATCGGCCAGTCAGTGAAGTCAAGTTTGAAAATGGCGTCCTCTATTACAATGATCAAATTGTTGAAGAGGATCCTTTGGACTTTTTGAATCGCATCACGGTCAAAACGAAAACTTCTGAAGAGCTTCCTTTTAACGGTGGGGCGATTGGATTTGTCGGCTATGACTTGATTGGCCTCTATGAGAACATTGGTTCCATTCCTGAAGATACGATTGGCACACCAGATCTTCACTTTTTCTTATATGAAAGCTATGTAATTTTTGATCACAAAAAGGAAAAGGTCTATGTGGTGGAAGAGAACCTCTATAGTGGACGGAGTGAAGCAGAGCAAACGTCGAGCTTGGAGCATGTATTAGCACAATTGGCAAGACCTGCAAAAGAAGAGTTTCAGGACAAGGACCTGCATGTGATTCATTTCCACAATCATTTGGAGCAAAAAGAGTTTGAGGAAATGGTGACCCTAGCGCGGGACTATATTCGAAAAGGAGATATGTTCCAATGCGTGCTCAGTCAACGTTTTTCAGCTGATTTTTCAGGAAAACCGCTAGATTATTACCGCAATTTGCGCGTGACCAACCCTTCGAATTATCTCTACTTTTATGATTTTGGGGAGTACCAAATTATCGGTGCTAGTCCAGAAAGTCTGGTGTCGGTCAAGGACCGAGTGGTGACAACTAATCCCATTGCGGGCACGCGTCCCAGAGGGCTCGATGAAGAGACTGATCGGAAATTGGCAGCTGATTTGGCAGGGGATCCAAAAGAAGTCGCAGAGCACCGGATGTTGGTGGATCTAGGGCGAAACGATATTGGTCGTATTGCTCAAAATGGGTCAGTTGAAGTGACCAAATATATGGAAGTGGAATTCTTCCGTTATGTCATGCACCTGACGAGTGTGGTCAAGGGGCAATTACTTCCTGGACTAGCCTCCATTGAGGCTCTGAAGGCAACTCTTCCAGCTGGGACCGTTTCGGGTGCTCCCAAGATTCGAGCCATGAAGCGAATCTATGAAGCAGAAAAAGAAAAACGAGGCGTCTATGCAGGTGCTATTGGCTATCTCTCTGTGACGGGGGATCTCGATTTTGCTATTGCGATTCGAACCATGATCCTCAAAAATAAGAAGGCTTATGTGCAGGCTGGAGCAGGAATCGTTTATGATTCGATCGCTGAAAATGAATACCAAGAAACCGTCAATAAGGCAAAATCGATGACAAGGATTGGAGAAGAAGGATGATTTTATTAGTCGATAATTACGATTCATTTACCTACAATTTAGCGCAGTATATCGGGAAATTTGATGAGGTCCAGGTGCTTCGAAATGATGATCCGGATTTGTACCAGGTTGCCCAAGAAGCAGATGCCTTGGTCTTTTCTCCAGGTCCAGGTTGGCCAAAGGATGCGGGTGAGATGGAGGAGATGATCCGAGATTTCGCGGGAGTCAAACCAATCTTGGGGATTTGCTTGGGGCATCAAGCGATTGCAGAAGTTTTTGGAGGGCGCTTGGGATTGGCACCACAGGTCATGCATGGCAAACAAAGCCAGATCCAGCTAGAAGCTCCCTCTCCTCTATACGCGGGTGTCGCAAAAGAAGTCCCAGTCATGCGCTACCATTCGCTGACGATTGAAGCCATGCCAGAGGATTTTATCATTACCTCTCGGACGACGGATGATCAAGCCATTATGGGAATTCAACACCGCAGCTTACCGATTTATGGTTTTCAATACCATCCAGAAAGTATCGGAACGCCAGATGGGCTCAAGACCATCGAAAATTTTGTCAAACTAGTCAAGGAGCGGAAGATGAAACAAGTGCTTGCAAAAGTAGCGGAAGGAATGGATCTAACCAGTGCAGAGTTAGAAGCTGCTATGGAGGAAGTCGTTGCTGGTCGTGCTTCAGAAGCACAGGTGACGGCCCTTCTTCTAGGTCTCAAAATGAAGGGAGAAACGGTTGAAGAGCGGACGGCTATTGCAAAAGTGATGCAGGCTTATGCAGTCGCTATTCCTACAGAAGTTCAAGGAGCGATGGACAATTGTGGAACTGGGGGGGATCGTTCTTATAGTTTCAATATTTCAACTACAGCTGCCTTCGTCCTTGCTGGTGGTGGCATCAAGATGGCGAAACACGGAAATCGTTCGATCTCTTCTAAATCTGGTTCTGCGGATGTACTAGAAGCTCTAGGGATTAACCTTGATTTGGGTCCAGAAGACTTGGGACGAGTGTTTGAAAAGGCGGGAATTGTCTTCCTATTTGCCAAAAATTTGCACCCTGGCATGCGCTATATTATGCCCGCTCGCTTGGCACTAGGGGTTCCAACGGTGATGAACTTAACCGGTCCTCTTATCAATCCGATTCCTCTAGAAAGCCAGCTATTGGGAACCAGTCGTCCAGATATGCTGGAAAGTACGGCGGAGATTCTAAAGAATTTGGGTCGGAAACGCGCAGTGGTGGTGAGTGGTCCACAAGGTTTGGACGAGGCAGGCCTTGATGGCGCAACCCAGCTCGCTATTCTGGAAAATGGACAGGTTGCCTTATCCAGCTTTCAACCAGAAGATATAGGAATGGAGCGCATTGAAATTGATCAAGTACGAGGTGGAGACGCCAAACGCAATGCGGAAATTTTGATCAGCGTCTTGAAGAATGAAGCGAGTCCCTTCTTAGAGGTGACGGTCTTGAATGCTGGCCTTGGTTTTTATGCCAACGGCAAGGTAGATTCTATCAAGGAGGGGATTGCCTTGGCACGTGAAGTGATTGCCAGTGGGGCTGCCCTTGAGAAATTGAGATTATTACAGGAGTATCAAAAATGAGTCAAGAATTCTTGCCAAAGATTCTAAAGGAAAAGGCGCGTGAAGTGGCTGCGATGAAAGAAGAGGAACTCCAACCGTTGCGTGAGACCTACCGCTTTTATGATTACCTAAAGAGTCATCCAGAAAAGCTTCAGGTCATTGCGGAAGTGAAAAAGGCCAGCCCGAGTCTGGGAGATATTCATGTCGATATGGATATCGTCGCTCAGGCTAAGACTTACGAAGAAAATGGGGCCGTGATGATTTCTGTCTTGACTGATGAAGTGTTTTTCAAGGGCAGTATCGAGTATCTCCGGGAAATATCTAGTCAGGTGCGCATTCCCACCCTCAATAAAGATTTTATTGTGGATGAAAAGCAAGTGATTCGGGCGCGAAACGCAGGGGCGACCGTGATCTTGTTGATTGTTGCAGCCTTGCCAGAGGCTCGTCTGAAAGAACTCTATGAGTTTGCGACCCATCTGGGCCTGGAGGTCTTGGTGGAGACCCATAATCTGACAGAACTAGAGGTCGCTCACCGGATTGGGGCTCAGATCATAGGGGTCAATAATCGCAACTTGGTGACCTTTGAGACAGATCTTCATACTAGCCTTGAATTGGCGACAAGCTTTGAACAAGAACCGGTTTACATCTCGGAGTCTGCTATTTTTACAGCAGCAGACGCGCGCATGCTGGCTCCTTATTTCAATGACATTCTCGTTGGGACAGCCCTCATGAAGGCAGACAATGTGGCTGAAAAAGTAAAGGAGTTGCAGATTGACAAAGGTTAAAATTTGCGGATTATCCACCCCAGAAGCTGTCCAGACGGCTGTTGAGGCAGGTGCGGATTACATTGGTTTTGTCTTTGCACCAAGCAAACGGCAAGTCACGCTGGAGCAAGCCCAGCAGTTAGCTACAGGGATTCCAAAGGGGGTTCAAAAAGTCGGTGTTTTTGTATCACCACAAAGAGAAGAAGTGGCGAAAGCTTGCCAAGTTGTGGGCTTGGACCTGATACAAGTGCATGGACCGATGGATGATACCATCTTGCAAGAGTTTCCCCAACAAACGATTCGCGCTGTTCAAGTGGGGAAAGATGCAGCACTTCCTGATACCAGTGCCGACTATCTGCTCTTTGATGCTCCTGTAGCAGGAAGTGGAGAGACTTTTAACTGGAAAAAGCTCGAAAGTCAAAACGTTACAAAGCCTTTCTTTATTGCAGGAGGCTTGACGGTAGACAATGTAGCAGATGCCATTCGCTTCTTTCATCCTTATGCGGTGGATGTATCCAGTGGGGTCGAGACAAATGGAAAAAAAGATCAAGAAAAGATAAAACGATTTATAGAAAGGGTCAAGCATGGCATATAAACAACCAGATAAAAACGGATTTTACGGGCGGTTCGGGGGACGATTTGTCCCTGAAACCTTGATGACAGCAGTTTTAGAATTAGAAAAAGCCTACAGAGAAAGTCAAGCAGATCCTTCTTTTCAAGCAGAATTGGATCAGCTTCTGAAACAATATGTCGGTCGGGAAACACCGCTCTATTATGCTAAAAATCTTACCAAGTATGTCGGTGGAGCCAAGATCTTTCTTAAAAGAGAAGACCTCAACCACACAGGGGCTCATAAAATTAATAATGCCCTAGGACAAGTTTTATTGGCACATCGGATGGGCAAAAAGAAGATCATCGCAGAAACAGGGGCCGGACAGCACGGTGTTGCAACGGCAACGGCTGCTGCTTTATTTGATATGGAATGCACCATCTACATGGGGGAAGAAGATGTCAAACGCCAAGCCCTCAATGTCTTTCGGATGGAGTTATTGGGCGCCAAGGTTCAATCAGTAACAGATGGGTCACGTGTCCTCAAGGATGCGGTCAATGCTGCCCTTAGAGCCTGGGTAGCAAATGTGGAGGATACCCACTATATCATGGGTTCTGCTCTAGGACCTCACCCATTCCCAGAAATTGTCCGTGATTTTCAAAGTGTCATTGGCCGAGAAGCCAAACGCCAATTTGCAGAGCAAAATGATGGTGCATTACCAAATGCAGTTTTAGCCTGTGTAGGAGGCGGATCGAACGCCATTGGCCTCTTTTATCCTTTTGTTGAAGATACATCTGTTGCCATGTATGGGGCAGAAGCTGCTGGGCTTGGAGTGGATACAGACCAGCATGCAGCAACCTTGACCAAAGGACGTCCGGGAGTCCTTCACGGTGCCTTGATGGATGTGTTACAGGATGCCCATGGACAGATTTTAGAAGCCTTCTCGATTTCAGCAGGTCTCGATTATCCAGGAATTGGGCCGGAGCATTCTTATTTCCATGACATCAAGCGGGCGACCTATGTGCCTGTGACAGACCAAGAAGCCCTAGAAGCCTTTCAATTGCTTTCAAAAGTAGAAGGAATCATTCCAGCTCTGGAATCGAGCCATGCTATCGCCTATGCGGTGAAATTGGCTAAGGAGATGGGGCCTGAAAAATCCATGATCGTTTGCTTATCAGGTCGTGGGGATAAAGATGTGGTACAAGTCAAAGACCGCCTAGAACAAGAGAGAGGAGAGTAAGATGGGAAAGACCTTAACAGAGCATTTACAAAAGCTGAAAGACCAGCAGCAAGGAATCTTTGTTCCTTATATTATGGCAGGAGATCATGAAAAAGGCTTAGCAGGTTTGCAGGAAACCATCCAATTTTTGGAGGAGCTTGGTGTCTCAGCCATTGAAGTTGGCATTCCTTTTTCAGATCCGGTGGCAGATGGCCCTGTGATTGAAGAGGCAGGATTACGCAGTTTAGCCCATGGGACGACGACAGAGGGTCTGGTGCAAACGATCCAGCGTCTGGAGACAAGTGTTCCTTTGGTCATCATGACCTATTTCAACCCCTTGTTCCAATATGGGCTCGAAAACTTCTTTAGAGATGTAGAAGGAACAGCGGTCAAGGGAGTGATTATTCCGGATCTTCCTCATGAGCATGCAGATCTGGTAGAGCCTCTCTTAGTGGATAAAGACATCGCTTTGGTGCCGCTAGTGAGCTTAACCACAGGAATCGAGCGCCAGAAGAAATTAATCCATGATGCAGAAGGATTTATCTATGCCGTTGCTGTCAATGGGGTGACGGGGAAAGCTGGTAGCTATCGAGATGATTTGGATCACCACTTGGCCCAATTACACGAAATAGCGTCCATTCCTGTTTTAACAGGTTTTGGAGTTTCCAGCATGGAGGATGTTCACCGTTTCAACAGGGTCTCAGATGGAGTTATTGTGGGGTCCAAAATCGTTAAGGCTCTCCACCAAGGGGAGACAGATGCCATCGCTCGTTTCATTTCTCAAGCAGTGAAGGCCTAGAAGGTTCATTCCATTCATCATCAGCTTGATTCTCCTAGATCAAGCTCTTTGTCTACTATTTTAAACATTCCCCTTGTTTGTCTTTACAAACGAGGCTTTCTCGTTACAATAGAGGTAGTAACAAGAAAAGAGGAGAAGAGAATGATAAGCCTTGAAGAGATTGATCAAGTCATCCAATCGGGTCCTTTTGAACCAACCTGGGACTCTCTTAGCCATCAAGTCTGTCCAGATTGGTATCGGGATGCCAAATTTGGAATGTTTATCCACTGGGGCGTCTACAGTGTACCTGCCTTTGGTTCAGAATGGTATTCGCGAAATATGTATATCCAAGGGAATCCTTGTTGTGACTATCATCGAGAGCATTTTGGAGACCAGGCCGGCTTTGGCTACAAGGATCTCATTCCTCTTTTTACAGCCGATCAATTTGATCCGGCATCTTGGCTAGATCTCTTTCAAAAAGCGGGAGCTCAGTATCTTTTCCCAGTTGCGGAGCACCACGATGGTTTTCAGATGTATGCCTCTACTCTCTCGCCTTATAATAGCTTAGAAATGGGGCCGAAACGAGATGTCTTAGGGGAGTTGAGGGAGGAAGCAGAAAAACGTGGCCTGCACTTCTGTACGTCTTCTCACCGGGCAGAGCACCAGTTTTTCTTTTCACATGGCAAGGAATTCGTCAGTGACATTTCGCAGGAAGTCCCAAGAGACAGTCTTTATTGGCCAGCGGAGCCAGAGCCCAAGGATCATTTTGATCTGACTTCCAAGCCTTATCCAAGCAAAGAATTCTTGGAAGATTGGCTGTTGCGAACCTGTGAACTGGTGCGGGACTACCAACCAGAGCTCCTATATTTTGACTGGTGGATCCAGCATGAGAGTTTCCGTCCCTACTTGATGCGCTTTTTGGCTTATTATTACAATCTAGCAGCACAAGAGGATCGCAAGGTGGCTGTTTGTTACAAACAGGATGCCCTCCCTTTCGGTTCAGGAATCGTTGAGATGGAGCGGGGAGGATACGGAGAGACGCAAGCCTTTCCGTGGCAAATGGATACCGCGATCGCCCGTAATTCTTGGTGCTATACCCAGGATCTAGCCTACAAGACCAGTAAGGAATTGCTACAAAATTTAGTTGATGTTGTGGCAAAAAATGGCAATCTTCTGCTCAATATTGGACCCAAGGCAGATGGCACTATTCCTGAGCAAGACCAAGACATCCTCACAGAGATCGGGAACTGGCTGGCGGTAAATGGAGAAGCCATTTATCAGAGTCGGCCTTGGCGGGTGTCATCAGACGGACCGACCGAGGCCCAAGAAGGTTCCTTCTCAGATGGAGAAGCGCCACTCTATACCAGCCAAGATTTCCGCTATACCATGCGTGATGGCTTTCTTTATGCCATCCAGCTGGAACCAAGTGGAAGGACAGAAGAGCTGACCTTGCCGTCTCTCGCCTATGATCTCAAGCAACCGAGAATTCTTCATGCGCGCATTCAAAAGGTAGAGCTCCTTGGAGAAAGTCAGCTTCTTTCTTGGAGCCAAGATGAGACAGGGCTTCATCTTCAGTTACCAGCTTGCAGCAAAAAACAACCGCGTGTTTTGCGCCTCAGCTTTTAGTTTTCTTGAAGCTTTCTATAAGGAATCGTTTAGGTTTCTCTAGTATACTGTACTCATCCAATAAGAAATGAGGTACAGAAAATGAAAATCTCAGTTAATTATCCAAAACGCTTTAAGAAATTGCCACAACAAGGTTCTTGTTACGGCGAATAAACACTTCTCTTCATTTTTCATAAGGAACTCCTAAAGAAGTCTCTACCCGAAAGGGTAGAGTTTTTATGTACCAGAGACCTTGTGATTCGTGGTATAATAGGCCTATGGAAAAAAAGAATAAATTACTACTCATCGACGGGTCTTCCGTCGCTTTTCGTGCCTTTTTCGCACTCTATAATCAAATTGATCGCTTCAAAAATGCCAATGGTTTGCATACCAATGCGGTTTATGGCTTTAACCTCATGTTGAGCCATCTATTGGAGCGCATCCAACCGACCCATGTCCTCGTTGCTTTTGATGCAGGAAAGACGACTTTTCGGACGGAGATGTATGCCGACTACAAAGGGGGCCGTGCAAAAACTCCAGATGAGTTCCGCGAGCAGTTTCCTTTCATTCGTGAGCAACTGGATCATTTGGGAATCCGCCATTATGAGCTGGCCCAGTATGAAGCGGATGATATTATTGGAACGCTGGATAAGATGGCAGAAACTACCTCGGTGCCATTTGATGTGACCATTGTCTCTGGGGACAAGGATTTGATCCAACTGACGGATGACAATACGGTGGTTGAAATCTCCAAAAAAGGGGTAGCAGAGTTTGAAGAATTCACTCCAGCCTATCTCAAAGAAAAGATGGGACTGACACCCGAGCAGTTTATCGACCTCAAGGCCTTGATGGGAGATAAATCGGATAATATCCCAGGTGTTACTAAGATCGGAGAAAAGACCGGGATCAAACTACTCCTAGAGTACGGTTCTCTCGATGGCATTTACGAGCATATCGACGAGATGAAGGCTTCTAAGATGAAGGAAAACCTCATCAACGACAAGGAGCAGGCCTATCTGTCTAAGACTCTCGCAACCATCGATACCAATGCGCCTATTGAAATTGGGCTGGACGATATCACTTATTCGGGTCCTCATCTAGAAAATCTTGCCAAGTTTTATGAGGAGATGGGCTTCAAGCAACTCCGTCAGGCCTTGGATCTTAGTGGAGAAGAAGCGGCTCCTGTAGCCATTGACTATACAGAAGTCGAGCAAGTCGCTTCAGATATGCTCACGGAAGATAGTTTCTTCCATTTTGAGATTTTTGGGGACAATTACCATACGGAATCCATCATCGGTTTCGCATGGGGGACCAAAGGTCAGCTCTACGCGAGTACAGATACTGGTCTTTTACAAACACCGATTTTCAAAGAATTTCTCGAAAAAACGCCCCTCAAGGTCTATGACTTCAAGCGGGCCAAGGTCTTGCTCAGCCACTTGGGCATTACCCTTCAAAATCCCGCGTTTGACAGTCGATTGGCCAAGTATCTCTTGTCGACCGTAGAGGACAATGAGATTTCAACCATTGCGAGTCTCTATAGTCAGATTGCGCTGCCGCTGGATGAAGTCGTTTATGGCAAGGGAGCCAAAAAAGCTATCCCAGAAAAGGCGGTCCTATTAGAGCATTTGGCACGGAAAGTCGCTGTTTTACTAGACACGGAAGAGCCTATGATGGAGCAGTTGCAAGCCCATGACCAACTAGATTTGCTCTATGATATGGAGCAACCGCTAGCAGCTGTTTTGGCCAAGATGGAAATCGCGGGGATCAAGGTAGAGCGTCAGACCCTAGAAGACATGCAGGTGGAAAACGAAGTGGTCTTGGAGCGCTTGACCCAAGAAATCTACGAGCTTGCAGGAGAAGAGTTCAACATCAATTCTCCAAAACAATTGGGCGTCATCCTCTTTGAAAAATTGGAACTCCCTCTTGAATACACCAAGAAGACCAAAACAGGCTATTCAACAGCTGTTGATGTCTTGGAACGCCTGGCTCCAATTGCACCGATCGTGTCTAAGATTCTTGAATACCGCCAAATTGCTAAGATCCAGTCGACCTATGTCATCGGTCTTCAAGATTGGATTTTGGAAGATGGGAAGATCCATACCCGCTATGTACAGGATTTGACGCAGACAGGCCGCTTGTCCAGCGTGGATCCCAACCTGCAAAACATTCCTGTCCGTTTGGAGCAAGGTCGTCTTATTCGTAAAGCCTTTGTCCCAGAAGAGGAAAATAGTGTCTTGTTGAGTTCGGACTATTCACAGATCGAACTGCGCGTCTTGGCCCATATTTCGGGAGATGAGCATTTGATTGATGCCTTTAAGCATGGGGCAGATATCCATACATCGACTGCTATGCGCGTCTTCAACATTGAAAAACCAGAAGATGTGACGCCGAATGACCGGCGCAATGCAAAAGCGGTAAACTTCGGTGTGGTTTATGGAATTTCCGACTTTGGACTGTCTAACAACCTAGGGATCAGTCGAAAAGAAGCCAAGGCCTACATTGAGACCTACTTCGAACGCTACCCTGGCATCAAGGACTATATGGAGAGTGTGGTACGGGAAGCGCGTGACAAAGGCTATGTAGAAACCCTCTTCAAGCGCCGTCGGGAGATTCCAGATATCAATTCTCGCAACTTCAATGTTCGAGGCTTTGCGGAGCGGACGGCTATCAACTCACCCATCCAAGGATCTGCAGCAGATATCTTGAAAATTGCCATGATCCACTTGGACCAAGCGCTAGAAAGAGGAGCATACAAGACCAAGATGCTTCTTCAGGTGCACGATGAAATCGTTCTGCAAGTACCAAGTGATGAACTGGCAGCGATCAAAGAACTCGTCAAAGAGACTATGGAATCCGCTATCGAACTTGCAGTTCCACTGGAAGCTGATGAGAATGAAGGCAAAACATGGTATGAAGCCAAATAAGATTGAGTTTGTTTAAAACAGAAAGCGGTAGGAGACTTTTCAGTTTCCTACCGTTTTTAACGACAAACACTTGCAATGCCTTCCGTATTGTTATACTATTTAAAGAAAGGAAACGCATACAAAAAGGAGATTCATATGGCCTATTCATTTCGCAATCCTAGTGATGGTATTATCAAACATTACCTAGAAACCAGCAAGATCATCGCTGTAGTTGGATTATCTGATCGTGAAGATACGACCAGTCATCGTGTCAGTAAGGAGATGCAAGAGCGGGGCTATCGGATTATTCCTGTCAACCCCCGCGCAGCTGGTGGCCAGATCCTTGGAGAAACGGTGTACGCTAGCTTGCAGGAGATCCCTTTCCCAGTAGATATCGTCGATGTATATCGTCGCAGTGAGTTTTTACCAGATGTGGCACGTGATTTTATTGAGACGGATGCGAAAATTTTCTGGGCACAATTGGAGCTGGAAAATCAAGAAGCAGAAGAAATCCTTCGTGGAGCTGGACGAGAAGATATCGTCATGAACCGCTGTATCAAACGGGAACACACCCGACTGATCTTAGGAGACTCCCTATACGGTTTATAAATGATAAACAATTGATCATAGAAGAAAACCCCAGCTTGCTGGGGTTTTCTCCTTACTCTTATTCAGTTTCATGGCTTGGATGGCCTGTAAAATGGCGAGGCCCTTGTTTAATCTGCTTGATTTGATCATAAAAGGCAATTTGGCAGTTGATAAAGTAAGGCATGGTATAAAAGCCGATGACATCGCGCGTGAAGTAATTCAAGAAGTACCAACCAATCAAGGTTAGGTCGAGCACTAGGCGATTGCTGCGGAACCCTTTCATGGTTTCACGACTTTGGCGAAGGACTCCAAAGGCTCCCTTGTAGTCGCCGTCTCGTAATTGCTCGTAGAGGATCAATTCGACCAGACTGAGACTGTAGTATTGTGGCAGGTAAAAGATGAGGCCAATCAGGCCAAGTATGACACCAGCAGTCATCAGAGGCATTTGTTGCATGAGAGATTGGAATTCAGGACTGGAAGCACTCAAAGTGCTCGGGTTGCTCACCTTATCGTAGATCGCCAAAAATCGAATGCTGGCGTAGGTGCTGATGAGACTCCCCACATAGAGGATGAGTCCCCATAAAAAGAGGACGGCTTGCTTCAAGATCAAGGTGGCAAATACAGAGGTAAAGCGATCTTGTTTAAAGATATCTAAGACACGTGTTCGGTGTTCGATCTTGGGATTGATCGTATCTAAATAGCTAAAAGTTGCACCGATCACTAAAATAGAGATGACAAAGGAGACGACAGAAGGAAAGAGCTGCCGCTGGATCATGTAGATACTTGCTTGCTGCAAGGTCATATCCGGTAGTAGATCGACCAGATCTTGCCCACTTAAGAGAAAGTTAGCAAGAATGGTCAACAGGACCGGAAGAGCAAAAAGGATAGCTAAGCCCGGTTGCTGGACTTGCATGGTGCGTGCCCGGAGGCGAATCAGTTTAAGGTTCATAGATGACACTCTCTTCATAGTAGTACTTTTTATTATAACATAAGTCCGTGACAGAGCCGGTAAAATTTGGTACAATCGTACAGGTGCTCACAGGAAAACTGTGACAGGAATAAGAAGGCTGGGACTGTTTTTCCCAGTACGGAGGTAACCATGACAGATTCACCGATTCAATATCGATTAATCAAAAAAGAAAAGCATACAGGTGCTCGTCTGGGAGAAATTATCACCCCTCACGGGACCTTCCCGACCCCAATGTTTATGCCTGTAGGGACTCAGGCAACCGTTAAGACCCAATCGCCAGAAGAACTCAAGGAAATGGGCTCCGGAATTATCTTGGCCAACACCTACCATCTCTGGCTTCGTCCCGGGGATGATCTAGTCGCAAAAGCAGGAGGACTGCACCAGTTCATGAACTGGGATCAGCCAATTTTGACAGATAGTGGAGGCTTCCAGGTCTATTCACTAGCGGATACCCGAAATATCACCGAAGAAGGGGTAACCTTTAAAAACCACCTCAACGGCTCGAAGATGTTCCTCTCTCCAGAAAAGGCCATCTCCATCCAAAACAATCTAGGAAGCGACATCATGATGTCCTTTGATGAATGCCCTCAGTTCTATCAGCCCTATGATTATGTGAAGAAATCAATCGAACGGACCAGTCGTTGGGCAGAACGTGGCCTAAAGGCTCACCGTCGCCCTCATGATCAAGGTCTTTTCGGGATTGTCCAAGGGGCTGGATTTGAAGACTTACGCCGTCAGTCTGCTCAAGATTTGGTCGGCATGGACTTTCCAGGCTATTCCATCGGTGGCTTAGCTGTTGGGGAAAGCCATGAAGAGATGAATGCGGTGCTGGATTTCACAACTCCGCTCTTACCAGAGAACAAGCCGCGCTATCTCATGGGAGTAGGAGCTCCAGACAGTCTGATTGATGGCGTTATTCGTGGAGTGGACATGTTTGACTGTGTCTTGCCGACGCGGATTGCGCGAAATGGTACCTGTATGACTAGCCAAGGAAGCCTGGTAGTGAAAAATGCGCAATTTGCAGAAGACTTTACACCGCTGGATCCCGAATGTGATTGCTACACTTGTAAAAATTACACCCGAGCTTATCTTCGCCACCTCCTCAAGGCAGATGAGACCTTCGGCATTCGCTTGACCAGCTACCACAACTTGTATTTCTTGATCAACCTCATGAAGCAGGTCCGTCAAGCCATCATGGATGACAATCTCTTAGAATTCCGTGAGCATTTCGTCGAGAAATATGGCTATAACAAATCAGGACGGAATTTCTAGGATGGATCGCGAAAGACTATTAGACTCCTTGGTAAAAAAGATCCAGGCAAAAGAATTACAGACCCTTGGGATCTATGGTCATGGTGGTTCAGGAAAAACAACCTTTACAAAAGTGCTCTGTGAGCGATTGGACCCCACAAAAGTTAACCTTTTAGAGACAGATCCCTATGTTATTGGAAGTCCAAGAGGATTGGTTGTGCCAAAAGACTTACCGGACCAAAAGGTAACCGCGTGTCTGTCGAGTGCCCATGAATTGGCAAGTTTAGAAAGAGATATCCGAGCCCTTCAAGCAGGGATGGATATACGGACGATTGATCAGCCATGGTCTCCAAGCCATATATTATCTGGAAGCAAGCCCATTCTCATCGTAGAAGGGATGTCAGTAGCTTTTTTACCCAAGTATTTGTTTGATCAAACCATTTGTTTTTACACAGATGATCATACGGAGCTAGAAAGACGATTAAGCAGAGACGTTGCCCAACGAAATCGAGAAATTGACTTCATCTATCGAACTCACCAAATCAGACGAGAACAATACCATCAGTATTATCAACCGATGGAAGGTGAAGCAAATATCCTGGTCAATACATCACAAGATCAATTTTGTATTGAAAAAGAATAGAAAGTTCTACTGAAAAGTAGAACTTTTTTCTATATAATAGCAACTTTTTTAGCACTCAATTTCTTTCGAAAACACTTTCATCAAAAAAACGAAAAAAATCTTCTCAAATCCCTTGCATTGGGCCTTTGTTTGTGTTAAACTACTATGGTGCTGTGAAAAACAGCTATTAGCTTTGATGCAAGAGGTTGCGACACGCTCGGTTGCATTGCCACGCAACGCGCGTCGGTTTTCTTGTGGAGCTAGCCTATTATCTTAAATAGACGAAAAGGAGAAAAAGATGGCAAACAAAAAAATCCGCATCCGTTTGAAAGCGTACGAACACCGTACACTCGACACAGCGGCTGCAAAAATCGTAGAATCAGCTACTCGTACAGGTGCACAAGTTGCGGGTCCAATCCCACTTCCAACTGAGCGTAGCCTCTACACAATCATTCGTGCGACTCACAAATACAAAGATTCTCGCGAACAATTCGAAATGCGTACACACAAACGTTTGATCGACATCATCAACCCAACTCAAAAAACAGTTGACGCTTTGATGAAATTGGATCTTCCAAGTGGTGTAAACGTAGAAATCAAACTTTAATCTAAAGCTTGATCAAGAGCATAAAAAACGCTCGTTAAAAACTTTTTGAATAAAAAACTATAGAAAAGGAACTATTTTCTCATGACAAAAGGAATCTTAGGGAAAAAAGTGGGAATGACTCAAATCTTCACTGAAGCTGGCGAATTGATCCCTGTAACAGTTATCGAAGCAACTCCAAACGTTGTTCTTCAAGTTAAAACTGTTGAAACAGATGGTTACAACGCTATCCAAGTTGGTTTCGATGACAAACGCGAAGTATTGAGCAACAAACCTGCTAAAGGACATGTAGCAAAAGCTAACACGGCTCCTAAGCGCTTCATTCGTGAATTCAAAAACGTTGAAGGCTTGGAAGTTGGTGCTGAAATCACAGTTGACACTTTCGAAGCTGGAGACATTGTTGATGTAACTGGTACTTCTAAAGGTAAAGGTTTCCAAGGTGTTATCAAACGCCACGGACAATCACGTGGACCTATGGCTCACGGTTCTCGTTACCACCGTCGTCCAGGTTCTATGGGACCTGTTGCACCTAACCGCGTATTCAAAGGTAAAAACCTTGCAGGACGTATGGGTGGCGATCGTGTAACGATTCAAAACCTTGAAGTTGTACAAGTTGTTCCAGAAAAGAACGTTATCCTTATCAAAGGTAACGTACCAGGTGCTAAGAAATCTCTTATCACTATCAAGTCAGCAGTTAAAGCTGGTAAATAATAAGGAAAGGGGAATACAGTCAAAATGGCAAATGTAACATTATTCGACCAAACTGGTAAACAAGCGGGCGAAGTTGTTCTTAACGATGCGATCTTTGGTATCGAACCAAACCAAGCAGTTGTATTTGATGTGATCATCAGCCAACGTGCTAGCCTTCGTCAAGGAACTCACGCAGTTAAAAACCGTTCAGCCGTTTCAGGTGGCGGACGCAAACCATGGCGTCAAAAAGGAACTGGACGTGCGCGTCAAGGTTCTATCCGCTCTCCACAATGGCGTGGTGGTGGAATCGTCTTCGGACCAACTCCACGTAGCTATGCGTACAAACTTCCTCAAAAAGTTCGTCGCCTTGCACTTAAATCTGTTTACTCAGAAAAAGTTGCTGAAAACAAATTTGTAGCCGTTGATTCTCTTGAATTTACAGCTCCAAAAACTGCTGAATTTGCAAAAGTTCTTGCAGCTTTGAGCATCGATTCTAAAGTCCTTGTTATTCTTGAAGAAGGAAATGAATTCGCAGCTCTTTCAGCTCGTAACCTTCCAAACGTGAAAGTTGCGACTGCTACAACTGCAAGTGTTCTTGACATCGCAAATAGTGACAAACTTCTTGTTACTCAAGCAGCTATCTCTAAAATCGAGGAGGTTCTTGCATAATGAATTTGTATGATGTTATCAAAAAACCTGTTATCACTGAAAAGTCAATGGCTCAACTTGAAGCAGGCAAATATGTATTCGAAGTTGACACTCGCGCTCACAAACTTTTGATCAAACAAGCTGTTGAAGCTGCCTTTGAAGGTGTAAAAGTTGCGAATGTGAACACTGTAAACGTAAAACCTAAAGCAAAACGCGTTGGACGTTACACTGGTTTTACTTCAAAAACTAAAAAAGCTATCATCACGCTTGCAGCTGATTCTAAAGCAATCGAGTTGTTTGCTACTGAAGCTGAATAATCTAAGGAGGAAATATCGTGGGAATTCGTGTTTATAAACCAACAACAAACGGTCGCCGTAATATGACTTCTTTGGATTTCGCTGAAATCACAACAAACACACCTGAGAAAACTTTGCTTGTTTCTCTTAAAAACAAAGCAGGTCGTAACAACAACGGTCGTATCACTGTTCGTCACCAAGGTGGTGGACACAAACGTCATTACCGTTTGATCGATTTCAAACGTAACAAAGATGGAGTTGAAGCAGTCGTTAAAACGATCGAATACGATCCAAACCGCTCAGCTAACATCGCGCTTGTACACTACACTGACGGTGTAAAAGCTTACATCATCGCCCCTAAAGGTCTTGAAGTAGGTCAACGCATCGTATCAGGACCAGAAGCAGATATCAAAGTCGGAAACGCTCTTCCACTTGCTAACATCCCAGTTGGTACTTTGATCCACAACATCGAATTGAAACCTGGTAAAGGTGGAGAATTGGTACGTGCTGCTGGAGCTTCTGCTCAAGTATTGGGTTCTGAAGGTAAATATGTACTTGTTCGTCTTCAATCAGGCGAAGTTCGTATGATTCTTGGAACTTGCCGTGCTACAGTTGGTGTTGTCGGAAACGAACAACATGGACTTGTAAACCTTGGTAAAGCGGGACGTAACCGCTGGAAAGGTGTTCGCCCTACAGTTCGTGGTTCTGTAATGAACCCGAATGATCACCCACACGGTGGTGGTGAAGGTAAAGCACCAGTTGGACGTAAAGCGCCATCTACTCCTTGGGGTAAACCTGCGCTTGGTCTTAAAACTCGTAACAAGAAAGCGAAATCTGACAAACTTATCGTTCGTCGTCGCAACCAAAAATAATCATAAGCAACTAGCTTACACTTTCCGCCAGCTCGGTAGCGCTGCATAGCAGCGCAAGCCGCTGTGGTACTAAATTTTAAAGGAGAAAATTACAAAATGGGACGTAGTCTTAAAAAAGGACCTTTCGTCGATGAGCATTTGATGAAAAAAGTTGAAGCTCAAGCAAACGACGAAAAGAAAAAAGTAATTAAAACTTGGTCACGTCGTTCAACGATCTTCCCAAGTTTCATCGGATACACTATCGCAGTTTATGATGGACGTAAACATGTACCTGTTTACATCCAAGAAGACATGGTAGGTCACAAGCTTGGTGAATTTGCACCAACTCGTACTTACAAAGGTCACGCGGCAGACGACAAGAAGACACGTAGAAAATAAGGAGAACATAAATGGCAGAAATTACTTCAGCTAAAGCAATGGCTCGTACAGTGCGTGTTTCACCTCGTAAATCACGTCTTGTTCTTGACAACATCCGTGGTAAAAGCGTAGCCGATGCCATCGCTATTTTGACATTCACACCAAACAAAGCTGCAGGGATCATCCTTAAAGTGTTGAACTCAGCAGTAGCAAACGCTGAAAACAACTTTGGTTTGGAAAAAGCTAACTTGGTAGTATCTGAAGCATTCGCAAACGAAGGACCAACAATGAAACGTTTCCGTCCACGTGCGAAAGGTTCAGCTTCACCAATCAACAAACGTACAGCTCACATCACAGTAGCTGTTGCAGAAAAATAAGGAGGTAAACTCGTGGGTCAAAAAGTACATCCAATTGGTATGCGTGTTGGTATCATCCGTGATTGGGATGCCAAATGGTATGCTGAAAAAGAATACGCGGATTACCTTCATGAAGATCTTGCAATCCGTAAATTCATTCAAAAAGAATTGGCTGACGCAGCCGTTTCAACTATTGAAATCGAACGCGCAGTAAACAAAGTTAACGTTTCTCTTCACACTGCTAAACCAGGTATGGTTATCGGTAAAGGTGGAGCAAACGTTGATGCACTTCGTGCAGCTCTTAACAAATTGACTGGTAAACAAGTACACATCAACATCATTGAGATCAAACGTCCTGACTTGGATGCTCACCTTGTTGGTGAAGGAATCGCTCGTCAATTGGAACAACGTGTTGCTTTCCGTCGTGCACAAAAACAAGCGATCCAACGTGCTATGCGTGCTGGAGCTAAAGGAATCAAAACTCAAGTATCAGGTCGTTTGAACGGTGCAGATATTGCCCGTGCAGAAGGATACTCTGAAGGAACTGTTCCACTTCACACACTTCGCGCTGATATCGATTACGCTTGGGAAGAAGCAGACACTACTTACGGTAAACTTGGTGTTAAAGTATGGATCTACCGTGGTGAAGTTCTTCCAGCTCGTAAAGACGCTAAAGGAGGTAAATAACCAATGTTAGTACCTAAACGTGTAAAACACCGTCGCGAATTCCGTGGTAAAATGCGCGGTGAAGCAAAAGGTGGAAAAGAAGTAGCATTCGGTGAATACGGTCTTCAAGCTACAACTAGCCACTGGATCACAAACCGTCAAATCGAAGCTGCTCGTATCGCCATGACTCGTTACATGAAACGTGGTGGTAAAGTTTGGATTAAGATTTTCCCACACAAATCATACACCGCTAAAGCTATCGGGGTACGTATGGGATCTGGTAAAGGGGCTCCTGAAGGTTGGGTAGCACCAGTTAAACGTGGTAAAGTAATGTTCGAAATCGCTGGTGTATCTGAAGAGATCGCACGCGAAGCACTTCGTCTTGCTAGCCACAAATTGCCAGTTAAAACTAAATTTGTGAAACGTGAAGCAGAATAAGGAGAGGTCATGAAACTTACAGAAGTAAAAGAATTTGTTAAAGAACTTCGTGGTCTTTCTCAAGAAGAACTCGCGAAGCGTGAAAATGAATTGAAGAAAGAATTGTTTGAACTTCGTTTCCAAGCAGCTGCTGGTCAATTGGAACAAACTGGACGTTTGAAAGAAGTGAAAAAACAAATCGCTCGTATCAAAACTGTTCAATCAGAAGCTAAATAATAGACTAGGGAAGGAGAATTTCAATGGAACGCAATAATCGTAAAGTTCTTGTTGGACGCGTTGTGTCTGACAAAATGGACAAAACAATCACAGTTGTAGTTGAAACTAAACGTAACCACCCAGTCTATGGTAAACGTATCAACTATTCTAAAAAATACAAAGCTCATGATGAAAACAATGTTGCTAAAGAAGGCGATATCGTTCGTATCATGGAAACTCGTCCGCTTTCAGCTACAAAACGCTTCCGTCTTGTAGAAGTCGTTGAAGAAGCGGTCATCATCTAATCATACCTGAAAGGAGAAAACGTAAATGATTCAAACAGAAACTCGTTTGAAAGTCGCTGACAACAGTGGCGCACGCGAAATCTTGACAATCAAAGTTCTTGGTGGTTCAAAACGTAAATTCGCGAGCATCGGTGATGTAATCGTTGCATCTGTAAAACAAGCTACTCCTGGTGGTGCGGTTAAGAAAGGTGACGTTGTAAAAGCTGTTATCGTTCGTACTAAATCAGGTGCTCGTCGTAAAGATGGTTCATACATCAAGTTCGACGAAAATGCAGCAGTGATCATCCGTGACGACAAAACTCCTCGCGGAACTCGTATCTTTGGCCCAGTTGCACGTGAATTGCGTGACGGTGGATTTATGAAGATCGTATCACTTGCTCCAGAAGTACTTTAATCAATAAAAAAACAAACACAGTCCCCTGGCTTAGCCAGGGTGCCCATCGGGCGTAAGAATAAAAGGAGAATAAAATGTTTGTAAAAAAAGGCGACAAAGTTCGCGTTATCGCTGGTAAAGACAAAGGCGTAGAAGCTGTTGTTCTTACTGCTCTTCCAAAAGTAAATAAAGTTGTTGTAGAAGGTGTAAATATCATCAAGAAACACCAACGTCCAAATAACGAAAACCCTCAAGGTGCAATCGTTGAAAAAGAAGCTCCAATCCATGCTTCTAACGTTCAAGTTTTGGACAAAAACGGTGTTGCTGGACGTGTTGGCTACAAATTTGTAGACGGCAAAAAAGTTCGCTACAACAAAAAATCAGGCGAAGTGCTTGACTAATCACGAAGGAAAGGAGAAGTATAATGGCTAATCGTTTAAAAGAAAAATACCTTAATGAAGTAGTACCATCATTGACTGAACAGTTCAACTATTCATCAGTTATGGCTGTGCCAAAAGTTGATAAAATCGTTTTGAACATGGGTGTTGGTGATGCAGTATCAAATGCTAAAAACCTTGAAAAAGCTGCTGAAGAGCTTGCTTTGATCTCAGGTCAAAAACCATTGATCACTAAGGCTAAAAAATCAATCGCCGGCTTCCGTCTTCGTGAAGGTGTTGCGATCGGTGCAAAAGTTACCCTTCGTGGTGAACGCATGTACGAATTCTTGGATAAATTGGTAACAGTTTCACTTCCACGTGTACGTGACTTCCATGGTGTTCCAACAAAATCATTTGATGGACGCGGAAACTACACACTTGGTGTGAAAGAACAATTGATCTTCCCAGAAATCAACTTTGATGATGTTGATAAAACTCGTGGTTTGGATATCGTAATCGTAACTACAGCGAATACAGACGAAGAATCGCGTGCATTGCTTACTGGCCTCGGTATGCCGTTTGCAAAATAATATAGGAGGTAAAACTAATGGCTAAAAAATCAATGATTGCTAAGAACAAACGCCCAGCGAAGTTCTCTACTCAAGCATACACTCGCTGTGAACGTTGTGGACGTCCACACTCAGTTTACCGCAAGTTTAAACTTTGCCGTGTTTGCTTCCGTGAATTGGCATACAAAGGTCAAATCCCAGGTGTCACAAAAGCATCTTGGTAATTTAAGATATCAAGGGCGTTAAAACTCCAAGTGAAAATAGGAAACTTGGCGAAGAAACTTTAGTTTCTAGGAAAGTTTATCTTTTTCACACAGAGTTTAGCCCGGGTTCAGTTGGGCTTGCCAATTTGAACACGAGCTACAGCTTTGGCAAAAAAGACCAATTTTCTTTGGAGCATCGCTCCTGCATCAAATTGCCTATTTTTGCTCTCGCTGTTACGCTCTCTGTATCATGTATTAACTAGCAAGTGCAACTTGCAAACTACTAGTAAGAGGAGAAATTATAATGGTTATGACTGACCCAATCGCAGACTTCCTTACACGTATTCGTAACGCTAACCAAGCAAAACACGAAGTACTTGAAGTACCTGCATCAAACATCAAAAAAGGGATTGCTGAAATCCTTAAACGCGAAGGTTTTGTAAAAAACGTTGAATTCATCGAAGATGACAAACAAGGCATCATCCGTGTATTCTTGAAATACGGACAAAACGGTGAAAAAGTTATCACAAACTTGAAACGTGTATCTAAACCAGGTTTGCGTGTTTACAAAAAACGTGAAGATCTTCCAAAAGTTCTTAACGGACTTGGAATTGCTATCCTTTCAACTTCTGAAGGTTTGCTTACTGATAAAGAAGCACGCCAAAAGAACGTTGGTGGGGAAGTTATTGCTTACGTTTGGTAATATTTAGTTCCCGATTTCGTTGTGACTCTTCGTTATTGTCTCTTGCCTAACCCAAAGTTATGTCTGCGAGACAATGCCTTGATTCACTTAGAAAATGAGACCTAAACATTAACTTTTAAATCAAAAAGATTTAAACCCCGTGAAAACTGGCCCGCAAAGGCCTGACAATTTAACAGGAGAATAAAAAACATGTCACGTATTGGTAATAAAGTTATCGTGTTGCCTGCTGGTGTTGAAATCACTAACAATGACAACGTTGTAACTGTAAAAGGACCTAAAGGAGAACTTACTCGTACGTTCTCAAAAGATATTGAAATCCGTGTGGAAGGTACTGAAGTAACACTTCACCGTCCAAACGATTCAAAAGAAATGAAAACAATCCACGGAACAACTCGTGCCCTTTTGAACAACATGGTTACTGGTGTATCAGAAGGATTCAAGAAAGAACTTGAAATGCGCGGGGTTGGATACCGTGCACAACTTCAAGGATCAAAACTTGTTTTGGCTGTTGGTAAATCACACCCAGACGAAGTTGAAGCTCCAGAAGGAATTACTTTTGAACTTCCAAACCCAACAACAATCGTTGTTAGCGGAATTTCAAAAGAAGTAGTTGGTCAAACAGCTGCTTATGTACGTAGCCTTCGTTCACCTGAACCATACAAAGGTAAAGGGATCCGTTATGTTGGTGAATACGTTCGCCGCAAAGAAGGTAAAACAGGTAAATAATGTAGTTTGGTTGTTTTTCAACCAACCTTCATCTTACCAACTCAGTGCTTAGCACATGATTTTAAAATTAAGAGGTGAAAATTGTGATTTCGAAACCAGATAAAAACAAAATCCGTCAAAAACGCCACCGTCGCGTTCGCGGAAAACTCTCTGGAACTGCTGATCGCCCACGTTTGAACGTATTCCGTTCTAATACAGGCATCTACGCTCAAGTAATTGATGACGTAGCGGGTGTAACGCTCGCAAGCGCTTCAACTCTTGACAAAGAAGTTTCAAAAGGAACTAAAACTGAACAAGCCGTTGTTGTCGGCAAACTTGTTGCTGAACGTGCAGTTGCTAAAGGTATTTCTGAAGTGGTGTTCGACCGCGGTGGATATCTATATCACGGACGTGTTAAAGCTTTGGCTGATGCAGCTCGTGAAAACGGATTGAAATTCTAATAGGAGGACACTAGAAAATGGCATTTAAAGATAATGCAGTTGAACTTGAAGAACGCGTAGTTGCCATCAACCGTGTAACAAAAGTTGTTAAAGGTGGACGTCGTCTTCGTTTTGCCGCTCTTGTAGTTGTTGGTGACCGTAATGGCCGTGTTGGATTTGGTACTGGTAAAGCTCAAGAAGTTCCAGAAGCAATCCGTAAGGCTGTTGAAGATGCTAAGAAAAACTTGATCGAAGTTCCTATGGTTGGAACAACAATTCCACACGAAGTAACATCAGTATTTGGTGGAGCTCGTGTATTGTTGAAACCAGCTATCGAAGGGGCTGGGGTTGCTGCAGGTGGAGCAGTTCGTGCCGTTGTCGAATTGGCAGGTATTGCAGATGTTACATCTAAATCACTTGGATCAAACACTCCAATCAACATCGTTCGTGCAACTGTTAACGGTTTAGCACAATTGAAACGCGCTGATGAAGTTGCTGCCCTTCGTGGTATTTCAGTTTCTGACTTGGCTTAAGAAAGGAGATTCAAATGGCTCAAATTAAAATTACTTTGACTAAGTCTCCAATCGGACGCATCCCGTCACAACGTAAAACTGTTGTAGCACTTGGACTTGGCAAATTGAACAGCTCTGTTATTAAAGAAGATAACCCAGCAGTACGTGGTATGATCACTGCTGTATCTCACTTGGTAACAGTTGAAGAAGTAAAATAATCTATTTAAAAATAGAAACAAAGTTTTCAGGGGTATGAGAGGTTCTCATCCCCTAAAACTAAATATAAGTATAGGCGAGTTTGTAGTTAGGACACCTTTTCCTGATTACATGCGTTAGCAATTTACAAAAGAGGAGAAAATTAATAATGAAACTTCATGAATTACAACCTGCTACAGGTTCACGTAAAGTCCGCAACCGTGTTGGTCGTGGTACTTCATCTGGTAATGGTAAAACTTCTGGCCGTGGTCAAAAAGGTCAAAAAGCTCGTAGCGGTGGCGGTGTACGTCTTGGTTTTGAAGGTGGACAAACTCCATTGTTCCGTCGTCTTCCAAAACGTGGATTTACAAACATCAACGCTAAAGAATATGCTATTGTGAACCTTGATCAATTGAACGCCTTTGAAGATGGTGCTGAAGTAACTCCAGTAGTACTTGTAGAATCAGGAATTGTAAAAGCTGAAAAATCAGGTATCAAAATTCTTGGTAACGGAGAATTGACTAAGAAGTTGACTGTTAAAGCAGCTAAATTCTCTAAATCAGCTGAAGAAGCTATCACTGCTAAAGGTGGTTCAGTTGAAGTCATCTAAGTGAGGTGACCTATGTTTTTTAAATTATTAAAAGATGCATTTAAGGTGAAACAAGTACGGTCGAAGATTTTATTTACGATCTTCATCATTCTTGTTTTCCGCATTGGGACCACGATTACAGTGCCTGGTGTAAATGCGAAAATTCTGAACAACCTTCAAGATGTGTCCTTCTTGAACATGCTCAGTTTGGTTTCTGGGAATGCCATGAGGAACTTCTCAGTTTTCGCATTAGGGGTTAGCCCATACATCACAGCTTCGATCGTCGTGCAACTTTTGCAAATGGATCTGTTACCTAAGTTTGTTGAATGGGGCAAACAAGGGGAAGTTGGTCGAAGAAAGCTCAACCAAGCAACACGCTATATTTCTTTGGTTCTAGCCTTTGTTCAATCCATCGGGATTACAGCCACCTTCCACACTTTGTCTCAGGCGAAATTAGTCGCAACTCCAAATACCAAGACCTATCTATTAATCGGTGCGATTCTGACGACCGGTTCCATGATTGTGACTTGGCTTGGAGAACAAATCACAGATAAAGGGTACGGTAATGGTGTTTCAATGATTATCTTTGCAGGGATTGTGTCATCAATTCCTGAGATGATTAAAGAAATCTATGAAAATGCATTTGTGAATGTTCGTTCTGGTCAAATGACCAATTCCCTCATTTTTGTTGGGGTATTAATCCTTGCTGTCTTGGTTATTGTTTACTTTACAACCTTTGTGGAGCAAGCACAATACAAGATTCCAATCCAATATACAAAGATTGCACAAGGAGCTCCATCAAGTTCTTACCTACCTTTGAAAGTAAACCCAGCAGGAGTTATTCCTGTCATCTTCGCTAGTTCGATTACAGCAGCGCCTGCTGCAATTTTCCAAGTGATTAGCGCTATGGGTTACAATGCAGGATGGGTGAAAACAGCTCAAGCCATGTTGGCTACAAACACACCAACTGGTGTGGCAATGTATGCCTTATTGATCATTCTCTTCACCTTCTTCTACACGTTTGTTCAGATCAATCCTGAAAAAACGGCAGAAAACCTTCAAAAGAGTGGTGCCTATATCCCAGGCGTCCGCCCTGGTAAGGGGACAGAAGAGTTTATGTCTCGTTTGCTACGTCGTTTAGCAAGCGTCGGATCAGTATTCCTTGGCTTTATTACCATCATTCCAATCCTGGCTCGAGATTTATTTGGTTTGACAGATGCAGTGGCTCTTGGAGGAACTAGTTTGTTAATCATTATTTCAACAGGTATTGAGGGAATGAAACAATTAGAAGGCTACTTATTAAAACGTAAGTATGTCGGATTTATGGACACAACAACAGAATAGAATAAGGTTGACTTTGTCAGCCTTCTATTTTGTTTTTAAATGGAAATAGGAATTCGCTCCTGCTTCCATTTAAAAACAAAATAAGGAGAATTCATCATGAATCTTTTAATTATGGGGTTGCCTGGAGCAGGTAAAGGAACTCAAGCAGCTAAAATCGTTGAAGAGTTTCACGTAGCGCATATCTCCACTGGAGATATGTTCCGCGCAGCGATGGCTAACCAAACTGAAATGGGTGTGCTTGCAAAATCATACATTGATAAAGGTGAGTTGGTACCAGATGAAGTAACCAATGGAATTGTAAAAGAACGCCTTGCTCAAGATGATATTAAAGAAACAGGTTTCTTGTTAGACGGATATCCACGTACCATTGAGCAAGCTCATGCTTTAGATAAAACATTGGCTGAACTTGGTATTGAGCTTGAAGGTGTTATCAACATCGAAGTAAATCCAGACAGTCTTTTAGAGCGTTTGAGCGGACGTATCATTCATCGTCAAACTGGAGAAACTTTCCATAAAGTATTCAATCCACCAGTTGATTACAAAGAGGAAGATTACTACCAACGTGAAGATGATAAACCTGAGACAGTAAAACGTCGTTTGGATGTTAATATTGCCCAAGGTGAACCAATCATTGAATTTTATCGTTCAAAAGGACTCGTACATGACATCCAAGGGAACCAAGATATCAATGATGTATTTTCAGACATTGAAAAAGTCTTGTCAAATTTGAAATAAAAGCGTTTTTCATGCTTGCAATATTGGACAACTAGTGTTACAATTAGTTAGTCTGACTTATAATTGTTACCTCTGTGCTCAGAGGAATGAATCGAAATTTATGGAGGTACTTTTGCGTGGCAAAAGACGATGTGATTGAAGTAGAAGGCAAAGTAGTCGATACAATGCCGAATGCTATGTTTACGGTTGAACTTGAAAATGGACATCAGATTTTAGCAACAGTTTCTGGTAAAATTCGTAAAAACTATATTCGTATTTTAGCGGGAGATCGTGTTACAGTGGAGATGAGTCCGTACGATTTGACACGTGGACGTATCACATACCGCTTTAAATAATCGAAAAACTTGGAGGGATAAAAATGAAAGTAAGACCATCGGTCAAACCAATTTGCGAATACTGTAAAGTAATTCGTCGTAATGGTCGTGTTATGGTAATTTGCCCAGCAAATCCAAAACACAAACAACGTCAAGGATAAGATAGAAAGGAGAAAACATGGCTCGTATTGCTGGAGTTGACATTCCAAATGACAAACGTGTAGTAATTTCATTGACTTATGTGTACGGTATCGGACTTCCAACATCTAAGAAAATCCTTGCTGCTGCAGGCGTTTCTGAAGATATTCGTGTTCGCGATCTTACACCAGATCAAGAAGATGCTATCCGTCGTGAAGTTGACGCAATCAAAGTTGAAGGTGACCTTCGTCGTGAAGTAAACTTGAACATCAAACGCTTGATGGAAATCGGTTCATACCGTGGTATCCGTCACCGTCGTGGACTTCCAGTTCGTGGACAAAACACTAAAAACAATGCTCGCACTCGTAAAGGTAAAGCTGTTGCGATTGCAGGTAAGAAAAAATAAAATAAAATAAGGAGGTAAAAATCTTGGCTAAACCAACACGTAAACGTCGTGTGAAAAAGAATATCGAATCTGGTATTGCTCATATTCACGCTACATTTAACAACACAATTGTTATGATTACTGATGTGCATGGTAACGCAATCGCTTGGTCATCTGCAGGTGCACTTGGATTTAAAGGTTCTCGTAAATCTACACCATTTGCTGCTCAAATGGCATCAGAAGCTGCTGCAAAAGCTGCTCAAGAACACGGACTTAAATCTGTTGAAGTAACTGTTAAAGGTCCTGGTTCAGGTCGTGAGTCTGCTATTCGTGCACTTGCTGCTGCTGGTCTTGAAGTAACTGCAATCCGCGATGTAACTCCTGTACCACACAATGGTGCTCGTCCTCCAAAACGTCGCCGTGTATAATCATCAACAATTACACAGCTTTTCGTTTAAGAGGGAGTATAGCAAATGATTGAGTTTGAAAAACCAAATATAACAAAAATTGATGAAAACAAAGATTATGGCGTGTTTGTCGTAGAACCACTTGAACGTGGCTATGGTACAACACTTGGAAACTCACTTCGTCGTGTACTTCTGGCTTCACTTCCAGGTGCAGCTGTCACTTCAATCAACATTGAAGGTGTACTCCACGAATTTGATACCGTTCCAGGAGTCCGTGAAGACGTTATGCAAATTATTCTTAACGTTAAAGGAATCGCCGTTAAATCTTACGTCCAAGACGAAAAGATTATTGAACTTGATGTAGAAGGACCTGCAGAAGTAACTGCTGGAGATATTCTTACTGATAGTGACATCGAAATTGTAAACCCTGATCATTATCTATTTACAATCGGAGAGGGAGCATCTTTGAAAGCGACGCTTACTGTAAACAGTGGACGTGGCTATGTTCCAGCTGATCAAAACAAAAAAGATGATGCACCAGTGGGAACACTTGCTGTAGATTCAATCTATACGCCAGTGACTAAAGTCAATTACCAAGTTGAACCAGCACGCGTTGGTAGCAACGATGGCTTTGACAAGCTAACCCTTGAAATTTTGACAAATGGGACAATCATTCCAGAAGATGCCTTAGGTTTGTCTGCTCGTATTTTGACAGAACACCTAAATCTATTCACAAACTTAACTGAAATTGCTATTGCAACAGATGTTATGAAGGAAGTAGATACAACTTCTGATGATCGCATTTTAGAACGTACGATCGAAGAATTAGATCTTTCAGTTCGTTCATATAACTGTTTGAAACGTGCTGGCATTAATACTGTTTACGATTTGACTGAAAAATCAGAAGCAGAAATGATGAAAGTTCGTAACTTGGGACGTAAGAGTCTTGAAGAAGTTAAAATCAAACTTGCCGACTTAGGCCTTGGGTTAAAAAACGATAAATAGAGGAGGAATACATGGCTTACCGTAAACTAGGACGCACTAGCTCACAACGTAAAGCGATGCTTCGCGATTTGACTACAGATCTTATCATCAATGAAGCAATTGTAACAACTGAAGCACGTGCGAAAGAAATCCGTAAATCAGTTGAAAAAATGATTACTTTGGGTAAACGTGGTGATTTGCATGCACGTCGTCAAGCTGCTGCATTCGTACGTAACGAAGTTGCATCACAAAACTTTGATGAAGAAACAGGTAAATACTCAGAAACAACTGCACTTCAAAAATTGTTCTCTGAATTAGCACCTCGTTATGCTGAGCGCAATGGTGGATATACTCGTATCCTTAAAACTGAACCACGTCGTGGTGATGCTGCGCCAATGGCTATCATCGAATTGGTATAATATCATCAATTTTGTTGAGTGTTATGATGATGGAATACACTGTTATTCTTAGTCTAGCTCTGGTCTACCGCTGGGGATTTTCCCCAGCGGGAACACTCATCATATTGAATGAATGGTAGACGCTTGTTTACGAAATTGCTTTAATTTAAAACAATTTCGTAAGCAGGCGTTTTGTCTTGCTTTGTGAGTAGTCGAGAATAGCAAAAAATGATATAATGGAACCCATATCTCCAATAGAAGAAAAAGGATTCAATGACAAAACAACAAGCAATTAAATTACTAAAAGAGAAGTACCTTAGTAATATGAAAGAGGATTCGGAACTCTTTGTCGGAGTTGAATTAGAGTTTCCGATTGTAGAAACAAATGGAAACAAAACAAATATAGAGGTGACGAAAAATCTTTTTCGAACCTTAGCCAACTTATCAGATTTTGAAGTTGAAAAAATAGATGACGAACAAAATCCTATTCAATTGATTCACTGCTCTTCTAAAGATCGTATTCTATTCGAGTTGAGTTACAATACAATTGAATTTGCATTTGAGAGAGCTCGTTCTATAAATGAGGTGGCCAAACGTTTTGAGGACTATTTGAAGATCATTCAACCGATTTTGCAAGAAAATAATCACGAAATCCAAGGGCACGGAATCCATCCTCTGTGGCAAGAAAATGATAATAGCCCAGTGAAAATCGAACGATACAAGATGTTAATGGCTTTCCTTGCAATGAATGGTACAGGGATGAAAACACACTCTTATCCTTCGTACGGAGCATTTATATGCGGAAACCAGGTTCAATTGGATGTAAGGCGCGATAACTATCTTCGCATCATTAATGCCTTTAATAAAATTGAAGCAGCAAAAGCATATTTGTTTTCTAACTCAGAATTTTCAGCAGAGGCTTGGGATACAAAAATTGCCAGAGATATTTTCTGGGAAGAATCCTTACATGGTTATTATAAGGAAAATGTAGGGATTTATCCTAAGGACTACCAAAGCGAAGAAGAGTTTTTTAATAATCTCGCTAGAACGGCTATTTTTACGGCAACTAGAGAGGGGAAATCTTATTATTTTAAACCAATTCGAGTGGAAGACTATCTAGATCAAAAAGAAATTACAGCCTATACGGCTGATGGAAATGAGAAGATCATTAAGCCTGTAAAAGAAGATCTAAAACAACATCGAAGTTACCAATTTCAAGATTTAACTGCTCGTGGGACTGTGGAATTTAGAAGTGTTTGTACGCAACCGTTAGAAACCACTTTTGCCCCGATTGCCTTTGAGTTGGGCTTGTTTGTAGAATTAGAAAAACTGGAAAACTTTTTAGAAGATTCTTCATTTTTTAAAAATGAAGAACAGGACTATCGAAAACTTAGAAAGAAATATTCAAAGAAAATTCTAAGTAAAGAAGAAAAAGAAGCGATCCAATCCTTTTCAAAAGATCTTCTAGACATAGCTGAAGCAGGTTTAATGAAAAGAGGTTACGGAGAAGAAAAATTTCTCATCATTAACAAAGAACTAGAATAATAGAAAAGCCTGTAATACAGGCTTTTCTTTATTACTTTTAAAAAAACTTTAAAAAAATAAATTTTTTTAAGAAAAAGTGTTGACAGTAAGAGTAGGTCATGATATACTAATATAGTTGTCGCGCGAGAGCGACAAAGACCTTTGAAAACTGAACAAGACGAACCAATGTG
>NZ_WMZF01000002.1:0-368866 GCF_009717775.1 Streptococcus parasanguinis | reverse complement strand
ATACAACAACCACTACGACTACAACTGTAGAACCTAAGACTTCTTCATCTACAACAGAAAATCCAAATAAACCTAGTTATTCTGGTACCACAACGACACCAAATGCGCCTGGTTCAAATGGTGGAAACAATGGTGGAGGTCGCAAACCACTTCTTCCAAATACAGGTGAAGTTGTTGCATCTGGACTTGTCTTCTCAGGAATTCTTGTCTTAGCAGGTGCTGTTGGAATCAAACGGAAATTGACTCGTCAATAATTTCTCAATTAAAAATAGTCAATCTTCTAACGAAATAGACTTTCAATGCATTTTAAAAAATAGTTCAACTAACAAAGAGAGATCCTTTTGGCTCTCTCTGATTGAAAAAAAGAGGCTGGGACAAAAGTCCTAGCCTCTCAATTATTTTTTGGATTGTCGAGCAAGACGCAGTGGTTGAGTGGGCTCTACTACGCTGATTTCATCAGCTTTTACAGCCCTACTCAACTGTGCGGAGGTGGGACGACGAAATCGAATTCTAACGAATTACCGATTTCTGTCCCACTCTCTTTTCTTTGTATAAACCCTATAATGATTTGGCTTACACCGGTTCGCCTTCATCTTAAAACATTGGTGAAATAATTAACGAATATCCCTTTTTATTTTCTCTAAATCAGGTTTTTGTATGGAATATCAGATGATAACGAAAATAGTTTCGAAAATACAAAAAGACAAACGTCCAAATGTGACGTCTGTCTTCAAGCTTTTTTCTTTGTTTATGGTAAGATGGCAATGGCACGAACCGGTGAACCAGTTGCCTTGTCCCAATGAGGGAAAGCAATCGAAATCAAGGCACCTACAGCTGGGACTTGATCCAAGTGGTTCAAGACTTCAACTTGGTAGATGTTTTGTTCCAAGAGGTAGTATTCATTGACCAAGCCATGCTCTGCTGCTGGAATACCCGCATCGGTATCAAAGGTTTCATGCCCCACAGCCTTGACATGGCGTTCATGAATCAAGAATTCCAGAGCTTCACGGCTCCATCCTGGGCTTTGTTGAACCCCATTTTCATCAAGGTTGCGCATAGCATCTTGATCCGGCCAACGTTTTGACCAATCACTACGGAAGGCCACAAAGGCCCCTTCTTCAATTTGTCCATACTCTGCTTCAAAGTCTAAGATATCTTGTTTGCTCAAGATAAAGTTTGGATTCACAGCAACTTCTTTAGACTTGTCGATAACATAGAGTGGCAAGAGGAGATCTTTAAGGGCAATCTCATCTAACCAACGTCCACCTTCTACAAAGTGAATTGGTGCATCGATATGCGTACCGTATTGACCAACCACTGTAAATTTTTGAACATGAAAACCATCTTTTAGTGTGAAGAGATCTTCTTGTTGTAAAGCAGGAAGGGCTGGGAAGTGTGGACTTTCCGCATTGATCTGATGACTCAAATCCACCCATTTTTTAGCTTGCAATTCTTTATAAATACTTAGTAAATCTGACATGTTTCTTCCTCCTTATTCGCCCCAAACTTCAGCGACAATTTCTTTAATCAAACCTATTTTTTTCCATTGGTCTTCTTCTGTCAAAATGTTTCCTTCTTCTGTTGAAGCAAATCCACACTGAGTAGACAGGTAAAGATTTTCTAAAGGTACATACTGACTCGCTTCTTTAATACGAGCGATGACTTCATCCTTGTTCTCCAGTTGACCACTCTTAGATGTCAAGAGGCCTAACACCACTCCTTTTCCAGGGGTCACTTCTGCAAGTGGTTCAAAACCACCAGCACGATCGGTATCAAACTCAAGGAAGTACGCATTGACCGCTTCTTCTCCAAGGAGTTCTTTGGCAATCGGTGCATAGCCACCTGATGAAGCCCAGGTGGAATGGAAGTTCCCACGACAAACGTGTGTATTGACGGTCAAACCAGCTGGAACATTTTGGTAGACATCGTTGTTAAAGGTCAAGAAGAGATCAGCGAGTTCCCGGCGAACCTCATCTTTTGACTTGCCTTGAGCTGCTCCCCAAGCCGTCAAGAAATGATCATCTACCAAGACACCCCACGTACAGTCATCCACTTGAAGAGTCCGAAGTCCTGCATCATACAAATCTTGAATCACTTGAAGATAGGCTTGCTTGATGTCTTCACGAACAGCCGCAAAATCAGGATAGATGGTATTCAATTGCTCTACATGTTCTGCATCACGGATCAATTCAAAATAGAATTGCGCAGGTGCTGGAATGGTATATTTAGCCTCTACACCATCTACATCTGCTACAAGATCACGCAAGAACTTGTAATGCTCTACAAATGGATGATTGGCTCCTGTAATTTTTCCAACGACAAGTGCTGAGTCCGCCTTGGTTGTTTCATCATGGAATTGATAGCCTTGAGCAGCTTGGACATGATCAATACCCCCAAAGCCCCAGAAGAAATCCAAATGCCAATAAGCACGGCGGAATTCTCCATCTGTTACTGACTTCAGACCAGCAGCAATTTCTTTTTCAACGAGGTCACGAATCTCCTGATCTTCTACTTTTGTTAAGTCAGCCTGACTGATTTTTCCAGCTGCGAAATCTTCACGAGCTTGAACCAAAACGGCTGGACGAAGAAATGAACCAACATGGTCTACGCGATAAGGTGCATGTGTAGGTGTCAATATGAATTCCTCTTTCCTATAAATTTTACATTAATTCATCAATGCAACCATTATAGCAGTCTAACACTTGATAAACAAGGGTTTGGGATAATCTAATATCTTTGACATCTATATAGTCTTAGACTATAACAAAAAAAGAAGTCCTTGAAGGACCTCTTTTTATTTTAATTTTTAAATGCATCGAGCATAACTTGAAACTCTTCGTTCGTGAGTGTAATGCCTTTCCCCATCTTTGTATGGTCGGGACTCCAGGTCCGGATATCATACTTAGCTGGAGCACCGTTAAAACTTACACGGTTCAATTCCTTGGTCCAACCCTTGTCATTTTCTGACAAGACCAGTAAATGTTCTTCGATTTGGAATGAAAATTCTGCCATTTCACGACTCCTTTCTTGCCTTCTCATCTCTATTATTCGTAAATCATTTACAAAATCGTTGAAATTATCTATAATATATTGTATCAAGTTATGGAGAATTTAGCTATGAAAAAATTTCTCGAGATCGTTAAAGACCGAGCAAATGAATTTTTCAATGGAAAAGTCAGTACCCCTGCCCCATTAGAAGATGAGAGAATTATTGAAATCATTCAACAAGCTTTGCGAAAAAAACAAGGGGTTCATGTTATTTTTTCAAACAAGAGTTTTACAGGTGATATTGTCAAGTATGACCAAGAACGCCGACAACTGATCGTGAAAAATTTTAAAAAGAGTATGTCCACGATTATTCGGATTTCTGAGATCCAGAAAATCAGTTTGGTCCCCAATAATATTCGCATCGCCCAACAAAAAGGAGAGGTTTAACCCTCTCTTTTATATTGAAGACAAACGTCATTTTTGGCGTTTGTTTTTATTACTTTCAATCTCATTTCTATATTTATTAGAGTATCAAAAAAATTCCAGTACATACTACTAGTATTGACGTTGCCTTGATTAAAAAGGTTACCAAATCTTTCGTAATTACATTATCTATTTATAGAAAAATATTAGTAATAAATTACGTAAATTCAATCTAATCTCTAATCACCATAAGTTTGCTCCCATTTTTTCATTTCTTCAACGATACTTCTTAGAGCAATACCTTTTTTTGTCATTTTATATTCAACCTGTGGAGGCGATGTCGGTAAAACTTTTCTTGATAAAATACCTTCTTGCTCGAAATCATGTAACCGTTGAGCTAATATTCTAGGATTAATACCTTCTACACTACGCAAAAGACTACTATAATGTATATTACCATCAATAATTTCAGATAAGATCTCAAGAGTAAATTTACCTTTTAGTAAATTCAAGACCCTTCTTGCTGGACAAATTGATTTTTTCAAAGATTGCTTCATGCAAGTCTCCATTCGTTTCCTCCTTTTTTGATAGTTACTATACTTTTTTTCCCTTCTTGTTTCAGAAATAATTACATGATAAGCTAATTATATCATTTGAAAGGGAAAATTACTATGGATATTATAACTAAGTTTGACCGTATCAAAGATATTCTCGGTTGCGCTGATGGAAGATACTTTGGCACTGGATATACTCAAGTAAAATGTTTTCAGAAAGTTAAATATATTGCTTTTGATTGATAAATGAAAATTGGTTTGATGAAATAACGGAGGAAGCTTGATGAAAAAAACAAATACAAAAGCGCCAGCTTATCTACTTTTTATTCTTTCACTAGGATACATTATGGCGGTCCTAGATACAACCGGAGTGGTTCTTGCTGTTCCCCATATTGAAACAGCTATGAGCGTCTCATTAGAGCAATCCATTTGGATTATTAACGCCTATACACTAGCTTTAGGGTCTTTACTCCTACTTTCAGGAAATCTAACAACAAAATATGGTTCTAAACGAATTTTATTATTTGGAATGACAATTTTTACACTTGCCTCATTTGGGTGCTCTTTTTCACCAAATATTGAAACATTAATTATACTTAGATTCATTCAAGGTTTCGGTGCTTCTTTGTTTATGCCTAGTTCATTAGCACTTTTATTCATTTCATACCCTGATTCTACTAAAAGAGCACGTATGTTAGGAATTTGGACAGCAATTATTTCTGTTGCAACCGGTACTGGTTCTTTTATTGGTGGACTAATTATTAACTACTTCAGATGGAGGGGTATTTTCTTAATCAATATTCCATTGGGAATTTTGACAGTAATTTCTATATTACTTCTCGTGAAAAACAATATTGCCAATCCAAAGACCAGAATTGACATTTTCAGTAATATCTTTCTTGTTGCAACTATCGGAAGTCTAGTTATTTACCTTGTTGAAGGGAATCAATATGGCTATACTAACCTAAATCTTTTATTGTTTCTTCTCCTGTTTTTATTATTTGCTATTGGTTTAGTAGTCCACGATAAAAAAAGTAAAGCACCTATTGTTCCCCACCAACTATTAAAAAATGCTAAGTTTATTGTCTCTAATCTGTTGGGCTTAGTGGTTAATATTTCATTATATGGTATCGTTTTGGTGCTAGGTCTTTATTTTCAAACTTATTTAAACCTCTCCTCAATGATTTCTGGACTCCTCATTCTACCAGGAATGATTGTCTTAATTATTGGTAATTTATTTTATGCACGTGCTGTAAAACGATTTTCCGTGGGGAGCCTAGCTACTGTCTCAATTATTTTTGCCATTGTAGGAGCAGCAGGAATTTTTGGAATGGGAGTCTTTTTTCATGAAATTCAACTATACATCCTAATTCCTTTATTTTCTTTAATGAGTCTAGGTATCGGTGTTTTAACTCCAGCGACTACAACCATTCTTATGGAAGCTGCTGGTCAAGAATTATCTGGAATTGCAGGTGCAACTCTAAACGCTAACAAACAAATTGGTGGACTTTTTGGTACAACAATTATGGGGATTATAACTACTAATTTATCCCATGATTGGAATATGGCCATCATTGTCGCATTTCTTGTTAACGTGATAATGTATATTGCTACTTGGTTAATTGCTAGTCGTTACCTTTATGGAAAAGAATAAAACTAAACAGAATGCATTCAATTTAAAAGTTGATTATACAGAAAAAAACTCTTACAAATGCTATTATGTAGGGATTCAAAGAGTTTTCACTATATGGTAACCAAACTCTATAGGAGAAGTTTTTCTTTTCCTGATAGGATTTGTCTACATTCTGAGAGAGGTTTAACCCTCTCTTTTTTTGTTATACTCGAACAGTTTTACTTGCGCCATCTTTTGAGTAGAGATTGATCAAACCTTCTTGACAAGAACGAATCATATCTCCCGGTTTCACTTCTTGTGGGACAGTGATCGTGAGAAGTTCCATCGGATTTGGTGCGCGATCAATCTTCACTCCATCCTTATCATGTAAGTCTTGGATCTGGCATTCAAAATGTCGGAAGCCTGGTCCGTAGAATTCCACTTGGTCCCCTTCATTGATCACATTCCGTTGACGAATCGTCGCGGTCATGGTAGATGGATCAAAGTCTACTACTTCTCCTACAAATTTGTATTGAGGAATCTTACGACGTGCCCCAAACAATTGTTCATTTTCAGTCGGTGTTTGGTAGTAGAATCCAGTTGCCAATTCACGTTGAGCAACTTTCCACAATTCATTGATCAAATCATCCTTGATGGCATAAAAGGCTTCTGGACTTTCCATATAAGCATCGCAAGCAGCCTTGTAACAGTTGGCAACTGTTGATACGTAATGGACAGATTTCATTCGGCCTTCAATCTTCAAGCTATCAACCCCATTGTCAATCATGTCTGGAATATTCTCGATCATACACATGTCAACGGCTGACATAGAGTATTCTTCTGGGACTTGCCCTTTGATACTCTTACGTTCTTGGCCGAATGGCATGTCGTAAAGGTCGTATTTCCAACGGCAAGATTGAGAACAGCCACCACGGTTGGCATCCCGGTCAGACATGTGGTTAGAAAGGGTACAACGTCCGGAGTAGGAAATACACATCGCTCCATGAACGAAGGCTTCGATCTCAAGATCGGTACGCTTACGAATCTCTGCCAACTCTTCCATGGATACCTCGCGGGCCAAGACGACACGGGTCAAGCCATATTCTTTCCAAAAATGGAAAGTCTCCACATTGGTTGCAGAAGCTTGCGTAGACAAGTGAATATTGAGTCCAGGTGCATAAGTTGCACAGATTTCAATCAAGGCCGGGTCTGATACGATCACGGCGTCAAGGCCCATATCCCGCAATTCACGGAACCATTCTCCAGCCCCTTGTTCATTTCCTTCATGAGTTACCATGTTGGAAGCGACGTGTACATCAACTCCACGTGCATGAGCATATTCAATTCCTTCACGAAGCTCATCCATGGTGAAGTTTCCGGCACGGCTACGCAAACCATAGGCTTGTCCACCAACGAACACAGCGTCTGCCCCATAATTAACGGCAACTTTTAGTTTTTCTAATGTTCCAGCAGGTACCAAAACCTCTGGACGTTTTTTTGTATTTGTCATGTTTTCTCCAATTTACAAGATTGTCGATATAATGAATAGCCTCTTCGTTCCCTGAAAAAGGAAAACTCTCAAACGAAGAAGCCTTAGTTTTTTATTATTTTACACGATCTGGTTCATAATCATAGAAACCAGTATCCAAACCACGATTGGCTGGATGCAATTTGCGGATTTCTTCATCAAACAGATAGGCTTGATCCTGTGTAAATGTTCCTTTTTGAATCAAATCACGGGCCTTGACAAAGTACTCTGTAATCTTGACAAAGTTTTCACCCGGACAGTAGACACCGTCGAGTTTCCAATGATCAAAGCCATGTTCTACCAACTCAGACAATTTGGTCATCATATTCAAGTCATTATTTGAGAAGATATGGGTTCCATGTTTGTCTTCATAGACCGAATAGTGAGAATTTGGATCTCCTGGTTCTGCTAAGAACAGATCGCGATCTTTGGTCACAGAGTCCTCTGTCTTGATGAAGTTGTAATAGTTCTGAAGAAGAGGTCGTTTTGAATGGTGAATAATGCTAGCACCGTAAACCAATACTTCTGCTGGAATCTGAAGATTCTCAGCCATTACGAATAATTCGGCAGATGGAATCTCACGAGCCAAAACAGCCTCAGAAGCTCCTGCTTGTTTTCCCCAGAAATTGATCTGGCGGCTAGAAGTGACCATGGTTGATGCATCGTAAATCGTTTTGAATGGATAGCCATCTCGTTTCAAGACATAAAAAACGCCCGCATCTCCGACAGTAATATAATCAGCCTGAATTTCCTTTAGAAAATCTAAAAAAGGCTTGATTGAATCCATCATCGATTGGTGCATGAGTGCATTTACAGCCACTGTCAATTCTTTGCCAGCAGCATGGACTAATTGGGCAATTCGATTTATTTCGTCATAGCTTAAAGTTTGAGGCAATCGTAATCCGTAATCTTTTTCACCGACATAGATTCGGTCAACCCCTGTATCAATCAGGGCTTGTGCTTGCTCAACACTCTCTGCTGTTGCTGTAATTATAATATTTTTCATAGAACCATTATAACAAAAATTCCGATATTCTAGAAAAATTTATTTATTTTGTAAAATTTGTAACATTTTTGTAACATTTATATAGCTGAATTCATGATAGAATAATAGAGTACTGTTAGGAGAGAGAAAATGCCCGTAAGAAATTTAAGACACTATGATGAAGAATTCGATTATATCGAATTAACCAAACAAACCCAAGAATCCCCTATTCAGGACTATGCTCCTGAAGTTGAACCCGCGCCTCAATTAAGTGAATTGCTATATTTTTTAAATATCGCTATTTTCTGTGTGTTGACGGTTGTATTTAGTTTTATCTTTTTAGCAACGAAAATGAATACCTTCTTTGCGTTTGCCTTAGCTATTGGTTCTAGCTTTGCTAGTATTCAAGGATTCCGAATTTACTACAATAAACGAAAAAAATAAAAATCAGGTTCGCCTGATTTTTTTATTTTAGTCGAATTTTTTAATTTGAATATTGAAATTTAAAGACAAAACCTAACTCCAATTGCCATCTTACCTTCCATAAAAAGAGACTGGGACAAAAGTCCTAGCCTCTCAATTGTCTTTGGATTGTCGAGCAAGACGCAGTGGTTGACTGGGCTCTACTAGGCTGATTTCATCAGCTTTTACAGCCCTACTCAACTGTGCGGAGGTGGGACGACGAAATCGAATTCTAACGAATTACCGATTTCTGTCCCACTCTCTTTTTTATGCTTCTTTTGTTTCTTCTTCAGCTGCTTCTTCAGGATCTTTTTCATCCAAGTCTAGCACGATGTCTTCTGATTCTGTTTGTTTGCGAATGGATTGAACCAAGTCATTGCCACTTAGATTTTCTTTTTGAAGTTTATCCTTAAATGAGTGATAGACTTCTTGAGATTTTTCAACCACATCTTGCGTTTTTTCTTTGACAGATTCCAAAACAGTTCCTGTCGTGATTTCTCCAGATCCAACTTTTTCTTTGGTTTGTTGGATGACTTCTGCAGCTTGTTTTGAAACATCCTTAGCAGTTTGTTTAACTGATTCATGCACTTCTTGAGGATCTTCTTGATAGTCTTTTACAAAGCGCACCACTTTCTTAGTAACTTTCTTACCTTGCTCTGTTGACAAATAGTAGGCTGCTGAAGCACCTGAAATCACACCAATTAATAAACTAGATAAACGTCCCATCTTTTTCCTCGATTCTATTTAAATAATTTTGAAGCCATCTGAATCGCTTTTAATCCGATAGAGGCTTTTACAGTTTTCCCACCAGCTGATGCAGCTTTAACACTCAATTGACGCGCTTGGTCATTCAAATCTGAGACAGACTCTGAAAGATCTGCTACAGCTGTAAACAAGGGGTCGATCGTTGCCACTTTTTGATTCAAATCATCCGTTAAAACATTGACTTTTGCCAATAGATCATTGGTCTGATGCAAGGTGACATTGACATCTGATGTCAACACTTGGATGGTTTTTTGCGTCTCATCTACAACTTTTCCAATCTTTGAGAGGAAAAAAATCATATAAATGACAAGCGCTACTAAGGCAAGGCCTAAGAGGCCGTAGGCAATTTCAATAAACATATATTACTCCTTTGCTTCTACATAATAAGGGGCTTTTTTGCGACGTTGGTAGATGATGATGGCGAGTCCAACTAGAATCAGGATCATCGACAACCACTGGGAAACACGTAAGCCCGCAAACATCAGGCTATCTGTCCGCATTCCTTCGATGATCATCCGACCAAAACCATACCAGATAAGGTAAAAGGCTGTGATCTCACCTTGTCGCAAAAATTGTGGCTTCCTACGAAGAATCAAGATCAAGAGAAAACCTAGCAGATTCCAACTGGATTCATATAAGAACGTTGGCTGACGGTAACTACCATCTATATACATTTGATCTCGAATAAAAGAGGGCAGGTAGTTGAGACTTTTAACAGCAGCTCCATAAGCTTCCTGGTTAAAGAAGTTTCCCCAGCGACCAATACTCTGTGCAATCATGACGCTTGGGGCCGCAATATCTAAGAAATCAATTGGCTCAATCAAGCGTCTACGAGAGAATAGATAGAGGACAAGGGCACCTGTCAAGAGGCCACCATAAATCGCGATTCCTCCGTTCCAGATCGCAAAAATCTCACTAAGATGCTGGCTATAGTAACCCCATTCGAAAATAACGTAATAGAGTCTGGCCCCCACAATCGCAAGAGGAAAGGCAATCAAAATGAAATCAATGATATCATCTGGATCAATTTTCTTACGAGGTGCTTCTTTCATAGAAAGATAAACGGCTAGAATCAAGCCAGAGACAATACAAATTGCGTACCAACGAATACTGATCGGACCTAATTGAAGGGCTACTGGATTCATTCCTTCACCTCATTTTGACTAATCAACTGGGACAGACGTTCTTCAAAGGTTTTAGTGGCATCATAGCCCATTTCTTTGGCACGAACATTCATCGCCGCTGCTTCGATCACGACCGAAATGTTCCGTCCAGTCTTCACAGGGATGCGAATCCGAGGAATAGTCACGCCACCGATTTCCAATTCTTCTGCATTATTACCTAGACGATCATAAACCTGATCCTTAGCATAATTTTCCAAGTAAACGGCGATTTGGACTTGTGAAGAATCCTTCACAGCACTCGCACCGTAGAGACTCATGACATCGATAATCCCGACACCACGGATCTCTAGTAAGTGGCGTAGGATTTCAGCCGGCTCTCCCCAAAGGGTCATCTCATCTCTCGCATAGATATCGACTCGGTCATCTGCTACGAGGCGGTGACCCCGCTTGACAAGTTCCAGACCTGTCTCGCTTTTTCCGATTCCGCTATCTCCTTGGATCAAGACACCCATCCCATAAATATCCATCAAGACACCGTGTACACTCGTGCGTTCTGCTAGCCGACTATCCAAATAGCTAGAAAGCTCTCCAGATAAACGACTCGTCGCAACATTGCTCTTCAAAATGGCTAGTTGCTTTTCTTCCGCAGCACGCAACATTTCTTCTGGAATTTCTAAATTCCGCGCGACAATGATGACAGGTGTCTCCGGCTGGAACATCTTGCGCAAGACCTGATGTCGGTTGTGAGAGCTCATCTTCACCAGGTAGGACCATTCTTTCATTCCTACAAGCTGAATCCGCTCAGGTGTGTAATAGTCGAAATAGCCCGTCATTTCAAGACCTGGACGTGAAATGTCCGCAGTCGTAATTTCCTTGCTTAAGAGGCTATCATCCCCATAAACAACCGATAGACGAAGCTTTTCCTGTATATCGCGAACAGTAACTGCCATATCATTCTCCCTTTTCAAATTCTCTCTCTATTATAGCAGATTTTCTCTTCAGACGAGAGCCTGAAGTGTCATTTGAAAGATCCATTTTCAATTCCTTTTTAATGCGACTAAAAAGAGGCCAAGACAAATGTCTCTAACCTCTAGGAAATGATGGTAACATCTGAAGAATGCTCTAGCCTTCACCATGCAAGTAATCTGTAATCATGGATTTGATTCCGGTAGAGACCGCATAGACCACCGCATTTGAAGGAAATGCGATCAAGCCGAGCATAAAGGCGGTAGGTCCTCCCCCCAACAAGGACAAAACCAGGCACAACATCGGCAGAAATAAAATCGAAAACCGATAAATTTGTGGCTTTCTAGCCATTTCTGTTGACAGAAACAAGAGGTAGAAGAGACTATTCCAAATGCCCAGTGGAAAAAGGAGCATTCCGATAAAAACTGTTCCAACTCCTTCTCCAAAAACACGATTTAAAATGAAAAACTGTCCTATAAAACTGAAGAAGAGATATAGAATAAAAGCAAGGTAATAGAACTTCTGCTTCACCCGGATCTCCTTTTAGAAAAACGGACTATCATTCTGATCATGGATGGGTTCGGCCTCTTTTCTCCGACGAGGTCGAGGGCCATCGTCAAATATTTCCTGCTCCTCTTCGTCCTTATAAGGTAAAGTCGTATCTAACAGCAAGTAGATAATCACACCGATAAAGGCATGAGAGACCGTAAAAAGAATAAACAAGAAGCGTAGCAGCGTTACACTCAGACCAAATTTATCGGCCAGCCCAGCTAGCACACCTGAAACCAGGCGGTGGCGTTTTGATTTGTAAAATGATGATGTCATTTGATATTCCTCTTTCTAGTTAGACCTATTTTAGCAGAGTCTAACTAGAAAGTGATCCGCCTAAAGACCGATTCTCACTCTTGTCTCATTTCAAGGAATTGCAGGCGGCTGTGACAGCGACCGCAGGCATATTTCTTCAGATCGATTTTTCGCTTTCGTCTATACTCTTGGCCACAATGGGGACATTGATAGAGATAGATCCGCTTGACTCGCCCAGCTCTATCTGGTAGAGGAGGTGTGAAACGAAGACCGTCCACTTGCTGGAGGAGTTGCTTAAAGGCTAGATCTTTGTGGCGATAGCCTTTACCTTGATCGTAAAGATGGTAATGGCAGAGCTCGTGGCGGACGATTTTGCGAAAGACCTCTAACCCGAAAGCTTGGTATATTTTCGGGTTGAAATCAAGGTGTCGATCCTTGGGAAAGAAACGACCCCCAGTGGTTTGAAGACGTGAATTCCACTCTGCTTGATGGCGGAATTCTCTCCCAAAATCTTCTAGGGATACTTGGCGTACATACTCAGTCAGATTCATTCGGAGCTACCAAACTGAGATTGACTTTTTCGCGTTCCACATCAATCTTCTTCACCCAGACGGTTACCAAATCACCTACTGAGACGACCTGGCTTGGATGCTTGATAAACTGCTTGCTCATATGGGAGATATGAATCAAGCCATCTTCGTGAATGCCAATATCGACAAAGGACCCAAAGTCAACCACATTGCGCACAACCCCTTCTAATTTTTGGCCAATATGCAGGTCTTTAATATCCAAGACATCCTGACGGAGCACGGGTGCATCAAAGGAATCCCGCAAATCGCGACCTGGTTTTAGGAGATCGGCAATGATATCTTTCAGGGTTTCTGGTCCCAGATCCAGCTGAGTAGACATCTCCTTTATGTTCACAGCTTTTAATTTTTCATGAGCGGATGCATCGAGTTCGGTAATTTCAAGAAGCTGAAAAAGTTTTTCAACTTCCTTGTAACTTTCAGGGTGAACGCCGGTATTGTCCAAGATGTTTTTACTTTCAGGAATGCGTAAGAATCCAGCAGCCTGCTCGAAAGCCTTGGCGCCGAGGCGAGGGACTTTTTTAATCTGTGCTCGTGAAAGAATCATTCCTTCTTCTTCCCGGTATTTCACAATATTTTCAGAGATGGTTTTATTGAGTCCCGCTACATGCGCTAAGAGAGAAGGACTAGCCGTATTGATATTGACCCCAACTTGGTTGACGACAGTATCTACCACAAAATCTAAACTTTCTGTCAGTTTTTTCTGATTGACATCGTGTTGGTATTGACCGACACCGATGGATTTGGCATCGATTTTCACCAATTCTGCTAGCGGATCTTGCAAGCGACGGGCAATGGAGATGGCCGAGCGTTTTTCAACGGTTAGCTCTGGGAACTCATGACGGGCCAACTCACTAGCTGAATAGACAGAGGCTCCGCTTTCATTGACAATAACATAGCGAACTCCTGGATGGTCATGAAGCACCTCTGCGACAAAGGCCTCACTTTCACGGCTGGCTGTTCCATTTCCAATTGCAATAATCTCTACGCTAAACTCCTTGATCAAGGAGGATAGATCCTTTTTAGCCTGCTCGATCTGAGCTGGTTTTGCAGGAGCAACTGGATAGATGACCTGGGTGGCAAGCATCTTTCCTGTCTCATCAACAACGGCTAGTTTAGCACCGGTCCGAAAGGCTGGGTCAAATCCAAGGACCACGCGCCCTTTTAATGGAGGAATGAGCAATAGATTCCGTAGATTTTCAGAGAACAATTGAATGGCTCCGTCTTCTGCCACCTCCGTTAACTCTGTCCGAATCCGACGTTCAATCGCAGGAACGATTTTTTTCTTAACCGCTTGTTGAATAACCTCATCCACATAGGCATTTTTCGTTTTAAAACGAGCCTCAAAAATACGAATGATCCGATCCAGTTGGTGCTCGAATCCGACTTTGAGAACGCCCAATTTTTCCCCACGATTGAGAGCTAGAGTCCGGTAGCCTTGCATATTCTTAATCTTCTCAGAAAAATCATAGTAGATTTCAAAGGTTCTCTTAGGATCTAAGCTTTCATCCTTCAAGGTTGACGTCATGAGGGAATGCCCATGAATTTCTTGATAGGTGAGGGCCCGTAATTGGGTATCCTCTGAAATAGCTTCTACCAGAATATCCACTGCACCAGCTAAAGCCGCAGTTTCAGTTGGGAAGGCCTCACAGGTAAATTTCTGAGCCTCTGCTTCCAAGTCTGGACTATTTTGCAAAATGAGACGTGCCAAAGGAAAAAGTCCTGCTTCTCGAGCAATCGTCGCCTTGGTCCGCCGTTTTTCCTTATAAGGGAGATAGAGCTCTTCGACATCCGCTAATTTTTCAGCAGCTTCAATAGCCTGCTTGAGCGCCTCTGTCAGTTTGCCCTGTTCCTCAATCTTAGCAAGGACGGTTTCCTTTCGTTCAGCCAGAGCCGTTAACGATTTGTCCCGGTCAATAATGGCCTTGATCGCTACTTCATCTAAATTTCCCGTTAGATCTTTTCGATAGCGAGCAATAAAGGGAATGGTTGAGCCTTCTGCGGTCAGACTCAATACGGTATCGATTTGTTTTAAGCTAACACCCAATTCTTGGGCTATTTTTTCATATTTATCCATAGCTTCTATTATAGCATATTTTGCTGCCATCAAGGGGTGAGATCGCCTGTTCTGGTCTCTGTTTCAGGGATTTTTCATAGAATAATTTTGACCCTATGGATCCTTCCTTTTATGCTCCATTTCCCCCTTGCTCTTTCCTTTTTGTTATAATGAAAGAAAATAAAAAGGAGGCCCAACAATGGCTATTAAATTCTCAAAAACAGATGATCTTGATAAAATGTTTGAAAATTTTGCGAGTTTTCCGGATGTAGAAAAAACAGTCGAATTCCCCGAAGAAAAAAAGAAGGCAGAAACTGCTACAACTAAAGAAGCAAAGAAGGTTAAGTAATGACATTCTTTCAACACCTTCCCTCTAGCGTCTTGCAGGCTGGGGCTATTTTTCTCTCGATTATTATCGAGGCCCTACCGTTTGTCCTAATCGGGAGTATCATTTCAGGGATTATCGAGGTCTATATCACCCCCGAGAGGGTCTACCGCTTTCTTCCCAAGAATAAATTTGGGCGGATCTTCTTTGGGACTTTTATCGGTTTTATCTTTCCTTCCTGTGAATGTGGGATTGTTCCCATTATCAATCGCTTTCTAGAAAAGAAAGTCCCAAGTTATACTGCTGTTCCCTTTCTGGTGACAGCACCGGTCATCAATCCTATCGTTCTCTTTGCGACCTACTCAGCCTTTGGGAATTCTGTCAAGATGGCCCTCTACCGCGCCCTTGGTTCCCTACTGGTCGCAACGGTACTAGGGATCTTTCTTGGTTTTATTCAGACAGATTCGATCCAAAAAGAACATCGTAAGGCTGTACATGAACATGATTTTAGGGACTTGAGCAAAGGCCAAAAGCTCTTTCAAGTCTTGGTGCAAGCCATTGATGAATTCTTTGATACAGGACGCTACTTGGTATTTGGTTGTCTCTTTGCCAGCCTCGTCCAAGTCTATGTCCCAACACGGATCCTCACTTCGATCAGTGCGACACCGGTTATTGCTATTCTCCTTCTCATGGTCTTGTCCTTTCTCCTCTCACTTTGTAGCGAGGCGGACGCCTTTGTTGGATCCTCTCTTCTAACAAGTTTTGGAGTAGCGCCTGTTCTTGCCTTTCTGGTGATTGGGCCTATGCTTGATGTCAAAAATCTCCTCATGATGAAAAATTATCTCAAGACCCGTTTTATCTGGCAATTTATCGGAATTGTGAGTGGAGTTGTGCTCCTTTATGCTTGGTTTGTGGGGGTAGTGCTATGATTCGTTTCTTGATATTAGCTGGCTATTTTGAGCTCACCATGTACCTGCAATTATCTGGTAAGCTCAATCAATACATCAACTTACACTATTCTTACTTGACTTATATTTCCATGTTCTTGTCCTTTGTTTTAGCTCTTGTGCAGCTGATCATCTGGGTCAAGCAGATGAAGATCCACAGTCATCTCTCTGGCTTCTGGGCAAAAGTGGCGAGTATCTTCTTGCTCTGTATTCCTTTGTTTGTCGGGCTATTTTTCCCTACAGTGACACTGGATTCCCAAACAGTCTCTGCCAAAGGCTACCACTTCCCGGTTGCAGCCGGTTCTTCCAAGGAAATCCAGCAGGACGAAGGGACAACAACCCAGTATCTCAAACCAGATACTAGTAGCTATTTTACCAAGTCAGCCTATGAGTCAGAAATGAAGCAGGCTGCAAAGAAATATGTTGATAAAAAAGTAATTCAGGTGACCACTGAGAATTACATGGAAGTCATGGAAGTTATTTATGATTATCCTGACCAATTTGCAGGAAAGACGATCGAACTGACCGGCTTTGTATACAATGACCCCAATAACAAGGACAGCCAATTTCTCTTTCGCTTTGGGATCATCCACTGTATCGCAGATTCCGGCGTCTACGGTCTCTTAACGACAGGTGCTCCGCAGCATTTCGAAAACAATACCTGGATCCATGCGAAAGGAACCTTGTCCATTGAATACCACAAGCAGCTCAAGCAAAGCTTGCCTGTCCTCCACATTAGCGATTGCCAGACCATTACAAAACCGGATAATCCTTATGTCTACCGCGTATTCTGATGGATTCACCAAGTTTCTTCGGTGGTCGATCCAAACATTTTATAACAGCTCAAGCTAGAATCCACATTGGTTCTAGCTTTTTCTATGCTTTCCTCTCAAATCCTCTAATCCAAGCGGAAAATATTCGGAACAACGATTCCATCAAAGAAATCTTGTAGATTTTATGGTAAAATATGGTTAATAAAATAGGAAATAGGTACTTAAATGTCTTCAAAAGTTATTGTAACCATTTTCGGGGCCAGTGGAGATTTAGCCAAGCGCAAACTCTACCCATCCCTTTTTAGACTCTATAAATCAGGAAATCTATCTGAACACTTTGCGGTTATCGGAACAGCTCGCAGACCATGGAGCAAGGAGTACTTTGAATCAGTTGTGGTAGAATCCATCACAGATCTGGCAGATAGCCCACAACAAGCTCAAGAATTCGCTAGTCATTTCTACTACCAAAGCCACGATGTCAATGATACCGAACATTACATCGCCCTGCGTGAATTGCAAAATAGCTTGGATGAAAAATACCAAACAGAACACAACAAGGTCTTCTTCTTGTCCATGGCTCCTCAATTTTTTGGAACCATTGCCAAACACCTCAAATCAGAAGGCATTGTGGATGGGCAAGGCTTTGAGCGCTTGATCGTTGAAAAACCTTTCGGTACAGATTTGGAAACTGCAAGTCAGCTCAACAAGGAATTGGAAGAAACCTTTGATGAAGAACAAATCTTCCGGATCGACCATTACCTTGGAAAAGAAATGATCCAAAATATCTTTGCCATTCGTTTCGGAAATCTTATTTTTGATAACCTTTGGAACCGAGATTTTATTGACAACATCCAAATTACCTTTGCTGAACGCTTAGGAGTTGAAGAACGCGGTGGCTACTATGATCATTCTGGGGCCCTTCGAGATATGGTGCAAAACCATACCCTTCAGCTTTTGTCATTGCTTGCCATGGATAAACCAGCTACCTTTACCAAGGATGCAATTCGGGCAGAAAAAGTTAAAGTTTTTGAGCAATTGCACAATCCAACAGATGAGGAACTGAAGAAATTCTTTATCCGTGGTCAATACCATTCAGGTACGATCGAAGGGAAAAAAGATATCTCTTATCGCAGTGAGCCCAATGTCGACCCTGAATCTACTACAGAAACCTATGCTTCTGGTACGTTCTTTGTTGATAGCGATCGCTTCCGCGGAGTGCCTTTCTTCTTCCGTACCGGAAAACGCTTGACCCAAAAAGGAACCATGGTCAATGTGGTCTTCAAGCAAACCGATTCCATCTTTGGACATAGCTTGCAACCAAATGTCTTGACCATTTATATCCAACCAAACGAAGGTTTCTCATTGAGCATCAACGGGAAAGAGGTCGGAGAAACATTCAGCATCGCACCGATTTCCTTTGATTACGAAACAGATGCGACTGCAACTGGAGCTTCCCCAGAGCCGTATGAAAAATTAATTTTTGACGTTTTGAACAATGACTCAACCAATTACAGCCACTGGCACGAAGTTCGTGCTTCATGGCAATTGATTGACCGAATCGAAAAACTATGGGCCGAAAATGGAGCACCACTCTATGAATACAAGTCTGGATCCATGGGACCAACTGCATCCGATGATCTCCTTGCAGAATACGGAGCCGAATGGGTTTGGAAACCTGAACCTAAGAATTAAGGAAAGCCACCTTCGGGTGGTTTTTTTGATAGCGCAAGGAAACAAAAAGACAAATTGTTCTTCCAACAATTTGTCTTTTTCTATTCGACTCTTAAATCAAGCCTTCCAAGAGGCCTCTCATGAAGTTTTCTGAATGGAATGGTCCGATGTCATCAATCTTTTCTCCGAATCCAATCAACTTCACTGGAATGTCCAACTCTTCACGGATCGCAAGGACGACCCCACCTCGAGCCGTTCCATCGATCTTGGTCAATACAATTCCTGTCACAGGCGTAATTTTTGAAAATTCTTTGGCTTGCACCAAGGCATTTTGACCAGTCGATGCATCGAGGGCCAGCAAGGTTTCATGCGGCGCATCAGGCACCACTCGCTTGATAATCCGGCCGATTTTTTCAAGCTCCGCCATGAGGTTGTCCTTGTTTTGCAGACGACCCGCCGTATCAATCATCAGAACATCGATGTTTTCAGCGATCGCACGTTCCATTCCATCAAAGACGACGCTAGCAGGATCTGATTTTTCAGGACCTGTTACAACTGGAACGTCTACACGGCGTCCCCATTCTGCCAGTTGAGCCACTGCTCCTGCACGGAAAGTATCTGCTGCAACCAACATGACTTTCTTGCCTTCTTGTTTGTAGCGGTGGGCTAACTTCCCGATAGATGTGGTTTTACCAACTCCATTGACCCCAACAAAGAGCATGACCGTAAGGCCTTCTTGAAAACGAATGGCTTCATTAAATTGGCCATCCTTTTCATACAAGTCCACCAATTTTTCGATGATCACGCGTTTGAGAGCATCTGGTTTTTTGGCATTTTCCAAACGGGCTTCATAGCGCAACTCTTCGGTTAAATTAGAGGCCACTTGAACCCCAACGTCACTCATGATCAAGAGTTCTTCCAATTCTTCAAAGAATTCTTCATCGACTGAACGGAAATTAGCAAAGAAGGCATTGAGACGTGCTCCAAATCCAGTCCGTGTCTTTTTCAAGCTACGATCGTATTTTTCCTGAATGGTTTCTTGCTGAGGCTTAACCTCGTCTGGAATTGGCTGCTCTGCCTCTTCAACAGTTCTTTCCTCAACGGTTGATGCTGCTTCTCCTTGAGGAAGTCTGGACTCAGCTTCTGCAACTTCTGAAGTTTCTTCCACTTGAGCGATCGCTTCTGATACTTCAGGTTCTGAAACCTCATCCTGAGCTTCTACTAGTTCTGGAGACTCCTCTTCTGTCGTGCTCCCTTCTACTAGCTCAGCTTCAGATGATGGAGAAGCAATCGGTGACTCTTCTTCCAGTTCTGAACCGTTAGCCCCATCTGCTTCCTCACCATCTTCAGTTTCTTCCGCTTCAATTTTCACTTCTTCAAGAGGCTCAGTCTCCGTGTCATCAGCTAGTGGTGAAACTTCTTGAGGAATTGCTTCTGTTTGAACAGGTTCAAAAACAACTGGAGACTCCTCTACTGGTACTTGGTCTTCATTAGCTTTTTCTTCTACAAGAGGTTCCTCTGCCGGCTCTTCTTGAGCAACGGTTGAAACAGGTTGATGAGTGGCTGCAATTCGCGCTTTAAGATCTTGGTAATAAGCCTCCATATCTGCGATTTTTTGCTCTTCCTTGTCATTTAAGGTAGCCGCCGGCTCCTCTTTGACAGTTTCTTCAACCTCAGTACTTTCCGTCACTTCTTCAGAAGACGGAAGCACTTTTTCAGTTTCTTCTTTTTTTCCAAATAAACGATCAAATAATCCCATTTATTCACTCTCCTTTAGCACATAATTTTCAATCGCCCATGCGACGGCATCCTGGTCATTGGTCACAGGAGCCACAAGCGCTGCAACTTCCTTCACTGCTGGAATCGCATTGCCCATGGCAACCCCCAGTCCAGCCCACTGGATCATAGACAGGTCATTGGCTTCATCTCCACAGGCCATGACTTGATCTGCCTCAAGACCCAAAATAGCTGCCAGTGCCTCTAAACCTGTCGCCTTGTGAACATTTTTAGGGCACCATTCCAACAACATTTCCCGAGATTTAAAAATTTCATAGTCTTGAAATAAGTCCGGCTTGATCTGCTTTATCGCTGCATCTAAAAAGTCTTGATCGACTGCTGTCACACACTTGTTGTAGGAAATCGTGGATGGCAGGTCTTTAAAATCTGTTTCAATAAAGTTCAGGTAGGGATTGTAAAGGGAATAGAGAGACTTTCGATCTGCATGAATCTCATAAACCGTTCCCTCACTGATAGCATCCAGCGGAAGTCCTAGACGGGCTGTTTCATCATGAATTGTTGCGACATCTTCTGGTGCCAAGACAACTTTTGAGAGGATTTCTCCATTATTTCGCTGCACTAGACCACCGTTGAAGGTAATCGTATACTCTTCTTTGAGGCCTGCTGTTCCCAATTCTTCCAAAAGAAAATCCATGGCTTTCAAGGGACGACCAGTGGTTAGAACCACCTTGACACCTTGAGCCTGTGCAGCAGCGAGGGCTGCTCTATTGCGAGGGGAGATCTTTTTTTCTGAATTGAGAAGGGTCCCATCTAAATCCAGCGCAATCAAGGAAATCTGACTCATACAATTTCCTCCATGTAGCGTAGGACAGAACCAGTCTCATGGTGACCAATGACTGTTTCAGCAATCGCCAAGATTTCAGGACGTGCATTTTCTGGCGCTACAGGATGGCCCACGACTTGCATCATATGGAGGTCATTTAAGTTATCCCCGAAAGCCATCACCTGATCCATCGAGATCCCTAGTTTATCCGCTAAGGCGGTAATGGCCACTCCCTTATCGACATAATCGAGGACAATATCAATCGATTCAAAACCTGTCGTCATCGCTTTGACACCGGGGATATTCTCAGTGACCCATTGCTCACCTTCAAGAACAAGAGCTGCATCAAAGTTGGTGGTCAATTTGAAAATTTCATCCTGAATATCCGCTAGACTTTTCACTTTTTGAATGTTTTCATTATAGTGCTGACTCAAGGCCAGATAGTCGGGATCTACTGATTCTAAGACATAGCTTCCTTTTTTCCCCGTCAAAAGCAGTTTATTGGGGTCTGCATAAGGTGAGGATTTCAAAGATTCAAAAACACCCAAATAAAAGTCTTTGGACATAGTCGCTTCGTAGAGATCTTCTCCATGAAATTCTACCACACTACCATTTTCAGCAATGAAAATCATCTGGTCTTCAAATCCTTTAAAGAGGGATTTGAGTGAAAGGAGGGCACGGCCACTTGCAGCAGCAAAATAGATGCCTTTTTCTTTGCAGCTTGCTAATACCTTGCGTAAAAGCTCTTGATCGTACTGATGTTGGTCATTTAGAAAGGTTCCATCCATATCCGTAGCGATCAATTTAATATCATTATTCTTCATTTTCTAAGTCTTTCAATTTTACTGAGACGATTTTAGAAACCCCAGATTCCTGCATGGTCACACCATAGATGGAATCTGCAGCTGACATGGTTCCCTTCCGGTGCGTCACGACAATAAATTGGCTTTCCTTATCAAAGCGGTTCAGATAATCTCCAAAGCGCTTGACATTGGCCTCATCTAGGGCAGCCTCTACCTCATCTAGAATGACAAATGGAATGGTCTTGACACGAATAATCGAGAACAGGAGAGCCAAGGCAGACAAGGCCTTTTCTCCACCACTCATGAGGTTTAAGGATTGGATTTTTTTACCAGGTGGCTGCACAGAAATCTCAACACCAGCTGTCAGAAGATCTGGCTCTGTCAGAATCAAATCAGCAGAACCCCCACCAAACATTTGACGGAAAGTGACTTTAAAGGATTCACGAATGGCTTCAAAAGTTGATTTAAAGCGTTCCTTGACCTCGTCATTCATGTCGTTGATGGTAGACAGAAGCATATTTTTCGCAGCCAAGACATCCTCACGCTGGCTGGAAAGGAAATCAAAGCGCCCCTTCACCTCGTCGTACTGCTCGATCGCATCCACATTGACTGGACCAAGTGCCTTAATATCTTTTTCGATGCTCTTGAGCTGGTTTTCAGCTGCTGCAAGATTTTCAACAGGTTTGGCCTGTTCTTTGGCTTGGTCAAAGCTTTGCATGAATTCATCGGTAATTTGCGTTAAGAGCTTGTTCAAGCGATCCGCATGCTTTTCACGTGTCGCTTCAGCCTTGGCTTGTTGACGAATCCACTCTTCGTTTTTCTTGCGAGCTTGTTCCATCTGTTCTGCCACATCTTCGGCCTGGCCTTCCAAATCATCCAGCTCAAAGCGTTTCCGAATAACTCCTTGTTCCAAGTCCGTTTTCTTAGCTTGGGCCTGTGCCAATTGATTGGCTAGCTGCTCCACATCCACTGTCTGAACTTGAGCCTCGCCTTGTTCAATCAGCAATTGCAACTGATGCTCTTCTACTTCCAACTGAGAGATCGTTTCTTCCAAGCGACGAGCATCTGTTTGCTCATAGCTTTGTTGGCTCAACCATTCCGTCTGTTGAAGTCGCAATTCTGCCAATTGTTCTTGCAGGTTTTGTACCTTTTGTTGCAAGACATCTTTATCCGACTTCATGGTTTCAATGTCGCGATTCAGATTTTCTTTTTGAAGCTCAATTTCTGCCAATTGCTCAGTAAGGGACTCCAGCTCTTCTTGGAGAGACTGGGTCGCATCTGTTGCTAATTCTGACTTCAAAGCTTCTAAGAGTTCCTGAATTTCTTTCAGTTGCTCTTGGCTTTGTTGGTAGGCCAATTGGGCTCGCTGTTGCTCCAGACGCGCTTGCTCACCCTGGCTTTGAATAGAGGCCAGGTATTCTTGCGCCTGCTTGAGCAGATTGTCTTTGGTTTCTACTTCCTGCTCAGCTTCTCTCAAACGAGCATCCAGAGCTTGCATTTCCTGCTTCAAACTATCCAATTCTGGTTTGACAAAGACCGTATTTTGGGAACGGTTGGCACCACCGGCATATGATCCTCCGGTCCGCAATTCAGTCCCATCCAAGGTCACCATCCGAACTTGATAGTTGACTTTACGGGCCGCCTCACGCGCATGCTCCGTCGTATCAAAGATGGCCGTTACGCCAAGCAGGTTTTGGAAAATCTGTTCAAAACGATGCTCATAGGTCACTAAGTCACTCGCAATTCCTAAAAATCCTGCACTGGCTTGAATCAATTCCAGATTCCGAGGGGATAGTTGACGAGCTTTGATGGTCGTTAGTGGAAGGAAAGTTGCCCGTCCCAAACGATTGCGTTTCAAGAAATCGATCGCTCGCGTTGCAGCCTTTTCATCCTCGACAATGATCTGTTGGCTGCTAGCTCCCAGAGCAATTTCAAGCGCCGTCTGGTAGTCTTTTGAGAAACTCAAATTCTCACTAACAGCCCCACAGATGCCTCCTAACCGTTCTGCTTCTTGCAAAACGCTCTTGACGCCTGCATAGAAGTTACTATGATTCTTCTGAATAGCTTCCAAGCTATTGATCCGCGCCCGCTTATTCTTGCTCTCATCCATCAAGTCAAACATGGCCGCTTGAGCCTCTTGGTAGGCAGCTTTGGCTTGCTCCACTTTTACCAATTGCTCTTGATATTCTACTAGTAAACCTTTGACCGTTGCTTGTGCCTGATCCAACTCTTCCAATTGTCGGACTTCTTTTTCCTTGGCAGTTTCAAAGTTTGTTTGTGCTTTGGTCAAATCCTCTTGACGATGGCTTGATTCTTGCAGGAGTGCTTGGATCCGGCTCTCAATGGCTGTCCGCTCATTCGATTTTTCAGCCTCCGTCTGCAAGAGCGCGACATACTGCTCGCGTAGATGCTCAATGACTTGTTCCGGATCTTCTTCGTAGTTGGCTAATTCTTTTTCCAACTCTTCTTGTTGCTGACGGTTCTCTGTCAGCCTTTGTTGAAGCACAGCTAACGTCTCTTGTTTTTGAGCCAGCTCTTGTTTCGCTTCTTCCAGACGGGCCAAAACAGCATCCAGCCGCTCAAGATTTTCCCTGCGACTATGGGCTGCTTGACTCGATTGCAACTTAGCTACTTCGATTTGCTTTTCTAAATCACTGATCAAACGAGTGACCTCAAGCAAGCTGGCCTGGTCCTCAGCTAAGCTCTCATCCAACTGATGACGGGCTTTCTTGATACGTACATTATCTTCTTCTAAGACCTGACGACGTTGGTAATAAGAGGCCAACTTTTCTTGAATGGCCTTTTCTTCTTGATCAGCCTTTTCGTAGAGCTCTTTTGTCAAATCAACTTGAGCGACCAAAACATCCAGCAAGAGAACCTGCCGTTCTTGATCTAATTTCAAGAAACGGCGAGCGACAGTCGCTTGCTTTTCAAGAGGTTGGATCTGTCCTTCTAATTCATAGAGGATGTCCTCCAGACGGTCCAAATTCTCCTGGGTTTGGTTGAGTTTGGTCTCGGTTTCCTTGCGCCGCGTCTTAAATTTCAAGACACCAGCAGCTTCTTCAAAGATAGCCCGGCGTTCTTCCGGTTTGGAGTTAAAGATCTCCTCTACCCGTCCTTGAGAGATAATGGAGAAGGAATCCCGTCCCAATCCCGTATCCATGAACAAATCATGAACATCTCTGAGACGTACTTTCTTGCCGTCGATCTTGTACTCGCTGTCTCCTGAACGATAAATATGCCGTTCGACCCGGATTTCTTTACCAGCCTGCTGGATAAAACCATCCTGGTTATCTAAGACAACTGTGACACAGGCATAATTCAGCGGTTTACGCGATTCTGTCCCTGCAAAGATGACATCGGGCATCTTGCCCCCGCGTAAACTCTTGACGCTAGATTCCCCCAGGGCCCAGCGCAAACTCTCCGTGATATTTGATTTTCCAGATCCATTAGGCCCTACAACGGCAGTGACCCCTTTGTCAAATACGACTTTTGTCTTATCCGCAAAGGATTTAAAGCCTTGGATTTCAATCTCTTTTAGATACATGGCCCATCATTCCTCGTTTCAACTGCATTGCGGGCTGCTTCCTGCTCCGCTAATTTCTTGGAACGACCATGACCATGTCCCATCGTTTGACCGTTCACGAACACTTCTACTTCAAACTCTTTCGCATGAGCTGGACCGGACTCGCTAACCACTTGGTATTGGATCTCCACATCTCCGTGAACCTGTAACAGTTCTTGCAGACGAGTCTTGTAGTCAATGACTTGAGAAAATTGACCCGTTTCAACCTTTGGAATCATGACCTGATAGATGAAGCGTTTGACTGCTTCCACTCCTTGATCCAGTAAAAGAGCACCTAAAAAAGCTTCAAATAAGTCGCCAAGAATCGTATCGCGGTCCCGACCACCAGATTTTTCTTCGCCCTTGCCTAGTTTGATGAAATGGTCAAAGTGGCAATCCCGAGAAAAACCAGCCAGACTTTCTTCACGGACAATCATAGAACGGAATTTGGACAAATCTCCCTCCGGTCTGTTGGGGTGTTCCTTATACAAATATTCGGAAATAACTAATTGAAGAACAGCGTCTCCTAAAAATTCCAAACGTTCGTTATGTGAAATTTTTAAGAGGCGGTGCTCATTGGCATAAGAGGTGTGCGTAAAAGCTGTATCTAATAAACTGCTATCTGAAAAAACGATCTGAAACCGTTCCGATAACAGGGCTTGTAATTTCTCCATGGGAAGCCTACTTTCTAATAAATTCATACTCTTAAGTATACCAAAAAAGAAGCACGAACGCACTTCTTTTCCTAGTTCTAGGGCCTGAATTCTCCAATTTTAATCAGGATCTTCTTCTGTTTGATTTTCGGACTTATTGGGAATCACTTTTAAGAGATAATAGGTGATAAAAATCGTCAAAGCACCTAGAGCAAGCTTCACCCAAATAATCGGTGCCAGATAGATCGAAATCCCCATCAGAATGTAGATCTGAAGAAGGATCCATTTCTTCCGTTCTTTGGCAATCGATTTGGTCTCTCGGTAATCCGCTACATAGGTTTGATAAAGCTTGGTTTGGTAGAGCCAGGTTTCAAAGCGTTTGGAACTTTTAGCAAAGCAGGCCATCGATAGCAGTAAAAAGGGAGTCGTCGGTAAAATCGGTAAAGGAATCCCAATAATTCCTAATCCCAAAGACACAAAACCAATCGTAAGATAAACAAGGCGCATTTACTTCTCCTTTGTATGATTCATTTTTTGCTATCACTCTACAGCGTTCACGTCTGACATTTGAAGCTTCATCTTAGATGGGTCTGACATTCCATCGACAATCTTCATTTGCTCCTCGTTCAATGGTAATAATATCATAGTTGCTGTATGAGAGGGTAATTCACCACTATCTTTGATGAAATAGCTAACCTTTTGATTCTCAAAAATAGTCTTGCTATCATAAGACCACGTAATTGAAAAATTTAAATCTTTCTTGATATCTACATCTGTCTTATTGACCAGCATGAGTGCAGCTCTTCCTTCAGAAATAGCTCCCGTGAAGTAGAGCGCCATATTACCTTCACTTCCGAGTTCAGGATGTTCCTTGACCAATTTTTTTCCTAGCTCGATGAGATCAGACGTTTTACCTTCATACTGAGGTGCTACTACAAATTTCAAACCTTTTTCTTCTTTATCTTTAGAAGACTCTGATATTTTTGTTTCCTTCGTCGTTTGATTGGAAGTCGACTCTTTCGTAGCTTGCTTAGACTGACTACAAGCAGTTAAAGCAACCAAACCAGCCAGTAATAACATCATTTTTTTCATTTATTATCTCTCCTCTACTTTCGTGATTCTCACTCAGAATTCGTTCTTTCCTATCATACACGAATTTTGGGTAAAGAGCAAATTCATTACTAGATATAGATTTCCTCAAATAGGCAGATAAAAAACCACCCGAAGGTGGTTTTCTATCTTATATCTTCGTCAAAGGGGTCGCGGTATCTGGCGAGGTATCTAACACCTCAAAATCATGGCCAACAGCTAGATCTGCTCGAGCTAGTTGATTCTCCATGGTCATATGGGCCAATTCTTTGATATTGTTCTCTTTTGACAAATGTCCCAGATAAATCTTCTTGGTGCGATTCCCCAAGGTTCGGATCATGGCATCGGCACCATCTTCGTTAGAAAGGTGGCCTAGGTCTGACAAGATCCGCTGCTTCAGGCGCCAAGCATAAGAACCTGCTCGAAGGATCTCTACATCATGGTTGGACTCAATCAAATAGCCATCCGCATCCGCGACGATACCTGCCAAGCGATCACTCACATAGCCCGTATCCGTCAGCATGACGAAGCTCTTGCCATCCTTCATAAAGCGATAGAATTGAGGGGCAGCAGCATCGTGACTGACCCCAAAACTTTCGATATCGATATCGCCAAATGTCTTGGTCTTCCCCATTTCAAAGATGTGCTTTTGAGCATCATCGACTTTCCCTAGATACTTGGTGCCTTCCATAGCCTTCCAAGTTGCTTCATTAGCATATAGATCCATGCCATATTTCCGCGCTAAAACACCCACACCATGAATATGGTCTGAGTGTTCGTGCGTAATCAAAATGGCATCTAAGTCTTCTGGTTTGCGATCAATTTCAGCCAATAGTCCCGTAATCTTTTTCCCTGATAACCCTGCATCAATAAGCAGTTTTTTCTTTGGCGTCTCAAGGTAGAAAGAATTCCCACTAGAACCTGAAGCTAAAATACTGTACTTAAATCCCTCTTCTGTCATTGACTCCTTATTCTTCCTCTTCTGTATCCCAGTCGTCTTTAATAGCATCTTTGTCGTACGGCAAGACAATGGTAAAGGTAGATCCCTTGCCATATTCACTCTTGGCCCAAATAAAGCCTTTGTGTTGCTTAACGATCTCCTTAGCAATGGCTAAGCCTAGACCAGTCCCTCCTTGGGCCCGGCTACGTGCCTTATCCACTCGGTAAAAGCGATCAAAAATGCGAGGCAAGTCTTTCTTGGGAATTCCCAAGCCCTCATCTGAGATGGAGATAATCAACTGGGCATCTGTCGTTTTCATCCCTACCTTGATCTTTCCACCATCAGGTGAGTACTTGATGGCATTGTTCAAGATATTGTCGATCACCTGGGTCATTTTATCCGTATCAATTTCAACCCAGATCGGGGTGATCGGGTATTCCCGGATCAGTTCATACTTCTTAGTATCTTCTTGCGATTGACTCTTGATCTTATCAAACCGGTTCAAAATAAAGGTGATAAAGGCCGTAAAGTTGGTCAACTCGATGTCCAACTGACTGGTTTCATTATCGATTCGTGACAAGCTCAATAGATCTGTGACCATGCGCATCATGCGGTTGGTTTCATTGAGTGAAACCTTGACAAAATCTGGTGCTACCGGCTCTGACAAAGCGCCATCGTCTAGGGCTTCCAGATAGGATTTCACACTGGTCAACGGTGTTCGTAATTCATGACTCACATTGGAAACAAAGAGGCGACGTTCCCGTTCTTCCTTGTCCTGCTCTGTCGTATCGTGCAAGACAGCTACCAGACCAGAGATAAAACCTGACTCGCGACGAATCAAGGCAAAGCGCACACGAAGACTTATGTATTCCCCATTTTCATCCTGGGAATCGATGGTCAACTCTGGTACTTCTGTAATCAAGCTGCGCAGATCATAGTCATCTCCAAGCGAAAGCAAATCCAGAATACTGGTATTGAGCACCTCATCCGGATTAACATTCAATTGCTTGGCGGCCATTTCATTGACCATGATGATCTGACCACGTCTATTGGTCGCAAGCACCCCATCTGTCATGTAAGAAAGGATACTGGTCAAACGCTTGGTTTCTTGTTCCAAGTTTTCATGCGTCAGGCGAATAACCTCAGACAGATCATTGATACTATTGGTCATATCTGTCAGTTCTGGACTCCCTTGCATGTCGACCACTTCAGAATAGTCCCCTGCAATCAGATCCTTAATTTTGGCGTTTAATTGTCTGAGCTTAATATTGTCCCTACGGTTTTCTAACAAAAGCAAGGCTACCACAATGATAAACCCAACCGTAATCAGAACAAAGACAAAGTTCGACGACATTACAAATTGTTTTAGTTGATCAATCATTGTTTCTCATATAATATCCGACACCACGGCGGGTCAAGATATATTCCGGACGCCCCGGTGTGTCCTCGATTTTTTCACGCAACCGACGAACCGTCACGTCTACTGTCCGAACATCACCAAAGTAATCATAGCCCCACACCGTCTCAAGAAGGTGTTCACGGGTCATCACTTGACCGACATGGGTCGCAAGGTGATAGAGCAATTCAAACTCACGATGGGTCAAGTCCAATTCTTTGTTGCCTTTTTGAACCAAGAAGGCATCTGGAAGAATGTGAAGATCACCAATGACAATTTCCGTATCGGCCTCATTTTCAAGCTGAGGATCAGCCGCAAACTCCGAACGACGCAACAAGGCCTTCACACGCGCTTGCAATTCCCGATTAGAGAAGGGTTTGGTCACATAGTCATCAGCACCAATTTCAAGTCCGATAACCTTATCAAATTCTGTATCTTTGGCAGAAAGGACAATGATGGGCACATTGCTGGTCTTGCGAATGGTACGCGCCACTTCCAGACCATCAATCTCTGGCAACATCAAATCTAGAATAATAATATCCGGATTCTCAGCCGCAAAGACTTCCAAAGCTTCCCGGCCATCAAAGGCTGTCAAGACTTCATAGCCCTCTTTTGCCATGTTAAATTTGATAATATCTGAAATTGGTTTTTCATCATCAACTACTAATATTTTTTTCATCTTACATACCTGTTTCTAATGCTTCTTTTCCTAATCAATCTCTATCTTCTTATTATATCAAACTTATGAAGAAATGTGGAGCCTCAATTGCTGGACTTTCCTATAAGAAAGGGTAAAAAAGACCGAGAAGTTAAAATCTCAGTCTCAGAAAAAACGAATGATATGTAGAAGATAAAATCACTTGAGTGATTCTAAAAAAAGTTAATTTCCTACTTGCTATAGCTAATAAATCATATTTAGAAAACTTTCCGTCGTGTGAAAAGTGAGAGTGGGACAAAAGTCCTAGCCTCTCAATTATTTTTGGATTGTCGAGCAAGACGCAGTGGTTGAGTGGGATCTACTACGCTGATTTCATCAGCTTTTACAGCCCTACTCAACTGTGCGGAGGTGGGACGACGAAATCGAATTCTAACGAATTACCGATTTCTGTCCCACTCTCACTCGGGAGTTTTGGAACTTCATAGAAGTTCGCTGACGTTCTTACTCACCTAAGGGAAGGTTTTTTAGATTGTTTTATCCTTAATCTTTTTATTTTTTCATTATTTCTCAACACGTGATTTGTTGGCGATATCTGCTAGGATTGCTGCTACAAACTCATACTGTTTAAACATTAAAACGGTATCTATTTTCAGAGGAGATATCGTTTTTCTTCTTATTCGGATAAGGATACAAAAATTACTTCCTTTCTCTATCTTTTAAATCAATTGATTTCTTCAGAGAAAGACTGTAAAATTTTTGATATAATGTCAAGGATGGACTGATGGATATTTAAAAGATAATGTTCAAAAGAATCACAGGTAAGAATTAAAAACATGTCAGTTTGGACAGAAGTCTCTCTACCATCATCCATGCAGAAACAAGATTATATGAAATAAAAGGAGTAACCAATGTCCGGAAACTATTCAACACGTGAATTCCGCGAGAAACTATATGATGACCTTCATGTTCGATTAAGAGATACAATGATTTTGATGTGTTCGATTTTTATTGCCTCTATAGGTCTAAATATGAATTCAACAGCTGTCATTATTGGAGCCATGCTGATTTCCCCTCTTATGACACCGATTATTGGACTGGGGTTTGGTTTAGCTATTTTTGATACGCGTTTAATCAAGCAATCTCTAGGGGTTTTATTTACTCAAGTATTGGTCAGTTTGCTTGTCTCGACTCTATATTTCTGGATTTCTCCCTTATCTTATGCAAGTAGCGAATTGATTGCACGAACCTCTCCAACCATTTGGGATGTTCTCATTGCTATTGCGGGTGGGATAGCAGGTGTCATTGGTTCAAGGAAAAAAGAAGCAAACAATATCGTGCCAGGAGTAGCTATTGCAACAGCTCTGATGCCACCTATCTGCACTGCAGGCTATGGTTTAGCTAATGGAAATGTACGATTTTTATTTGGGGCTCTCTATCTTTTCTTGATCAACTGTGTCTTTATCATGCTAATCAATATTGTTGGAACAAGAATTATGATGAGACAATCTCCCTTAAGTTCATTTAAAGAGCTAAACATGAAAATGAGAATTGGGTTGATCTCCTTGATTGTATTATTGGTTCTTCCAGCCAGCTATTCAGCAGTCACTCTGACGATGGATCAAGCACGAAAAGAAGGGATCAAACAGTTTGTAGGAAAAGAGTTTGCCAATCATACGATCATTAATCAAGTCTACAAGTCAAGTAGCAATGAATTGGTCTTGACAGTTGTTGGAGATCCGATTTCAGAAGAAGAATTAGAAACCATTCGCCAAAAACAAGACTCTTACGGTATTGAATCTGTTCAATTGAAAGTCAATCAAGTCCATAATTCGACAAAATTAGATAGTGAGACGACCAAGGAATTTTACGAAAACATTGACAAGTATATCGATCAAAAACTCTCTGAAAAAGATTCACAAAACGATCTCGTAAAAGAAAATGAAGCAGACAAGGATTGAGGATAGTCAACTTATCTAACTCATGGGAGCAAATCTTGGGAGGATATCCTATATCCAAAAGTTCATGGATAGAAAGGATTGTTGATGAGGATACTATTTGTGGCGATTTGACCGATCACTACTAGCTCAGGTTAAACAAAATAGAAAAAGCAACAACTGAAATAGTTGTTGCTTTTTCTTACTAAAAAATATTTATCAGACTGTGATCGTTTTATTTCTCAACACGAGATTTATTTGCAATATCTGCAAGAATCAATTCTACAAATGTATCTACCGGCATGGCTTCTGTTTCTTTTTGACCATAACGGCGAACGTTTACAGCCTGCTCTTCCATTTCCTTGTCACCAACGATTAATTGGTAAGGAATTTTTTGAGTTTGAGAAGCACGAATCTTGAACTGCATTTTCTCATTGCGTTCGTCTACATCGGCACGGACACCACGGTCACGAAGTTTCTTAGCTACTTCCCAAGCGTAGTCCACGTGTTTTTCGTTCGATACTGGGATGAGAGTTACTTGGTGAGGGGCAAGCCAGGTTGGGAAAGCTCCCTTGTAGTTTTCAATCAAGATCGCAGTAAAGCGTTCCATGGTTGAGATTACCCCACGGTGGATCATGACTGGACGGTGTTCTTCCCCGTCTGCTCCAATGTAATGAAGATCAAAGCGTTCTGGAAGCAAGAAGTCCAATTGGATCGTAGAAAGAGTTTCTTCTTTACCAAGAGCTGTTTTCACTTGGATATCCAATTTTGGTCCGTAGAAGGCTGCTTCTCCTTCAGCTTCATAGTACTCAACACCCATATCATCAACGGCTGCTTTCAACATGCGTTGAGCATTTTCCCACATTTCATCGTTATCAAAGTATTTGTGTTTGTCTTCAGGATCACGGTAAGACAAGCGGAAACGGTAATCTGTCAAGTTAAAGTCTTCATACACATCGATGATCAATTGAAGGATCTTCTTGAATTCTTCCTCGATTTGTTCTGGAGCCACAAAAGTATGACCATCATTCAGAGACATTTCACGCACACGTTGCAAACCAGTCAGAGCACCAGATTTTTCATAACGGTGCATCATACCAATTTCAGCGATACGGATAGGCAATTCACGGTAAGAGTGCACATGATGTTTGTAGACTTCAATGTGGTGAGGACAGTTCATTGGACGAAGAACAAACTCTTCTCCATCCCCCATATCCATTGGTGGGAACATGTCTTCACGGTAGTGATCCCAGTGACCTGAAGTTTTATAAAGTTCTACAGAAGCAATTGGTGGAGTGTAGACGTGTTGGTAGCCTGCTGCTACTTCTTTATCAACGATATAGCGTTCCAACTCACGACGGATGGTCGCACCATTTGGCAACCAGAATGGAAGACCTTGACCAACTTCTTGAGAAATCATGAAGAGGTCAAGCTCTTTACCAAGTTTACGGTGGTCACGTTCCTTAGCTTCTTCACGCATTTGAAGGTAGTTCTTCAAATCTTTCTTGTCGAACCAAGCAGTACCGTAAATCCGTTGCATCATCGCATTGTCGCTATTACCACGCCAGTAAGCACCTGCCACATTCAAAAGGTGGAAGATTTGGATACGACCAGTTGATGGGACGTGTGGGCCACGGCAAAGGTCTACGTACTCACCTTGACGGTAGATGGTCAAACCACCTTCGTCTTCAGAGTGTTCTTCGATCAATTCCAATTTGTATGGATCATTTTTGAAGATTTCACGCGCTTCATCTTTGGTCACTTCTTCACGAATAGATGGGAAGTTTTCTTTCACGATTTTCTTCATTTCTTCTTCGATACGAGGAAGGTCTTCGTTAGAGATTTGACCAGCTTGGTTGTCTGTATCGTAGTAGAAACCATCTTCGATGGCTGGACCGACACCCAAGTGGATATCTGGGAAGAGGCGACGAGCTGCTTGAGCGAACAAGTGAGCCGCTGAGTGACGCAAGATTGGAAGAGCATCTTCGTGATCAGGTGTCACGATTTCAATGCTTCCGTCTTCAGTGATCGCACGAGTTGTGTCAATCAATTTGCCGTTGAATTTACCAGCAAGAGCTTTTTTAGCTAGGGAATTGCTGATAGATTGGGCAATTTCAAAAGTAGTAACGCCAGATTCGAAATCACGAACAGCGCCATCTGGGAAAGTAATCTTAATCATGATTTTCTCCTTATAAAGTTTTTAGTAGCTAAATGGGTAGGAGGTGTCTTTGAACATTGGAATCGTCACTCCTTTTGATTGCTTCATTAAGAAATCAAAAAAGCGACCTCCTCGAAAGGACGTCGCAACGTGGTTCCACCTTCATTTATGTTCCTCAAAAAAGAGGGACACCTCTGATTGGCTCTAACGTAGCCACCGTTTTATGTTTGCATAAAAGAATCACGAGTAGTCCCAAACCTATCCTCTACGCGATTTCCAGCCCCACGCGCTCTCTATCAGATTTCCTAGATTTGATATGTCTCTGTCAGTTATTATAGCACGATTGAAAAATTTTGCAAGAAAAAGTTTCATTTTCAATCAAAGAAATGCGTGATTTTACGGATTTTCTTCACTTGTTTGACCGAAGCCTTCATCATCTTCACAGATCCATTGACCGGAAGAGCAATCACCTTGGTCGGGATTTTCACAATGGTCTTAGACATCCGCTTAACCCGACTTTGCTCAGGATTCAAATCATTTGAAAAGTCTTTAGAGATGATTTTATCCAAGTAAAATTCGTAGACCCGACGGCCAAAGGTTGCTGCAGAAATATCATCAATCTTTTCTGCCCACTTGGTCTCATCGATTGGAGGCATCTCCTCAATCGCTTCAAGAATCGCTTGTGCCAGATCACTCTCTTCATAAAAGAGCTTTCCAAACATAGGGTCATCAATCACATGATCGAGATAAGGATTGCCATGAGCGATGATCGGGGTACCACTCGCAATACTCTCTAAATAAGTCAACCCTTGCGTCTCACTCGTTGAAGCTGAAATAAAGAAGTCAGCCGCCTTATAGTAAAGAGCTGTCTCATTTGGTGGGATCATCCCTGTAAAGACAACCGCATCTGAAATCCCCAGTTTCGCCGCTTGTTTTTTCAAATCATCCAAATAAGGACCATCTCCAGCCACGATCAACTTAACTTTTGGATTGACCTTGAGGACATCAGGAAGAGCCGCAATAACAGCCTGAATATTCTTTTCATAAGAAACCCGCGACAGACTCAGTAAAAGCGTTTCATCTTCTGCGACTTCATATTTTTCACGAAGGGCTGCTGTCTCTGTCGGAGTGATTTCTGGTCGGTCAAACTTGGCCAAATCAATCCCTGTCGGAATAATGCGTTTTTCTGCCTTGACCTTGTACTTTTGGAGCAAGTCATAGACGATCTCACTAGGACAGATCACGCCGTCCAGATCATTCATATAACTTCTCACAATGTATTTGACCATACTTGGGCGAATGACCATGCCTCTTGCAATATAGCGGACATAGTCCTCATACTGGGTATGGTAGGTATGAATGACTGGAATCCGCAACTCGCGTCCAATCCACACTCCCAAAAGGCCCAGTGAAAACTCAGTCTGGGTATGGATAATATCCAGCTGGTATTGCTTGGCAATGGCAAGCGCCTTTGAGAAGCCACGATATGCAACGCGGCGGTCCTTAAAGGCGAAGAAAGGCACACTTGGAATCCGAATGATCTGCCAATCTTCATAGCGGTTGACATCTTTATCCGTTGTCGTAAAGATAAAGACCGTGTGACCCAATTTTTCTAATTCTGTTTTGAGCGTCCGAATACTGGTCGCCACTCCCGAAACTTGCGGGAAATAGGTATCTGTAAATAACCCTACACGCATCTTACATCTCCAAAACTGTTTGATAGGCTTCGACCAATTGATAAGCCACTAAGTCGATCGAACGACTTTCAGCGACCTTGTAGCCCGCCTCCCGCTTGTCTACTTGTCCGTTCAAGACCTTGTTCAAGGAATCCACAAATTCGTCTACATTATGGCACAATTCAGAAGACGTCTCGTCGATCCAGCCATTGTATACTGGAATATCCCGCAAGACCGTGTGCTGATGACTGGCCAAGGCTTCCAAAACAACGATTCCTTCTGTTTCTTCATAAGATGGGAAGAAGAAAGCATCTGAACCCGTCATGGCCCCTTGGAAGACCGCTCCCTTGAAGTAGCCAGGGAATTCCACATTACTTGGATGATCCTTTTCCACGATACGACGAATCTTACGCGGAATGATCCATTTGTTGATAGAACCTAGCCAGATAAAGCGCACATCCGGCATGCGACGAGCCACTTCTACGAAATCTTCAATCCCTTTGCGTTTAAAATAAAGCCCTGCACAGATGACAACCTTTTGGCCTTCTTGGATATTAAAATGCTTGCGAAAGACTTCTTCTTTTTTCGGATCCTTCTTGTATTTTTCCAAATCAATTCCATTGGAAACCGCGATAATCGGTGTGGTCACCCCATAAGACTGAATCAGGTGTTTGGAATACTCAGATGGCGTGATCACATAGTCTGCCTTTTGGTACATGTGAGCCAAATACTTCCCAAACAAGGGCGCAAAAAAGTTAGACCCGATAAAGGAATTTTCAAAATCCTCACGGGTTGAATGGCCATGCATGATGACTTTCTTTCCACGACGCTTTGCTGCATGGAGCAAAAGGAAACTCCGTGGGCCATAGGTATTGATATGCACCACATCATAATCTCCTAAAATATCTGTCGTATACGGAATCCCAGCCAAATCCAGCGCATGCATTTGATGCTGCAAGGCTCGACCAATTCCTGATTTTTGTAATACGGATTTTCCTTCTAAATACAGTAAAACTTTCATACTTTCTATTATACCGAAATAAAGAGTGCCCAGCAAGTCTCTACCTGTTTGCAGTATAAAAAAGAGGCTAGAACAGTTCTGTTCGAAATTTAAAATTCTATTTTATTTATATACGGTATACAAAATCCAATTGCGATTCTGTTTTTCCTCAATTTTTGAAAAACCAATACTTGTTAGTAACTGACTAAATTCATGACTTGTACGATAATCTGTCATATGATAATGTATTTTTTCTTTTTCAGAAGCAATTATCAAAGTAGAATTGCTGGACATGACTCTATAAACTTCTTGAAAACTCTTTTTTATATCCTTCCAAAAAATATGGGTCTGAATAGCAAATATTCTATCAAAATAGTTATTTTGATAAGGCATATTCTCCACATTTCCAATCTTAAGTTGGACACTACCTTTTCTTATGGAATCTGAATGAACACGTTGGGCAGTTCTATATGATTCCTTAGAAATATCAATACCATGAATCTCAAGATTTTTATTTAAAGCAAGAAGGTTCTTGATAGTACTCCCGCCACCGTAACCAATTTCTAAAATTCTATAATTATCTGAAATAGTAGTCTGTTTAATCGCCCAAAGACTAAGTTTTTTAAAATAGAATGACCATATTTTTGTGATGACTCTACCAATAAGACCACTAGGTTTTTGAGACTGCTTAATAAGAAATTCAGTTAACATTAAATATCTTCCCTCAATTATTATAAGTTTGAAATATCATTAATTATATTTCAAACTTAATTGTATTGTAAATATCAGATATCGTCAAGAATTAATGAAATAATCTGAGATAAATTTCAAAGTTGTGCTATAATTGATATCAAATGGAGTGTTCAAATGAATCAATATCAAAAAACAACAGAAAAAAAGAAGCAAGCTATTATTCAGTCTGCTCTTTCTTTATTTAAAGAAAAAGGGTTTAAAGAAACAAGTATACAATCAATTGCAAAAGTCGCAGAAGTTTCTCCTGTGTCAATCTACAATTACTTTGATAAGAAAGATAATTTAGTAGCTTTATGTATTAATGAATTGTTTAAAGACATCATACAAGAAGCTGAAAACATTCTACTCAGTAATATAGATTATAAATCAAAATTAAATCAAGCCTTAGCTTTATGTCAGAAAAAAATAAGCCAACAGATTTCTAACTACTTTCAAGAAAAAACGTTAGAGGATCCTACTTTTACGAAACTTATGACAAAAGCGATAGATGAGAAAAAGCGTGAAATATATCGTGCATATATTGAGCTAGGTAAAAATGAAAATATAATTGCTAAAGATTTGTCAACAGAGGTTATATTAAACGTCATGAGTGCTCTCAATAGCACAGGAAATCATCTATCTCCAAATAAAAACATAGAAGACGAAACAAAACAAATTCATCATATTTTGTTGTATGGTATTTTAACAAACTCTAGAACGATTTAATTGTAACTTACACATCAATATTTGAACCAACACTCATTCAATTTCACTTCATCATTACTTATGATTAATGACACATATAAAAAGAAGCTAGAACAGTTCTGTTCTAACCTCTCAGACTAGTAGACACGTCTTCCCAAGTCGAGACTCTAGTCAACTAATCCCTATTTTTTCGTCGTACCACGTTGGTTGATCGTATGAGACAACAACACTTCGCGTTCTTCCAACTCTTCTTTGTGCATGATCTTAGTCAACATCCGCATACTAATCGCACCAAGGTCATACAAGGGTTGGCCAATCGTTGATAGATTTGGACGCGTGTAACGTGTTACTTGTGAATCATCACTAGTAATGATTTCAAAGTCTTCTGGTACTTTGATACCGTGATCAGACAAGCCGTTCAAGAGACCTGCAGCCAATTCATCACCTGTCACAAAAGCAGCTGTTGCTTTTGACGCAATGATGCGTTCTGCCAAGTTATAACCTTCATCATAACGGTATTTCGATTCAAAGACAAGTCCTTCGCTGTAGCTCAATTTTTTCGTTTTCAAAGCTTCTTTATAGCCGGCCAAACGGATTTTTCCATTGATATCATCCACCAATGGGCCACTTACAAAAGCAATCTTCTTATTGTGTTTTGCCAATTGTGCAACAGCATCAACAGTCGCTTGCTTGTAGTCGATATTGACACTTGGCAATTGGTGTTCTACATCGACTGTCCCAGCAAGGACGACTGGAGTCCGAGAGCGTGAAAATTCTGAGCGAATCTTTTCAGTCAAGTGATAGCCCATGAAAATGATCCCATCCACTTGTTTTGAAAAGAGGTTGTTTACCACTGAAACTTCTTTGTCATCGTCTTCATCGCTATTTGCAAGGACGATGTTGTACTTGTACATTTCCGCAATGTCATCAATCCCTTTAGCCAAGGTAGAAAAATAGCTGTTGGTAATGTTTGGAATCACAACACCGACTGTTGTGGTTTTCTTGCTGGCAAGACCACGCGCAACAGCATTTGGACGGTAATCCAAGCGTTCGATCACTTCCAAAACTTTTTTACGTGTATTTTCTTTAACGTTCTTATTTCCATTCACTACACGACTAACGGTTGCCATTGAAACCCCTGCTTCACGGGCGACATCATAAATCGTTACTGTATCGTCTGTATTCATAAGATTTCCTTTCATTATTGAAAATTTCGTTTTCACTCTCTAATTAATCCTATTTTATCATGGATTGTAAACACTTTCAAGTATTTTGGTAAAATTTTGTAAACTCTTGCTTTTTTGGGGAAAATTTGACAAAATAGATCCATAGAAAGAAGGTAGCATTATGTCTAAATTAGATCAAATCGTCGATTTTCTTGAAACTGAAAAAACAGACGTCGCTGTTGTATCTGATCCTGTCACCATCAATTACCTGACTGGATTTTACAGTGATCCCCACGAACGCCAACTCTTCTTGTTCGTCTATACAGACCACGAACCCCTTCTCTTCGTTCCTGCACTTGAAGTGGAACGGGCGACTGCTGTTGTCGATTTCCAAGTAGTTGGCTATGTAGATTCTGAAAACCCTTGGGAAAAGATTAAAGGGGCTATCGCTAAACCAGATGCCAAAACTGTTGCACTTGAATATGATAACTTGATCCTTACCAAATACAATGGCTTGCGTACTGTCTTTGAAAAAGCAACATTCACCAACTTAACACCACGGATTAACCGCATGCGCTTGATCAAATCTGCTGATGAGATCCAAAAGATGTTGGTGGCCGGTCAATACGCAGATAAGGCTGTCAATATGGGATTTGATGCCATCTCACTGGATAAAACAGAAACTGATATCGTTGCAGAAATCGACTTTGGCATCAAACGCTTGGGCTATGAAATGAGCTTTGAAACTATGGTCCTGACGGGGAATAATGCAGCTAACCCCCACGGTATTCCTGGAAGCAATAAAGTCGAAAACAATGCTCTCTTGCTCTTTGACCTTGGCTGTATGGTGAATGGTTATGCGTCTGATATGACCCGTACCGTCGCGGTTGGAAAACCGGATGATTTCAAAAAAGAAATCTACCACTTGACGTTAGAAGCTCAACAAGCAGCCATCGATATGATCAAACCTGGTGTAACCGCACATGACGTTGACCGTGCTGCACGGAGCGTCATCGAAAAAGCTGGCTATGGTGAATACTTCAACCACCGCCTTGGACACGGTATCGGTATGGATGTGCATGAATTCCCTTCTATTATGGAAGGAAATGACCTGGTGCTTGAAGAAGGCATGTGCTTCTCAGTCGAACCTGGGATCTATATCCCAGGTAAAGTCGGAGTCCGTATCGAAGACTGCGGCTATGTCACAAAAGACGGCTTTGGACTCTTTACAGAAACCAGCAAAGACTTGCTTTACTTTGACTAATCCTTTTGTAGATCCAAGTCGCAGCAAACAGAATGTTTCGTCAATAAATATAAAAAATGAGGCTGGGACAAAAGTCCTAGCCTCTTAATTGTTTTTGGATTGTCGAACAAGACGCAGTGGTTGAGTAGTCTCTACTACGCTGATTTCATCAGCTTTTACAGCCTACTCAACTGTTCGGAGGTGGGACGACGAAATCGAATTCTAACGAATGACCGATTTCTGTCCCACTCTCTTTTTTCTTATGAAACCGATTCGAGGTCCATTCTTTTCTGCGCGTCTTCTACGACTTCTTTTAGGCTGGTTTGAGCCATCTCTTTTTCCATAGCAGTCTGAATGTCCTCAAGCTTTCCATCTAAAACATTATGGATATTGTGGCCAATTGGGCAGGCTGGATTCGGATTGTCATGAAAACCAAATAATTGACCTGTCGAACCTAAGCATTCTACTGCTTGATAGATATCCAGCAGGCTGATCTCATCGGCTGCTTTTGCGAGCTCAGCTCCGCCTGTCCCACGCGCTACATGAATCAATCCAGCTTTCTTCAACTGAGACAAGGTCTTTCGAATAATAACAGGGTTCACGCCGACACTTCCTGCCAAAAAATCACTGGTTACTTTTGTTTTCTCTCCTTGTAGAGCAATCATGATCAAGACATGAGTCCCAATGGTAAAGCGACTCGAAATTTGCATAACTTCACTCCTTTCTACCCGTTTTTGAAGGTAGAGTCTATTGAACAACCGTCAAGGGACGACTTTCGTTATTCCTATTATACTCTTTTCAGTTGTAATGTCAACAGTTACACTATTGGAAGAAGTCCTCTAGCCAAGCATCGATTTCTCGATCATGACCTTCTCTCTGCTCAATTTCATGAAGGAGCTCATGATTGTGGGTATGATGAATGCCATTGACCAAACTTTCATAATATACTTGGTAATAAGGAAGATGGAGGTCTTTTGCCAGTTGCAGTTCTTTTTGGACATCATAGTCCACCCGTCTAAAATCGACATCTTTTAGCCCCATTTGATCAAATTCGAGAATGGCATACATGGCCCGAAGGTCCTTGCGAAGATTCTTTTCCAAAAAGAAAGGTTGACCGATCGATCCAGGATTGATAATCAGTTCTCCTCCTGTCCCGTAGCGGAAAAACTGCTGGTGAATGTGTCCGTAGACTGCAATATCACAAGACGGGTTTGTCACCAAGCGATCAAAATCCTTCTGCTCACCAATGTGGATCAATTCGCGACCCCAATTCTTATCAGGTAAGTGGTGGGTAATGCCGATCTTTAAACCTGCGATTTCTCTATGGACCTGCATGGGCATTTTCTGCATGTCTTCAATTTCCTGGGGCGTGATTTCTTCAAGAATATATTGACACTGGCGCATGAGGTAGCGATGACTGGGTCTGGTCTCATCCAACATCCCCCTCATAGCCCGCCAAAGACTATCTTCCCAGTTTCCAAGGACTTTGACCGTAATCGGTAGCTCCTCTAACAGCTCCAAGAGGGCCCGTCTCCCTGTCCCCGGCATCAAACTATCTCCCAAGAGCCAATATTCATCCACCTTGGCTTTTCGACTATCCTCTAGGACAGCTTCCAATGCTGTCGTATTTCCATGAATATCTGAAAGTAAAGCAATTTTAGTCATGATCTTCTCCTTCTCTCCATTATAACAAAGAGAAGAAAAACTTCCACCCAAAGGTGAAAGTTTTATGAACATTCCATGCTACCAGAAATGAAAAATAAGGATAGAGATCTTTATTGGACGATATCAGCCACGGGCTTTGTATCTTATAAACGAACACGCCTCCAACTCTTTGTATCTTAGTCTACTGATTTGAGAGCTTCGAGCATGTCTACTTTTCGGAGATAATGGTCAACATAAATTCCTAACAGGAGCAAGAGAAGGAGCATTCCTCCGACAGGAAAGAGAAAAACGCTAAGTCCCACTTTAGGGTAAAAGAGAATGGCATCTGGTGCAATCATTGCAATGAGGAATTGATGAAGATAATAACCACCCACTAATCCCATGAGGATCCCTATGATAGACAATAAGATGGTTTCGCGGTAAATATAGAGCGTCACTTCCTTATTATGGAATCCTAAGACCTTAATGGTCGATAATTCACGGATCCGCTCTGCCACATTGATATTGGTTAAATTATACAAGATCACGATAGCTAGCAAGATCGATACGACTACTAGAATCATCATAGTGGTGTCCAAAGATTTGGCAACTGAGTTAAAGAGGGAAATCATCGAAGCGTTCTGACTAACCGCCTTCACAGCTGCAAGATTCATCATATCCCGACTAACAGCCTGCACTTGTCGTGTAGAAGGATTTTTCAACTGCAGCAAATAGCTATTTGCTGAAGTCCGCTTTCCGTAGATTTTTTGGTAACTTGCCTGATCCATATAGACAAAATGGCCTACATAATTTTCAGTGATTCCTGCTACCGTAAAAGTATGACCATCTAAGGTCAGTCGATCACCGACTGTAACCCGGGCTAGTTGTGCTAGTTTACTACTGATGATAACCCCTTTCTTGAGAGACAAGGGCTCTCCTTGCTTGAGAGAACGCAAGCTGACAAAGGGAGAAAAATCTGCACGATTTGTAACCATCATCGTAATGGTCTGCTTGTCGCGTCCACCCTTTAAAGAAGCTTCGATGACCTTACTATAAATCAATCGATAATCCTTGATGTCTGATTTTGCCAGACGATTGGTTAGTTCTTTGCTTTCTTGGTAGGAGGCATTCGTTTTTTTGGCTACAATCAACTCATAAGATAGGATCTCTTGAAATTGGCGTTTGGAAACACTTCCTACAGAAGATTGAATCCCTAGCCCTGCAAAGAGAAGAGCAACAGAACCCGCCACTCCAAAAATGGTCATCAGCATCCTTTGTTTGTAACGAAAGAGATTGCGAGCAGTAACCTTGTGCGTGAAATTCAGACGCTTCCAAATAAAATGGACACGCTCCAGAAAAATTTTCGAACCGGATACTGGTGGTTTGGGCAGTAATAAAAGATTGGCTTCTTCTTTTAATTCCTTACGAGCAACCCAGTAAGCTGGAAGCACACTCGCGACGAAAGACAGTCCAAGAGCAATCAGAGTAATATCCCTATAAAAATACTCTCTGCTCTCTCCTATAACCATCCCTTGCGTAATAATGTTGGAGATGATTCCCGATAGGAAATAATGCCCCAACAAGCTTCCTAGAAGGGTTCCAATCGTACCAGCAAAGAATCCATAGAGGACAAATTTGAGAATGATGTCCTTGGTTCGATAGCCCAACGCCTTAAAAACGCCTGCATTGGTCCGCTCTTCATCGACAAAGCGCGTCATCGTGGTGAAGGTCACCATGGCTGCTACCAGATAAAGAACGACCGGAAAAATATTTCCGATAGCAGAGATACTGCTACTAGCATTGCTATACATCAGGTAACCTTGTCCGCCTGGCATGGTCTTGCGATCATAAACATGATAAGTTGGAATTTCCAGCTGATCTCGCTCGGTTTTGGCTTTTTTTAGCTCCTCCTCTTTTTTTGCAAGTTCCTTTTCACCTGCAGTCCAGTCCTTCTTTTTCTGATCCAGTTGTTCTTTAGCTTGATGGATTTTTTCTTGACTGGCTACTCGCTCTTTAGCTGGCAGAAATGGAGCTAGTTTACTGAGCTGCGTCTCCTGCAAGTCTAATTGCTTTTGAGCCTGATCGATCTGATTCTTGGCTGACTGTAATGTTTCCTTGGCACGACTGAGTTCTTTCTGGCCTTTTTGGATCTGCCCATCCGCCTCCTTCTTGAGTCTTTGATAGCGAGCCTTTCCATTGTCTTTCAGAAGTTTTTCTAACTCTTCTTGGTGATCTTCTAGCCGTTTTTGGTAGGCTTGCGAAAAAGAATCCAAAGATCTCAGATCATCAAACTGGATCCGCGCCATCACAGGGAGTTTAGTCGTAAAGACCTCTTTTGAAACCAGAGCATAGGCATCCAGATTCCCACTGCCACTCATGGCAGTGCCTAAATTCTTTTGAGACCACATCTCAGAGGATTGAACAAAGCCAACAATGGTGAATTGCTTTTGCTTTAAACTAGACCTAGTTCCCGCCTTTTCTTCAAGTGTGAGGGTATCCCCTAATCGATAACGATCCTCCCAAAAACTCGCTAGGGCCAATTCCCCTTCTTTTTGAGGCAGACGCCCCTTGGTCACACGAAAAGAAGAGAGACTCTTTGGGGGAGAAAAAAGTCGGATTGCCTTTCCTGTTCCTTTCAACGTCAGATCCAGCAGTGAACCAAATTCGACACGCGTCCCTTTGAGTCCTAAAAGCTCCTCTTGGTCTACCTGGTCTAATCCCAAGTCCCCCATGACAGCAAGATCTAGCATCTTTTGTTGCTGAATAAACTGGTTAGCCGTTCGATGCATATTTGGAGTAGTCACCTTTAAGCCTACCAAGGCCAAGCTTCCCAACAACATCAAGGTTAAGATGGAGAGAAAACGTCCTTTTGAATGTGTAAAAGAAGCAAACAGATCCTTCCAATAGACTTTTCGTTTCATGCTAGCACCTCTTCTAATACTCTAGTGTAGCAATATCTTGAGGAAGCTCATTGATTTCTACCGACTTGACCTTGGCATCATGCATGCGAATCACACGGTCTGCAATCGGGGCTAAAGCAGCATTATGGGTTACGATGATGACCGTCGCTCCCTTTTTACGAGACATGGCCTGTAAAATCCCCAATACTTGCTTACCTGTCTGGTAGTCTAAGGCTCCTGTAGGCTCATCGCAAAGGAGAATTTTAGGGTTTTTCGCCACTGCCCGAGCAATCGCCACCCGTTGTTGCTCTCCACCTGACAATTGGGCAGGAAAATTATCAAGACGATTGCCAAGTCCTACTTCTCTTAAAACGGCTTCCGGATCCAAGGCATCAGAGACGATTTCTGAAGCCAATTCGACATTTTCCTTGGCTGTCAGATTGGCTACTAAATTATAAAATTGAAAGACAAAGCCAACGTCATCTCGTCGATAATCCGTTCGTTGATGGGAATTGAGCTTAGAAATATCCACCCCATCAATCAGGACCTGTCCTTCGTCATTCGTGTCCATCCCTCCTAAGATATTGAGAACTGTTGATTTTCCAGCTCCTGACGCCCCTAAAATAATGACCAATTCGCCTTTTTCAATCTCAAAAGAAACATCCTGATTAGCGAGAATCTCCGTTTCTCCACTAGTGTATCGCTTGTAACAGTGCTGCATTTCGATGTAGGCCATTTTTTCTCTCCTCCCTCCTATTTCCTATCTATATTATAGTCCTTTTCGTATAGATTACAAAGAAATCGAGGCATCACCAATAGTGATTCTTCCTCATTATCATGAACTATTATAAATTTTATGCTATAATTAGAGAGAAATTTGATTTATTCTTAGAAAGAAGGCTCATCATGAGTTTACAACAGTTTGAAAGGAAATCTCTTCAAGAAATCAACCAGTCTATTGACGTGCCAAAAGGCATCCCCTTTTGGAAGACTCTTCTACTCTTTTCAGGACCAGGAAGTCTGGTAGCTGTCGGCTATATGGACCCGGGAAACTGGATTACCAGTGTGGTCGGAGGGGCACAATACCGCTACCTCCTCTTATCAGTGGTTCTTCTCTCCTCTTTAATCGCCATGCAGTTGCAACAAATGGCTGGTAAACTAGGAATTGTCCATCGTAAGGACCTGGCCCAAACAACCGCCCATCACTTGCCAAAATGGCTTCGCTATACCCTTTGGATTGTGATCGAGCTTGCCCTGATGGCGACAGATTTAGCAGAAGTCATCGGATCAGGGATTGCCCTCCACCTTCTTTTTGGCTGGCCCTTGCTTTTTTCCATTCTGATCACCATCTTTGATGTCTTCCTCTTATTGGGGCTCATGCATCTAGGATTTCGAAAGATCGAGGCCATCGTTTCAACCTTGATCCTCACGATCCTTGCAATTTTCGGCTATCTGGTATTCCTATCGAAACCAGATATCGGAGGAATCTTCGCTGGCTTCCTCCCTCAAAAAGAGGTGCTAGGAATTGGACTTCCAAAAGGAAATGAAGCCTTAACCTTGGCGCTTGGAATCATCGGGGCAACCGTAATGCCTCACAACCTCTATCTCCACTCTTCCATTTCACAAACGCGAAAGGTGGACTACAAAGATTCAGCAGATATCAAACGGGCAGTGCGCTTTATGACCTGGGATTCAAATATTGAATTGAGCTTGGCCTTCGTCGTCAACTCCCTCCTCTTGATTCTTGGAGCGGCCCTCTTCTTTGGTCACGGAGATAAGATCGGTGCTTTTTCTAGCATGTATAATGCCCTCAAAGATAATCATATTGCCGGTGCTATCGCTAGTCCCTTCTTGTCTACCCTCTTTGCCATCGCTTTGTTAGCCAGTGGTCAAAATTCAACCATTACTGGGACCCTAACCGGTCAAATCGTTATGGAAGGTTTCTTGAGATTCCGCCTGCCACAATGGGTCGTTCGTCTCATGACTCGGATCATTGCCCTTCTTCCTGTCATCATCGTTGCGATCTTATTTGGAGATCAGGAACATGTCCTCGACGACCTTCTAGTCTACTCTCAAGTCTTCCTATCAGCGGCTCTTCCATTCTCCATCTTCCCTCTGGTTTATTTCACCTCCAACAAGGAAATCATGGGAGAACATGTCAATGCGAAATGGAATACTTTCTTAGGTTATCTCGTTGCGATTGTCTTAACTATCTTAAATTTCAATCTGATCGTGACAACTTTTATCAAATAAAGAAACCAGCACTTAAACGGTGCTGGTTTCTTTATTCGTCCCTTCATCTTGTTCCTCCTTTTCCTAAAAATTTCCTGACCATTTTTTTAGGAGGGAATTATTTTAAATCACTAATTGTTGTGAGGTTTTCACAAAATCTTGCCAGTGCCCGTCATTCATAAACTTATAAAATTTTTGTACACTTTCCGTTATCTGTACAAAAATGAGAATTGTTGTCTAATTTATTCTTTTGGAGTATAATGCTCTTTGTTAGTGTCGTGAAATTATTTAACATATAAATTATTTTAACGTCAAATAAATAAGAATAAATTTATACAACTACAGAAAGGAACATATGGTACGCCAAAGACAAACAACAACCAAGTCAGACTTACGAAATGCGCTCTCAAAACTCCTCTTGCAACAACCTTTTGAAAGCATCACTATTCGACAATTAACTGAAACCGCTGGGATTAACCGCGGGACCTTCTACTTGCACTATGTCGATAAATACGACATGTTTGAGCAAATGAAAATGGACATGATGCAAGAATTGGATAGCCTCTTCGTTGAAGGAAGCCCTGTCAAGGTAAACTTTCTCAATGTCTTGACTGCTATTAAAGAGAATTATGATTTTATTTATGCCTTGTCCCAATCCTGCTGCTCGGACTTCCGTAAACTAATAAGAAGTTTTACCCTCCATGCATTAGACGATACTCCCCATGCGAAAGAACACATCATTTCAGACTTTCAAGTTCCATACAAGTATGGTCTAGAAATTTTCATCGCTACAATCGAATCTGTGATTGTGACCTGGTTAGAATCTGGTGCCAAGGAAGAGCCAATCGAAATCGGGACGATCATTCTTAGCGTCTGCGACTTTGCTAACTGGAACTAAATTCCCCAACCTTTTCCTACCTTTATGGAGAAGGTTTTTTCTTTTTGGCAAATGAACAACATATAGATCACCTTGTTCAACTTGTTTGTAGAAAGCAAAAAAGCAGGATGCTAGGATCCTGCTTTTTCTCTATTTTTTCTTTGCCAACATGGTTGCAAATCGAAGTTGAATCCGATGGCCATTCTCATCTCGACGATGGAGATGGCCAGGATTTTCATTGTATTTGACCAATTCCCAATCCTTGTAATACTCCGCCAATTCTCCTTCTTTAAAGGTGAACGAGAAGGGCATCTGGCAAGGATAATCTTCCGTATCCATAGCACAGACAATGAGATTGTAACCACCTGGATTGGTATGCTCTTGCATATTGCGGATAATCGCTGGAATCCGATCAGCCTCTAAAAACATGAGGACCACAGTCGATATGATGAAGTCATAGTTTTGGGTAAGAGCTGCAGCATTGATATCATAGAGTCCCACTGGCATCTCTAGATCTTCCTCAGCGACAATACTTTGTAAGATCTCAAGAGCCAGTTCATTTTGATCCACTGCTGTCACGTCAAAGCCATGTTGGGCCAAAAAGAGGGCGTTGCGGCCTTGCCCGCATCCTAGATCCAGCGCCTTTCCAGCTGGGACAATTCCCACTGCTTCTAGCACTTCTGAATGGACAGGATTGGTGTTGTATTTTTTGGGGAAATAGTCTTTTGGCTCACAGTAAAATTCTAGGTACCACTCCACATCGTCAGTCGCCGCTTCGACACGATGCCAGGCCTGGGGCTCGGCCATGGGGTTCTCTGCTCCTGCTTCAAAGAGGTGGCTCGCAATTTCTTCCCCCTCTTCGGTCAATTCAATAAATCGTAACTGACCCTTTAAAACAGTAATCTTTCCCCAGGTTCCTACCTTGGTATTGTGCTTTCTTTGAAGAGCTTCTGGCATGGTATCCTTGGTCCAGATAGGCATGCGCTTGTAAGCAATCAATTTTTGTGTCATGCTGCTTCTCCTTTTTCTTTCTGTACCCTTATCATACAGAAAAAAATTCCTTTTTACAAGTTGGAAAAAGGAGAGCCCATCTCCAAGAAAAAAGACAGATCTGAAACAAGTTTCAAAACTGTCTTTTTCTTTAACGTGTATTGTATTGTTTCATGACCCGTGCGATGTCCCGGTTTTGTTCCCGACGCTTGATGGATTCACGCTTGTCATAATCATGTTTCCCTTTAGCGAGTCCCAAAAGCAATTTGGCATAGCCGTCCTTGAGATAGACCTTCAAAGGCACCAAGGTCATTCCGGTCCCTTTGGTGTCTTGGTCCAGCTTTTGGATTTGCTTTTTATGAAGAAGGAGCTTGCGACGACGGTCTGGATCTTGGTTCCAGATATTGCCTTCCTCATAAGGGGCAATGTGGACATTGCTAAGCCAAACTTCGCCATTTTTTACTTGTGCAAAGCCATCTTTCAAGTTAATGCGTGCCGCACGGACACTTTTGATCTCTGTCCCCGTCAGCACCATCCCTGCTTCAATCGTATCCACGATGGTGTAGTCATGTCTCGCCTTTTTATTTTGCGCGACTACCTTTCCTTCGCCCTTTGCCATGTTTGGCTCCTTTCTTTGCTACTTCCTTGTAAAATGGTTTCTTCCCTTTTTTCTTTTTGGATTTAGAGGAAGAATCTTTCCGCTTGTCATCTTTTCTAGCAGTTGATCCCTTAGAAACTTTTTTGTCCTTGCGTCTGCGATCTCTACGATTGCCATCTCGGTCACGTCCTTTAGACTTGAGACCTTTTTCGACGACATCCCATTCACTTGGAATATAAGAGAAATCAATCTCTCCTGTCATCTTGTCGGCTCTTTCTACCTTGATCCGGATTTGCTGACCGACACGGAAGGTCACTCCTGATTTTTCTCCGCGAAGGGTTAGATCCCGTTCATTAAAATAGTAGAATTCAGGGAGATTGGTAATATGGATCAAGCCTTCAACCGTATTTGGCAACTCCACAAAGAGGCCAAATTTTACCACACTGGAAACCACGGCATCATACTCTTCCCCAACAAAGTCTTCCATGTATTCAGCCTTCTTCATGGCTTCTACTTCGCGCTCCGCATCAATAGCTCGGCGTTCCCGACTAGAGGATTGGCTGGCAATGTCTGGAAGGACTTGTTCAAAGTGTTCAGCCATTTCTTGGGATTTCCCGTATTCGCGCACCATTCGATGAACCATCAGGTCCGGATACCGACGGATGGGACTGGTAAAGTGGGTATAATACTCAGCAGCAAGCCCATAGTGGCCATGGTTGTGTTCTGAGTAGCGAGCCTGTTGCATCGAGCGCAACAACATCATTGAAAGGACATCTGCATACGGTTCTCCTTCTACCTTGCGCATAATTTCTTGCAGGGCTTCTTGGCTCATCTCACTAGCCGTTCCGTAGATCTGGATCCCAAAGCTAGAAGCATAATCGATAAACTTCTGTACTTTTTCTGCTTTTGGATCTTCGTGGATCCGGTAGATGAACGGCAGTTTCAGTCGCGTAAAGTGCTCCGCCACTGTTTCATTGGCAATCAGCATAAAGGACTCGATCATCCGCTCGGCAATTCCTCTTTGGCGAAGGACAATATCGACCGGTTTTCCTTCTTTATTGACCAGAATTTTAGCTTCATTGGTATCAAAATTGAGGGCTCCGCGACGAATCCGCATGCTCTCTAAAATACCATGCAAGGTGGCCATTTGATGAATACTTGGGACAATTTTCTTAAAGGTTTGAGCCTTTTCTTCGTCGCCTGCTAAGATATCATTGACGTCGCTATAGGTCATTCGGAAGGTTGTATTGATCACTGTTTGGGTAATGGTATGCTTGACGACCTTGCCATGTGGATCAATCTCCATGATGGCAGACTGGGTCAGGCGGTCCACATTCGGATTCAAAGAACAGATCCCATTGGAGAGACGCTCTGGCAACATGGGTACAACTCGGTCGGTCACATAGACAGAAGTCGCCCGATTTAGAGCTTCCTTGTCGAGTGCTGAACCTTCCTTAACGTAATAAGAAACATCTGCGATGTGAACACCCAGCTCAAAATTACCGTTCTTCAATGGCTTGATATGGACCGCATCGTCCAAGTCTTTGGCATCTGCCCCATCAATGGTAAAGGTGATCTCCTCTCGCAGATCCAAGCGTCCCTCTAAATCCTTTTTAGATGGTGCATCTGGAACATTCTCAGCCTCTTTCAGCACTTCTTCTGGAAATTCTGAGACAATGTCCATGGATTCTAACACTTCCAAGACATCGATTCCTGGATCGGTTACATGACCGACCACATCCCGCACAGTCGCCACAAAATAATTGTGCTTGCGGCTCGGGTATTGATCAATTTCGACCTTGAGGATTTCGGTCCCTTCCAATTGGATGGCTGGCTTCTTCACATAGATCAGCTGGCTGATCTTTTGATTTTTCGAACGAATGTAGCCGGCATATTTAGGCTTTTCCTCATCCAGAACGATTTGTCCAACTACCGTTTTAATGCTATGCTCCAAGACATCAATAATCTTAGCTTCTGCTGCCGTTCCCTTGTTTCGGTCTGCTACCTTGGTAATGACGATCTCAACGGTGTCCCCATCGATAGCGTGATTGACATCATTTCGACCAACAAAGAGGTCCTCTTCTTCACCTTCTAAACTGACAAAGCCAAAGCCATTTTTATGCGCATGAAAGATCCCCTTGAGGGTAATAGCTGGGGCCTTCTTTTGAGCCAAACGAAGAGAGCCATCATCTTCGAATTTCAACTCATGGCGGCGTTCCATCAGAGAGATGGTTTTGACCAAGTCACGGAAATCCTTAGACCCTTCCTTTCCTAGAGCTGCTGCCAGATCATTGATCTGGGCTTTGTCATGCTCTTGTAAATATTCTTTAATACTTGTTTTCATTGATTTATTTGCTGGTTATCCAGCCTCCTTTTTTCTATCTACTTGTGTCTTTGTTTTACAAAATAAAAATAGGCAAAGACATTGTCTGAGCCTATCTTATCTACTAGAAAGTACCATTAAGATCATCGCGATCAATAACCAAAAGAAGATCATAATAGCTGTTAAACGCTGCATCACGGCTTCAAACCCGCGCGCTTTTGAACGTTCAAACAAGTCATTTGAGCTTGCGTCAAAGACATTGCTCGATTGGTTTTTTGTTGGTTGCATAAAAATTGCGATAATAATCAATACTGATAATACTAGTAAAATAGTTGTTAATGCTCCGCTCATATTCAAAACTCCTTAAAATCCTCACTATTATACCATGAAAATCATTTTGATTCAATATGTAAGGTTACTTTTCTTTCCTTGGGACAATACTTCAAGACCTCGATCTTTTCGGGATGGGTTTTGGTATTTTTACTGGTCAAATAATTCTGACTCCCACAGCTTGTGCAGGTCAATTGAACTTTAATTCGCACGTACGTCTCTCACTTTCAAATACTTTCTAAATAAGAATAAGAGGAACATCAAATCGGTAAAGGCTAAGAGGGCTGTGCCGTAAAAAACCCAATGATAGCCAAAATGCATGAAAATACTCGATCCCATCATTGGCCCTAACACGCCACCTAAGTAGTAAAAGAGCTGGTTGTAGCTAAAGATCCGAGAGATTCCTTCAGGAGGGGTTAAGCGATTTAACAAAGCAGAAACTCCTGGTAAAAGGGCACCAGTCCCAATCCCAAAAAGGAAGCGTAAGATTCCTAATTGCAGGGGTGTTTGCGCTTGGGCACAAAGGATATAGAGACAGCCACTATAAAGAAGGGCGATTAATAAGAGCCGGTGATTCCCAATTCGGTCTCCGAGTTTTCCCATCCAACCTGAAAAGAGCATACTAGAGACTCCCATAGCCGAAACAATCATCCCCGATACAAAGATCAGGTTATCTCTTTGTCCCAAAGCTCGCACATAAAGAGGCAGGATCGGAGAAATAGATTGGGCGATCATTTGAATGGTCATGCTGGTCAAAAAGAGGCCCAAGAGAATATCCTTCTGCTGAATGGACTTGAGCAACTGCCAACTGGATTTTTGTTCTTCTTTTGGAAGGGGCTCATAGTCTTCCTCGATGCCCCAGAAGGTTAAGAGGGAAACCAAAAATAAGAAGAAGCCGACCAAGAGAAAGACATTGCGCATTCCCAGATTTTCAGCAATGAGTCCCCCAATCAAAGGGCCCATCAAGGTTCCAGCCACGACACCGGTCGACAAGGTCCCTAGGGCATAGCCAGATTGGTCCTTGGGAACTTGACTAGCAATCAGGGCTGTACTATTGGGGACAAAGCCTGAAAAAACCCCATTGAGCAAGCGCAGGACCAAGAGCCAAAAGACGGACGGGACAAAGGCAATCCCTCCCATGGTCAGCGTCATGGCAATAGAAGCTCTAAGCATCATAGGTTTTCGACCATAGCGGTCGGCTAAGCTCCCCCAGATGGGAGACATGATCGCAGAAGTTACAGAAGAACTTGCGACGGCAATCCCAGCATAAAAGGGAACAGCCTTGCCCGTAACACCCAACTCTTCCACAAAGAGGGCCATAAAAGGAACGACTAAAGAAAGGCTGGCTCCGATGAAAAAGCACCCGATCCAGGCAATATATAGATTTTTACGCCAATTGATTTCTCTTGTGATAAAATCATCTTCTTTCTAATTGTTTTAGGGCTGCATCTAATTGGACATAGAGGGCAGCAAGATCGCCATTATTGTCTAAGACCAGATCTGCATGGGCTCTTTTTTCATCTAGCGGCATTTGAGACGCGATGCGTTCTTGGGCCTGCAGTTCTGATAAGTGGTTGCGTTCCATCAGGCGCTTGAGCTGGGTTTCTTTTGATACAGCTACCAACCAGACAGATTCAAACCACTCGTCATAGTGCTGCTCGATTAAGAGAGGAATATCCATAAAAAAGAGATCGGATTGTGCAGCTTGTCTGTCTCTTACCTCAGCTAGAGCCTCACGAATAAGCCTGCCTTGGACGCGATTGGACCAGTCTCGTTCACTAGGGTCTGAAAAGATCCGCTGACCCAAAGCTAGGCGATCCAGCTCTCCTTCTTTGGTAAGGATCTCTTTACCAAAATGATCCACTAGGACACGGTAGAGTTCTCCACCTGGTGCCTGCAAATCATGAACCACTTGATCCGCATCAATGACAGGATACCCTTTTTCTCTCAGATAGGAGGTGACAGTGGACTTTCCTGAAGCAATCCCTCCTGTTAATCCGATGATTCTCGCCATCTAGTTCTCCTTTTGGCAGTGGGGGCAAAAATGGGTTCCGCGTCCCCCCAGCTGGATTTTCTCAATCGGTGTCCCGCAGCGCAAACAAGGCTGGCCTGTTTTCCCATAGACCTGGTGTTCTTCCTGCATGGTGCCATCTTCTCCAAAAGCATTGCTGTAGGAGCGAATGGTGGAGCCACCCTTTTCAACAGCCTGAGCAAGCACGGCAATCGTTTCTTTGCGGATTGCTTTAGCTTCTCTAGCAGTCAAGCTTTGACCCAAACGGGCTGGATGAACCTTGGCTCGATAAAGGACCTCATCCACATAGATATTGCCCAGACCAGCCACTAATTTTTGGTCTAAAAGAGCTGATTTAATGGGTTTCTTTGATTTTTTAAGAGCTACTTGGAAGGCCGGTTCTTTAAAATCCGCTTCTGTCGGCTCTGGACCAATCTTTTTCGCCAAAAAATAGCTGTCGACAAGCACAGGTACTAGGACTTCCATGGTCCCAAACTTGCGGACATCCTCATAGACCAGGGTGCTACCATCTGTAAAATGAAGAAAGACATGGGCATGCTTGCGAAGAGGAACTTCGTCTGGATAAAAGAAATACTTGCCTTCCATCCGCAAATGCGAGATGATGACCAGATCCGTCAGATAAAACAAAAGGTATTTCCCGCGGCGCCCCATGGCCCGAATTTCTTGACCTGGGAGATCTTGTCGAAAAGCATCCAGATCCGTCTGAATCATCTTTGGATACTTTACTTCCACTGACTGGATGGTTTTCCCAAGAATTAATTTCTCAAGACCTCGTCGAACGGTCTCTACTTCTGGTAATTCAGGCATAGCTTCTCCTTCTCTAAAAACAAGAAGCAGGCTTCTGCCCACCTCTTCTTAATATTCTTTTTCGTTGTATCCGAAATCGGCAAGATCCAATTTCTTATCCCGCCAATTTTTCTTGACCTTGACCCATGTTTCTAGGAAGACCTTGTCCCCTAGCATGAGCTCAATATCCTTACGCGCAAGGGTTCCGATCTTCTTGAGCATGGCGCCGCCTTTTCCGATGACAATACCTTTTTGGCTATCGCGCTCGACCATGATGGTTGCTCGGATATGGACCTTATCTGTCTCTTCATCCCGCTTCATAGAATCCACAACTACTGCAACAGAGTGGGGAATTTCTTCCCGCGTTAAGTGCAAGACCTTCTCGCGGATCATTTCAGAGACCAAGAAGCGCTCTGGATGGTCAGTGATTTGGTCAGCAGGGAAATATTGGAAACCTTCTTCCAAGTTTTCGCTCAAAATGTCAATCAAACGCGAAATATTGTTTCCTTGAAGGGCTGAAATCGGCACGATTTCCTTGAACTCCATCTGACTACGGAAGTCATCGATTTGCGCCAAGAGTTGGTCAGGGTGCACCTTGTCGATCTTATTGACCACAAGAATAACCGGCACCTTAGCAGCCTTGAGGCGTTCGATGATCATGTCATCGCCTTTCCCACGTGGCTCGTCTGCTGGCACCATAAAGAGAACGGTATCGACTTCTCGAAGGGTACTATAGGCCGACTCCACCATGAAGTCTCCAAGGGCTGTCTTGGGTTTGTGAATCCCTGGGGTATCGATAAAGACGATCTGTTCCTTATCCGTCGTATAAATCCCCATAATCTTATTGCGCGTTGTCTGCGCTTTGTCACTCATGATGGCAATTTTTTGCCCCATGACGTGGTTCAAAAAAGTTGACTTCCCAACATTGGGACGTCCTAAAATGGCTACAAAGCCTGATTTAAATGTCATAATATCCTTTCACGAGGGCATACTCCCTCTTATCCAAATACCAAGGCCCAGAATTTGGGCACAAAAATCACCAGTCCTGTTAGTAGGGCAAAGCCTGATACGACGAGGACTGCTCCAGCCGCCATGTCTTTGGCATTCTTTGCCAACATGGAGAAATGGTAGTTACTAGCTAGATCCACCACATTTTCAATGGCTGAATTCATAATTTCAAAAGCAATCACCAAGGTGATGCTGAGCAACAAAAAGAGCCACTCCGTTGCAGAAATCCTAAATACCAAACCAGCAAGAATTGCTACAAGGGCTGATAAGGCATGTTTGCGCATATTGCGCTCTTCTTTGATCGCCGTGAAAATTCCTGTTATCGCAAACTCCAAACTGGAAATAAAGTCCCGATTTTTCCATTTTCGCTTATTGTCTTGTGAGTCCATAGGCTGTCAAAATCTCTTCCTGTAAGCCAAACATTTCCTTTTCTTCTTCCGGCGTATAATGATCATAGCCATTAATGTGAAGAAAACCATGCACTGCTAAAAATCCCATTTCGCGCTCAAAACTGTGGCCATATTCTTCGGCTTGCTCACGCGCCTTATCAATTGAAATAAAGAGCTCACCAATATAGGTATCGAATTCAGCCATCATCTCTGCCAATTCTGGATTTTCTGCAAGGTCTTCCTCGTCAAAAGAAATCTCCATCTCTGGCTTGTATTCTAAACTGATGACATCCGTCGGACGATCCGTATCACGGTATTCAAGATTTAGTTCATGACTGCGTTCATTGGTTACAAAAGTCACAGCCATTTCCTTGTCTTCTTTCCCAATTTTTTTAGCAGCAAATTCTAAAATTTCTTGCGTTTGTTTTAAAATTTCGTCAGAGACTTGACCAGTCTCATCTACCATTTCAATATACATCTGGATCACCTCACTACTATCACTTTATTATATCACAAAAACCAGCCTATATACTAGATACAGGCTGGTTTTCAATCTTTTTCTTTGCAGGACAATCTTACACCACTGTTTGCTGGATGGCATTCATCTGGGCATAGATCCCGCCTTGTGCAACCAGTTCCTCGTGTCTACCACGCTCCACAATGCGTCCTTCAGATAAGACTAAGATCTGATCCGCATCTTGGATAGTGGACAAGCGATGGGCAATGATAAAGGTGGTCCGTCCCTTTTGCAGGACTGCCATAGCCTTCTGGATGATTTCTTCTGTTTCCGTATCGATGTGAGAGGTTGCCTCATCCAAAATCAGAATTTGCGGATTCATATAGAGCGTCCGCGCAAAGGAAATCAATTGGCGCTCACCACTTGAAAAGGCGGATCCTTTTTCTACGACTGGATGGTCGATTCCCTTTTCAAGACGCTCTACAAAGGGCCAAGCCCCGACTTTTTTCAAGGCATCTTGGACCGCCTCCCGATCAATGTGATCCTGACTCATGGCCACATTACTAGCAATGGTTCCTGTAAATAGATAAGGATCCTGTAGGACAATCCCCATATGGCTTCGTAGGCTCTCACGAGAGACTTGGCGAATATCTTGACCATCGATCAAAATCGCTCCTTCTTGAGGATCATAAAAACGATAGAGCAGATTCATAATCGAAGACTTACCCGATCCAGTATGGCCCACAAGAGCGATGGTTTCCCCAGGACTAGCCTGAAAGGCAATATCCTGCAGAACTGGCTTGCCTTCTTCATAAGCAAATTGAACGTCGTCAAACACGACTTCTGCCTTTTCTATCTTCAGTTCCGATGCACCATCGGCCTCTAACGGTTGGTCTAAGAAAGCAAGGACGCGACTCCCCGTTTCTAAGGATCGCCGAATATTCGGAAATTGACGACTAAGATTGGCCATGAGATCAAATAGATTAATCACATAGTTAATATTGATAAATAAGAAACCAGCCGTCACACCGATATTACCCTCTAGGAAAGAAATCCCAGCGATAGTCAAAATGCCTGCAATCACTAAAAACTTGAGCAATTCCGTCAAGGTCCAAGAAGCAATGGAATCGGCTAAGAGGATTCGATCATTAGCTCCTAGCATCTTCTGAGTAGTGGCTTCAAACTCATCCACCACACCAGGCTCTTGATGATAGAGTTGAATCATACTGGCACCATGCAAGAGTTCATTGACCTGGGTATTGACCTCGCTTCTCGCATCAAAGAAATCCTTCATAGGCTGGTCCGTCATGACCTTGTAGAGATACTGGATCCCATAAAAAATCGGAAAGACCAAACACAAGAGAAGGCCCATCATAGGACTCAGGTAAAAGAGAATCCCTAGGATAAAGAGGAAACGCACCAAGTAGATGACTAAAATCATACAAGAGTTATAAAACTGGGTCCGCAAGGTCTCCGTATCATTGACAATTCTTGTCGCGATCTTCCCAGCCGGCTTATCATCAAAATAAGAAATAGGCAGCCCTTGCATGACTTGAAAGGCTTGATCTCTCAGACTAGCGGTTACTTGATTACTTCCATGTAGCAAGATCCGATTGCCCATGTAGCTAATCAGCTGCCCCAGGCTCAAGACCAAGAGATAAAAGCCTCCCATCTGAAGCAAGTCCCCTTGCCCGCCACCGTGGGTCAGTGCAGTCAAAGGTCCATCGATCATCTTTTGGAGAAGAAAGGGTGACAATTCAGAAAAAATAGTGGCTAGCAAGAGGCAAATAAAGCCAGCAAGAAAGACAGTTGGATAAAGTGTGATCCTCGATAATAATCGTTTCAAAACTTTCATATTATTCTCCTTCCTGTTTTTGTTGCCGTTGGTATTGTTCATAATACCAGCCCTCTTGAGCCAATAAATCACTAGCTCTGCCTTCTTCTACAATACGACCTTGATCCAAGACGATGATCCAATCCGCCTGATGAACAGCAGACAAGCGATGAGAAACAATAATGGTCGTCTTGTCTTTTCGTTCCTTTTGAATCGTATCAATAATGGCCTGTTCAGTCTTAGCATCTACTGCCGAAAGGGAATCATCTAACAGCAAGAGCTCAGCATCTCTTAAGAATGCACGCGCCAGGGAGATCCGTTGTTTTTGACCTCCTGATACAGAGACCCCTTTCTCACCGATCAGGGTGTCCATTCCCTGAGACATCCGCTCGAGATCATCCGCAAAAGCAGCTTGGGCTATCGCTTCCACCAAGTCTTCTTGGCTGGCTCCTTTTTTACCAAGCGCTATATTCTCACGGATAGACTTGGAGAATAAAATATGTTCTTGGGAAACATAACCAATTTTTTCTTCAATCGAGTGTCGGTTGTAGTCCACGATCGGTTGCTGGTTGATCAAAAACTCTCCCTCACCAACTGGGTACTGCCGCAAGAATTGTCGAACAAGGGTAGTCTTTCCTGCTCCAGTACGACCAACAATTCCAACCGTCTGTCCTTTCTGAATGGTCCAATCAATGCCTGACAGGCTCTTTCGCTCAGCACTAGGATAGCTGAAAGAATAGTCCTTAAACTGCACCAAATCAATCTGCTCTAAGTAGTGAGGACCATCTGGCTCCAGATCATCCGTTTCATCAATCACTTCTTTTAATTTTTTATAGGACATTTGACCTGTCTGGTAGACCAAGATCAAGTCTGCCATCATCCACATAGGCTCAATTAAAAAGACCAAATACAGCTGTAAAGCCAATAACTTGCCAAGGCTCAACTGCCCGCTTGCCAGGGACTGGCCTCCAAATAGCAGGAGCAAGACTGTCGAGAATCCAATAAACAACAGGGCTAAAGGTCCAAAAGAGTACTGGATAGAAGCAATCTTGTCCCCTGTTTTGGAGAGACTGGCTGTTTTTTTCTGAAACTGTTTGACCTGCTGGTCCCGTCTACTATAGGCCCGCATGACACGGATCCCCTCGATGGACTCCAAGACTTCATCGTTCAACTGAGCGACCGCTTCCCGGTTTTGCTCAACATACTCCTCCTGCTTTCTACTCAAAAAATAGGTCGAGACGACGAGGAAGATCATAGGAATAAAGGAAATCAAGGTTAATTGCCAAGAAATGAAAAACATGGTCGGAATAATAAAGGCAAACAAGCCACCGCCAAACAGGAGCACCATCATCCCGTAACCCGCCATATCAGCCATCCCATCCACATCTGTCGTAAAGCGCGTCAAGAGGTCCCCTGAACGGAATTTCTCAAAAAACGGACGCCGCATAGCTACTAGCTTACGAAAAGCTTGTCCCTGAAGGGTCGCCTTGAAATGGACTGACGACTGAAAGAGTCGCAACTGCCAATAAAAAGCCGTTAGGTAATTGAGGAGAGCTGATCCTACCAAGAGGACCATATCCCATACAAAGTTGGATTGCGTCAGCGTCCGCTGACTCAAATGATCCACTAAGCGCTGGATGACTTGCGTCGGGATCAATAAGGTGTAATCATAAAGAATCAGGACCATAGCGATCTTCACATATCGCCATTTGCGCTCCCTGATATACTCCCAAATAGCTCTGATCATATATTCTCCTTTTCAAAATGGCACAGAAAAAACCCAAGCAAGGAGCTGAGTACGTGCTCAGTCCACACTTGGGCCTTCTGATGCCTATCACCAATTCAGTTAAGGCAGGTAAAAATGCATACAAAAAACCCAAGACAGACTCCTCCATCTTGGGTTCCATTTATAGTTTACATCGAACTCAACTGAGATTGGAGAAGCTTTGTATTCAATTGTGTCATCAAAACATCTACTTTGTTCATGATGGTTTTCTCCTTTCTCTTTGTTGTTCTAACTTTACCACGGATTTCCTTGCTTGTCAACGCTTTTTTGAAAATTATTGAAAAAAGCAAAATTTTTAAGATGGACTCGCAAAAAAAGAAGCCTAGATCGTCTCTAAGCTTCTCTCTTCTGCTATGCTAGTTGCCGGGATTGAACCGGCGACCTCATCCTTACCATGGATGCGCTCTACCGACTGAGCTAAACCAGCAGTACCTATCTACTATATCATGGAGATAGGTCTTTTGTCAATATCCTGACTCATTTTTCTGCCAAATATTCTTCCTTAGTGAGGACATAATGAACTCTCGTCACCATTCGCCCTTCTTCATGCAAGTCTAGCATCGCGTAGGGCTCCTCGTGAGAATATTTCATCCCTGATTTGGCCATCACCCGTCCAGAAGCTGGGTTGTCCTTATCATGAACAGCAATGAGCTTGTTCATCCCTAACTGTTCAAAAGCCAAGGCAATGACTGCCTTGGTAGCCTCTGTCGCAAGACCCTGGTTCCAATAGTCTTTATTCAGAACATAGCCGATACTCCCCTTCTTCAGACAAAGATCCAAATCCAGTAAATCAATCGTCCCGATAAATTTTCCATTTTCTTTGAGCTCGATCCCCCATCTTCCAAGTGGGCTCGCTAGGTAAAAGAGGGCAATATTATTACGCGTCTCTTCTATACTTTGATTGGTTGCAAAGGTATAGCGCGTAACTGTCTCATCAGAAGCATACTCAAACATAGCTGGTGCATCATCAAGAGTGACCGGACGCAAGTGCAAACGCTCAGTCTCTATTTCTCGATAAGCCGCTAACTTCACATATAAATTTTCCATTTGACTCTCCTTCTTTAGGGATTAGTTTAGCAAATAACCTAAAGGAAGGCAAGCTCAAATTTTTCTTGCTTTTTAACCCACTTTTCTATACAATAAAATCAATCAAAACAATCAGATAAGGAGTGAAAAGGTCATTGAGTCAAGAGAGCCATCTCACACCAATGGCCTTTTTACACCTAAATCTGAGCAAGGAGGCAAAAATGCTCATTGGAATTCCTAAAGAAATTAAAAACAACGAAAATCGGGTCGGTTTGACACCTGCAGGTGTACAAAGCTTGGTGAAGAAAGGTCATCACGTTTTGGTAGAAACAAATGCTGGACTTGGTTCTGGCTTTGCGGATGAAGATTACACGAAGCAAGGGGCAACCATCGTTGCAACTGCTGCAGAAGCTTGGGCAGCTGAGATGGTGGTCAAAGTCAAAGAACCCCTCGCTGAAGAATATGGCTTCCTTCGCGAAGACCTCTTGCTCTTCACCTACTTGCATATGGCTGCCGCACCTGAATTAGCAGATGCTATGGTCGCAGCTAAAACAACTGGGGTGGCCTACGAAACGGTGCGTGACCTTGATGGACAATTGCCTCTCTTGGTGCCAATGAGTGAGGTGGCTGGACGGATGGCCGTGCAAATCGGTGCTCACTTCCTGACCAAACAAGAAGGTGGATCAGGCGTCCTCCTAGGTGGGGTGCCAGGTGTTCCCAAAGGAAAAGTTACCATTATCGGAGGCGGGGTCGTTGGAACCCACGCGGCTCGGATCGCCCTTGGACTTGGTGCCCAAGTGACCATCTTAGATATCAGCGCTAAACGTTTGGCTGTTCTGGAAGATGTCTTTGGTCACCAAATCCAAACCCTTATGTCCAACCCATTTAACATTGAAGCCAGCGTCCGTGATGCTGATGTTGTCATCGGTGCTGTCTTGATTCCTGGTGCTAAAGCTCCTAAATTAGTTACAGACGATATGGTTAAACAAATGCGTCCCGGTTCAGTCATCGTCGATGTGGCCGTTGACCAAGGTGGGGTTATCGAAACAGCAGACCGTGTCACAACGCATACGGAACCAGTTTACGAAAAACATGGCGTGCTCCACTATGCCGTTGCCAATATCCCAGGGGCTGTCGCACGTACCTCTACTATCGCCCTTACCAATGTGACCCTTCCTTATGTTGAATCCCTAGCTGACAATGGTTTCCACAAGGCAATTGCCCTCGATGAAGGCTTGCGCCAAGGTGTCACTACTTACCAAGGCCATATCACAAGCCAACCCGTTGCTACTGGTTTAGAGCGTGACTTCACACCAATTGATGAATTGGTTTAAACTATCATATATTTAAAGAATTACCATCGAAAAAAATAAGCAACTTTTTTTCATATGAACTAATTAAAAATGTTTTGAAAAAAACAAGTTGTTTTGAGTTTCTAAATCATTTTCAAAGACTTTCCGCCGTGAGAAAAGTGCTTGAAACAATTTAGTTTCAAGCACTCGGAATAATTGAGACCTTAGGCTCAATTATTAGTCATGGAACTTCTTGGATTGCTGAAATCATCCACTGGATAATTTCACCTAACCTCCGTTCTCACCTAAGGAAAGGCTAGAAGATGATTTCATCGTCAATTTAAGGCAAAGATCATAAGATCTTTGCCTCTTCTTTTATTCTGCTTCTTCTTCCACATCCATTTTTTCTTTGACGACTGGATTCGGAATGGGCTCGTAGGCCCGGATAATTTCTGCTACTACAGGATGGCGAACAACATCCTTGGCAGAGAAATGCACAAAGTCAATCTGAGAAATGTTCTTCAATTTCTCCTGAGCATCAATCAAGCCGGATTTGACATTTCGCGGAAGGTCAATCTGGCTGGTATCCCCATTGACAATCATCTTGGAATTAAAACCAAGACGGGTCAAAAACATCTTCATCTGCATGATGGTGGTATTTTGCGCTTCATCGAGGATGACAAAGGCATCGTCCAAGGTCCGCCCCCGCATATAAGCCAAAGGCGCAATCTCGATAATCTCCCGCTCCATCATCCGAGTGGTTTGGTCTTTCCCTAAAATCTGGTAAAGAGCATCATAGACCGGACGTAGATAAGGGTCCACTTTTTCTTTGAGATCCCCTGGTAGGAAACCAAGGCTCTCTCCAGCTTCTACAGCAGGACGGGTCAAAATGATCCGCTTGACCTGACCACGCTTGAGGGCAGTCACGGCCAAAGTCACTGCTAGGAAGGTTTTCCCAGTCCCCGCTGGTCCAATCCCAAAAGTGACATCATGGTTCTTGACACTATCGACATAGATCTTTTGACCAAGCGTTTTAACCCGAATGGGCTTGCCGTAACTATCCTTAATAATCTCTTCTTCATAGAGAGCGATGAACTTATCCAATTCCCCATTTCTCACCATGGTAATGGCGGTCACCACATCTGGCGTACCAATGGTCATACCACGGTTAACGAGGACCAAAAGAGCCTGGATGACTTGACGAACCTGCTCGCAGTTTTCTTCTTCCCCAATGATTTGGACGATTTCTGTCCGGGCATGAATAGTTACCCCAAATTCTTGCTCCATCAAACGGAGATGGCGTTCGTTAGATCCAAACAAATGAAAGAGATCGTCTGGATGCGTTAATGTAATTTCAACTGAATGTTCTTGCAAATAAAGAACCTCTCTACCTGTGTTTTTCTATTATTATAACAAAGAGGCCGAGAAAAAACCATCCTCGACCTGTCCTTTTCTAATGGGCTTGGTATTCTTCCCAAATCGCATCAAAATCGCCAAGATTAAAGGAAAAGCTCGCATGCTCTTCTAGATAGCGACTGACCTCGTCGAAGTCATCTGTATGTTTGGGAAAAGCAGACTCATGAAATGCAAGATCTGCTAGAATGGCTTTAGGAGCATTGCTTTTAGGATTGCGCTCCGTCATCAGCCAAGTATAAAACGATTTTCGCATAAGCCTCCTCTTAGATTAACTCTGTTCCAAACTGGTCTTGCTTGATTTTTTTGGCCTTCATCAAGCCACCCAAAGCCTTTTTGAACTGGCCTTTTGAAATCCCAAAAGTCGCCTTGATCTCTTCTGGAGATGACTTATCATTCAAGGTCATAAAGCCACCATTGGCTTCCAAATAGGTCAAAATCATTTGGGCATCGTTTTCCAACATCTCAAAGGAGCGTGGCTTCAAAGATAGATTCAAGGTCCGATCCACCTCACGAAAACCAATAACGCGAGCATTTACGACCTCTCCCAAACGAGGTTCTGCATAGCGCTCACTTGGGTGGATAAAGCCCAGCATATTGTTCTCTGGAAGGTAAACAAAAGTTCCAGACAATTTCAAGCGGTAGACAATGGCTGGCCAGTTTTGGTTTTGCATATTGTTATAGGCTGGACGAGCCAAACGCTGGAAATCTTCCTGGTAGGCTAAGATCCCCCAAATCCGATCTTTCTTATCAACTTCTAAGCGAATATAGAGACGATCGCCCTTTTTAGGCCATAGATCTTTGATCTCCGGTAGGATATCTAGTGAGACAACAATCTGCTTATCTGGAAGCCCTGTATCCACGAAGACTCCCAAATCCTTGCGCACTTCCGTGACCGTTCCCCAGCCAAAGCTTTCTTGAGTTGCAGTGACTTCAAGTGTCGTGAGTCGGAGCTTTTGCTTCATATCTGTATAGGCAAAGCCCTTGACACTTTCTCCGACTTTGTGTGGGCCTTCTGCTTTATCAAGCGCGTAGGTCTGGCCATCTTTTTGAACAAAATAGAAGTGATCATTTTCATCAATAACCATTCCCATGATGTAGCTTGCTAGATTCGTATTCATGTTTCCTTCTTTCCTCTTGCTTCTTCACAAGAATAATGGAAATAAAACCCAGCCAGCAGTGCCAACTGAGTCTTTCTTTCCTGTAATGGTTGGGATGGATTAAACTTCCATCAATTCTTTTTCTTTGTGCGCTGTCATTTCATCTACATGCTTAACAGCGTCATCCGTAACTTTTTGGATCTCTTTTTCAAGACCTTTCAATTCATCTTCTGTGATTTCTTTTGCTTTTTCTTGTTTCTTCGCTTCATCCATAGCATCACGACGGATGTTACGGATCGCTACTTTAGCATTTTCACCCACTTTTTTCACTTCTTTTGCCAAGTCACGACGAGTTTCTTCTGTCAAAGCTGGGATAACCAAGCGGATAACAGATCCATCGTTGGCTGGAGTGATACCAAGGTCAGAAGCATTGATGCTGTGCTCGATGTCTTTCAAAGATGATTTATCAAATGGTGTGATCAACAAGACACGCGCTTCTGGAATGGTGATAGATGCCAATTGGTTCAATGGTGTCTCTACTCCGTAGTATTCTACGAAAATACGATCCAAAAGACTTGCATTTGCACGTCCAGCACGGATGCTACCAAATTCACGTCCCAAACTTTGGTGAGACTGGGTCATTCTTTCTTTTGCTTTTTCTACGATTGGGTTTGCCATAATCTTCCTCTATTTTCTATTATTTTTCTACGTTATTTGATACGGTTGTACCGATATTTTCACCAAAGACAACGCGTTTGATATTGCCTGGTTCATTCATATTAAAGACAACCAAATCAATGTCGTTGTCCATGGAGAGAGTAGAGGCTGTTGAGTCCATGATGCGAAGACCTTTGTTGATCACATCACGGTGAGTCAATTCCTCAAATTTCACAGCTGAAGCATCTTTTTTCGGATCGGCATTGTAAACACCATCGACCCCATTTTTGGCCATGAGAATGGCATCTGCTTCAATCTCAGCTGCACGAAGGGCTGCGGTCGTATCTGTTGAGAAGTAAGGAGAACCGATCCCTGCACCAAAGATCACGATCCGATCTTTTTCAAGGTGACGAAGGGCACGACCACGGATATATGGTTCTGCAACTTGTTGCATAGCAATCGCAGTTTGAACACGGGTATCCACGCCAACTTGTTGAAGCGAATCAGCCATCACAAGGGCGTTCATGACAGTCCCAAGCATCCCTGTGTAGTCTGCTTGGACACGATCCATCCCTGCTTCTGCAGCAGGTTCTCCACGCCAAAGGTTTCCCCCTCCAATCACCAAGGCAATTTCAATTCCAAGTTCGTGAACTTCCTTGATTTCTTGAGCCATATTTTGGACAGTTTTGATATCGATTCCGACACCACGTTCGCCAGCAAGGGCTTCACCAGATAGCTTGATTAAGATACGTTTATACTTAGGTTCTACCATTTTCTCTCTCCTTTTTTGATCTGTATTATTTTACCATAAATTACGTTTTTTATATAGTCATATCCATCAAAATTTTCTTTTTTCCATCCGATTAGTTTTACCAACTGTAGCAAATAAAAATGGAGTACAAAAAAAGCTACCCGAAGGCAGCTTTTTATATCAATTAAAGTGAGTTAACGTCCACTTTGATACCAGGACCTTGAGTTGTAGTCAAAGTCAAGCTAGTTACGTAAGTACCTTTAGCTGTAGCTGGTTTTGCTTTTTGGATTGTGTCGTTGAAAGCTTTAAAGTTTTCAACCAATTTAGTATCATCGAATGAAACTTTACCGATGATCGCTTGAACAATACCTGCTTTATCAGCACGGTAAGTGATTTTACCACCTTTAGACTCTTCAACTGCTTTCGCAACATCCATTGTTACTGTACCAGTTTTAGGGTTTGGCATCAAGTTACGTGGTCCAAGGACACGTCCAAGACGTCCAACAAGAGCCATCATATCAGGTGTAGCGATAACAACGTCGAAGTCCAACCAACCATCGTTGATTTTCGCAACAAGGTCATCTTCACCTACGAAGTCTGCACCAGCAGCTTTTGCTTCTTCAGCTTTTGCACCACGTGCAAATACAAGTACGCGAGCTGTTTTACCAGTTCCGTTTGGCAATACCATTGCACCACGGATTTGTTGGTCAGCTTTTTTCACGTCGATGTTCAAGTTGTAAGCAACTTCTACAGTTGCGTCAAATTTTGCAAAGTTAGTTTCTTTTGCAAGAGCTACAGCTTCTTCTACGCTGTATACTTTTGTGCTGTCGATTTTTTCAAGAGCAGCACGAAGTTGTTTGCTTTTTTTAGCCATTTTATCTTTCTCCTTGTAATGTGGTCATATCGATTTTCATCTCCCACGTCACTCGTCATTTGATCAAGTGTATTGCGGGCAAATAGGATTGTTACAATTAGTCAGTAACAGTGAATCCCATAGAACGAGCAGTACCTTCGATCATACGCATTGCAGACTCAATGTTTGCAGCGTTCAAATCTGGCATCTTAGTTTCAGCGATTTGTTGTACTTGTGCACGAGTTACAGTTGCAACTTTCGTTTTGTTCGGTGTACCTGAACCTTTTTCAACACCTGCAGCTTTTTTCAAAAGAACAGCAGCTGGTGGTGTTTTTGTAACGAAATCGAATGATTTATCTTCATATACAGTGATAACAACTGGGATGATCATACCAGCTTGATCAGCTGTACGAGCGTTAAACTCTTTAGTGAATCCCATGATGTTGATACCTGCTTGACCAAGCGCTGGACCAACCGGTGGAGCTGGAGTAGCTTTACCAGCAGGGATTTGCAATTTTACAAGTTTTTCGACTTTTTTAGCCATTTCTTAAATCCTCCTTTGTGGTTTTGGCGGTAATTACAGATTTTTACCTCCCACAAGTATGCTTTGTGCATACCTTTCTATTATACACGATTTCTCTTTTTTTGCAAGAAAAAATTAAAATATAGTAAACTTTTTTTTCGTTTTATGATAGAATGAAGCTATGTTAATCAAAGTTGCTTCTGTATTATTTATTTTTTTAACGCTGATTCTGAGCGGCATCATTGTTCACCTCTTTAAACTCCAAAAAAGAGGATGGCGATCCACCGATATTGCCTTTCCTTTATTTGCTTTGGAGTACTACCTGATTTCAGACAGCGCCTTTTACCACAGCCTCTTACCACTGCTGGCCTTGAGTCTTTCGCTTTTGGCCTTGGGGCTAACGGTTTATTTCTTAAAAAAGAAAAAGTGTTTTTATTATCCGAAATTTATCAAATACTTCTGGCGCGCTGGATTTCTAGTTACCTTCTTGCTCTATCTGATCTTAACCGCTAGTTTGTTTATCTAATGCCAAAAGGAGGCTGGGACAAAAGTCCTAGCCTCTTAATTGTTTTTGGATTATCGATCAAGACGCAGTGGTTGAGTGGTCTCTACCACGCTGATTTCATCAGCTTTTACAGCCCTACTCAACTGTGCGGAGGTGGGACGACGAAATCGAATTCTAACGAATTACCGATTTCTGTCCTACTCTCTTTTTTTTATTTCTTCCGATGAAAGAACCATCCCACTAGTTTCTTGAAGACTTGAATCAAGATGAGAGCAAGAACCGCCATGATGGCGCAGATAACCAGTGTTTGAAGTCTCAAGGGGCTCATGTTAAAGAATCTACCTAGGATACTACTTGAAACCAGGAAGGCTAGGATATTTCCTAGAAGAACCAGTCTCTTGTAGTGATTGAGAGGCTGGGATTCTTGGTAGATGATGGTAAAGCCTACGAAGGCCATCAAGCAGATGGCTGCACTCGAGAGTTCTTCCGACCTCATGCCAAATGTAGAAGACAGCAAGACCAGACTGAAGATCAGTATAAAATCCGTCAAGGCCGCAGGTAGCGCATTTTTAAAGACCGTTTCGATAAAGCGTCCTTTGATGCGCTCGCTATTGGGCTCAAGCGCTAGAAAGAATCCTGGAATCCCAATCGTAAAACCACTGATCAAAGACATCTGAGACGGCATGATGGGATAGGTAAAAGCTAAGAGCGTCACTGAGATAGCCAACAAAATAGAAAAGATATTCTTGATCAAAAAGAGACTGGCTGATCGTTGAATATTATTGACCACCCGCCGACCTTCTGCCACGATGGACGGCATCTTTCCAAAGTCGGAATCCAGTAAAACCACTTGCGCCATCTTTTTGGTTGCATCATTTCCAGATTCCATCGCAATACTACAATCCGCTGTTTTGAGGGCCAGAATATCGTTAACGCCATCTCCGGTCATGGCGACTTTATGCCCCTTTGCCTGCAAGCTTTCTACAAGGCTTTTCTTTTGCTCTGGTGTCACTCGTCCAAAGACCGTATATTGGCTCGCCGCTTGGTGCAAGTCTTCTTCCGTCAATAAGGTTCTAGCATCGATTAGACCCTCTGCTCCTTCAATGCCTGCTTTTTGTGCAATAGCTGAGACTGTTGCTGGGTTGTCCCCTGAAATGACCTTAATGGTCACTCCTTGTTGTTTGAAGTAGGCGAAGGTTTCTTTGGCATTTTTTCTCAAAGGATTGGAGAGAACAATCCAGGCCACCAAGTCTACAGGAGCCTCTAAAGTCTCTCCCAGTTGTTCTCCCCGATATTTCCCAAAGGCCAAGACCCGATTGCCAGCCTGAGTAGCAGGAGCTATCTCCTGTTCAACCTCAGAGAAGCCCTCTCGTAAGACAAATTCTGGAGCCCCCAATACATAGATCCCTGATTCAAAGGCAATGGCCCCATATTTTTTCTTAGACGTAAAGGGCTGTATTTCAAGAGCCTTCCAAGGCTGGCTGACTGGAGTCTTGTGAAATTTTCGGATGGCATCCATGGTATCGTTTTGATCCATACTAGCTCCTACATACTGAGCTAGGGCCTCCAAGTCTTGAGCGTCTTTAACTGGACGAATCTCTGTCACTTCCATACCTGGCTCTGTAATGGTCCCTGTCTTATCGACACAAAGGACATCCACGCGCGATAAGGTCTCAATCCCCTTCATGCTATTGAGCAGGACCTTTTCCTTGGCTAATCTGACAGCACCCAGAGCCAGTGCCAAGGTCATCAAGAGATACAAGCCTTCTGGAATCATCCCGATCAAGGCCCCGACTGTTGAAGTCACACTGAGCTTGAGGCTATCGCCTAGGCTGATATAGCTGCGAAGAAAAAGGAGCGAGCCTAGCGGAATGATAAGGAGACCAATGATCCCCACAATACGATTGACCGCATGGACCATGTCAGACTCCTCATGAGACTTGACTTGCTTGGCTTCCAGGCTCAATTGGTTGATGTAGGAGTCATTCCCAACTTTTTCTAGTCGCGCTAAACCTTGACCAGCGATCACAAAACTACCTGACATGAGTGCGTCTTGTGCTCCTTTTTTGACCTCATCGGCTTCACCGGTCAATTGCGACTCATCGACTTTTAGATCGCCCTCCAGCAAGACCCCATCCGCATAGATCTGATCTCCAGCTTGAAAGCGAACTAGATCGCCCTCCACCAACTGATCGATCGGTAGAGCGACTTCTTTTCCTTCACGAAGAACGATCGCCTCACTTATATGCAGAAATTGCATCTGACGCAAGATCCGTCGAGAGCGGACTTCCTGCACAATTCCTACCAAGGAGTTGACCACAACGACCGGAACAAACAAGAGATTGTTCCAAGACTTCACCGCTACCAGCAAGACCGCTAAGACCAGAAAAATCAGATTAAAGTAGGTAAAGACATTGTCTCGAATGATCTGCCCAATACTTTTTTCTGTCTTAATCGTGACCTTATTTTGCTTACCCTCTTGGATCTTTTTTGCTACTTCTTCCTGACTGAGTCCTTCTAATCTATCCATTGCTTTCCTCACTCATGTATTTCCAAGGGCAATCCTTCTGGATCGAAGAAAAATGCCATCTTCTTGCCATCAAAATCATCATAGCGAAGGCCTGTATTCTCAATACCTAGCTGATCCAATCTAGCTAGATAGGTCTCTACATCGTCCACTTGAAAGGCCAGATGACGCAGTCCCGCATGCTCGGGCAAGGGGAGCTTAGGCCGTTCTGGGGCCGTCTGTTTGATAAAAAGTTCTAAAGTCAGCTGCCCTTGGCGGAGATTGATCAAGATATCTCCGCGTTCGGGACGGTCATACTCACTGACAATCGCAAAGCCCAACTGGTCCACATAAAAGTGCAACATGGCGTCGCGATCCCGTCCAATGATGGCAATATGATGAATCGTGTCTAACTTCATCTGGTCCTACTTTCTATTTTCTATAAAAAGAAAAGGGAGTGGGGCATATGCCCTTTTTCCCTATCCTTATGATTGTTGCAATACTTTCCGAGGCTTGGTTCCTTCAGCTGGTCCAATCACACCCGCTGCTTCCAACTCTTCCATGAGGCGAGTTGCCCGGTTAAAACCAACCGATAAGCGGCGCTGGATCATCGAAGCACTGGCTTTTTGGGTCTCGATGACGAGCGCTTTGGCCTCTTCAAAGAGAGGATCACCTTCATCAGAGCCACCCATACCACCATCAAAGTCTGACTCCGATACTTCACCTGGATCGAAGGCATCATCATAATCCGCTTCAGCTTGTTCTTTGACGAAGTTGACAATCCGCTCGACATCATCATCTGAGATAAAGGATCCTTGTAGACGGATCGGATGATTTTCATCAATCGGTTTAAAGAGCATATCCCCACGACCGAGCAATTTTTCTGCCCCATTTTCATCCAAGATAGTCCGTGAGTCGGTCCCAGATGATACCGCAAAAGCAACACGGGAAGGCACATTGGCCTTGATCAAACCTGAGATAACATCAACCGATGGCCGTTGGGTCGCGAGAATCATGTGGATCCCGGCTGCACGCGCCTTTTGTCCAAGGCGGATAATAGCATCTTCCACTTCTTTACTTGCGACCATCATCAAGTCTGCCAACTCGTCGACAATGACCACGATCAAAGGAAGTGGCACTTGCTTCATCTCAGACTGGGCATTGTACTCCGCCACCTTGGCATTAAAGCCAGCAATATTACGAGCACCCACTTTCGAGAAGAGCTCATAGCGATTTTCCATCTCATCAACGACCTTCTGCAGGGCTCGACTAGCCTTGCGTGGGTTGGTCACCACTGGGATCAAAAGGTGAGGAATATCATTGTAGACAGAAAGCTCCACCATCTTTGGATCGACCATCATAAACTTGACTTCGTCCGGACGGGCCTTCATCAAGATACTCGAAATAATCCCATTAACCGCTACTGACTTACCAGATCCGGTAGAACCCGCTACCAAGAGGTGGGGCATTCGAGCCAAATCAAAGGTCCGAGCTGAGCCATCTACAGCCTTCCCAAGAGGAATCTCAAGGAGTTTAGCTGGATCTGTTTTGGACTGCTCCCACAATTCACGGAAGGAAACGGTCGCAATCTCTGAGTTGGGCACTTCAATCCCGACCAGAGACTTCCCTGGAATCGGTGCTTCAATCCGCACATCCTTGGCTGCTAGGGCCAAAGCCAAATCATCTGCTAGATTGGAGATGCGGTTGACCCGCACACCGACAGCTGGCTTAACCTCATACTTGGTAACAGAAGGACCGATTTCCGCCCGCTCCACTGTCGCCTTGATATTGAAGCTTGCAAAGGTCTCTTCCAAAATACGGATATTCTGACGAACGATGTTTTTCTCTTTGGATTGATTTTTCGGCTTGTCAGGTGCGAAGAGATCAATCGTTGGAAGCTTGTACTGAAGGAGTTCCTTAGGTGTGAAATCCACTTGAACTTCTTCCCCATCGTCCTCGAATTCTTCGGCTTCCGGAAACTCTTCGTATGCTTCAGGATCTTCAGGCCATTCTTCATCTGGCAGGTAGATTTCTGGTGTTGCTGGTGCAACAATCTCAGCTTCTGGGAAGGACTCTGTAAACGGCTCTTCCGCCAACACCTCTCCCGTTTCAGGATCTACAGGGTGCCCTTCCATAGAAAGGGGAGTTGGAAGAACAGCTCTTGCTTCTTCTTGCTCTCTTTCAGCTGCAGCAGCTTCCTCGGCAACTCTTGCTTCCTTTTCAAGGAATTTCTGCTCGCGACGCTCTTTGCGTTTTTCCATAGAAGCATGGAAGGCTTCGGACCCCTTTTCAAACAAATCATAGATGGAGTAAGGACTCATCAAGAGGATCCCCAATCCGATAAAGAGAAGACCGATAAAATAAGAGCCAATATTTGAAAACAGGAAGGAAATCGGAGCATAAAGAAGGGCACCGATCATACCACCACCGGCAAAACTCTCCACTCGCAGATGAATCAAGTCTGCCATGATTCTTGAAAAAGTGACCTTGATTCCATTATTGTCTAAATGAAGGGAGGATACAAAGAAGGCCTGAAACATCAAAAGAACCCCAACAAAGAAGCTTAGGAATCCTGAAATCACCCCTTCGTGTTTATCCAGCCATTTAAAGGCATAAAGGTAGAAGAAGGTCGCTAAAATAGCCAAATAAGCCAAACTTCCGACAAAAAGACGGATCAAATTATAGGCTAAGACCCCTACTGCCCCCAATTTCAAGGCCGCAAAAATTAAGACCAGACTAATCAGAATGGTCGCAATCATGCGATGAATTGCTTTTTTTCTTTCTAATTCTGCTTTGGACAGTCGTCTTGTCGACCGTGTTTTTTTTGATTGATTATTGTTTGCCATAACCTTTATTATATCACATTTCCAAGCTAGTTCTCTAGTAAAATCTCTTCCATAAATTTGTAGCAGAAAGCAGAAAAACAGCACCGAGTGGGCACTGTTCTTTAGAGCTGTTTAGAACGATATTCAATGATGTTCAAATTCCAAAATGGTTCTTACTCAGATTTTTTATCCTCCGGTGTGATGGTATCTAGAACTTGGTCGAATTTTTGCTCTCTTTCCAAGTCATGATCCATTTGAATGATATCGATTTGATCTTGTAAATTTGTCTGTTGGACTTGTGGTTTATATAGTGAGGTAAATCCTACTCCAATCACCAGTAGATTCGCTCCAAGGACGCAAAGTCTTTTGACATGCCAAGCCATCGGCAAGGGAATTTTTGCTCCGAAACCTGATTTCTTGACCCAATCCGGATGGTCTCGCATCACGCGATTTGCTGCCATCAGAGGCTTCAAGTAGCCAAAGAGCGCAATGACCGTTGTCAAACCAATACCCCGAAAACGATTCTGATTGGACGGAGAAACATGGTTCACATCCATAAATACCATTCCCGTAATCACTAAAATAATGACCAGTAATAAGCCCAAAGATCTCCAAAGACCTTCTCTACGGTAGCATTTCAATTCATCAAACGACATCTCGTTAAAATTCTTATTCATTATTTAATAACTCCTTGTGTTTCTTCAAGTACCGCTTGCCATACCACTCTTCCAGTGATTTTCCTTCGAACTCGCGGTATTCCTCTGAATATTTATTTCGATAGTAACCATATAGTGAATGGGGCAAAAGTAATATAAAATACATACCCAAAAATATCACATTCATTAGAAATATCATACCAATCACTGATACTACACCTATAATATCGGTTCTAACTTCTCCGATTTGTGGAAAAAAGAATTTTAAAACCATCCAAATTGCAACAATTCCTCCAGCAAATCCTGTAACTAATTGAATTTGTTTAGATTGAGAACCATTATCAGTTTGTTTTTCATATAATCGAGTTCGAATTGAAGATATTCTTTTTCGAATAATCATCCCATCAATGATTCCAATTAGAGAATAAATTACAAGTAAACCAGGAATGGTTAAAGTTCTCCCAAAAGCACTAATAAAGAATAAATTAACAAACAATGTCATCCAAATTATATACAAGTTTCCATTTAGAATGCTAACATATGGAACTTTTGCAGTGTATTGTTTTCTACAATTGACTTTACTTATGGCATACCACAAAAAACCGCACAAGAAAAATAACCAGAATGGTAAAAAATTGATGCCCCAAGTTTTCACAGTCATGCCATTCTGTGGATATGCAATATTTGAATCGGTTATTGCAGATAGTCCAAACAGGAACAAAATCCCCAAAAATGAAAATAGTTTCCTAGCAATACTAAATGGCTTTGTGTAGATTTTGCGACTATTTGTGTCCTTGACCATATAATCGATAAAGCCATCATGACGTAGACGACGGCTTTCATAAAAATTAGCCTTAAAGATTGATTTTTTCATTCTTACCTTCCAATAACTCCTTATATTTTTTCAGGCTCTTTCAATTAATGTCTATTTCGAATTGGAGGATTTACAGATGACTGTCTTCATCCTTTAAGTATTGTTGAGCCTTTCGAACGATATAGAGCGACTCATCTTCTGAGACCAACTTGTGAAAGAGATCATTTGCTCTATGCTTATCTCCTTTGAGAGTAGCATTCAAGGCTTGGTAGTAGATGATTTCCAACTGCTGGTACTTGAAGTCATTGCTTAAGCCTTCGAAATAATCATTGCTTTGGTGCGCAATGGTTAAATCATAAAGAGCGAGACAGACCTCTTTTGTTTTCTCAGCCAGTATAGGGTCTGTAATGGTCAATCCATTTAACTGAGCCTCTAGCTCTTCTCTAGACAAATCAGGATCTGTAAGGACGATTGATCGCATGAGATAACTCTCAAAAAAGTTCTTATATTTCTGCGGTAGTTCCTTCTGACTGATTGCTTCTCTAGCTTCTTTTATGACAGTATCGAAATCTCCCATCATAAAAGAATAGGCGACCGATGTCAGCTTCATATCTATCTGTAAAATGGCTTTTTTCACATTCTTGTTCAACTGAAGGTATTGCTGCCAAAAAGCTAAATCTAAGTCTACATGGAGCAAGGTGCTGCACTTGTTGGTGTAGCTCTTCTTAAGCAATTGGATGAATAAAAACAAGCCTGCAAGGACCAATAAGAGACCAGCAGTCTGAAGAAGGGTATCTCTGACCACTAACCCAATGCAAACAATCAGAAGCATTGCCAACAAGCCCACAGATCTAATATAGAGTCTATAGTTTTTTCGTAGAGTTTTATAATCCAATTTGTATCCTCCTATTCATGATACGGTTTTTGAGGGAATTCGTTCATTTTCCAACAAAACAACTTATCTTCCATCATACCGGATTTTCTATCTCTACGCAACTTCCTTCTTAATTAGTGATTTATCAAGCATTGACAATCTTTAACCAACTTTAGAGAAGAGAGATTTCCGTCTAAATTTGAAAGTATCGCAAAATTAAGGTACAATAGAGAAAGACAACTATGTTGGAAAGGAAGAATATGAAAAAATTAATCGCACTACTATTATTTTCCGGCTTGGCTTTAACAGCTTGTTCGTCCAATAAGACAGACACTAACGCTTCAAGCTCAAGCAAAGAAAAGACAGAGCAGACAGCAACTTCTAGCTCTAGTGAAAAAGATCAAAAGAAAATTGAAGAAGAACAAAAGAAATTAGAACAACTGCGCAAAGATTTTAACGATGCCATGACCAATGAAAATGCCGTCTTCCCACAACTCTCAACTGATGTGGCTGAAGACGAAGCAGAGGTTAAAATCACAACAACTGAAGGCGATATCACTGTGAAGCTTTTCCCTAAATATGCGCCCCTTGCAGTTGAAAACTTCTTGACCCATGCAAAAGAAGGCTACTACAATGGCTTACTTTTCCACCGTGTCATTAACAACTTTATGATCCAAACTGGGGATCCTAAAGGAGACGGTACGGGTGGCGAATCTATCTGGAAGGGCAAAGACAAATCCAAAGATTCAGGTACTGGTTTTGAGAATGAGTATTCTCCATACCTTTACAACCTTCGTGGAGCCCTTGCCATGGCCAATTCTGGTCCAAATACCAATGGTAGTCAATTCTATATCAACCAAAATAAGGATGATATTTCAAGTAAACTTCCAACTGATCGTTTCCCGGCTAAGATCATCGATGCTTATAAAAATGGTGGAAATCCAACCCTCGATGGTGGTAACTACACTGTCTTTGGCCAAGTCATCGATGGCATGGATGTGGTGGATAAAATCGCCTCTGCCGAAACCGATGATAAGGACAAACCAAAAACAGATATCAAGATTGAAAAAATCGAGATCTTAAAAGACTACAATTTCAAGAAATAATGAAAAGAGAACCATGCGGTTCTCTTTTTGTCTTTAAGTCAATTCATTAAAGTCCCAGATTTGGTCCATCCAGCCTTCATAGAAGTCTGGCTCGTGGCAAACCATAAGGATCGATCCCTTGTATTCTTTCAGGGCCCGTTTCAATTCATCTTTAGCATCCACATCCAAGTGGTTGGTCGGTTCGTCCAAGACCAAGACATTGTTTTCACGATTCATCAAGAGACAGAAACGTACCTTGGCTTGCTCTCCACCGGATAAGACCTGGATTTGACTTTCGATATGCTTGGTGGTCAAGCCACAGCGGGCAAGGGCTGCACGGACCTCTGCTTGGTTGAGAGCCGGAAAGGCATTCCAGACTGCTTCAAGTGGCGTCTGACGATTGCCTCCTTCGACCTCTTGCTCGAAATAGCCAAGTTCTAGGTAATCTCCACGTTCTACTTCTCCAGCGATCGGTGGAATGATTCCTAGCAAGCTCTTCAAGAGAGTGGTTTTCCCGATCCCGTTGGCACCGATGATGGCTACCTTTTGATTGCGCTCAAACGTTAGGTTCAAAGGCTTGGTCAAAGGATGGTCATACCCAATCTGGAGATCCTTGGCCTGGAAGATAAAGCGTCCCGGAGTACGGGCATTTTTAAAGTCAAAGGATGGCTTTGGTTTCTCACTTTGCAGTTCAATGAGTTCCATCTTGTCCAGCTTTTTCTGACGAGACATGGCCATATTCCGTGTAGCTACACGCGCCTTATTACGGGCTACGAAATCTTTCAAATCAGCAATTTCTTTTTGCTGACGCTCATAAGCCGCTTCTAATTGCGACTTCTTCATTTCATAGACTTCAAGGAATTGGTAGTAGTCTCCTGAATAGCGGGTTAACTGCTGATTTTCCACATGGTAGACGATATTAATCACATCGTTCAAAAATGGAATATCGTGGGAAATGAGGACAAAGGCATTTTCATAATTTTGCAAATAGCGCTTGAGCCAATCAATGTGCTCTGAATCCAAGTAGTTGGTCGGCTCGTCTAGTAGCAAGATATCAGGTTTTTCAAGGAGGAGTTTGGCCAAGAGAACCTTGGTCCGTTGCCCACCTGACAAGGAGGTCACATCCGTCTCCATCCCAAAGTCCATGACCCCAAGAGCACGCGCCACTTCATCGATCTTGGCATCCAAGGTATAAAAATCACGGCTTTCTAGACGTTCTTGGAGTTCTCCAACCTCTTCCATGAGAGCATCGACATCAGCTCCCTCTTCTGCCATGGCCATATAGAGGTCATTGATCCGAGCTTCAGCTGTGAACAACTCATCAAAAGCCGTCCGCAAGACATCGCGCACCGTTTGTCCTTCTTTTAGGACAGCGTGTTGGTCCAGGTAACCAGCAGTCACATACTTAGACCACTCGACCTTTCCTTCGTCTGGCTGCATCTTACCGGTCACGATGCTCATGAAGGTCGATTTTCCTTCACCATTGGCCCCGACAAGGCCGATATGCTCTCCCTTTAGCAAACGGAAAGACACATCCTCAAAAATCGCACGGTCCCCAAAACCGTGACTCAAATTTTTCACTTCTAAAATACTCATGCTTGACTCTCTTTCATTGATTTCACTCGTATGATTATATCATCTTCACTACAAAATGAAAAGGGAGCCCAACTCCCTTTTCTTTTACAAACCTAAGTCTGCGTATGGTTTCCGGTAGCCCACTTGAACAACTTTTCCGTCTTTAACAAGCAGAGGCCGCTTGATCAGCATACCGTCTGAAGCAAGGAGATCCGCCGCTTCTTTCACTGTCAGTTGATCCACCTTATCTTTCAAACCGAGTTCCCGGTATTTCATTCCGCTAGTATTGAAGAAAGACTTGATCGGTAGGCCAGAAGCTGCCATCCAGTCTTGCAATTCTTGGCTAGTCGGTGTTTCTGTGACAATGTTTTGGATTTGAAACTCACATTGGAGACCGTCCAATTCTGATTTAGCCTTTCGACAGGTCGAACATTTTGGGTATTCAATAAAGGTATACATCGATTTTATTTCTCCTTCCAGGTAATTCCTTCATGGTGTAAGAGCCAGCGTTTGCGATCAAGTCCAGACGCATAGCCTGTTAGTTGTCCATCTTTTCCCATCACACGGTGACAAGGGACTAAGATCGTCAAGGGATTGCGTCCGACAGCCTGTCCCACGGCCTGGGCTGAACCACAAGAAAGATCCTGGGCCAGCTGGCCATAGGTCTTGGTCTCACCATATGGGATCTCTCGCAATAACTGCCACACCCGCTCTTGGAAGGCTGTCCCTTGCGGTGCTAGTGGAAAACTGATAGCGATTGGATCGCCCGCAAAATAGTGGTCCAACCACTCCTTCACCTTTTCATGGTAGGGATGGACCTGCTCCAGCGCCCCATAGGGATCAGGCGCCTCCTCTTTCGGATCATAAAAATCAAGCTCTACAAGGCCTTCTTCACTGACAATGATCGAAAGAAGCCCCATAGGGCTTTCATAAAATTGTTTAAGATAGAGAGTCATTGTAGGCCGCTTCTGCTCTTTGGTCCCAGCGGTCTTCTTCTGAGACCACTTGGAATAGACTAGTTTCTGCTTTTCGTTTGATCTTTTGATAAGCCAGACGGACGCCATCAATAGGGACCTTCCCACAATAATGGTAGCCCAATTTTTCAAGCAAATGTTGCATGACCAGATTATCTGGGTGCGTATCGCAACGGAAATCCGGTCCTTTTTCCCCTTCGATTAAACCTTGAAGGAAGGTCTGAGCCACCCCTTTGCCAGCAGCTTCTTTGGCTACAGCGACACGGTGAAAAGTGACATACATATAGTTGTCATGCTCCCACTTGCCATCATAAATCTCATTGTAAGCCGCTTCATTTCCCTTGTAGACAGTTGCATAGGCGACAACTTCCTGATCTTCAACGGCCACATAGCCACGACTTTCTAGAATATCCTCAAAAATGATCTCTTCATTTGGATAGCCATCCTGCCACTGATCGACCTGTCTTTGAGCCAGGCTTTCCTTGGCATCTTGGATGATTTCCATAATTCGCTTAATCTCGTTGGGATAAGCCATTCTAATTTCCATCCTGCTTCCAACCTTTCCTAGTCTTGATGGTAACGAGCATAGAGCTCACTCTTTTGCAGGCCGTATTGTTTGGCGACCTGTTTAATTGCTTGATTTTTCTTCATGCCCTCTTGGACCAAGGTATCTATCTCTTGGATCAAGTCGACCTCTTCTAGGTCTAGCTCTTCTTCCTTGGCTCCTTCGACGATCAAGAGGCACTCCCCTTTGAGGGGATTTTCTTCAAGAAATGCGACTAACTCAGAAATACTACCACGAGTATATTCCTCGTAGATCTTGGTTAATTCACGAACCAGGACGACAGGACGATCCCCATAGACAGCCAACATATTCTCTAGGGTTGCCTTCACTCGATGGGGCGATTCATAAAAGATCTGAGTCTCCGGATAGGCCACTTTTTCTTGGAAAAAGGCCTTCTGTTGCCCCTCTTTGCGAGGCAGAAATCCATAAAAAATATGAGGTTGAGGGGCTAGGCCACTGGCAATCAAACCAGTTATACCTGCACTAGGACCAGGAACAGCTACGACAGGAATCTCGCGTTCAATCGCTGCCTTGACCAAATCATGACCAGGGTCAGAAATACTAGGGAGTCCTGCATCTGAGACTTGTGCCACATCCTTTCCGGATTCTAAATGGGCGATCAGATCAGGAATTTTCTCCATGGCATTGTGCTCATGAAAGCTAGTCTGGGGTGTCGTAATCTCAAAATGCTTGAGCAAGAGGCCTGTATTTCTAGTATCCTCAGCTGCGATCAAGTCCACATCCTTTAAGGTCTGGACCATGCGGCAACTCATATCTTCACGATTACCGATCGGTGTCGGAACCAGGTAAAGCACCCCTGTTTTCTTTTCCCCTTTAAAACTTCGTTGGATCTGCATGCTTACTCCCTAAATAACAACTCGTCACAAAACATACACTCTTCATCGTTCTCACGGCGTTGACCGTAGGAATAAGTGCAGATATGAAAACCGTCGTTGTAAATACGTTGCAAATTTTCACGACCATGGTGTTGTGACTTTGCGGATGAAGTCTTCTCAACTTCCCCCAAACGCTCTCTCAATTTATCATTTTCTAAACGAAGAGCTGTATTTTCTTCGATGACTTGTTTCAAATTTTTCTTGATGGCTTCGACTTCAGCCAAGGTGACCAACAAATTCTGAGAGAAGCCGTCTAAAGCATCAAATAATTCTTTTTTATTCATTCTGACTCCTTAACTTTCTAAGCTCAAAACCATATATTCTAGAGCATTTTGAAAAGAAACATTGGCCTTCCACATCCTGCGAGCAAGACTCAATTTCTCAAGCAACTGCTGGGATCTACTCAAGCGCAACTGCTCTTCTAAAGCCAACTCCACCAAACGAAAGGCCTGGTTTTGTTTTTCCTTATCATCTGCTAGGCTCACTAAGCGGGTCACTTCCAAATAAGCACGATTCAAATTGGATTGACAACGTTCGATGAACTGATCACAAACTTTAGCCAACTCAAAAAACGTAGCATTCTTTTTTTGCTGCTCTGCCTCTTCGAGACTAAAACTAAAACGAGCTACTAAATTTGCCTGTGATTTGATCAAGCCTTCTTTTTCTAGCAGTTCGGTTAGGTAGGCTTGCTTTTTAGGAAAATGGACCTGCTGGGCCCGACTCTTGATGGTCGGTAAGATCAAGTTTTCATCAGATGTCAACAAGAAGAGATAGATCTCACTCTGGGGTTCTTCCATGACTTTTAAGAGAGAGTTGGCCGCATTGGTGTGCATCTTATCCGCATCTTGGACGATAAAGACCTGCCGGCTTCCTTCAAATCCTGATTGAGAAAAGTCTTGAACCAGCGAGCGAATGCGGTCCGTCTTAATGATCTGGTTGACTGGACGCACGATTTTCACGTCTGAGAATTCTTCTTCAGCAATCAAGCGGCAGGAACGGCATTTGCCACAAGGCCAGACTCCCTGCAAATCTTCGCAAAATTGACTTTGAGCTAGCAAGAGGGCCATCTCAAAACTGGCAAAAGAACCCGTAAAGAGATAAGCATGACTGAGCTGTTTGTGTTCCAAGATCTGGGTGAAGCGCTCCACCAATTCTGGCTGGAGCTGTTGGATCTCTTCTAGCTTCATTTCAATATCCCCAAGCGATTTTCTAAAACAGCCAAGACATCCGCAAAGACTGCTTCAAAGGATTGACTGGCATCGATTTTCACAATGCGCTCTGGTTCCTTTTCGTACAAGGCCAAATAACCTTGTCTGACTTTTTGGTGAAGCTCCAAACCTTCCAAATCCAAACGATTGACTTCCCGCTCTTGGTTTTTGGCAATTCGAGCGAGCCCTTCTTCGACATCCAGATCAAAGTAAAGGGTGAGATCTGGTTTAAGACCATCTGTCGCAAATTGATTGAGCCACTCGATATCTTCCACACTCAGACCGCGACCATACCCTTGATAAGCGACCGAGCTATCAATAAAGCGGTCCATCAAGACGATCTTCCCAGCTGCTAGGGCTGGCAAGACACGTTCCACCAAATGCTGCCGGCGACTAGCAATATAGAGCAACAACTCGGTCTTGGCATCCATACTAGTATGGTCTGGATCTAAAATGACTTGGCGGATCTTTTCTGCAATGTCTACACCGCCTGGTTCACGGGTTGTAATAAAAGGAATTCCTTTTTCTTCAAGTAGAGGCAAAACGGCTTCTAGGACCGATGATTTCCCCGCTCCTTCTGGACCTTCAAATGAAATTAATGTACCGTTTACCATAGTATCCTCTTTCTAGTTTTCTTCTTTTTATTTTACCAAAAATAAGGGTAAAAATCTTGTATTTTAGGAGAGAAAATTTTTCAAAGTCATTTTCATTTTTTCACTTTTTTGTTACAATGTTCTTATAAAGTTTTAGGAGACAACCTATCATGTTTAAATTTAAAGATATTCTGGCTATCATCTTGGGGGCCGGCATTTTTTCGTTTGGGATCTATTTTTTAGTCATTCCTTTTCACTTCTATGAAGGAGGAGCGACAGGGATTACCTTGATCACCTATTACCTCTTCAAAATCCCCGTATCCATCATGAACTTGCTAATCAATATCCCTCTTTTCATTCTGGCTTGGAAACTGCTGGGCAAGAAATCTCTTTACCTGAGCTTACTGGGGACTTTCTCGGTTTCCGCTTGGATGGCGATTTTTGAAGCCATACCCCTCAGCCACCGCTACCATCACTTTATCTTTACAGCCTTTAAAGGAGATATTCTGCTTGCCTGTATCGCCTCAGGGGTTGTCCTTGGTTTAGGTCTAGGGATTATCTTCAATGCCGGTGGAACTACTGGAGGAACAGATATCCTCGCTCGCATCTTTAACAAATACACTTCCCTCAGTATGGGAAAACTCATGTTGATTGTAGATGCCATTGTTCTGATAACTGTTGTCGTTGTCTTCCAAGATGTCCGTACGGCTATGTATACCCTCTTCTTTATCCTGATTGACACCCTTGTGATCGACTTGATTGGAGAAGGTGGTTTTGCTGGAAAAGGCTTCCTTATCGTCACCTCTAAACCAGAAGAAATTGCCCAAAAAGTATCCGACGATCTGGGTCGCGGGATTACCTTTATCCGCGGGATGGGCTATTACAGCCGTAAGGACTTAGATATCGTCTACTGTGTCGTTTCACGGAATGAGATGAAACAAATGAAAGACATCATCAATCAGATCGATCCATTCGCCTTCATCACCATTTCTGAAGCCCATGAAATTCTCGGCGAAGGCTTCACTTTAGATAAAGAAAAACAACCCATTAACCGTTAATAGAAAAATCAGACTGGATTGTCATCCAGCCTGATTTTTTATTAAATTGCTTTTGCGGTTGTTCGAGTGATTTCATCAACTTTCAAACCGTTGGCTTCAAATTTACTACGGATTCCTTCTAGATCTGTCACCCCATCAATTTGAACTTCGATAACGACACGATCGTCTTTGGTTGGGATATTGACTGTATTGGCGATGTTATACCCCTCTTCTACAATCAAGTGAATGATTTGTTCTAAAACGCCAACCTTATCTTCAGTCACAAAGCGAACACGAACTCCTTCTTCTCCATAGCCCGATACTTCAAGGAAGGCACGGAAAATATCACGGTCTGTGATGACACCGGATACTTGGTCATTGTCCACGACTGGAAGAATTCCCACCTTGTTCTTATACATGAGGTAGGTAGCATCTTCTAAGCTCGCAAATTTAGAGACGGTAATGACATCGCGAAGCATGACATCTTTAACCTTGGTCTTGTTCAACAGATAGTTCATCTCGAAAATAGACAAGCTTGTTGCTTTAGATGGACTTGCTTCTGCAATCGTACCTTCTGTCACCAAACCAACCAATTTATCATTTTCAATGACTGGCAAACGGTGCAAACCTTGTTCGCGCATCAAATCTGCCGCGTGGGCAATTGTAGTATCTGGACTAATGTAAACCACTTTACGTGTCATAAAATCTTTAACAGCCATAACAAGTTCTCCTATGCTTTTACTAGTTTTATTATACTTGATTTTTAGTATGATTTCAAACGCTTTCAGCAGTTTTCTCTTGTTTTCAAAATTTAGAAAAATCAAACACACGTACCTTTTTATTCAACATTTAAATCTTGCAAACTAATCTTAGTCACTAGTAACCGATTTATTAGAAAATAAGGAAAGTACAAATACCACAATAGATAATAATAAGAATGCACCCCAAGCAAACTGAAAGTTCCAAATGGATAAACTTGTAAACAAAATAGTTGCTAATGGCATTGATAATACTGATATAACCTTAAAAAAACTACTAGTTTGTGCAAGAATTTCCGGTGGAAGTTTTGCCATTAATAGACTATTTAATTTGGGATTTACCTTACTACTAAGATACATCATGAATGCCAACACACTAAAGGAAATAATTTCCAAACCATTTATCCAACCACATATTCCTATTAAAATTAATAATCCACTATCTATTTGAAGTATTTTAATAAGTGAAAGCTTAGAAAAATAATCATTAGGGGTCATTCCACCAATTAGGGCTGAAACAAATAATATTGTTTGAAGTAAAAACACCGACTGAGCAAAAGATAAACCAAAGGGAGTTATTTCTGTAAATTTCAAATTGTACATTATTAAAATAGCACTGCCTAGCGAATTTAATCCTAAAATTGAAAAAATCATTAGACCAAAACGTACTTTCTCTTGATATTTAAATATACTTTTACTATTTTTGTAAAGGTTCTTAATTTGTGAGATAAACCCATTTTCTGGTGAATAATTAACTTCTGGATGTGTCAATTGTCTTTGGATTTTTAGCAACACCATCGATGATAATAAGAAACTTATAGCATTTATTGTAGCTAAAAAGAAGAAATTATTATGAGAAATCGTTAGTAACCAAACTCCCAAAGTTTGACCAGAAATCAAAGTTATTTGACTAATTACTTGATCAAAAGAGTACGCTTCCATCAGTTCTTCTTCAGGAATGTGGGACTGAAACATAGGTAACACTAGGCCTCTTCTGTACTCTGCAATACAATCTGATAGGATGTTAATGAAACATACAATTGAGAAAACTAGCCATGAACTTTCTTTCGATAAGAACGCAACCATAATAAATAATATTGCTTGTATATATCCTAATAATAGCAACCACAATTTCTTATTCTTTGTTTTGTCAGCCTGCATTGCAATAAAAAGAGCAAAAATCGTTGGAATATATTGTATAAAACTCGCTACACCAACCGCCAATTTACTATTCTCCATACTTGCTGCAAAAACTACAAAAACAAGATTATAAATAGTTGACCCTAAATCATCAAAGAAACTAGACAACACTAGATTCCTAAAAAATATATTTCTAAAAAAGACTTTCATCTGCAATACCTTCCTAGTAGATACTTAATAGACATGACTTAAATTCTAATAAAAATATTTATTATTAGAATCATTTTATTCTTCTATATGAATTAACAAAATATCGAAGAATTTAATTGTTATATCTAAATATAGTTTACTACTAAATTTTAAATATTTAACAGAGTTTCAAATATGAAATATCCTATCTCATACATCTAATCTTTTGCCTAATTTATATGTATTCCAAACTGGTCCAATTTCACCTCTAAAATATTAATCAGTTGACTATCACCAACAACTCGAAGAGACTCTATAAATTGTTTAATTTCCTTTTTAGAATTTTTTGACTTTAAATAACCATTTACTAATTTTAAAAATTTTAACAACATGATTTCTAGCATATCATATGGGAAAAGAAGCTTTTCTAGCTCGAGTATAAACAATGGAACTTGAGTATCAATTTTTCTTAAAATTAATTCACCAATTAAATTTATGTACGTTAATTTTAAAGAACTTAAATTGTGTTTAAGAAAATTATAATCTTTAGTCCTTTCCGCAAGCTGATCTCCAAAAAATAATAGATCTTCATCTGAAATTAAAGTCATTGTATTTCCAAATACATATAATTCAAACCATGTCCAAGATTCAATTGAAAATAGATAATCTACCAATACTTTTCTATCTTCTATATTTATTTCATAGTTTTGATCTAATGAATGTATCGCATTTTCAATAATGAATGACTGAATTCTTTGATATCGATCCGTCTCTTCACTCTGTAATACTTCGGTTAATAGAGACTCTAATCCTTTAATATCCTGTTTCAAAAATAAAGTGGAGATCTTCTTACCTAAAATAATATCTTTAGGTAATTCATAATTATTTAATTTATGGCCAAACTCTTCAAAAGTCATGTGGATTGATTCTATCGCTATTAATAATTTATCAGCACTTAACATCGTTTGCCCATTTTCAAATTTAGACAATTGTGCTATGCTCAATCCTTTCCTAGCAACATCCTTTTGTTTTAAGCCTCTGGCAATTCTTAGTTCCTTATATAATTCACCCAATTGAATTTTTCGATCTATATGCATAACTTATAATCCATTTCAGTCATTAGTAATTACGTTTATTTTACCAAATTAATAAAGGAAATTATATATTTTAAATTATTTTACTAAGAAAAAATCTCAGCCAGTAAAAATGAAAAAAGAAAGGCCTTCAGGACCTTTCTTTCGAATATTGTAAAACCATCTTTCCTATAATATAAGATTAATAATTCTTCATAATAGAAATTATGCTATTTTTTGAATCATTTGGGAGTATATTGAAACTTTCCGCCGTGAGAAAAGTGCTAGAAACATTAATGTTTCTAGTACTCGGGAGTTTTGAGACCTTAGGCTCAAAACTAAGTCATGGAACTTCTTCGAAGTTCGCTGACGTCCATACTCACCTAAGGAAAGTTTCTAAATTATCTTTGTCAGCAATCCGAAGAAAGGTTTAGCTAACTTTTCCTTTCAAACAAACTTTAGAAAACTTATCCACCAAGGTAAGCCTTGCGGACTTCTTCTGAGGCTAAGAGTTCTTTTCCTGTTCCAGTAAGAACGACTTTCCCTGTTTCCAAAACATAACCGCGGTCTGCGATGGCAAGAGCCTTGTTGGCATTTTGCTCGATCAAGAGAACAGTTGTCCCTTGTTTTTGGATATCTTGGATGATATCAAAGATTTCTTGGATAAAGATTGGGGCCAATCCCATTGAAGGTTCATCCAGAAGCAAGAGTTTTGGCGTCGACATAAGTGCACGACCCATTGCAAGCATTTGTTGTTCCCCACCAGATAGGGTTGCTGCATCTTGGTTCTTCCGTTCTTCCAAACGTGGGAAACGGGAGAAGACTTTCTTCAAGTTAGCTTGGTTTTCTTCTCGATCTTTCTTCAAGAAAGCTCCCATCTCCAAGTTTTCCATAACAGTTAAGCCTGGAAAGACGTGGCGGCCTTCTGGAACTTGAGAGAGTCCTGCTGCTACAATCTTTTGAGCAGGAACCTTTTGAATCTCCTGACCCAAAAACTCGATTTTCCCAGCACTTGGACGCACCAAACCTGAAATGGTACGAAGAATAGATGTTTTCCCAGCACCGTTAGCACCGATAAGAGAAACAACTTCCCCTTCATTTACCTCGAAACTGACATCACGGACAGCCTGGATCATGCCATAGTGTACAGAAAGATTTTCAACTTTTAACATAGACATTAGGCTTCACCTCCTAGATATGCTTCGATTACGCGTTTGTTGTTCTTGATTTCATCTGGCGTTCCATGAGCAATCAAGCGACCATATTCCAATACATAGATCCGTTCCGTTACTTCCATGACCAAACTCATATCGTGCTCGATCAGCATAATCGTAATATTGAATTCTTTTTGAATGCGACGGATCAATTGGGTCAATTCTGCTGTTTCTTGAGGGTTCATCCCTGCAGCAGGTTCATCCAAGAAGAGGATTTTTGGCTCTGTAGCAAGGGCACGAACGATCTCCAAGTGACGTTGTTGTCCGTAAGCTAAGTTTTTGGCCAAGGTATCTGCTTCTTTTTCCAAACCAAAAATGGCTAACAATTCAAGAGCTTTCGCTTTCAAAGCTTCTTCATTCTTGTAATAGCTTGGCAAGCGGAAAAGACTCGCAAAGACATGTGGTTTGTGGTGATTGGCAAAGGCAATCAAAACATTGTCCAACACGCTCAAATCTTTAAAGAGACGAATATTTTGGAAAGTACGTCCCAGACCACCTGCAGCGATTTTATAAGGTGCTTTACCATTTAGGAGCTGACCATCTAAGGTAATGGTCCCTTCACTTGGTTCATATACCCCTGTTAGTAGGTTGAAGAGGGTTGTTTTACCGGCACCGTTGGGGCCGATCAAACCAACCAATTCTCCTTCATTGAGTTCCATGGTCACATCCCCAACGGCTGTCAAACCACCAAAGTTTTTTGTTAAGTTTTTTACTTCAAGAAGTGCCATTAGTTAGCCTCCTTTTTTGAGAGTAGTTTTTTCAAGCTGAATTCCCATGTTCCAAGAAGACCACCTGGACGGAAGATCATCACGAGAATCAAAGCCAATGAGTAAATGATCATACGTACACTTGAGAAGTCTTGAAGCACCATGTTCAAGATACCCAAGACGATGGCTGCCACAACTGTTCCTGACATTGATCCCAAACCACCAAATACGACAATGATCAAGACATTAATAGTATTGGTGAAAGAGTAATCTTTAGGGACAACAGAGCCGATAAAGCCGGCTTGGAGAGATCCAGCAATCGCCGCTGTGATCGCACCAAATACAAAGGCGATGACTTTGACCTTGGTCGTATTGATCCCAACAGATTCTGCCGCGATTTCATCTTCACGAACAGAAAGGGTAGAGCGTCCAATTGGACTGCGTAAGAAGTTAATCGTAAAGATCGTTGTAATTACAACAAAGAGGTAAACCAATTGCCAAGTTGTAAAGGCTGGCAAACCAAGGATCCCAGCAGCACCATTTGTTAGAGTACCACCATTAACGATCAAGATCCGGATGATTTCAGAAACCCCAAGTGTCGCAATCGCGAGATAGTCCCCTTTCAAACGAAGGGTTGGAACCCCAACGATCAAGGCAACGACACCAGCAATCAAAGCACCTAAAACCATCGCGCCAAAGAAAGCCCCATAGGTTGGTGATTTGGAACCAAGAATGGCTGCAGAGTAAGCACCAATCGCCATAAATCCGGCATGGCCGAGTGAGAATTGACCTGAGAAACCAACAATGAGGTTCAAGCCAACTGCAAGGATAATATTAATTCCAATTTGTTCTAAAATTTGGATATAGAAGAGGTTGAGCACACCCGCTGCAACCAAGACTTGGATCAAGGCAAAACCTGCGACCAAAAGACCAAGCCAGACTAAATTCACTTTTAAATTTTGTTTCATGGCTTACACCTTCTCTTTCACATTTTTACCGAGGATACCTGCTGGACGGATGAGCAAGATCACAATCAAGATGGCATACACAATGGCATCACGGAAGTCTGAAAGACCGATCGCTGTAGCGAAGGTTTCCAACAAACCGATAACAAATCCACCTAGGGCAGCACCTGGAATGATTCCGATTCCTCCAAGAACGGCTGCGACAAATGCTTTGATCCCTGGTGTCATCCCCATCAGAGGCTCGATCGAGTTGTAATACAAACCAATCAAGACACCACCAGCACCTGCCAAGGCAGATCCCAAAGCAAAGGTAAAACTGATCGTACGGTTTACGTTAATCCCCATCAATTGAGCAGCATCACTATCGACAGATACAGCCCGCATGGCTTTCCCCATCTTTGTCTTTTGAATAATAAATTGAAGAGCGACCATCAAGAAAACAGACACTCCCAAGATCATCAACTGAATATTGGAGATTGAAATAGGACCGAAGTTGTAACGAACCGTTTTAATCACTTGCGGGAAGGAACGGGTATTGGCCCCTACGAAGAAGACCATCCCATATTCTAGCAAGAAAGAAACCCCGATGGCTGTGATCAAGGCTGCAATCCGAGTCGAATGACGAAGCGGACGATAAGCCAGGTATTCAATTACAACCCCTAAAATAGCCGTCCCAACCATGGCTAGGAGCAAGGCTACAAAGAAGTTCACTTTCCACGAGTTCAATAAGAAATATCCCATAAAGGCACCTACCATGTAGATATCTCCATGGGCAAAGTTGATCAATTTGATAATTCCATACACCATGGTATAACCAAGGGCCAAGAGTGCATAGACACTTCCCAAGATTAGACCGTTCACTAATTGCTGGAGCATTTGAACCATCCTTTCTAACAATAAAGAGCGAGGCCAGGAATTTTCATTCTCCCAGCCTCTTGTACAAACAACAAATGATAATTATGGTTTAACAGACTCAACTGATTTGACTTTACCATCTTTCAAGCCAATCATAAGAGCTGATTTAACCGGGTTGTGGTTCTTGTCAATTGACATTGTACCAGTCACACCTTCCAAGTCTTTCAACTTCGCAAGGTTATCTTTCAATTCGACAGAGTTCTTAGCACCTTTAGATGCTTCTGCAACCATGTAAACTGAATCATAAGCCAAAGCTGCGAACATTGAAGGTTCTTCATTGTATTTCGCTTTGTAAGCTTCTACGAATTTCTTGGCTTTATCAGTCATTTCACCTTCAGTAGAGAATCCAGCTACGTAGTAGATGTCTGTAGCTGCAGCAGGTGTTGCTTGTTCAACGAACTTAGCATCGCTAAATCCATCACCACCAATGATTGGTTGTTTGATTCCCATACCACGCGCTTGGTTTACGATTTTACCAGTTTCTGTGTAGTAACCTGGAAGAACAATCGCATCGAAGTCTTTATCTTTGATTTTTGTAAGGGCAGCTTGGAAGTCTGTATCCTTAGATTGGAAGGTTTCAGTTGCTACGATTTCACCTTTGTAAGATTTCTTGAAGGCTTCAGCAATCCCTTTCGCATAGTCAGATGAGTTATCGTAGTAAAGAACGACTTTCTTCGCTTTCAAGTTATCAGTTGTGTATTTGGCAATGATTTTTCCTTGGAAGCTATCGATGAAGGTTGCACGGAAAAGGTAATCTTGACCTTTTGTCAAATCATCTTGAGTTGCAGATGGTGTAACCAATGGCACACCTGCTTTACCAGCATTGGCAACGGCTGCTGCAGTAGCACCTGAAGTTGCAGGTCCAACAAGAGCGTTCACTTTTGATTGAGTGACAAGGTTTGTAGTGACTGTAGCTGCTTCAGCTGTTTCAGACTTGTTATCTTTATCTGTGACAACGATCTTTTTGCCATCAGCTCCACCCTTAGCGTTGATTTCATCAACGGCCAATTGAGCACCTTTTTGTTCAGCGCTACCGTAGGCTGCTACTTCACCAGTTTTTTCAAAGTTAAAACCGACTTTTAGTTCCTTGCCGATTTCGTTACCAGTTGTGTTTGAACCAGAAGTAGAAACTTCACCACAAGCAGCAAGAAGAGCGACACTTGCAATGGTTAAAAATGAAAGAGCAAATTTTTTCTTCATTTGTAATGATCTCCTTAAATGAATCTTAAATTAAATACATTAAGAATATACCGAATTATCTGACAATTGTCAATAAAAAAAGCACAATCCATCAAATGATTGCGTTTTCTAAACTTCTGTGACCACAGATGGGGTCTCCAATCGTTGCAAACTCCCCACAAAATCTGTATCTAAATCTTTGAGATGGCAAGGCAAGACCTTTTTGACATAACGTTCTTTCTTTAAGTCTTCCATGACTTGATCGGCCTTGTCGCTGTCCACATACAATTGGACATAACGGCATTTCTTAGAATGGTACAAGACATCTCCGACAGATTGTAATTTTTTCCCGTCTCGATTGTAATACAATTTTACAATCAAGCCTGTTCTTTCTTGTTTCTCAAACATGGTCAATCCCTTTCTCGTTCTGTTACTAGTATATCAAATTTCAAGAAAAAGAACTACTCTTTTATGAGAGCAAAAAAGAGAGTGGGACAGAAATCGGTAATTCCTTAGAATTCGATTTCGTCGTCCCACCTCCGCACAGTTGAGTAGGGCTGTAAAAGCTGATGAAATCAGCGTAGTAGAGCCCACTCAACCACTGCGTTTTGCTCGACAATCCAAAAATAATTGAGAGGCTAGGACTTTTGTCCCAGCCTCTTGACGAGCCTTCCTACAGGATGGTTTAACCCAATTTATTATTGGCCATGATTTCATCAATAAAGCCATATTCAAGCGTTTCTTGTGCGCTCATCCAATTATCACGTTCCGCATCAGCATGCACTTTTTCAATGGATTGACCTGAATTTTCCGCAAGGATTTTTTCCAAGTTATTCCGTGTTTTGAGCAAGTGTTCTGCTGCAATCGCCATATCGGTTTGTTGGGTACCACCACCAGTTCCACCCATTGGTTGGTGAATCATGTACTCAGCGTTTGGCAACATGAAGCGTTTGCCCTTCGCACCGCTTGAAGCGATGATAGTTCCCATAGAAGCTGCCATCCCCATAACAATGGTTTGGACATCTGACTTGATAAAGTTCATAGTATCTACAATGGCAAGACCTGCTGAGACAGAGCCACCTGGGGTATTGATATACATATAGATATCTTTTGTATTATCTTGGGCATCCAAGAAGAGCAATTGAGCGATAATGGAGTTAGCCATTTGGTCCTCAACTGGTCCTGTTACCATGATAATTCGATCTTTCAACAGACGGGAATAAATATCGTAAGAACGTTCTCCACGACTGGTTTGTTCAATAACTACTGGAATCATCTATTCTTCTCCTTTAGTATCCATTCATTCTCACGATTCGTGAGGTTCAAAGTATATGTGCTATTATAAACCAATGGTCAAAAAAGGTCAAATCTTAAGCAACTTTCGGACGAATCATGAATGGTTTCTTATTTGGTACCGAATAAACGGTCACCTGCATCTCCAAGACCAGGAACAATGTAGCCATGTTCATTCAAATGATCATCGAGGGCTGCTGTAAAGATATCAACATCTGGGTGAGCTTCTTGAAGAGCTTTCACTCCTTCTGGCGCTGATACCAAGCAGACAAATTTAATATGGCTAGCGCCACGTTTTTTCAAGGAATCAATCGCTAGAATAGCGGATCCACCCGTAGCAAGCATCGGGTCTACTACAAAGATACGACGTTGATCAATATCTTCTGGCAATTTCACCAAGTATTCAACTGGTTTCAAGGTTTCTTCATCACGGTACATCCCGATATGGCCAACCTTAGCAGCTGGTACCAAACTCAAGAGACCATCAACCATCCCAATCCCTGCACGAAGAATTGGGACAATAGCCAACTTCTTCCCTGCGATTTGTTTTTGAACCGTTTTAGTAATAGGAGTTTCAATCTCAACATCTTCAAGAGGCAATTCACGCAACACTTCATAGCCCATCAACATAGCAATCTCATCTACCAATTCACGAAAGGCCTTCGTAGAGGTATCTGTACGACGAAGAATAGACAATTTGTGTTGAATCAGTGGATGTGTAATAACTTCTAATTTTCCCATTTTGAGATCCTTCTTTCTAAGCTGTTATTATTCAAAAAAGAGCTATGATAAAAGTGGAGTCAAACTCTACTCTTTCTTTCAGTCCCTCTTTGATACTCACAGCACATGGAAATCTTCATTTCCAACTTTACATTCTTCTTATTATACCAAATTTTACAAAAAAAAGAGAGCCCTTACACTTAATTTTTTGAGTTCGGACTCACTCTTTCTATCAATCAATTACAACCATTCTTTGTACTTCTTAATATAGATACGTTTGACAACCGTCACACTAAGCATATAGAGGACGATAATAGCAAACAATAGAACAAAGTACAATCCATTTAGTTGGCTCAACTTCAAGATAGAAGCCAAAGGACTATATGGAAGGGAGGTTACAAAGAAGGCTGCTGCTAGAGTCGTCACCACGACTGAGAAGGCTGGACGACTTTGGATAAATGGAAGTTTTGGTGAACGCAACATATGAATAACCATGGTTTGAGACCACATAGATTCAATAAACCATCCAGTTTGGAACACCATGATAAAGGCTGCTGCATCTGCTGCTCCATGGTTGTAGCCATGACCTAAAATCATTGGGACAACAAGGAAATAAAGAAGCATGTAGGTAATAATATCAAATACTGATGAAATTGGACCAATCCAGGCCATAAAGCGCATGATAGAGTTTGCTTCCCAGATACGAGGTTTCTTGAGGAATTCCTTGTCGACATTGTCAAAAGGAAGGGCGATACAAGAAAGATCATAGATAAGATTGAGCACAATCAAATGAACGGGAGCCATTGGAAGAAAAGGCAAAAAGATACTGGCAAAGAGCAGAGAAAAGATGTTCCCGAAGTTAGAAGAGACCGTCATCTTGATATACTTGGTCATATTGGCATAGACCTTGCGACCTTCAACCAAACCTTTTTCAAGGACCATCAAGTCCTTATCCAGAAGGATGACATCTGCCGTTTCCTTGGCGATATCCACAGCGGTATCCACGGAGATCCCAACGTCTGAGACCTTCATGGATGGAGCATCGTTGATCCCATCTCCCATGTAACCCACCTTGTGGCCATTGTTCTTGAGGCAGAGGATGATCCGCGCTTTTTGATCGGGTGATAATTTGGCAAAGACCGTTGTTGTTTCCACAACTTGTGCTAACTCTTGGTCAGTCATCGTATCGATTTCGCTTCCCAAAAGAATCCGCTCGACATCTAGTCCTACTTTTTCACAGACAGCTTGGGTGACCTTTTCATTGTCCCCAGTTAAGATCTTGGTGGTTACCCCATATTCTGCAAGAGCTTTGATTGCTGGAGCTGCAGAAGGTTTTGGTGGATCAAGAAAGGCAAGGTAACCGGTTAGGATCATGTCTCGTTCATCTTCAACACTAAAGATGTCATTTTCGTCCAAGTCGGTTTTGTAGCTGACGCCCAAAACACGAAGACCTTGTTCATTTAACTGAGCAACTTCAGCGAGGACCTCTTGACGGACTTCATCTGTCAGGCGTTTAATCTCCCCCTTGTACTCAACATAATTCGATACAGAAAGCATTTCTTCCAAGGCACCCTTGGTCACCATGCTGACCACACCGTCTTCGTCTTTGACAATGACACTCATGCGACGACGTTCAAAATCAAAGGGCAATTCATCAATCTTATGGAAGGTTTGATCCAGATCGCGAACAATCTCATGTTTCTTGGCTTCTTTCTGGGTCCGATTGATAATCGCTCGGTCCATCAAATTTTTTAGCCCGGTTTGGAAATAGGAATTCAAGTAAGCCCGACGAAGAACTGATAGATCCAATTCGCCATGGATATCAAGCGGATACTCCAAAACGATTTCATCTTGAGTCAAGGTACCTGTCTTATCTGTACACAAAATATCAATAGCCCCAAGGTCTTGGATGGCATTGAGTTTTTTGATAACGACTTTTTCTTTTGCCATGATGATGGAGCCTTTAGCAAGACTCGCTGTAATAATCATCGGCAGCATTTCCGGAGTCAAACCAACCCCAACGCTGAGGGCAAAGACACCCGCTTCTAACCAGTCACCATCTGTGAGACCATTGATCACAAAGACAACGGGCACCATCACTAACATGAGCCGAATCAAGAGCCAAGAGATGGTATTCATTTCTCTCTCAAATGAGGTTGGTTCGTCATAGGTGTTGATGGTTTGCTCAATAGCACCCATCATGGTTTCATCCCCCACGACCAAGACCAAGGCTGTCGCCCGTCCGGAGATGACATTGGTTCCCATAAAGGCCAAGCTTTCACTCTCCAAGAGACTATCTAGATTCTGACTGTCGGCTTTTCTGAGACAAACCTTTTCAACAGCATCACTTTCCCCTGTGAGACCAGATTGTTGGACAAAGAAGTCACGGGAATCAATCAAGACCACATCTGCTGGGATCATGTCGCCAGCACTCAGTTTGATCACATCTCCTACGACGATTTCATTGATCGGAATTTCTTGTTCCGACCCATCACGCAGAACGGTCGCTGTATTGACTATCATACGTGATAGGTTGCTGGCAGCTTTATCACTCCGCAATTCTTGAATGAAGCGGATCCCACCTGAGATCAAGACCAAGATCACAATGATGATAGAGGTCGTTGGATCCTGTTCACCTGGTTTTGCTAGCCAGACATTAGTGATGAAGGAAACCAGCGCAATGACCAACAAAATCACCGTAAAAGGATTGATAATCGATTCATAGATCTTTTTGATCATGGAATCTTCTTGACCTTTTGTGATGACATTTTCGCCATAAATATCGCGGTTTTCTTCTACTTGATCGTCAACTAAACCAAGGGCACTGGTTTTGTAGTCGGCAAAGGTGCTTTCAAGTGGTTCTTGAAGGGCAGCAATGAGTCTTTCTTTATTTGTTTGCATTGGTATCTCCTTTTTCAATCAGGAGCCAATCACTTTTGGAGTCCCTACGACACAAATCAGCGATTGGCTGGTTCGGTGCGGTTCGGGATGATCGTCGATTTGTATCATAGCTCTCTCCTTTCTCTTTTCTTGGTAAGGCATAAAAAAGAGTCCTACCCTCGATCGGTAGGACTCATGAAACTCGTCATTTATTTTTCAATCAAAACTCTCAAAAAACTGACCGTCCAAGCTTTAGCTCCACAAGGCAATGAAATGAGCTTAGTCTTGACCTTTGCGATCAGGACTGTTGACCAACGAGTAGTGTCTCCACTGCTTTGCGGTAGTCATCCGTATCCTTGTGGTAGCCTCACCTACCGTATTTCGAGTTTATTGTACTCCTTCACTTACAGAAAGTCAACACTTATTTGTGAAAAGTTTCCACCAAACGTTTGGTAATTTCTTCAATGAGGGTGAAGGGAGCTGCCACATTGAGGCGGGCATGCAAGTTTCCTTCTTTTCCAAAATCTGTTCCACGGTTCAAAATCAATTTGGCTTGGTCATGGATTTTAGCATGCAGCTCATCATCGCTATAAGGATAGGCTGAAAAGTCCAACCAAAGAAGATAGGTTCCTTGGGGCTTCATGACACGGATTTTAGTGTTTTCATGCAATTCATCTACGACATAGTCAATGTGTTTTTCAAAGACTTGCTTGAGCTCTGTCAACCAAGGCTTGCCATGACGATAAGCCGCTTCTGTAGCAATATACCCTAAGCCTGAGATTTCATGTTGATTATTAGCCAATTGCCGTTGTTTAAAAGCTGTACGAAGTTTTGGATTTTCAATGACCACATAGGAATTTTTTGTTCCTGCAATATTGAAAGTCTTGGTAGCACTAGTTAAGATCAAACTGAAATCTTTAAAGCTTGGATCAACCGTGTTAAAACTGGTATGACGGTGGCCAAACAAGGCCAAATCTTGGTGGATCTCATCTGAAACGAGAAGGACACCATGTTTTTGACAAAGGTGGCCGATTTTTTCCAAGACTTCACAATCCCATACACGGCCTCCAGGATTGTGCGGATTACACAAAACATAGAGTTTAACCTCTTGCTCCACAATATCTTTTTCCAGCTGATCAAAATCAATTTGGAAAAGACCATCCTTTTCAACTAATGAATTTTCGATCAATTTTCGACGATTGAGTTTGACACTTCGGGCAAATGGAGGATAGACCGGTGTATTGATTAAGACAGCATCCCCTTCCTTGGTGAAGGCTTGAATAGCTGTTGAAATAGCTGGAACAACGCCTTCGATAAAGACGACAGCTTCCTTGTCAAAGGAATAGCCATGCTCTTCTTTTTCCCAATCAAGGATAGACTGGTAGAGGCTATCCGATGCATAGGTGTAGCCATAGACCATTTGGTCTGCATAGCCGATAACAGCTTCTCGTACTTCTGGAATGACATTAAAATCCATGTCCGCGATCCAAGCTGGAATGATTTCTGGATCGGTCTCTGTTTCTTTCCATTTGTAGGTATGGTGGGTCAAGCGATTCGGTAAAGTCGTGAAATCATATTTGGTCATCTTAAGCCTCCAATGCTTGTTTCAAATCTTCAATCAAATCATCCGCATCTTCGATTCCGATGGACAACCGAAGAAGATCATCTGTCAAACCGTATGAATGACGAACTTCTGCAGGAATGTCCGCGTGAGTTTGGGTGGTAGGATAAGTGATCAAACTTTCAACTCCGCCAAGGCTTTCTGCAAAGGTAAAGACTTGAAGGGAATTCAACAAGTTAGGAATTTTTTTCTCATCTTGAATTTTAAAGGAGACCATTCCACCTTTTCCAGTGTAGAGGACTTCTTTGACCTGAGGGGAGGTTTTCAAAAACTCGACCACCTTGCGAGCATTCTCTGTGGAGCGCTCCATCCGGATAGAGAGCGTTTTGAGACCACGGATCAGCAGATAGCTGTCAAATGGGGAAAGAACAGCACCTGTCGTGTTCAAATTGTAAAAGAGTTTGTCATACAAGTCTGCATCATTTGTCACGACAACACCAGCCAAGACATCGTTGTGACCAGCCAGGTACTTGGTTGCTGAATGAAGAACAATATCCGCTCCCTCTTCAATCGGGCGTTGATAGATCGGGCTATAGAAGGTATTGTCCACCACGACTTTGGCACCTTTTGCATGGGCCAATTTGGCTAAATGAGCAATATCAAATTCCAACATCAATGGATTGGTTGGTGTTTCAATATAGAGGACATCCACCGGACCATGATCTAGATGGTGGATCAGTTCTTCTTCCGTATTGGCATAGGTGAAAGAGAAACGACCTTCTTGCTCTTGTTGGTTAAACCAGCGGAAAGAACCTCCATAAAGGTCACGAACGGCTAAGACTTTTGAACCAACAGGGAAAATGCTAAAAGCAAGCACAATAGCTGACATTCCAGAGCTTGTCGCCAAAGCATAGTCTGCACTTTCGATAGCTGCCAAAGTTTTCTCAGCTGTTGCGCGTGTTGGATTTTTCGTACGGGTATAGTCAAAACCTGTAGACTGACCAAATTCTGGGTGTTGGTAAGTCGTAGAGAAATGCAAAGGAGTCGTCAAAGCTCCCGTTGCTTTATCCGACTTGATTCCTGCCTGTGCCAAGATAGTATTGATATTGCGTTTTTTACTCATATTGCCCTCCGATAAACATTCAATCTAACTGCTTACTATTTTATCACTATTATGAGGAGAGCGGTTTTCCCATTTTCAAGACCTAGCTATAGTTTCAAACTATAAGAAAAGGCTGGGCACTTTTTACCCAACCTCTGATTTATTTAATCCGGAATTTTTGTCTGAGACGTGCAGCTTGACCTCCAATAAAGCGGTCAAAATACCGTAGCCATAATCCTAAGGCTCCATAAATAGCAACTCCTAATCCGCCTATGACGATGATATAAATCATGCTCGATACACGGCCATTTGGTGGGAAAATCCAGCCCAAAATCAAGCCTGCGATCAAGACTCCAAGTAGCATCACTACAGTCAGGATAGAACCAAGCAAGGTCCGCTTGAAGATGATGGTTCGATTAAACTGAGTAATGGTTTGGATCTCCCGATACATGAGAACGATTGGCACCATTAAGGCAATGGTCGTTGACAAAAGCGGCCCATAAGAACGAAAGACCAAAATAAATGGAATTTGTAGGACCAATTTCACCACTACACCATAAAAGAAGTAGCGGATGGCCTTGCGATTTTGAAAGAGGGCTTGAATCATTGGCGATAAGACCGTGTAAAGACCGAGAATTACCGTCTGCAACATCGCTACGATGAAGAGTCCTAAGGCCAAGCTATCTGGTTGCCCATAGAAAACCGTATAAAGTGGTTTTGCGACTGCTACTGCACCAAAGGTGGCTGGAAGCAAGAAAGCTAGCAACATGGTCAAGTTATCCTGTACGAGCTTCCCAGCTGCTTTTAGGTCCCCCTTCACATAATTCTCTGTCAACAGAGGAATCCCAACTCCCCCAATCGAAGTCGCTACTGCTATCAAGATCATGGTAATTTTGTTTGGATTAGCAGAGAAATAACTAAACATGACCATGAGCTGCTTTTGACTATAGTCTGTGAACCAAGACATGACATTGATAAAGGTCATCTGGTCAACAATTTGGAAGAGCTGAATCGCAGAACCAGTAATGATAAAAGGAATAGCTTCCCGAATCGTATCGATCAAGAGAGCCCGAGTGTCAATCCCTTCACTTCCCTCTTGCTTTCTAAAAATAGAAGAGAGCAAGCCTGTCTTTGCAAGGTAATAAAAGAGCACCAGAAGGCTCGCTCCCATACCGATAAAGGCCGCAAAGGTCGACTGCGTCACAGCCTGCACATAGTCTCCTGAGCCAATCTTCATAATGAAGAAGGTCGTGAGCAACATCCAGATGACCCGGATCACTTGTTCAGCGATCTGGCTAATGGCGTAAGGCTTCATGTTGTTAAAACCTTGGAAAAATCCCCGGATGACACTCATGGAAGGAAAGATCAAGACAGCCCAAGAAAGGCTCTGCATGATCGGAATCAACTCTTTTCCCCCACCTGAAAGACTAGCAAAGACAGGAGACAAAAGATACATGAGAATGGCAAATCCAAGGCCTAGAATTCCCATGAACTTCAAGAAACCCCGAATCAAAGCAAAACTATGATCGGCTTGTTCTCGGGTATTGTATTTGGCTACTTGCTTGGCAACGGCTACGGGTACTCCGGCTGTCGAAATCAAGAGAAACCAAGCATAGATATTGTAGCCCATTGTAAAAAGACCATTGGCTTGTGGCCCATATTTTCCCATCCAAATATACCAAGGAATAATATAAGCGGCTCCTAGCAAACGGCTGATAAAGTTGCTGGCTGTCATCCAGGCAGTCCCGCGTAGCATCTGGGCTTGCTGGTCATTTTGTTCGTGACTCATTGGTGTCCTCTTTCGTTTCTTCTTCTCTTCATTATAAACTTTTCCATGACACTTGTAAAATAGGGACTTTAGGTTTACAATAGTTTTATGATTACAATTGAACAAACCCTCAACATTTTAAAACATGACCAAAATTTCCGAGAAATTCTAGTAAATGGTGAATACTACTACCATCTAGAAGGAACAAGTTTTGATGCTATTAGCTATGATAGCCGGAAGGTTTCTGCTAGCACCCTCTTTTTTGTCAAAGGGGCCAACTTCAAAAAAGAATACCTGGAACAGGCTATTTCTAATGGACTCGGCTTTTATGTCTCTGAAAAAGATTATGAAGTTGGTATTCCTGCTATCCTCGTCAATGATATCAAACAGGCCATGAGCTTAATTGCCATGGAGTTTTATGGGCACCCTGAGAAACAATTAAAACTATTGGCCTTCACAGGGACTAAGGGAAAGACAACCGCGGCCTATTTTGCTTACCATATTTTGGAACAAAGTCACCGACCAGCTATGCTGTCTACCATGAATACGACACTGGATGGTAAAAACTTCTTTAAATCGACCCTGACAACGCCAGAGAGTTTGGATCTTTTTGCCATGATGGCTCAGGCAGTAGCCAATGATCGGACCCACCTGATTATGGAAGTTTCCAGTCAAGCTTATCTGGTGAAACGGGTTTACGGTCTGACTTTTGACGTTGGTGTTTTTCTCAACATCAGTCCTGACCATATTGGCCCGATTGAACACCCAACTTTTGAGGATTATTTCTACCACAAACGTCTCCTCATGAAGAACAGCCAAGCCGTTGTCATCAATAGTGATATGGATCATTTCCAAGTTTTAGCGGACCAAGTCGCGAACCAAGACCACGATTTTTATGGAAGCCAGTCTGAGAATCAAATTGAAAACTCTAAGGCCTTCAGCTTCTCAGCCACTGGTAAATTAGCTGGAAACTATGAAATCCAACTGATTGGACATTTCAACCAAGAAAATGCTGTAGCAGCAGGTCTTGCCTGCCTTCGCCTAGGTGCGAGCCTCGAGGATATCCAAAAAGGGATTGCTAAGACGCGCGTTCCAGGCCGAATGGAAGTCTTGACTCAGAAAAACGGCGCTAAGGTCTTCATCGACTACGCCCATAATGGAGATAGCTTGAAAAAACTGCTCTCAGTTGTCGAAACCCATCAAACAGGGACGATTTCACTGGTCCTTGGATCAACTGGTAATAAAGGAGAGAGCCGCCGCAAAGACTTTGGCTTACTCTTAGAAGACCATCCTGAGATCCAAGTCTTCCTCACAGCGGATGATCCCAACTATGAAGATCCTTTGGCTATCGCTGAAGAGATTAGTAGTTTTATCACGCGCCCTGTCGAGAAAATCGCAGATCGCGAAGAAGCCATTCAAGTGGCTATGGCAACAACCAGCAAGCCTGAAGATGCCGTCATTATCGCCGGAAAAGGAGCGGATTGCTACCAAATCGTCAATGGCGTAAAAGAAGAGTATCCAGGTGACGCCGCCATTGCTGAACGTTATCTATAATCAAACGAAACAAGGCTAGGAAATTTTCCTAGCCTTGTTTATTATTTGATAAACATCAGTCTTTCCTTGTCCAAGTCCACTGCTAATTCATATTTGCCTTCAGCATTTTTGCGGATATAGCCTAAGACTTCTAAACTATCGACAAAGATGTCCTTGCGCTTTTGCTGGACTACTTCTTTTTTGAGGAACTTGAGCAAAAAGCTGGTCATATACTTGAGAGCATACTCAGGATTGACATCTCCCAAGATAGCATAGAGCTTTTCTTGCTCCTCCGTCAATGGATATTGGTGTTTCACCTTGTAGAAGTAATTGGAAAGGGTCTGTGCATTTCGCGCAAAGTCCGTCTCCTCCACCAAAATCGCTTCATTGGTACTATTGCGAAGTTCCGTTTGGAAGATCCTGGCTTTTAATTCTTGATAAACTGCACTGTCCTCTCGGACAAAGACCTCCTGATCCAAGTCAACAAGATCAGCTGACTCCAAGAAGGGCAGGTTGAGGGTGTAGCGTTTATTTTCTCGAAGTATGAAGCCCGCTTTGATATATTCCTCCATCAGCTTATCCACTGGTTGATCCGGAAATTGGGCCTTAATTTGCCGCAGGATCACATCGTCATGCTGATCCAAATAGTTGATCAAGTCCTTGAAAAATGGCTGACGTGTCAAACGTGTGGGATTAATGATTGTAATCATAAATAGGTCTCGTTTACTGTTTTATCGGTTCGTTCTTATTGTAACATAAAAATTAGTTTAAGCGAAATCAATACCAAAGGACAAAATCTTCAATTTATGGATAGGCAGACAAGAGGGGAAAATAAGGCAATAAAAGAACTTAGTCTTTTCAATCCAAGTTTACTGTAGAAGCCCCATAAGTTATTCCAACTCATTTCATTTCTATTATTTTAAAAGAAATAAAATCAGTCAGTAGTTGCTTAATGCGTTCTGGACATTCTTCATTGTCCCTACTGTAGATACTCACTAAGCCATGTAAAAAAATAAAGATTCCACTACGAATATTTAGCGCTTCTGCATCAGATAAGTCTTTCGGTAAAAAGACATCAATAGCTTCTTCCAATAAACGATAACTTTTCATTCTCAATTGCATCAACGGTTGCGAACAATCGCCTGAATCTTCATGCTCTCCACGGTAAAAAATCAATAATTCATAAAAATTACGTTCTCTAAACCCAAAATCCACGTATGTTTGACAGATTTGAAGCAGACGTTCCTTATCATTCTGCTTGGAATGACTGATTTCTAAGCAAGTATGATAGAGGTGAGTTAACGGTTTTTCCGCTACTGCATATAATATATCCTCTTTCTTTTTAAAATACTGATAAATAGCTGTATGTGAACATCCTGCAGCTTGAGCAATCTGCCTAATTCCCACCTTCTGGTAAGGTTCTTTTCGGAAAATTTCCTCTGCTACTCTGATAATTCTGGACCTTGTATCCTTTGCCATTACAAACTCCCTTTAAACCCATCCGATGCCTCAAAATCTCGTACTGCATCTTTTACCTCACTACCATGACAAACACTAACAAGTGCCTGTGAATAATCCTTGAGAATTCTTTCACCACTAGCTAAAGCCTGTCTCATATCTGCTGTATATCCTTTCATTGGTGGACGCAACTTTCCATTTCTCGTAGCTGTAAAAAGATCTCCAGCAATTAAAACTTGATCCTCTTCATGGTAATAAACAACATGACCAGGGGAATGACCAGGAGAAAATAGTGGTTTTAGTCCTGCACTACTTATCAAGTCTTGACCTTCTTGACTTTCAACAGTTATAAAAGTAGCCGGATCAAAAATCACTTTTTCCGTCTCTTTTCTATTAGGAAAAGGTTCTTTGCCTGAAATATAGGGGAATTCCTTCTCACTGATTAAAGTCGGGATGTTCCCAAAGTGCTGTCTAAGATAGGGCAAACCTTTGATATGATCTGGATGTCCATGGGTCAGAAAAATTGCTTCAATTTTTTGTGGGAGTAAAAACTGGGCAGCGTACTTCTCCATTCCTCGCATTCCCGTATCAATCACATAAAAGCGACCAGATGATTCAACTAGCCATATGCTGACAACAAAAACACCCAATTCGAACTCAAACTTTCTTATATGTGGACTGATTTGTTTTGTACGTGTTAATAAACGATACAAGAAAGACATATTTACTTCCTCCTTTGAATTCCGGCAAAAACTAACCAGTGGTTAGTTTTTTGTGAAGTATATCATATTTTATCTGTCTAAACAAGAAACATCCAGAGGATAGTAGAAAAAATACAACTTTTTCAAGTTGTATTCGAACGTAAAATATGTTTTTAAAGTAAAAAATGATATATCGAGACTTTCCGCTGTGAGAAAAGTCCTTGAAACAATTAGGTTTCAAGGACTCGGTAGTTTTGAGACCTTAGGCTCAAAACTAAGTCATGGAACTTCCAAGAAGTTCGCTGACGTCCGCACTCATCAAAGGAAAGGATTGAAAAATTATTTTTCTTTAGTTTGATGTAACTCTTATAAACTGTATCAAAGATTCAGATTGTTGTTTCATGAATCCAAATCATCCAAATACCTTTCTTTAAACTGTAGCTGTGGTGACTGGGCTAACTGACTCGGGTTGGTTCCAGGTTGATCCAAAGGAACCGCTAGACCGAGCCCTCTGTAGTAATCTTCCCAAAACGGACTAATCTCCTCTTCCTCATCTCCAAACTTCATGGGAATGGTCTCAAAAATAGGAAGTAGTTCTGAGATGAACTGGGAACAGTAATAACCATCTCCATCCGGATAAAAGGAAGCATTGTAGGGAGCCCCTAAAAGACTCTCTGCTCGCTTTTTGACCTCTGGACAATCAATCTCCGCACAGCGATAAAAGTCATATACTTTCTCAGCTTCAAAGAAATCTTCAGGGGACTGGGCAAGGACGCCACCTTCTACAGTGGCATGATAAATGAATCCGTCCAAAAAGATAGCTACATGGCTATAGTTGCCAGTAGAGGCCTGAATGGCCTGCCCCATTTCTGTGTCTTCTCTAACAAAGATTAAATCACCATTTTCTAGCACGATCTCCTCCTAGCAAAAAAGGAGTCGAAACTCCTTTTAACGATGGGTTTCCCCATTTATCATTAAGCATTAAAGCTTTCAGTCAATTGAGGAACCACTTGTTTCTTACGTGAAACGGCACCTGGAAGGAAAGCGTGGTTGTTTTCAAGTTTGAAGTTGAAAGCTGCTTCTACCTTGTCCATGTTGGCACCAAGAGCCAAGATTTCTGAGTTTGAGTTGACGATATCTGTAATCATCAAAACAAAGTCAGAGTATCCGTTAGCTGCATTGGCAGCTTGGATAGCTGCTTCGATTTCAGCTTGGCGTTCCAAAACTTCCGCAATATCAACTGTGTTCACTTGAGCCACACGAACGTTGTTTCCGTTCAATTCAAAAGTCTTAGCATCGATATCGATCAATTCTTCTGCTGATTTGCTTGCCAAGTTCGTACCAGCCTTGAGCATGGCAAGACCGTATTCTTCTAAGTTGACACCAGCCAATTCAGCCAATTCAGGCGCAATCACTTTATCAGATGGGTGTGTTGTTGGAGATTTCAAAAGAAGGGTATCTGAAATCAAACCTGAAAGCATCAAACCTGCCAATTCTTTTGGCACTGCTACACCGTGTTCTTTGAACATGCGGTAAACGATAGAAGATGCTGATCCAACTGGTTCCAAACGCATGTAAAGTGGGCTAGCAGTTTCGAAGTTAGCCACACGGTGGTGATCCACTACACCATAAACTTCTACTTCAGCAATATCTGAAACAGATTGTTGGAATTCATTGTGGTCCGTCAAGATGACTTGTTCTGCACCTTCTGCTTTAGCTGATGTGATGACGCGTGGTGCTTCCACACCAAAATAGTCCAATACGAAAGCTGTTTCTTCATTTGGAGTTCCAAGAGCCACTGCTTCTGTATCCAAACCATAAGCTTCTTTTGCAAGATAAGCAAAAGCTACAGATGAACCGATAGCATCTGAGTCAGGATTTTGGTGACCAAAAACGAGAATTTTTGACATGTTTCTACCTCTTTATTTCATTTATAGATTCACTCTATTTTAGCACGTTTTGCCATTTAAAGAAAGGGAATAGTTGTGCATTTCAATAGAAAAGACAGCTGGAGTGACCAACTGTCTATACGTTTTATCCTTTGACCCGTTTCAGGTAATCTTGGTAACTTTCTGTTTCCATCAAATCTTTTGCATTTTGAACCCGTTCTTTTGTCGGTGGTTTCACACCCTCCAACTTGTACGGAATGCCCAATTCACGCCATTTGAATTCCCCCATAGTATGGTAAGGAAGGATCTCAAATTTATCGACATTTTTAAGGGTTTTAACAAATTTTCCAAGTTCGATCAAGTCATCATCTCGGTCTGTCAAACCTGGCACCAAAACGTGACGAATCCAGACTGGTTTTCCAATATCAGATAGGTACTTGGCACAAGCTAGAATCGTTTTATTGGTATGGCTGGTCACAATTTTGTGACGTTCATCATTGATTTCCTTGATATCCAGAAGCACCAAGTCTGTCACCGCCATCAAGCGGTCAAATTTTTCCAAATAACGAGGCGTATTCCGGAAAGGAAGGGCACAGGTATCAAGCGTACAGTGAATCCCCAACTCTTGAGCCTTGGTAAAAAGTGCAATCAAGAAGTCAATCTGCAAGAGGGCTTCTCCACCACTGACAGTGATTCCCCCTTTTTCGCCCCAAAATCCACGATAACGGAGGGCTTCTTCTAAGACATCATCCACCGTCCGCTCACGGGACTTGTTGGTTTCCATTGCCCAAGTATCTGGATTGTGGCAGTATTGGCACCGCATTTGACACCCTTGAAGGAAGACAATAAAGCGGATCCCAGGCCCGTCTACTGCCCCAAAACTTTCTGTTGAGTGTACCATTCCTGTTACTTTTCCATAGTCAACTGTTTCATTTTCCATTGAGGAACCTCTTCTCTTGAAAACGTTTTATGATTTTATTATAACACGATTCCACCTATTTTAAAGAGTTTAAGCTTCTTTTTGAAAAGAAACTGTTCTTTTCAGTAGTTTTCATTGTCCTAGTACAGTTTCCAATATGGGACTATCTGTCCTGTATTTTAGGAGAAAAAAAGGAGCCAGCGACTCCTTTTTTAGATCTTTCTTATAAAACACGTCAGTGAGTCGTCTTTTTCTTCTTGTACCAAACAAGAATCATCGTAGCTACTGCCACTCCAAAAAGAGCTAGATAGCTTGTTTCTTGTCCAGTAGATGGAAGGATTTTCCGTTTACCTGGTGTCTTCGTTTCTGTTGCTGCCTCTTCCTTGTCGTCTTGCTTCTCATCTTCGTTCTTGCCCTTCTCTTTGCTTTCAGATGGTGAACTCTTTTGTTCATTGGCTTGAGCCTGATGAGGGACTAGTTGAGACCCTGTATTCGATGAAGAAGGGCTGGTTTGATCCGTTGGTTGTCCTGCATTTCCTTGTTGATCATCCGTCGGCGTTCCTGGAGTTTGTGCTCCACTAAAGTCGATTTGGACCAAGACAGGATCATGGTCTGATGCACGACCGTGTTCCTTCATAAAGGAAGCATTGATATGGACTGGTTCAAACCTTGCTTTGGCTGCCATGTTGTTTGAGATAAAAATGTTATCCAAAACTTGATTGCTTCCACGATAGAAATAGGAATAGCGATCTCCTGCATCATGTTGGGCCATTAAGTTGGTTAGTTCACTGCCCGCAAGGATCTGTGCCGTGGTTGAAAAATCGTAATCATTAAAATCACCCGTCAAAACAAAGGTGGTCTTCGGATTTTGCTTCAAGCCTTCTTGAACGAATTGATGGATGACACTAGCTTGTGCTTCACGAGTTGGCAAGGTATGTTCCACTGCTGGTTGGCTTGCCCCATAAATAGCATCATCTCCGATTTTTGATTTCAAGTGATTGGCAATCACCACAACTGGTTGACCTTTGAATTCAAATTCAACAGCTAAGGACTTGCGAGTATGATCAAACGATGGGTCATTAGGGGCAATCCGAGCTGGATTTTTAACCAGGTGTCCCTTGTCAAATTGCGCTGCCTCGTTGCTAGTTGCTGCCTCTTTTTTGGCTAAGGTTACGCGTTCTGGATTGTAGAGGATTCCCAAACGAATATTGGAACCAGGCTTTCCTCCGTCAGCGCCATCTACTGGAGCAACCTCCGTATACTCATAGCTCTTGCCACCCAATTCCTTGATCCGATTGGCTAGTTTGCGTCCACTTTCAACACCACTGGTCGTTCCGTCATCCACACTACCATTATTGTCCTGCACTTCGATCAAAGTAATGATGTCTGGATTGTGAATTTCATGGATAAAGGAATTGGCAATCAGCGTCACCTTATCCTCTGGGGTTTCATTTTTGGCATTGTTGGCCGAGAAATTTTCAATATTGTAGGAAGCGATGGTCAGCTTGTCCTCACTTGGTTGGGTTTGAGCTGCTTGACGCTGCAAACCACCATCTTGGACTGTCAACTGTTGAGTAGGTTCTAACTTATAAAAGCTATTCCGATACGTTACCACTCCTGTTACGTCTTCTGTAAAGTAATCCTTGGCTTTTGCGACAAATTGATTCCCAACATAAATCGGGATCGTCGCTGTATTTTGCGCATGTGGCCGTAGATTCAGACCCCCAATATTGTTTAAAGGAAGGCCTGTAAAATCTTCTCCCAATACATAGATATCTCCTTTGTACTGGGGACCAAGGACATGCGGTTTCTTCACCACCGTGAGCATTCCTTCCAAGCTTTCCCAATAATCGAGAGCATCAGTTTCTGGAGCATAAGCAGTCGGATTAGGCTTCACATCTGCTGGCATGCCCTCAGTGATATTCACAGCTTCTGGAAGAGGGGCTGTCCCATCTTTTGTGATCCAAGCATCGACCAGCATGGTCACCGTTAAACTATTCGTTGGTTCCTTAAAGGTTTTCCCAGCTCCCAAGGTAACCTCTTCCATATAGCCTTCCTTGACGGTACCAGTGATTTTAACCTTGTCACCGACCTTGACCTTGTATTTAGAAACTACATAAATCCCATCTGAAGTACGGCTATTGCCATCCGATTCAATATCTTGGGCATAAAAACCATAGCGGTCTGTTTTCGTCACCACTGCATTTTTGATAGCTACCTTTTGGCCTTCCAGTGGAGAGCGTTGTGATTCCCCTTGAATGTCCCCGATCTTAACCGTTTTCTCCTCAGTATCGTCTGAGGAACTGCTAGATGTCTCTTCTTTATCACTCGAAGCTCTCGTCGTAGCTTCTGTAGTTGTTGTTGTAGCAGAAGTCGAACTATTTGTCGAGTTTTCTTCGCTGCTAGTGTTCGTCACAAGCGCTGGCTCTGAAGTCGAAGCTGTGGTCTCGTCTGCAACTACCGTGAGGGTACTGCTAAAGACCCCCAACTGACTAGCCAATAAGGTGGCTACTCCCAGTAGGCGAATCTTTTTACCGTTTTTTCTCATGCGTTTCTCCATCCCTAAAAAGTTTTCCTCTTTTATTATAAGGGAAGAACTTTGCATTTTCAAGCGCTTTCAAAAATATTTTTCAAAAAAAAAACACTTCGACCAAAAAAGATCGAAGTGTCAAGAACTTAAGCTAAAATTGCCAGTGTCTGATACGGTTTCAGAATTACTTTTTCAGAAAGCTTTACATTCTCATAGTTGGACAAGAGCACGCGCCCTGCTTGGTAGTCTTTTGGAATCGCTACTTCGACTTCACTTCCATAGAAATGATTGAGTACCAAGAGTTTTTGACCGTCTAAGTGGCGTTCAAAGGCATAGACTTCTTGACTATCTTCAAGTGCTGGCTGATAGCTGCCTTCTGAAATGATAGGCATTTCTTTACGCAAGCGAATCAATTTTTTATAGAAAGTAAAGATTGGTCCGTCGATCTCCTTTTCAACGTTGATGTCTTTATAGGATTTCCCAACTTTCAACCATGGGGTCCCTGTTGAAAAATCAGCATTTAGAGAAGCATCCCATTGCATGGGTGTACGAGAATTATCTCGTGACTTAGCTTGGATAATCTTGAAGGCTTGCTCAGGTGACTGACCTTGATCCAAAAGCATCTGGTAAGCATTCATGGACTCAACATCCACATAATCTGCCATCGAATCATAGTCTGGATCAATCATTCCAATCTCTTCGCACATGTAGATATACGGAGTTCCACGTGACAAGTGAATGCTAGCTGCGAGCATGGTCGCCCCTTCATTGCGGAAGTTCTTGATATCTACAAAGCGATTCAAGGCACGAGGTTGGTCATGGTTATTCCAGAAAAGAGCACTCCAACCACCACGTTCACTCATTTCCTTGCCCCAAGTATGATAGAGACGCTTGAGCTCTTGCAGGAAGAAGGCTTTATCGAGACTGTTCAAGGGATGGGGTCGCAAGTTTCTAGGCAAGCACACTTTGACTTCCCCGTTTCCCAATTAACCAGCTACCAAGAAATCGTCAAAGCTTCTGGCCTTCGCTCAGAAACCAATGTCATTCGTTTGGAAAAAATCAGTATCGATGAAAAAGGCACTAAAAAGACAGGTTTCCCCCTTCACCGATTGGTTTGGAAAGTAACCCGGCAACGGGTGGTGGATGGTGTCTCTTCTGTCTTAGATATTGATTACCTAGACAGAGAGCTGATCCCTGGCCTAACCAAGAAAATTGCCCAGCACTCTATCTACCAATATATAGAAGAAGACTTGAAATTGCAGATTGGCTATGCTAAAAAAGAAATCTTGATTTCACCAATCGATAATCGCGACAAAATCTTACTAGATCTTGGAAAAGACCAACACGTGGTGACGGTCCGCTCCCAAGTTCACCTAGCAGACGGACGGTAATTCCAATTCATCGAAAGCCGACACAAATTAGACAAGTTTCATTTTGTCGACTATGCAGAGCGGAGGAAATAAAGGAGGCTGGGACAAAAGTCCTAGCCTCTCAATTGTTTTTGGATTGTCGAGCAAGACGCAGTGGTTGAGTGGGCTCTACTACGCTGATTTCATCAGCTTTTACAGCCCTACTCAACTGTGCGGAGGTGGGACGACGAAATCGAATTCTAACGAATTACCGATTTCTATCCCACTCTCATTTTATCCTAATACCAATTCATCACTAACCAGGGTTTCACCACTGTTTTGTTGGAAGAGGCGCATCAAATCTTCAACCGTTAGGTTTTTCTTTTCTTCTCCTTTGACGTCGACAACGATCTTGCCTTGGTAGAGCATGATCAAGCGGTTGCCGTATTCAATTGCATGGTTCATATCATGCGTAATCATCAAGGTTGTCAAATCATGGCTTTCCACGATCTTTTGTGTCAATTCCATGACCATTTCACTAGTCTTAGGATCGAGCGCTGCGGTATGTTCATCCAGAAGCAAGAGTTTCGGTTTGACCAAGGCTGCCATGACCAAGGTCAAAGCTTGACGTTGCCCACCAGACAAATATTGGGTATCCACCTTGAGACGGTTTTCTAAACCGATATTCAGTTCCTTCAAGGCTTCACGGAATAATTCGCGATCTTTCTCTCGAACTCCCCAGCTCAAACCACGAGATTTCCCCCGACGTTGGGCAATGGCCATATTTTCTTCAATGGTCAAACGTGAAGCTGTCCCCATTTTAGGATCTTGGAAGACACGCGCAATATCTTTCGCACGCTTACGAACACTCGTATTTTTGATAGAGTTACCTTCTAGCAAGATATCTCCTTCATCTACGACCAGATTTCCTGCCAAGATGTTCATCAAGGTTGATTTCCCAGCTCCATTTCCACCGATGACCGAAATGAAGTCCCCTTCTTCTACTTGGAGATCCAAGCCTTTTAAAACATGGTTTTCATTGACTGTTCCTGCTTCAAATGTCTTATGAATACCTTCAATTGATAATAATGTTGCCATACTTTTCTCCTACTTATTTCCTAACTTCAATCCGCGAACACGAAGACGTTTTTGCGCCTCAGGAGCGAACAAGACAATCGCGAGCAAGATCGCATTGAAGAGACGAACCATATTTTGATCGAGATTTGGGATCTCATAAATATTTAAGATAATCAAACGGTACACAATAGCTCCAACCCCGATGGAAAGCAAACGCCAACCAATGGTCAATTCGTGGATCAAAACTTCTGCGATAATCACCGCACTCAAGCCGACTACGATCGTCCCTGTACCAGAAGTCACATCTGAGAAACCATCATTTTGTGCAAACATGGCTCCACAAAGGGCAATCAAACCATTCGAAATCATGTAGCCCAACATCTTCATGTTATCTACATTGACCCCATTGGCCTCACTCATTGGAATGTTATCACCAGTCGAGCGCAAAACCAAGCCAAGTTGCGTCTTCATTAAGAGAGTTAACAAGATACAGACGATGATCAAGCAAGAAATGCTAATCAAAAAGACAGCTTCTTCATTAGAAAGACCTAATTTCATCACACTCTTGAAAATGGTACTAGAATCTCCGATAGAAAGGTTAGGAACCCCTCCCATGATTTTGATATTGATAGAGTAGAGACCGGTCAAAGTGACAATCCCTGTCAAGAGGGCTGGAATTTTCATTTTTGTATGGAGAATTCCAGAGACCAATCCTGCGATCATTCCGGCTAGGAAGCCTAAAAAGGTTGCAAGCCAAGGATTTCTTCCGGCTTGAATTTGAGATGCTACAACTGCTGCCCCAAGTGGAAAGGCTCCTTCTGCCGTCATATCAGCAATATCTAAAATTCGAAATGTTAAGTAAACACCGATCGCCATGATCGACCACAATAAACCTTCTGATAAACTTGATAAAACAAAATTCATCTCAAACCTCCTATTTTTCTACCTTCAACGAGCTAATATCAATTCCAAGCTCTTTAGCCATCTCTTTATTGGTGTGCAATTCTAATTTTTCAGGTGTTTCAACTGCGACTTTGCCGGGTTTCTCACCCTTCATGATGCGAATGGCCATCCGAGCAGCTTGTCTTCCCAATTCCTCATAATCAGTACCAAAGTTGTACAAGCCACCAGTAGCCACCATTTCAGCAGAACCTCCAAAAACTGGCACCTTATGACTAATCGATACCTGTTTTACAGTTTCCATTGTAGAAGAGATAATATTGTCTGTCGGAACAAAGACGATATCTGCTTCTGACATGATACTGTCTGCTGCAGCTTTCACATTGTTACTATCGAGAATTGTTTTTTCAACCACTTGATAGCCTTTAGCTTCAAGGATCTTCTTCGCATTATCTTTTTGGACGACTGAGTTAGGCTCACTTTGCGTATAGAGGATCCCAACTGTTTTCGCCGTTGGAAGCACTTGCTTAATCATGTCTACCTGTGTAGCGATCGCATCTTCTGACTGGTCACTTGTCCCTGTGATATTGCCACCAGGCTCTTTCAAGTTTTTCACCAATTTCGCTGCCAATGGATCGGTCACAGCTGAGAAGACAACCGGCGTTGTTTTAGTCGTATTAGCCAAACTTTGAGCCGAAGGGGTTGCAATCGCAAAGACTAGATCACTTTTCTCCGCCAATTGTTTGGAAATGTTTTTCAGATTTCGTTGCTCTCCTTGAGCATTTTGGAAATCAATCTGGATATTTTTCCCATCCACATATCCCTCTTTCTTCAACTCATCGATAAAGCCTTTCCGTGTCGCATCGAGTGACTTATGGGTGATGTACTGGGAAATCCCAATCCGAAAGACATTGTCTTTTTTTGCATCCTTCAGATGGTGTAAGGTCACCAATGATGTTAACAAAAGGCCTACGACCAAAACTGGTGCCAATAATTTTTTGACTACTTTCATTTAAAACTCCTTTTCTGCAAATAAACAAAAAATCCGCTTAGATCATTCTCTAAACGGATGCTTGAAATTCTCCAACAAGTTACAAAACCTCGGTCCATTTAGATACTAGCTCTATGGACCATCATCAAAAATCTTAGCCACATAGATACAAACAAATTGTTTGGGTTGTTTGCATCCATGAGATCATGTCTACAAACACTATCTAAAGTAGCTAAAGTAAAATTTTTGAGTTGAAATGGCTTGTTGCTTCATGTTTATTTTCTGCTTTCTTTATTTATGGGTATTATCTTACCTTAATTTATTTTGGCTGTCAAGACTATTTCAGAAATTTTTCAAATTTTTTGAAAATTCAACTAGCCCTGACAAGAAAAAAAAGAGGCTGGAACACGTCCAGGCCTCTATTTTCTAATCTTCTTTTGATTTGGTTTCTTCATCTTCTTCGACGATTTCAGAAATTTCAACTTTCACCTTGGTCACACGACCGTTTTTCACCTTGTCGTTAGTCAGGATCAAGTGTTTCTTTTGACTATCGACTTCACAGCTGAGGCGTTCTTTCAAGGATGGAATCCGCCCAACCTCTGTCAGATAATACCCCGCAATGGTATCCACATCATCACTTTCCAACTCAACGCCAAAGTATTCATTAAAGTCGTTTAGTGACATAGCTCCTTGTACGACATAGGTATTGTCCGCAATTTCAAAGACATCAATTTCCGCTTTGTCAGTCTCATCGTCAATTTCACCGACGATTTCTTCCAAGAGGTCTTCAAGAGTGACCAGTCCAGACATTCCTCCATATTCATCGAGCAGAATGGCCATTTGATTTTGCGTATTGCGCAATTCCTTCAAAAGATCATCCACAAAAATGGTTTCTGGAACAAACAAAGGTTCTTGTAAAATCTTTCTTAAGACAATATTATCAAAGCCATTGATAAATCCTTCGTTCAAGAGACGTTTGGTATGGATGAGGCCGATGACATTGTCCTTGTCATCATCATAGACAGGAATCCGTGAAAAGTTTTGCTTAAGGATACTTTCAATAATTTCTTTAGTATCATCATTGATATCAACCATGAAGGCATCTGTCCGTGGGACCATGACTTCACGCGCTACCATTTCATCTAATGAAAAGATCCCTTGGAGCATCTCAATCTCGTCAGCATCCAGTGTTGCTTCACTATTGGTCAGCATATACTCGATTTCATCCCGCGTCATCTTTTCATCCGGATCATCGAATTCCATTGGCGTGATACGGCTCAAAAGGTTGGTCGACGCTGAAAGCAACCAAACAAAGGGGCTGACAATTTTTCCTAATAGAATCACAATCGGAGCTGTTCGAACAGCCAACTCATCTTTCAAGTTCATAGCGATTCGTTTCGGATAGAGTTCGCCAAACACGATCGAAATATAAGTCAAAAATGCTAGAGATAAAAAGCTTCCAGTTGCCAGAGCCGTTTTGGTATTGCCCATCCATCCAGCAATGACATGTCCAAGGCTATCCGCAAGACTCGCCCCAGATAAGATGGTAATCAAGGTGATTCCCACCTGAATAGTGGATAAGAAATGGTTGGGCTGTTCCAAAACTCTAAGAAGACGAATGTATTTTTTATCTCCTTCTTCAGCCTTTTGCTCTACACGAGAGCGATTCAACGATACCATTGACATTTCAGTCGCCGAGAAAAAGGCGTTCAATAATGTCAAAACAATCAATAAAATAACTTCCAGTAAAATTTCCTGACTGCCAGGGTCTTCCATGGATAATTCCCTCCAGTATATAATATTGTATATTATACCACAAAATAGGAGAGCCTGCATTCTTCTATAAAATTTTCTTTTTTTTACCATCAAAAAATCAGGAACAAGTCCTGATTTTAGAATGTGAACATATTGTTTTTTCACATAAAATAACCTAAGTAACGCTGAAAACTTAAAACAAAATATATAATCGTTTCATTCAAACCTACACTGAAACTTTCCGCCGTGAGAAAAGTGCTAGAAACACGATTGTTTCTAGCACTCGGGAGTTTTGGGAGTAAAACAGTTTGGGAAACTGTTTTAGCCTGAGCCTAAAAAATTAAAAAGCGAAGGGGTCCAAAACGAATTGAACACGGGCTACGGATCGTGTCAAAAAGATAAGTTTTCCTAGAATCTAAAGATTCTGCGTCAAACTTCCTATTTTGACTTTATCCGCGAACGCCCTTTGTATCTTAATTAGTCATGGAACTTCTTCGAAGTTCGCTGACGTCCGTACTCACCTAAGGAAAGTTTCTAAGAAGGCTTTGTCTTTAATGCTCTGCACTGGTAAAATCATAAAAGAAGGCATTAAGTTTTTCAACCAGCTCAAGCGATGAGAGACTACTTGTACAAATAAATGGTTTTTTCTTTAATTCAGGCATCATAAAGTTGGCCACCACTACGTCGGCATCCGAAGCTTCAATATCATCCACTGTCAGATTGTACTTGATCATCTGCGTAAATTCAAAGTTATCCGTACAGTAGAAATCAAGGAAATCGATCATGGATTTGGCATGGTGATCGTCAAAACGACTGATAATCAAGACCTTAATGGACTTCCGACGGCGCAATAACTGCGGTAAGAGACGTTCCCAGTGAGTATAGACCGTATAGATCATGTGCTTGATGATCTCATCATTCAAATCATGCTTCATGGTCTTCATATAAGTGATGATATGCTCCTTCAAATCATCATAGAAGGCTGGGAAGATGCTCATGAAATCTTCGTTGGTATTGGTCTTGGTATCAAATAAGAGAAACTCAGAGAATAATTCCTTCCGATCGAGATGAGACGTGTTATGGACATGCATCAACATCTCATCAAGATTTTCAATGTCTAAATCATAGGTATAGCATAGATCCTTGAACATATCTTTGATGAGTCTAGTCGATTCTTTGGCATAAGGATCCGTTTCTGCAGCTTCGATCAAGCTTTCTGGGCTGAAATAGAAATTCTCTTGAATGAAGATGATGAAGAACTGCTCCAGCACTTTTTCATTCAACTCGACACCCAACTGCAAGCTAAAGTAGCGCAACATCTCCTCGACATTGGTCACCCCTTGATACTGGTCCTTATACACATCATAGTTCGTTGGCATGTCAATAAAATAGCCCTGCTTAATCCGTGATAAGTAGACTGTCAAGAGAACTTTATAAGACCTGAGGACAGAGAAGGTCAATGGATAGCCATAGAGCTTGAAGAAGAAGGTGATCAAATCGGTCACAGCCTCTTCCTTAAATTCTGGGAAAGGCCACTCCATATAGTAATAACGTTCCGCAAAATACTGGGCATAGAAGAAACGAACATCCACTTCATCCCCGACAAGATTCAAGGGTTTCAAATCAATCTTTACATTGTATTTGGTTTGAAGCTTCTGATTGATCGTCCGAATCAAGCGGTAGAAAGATTGGTAACTCAGATCAAACTTTCTGCAAATATATTCATTGGAAACATCCTTGTTGAAGAAAAGATATTCAATCAAAGCAAAGGCTTGTGATTCTTTAAAAAAGTGATGGTAAATCACCTCAAGCCCAACCGAATCCTCATAACTGATCTTGATCCCATTGGTAGAGGATTCAATTAAAAAGTCATCAAATGTACTACGAAGATTAGACAAATCTTCTTTTAACGAACGTTCTGTACAATCCAAACGCTTGGCCAACTCTTTCAAGTGGAACCATCTTTTTTCCTTAATCAGGATTTCCAACAATTGCAATTGGCGTCTCTGTTTTTTCGATAAGAGCAGTCTCATCTTTTCCTACCTTTTCATATTTTCTTTCAAAATTACTTATATTTTAACACATTTCATAGCACTTGTTGACTTTTTTCCAGCATTTTTCAAAAAAATGTACAAAAAAGACTCCAAGGCCCATATAGGCGCTAGAGTCTAGGATTTATTAATGATACCAAATTCTTCTTTTTTCTTCTGTTCCTTAGCAGCACGGTGGTTATCATAAAGATTCACCAAGAATTTTACAATTTCTTTTCCAATCGAATAGACTGGAATCGCGACGACCATCCCGATAATGCCGTAGATATTACTTGAGAGCAATAAGAGAACCATAATAGTAATCGGATGAACCTTCATCACGCCTCCAACGATACGCGGATAAAGAATATTCCCATCGATCTGCTGGATAATCAACATATAAATGACTGCTTTGATCATCATATCCATATCTGTGAAGGCATAGGTGATGATCATCGGAATCAACCCGATGGTTGGTCCTACATATGGAATGAGGTTGGCCAATCCAGAAAAAATGGCAAAGACCAAAGCATACTTCAATCCAATAAAACTATAGCCAATGTAGGCTAGGGTTCCAATGATAAAGGCATCGATCGAAATCCCACTAATATAGCGAGAGACCGTTTCATTCAAACTAATCAAGAGGCTTGAAATGTGGAGTTTGTCATTGCGTAAAATGGTCCGCTCCAACATCGGTAATAACTTCTTCCCATCGACCAAGAAATAAACCAAGAAGACAGGGGTCATGATCAAGATAAAGACCGTATTGACAATGGTGTTAACCACACTTCCTAAACTGTTGGTCACACTATTCAAGAGATTTTGTAGGATATCCATATAAGAGAGATTCAACTGCTGAATCGTCGACTGGATATTCACATTCTGGAACAAAGGATTGGTCGAGAGTTTTCGAACCAAACTTTGAACTTCCCAGTAAAGTCCTTGAGTTGAATTGATCAAGCTGGTTAACTGATTAATTAAGATAGGGAGCAGATAAAAGATCCCTAAGCCAATGATCCCAAACAAGAGTACTAAGGTGATCAAAATCCCAAACACACGCTTGATTTTTAAATGTTTTTCCAACAATTCAACAATCGGATTGGTAATGTAATATAAAAAACCTGCAATTAAAAATGGTAAGAGGATGGTATTCAGAACAGATACAAATGGAGAAATTAAAGTCCCCATTGATTTCCAAATATAGAAAATCACCGTCAATAATAAGATCTCACATGTCCAGAATAACAATTTACTATTTCGAAACATTCCTTACCTCCTGTTTTCTATTCTACCATATTTTATGATAGAATAAAGGAGATTTTAATCAAAAGGATGAAGTTATGAATAATTTGATTGAACTACAAGACGTCAATTTGATCCGCAATGGAAAAGCCCTTTTAAAAGAGATTAACTGGCAAGTAAAAGGAAATGAATGTTGGGCCATTTTAGGCCTCAATGGGGCAGGAAAATCGACCCTCCTCAAACTTCTCATGTCTGAATACTGGGCTAGTTCTGGCCAGGTAACTGTCCTTGGAACCCGCTTTGGAGAAGGGGGCATTCCAGAGTTGCGGAAGCGTATTGGGATCGTTAGCTCCTTTATTTCAGAAAGACTGCCAGATCATCTTTTGACAGAACAAATTGTCCTAACTGGTCAATACAAGAGTAGTATCTTATATGCTGCATACGGGGAGGAAGAACTTTACTGGGCTCGGGATATGCTAACTTCAATTGGAGCTAGCTCTTTGATCGGCCGCAAATACCGTGAGCTCTCCCAGGGAGAAAAGCAGACCGTTCTCATTGCACGAAGCCTCATGGACCAGCCAGATCTGATCATCTTTGATGAAGCCTCGAGCGGGCTTGATCTCTTTGCCAGAGAAAAACTCCTCCGTCAGATCCATCATATCAAACAACTGGATCACGCGCCTACCATGATTTATGTCACCCACCATGCCGAGGAAATTACAAAAGACATGACCCATGTCCTCTTACTCAAACATGGCCAAGTGGTCAAGCAAGGACCAAAGGAAAAGATCCTAACTCCCCATGTCCTTAGCCAATTTTATGAAGCACCAGTATCCCTTATTGATCTTGGTGATGAGCGACTCTTTGTCAAACCAGAAATCGCACACTGAAAAGAAAATGAATAAAGCAAAAAGAGAGTGGGACAGAAATCGGTAATTCGTTAGAATTCGATTTCGTCGTCCCACCTCCGCACAGTTGAGTAGGGCTGTAAAAGCTGATGAAATCAGCGTAGTAGAGTCCACTCAACCATTGCGTCTTGATCGACAATCCAAAAATAATTGAGAGGCTAGGACTTTTGTCCCAGCCTCTTTTACTCTTATCTCAACGATTCCGTGCATACTCGATCAAATCGTATGGAAGCGTATTGGCACTTTCTCTTAGGGAATAGCTTTCTAATTCATTGACATTTTGTCGCATACGGCGCGCTTGCTTGGCAGTAATCAGGTGTTGCGCTTCATATTCAAAAATAATCTTACGCTCCAAATAATAGCCTCTCAACATTTCATCGATATTATTTGGTTTCACGCGATTAATAACCCGCTCCACAAAGGCCCCACTGGTAATAATAGCAGTTTCTCTCAGACGAGATTCTTGTAGGAAAGAGATCAAACTGCTCCGATAAATCCCCTTGAGGTCTTCCAAACTTTCGATAATGATTTCCGTATTGGCCAGATAAAGGGCCGCAATCTGGTCATAATCAATGGCCTCTAACTTACTGTCTTCTCGGGTCCACCAGTTTCGCAAGCCAGACCCAAAAGTTAAGATCTCATGAACTAATAAACGCAAGAGACGGAAAGACACCAAGAGGTAATAGGTTAAACGAGACGAAAGATTGCGATTGACACGTTGCTCCATATTGCGAAGATAGCGTTGGTAGACGCGGTAGCCCCGCTCTCGAATCTTCCCTTCTTCATAGGCTTGTTCCAAGCCGTCACTTTCAATACTCAAAATCAGGAGCTTCAACTGTTCCCAGTCCTTTTGAATGAGCCTGTTTTCTTGGCCTAGAATCAAGTTTTCTATGCGACCATGGTAGTTATCAATTGCCGCATACAAGGGCCCTTTGTGCTTGCTATTCTTTAGGTCTGCTTCTAATTCCATGACGACATCATTTAAAATCGCGATCTGCATCAGGTAGTCATTGGTTTCTTCCTTGTCTTCTGATAATTTTGGAAGTACCACTAAGCCAGCAATAAAGCTGACAAGGGTAACTCCTGCCACTAAAAAGAGTAGGATAGGGTATTCTTTTTCGATCTTGGTTGGAATCAAAAGAATCGTCGCAATCGAAACCGTTCCCTTCACACCGGAGAAGGTCAGCAATAAGGCATCTTTTAGATAATTTCTCAACGATTTTTTTAATCGAACAGTTCGGTACCAATAAAAGAGGTAAACCATGACAAAACGAATCAAAAAGAGCAAGGCTGTCAACAAAAAGACAGAAAGAACTAAAAGCAGATTATTGTAAATGGGACTACTTAAGATGGGCTTGGAAATCATTTCCAATTCCATTCCTAAGATGACAAAGACCGACCCATTTAAGATAAAGTTGACCGTATTCCAGACAGTATGACTCACAGTATCTACCCGCGCTTCAAGGAGGGTAATGTGCTTAAAGCGACTGGCTTTTAGGATTCCTGACACAACTACTGCAATGATACCAGAGACATGGAGTTCTTCTGCTAAGAAGAAGGTCAACAAAGGGAGACTCAGTTCTAATAACAATTCACTAGCAATATCACTGGCGCGAACACTCAAGAGTAAGGTTTGCAGCCAACGGTTCACAAAGGCCGTCAAGATCCCCACCGCAAATCCTCCAATAATGGAGATTCCTAAGGAAATCCCTGCCTCTCCAAGAGAGAAACTCCCGGTCGCAAGAGCTGCCAAGGCCACTCGAAAGGCAACTAGACCTGAGGCATCATTTAGTAATCCTTCGCCTTTTAAGATATTCGAAACCCGCTTTGGAAAGCTAAAGCGCTCAGACAGGGAAGCAAAGGCTACTAAGTCGGTAGGCCCAAGGGCTGCCCCAACTGCCATACAGGCTGCTAAAGGAAGGCTCAGCCACAAGGAGTGAGCTGCCCAGCCCAAACTAATGGTTGAGATAAAAATCACTGGGAAAATCAAATAGAGGATGATCCGCCAGTGCTTTAAGACGGAAGTAATATCTGCTTCTTCTGCTTCTCGAAATAAGAGAGGGCCAATGACCAAGGCCAGAAAGAGCTCGGTATCCAGATGAAAATTTTCTTCTGGCACAAAGAGAGCCCAACCAATCCCTAGTAAAATTTGAATCAAGGGTAGAGGAAGACTCGGCACAAGTTTATTCGTGGCATTTGAGATGATCAAAATCATCGAAAAGATCACTGCATAAAGGAGTAGTTCCATATCACTCCCTCCTTAGCGTTCTTGGCAGCAGGTCTCAAATTGCTGTTTTAACTCCGCAATCTTTTGGTCTGTCTTGGTTACATCCTTGTGCTCAATCTTCTTTTGGGACCGTTCCATCTCAAGCGAAACCAATTTCTTTTTTATTTTGAGCATCTTTTTGGTCATATGAGCTTCATCATAAAAACCCATTGCACGCTCGTGGATGGTTGATTCGACAAAATGATGTCTCAATCCTTCAATTTTATTCTTTAAATATTCTTTATCCATGACGGTAGCTTTCTAATTTTTCGATCATGACCAAAAACGGTGGCTGATTCACTTGATTCAGTGTCCGGTAGATGGTCGCTGTATAGTCTTTTTGAGGGAGCTGACTGACAAAGTCCAGCACTGCATCACGCTCGATGTCTCCTCCCTCATGACCATAATAGATCATAATAGCCATTCGCCCACCTTTTTCTAGGCGAACACAAATTTTCTCCATCGCTTCAATCGTGGTAGCTGGAAGAGTAATGACCGATTTATCCGCAGATGGCAGATAACCCAGATTAAAAATAGCTGCTTTGATGGTCTCCACATATTGGTCCACATGCTGGTGGCCATCCAAAATCAACCGGACATGTTGAAGTCCCAACTTTTCCAATCTTTCTTGGGTATTGACAAGTGCCTGCTCTTGAATATCAAAGGCATAGACCTGGCCTGCTAGTTGGGCTAAAAAGGCCGTATCATGTCCATTTCCCATGGTCGCATCCACCACCACATCTTCTTTGGTGATGACTTCTGCTAAAAATTGATGGGCCATTTCAAGTGGTCGAAGCATCAGCAGTCTCCTTTTCTTCTAGCTTACATCCTTGGGTACTTCCACGCCGACGCATTTCAGTTTCAATGGCGTTTAGGACTTCCCATTTGTTGAGGCTCCACATAGGGCCAATCAACATATCCCGTGGCGCGTCCCCTGTAATCCGGTGGATGACAATGTGTTTGGGGATGATCTCCAACTGGTCACAGATGACCTTGACATACTCCTCCTGGCTCATGAGTTGAAGTCGTCCTTCATGATAGTCCCGTTGCATCCGTGTATTGGTCATCAAATGCAAGAGGTGTAACTTGATGCCATCAATTTCATTATCGGTCACACAACGGCGAACATTTTCCACCATCATCTCATGCGTCTCCCCAGGAAGGCCATTGATCAAATGGGATACGATCTCTGCCTTGGGCACCTGTTTGCGAATACGCTTGACTGTTTCAACATAGAGATCATAACTATGGGCCCGATTGATCAATTCAGAAGTCGCTTCATAAGTCGTCTGAAGCCCCAACTCGATCGTCACATGCATGCGCTCTGTCAGCTCTGCTAGGTAGGCCAAGGTCTCATCTGGTAAACAGTCCGGACGCGTACCAATGTTGATTCCTACCACTCCTGGTTCATTGATGGCCTGTTCATACCGCTCTCGAATGACTTCCACTTTATCGTGGGTATTGGTAAAATTTTGAAAATAGACCAGGTACTTCTTCACATCTGGCCATTTCCGATGCATAAAATCAATCTCTTTGTAAAACTGTTCTCGAATTGGAGCTTCTGGGGCCACAATGGCATCTCCTGAACCTGAGACCGTACAAAAAGTACAGCCACCGTGGGCGACTGTTCCGTCTCGATTGGGACAATCAAAGCCCGCATCAATAGGGACTTTAAAGGTCTTTTCTCCAAATAAGGTTCGATAATAATCATTCAAAGTATTGTAGGATTTCATACCCTTCATTATAGCAAAAAAAGAGTCGAACTCAAAACGCGAGTTCAACTCCTAGTTGTTAGATGCTTATTTTTGCTTACCTGTAAAGCGCCATTGAAATCGCAAGCGATCATACAAGGGATACTCAAACTGTAAAACAGCGAGACCCAAAATCATACTGCCAAGAACGTCTGATGGATAGTGGACCCCGACATAAACGCGGGAAACCACAATGGTCACAATTCCCAGAACCAGCAAGCCTTGAAGGCAAAAGCGGGCTGTTTTATGTTTTACATGTTGGCTGATGATGATGATCAAACTTCCCAAAACAAGGCTAGATGCCAGTGAATGACCACTCGGGAAAGAAAAGCCTTTTTCCTCTACTAGATGAAGAATACTTGGTCTCGGTCTCTGGTAGATATTCTTTAGAAGAAGAACCAAAAGACCAGTCAATACCAGATTGCTCCCTAGAAAAAGAGCTTCGCTGTACCACTTCTTATAGGCAAAGACCGCCAGCAAAAGACCCACCCAGATGACAATGATCTTGGTATCCATGACATGGGTCACCTTGGTAAAGAAGGCCGTCAGTGCTGCAGGCAGATCGCCTCGAATAGCAGACTGAATCGTGCTATCAAAGCCTGTTAATTGTTGCGGGTAAAAGCGAATCACATACCCAAGAATGACAAAAATGAGAAGGGCGAAGCTTGCCTTCGCCCAATGTTGTTGTTTATTTTTCATATTTTTTTAAAATCGGTTGCAATAAGGTATAGATCAACCCAAATGCGATGGCCCAAATCACCCCTTCGATCAGGTTAAACGGTGCAACCATTGCGGCTAAATAGTGGACAAGCCCTAGTGTTTTCGAAATATCATAGTTCATAAAACGAGCATACAAAGGGATTGCATAGACATAGTTCACCAATACCATCGTGATACTCAAGCTGATCGTTCCAACAATCGTTGCCAAGACAAATCGACCATGGGTCCGTTCCTTGTTCCAAATCCATGCAAAAGCAAGAACAAAAACAAGAACTCCAATGATATTGATTGGTAATCCGATCAAGGTTTCAAGCCCCTTATTATTAAGGGCTAACTTAAGGACAGATCGGATCAAGGTCACCCAAACGGCACTTTTAAAATCCAACAGGACCAAGGCCAACAAAATGGCGATGATACTCAAATCAATTTTGAAGAAATCTATCAAGAAAGAAAATTGATAGAACATCAAAATAAAAGATAAAGCGGATAAAACAGCCACTAGGGTCAGTTTACGTGTATTTGTCATAACAGGTTCCTCCAATTTTTTAAAAATTAGAGAAGCTGGAAAGACGTCTACTCCATCATTCTACTCTAAACTATTTAAACAAAGCTTAAACTAGAAAATATTCTAGTTACTTTAGCTGGTCTCCATCGAAACATGCCGTTAGTCAGTCTTAGACCCTAACGTTCCATTTTCATGCATCAGCTCTAAACAGATCAGAATAGATGTCAGTCTATTCGTCTCTCGTCTTCTCCCATCCAGACTATACTGTCGGTTGTGGAGTCACACCACATCAGCTTGCGCTCGCGGACTTCTTTTAGAGTATGGAAAAGAACATTTCCTAGTAAAAGTCACCGCCGGTCGGGAATTACACCCTGCCCTGAAGACCCTTTTATGATAACAAAAAAAACTTGCCTAGGCAAGTTTTTGTAACGTCATGGATTACATCGTTCGGGTTTTAATTTTTCGTTCTTATTTGAGCTTGTCGTGCTCATAACGATGGCTCAACTCCAGCCCATTAAAACCTTGCTGGCGGAGTGCCTCATAGACAATCATGCAGACAGTATTGGAGACATTTAAACTACGGACATGCTCATCATTCATCGGAATGCGAATGGCCTTCTCCTCGTGCTGGCGCATAAAATCTTCCGGCAAACCTTTATCCTCGCGTCCAAACAAGAAATAATGGGACTTCCCATCCTGATAAGAAACATCCGAATAGGTCTGATTTGCAAACTTGGACACTAGGTGTACCTGACCGTCGCGCGCCGCTTCCATAAACTCTTCCAGGCTATCATAAAAGCGGACATCCAGCTTGTCCCAATAATCAAGTCCTGCTCGCTTCATTTTGCGATCATCGATCGGAAAAGCCATGGGGCGAATGATATGTAAGGGGGAATTGGTCGCCGCACAAGTCCGTGCAATATTTCCCGTATTTTGTGGAATCTGAGGTTGGAACAAGACGATGTGGTTTTGAGCAGCTGACTCTTGGTAGTCCAGTTCTTCAATATTCATACTCGATCTCTTTCTGATAAAAAAATAGCCACACTGCCCGGAGTCAAGCTCAGCAAACAGCGTGGTTACAGCTTCATTAACTTAACTCACAACAGGTTTGAGGTAAATCAACGAAGGTACTTTCTAAGTATAACACTTTTGAAGCTCCTGTCAATAGTTTTTTTAGATTTTTTTAAGAAACTTTATCAAAGATTTCAATCCCTCCTAGCTCTACTCTTTTGACGATTTCTCCTACTTGTTCTTAGCTTCTCAAAATTCCACCAGAAAATCCTTAAAATAGATGAATTTTTCTTGAAAATAGAGTATGATAGAAGCATACTCTGGAGGTAATCTATGAAAATTATTGTTGTTGGTGGAGGAAAGGTCGGAACGGCCCTTTGTCGTTCTCTCGTTGCTGAAAACCACGATGTTATTTTGATCGAAAAAGACGAATCCGTTCTCAACCATATTACCAAACGGTTTGATATCATTGGGATTTTAGGAAATGGCGCAAACTTCAAGATCTTGGAGCAAGCAGATGTTGAAGACTGCGATATCTTCGTTTCCATGACCGAGTACGACGAAGTGAACATGGTTTCTGCTGTTTTAGCTAAAAAAATGGGAGCCAAAGAAACCATCGTTCGGGTGCGGAATCCGGAATATTCCAATTCCTACTTCAAGGAAAAAAATATCTTGGGCTTCTCCCTGGTTGTCAATCCTGAATTGCTGACAGCTCGTTATATTGCTAATATTATTGACTTCCCAAATGCCCTTTCTGTGGAGCATTTTGCAAACGGCCGTGTTGCCTTGATGGAATTTAAGATCAAGCCAGATAGCAATCTCTGCAATATGAGCCTCTCCCAATTCCGAAAGAAATACGGAAACGTCATTGTTTGTGCGATCGAGCGTGGCAACGAACTCACGATTCCAAATGGAGACTTTGTTTTGCAGCCCCAAGACAAGATTTTCGTGACAGGAAATAGGATCGAGATCGTTCTCTTCCACAACAATGTCCGACCTCAAGTCATTAAGAGCATGATGATGATTGGTGCTGGGAAAATTGCCTATTACCTACTCAACATTCTTCAAGATGTGCGCCGCAAGATCGATCTCAAGGTCTTAGAGGTCAATCGCGAACGGGCGGAATTCTTTAGTCAGGAATTTCCTGATCTCTATGTCGTCCATGGAGACGGAACTGCTAAAGACATTCTTTTAGAAGAGAGTGCCAATAACTTCGATGCTGTGGCTACTTTGACAGGGGTCGATGAAGAAAACATCATCACCTCCATGTTCTTAAATTCTGTCGGAGTCAAAAAGAACATTACCAAGGTCAACCGAACTAGTCTGCTAGAGATCATTGGCGATCAAGATATGACCAGTATCGTTACGCCAAAACGCATCGCTGTAGATACCATTATGCACTTTATTCGTGGACGCTACAATGCACAGTTCTCAAACCTAGAAGCCTTGCACCATGTCGCAAACGGCCGGATTGAAACCTTGCAGTTCCAAATTAAGGAAGACAATAAACTAACCCAATATCCCCTCTCTGAATTGAAATTGAAAAAAGGCGTCTTGATCGCTGCCATTATTCGAGACGGCAAGGCTATTTTCCCAAATGGAGATGACCGTTTGATGGTAGGAGATCGGATTATCGTAACTACCTTGATTCAAAATGTCACAAAAATCTACGATCTACTTGAGAGGTAAGCCTGATGAATAGAAGCATGATTCGTTACCTCTTGTCCAAGCTCCTCTTAATCGAGGCAGCTCTCCTGATCGTTCCCTTAGTCGTCGCTACGATCTATCAGGAACCTGCCAAGGTCTTTGTCTCTATTGGGGCAACCATGGCCATCTTACTTGGGCTGGGGCTACTTGGTAGTTTTCACAAACCAAAGGACTTTCACATTTATGCTAAAGAAGGAGTCCTGATTGTAGCCCTCTGTTGGATCCTCTGGTCCTTCTTTGGTGCCCTTCCCTTTGTCTTTTCGGGCCAAATTCCAAACATTATCGATGCCTTCTTTGAAGTCAGCTCTGGCTTTACAACAACAGGGGCAACGATATTAGATGATGTGGGTGTCCTCACCCATTCTCTCCTCTTTTGGCGTAGTTTTACCCACTTGATAGGTGGGATGGGAGTATTGGTCTTTGCCCTTGCGATTATGGACAATAACAAGAACAGCCACCTTGAAGTCATGAAGGCAGAGGTTCCTGGTCCAGTGTTTGGCAAGGTCGTTTCCAAATTAAAAAACACAGCTCAAATTCTCTACTTCTTGTACTTGGGTTTGTTCTTCCTCTTTGTGGTTCTTTATTTCCTTGCCGACATGCCCCTGTATGATAGTTTTGTCATCGCCATGGGGACGGCTGGTACTGGGGGCTTTACTGTCTTTAACGATGGGATCGCCCACTACAATAGTAGTTTGATCACCTATTTGGTCAGTATCGGGGTCTTAGTCTTCGGGGTTAACTTTAACCTCTACTACTTCCTCATGATCCGAAAATTCAAGGCCTTTTTTAAAGATGAGGAATTGCGGACCTATATCACCATCGTCCTCGTGTCCAGTGTCTTGATCGCGTACAATGTCCTTCATCTCTATGCCAATGTCGCTAAGAGTTTTGAGATTTCCTTCTTCCAAGTTTCCAATATCATCACCACCACCGGTTTTGGTTATGGAACGACGGAAAAATGGCCTCTCTTTTCTCAGTTCATCCTCTTGATGCTGATGGTGGTCGGTGGGTCTGCTGGCTCGACCGCCGGGGGGCTAAAAGTCATTCGGTGCTTGACCTTATGGCGAATCGCAAAAAATCAGGTTCTTTCGACCTTGTCTCCAAATCGCGTTTTGACCTTGCATGTCAACGATACGGTACTCGATAAGGATACCCAGCATCAGATCCTCAAGTACTTTACAATATACAGTTTTATTACGATCGGCTTACTCTTTGTAGTGAGTCTAGACAATAATAGCTTCATGACGGTTGTCAGTGCTGTCTTTAGTTGTTTCAACAATATTGGACCTATGATTGGTACGGGTCAAACCTTCTCCATCTTTAGTCCGATTTCAAAACTGTTACTTTCCTTAGCCATGATTGCCGGACGGCTTGAAATCTATCCAATGATTCTACTCTTCCTCCCTAAAACATGGTCTAAACGCTGATAAAACGAGAGTGTTATAAAAAAATGAGGCTGGGACAAAAGTCCTAGCCTCTTAATTGTTTTTGGATTGTCGAGCAAGACGCAGTGGTTGAGTGGGCTCTACTACGCTGATTTCATCAGCTTTTACAGCCCTACTCAACTATGCGGAGGTGGGACAACGAAATCGAATTCTAACGAATTACCGATTTCTGTCCCACTCTCATTTCTGTTTATTTGTGATCGTGCTACTTTGATTCTTCATTTCGCTTCAAACTAAAATGGTCTGGCAGAGGGTCTGGTCCCGCTTGGGTACCCGGATGGCAACGTAGAATCCTCGCAATCCCCATCAAGACACCTTTCACACCAAAACGTTCAATCGCTTGGATCATATAATTGGAACAGGTCGGTTGAAAGCGACAAGAAGGCGGAAATAGGGGAGAGATCCATTTTTGATAGCCTCTGACCAGCGCAATCAGGATTTTTTTCATGATTTTTTAGATTTAGTCACTGCTAGATTGTGCAACTGGCTAATTTCTTTTTTGTTCAAGCGACGGTATTCACCCGGACGAAGTCCTGAGACATCTAGGTTTCCAAACTGGGTTCGGGAGAGTTTGTCCACTAAAAGGCCTACAACTTCAAACATCTTTTTGACCTGGTGGTTGCGCCCTTCATGAATGGTCAACTGAACCACTGAACGGTTCTTTTCAACATCCACTTTTAAGATCTCGTAAGTCGCTGGCTTGGTTTTCTTGCCATCAATGGTCACCCCTCGTGTTAAGGGACGCAAATTTTCCTTATTGGCAATCCCTTTGACACGCGCCACATAGACCTTATCAATCTCATTACGTGGGTGAATCATCTCATCTGTAAAATCACCATCATTGGTCAAAATCAAGACACCAGATGTATCCCAGTCCAAACGTCCTACTGGATAGATGCGCTCTGGCACTTGAGATAAAAGGTCAACGACTGTTGTCCGCCCTTTATCATCAGAAACACTAGAGATGACGCCACGTGGCTTATTTAAAAGATAGTAGACCTTTTCTTCGTTGTAGATTGGAGTGCCTTCTACTTCAACCTGATCACCGGTCTTAATAATGGTCGCTAATTCACGCACAACTTGGCCATTGACCGTCACCAAGCCTTGCTTGATCAGTTCTTCGGCCTTGCGACGACTAGCCACTCCTGCATGGGCAATATATTTGTTAATTCTCATCTAGTTCCTCTGTTCTCTCTGAAAATAATTGACCTTCCTCTGGATCAATGTCCACTTCCTCAACCTTTGGTAATTCCTCCAAATGATTGATTCCCATATAATCCAAAAAATACTCCGTCGTGACATACAAATTGGGACGCCCGAGGACTTCTTTTTTTCCATCTTCACGGATCAGATCAAATGACAGTAGTTTGGTAATAGCACCGCTGGAATTGACACCCCGAATATCATCGACCTCCACTCGGGTGATCGGTTGCTTATAAGCAATGATTGATAAGGTTTCGAGGGCAGCCCGAGACAAACTTTGGTTCATAGGCGTTCTAGAATAGTCTCGTAAAACCGAAGCGTAGTCTGCCTTTGTCACCAATTTATAACGGGAAGCTGTCTCCATCAAACACAGACTGGTATCTGTGTCCTCTTGGTATTTTTGGCTTAATTTTTCTAAACTTTGCACCACACCTGTCGGAGGTAAAGAGAGAAGGTCTGCGATTTGTCTGGCAGTAATTCCTTCTTCACCCGCTACAAATAAGAGTGCTTCAATTTCAGCTAATTTGCTCATGTTCAATCCTATTTAAGTAAATTTCTCCAAAAGCCCTATCCTGGATCACCGTTACTTCTTGAATCTTGATCAATTCAAGGGTTGCAAGAAATAGAGTAATGACCTCTTGGAGATCCGTTGCTTCTAGAAACAAGTCCTGCAAGAGAACTTGTGAGCGATCGTGGAATCGGTGACGCAGCTGGTCCATCAGATCCTCAATCTTGTATTCATCCTTTACAATGGTTGTATGGTTCTGGCGGAATTCTTCTTTTTTCTTGGTCAATAGTTTTGAGAAAGCCAAGAAAAGATCCACCGTGGTGCGATCATGAAGTAATTCGGTATCGTCATAAACCAATTCCATCTTTGGTTTTGAATAATAGAGGGCGCGCTCCTCGTGCTGTGAGGCTATCAACTCTCCTAATTGCTTGTAAGTACGGTACTCTTCCAATTGAGAAAGGAGGTCCTGCTCGAGATCCTCTGCTTCATCCATCTCCTCTGCAACCTTAGGAAGAAGTCTTCGACTCTTGATCAAGGTTAGTTGACTAGCCATCAGCATGTATTCTCCTGCTACCTCTAGTTTCATAGCCTGGAGGGTCGCCAGATAAGCCAGATACTGTTCGATCACCTCAATCAAGGGGACCTCATAAATATCCATCTGGTATTTAGAGACCAAGTGGAGCAAGAGGTCCAAAGGCCCTTCAAAATCTTTAATTTTAATATCCATTATTTATATTTTTCTAATGTCACCATGGTTTTTAGGCCCAATTCACGCGCAATACTAAAAAGATCCACACCGAGTTCACGTTGTTTCAAAATATACTGCTCACGAATCGATTGTGCCGAAAGGTCTTGATTCCCTTTTTCGATCAAGAAGGCTTCTAATTGTCGGAATCCCCACTGACGGGAGTATGATTTTCCTTTATTATCAAAGAGATAAATACCATCTAGGAAGAGTTGCAACTCATCCAGTAACGGCTCCGGAACCTTTAAAACCCGTTTTTGGCCATCTTTGCCCACTCGAATGACATGAAAGTCCAGCTGAATATCTTCGACTTTGACTTGGAGGATCTCACTTGGCAACAAGCCCATCTCCAGAATCAACAAGGCCATCAAGCGTCCCTGTGGGTTAGTTGATTCTTCCCAAAAATGGGTCAGATCCAACAATTCCCGATCATGGGTCTTGGCCGGTTGAATTTTAGGCAAGACCAAACGATGGTATTCAGAAATAAAGCGTTCTTGATACAAATAATATAAAAATTGGTTGACGGCGGATAATTTTCGTTTTTGAACCGCCGGTTTAAAATCTTTAATCGAAGCTTGGTAAATTCTCAAATTTGTCGGTGTCACTTTTCCATGGATCGACTCAATAAATTGGTCCAAATCATAGAAATAGGCAGACTGAGAATTTTCACTTAATTCTTTTTGATCAATAAAACTTGCAATAAATTCTTTCATTTTGGAATCATCTCGTATTCATTTGAAAAACCATGCAGGAGCGAATTGATGGCTTTAAGAATCGATTTCCGTGTAATAATCCCTTGGAAATAGCCTTCTTCATCCACCACCGAAAGGAAGGAGTCATCCACCAACTTGTGCAGGACTTCTGTCAAATTGAAGTCCAAGCCGATGACCCCGACCTCTTTTTTTGCAACGTTTAAGATATCCATCGAGGCAAAAGTCTCCTCAGGAATCTCGTGTTTCAATTGATAAGATAGAATATCCGTTAGGGAGATCGTCCCCACAAACTTGCGTTCATCCGTCACTACCGGAATACGACTATAGCTAATCTGGCTCAACAGCAAGACAGCATGGTCTACATTGTGGTTATCAATCAAGACCGCTAAATTTTTGGCTGGAGTTAAGAACGTCTCTTCCTGCGCCAGCAAGAAACGTTCAAATTCCTTTGCTATCATCTGCTAAACTCCTTTGTCAATTCAGGATACAACTCATGATCTCGCGTATAATACTCTACCTTGTAATGAGAATCATCTATCTCAATTTTAGCATAGAGACACTCTCGAATCAGACCGCGTGGCTGACTGATCGATCCAGGATTCACAAAGAGGGTTCTTCCTTCCTTCCAAGCATCTGGGATATGAAGGTGGCCGTAAAGACAGATATCTGCTTCTTCCTCTTGGGCCCACAGATCCAATTTTTGAAAACTAAAATTGATCTGGAAGAGATGCCCATGGGTCTGGATGATTCGTGTTGGCCCTAGTTGGGTCACCAAGCGTTCCGGATAGCCATCATAAAAATCCATATTTCCTTGGACAACGTGGATCCCTTCCCAGACAGGATCATCACTTTTTAGTTCAGAATCCCCATTGTGAAAGATCCCATCGACCTGGCCTAGGTATTTTTCTTTAATAGCTTCAACAATGGAGCGGTCTCCATGCGAGTCACTCATAACGATGATTGTTTGCTTTGCCATGATGGAAATACCTCCAATAACTTTTTAACAGCTAAAGCACGATGTGATTGTGTATTTTTTTCTTCTAGCGTTAATTCAGCAGCAGCACGGCCCGTTTCCCCAACTAAGAAGAGAGGGTCATAGCCAAAGCCGTGTTCCCCTTTGGGCTCAAAATTAATATACCCTGGCCAATCTGCTTCCACCACTAGGCTTTCCTTGCCTGGTCTTGCGACCACCAAGGTCGTATGGAACTGAGCTGAACGATCTTTCAAGTCAAAGACCATGGCCAATTCGTGCAACAATTTCGCATTATTCTCTGCATCTGTCGCACCTACTCCAGCAAAGCGAGCTGACCAAACACCTGGTAACCCTCCTAAGATATCTACCTTCAAACCTGAATCATCCGCTAAGACTGTTTTACCAGTTAGCTCTGCGATGGTTTCAGCTTTTAGGCGGGCATTCTCCTCAAAGGTCATCCCTGTTTCTTCGACTTCTGGAAGCTCTGGATACTGATTGAGGTTTTCCACTTCAAAGCCTAGCTTTTCAAACATATTACGGAATTCTTTGGTTTTTCCCTCATTTCGAGTCGCAATAAGAATCGTATCTTTGACCTTGTCTTGACCCAAGAAGGCTTCCAAATCCACCCCATCACTTGGCAAATGCAAATAGAGCAATTTCCCTTTTTCAACCAAGAGCAAGGCACCTTGACGCTGGACAATTTCAAAAGATCTTCCCTTGACTTCATTCAAGATTTCAGTCAAAAAGGTTAGAAAACGAAAGGCTGAACCATAGCGCATCACCGATAGATTGAGAGGAAATCCTTCAGGATCCTTGGCAAAGAGAAGTTCCAGCTGGTCTAACAGAGTGGAAGCTTCTGCAGGGACTTGACTAAATTGGTTGTAGTCTGCATCTTCTCCCCATTGGGCAATATACCAATCTTGGGAATCTTTGTATTCAAATAGTTTGTCACTCATAAATTTACATGCTCCACATTCACTGAACGTTCTAGCCATTTTTCGGCAATCGCTGCAAAGCTATTGGCATTTGCAGTGGTATAAAAGCGGTGGGTCTGCTCTAAGAGTTCCCGACTCTTATTGAGCTCAAAATAGTTTAATAAAACGGAAATATCCCGAACACACTCTGCCCCACTATCAATCAATTTGACATCCGGTCCCATCACATTTTGAATGATCGGTTTTAAAAGGGGATAATGGGTGCATCCCAAGACTAAGGTATCAACCTTTCCAACTAGTGGTTTTAGGGTTTCGTAAACCACCTTTTTGGTCACACTGGATGCCAACTCGTTTGATTCCACTAAAGGAACAAACTTGGGACAAGCTAAACTGCTGACTTCCATGTCTGGTGCTAGACTTTGAATCTTCTCTTTATAAATTCCAGAAGAAACCGTCATCGGTGTCCCAATGACCCCAATTTTTTGATGGGTCGTCGATTTAATGGCTGCAGAAGCTCCGGGCAAAATCACTCCTAAAACAGGAATATCAAGTTTCTCCTTGACTTCTTCCCAAACCACTGCCGTCGCTGTATTACAGGCTAAGACAATCATCTTGACATTTTTGGTCAGAAGGAAGTTCACCATCTGCCAAGTATACTCGCGAATTTGGTCTGCTGGTCTAGGACCATAAGGTGCACGTGCTGAATCTCCAATATAGACGACATCTTCGTGAGGAAGCTGACGGAGCAATTCGCGGACAACAGTTAGGCCCCCTACTCCAGAATCTAAAAAACCAATCGGTCGGTTATCCATATCTCTTCCTTCCAAAAGGAGGGACTAAGAAATTCCTCCAAGCCCCTCTCATTTATTATCGTGAGATTGCCCCACTCTTATTTTTTCTTGTTTTTCGCCATTGCTGATTTTTGTTGGTTCACAATTTGGCGATAGACTTGTTGAACTTTTGCTTCGCTTGGACGTTGGCCACTCGCACCTAAAAGCGTACGGACTGCTTCAATATTCAAACGTGGGTTTGATGCAAATTCTTTTTCAAATTGACGACGAAGCAAGAACATTCCTGCAACCATCCCACCAAAGAAAGCTAAAATAATCAACAAAATTCCTAAAAAGAGATTCATACAATTTTCTCCGATCCATTATTTTTACATAACTATCATTATATCAGACAATCGCTTATTTTTCAATGTCAAAGCCGTAGAGTGTCGCAAGATAATCTTCTGGTTTTTCTGCTCGACGAATCAAACGGGCCTGCCCATCTTCTTGAAGCAAAACTTCTGCCGAACGCAACTTGGCATTGTACTGATAGCCCATTGAAAATCCATGGGCTCCAGTGTCATGGATCACGAGTAAATCTCTAATCTCCGTCACGGGTAGTTCTCGTTGTTTGGCAAATTTATCGTTGTTTTCACAGAGACTTCCCACGACATCGACCACTTCAGTTGGTTCATCTGAACGATCCATATTGGTAATATGGTGATAAGCACCGTACATAGCCGGTCTAAGAAGATTCACAGCTGAAGCATCGACACCCACATAGGTCCGGTAGGTTTTCTTTTTATGAGTGACTCTTGTTACCAGGAGGCCGTGTGAAGCCAGCATAAAGCGACCAAGCTCGGTATAGATTTTCACATGACCAAGTCCTGCTGGTTTAAGAATCGCATCAAAAACGCGATGCACGCCCTCCCCAATAATGGCAATATCATTTGGTTCTTGTTCTGGCTTGTAATTGACCCCAACTCCACCAGAGAGGTTGATGAAGCCCAAGTGGACACCTGTTTTCTCGACGACTTCTACTGCTAATTCAAAAAGTTGACGCGCTAGCTCTGGATAGTAGTCGTTGGATACAGTATTAGAAGCTAATAAAGCGTGAATGCCAAACTCTTCCACACCTAGTTCTTTCAACTCGATAAAGGCTTGGATCAATTGCTCCTTGGTCATTCCAAACTTGGCTTCTTCAGGATTGTCCATAATATCGGTTCCCAGTTCAAAAACTCCACCAGGATTATAGCGGCAAGAAATGACCTTGGGAATGCTAGTCACAGACTTCAAGAAAGCAATGTCTTCATAGGCGTCCAGATTGATCGTTGCCCCTAATTCTCTAGCATAGACAAATTCATCTGCTGGCGTATTGTTAGAAGAAAACATGATCTCTTTTCCACTAAAGCCCAGTTTATCCGCCATTAACAATTCCACGTAGCTGGCGGTGTCGACACCACAGCCCTCTTCTTGCAAAATTTTTAGGATCGATGGGTTAGGAGTCGCCTTGATGGCAAAGTATTCTTTAAAACCTTCATTCCAAGCAAAAGCTTGATGGAGAGCACGAGCCGTTTCACGAATTCCTGCTTCATCATAGAGATGGAAAGGGGTCGGAAATTCTTGGGTCAGGCTTTCTAATTGTTCACGGGTTACAAAGGGTGTTTTCATAAGCGCTCATTTCTATTCTTTAGTCACTATTAGTATAGCACAAGTCGAAAGACAAAAAAAGCCGAGGCAACTGCCCCAGCTCAATCTCTCTTTGATTAGTCGTTTCTTCCGAAGATACGAAGAAGGCTGATAAAGAGGTTGATAAAGTCAAGATAAAGTTCCAAAGCCATCGCTACTGCCCAACCTGTAGCAGGTTGACCATTTGTTTGATCATAGACATAGCGAATCTTTTGGTTATCCCAAGCTGTCAATCCTGCAAAGAGGAAGACAGAGATAATACTCAAGATATAGTCCATTCCAGAACTTCTCAAGAACATGTTCACAACAGAAGCAATGATCACACCGATCAAGACTCCCATCAAGGCACGTCCCATTCCAGACAGGTCTTTTTTCACGACGCGTCCGATAGCTCCCATGACAATAAACATCAAGGCACTGACCAAGAAAGCCTTATAGACAGTTGCTTGCATGTAGCGAGCAATGATAAAGCTCAAGGTAAAGCCATTCAAAGCTGAGTAGATCAAGAAGATCGGAAGAGCAGACGGGCTATTTTTAACAGCCTTCCCACTTGCAACAAAGACCAAGATCAATTCTACAACCACTGCTGCGTAGTAAACCATTGGTGCGGTTGTCAAGATTTGTACGAAGAAGTCTTGAAAGACTGTCATCATCAGGCCAGACACAAGGGCTGAAATCCCCACACCGATCCCAACTAATGAGTAGATTTTGTTATAAAAAGCATTCAATCCACTTTGTTCTTGGATTACTGAATCATTATACATATTAACAAGTTCCTTTCAAATTTGTTTACTACGATTTTAACATTTTTCGATGAAAAAATCTCCTTTTAGCCATCTTTTTACGCCATGGTTCTGAAGCTTCTTTAACAGCCCAGTATTTATCCACCATGGTCACTACGAAGGATTCTTTGTAGCGAGGCGGAGCAAGGGTAGCTCCCCACATGTGTTTAATAATGATGTCTTCTTCCTTGGCATTGAGATCTGTGATCTTTCGTGCATTTCTCACGGCAATGCGGGGATGGATCCAGGCGTGACTTTTCGTAAACTTGGTCTCGCGCCAATCATAGTAAAAGAGGTCATGCAAGAGGCCACCCCGAGCCGTACTTTTGGCATCCCAACCAAATTTTTTAGCCAGTTTATAACTGGTATAGCTCACATGAATGGAATGCTCCAAACGATTGGAATGAATATGGTGGGGAATGTCGGCTAATTTTTGAACCTTAGGATGCTGGATCAGATGGCCTACATAGGTCATGTATTCTTTGTCACGATGATATTGCATAAGATAACCACCTTTCGTTGATAAGCTCTCCCAATAAGATCTCCATCAACTTCTTCTTACAGGTTAAGTATACTTCTTTTTCTCAAAATTTCCTTAAAGAAAACATCAAAATTCCTGCTGCCACTGCAACATTTAAACTCTCTGCCCGACCTGGCATGGGAATATGAACCAGCTGGTCTGCTTGTGCCGCCATTTCCTGGCTGATGCCATTTCCTTCATTCCCCATAACCAGGATAAACTGATCGGTCTGAGGAAGCTGACGGTAGTCAATGGAAGCTTCTGAAAGCGTCGTTGCGAGAACTGCTAGATGAGATTGCGCAGCTCGTTCCAATAGTTCTTCTCGGTCCATTTTCCAGATAGGAAGATGGAAATGACTGCCCTGCATGGATCGAAGAGTCTTGAGACTGTATAGATCAGCGGAGGCTTTCGAAAGCATAACACCATCAAAGCCGGCTGCATCTGCTGTTCGAATCATGGTTCCCACATTACCTGGATCTTGGACATCCTCCAAATAGAGGTAACGACCTTGTAACTGATCTGGAAGTTCTGGCTGCTCTAGAAGAATCTCTGCGACAATTCCTTGAGGGGTCTTCGAATCAGCCAAGAGACTCAAGATCTCCGAAGTCACGACAGTGACGTTTTGGATATTCTCTACCCGGTCTAAATAAGCTTCTAAAACAAAGATCTGACGAATCTCCGCCTGATTTTCTACTGCCTCTTCAAAGAGATGCCAACCTTCAATGAGATAGGAATCTGTCCGATATTTTTTTTGATGTAATTTTTTAGCATTTTTGATTACATTATTGGATTTAGACGTTATAATATTCATAGACCTATTATAGCACAAAGAAAAAGAAGAAATCATGCCTCAGATAGATTTCTTCGAGTCAAGGAGGATGCACATGCAAAAGGTAAAAATGATTGCCCAAGGACGGGTTCAAGGGGTTGGCTTTCGCTGGGGAGTCTACAGTCTTGCTTTAGAGATCGGTGGGATTACTGGCCGTGTCTGGAATAATGACGACGGAACGGTTGGCATTCTGGCCCAGGCAGAGTCTAGTAGCCAAATGGCCAAATTCATTCAAGAAATTCGCAAAGGTCCTACACCTTTTGCACATGTAACTTATTTAGATGTTACGCTGGCAAACTTTGAAAACTATACAGACTTCAAAATTGCAAATTAAGACTAGAGAACTATTGTGTATTTTCAAAAAAAACAGTAGAATAGAAAGGTAACATTTTAAAAAAGAAGGAACTATTTGTGAAAAAAAATAAACTTGCATTACTTGCATCGATGGGACTAGCTTCGCTTGTCTTCTTATCAGGATGCGTGAGTGTCGATCGGAAAACTGGAAATCCGACTGGATTGATCTGGAATCTACTTGGCCGTCCAATGGGCGAAGCCATTAAATTCTTTGCTAACAACCTTGGCTTGGGCTTTGGGATCGGGATTATTATCGTCACCTTGATCGTGCGGTTAATCATCTTGCCACTTGGTTTGTACCAATCATGGAAGGCAACCTACCAATCTGAAAAGATGAACTACTTAAAACCTATCCTTGGGCCAATCCAAGAGCGCATGAAGAACGCTAGCACACAAGAAGAAAAGCTATTGGCGCAACAGGAATTAATGGCTGCTCAACGTGAAAATGGAGTTAGCATGTTTGGTGGAGTTGGGTGTTTGCCACTCTTGATCCAAATGCCATTCTTCTCTGCTCTCTTCTTTGCAGCTCAGCACACCAAAGGGGTAGCAGATAGTAGCTTCCTTGGCATTGCTCTTGGTAAACCAAGCTTGCTCTTGACGGCTATCGTAGCAGTTCTTTACTATATCCAAAGTATGCTTTCTCTTCATGGAATTGAAGATGAAACCCAAAAGGAAAGCATGCGCAAAGCATCACTGATGAGTCCGATTATGATCGGTGTCTTCTCATTGATCTCTTCAGCTGGAGTGACTCTTTACTGGGTAGTCGGTGGTGTGATCCAAATTATCCAACAATTTGTCATCAACTACTTGATTCGTCCAAATCTTCGCAAACGGGTTGCTGAGGAATACAAAAACAATCCTCCAAAAGCGACTAGTCACCGCGTGAAAAAAGATGTCACACCAACTGCGACGACACAAATCCAACACAAACCAAAAAACAACCGCAATGCAGGAAAACAACGCAATAGAAAGTAGTACAAACTACTAATTCTAGCGGTATACAGTAGCACTTGAACCCAAGGTTCAAGTGCTTTTTTGATACCGTTCAGTCAGTCAACGAAAAATTTTCACTCTCACAAGGAGATTAAGAGCACAAAAAAATAGGCCCTCTTGGAGGGCTTGCGTTTTATAGTTACGCTGTTTTTTCTACGTTCAAAATTTTCACTTGGTAGCTTCCAGCTGGTGTCTCAACAGTGACAACGTCACCTGTCTTCTTACCAATCAAAGCGTGACCGATTGGGCTTTCGTTAGAGATCTTTCCTGCAAAGGCATCTGCCCCTGCTGAACCAACGATGCTGTATACTTCTTCATCTGTTTCGCCAACTTCTTGAACTGTAACGGTTTTTCCGATCGCAACTTCGTCTACTGCAACAGCATCACTATCGACGATTTCCGCATAACGGATTTTTGTTTCCAAGCTAGAGATTTGACCTTCCACAAAAGCTTGTTCATCTTTTGCTGCTTCGTACTCAGAGTTTTCTGAGAGGTCACCATACGAACGAGCGATCTTAATCCGTTCCACCACTTCAGGTCGACGGACCAATTTCAATTCTTCTAATTCTTGTTCCAATTTTTCTTTTTCTGCTAGGGTCATTGGGTATGTTTTTTCTGCCATTATTCTTCTCTTTCTATTATTTGAATGAAAAAGCTGTGGACGCGCCACATGCTTTTTCTAGTTTGAACTTGCTTGTGTCAATTTACTATTGACATGTTCTTCAACATTTTTATTGTGTTCTTCGTATGTCTTAGCGAAGAAAACTTCACCATTTTCGACATTTGCGACAAAATACAAGTAATCGGTCTTACTTGGGTTCACCGCCGCTTCGATCGCTGATACTCCAGGGTTATCCACTGGGCCAGGCATCAAGCCGGTATTCTTATAAATATTATAAGGTGAATCCAGCTCTGTATTGATCGTTGCATCTTCTTTTAAGGTCGTCTTTTGACCAAGTTTCCCTTCTGCATAAAGAATTGCAATATTACTTTGCAAAGGCATGTCTTGGTTCAAACGGTTATAGAAGACACTCGCGATATCTTTGCGGTCCTGATCCGTCGCCCCTTCTTTTTCAACCAAGGAAGCAAGAGTCAATACTTCGTTTACATTGATGTTCTTGCTCTCAAGTGTTTCATAGTATGGGCTTAAGTTTTGATCCATTGCCGCAAGCATCTGATCGATCATCTCTTTCACTGTGGTATCTTTCCCATAGTTATAAGTAGCTGGGAAGAGATAACCTTCTAAACGGTAGCGAACACCAGAATCCTTACTTGGCAGATTCGCCAAGAGCTTAGGATATTTGGCCACCATCTTCTCAATAAAGGCATCGTCTTGGACAGCCTTCAAGAAATCTTCTTTCTTGAATGGAGTCTTGCCTGCCTTCTTAGTGGAGACATCGGCGGTGATAGCCGTCGCAATCTGATCAATCGTATAGCCTTCTGGAATCGTGACCTTTCCAAGAACTGGAGCCTGAGGAGTTTTGGTTCCCTCTTCTTGCAGTTTTTGGATGATGGTTTCTAGATCCATGCTCTTTTGCAAATTGAAATAACCGGATTTGAAATTGCTATAGTTCTTGAACTTGGTATAGTAGTTAAAGAACTGGCCATTTTTCACGAGTCCTTTTTTCTCAAGGATCGCGCCAATCTCACGATTACTTGAACCTGCTGGAATCTCAACCGTTACGAATTCTGTTGCATTTTTATCCATCGGCTTGACAGCTGAATGGATATAGGTCACAGCAAAGATCCCTGTAGCCACGATCACAATCAGCAAAAGGCTGACCACTGTCCGCACAATTCGTTTAGCGATTTTATTTTGTTTCTTTTGTTTTTGTTGGCGCTGGTTACGAGAAGAGCGCGATAAGCTTTCCTCTACCGGTTCCTGACTTGGTTCTTTTGGAGCAGGCTTTGGAAGCTCACTCTTTTCTTCCACAGCAGGAGTCGCCTTTTCTGGCTCCACTGGTTCTTCTTTGGGAGCCAACGCAGATTCTTCTACTTTTGGAGGTGGTGTTGCTTCTTCCTCCTCTTTCAGTGAAGAAGGGGTTTCAATGCTTCGATCAGGTAGATCATACTCTTTTTCGATCTTTAGAAGTTGCTCATTGGCCTCTTCTAAGTCTCTGAGGATCTGCTCTTTGAAGCTTAATAACTTCTCACTGTCTTGTGATTTATCAGTCAAATAATTGACCTCCCTCATCATAATCCTTAATATTATATCTTAAAAGATTTAGAAAAGCAATACAAATCGATCTTCTTCTTCAAAATACCTATTTAATCAAGGTTTTCGTTTTCCCAGACCAGATTGTACCAAACTTCACCCGCATATTGGGATTCTGAAAGACCTTCATTGGTAAATCCTTGCTTTTCGTAATAAGGAATCAAATAATCATGACAGGTCAAATTGATCCCTTGGCGATTATCTTTCACCGCAATCTCTTTCATTGCCTCAAGCAAGAGGGTTCCAACCCTTAGCCCTTGGGCTTCTTTAGCAATGGATAGACTCGTAATGGAAATAAAGCCCTGTTCTAGATGGCTTAGATCTTCAACCTCTGAAAAAGAGGAATCGATCAAATAGCGCTCCGGTCTAACAGGTCCTTCTAAATAGCCTAAGATCTGACCTTGGCACTCTGCTACAAGAAATGTCGTTTGAATCTTTTCGATGTGATCTTTTAAAATCTCACGCGCAATCGCTTCTTCTTCTGAGAAATTTTCAAGCTCAATGCGCTCGATGGCATCCAAATCCTGCAGCTCTGCCTGTCTAATGTGAATCTTTTCTTTCATCATTTACTCCTTCTATCGTTCCCAAACCATATGGACACCTCGATCAGACTCAGCTTCATCTCGAAATCCTTGCTGGGAAAAATAAGATAGTAAGTCTTCTGGGCAATCGATCCAAATGGCTTCCTTTTCCTTTTGAACAGCTAGATCCTTTAAAGCAGCGATCAAAATAGAACCATAGCCTTGACCTTGAAAGGCTGGTCTCACTGCTAGTCGCAATACAATTAGGTCTCTTTTTAAAGGCTGGTCTTCTGTCGCCAACAAGTAAGCCACAGCATCCCCCGCCTGCTCTGCAAGCAAAGAAATGGCTTCCTTCGAACCTAGCGCTTCCTCAAGAGTGGCCTTGTGCTTCTTTTCTTCATTGTCATGAAGTTCTTCTTCTAGCAACAGCAACTGTTCTTGATCAGCTGGGGTGATTGATCGAATCATCATCCTGCTTTCCTCATCTCATACTCCTTCAGTGGACAGATAAATTTGAGTCTGGAACCAATCGATTCCAGACTCAATCATCTCTTATTGTACACTATGTGTCAAACTAGATAATAAACGCTCAAATGAGTATTCATAGGTTTGAATATCTCCTGCTCCCATAAAGACATAGACCGCATTTTCATGGTCAAGAAGAGGAGAAACATTCTCAGCTGTAATAATCGCTGAACGTTTGACAATTTTTGCTTCCAAATCTTCAACTTTCACATCGCCGTGATCGACTTCCCGTGCAGAACCATAGATCTGTGCCAAGTAAACAGCATCTGCTTGATTCAAGGCTTCAGCAAATTCATCTAACAAGGCAATGGTCCGTGTAAAGGTATGTGGTTGGAAAATGGCCACAATCTCTTTACTTAGGTATTTTTGACGGGCCGCATCCAGGGTTGCAATAATTTCCGTTGGATGGTGCGCAAAGTCATCGATAATCACTGTTCCATTGACTACTTTTTCAGTGAAGCGACGTTTCACGCCAGCGAAGGTCTTCAAATGCTCGCGGACTAAATCTAAATCAAATCCTGCAATGTAAAGCAAACCAATGACTGCTGTAGCATTCATGATGTTGTGACGACCAAATGTTGGGATATGGAATTGCCCCAAATCTTCTCCACGGAAATGAACGTTGAAGGTTGAACCTGTCGTTGAGCGAAGCAAGTTGCTTGCCACAAAATCGTTCGTCTCCTTATCAAAACCATAGTAATAAATTGGTGCTGATGAGGTAATCCGACGCAATTCTTTGTCTTCTCCGTAGATGAAGAGGCCCTTACTGATTTGTTTGGCATAATCGTTAAAAGCATTAAAGACATCTTCCAAGCTCGTGAAATAGTCTGGATGGTCGAAGTCAATATTGGTGATGATGCTGTATTCAGGATGGTAAGGCATAAAGTGGCGTTCATACTCATCTGATTCAAATACAAAGTATTTGGCTGCTGCAGAGCCACGACCTGTCCCGTCACCAATCAAATAACTGGTGTCAGTGATATTTGATAAGACGTGAGAAAGCATCCCTGTTGTCGAGGTTTTTCCGTGTGCTCCGGCAACCCCCATGCTGACGAAGTCACGCATAAATTCACCAAGGAATTCATGGTAGCGTTTATAAGTTAGGCCATGCTCATCTGCATAAGCAATTTCCACATTGTTATCTGGACGGAAAGCATTCCCGGCAATGAGGATCTTGTCGCCTTCCAAATTTTTCACATCAAATGGATAAATTTGAATTCCTGCTTGTTCCAAGCCACGTTGCGTAAAGTAATACTTCTCAACATCTGACCCTTGAACCGTATGTCCCATTTGGTGAAGCATGAGGGCTAAAGCACTCATCCCTGCTCCTTTAATTCCAATAAAATGGTATGTATTAGACATGTTTTCTCCTTATTCTTGATCTAGATGGGTTAGATCCAATTCTTGTTTGATTGGCTGTGGTTTCAACTTGTGCTGATCTTTATTGTATATTTGGCTAGTCTTTAAGAAATCATAATTGTTTTTCTTTTCAGTCGGTTCTGCCACTTCTGGTTCTCCTGCAGATTCGAACTCTGCAAGGATCAACTGATCTTGTCGTAATCGTTTGCTATATTTCAATAATTCACCCGGATTTTCCTTTTGGAAGGGAGCCGTTGGCTGACCAGGTTTTCGTTCAGAAATAAATGGTTTTTTCCGTTTACTTGTAGTAGCTGCTGGATCCGTTGTCAGATAGGGGGCTGTGCGTTTCTTTTTCAGATCTTCACGAGCGCGCTCTCTCGCTTCCTCTGCATAACGATTGGCTGGGCTTTTTTTATCAATCGGCTCTTTAAAATCAGGTTTTCTTACTGGCCGTCTTTTCGGTAGGGGCTCTTCTAGTGGTTGGTGGTAAGGATGCTTAGGTTTGGTATTTTCAGCAATCGGTTGCCATTCCAAATAATTTTTATCCACATAGTCGCCTGTAATGTTACTAATCAAGTCTGTTTCATCATACAGGTTCATGTGGGGCATCTCTGTTAACATCAACTCATTATCCCCTACTTGAGGAAAATATTTTTCTGTCATGCTTTCTTCCTTTCGACACTCCATTAATTATAAACTATTCACAGAATTTTTCAAGCTATTCTGACTGAATTCCAAGAATCTCACGAATTTCCTCAACCGATAAACTAGATCGTGTTTCCGTTCCGTCTAAAATCGTTGAGACCAAGTGTCTTTTGGAAGCTTGTAGTTCTTGGATTTTTTCTTCGATCGTACCACGAGTAATCATGCGGTAAACTTCAACATTTTGTTCCTGTCCCATTCGATGGGCACGTCCAATAGCCTGGTCTTCCACTGCAGGATTCCACCACAAATCGACTAAGATGACCGTATCGGCACCAGTGAGGTTCAATCCAACCCCTCCAGCCTTCAGAGAAATGAGAAAAGCATGGCGCTCACCTGCATTAAAAGCATTGGTCATTTCTTGACGATCTTTAGCGGGAGTGGATCCCGTGATTTTAAAGGAGGTCATGCCAAGCTGGTCAATTTCCTGCTCTAGGATATCCAGCATGCCTCTAAATTGAGAGAAGATCAAAACCCGGTGTTCGCCATCCTTGATTTGACCCAAAAGATCTCGAATGCTCTCCAATTTCCCACTATCTCCTTGATAATCTTCCATAAAGAGGGCCGGAGTATCACAGATTTGGCGAAGGCGCATGAGGCCAGAGAGAATTTCCACCTTGCTCCGATTTAGTTCTTCCTCACTAGAGCTTCGAACCCGATCTTGAATTTGTTTTAATTGAGCCAAATAGATCGTTTTTTGACTTTCATCCAACTCATTGTGATAGGTTGTTTCAATCAAGTCCGGTAATTCTTGGAGCACTTCATCTTTTTTCCGTCTCAGGACGAAAGGTTTGACAAATCGCGCAATGGTCTCAGGACTCAATTTTTGAAATTCTTTTTTAGCTGGGAAGAGCCCTGGAAGGACAATTTGGAAAATGGACCAGAGTTCACCCACATGATTTTCAATCGGTGTCCCAGATAGGGCAAACACATGCGGAACCTCAAAGCCACGTAAGTGTTGGGCAATCTTGGTTTGGGCATTTTTCATGACCTGGGCTTCATCTAGAATCAAGTACTCATACTGATTCTTCTGGTATTCCTCCACATCTTGACGGAAAGACGCGTAACTAGTGATAACTACCTGTGGATTGGTTGCGATGAGTTCATCTCGGTGCTGCTTGAGACCATAGACGACTGCCACTTCCATCTGAGGAGCGAATTTTGAAAATTCTTGTTTCCAGTTGTAGATGAGACTAGATGGAGCTAGAATCAAGATTTTAGTTTCTTTTTTTACAACACTGGTCAAAAAGGAAATAGTCTGCAGGGTTTTCCCAAGCCCCATATCATCCGCTAAAATACCACCAAAACCATAATGATTTAGCATGGAGAACCATTTAACCCCTGTTTCTTGGTAATCCCTTAGGGTCGCTTGGATTGTCATCTGAGGGAGTTGGAAGTCTTCTGGATGAGTCAGATCATGAGCTAAATTTCGAAATTCTTCTGAAAAATGAACATTGTCTTGATCTGCCAACAAATCAGATAGCTGATAAGCAGCAATCCGGCGGGCTTGTAGTTTCCCACCCTTGCTCATTCTCGCCCGCAGATCTGCTAAGGCTCGACTGATCTTCTTGGTTTCTTCATCAAAGACAAGAACTTTCCCTGTATGGCTGACAAAATAGTCTTTTTGCCCTACTAGAGCTTTGAGGACCTGGTCCACTTCGGCTGGATCCACACTTTCAAAGTCAAAACCGATCTCCAGTAGACTGCCATTGGTTTTAACATCAATTTTTGGACGCTCCACTTGATAAAGATCTAAAAGGCTATCAGAGAGGGTAACCTCTCCTAAGGCTTCAAAAGTCGGGATCTGTTGGTGAAAGAATGGATAGATTTGCTCACTTGATAACGGACTTCTTTGGGAAGAAAAGTCGTCTGTAAAACCTGCTGCTAGCATGGTTGAAAAGACTTCTTGCTCCTTATCGAAATCACTGGAATAAGGAAGATTGAGGAGTTCCTCACGCGTAGTCACCACACGATCCTGGTATTGAAAAACTACATCCAGTAAAACAGTCTGGTCCTGTGCTAGATCAAAATGAAATTCTGGAGTGAAATCGTGGATTAAAAAGCTGGTCGGAGCTGTAATTTGTCCCAGTTTTTTGAACTCTTTTAAACTATAGGAAAGCTTTGTTTGGTCCGTTGGATCAAAATGCAGGCGTTTTTTGCGATCCTGATCCATTGGAAGATCTTGAATCGCCTTCCATAGGGTCCGCTGTTGGGGCGTCAGGTGATAGAAAACACCATTTCGAAACAGGTAAACAGCAGACTCGACAACCTTCACTTGTGGCTCCGTAATGATCAATTCGTAAAAATCACCATGGTCTTCCACTTGAAAATGAAAGAGATCTTCCTCCCCATGGACATCCTGAAAATAGACTTCAGAAAAATCATACATGCTATATTGCAGGAGAAAAGAGTCCAAATTCATTAGTAATTCTACAGCTTCTTCAAAGAGAGTCGGTGGAAAATAAAGATGGCGCCCCGCATTGGGAAAGAAATCTTGCTCTTTCGATCCACTATCTGTGACCAATCCTTGTAGGAAATTAATCACATCCTGACTAGGCCCATCAAATTCTAAGTAAGAAATGGGTTCATAGTAACTTTTGCCAATTGCAAAATGGCCTTCTTTCTGAAGGGTCTGCAAAAAAGCTAGCACATCTCTGATCACATAAGAACGCTCGTCTGGCAAGCGACGAATGCGAAGGGTCCACAAGAATTGACCAGAGTATTCATCCTCCTGCCCGACTGCTGATAAGACATAGCGAGTTTCTTTCTTTTCGATTTTTGGAAGGACCTGGTCTAAAAACAAACTTCCAAAAGAGACCTTCTCCTGCGTTTCTTCAGTCGCCGTGGCGTCTTCTTCAAGACTTGCAAGAGCTGCTTTCCCACTGTCATCATTCTTCAAAAAAGCTTCCACAGCTGCTAGATGCGTACAGAATTTTTTCTTTTGAAAGAAAGCACAGCTACAAAAAACAGCATCGTCGTCCAAACTGTACCGCAAGCTTTCTTCTTCCACCCGAAAATATAGGTATTTTTCTTTTACTTCCTGAAGGGAAACTTTCCCAGCTTCATAGAGAAGGCTCCCTTGTGAACGAACCTTCCCAGGAATTAATTTTGCCATGTTTACCACCTTAGATTAATCCCTTTATTATACCATATTTAAGAAAAAATTAGAAAAGATAATTTTACTATTAAAAGGATTTTAACTTACTTTTAGAAAAAAACTGAGACAGTCTTGTCCCAACTTTTCACCTGATTTCGTAATAGAGTTACCTCAATCAGCTATCCATGATTTTTCTCTTTTAACCGTCTGAGCGAACAATAGACAGAATAGATAAATAGAGAGGAGAAAGATCCCGATAGCCCACAGAAAAAGACAAAAAACAAGACCTATTGTTTAATAAAATCCCCAACAATAGGATCAAGAGCTCCAAGCTTACGATCGAACCGAGAAACAAGAGATACAGATAGATTTTAAATAATAAGTATACAAACCTAAAGCTCTCATGATCTTCATGAGTTTACTCTACTCATCCTTAAAAAAAGCAACGCTTATGCGCTACTTTTAGTTGTTTTCATAGTTGGAAGAATGAGCATTTTATCATTTGAAATATCCTTCTCCACTTTGATCCATTTGTCTCGTATTCCCTACTTCCGTTTTCGCGCAATCAAATGGATCGGAGTTCCTTCAAAAACAAAGGCCTTGCGAATTTGGTTCTCCAAGAAACGGAGGTATGAGAAGTGCATCAGTTCTTCTTCGTTAACAAAGACCACAAAAGTTGGCGGCTTGGTTGCCACTTGTGTCGCATAGAAGATCTTGAGGCGTTTTCCTTTGTCGGTCGGAGTTGGATTAATGGCAATGGCATCCATAATCACATCGTTCAAGACAGCTGAAGGAATCCGTGTATTTTGACTCTCACTGATCTGTTTAATCATCTCTGGCAACTTGTGCAAGCGTTGTTTGGTTAAGGCAGAGACAAAAACAATCGGCGCATAAGAAAGGTATTGGAATTGATCGCGAATGTCATCTTCCCACTGCTTCATGGTATGGTTGTCTTTTTCAATAGTATCCCATTTATTGACAACAATGATCATACCTTTACCAGCTTCATGAGCAAAGCCAGCGATCCGCTTGTCATACTCCCGAATCCCTTCTTCGGCATTAATGACCATCAAAACCACATCTGAACGATCGATGGCACGCATGGCACGCATGACAGAATATTTCTCTGTGTTTTCATAGATTTTACCAGATTTACGCATACCAGCTGTATCGATCATGGTAAATTCTTGGCCATCTGCATCGGTAAAATGAGTATCGATGGCATCACGTGTAGTTCCAGCAACAGGGCTTGCGATGACCCGGTCTTCACCTAGGATCGCATTGATCAAGCTTGATTTTCCAACGTTTGGGCGACCAATCAAGCTAAATTTGATGATATCTGGATTTTCTTCTTCTGTTTCATTCGGAAGATTTTCAATAATGGCATCAAGCACATCCCCAGTTCCGATCCCGTGGACAGAGGATACCGGTAGTGGCTCACCCAGTCCTAAGGCATAAAAGTCATAGATATCATTGCGCATCTCTGGGTTATCCACCTTGTTGACTGCAAGAATCACCGGTTTATGGGTCTTATACAAGATACGAGTGACATATTCATCCGCGTCCGTGATCCCTTCTTTTCCAGAAACAACAAAGACGATCACATCTGCTTCGTCCATGGCGATTTCTGCTTGATGCTTGATTTGCTCCATAAATGGGGCATCTACGTCATCAATTCCCCCTGTATCAATGATACTAAATTTCCGATTCAACCACTCAGCTGTTGCATAAATGCGGTCACGAGTGACTCCTTCTACATCCTCAACGATGGAAATCCGCTCACCGGCAATCCGGTTAAAGAGCGTCGATTTTCCGACATTGGGACGGCCTACAATCGCAATAGTTGGTAGGGCCATGATTTCCTCTTTTCTAATGAAAGGCGAGACTTCGGTTCAAGAACGCCTCTCTTCATTTCATAATAGTTTGTGTTTTTCTAGTAGTTTTTTGGTCTCTTCTTGTTCAGGTTGACCAAATTGAGCTGCCAGGCGCTCGCTCCAGCTGTCGGTTGCACGCGCTCCAGCATAATCTGCCTGAACCTTGTCATAGGCAGTCACAATTGATAGGTCTTGTTCTTGGTATTCTTCTTCAAAAGCAACCTGCTCCAATGGCAAACGTGGTTTCACTGCATGCTGCTGATTAGGTACTCCGAGAGCAATCCCAAAAACAGGGTAGGTATAATCTGGCAGACGGAAGAGTTCTGCGACTTCTTCTGAACAGTAACGCAACATGCCGATAATCACTCCACCATAGCCGAGACTTTCAGCTGCCAATAGCGTATTTTGAGCTGCTAGAGCCGCATCCACTGAGGTAATCAGTAAATTGTCTACCCCTTCAGGATGGAAATCCCGCTCATGAAGTTTGACAGCTTTTTCAGCACGGTTTAAATCTCCAACAAAGAGGAGAAAGACGGCTGACTGGCGAATCGCTTCTTGAGGAAGCAAGTCGTAGAGAGCTTCTTTCTTTTCCTTGCTTTTGACCACAATCACAGAATAAGACTGAAAGTTTTTCCAACTTGATGCCATCTGCCCAGCTGATAAAATTTCCTTGAGGTCATCTTCTTTGATGGCTTCTTCCTTAAAACGGCGAACAGAAAAATGAGATTTCATTAAACGGATGGTTTCATTCATCGGCGATTGACTCCTTCCAGATGGATTTCCTTGGCTAAAAATTTCACGCGCTCCATGACCCGTTTGGCCTGCCAGGTTTCATCTCCATTGCGCGAAGCCGCAAAATGACGTTCCAACTCTTCAAAATTAAAGTTAGAAGTAAAGAAGGTTGGGAGATTTTCCTGCATTCGGTGCTGCAAAATCACCTGTAAGATTTCATCTCGCACCCAGGCTGACATCTGTTCCGCACCGATATCATCGAGAATTAAAATTTCGGCTTTTTTCACCTGATCGACGGTTTCTTTGACCAAGCCTGAACTGATGGCATTTTTGACATCGATCGCAAAACTTGGGAAATGAAGTAGGGTAGTAGAGGCCTGACGTTTTTCGGATAAATCATGAGCCAAGGCTGCCATCATGTAGCTCTTTCCTACTCCAAAATCACCATAGAGGTAGATCCCCTTTTGATATTCCGGATAGTTGGCTACAAAATTGGCTAATTCTTCAAAGGCCTCAAATCGTCCCTTATCATCGAGCTCTACCTTGGCTAGACTCGCTTCTTTCAAGGTTGAAGGGAGATTGATCAAGTTGAGACGTTGGTTGATCGCAGCTCGTTTTTGGGCTTCGATTAACTCTGGCGTTTCCTCATAAGCGACATCTGCATAGCCTTCATTCATGGTGAGGATGGGCTTATAACCTTTGGCAATATAATCCGGATCTCCCAATAAGAAACGGTTGCGTTCACTAATGTATTGATTAAATTTTGAAATACTCCGTCGAATTTCTTGTTCAGACAAAGACTGGTCCTTGATAAAGGCAGCTACTTCTTGGTCTGCCAAGATCTGTGCGACCAAATCCTCATAGTTAAATTGACGCGCACGGTTCATGTGAGACATGGTTTGACCTACACTTTCCATCTACTCACCTCCTTGATTCAGTTTTTCTAACAGACGTTGTTTCTCTTTAGCAAGATCCACCTTTTCTGCTTGGCTGGTTTGATTTTGATAATTTGGTTGACTCCACTTGGGAACATTGCTGTGCTTGCCCTTGGCTGATGTAGGACTCGTCCCCTTGTTTCCTTGACCCTTAGCTTGTTCCTGGCGTTCTCGAACTTTTAAAATCGCCAGTTCTGCACTGTTGACCCCTTGATAAGAAAAATCATTTCCTACCTTCAAAGCATACTTTTCATTGAGATTAGCAGACTGGGTCTTATTAAAGGTCAACAATAAGATGATATTGATCACCTCATCTAGTAAGCCTAGATCAGCTAACTTGGATAAAGTCTTGCGTTCGCTCTGCGTAATGGTCGCATTGCGCGCCTTCTTAATCTCCGCTAGAAATTGTAGGCTGGATTTTGCCTTAGCTTCCCTCAGAATAGTTTCTTCCTGACGGCTATAGGACATGCGTGGTTGCTCTTGGCTAGCCTGAGCCAACTTTTGCTTCATTCTCTTTGGAGAGACAATCCGGTCTACAGCCGTTTCTTTTGCTAGGAGATAGGTTTCATACCAGGTCCATTGTTGCTCTTCTGCGATGGCAAAGAGGGCTAGGGTTGCCTCTCCTTCATCCGCAAAACGAAGCCCATCACGCCCCATCATTCGCTTAAACATCTCCATATCAAACTGCTGTTTCTTGCTTGGAACAACAGTCACCTCACCAGCATCTAGTCCAAAGACTTGCGAGAAGGAAACTTGCCGTCTAGTCCCTAAAGAGCGTGCTGGGAGCAGATCCTCCACGGCCTTTTCCCCAATCTTTTTTTCAAGCAAGCGTTTGAAAACAGCATTCGAAAAAAATTGTTCTGAGGCAAGAGGAGCATGTAACTGGATGGTGATCCCAACTTCTTCCTCATAGAGATCGATCAACCCCATAGCAATTAAGCGATCAAAGGCGAGTAGCAACTGTGGAAATCCTATATTTAAGTGATTGAGGATTTGAGCAAGTAAATATTGTTTTTCACCCTGATCATAAGAGGCGAGCAGATAACGATAAACTGCTACCGTTTCCGTCTCCAAAATAGGCAGGTAATATTGCTCCAATGCAGCCCCTGCCGGTGGAAGAAGATTATTTTTTAAAAATGCGAAAGGCGTATTGGGCTTCATCTATTTTTCCTTTTTCTTCTTGGTTCCCTTCGTAATTTGTTTCAAGAGGGTCTCTAACTCACCGACATCCTTGAAACTCCGGTAAACACTAGCAAAACGGACATAGGTGATCTCATCTAGATCTGCTAACTCATCCATGACCAACGAACCAATATATTCACTGTTGATTTCATTATCACTTTGGCTGCGAACCTTTTGCTCGATCCGGTTTACAATTTCTTCGATTTCGTCACTAGAAACAGGCCGTTTTTGAGCTGAGCGGATAATACCATTAAAGATTTTATCACGAGAAAATTGCTCGCGTGTCCCATCCTTTTTGACGACCACTAGAGTCCGCTCTTCCACTCGTTCGTAGGTAGTAAAGCGATAATGGCACTCTTCGCATTCCCTGCGACGACGGATGGTATTCCCATCTTCAGCTTGTCGACTATCCACCACACTAGACTTACTTCCACCACATTTTGGACAACGCATTTGCTACCTCCTTAAACTGTTTTAACACTTCATTTTACCATAAATTGAATCGTAAAGAAAGCAGAAGAACAGGAGAATCCCCTATACTTGCTCCTCATTGATCCATAAAAAAGAGTCGAAGGACGATTGAATAAAATCGTTTTCCTTTCGACTCTCCATTTATATTAAAGCGATAATTCAGCTTCTAAGCCATAGTGATCACTGACATGGGGTTTGTTTTGACCATCAAAAATGACATGTAGACGCTGGATGTCCCATTCTGGACTTGCAAAGACGTAATCGATTCGCAATGGAACTTGATTATCCGTCCAGCCATCGATTCCAGGACCTACAGTATAAGTCCCCTTTGTTTCTTTGGCTTCGATAAAACTATCTTGAAGTTTTAGCGAACTGGATAGAATCGTTTCATACCCTTCTTGACCAGCAGGATTATTGAAATCACCAGCTAGAATAAAAGGTTTGCCTACTTGGCTGAAGTAGTTCTCAATGCGTGGCCACTCAAATTGGAAACCTTTGTCCCACCAAGAAAGATGGACGCTGGCAACAGCAATCTCTTTGCCATCTACACTTGTATGGGCAACGGCTACTCGACGAGTATGGTAGTCCGTTGGATCATCCATATTGGATACCAAAATCTCATCCGCCTTCAAGGGTTGACGCGAAAGAACGGCTACACCCTCATTGAGGTGATCATAGCCAATATGGTTGTAGGCCCAAGTCCAATAATAGTGGAGTCCTTGAGCAGCTAACTCTTCAACCAATACGCGAACAAAGTGATCCTTGTGAATCGCTACAGATGACGGCAAGGCTTGATAATACTCATCTGTTTCGACTGCTTCTGAGGCCATTTCTTGATTGACCTCTTGGAAACAGATCACATCATATTGCGCTTCTAAAATTTGTTCCTTGAGGGTTTCAAATTTTTGCTGAGCATTCTCTTCCATCCAACTATGGGAATTTAATGTTAAAAATTTCATCCCCTGATTTCTCCTTCTCTCCAAATCAAGAAACGGCAAGAGGCCGGGTGCACTGTCCCAACCTCATTTTCTTTGCCGACGTCTCTTATAATTCGACCGTTGCAACTGGCGCATTTGCTGCCAATTTACCTGTATGTTCGACCTTAACCGATTTAATCGCATCTGCATTTGTGAAGACAACAATTGTTGAAGTTTCACGACCAGCTGCACGGATTGCATCAAGGTCTGCTTCTACCAAGAGGTCCCCAGCAGCCACTGTTTGACCTTCAGAAACTTTAACCTCGAATGGTTTTCCTTCAAGACTAACTGTATCTAGACCGATATGAACCAAGACTTCCAAACCATTATCTGTTACCAAACCAAGGGCATGTTTGGTTGGGAAGACACTAGTAACTTTACCAGCAACTGGTGAAACGATGTGGCCATTTTCAGGCTCAACTGCAAATCCGTCTCCCATCATTTTTTGTGAGAATACAGGATCTTTCACATCTTCGATGTTGATCACTTCACCATCTGCAACAGAGTTAACTTCATCAGTTACCCCTTTAAAGGTTGCTTCAGCCTTTTGAACTGCTGTCATTTGGCTAGGAAGTGTTTCAGGAATAACTTCACCTGAATCAAGAACGTCTTGGATATCAGATTTCAATACGTCAGCTTTAGGTCCGTAGATCGCTTGGACACCTTGTCCTTTCATGACAAGACCCATAGCGCCTTCAGCTTTCCATTGTTCTTCTGTTCCGACTTTTTCAGCGTCCTTAACGGTTACACGAAGACGAGTCATACATGCGTCAACGTCTACGATATTGGCACGTCCACCAAGAAGGTTAATAATGTTAATGACTTGTGAGCTTGCTGAGCTTGTAGCTGCACCTGCTGCTGCACCATCTCCTGCAGGGGCATCATCATTTTGTTCATAGTTACCGTTACGTCCTGGAGTTGCATAATTGAATTTCTTAATCATGAAGTTAGCAATGAAGTACATGATAAAGGCAAAGAGGACTGTTACCCATACAAAGTTAAAGATATCTAATGCCAAACCAGCATTGATGGCCATTGGGGTACGTGTCAAGAATTCGATTGAACCGAATGAGTGGACACGAAGGTGAACCAAGTCAGCCATTGCAAAGGCAGCCCCTTGAACAAGAGCATAGATGATGTACAATGGTGTAGCAATAAACATGAACATGTATTCAATTGGTTCTGTTACACCTGTCAAGAATGTTGCAAGGGCAGTTGCAAAAAGCATCCCTTTGTATTTTTCTTTTTTATCTGGATCCACATTGCGATAGATAGCAACTACAACCCCCATCAAGATACCAAATGATCCAATCATTTGACCAACTTTGAAACGAGCTGGTGTGTACGCATGAAGCAAGTGTTGGTATTGGCTAGGATCTGCCTTCTTCAAGTTAACAAGGTCTGTTACCCAAGCTAACCAAAGTGGATCTTGTCCAAATACAGTTGTTCCTTTGGCAGCACCTGTAAGAACTTGGTAGCTACCACCCAATTGAGTATAGTTGATTGGAATGGTCAACATGTGGTGAAGACCAAACGGCAAGAGAAGACGTTCCAAGGTACCAAACAAGAATGGTGCCAATACTGGAGCTGTTGATTGTGAGTTGGCGATCCAGACACCGAATCCATTAATTCCTGATTGAACCACTGGCCACAAGGCTGCCAAAACCAAGGCTGTAAGAGCTGAACGAACGATAACAACGAATGGGACAAAGCGCTTCCCGTTAAAGAAAGAAAGGGCTTCTGGAAGTTTACGGTAGTTATAGTATTTATTGAAAGCAGTTGCTCCAACAAAACCTGAGATAATCCCTACAAACACCCCCATATTAAGTGCCGGTGCTTCAAGGACACTAATGAAGTAGTCTGCAACTTTAATTGATCCACCTAAGATCGTATGAACGGTAGCATCCTTATCAGCCAACATTGCAGATGTAACTCCAAAAACTGCACCGGTAATACGGTTAATCAAGATGAAAGAGAGACCAGCCGCAAAGGCACCCCCAGCACGCTCTTTGGCCCAGCTACCACCGATAGCGAGTGCAAAGAGGATGTGAAGGTTACCGATAACCCCCCAACCGATTTGTTCGAGAATCCCACCTGTAATAACAAGTGGAGATAAATTCGGGTTGATCATAGGGATTGATTTCCCGATTGAAATCATCAACCCAGCAGCTGGCATGACAGCGATAACGACCATCAAGGCCTTACCAAACTTCTGCCAGAATTCAAAGCTAAATAAACTTTTGAATGATCCTTTATTCATCATTCAACCTCCTTATATTGTTTAAGGCTTTTGTTTTTAAGAAAACGTTTGCGCTTAATTTGTTTCTAGTATACCACATTTTAAAAATTTGTAAAGCCTTACATTCATTTTTTTCTCTAAATTTTATCTTTTTTTATCTTTTTTTAGCCAAATCCTTTTTTAAACCCATCCTTTCCAAACGCAAACGTTTCCCTTGAGTCATAAAAATATTCGAACCCTCTAAGGGTTCGAATATTTTATTCTAATGTGTCTTGCATGGCATAGCCAATCCCACGAACGGTCTTAATATAGCTTTTTTGACCGGGTAGATCAATTTTCCCACGGAGATAACGGATATAGACGTCCACAATATTAGTCTCACCTGTACTCTCGTACTTCCAGACACTTTCCAACAACTGATCTCGTGTCACCACCCCTTTGCTTCCCATCAGAGTCGCTAAGAGATCATACTCTCTGCGGGTTAAACTAATCATGTCTTTCCCACGATAGACGGTATGGTGTTCCACATCAATGCGCAAATTGCGGTATGATGTTGGGATTTTCATCTGGCTACAATGTTGGTCAATATAATCACGTCCTCTAAAAATGGCTGTGATCTTATCTACCAAATCGCTGATAATAAAGGGTTTAACCATATAGGAAACGGCAAAGCGCTGAATACTCTCTTTGTGCTCAGCAATTTTTTCGCGGCTATCCAAAACAATCAAAACAGAAGCTGGGCGAATCCGACTGATTTCCTCTGCGAATGTTTCACCAGACATATCTGACAAATCGTAATTAAACAAGATCAGATCATATTTGGTCGCAGCAATCAAAGCCAGACCCGCTTTTCCATCCTCGACCACATCAACTTGATACCCTTCTTTTTGAAGTTCCAAATCAATGAAGCGCGCGATTTGCTTCTCATTTTCTACTAGTAGAACTCGTTTGACCATAGAGCAAGATTATTTTTCGTCGTACCAAGAATAGTGGAAGGTACCTTCTTTGTCTTTACGTTGGTATGTGTGAGCACCAAAGTAGTCACGTTGTGCTTGGATCAAGTTCGCTGGAAGATCCGCTGAACGGTAGCTATCGAAGTAAGTGATGGCTGCTGAGAAGGTTGGTACAGGTACACCGGCTTGAACAGCAAGAGCTACAATGTCACGAACTGATTGTTGGTACTTAGCAGTGACATCTAAGAAGTACTCATCCAATAGAAGGTTAGCAAGATCTGCATCGCGGTTGTAAGCATCTGTGATCTTTTGCAAGAAACGAGAACGGATGATACATCCATCGCGCCAGATAGATGCGATGTCCGCAAATGGCAAGTTCCAGTTGTTTTCTTTAGAAGCAACACGCAATTGCGCAAAACCTTGTGCGTAAGAGATGATTTTTGAGAAGTAAAGGGCTTGACGAATTTTTTCGATCAACTCAGCCTTGTCTCCTTCAAATTTGAATGCAGCTGGTTTTGGAAGAACCTTGCTAGCATGTACACGTTCTTCTTTGTAGGCAGAGATGTAACGGGCAAATACTGACTCAGTGATGAGTGACAATGGCACACCAAGGTCAAGCGCTGATTGGCTAGTCCATTTACCAGTTCCTTTGTTTCCTGCAGCGTCCAAGATGTAGTCTACGATTGGTCCATCTTGACCTTCGTCGTCTTTGCGTTTCAAGATGTCCGCAGTGATTTCGATCAAGTAGCTGTCCAATTCACCCTTGTTCCATTCAGTGAAGATTTCAGCCATGTCTTCTGCAGAAAGTCCAAGCAAGTGTTGCATGAGGTCATAGCTTTCTGCGATCAATTGCATATCCCCGTACTCGATCCCGTTGTGGACCATTTTCACGTAGTGACCAGCTCCATCAGGACCGATGTAAGTCACACATGGTTTTCCATCTTCAGGCGCTTTTGCAGAGATTTCTTCAAGAACGTCAGCTACCAAGTCATACGCTTCTTTTTGCCCACCAGGCATGATTGAAGGACCTTCAAGGGCACCTTTTTCCCCACCAGATACACCAGTACCGATAAAGTTAATCCCTGAGTTCGCCAACTCTTCGTTACGACGGATGGTATCTTTATAGAAAGTGTTTCCTCCGTCGATCAAGATATCACCTTTATCCAAATGTGGAAGAAGGGCTTGGATGGTTGCGTCAGTACCAGGTCCTGCTTGAACCATGAGCATGATACGACGTGGTTTTTCGATTGAGTTTACGAAGCTTTCGATATCATAGCTTGGCACAAAGTTCTTTTCAGGATGGCAAGCAACAACATCTTCTGTTTTTTCTTTACTACGGTTATAGATAGCAACTGTGTATCCACGAGATTCAATATTAAGGGCAAGGTTACGACCCATTACGGCCATACCAACAACACCAAAGTTTGCTTTTGTCATGTGACACTCCTCTTTATAGTTTGCCTATATTCTACCATTTTTTGACATCAAATGAAAGTAGAAAATCATACCCTGCCCCTTCATGTAGAAAAGATAGCCCCTATCTACTTTGAAGCAAAAAACAAAAAGTGCCTGAGTTACAGTCCTCAGACACTTTCTGATGAATGACATTAATCTTCTTTTGAAGCTAACTCTTCTGCTTCAATGACCGGTTGTTCTCCTTCTTTGAGTTTGTTGACCGTCATATTAACTCCAAGAGCTCCTGCTAGCAATTGACGAATATCAAATCCGGCTCCTTGAGAGACTTGGTCGATACTTTGCATAATATCTCCCACCATCTTAGAAGCATTGCCTTCCCCGTACATGGTGATCTTATCAACCTTGGTTAATGGTTCTGCGACAGCACGCGCAATTTCAGGCAACTTGTCAACGACCATTTCAGTAATGGCTGCTTCTTGCATTTTCTTCATCGCTTCGGCCTTTTGGTCCAAACCTTTGGCTTCGGCTTCCAGTTTCAAGCGAATGGCTTCAGCCTCGGCACGACCTTTAGCCTCAATAGCTTCGGCCTCTTGCAATTGGGCAAATTTCTCAGCTTCGGCTTGAGCTTTTCGAGCTTCGGCTTCTTTTTGTGTTTCGAAGAGTTCTGCTTCCGCCTTGCGTTGGCGTTCAATCAATTCTGCTTCTGCAGCTTGTTGACGCGCATATTTTTCAGCTTCAGCTTGTTTGCGGATGTTGGCATCCAATTCTTGCTCACGAACCTTAACTTCGCGCTCTTTGACTTCCGCTTCTTTTTCCTGTTTCATGATATTGGCTTCGGCTGCCACGCGCTCTTGTTCACGACGTTGCACTTCTGCCTCAATCCCTTTAGCGGCATCTGCTTTTGCTTGGGCAATATCTGCTTCTTGCTTGAGGGCTGCTTGTTTGAGTTTTAATTCGTTTTGTTTTTGCGCGATTTCAAGATCGGCAGCGACGCGTTTGTCGTTGGCCAATTTATCTTGTTCTGCTTCGACTTCCTTGCGTTCGCGTTCTGCTTTGGCTTTGGCAATCAAGGCATCTTTCTTAATGGTTTCAACATTTTCAATCCCGAGGTTATCGATGACTCCCCCTTCATCAGAGAAGGATTGAACCGTAAAGGCGATGACTTCTAGACCCATTTTAGCCAAGTCTGGTGCTACGTTATCTTGCACTTTTGAGGCAAACTCTTGACGGTCATTGACCATCTTACGGAGCTCCATCTGACCGATCACTTCCCGCAGGTTTCCTTCCAAGACATCTTGGACAGAGTTGGAAATATCTGTCGTATTCCAGTTCAAGAAGTTTTCTGCAGCCCGGGCAATCATTTCATCGGTTGTACCAATTTTTAATTTAACAGCTGCATCGGCACGGACGTTAATGAAGTCCAATGTTGGGACTGCTTCTGACGTCCGAACATCTGTCGAGAATTGCTCAATATCAAGATAAGAGCGTTGTTCGACAAAGGGAATCATAAAGCCAGCTTTCCCACGCAAGTGACGTTGCTTCCGAAGACCGGTAATGACCACGACTTCGTTGGGTTTAGCGTTCACATAACCTTTAACAAGCAAAATCAAAATAATAACTGCGACTATTAGGCCGGTAATCAACCAACCTGGAATAAATAAAGTATCCATACTTTTTCTCCTTTTTAGAGGTCTCCCCTCTGTTGTTTATTAATCCTAGTATATCAAAAGAAGGCCTTTCCTCAAAGAAAAGACCTGTATTTATGTCTAAATTTATCAAATGCAATCTCTAGCTTATTCTTCGTCAAACAAGCCATTTAGACCGGCGAAAGGACTGTTTTCTTCTTTCTTAATCGCTTGAGCGGCTTGGTATTCTTCTTCGGATAGGATTTTCCAATCATTGCCTTCGATAAAACCTTGTCCAGCCTCTTCTTCTGGAGTGAGAACCTTGAGAGGAATATTGAGCAGAATATTATCCGCTACACTCTCACTCAGGTCAATCTTCCCACCTTCGATTGGAAGGATCAAGTCTTCCTCTAGGGCCTCGATATCTGCGTCAGACTGTACATCCTCCGCAAACACCTCTGTTACAGGATAGCTCTCTTGAAGCTCAACAGGCTCCATGCTTCGGCTAGATGCCAAAACGATGGTATAGCTCAACTGGTAATCCAAGACATAGAGGCCTGTATCATAGGCTACTCGTCCTGTCGCTGTCACATTCTTTAAATCAAGAATTTCTGGATTACGCTTTTGCAATTCTTTGAGCAAATCCAACTCTTGATCAAAGGCTAGTCCTTCAGGATTTTTACGGATTTCTTGTGTAAATAGGTTCATTCTTTTGTCCTCAAATCTTCTAGATACTACTAGTATATCATGAAGCTGCCCCTCAACCAAGAAGTCTCCTCAAAAATTTGTTATAATCATGAAAAAAGATACAGTAACTAGGCCAATTGGTGTTGTACACAAGGTCCCACCATCTCTTGGACAAAAGAGGGTCACTTGCTAGGGCATTGTTAGATAGAGGAGAATTCATGAAAGAAATCGGAGCTGTTTTTCGGCAAATACGTGAAAGTCGTCACATCTCTTTAGAGGAAGCTACGGGTGGCGAATTTTCGCGCTCCATGTTATCTCGATTTGAAAGAGGGGAAAATGACCTGACGACCCAACGGTTTTTTCAGGCTTTGCAACAGATCAAAACGAGCCTCAGTGAGTTTTCCCATCTAGCTGGAATCGATCAGCACTCCTTTATTCCCAAATTGTTGAAAGAGCACTATGAAAACATGAGCTTGGAACACGATCAAGCCTTGTACCAAAGCTACCAGCTAGCCTACCAGAAACATCAGAAAAAAGAAGACTTCTTAGCCAGCATTATTCTCAAGGCCAAAATACTTGGCTTATATCCTGAGGTAGAGTTGGCTGCTAGCCAAGAGGAACTAGATTTCCTCTATGACTACCTCTTCTCTGTCATGGTCTGGGGAAATTTTGAGTTAAGCCTATTTTCACTGACCTCTCCTCTTTTCTCTAGTCAGCTCTATCGACAATACACAGAGGAGTTGGTCCAACGGGAGGATTTCAAGCTTCTCCTAGATTCCTCTCGTCCTGCCATCAATTCTATTTTCCTTAATGGCTTTTTTCTCGCCATTAGTTCAAATGAATTTGAAGATGCATCTTTTTTTGACCACCTAATTAACGACCACTTTTACTCTGAGAACGAAGCCTACCTTCGGACGGTTTATCTCTACGCCAAAGGAGAATTTCTCTATCGAAAGGGAGAAAAAGAAATCGGTCTTGAAAAGATGGAACAGGCCATCCAGGTTCTCTCTATTCTGGATTGTAAGGACAGTGCCAACTACTACAAACAGGGCCTGCAAGAACTGATCAATAAATCCTAAAAACTCACAGATCTACTCTGTGAGTTTTTGTTGAAAATATGCAACATTAATTTTTTCTTGCTTTTTAGGTTTACAATAGGACTATCAAGTAAAGAAAGAAGGTTCTTCCCATGATGACCAAACTAAAAAACCACTTCCTCCGCTTTCTTCTCTCACATACCAGCGTTTATCTGAAGGATCAGGAACTTCTTCTCTCTGAAGAGGAGAAAATGGACCTCTTCAAACAGATCTTTCGATCCATCAAACAAGTCCTAGCAACTAATCACGTGAAGGAGGAAGGCTCATGAAACTCTTAGCTCGTAATAAAATTTTTGCCTTACTTAGTCTTTCACGCTTTTTAAATACCCTTGGCGCTGCCATCTACAATCTGGTCTTTGTGGTCTTTGCTGCCAGTATGCCACAGCCGAGCCTAGCAGTTGGAATTGCTAATCTCATTGTGTTTATTCCTAGCCTCTTTACCATTTTTGTCGGGATGAAGGCTGACCGCACGAAGAAAAAAGCTAACTGGTTGATCCGCATTGGCTATCTTCAAGCCATCCTCTTCATCCTTATTGCTCTCATGACCAAGATTCCGGGTTACCTAGCCTTTTCGATTGTTTGCTTTTTAAACATTATTTCAGATTGTTTGAGTGATTATCGCGGAGGCTTGCAACTCCCTATCATGAAAAAGAACATCCCAGACGAGGATTTAATGGAGGCTTATTCCTTCAACCAACTGCTTAGCATGGTCTGTTCGATTTCTGGACAAGCTCTAGGAGTTTGGCTGCTAGCTATCAGCCATCAAAATTTTGCCCTGGTCGCTTCGATCAATGCCATGACTTTTCTCCTGTCTTCTACTTGTCTTCTGATGAGAAAAAAACAGCTGACACATGATCCTGTCATTGAGCCCAAAAGTAAGAATTCTTTGCTACACGAATGCCAAGAGATGTACCAGAACGCCAAAAGTATTTTTGCAGATGAGGAGGTCCACCACTTTGGCAAGTTGCTCTTCTCATTGGTTCTCATCAATGCCCTAGGGGGATCCATCTCTGGTATCTACAATTTGCAACTGCTTCACTCCCCCTTCTTTCAGTTGAGTTTTAGCCAATCCCTCTTGATCTTAGAGGCTGTGACTATTTTAAGCATGGTCTGGGCTAGCTTGACACCCCATGACTATTTTTCCAAGCAATCGCTCCACCATATCCTCCTGTGGATCGCAGGTGGGCTGACCATGCTTGGTCTCACAAATATCCTGATGCACTGGGACATTCTTTCCCTTCTACTCATCACTTTCCTTGGTTATCTTGTAGCAAAAATCAACCCAAAAGTTTCCAGTCTTTTAATGAGTAAATTACCCGCTGAAAAATTAGCTTCTACCTCTAGCTTTTTGGGACTGATGGTCAGCTTTGCCATGCCACTTGGGACAGCTCTCTTTTCTAGTCTAGCTATATGGAGCCTTCCCCTAGCTTGGGGGATCTTTGCCATCCTTGGTTTCACTACCCTCCTCTTAACTACCAAATAAAAAATCCACCGTTTGGTGGATTGAGTTTAAAGACAAAGTTATCTTAAAAACTTTCCTTAGGTGAGGACGGACGTCAGCGAACTTCTTCGAAGTTCCATGACTTAGTTTTGGACCCAAGGTTCCAAAACTCCCGAGTGCTAGAAACACAATTGTTTCTAGCACTTTTCTCACAGCGGAAAGTTTCAATAGATGAGTTAATAATTCTAAAGAATAAATTTCTTTTATTTGTATAGAATTTATTAGATTTATAAAGAAAAACAGTTTTCCCACACTCTCAATCCTGCTAATGGTGGATTTTTTACATTTTTCTTAGGCGAGCCACCCGCTCAGCAATGGGTGGGTGGGTATAAAAGAGTTTTTGCAATCCGGATTCTTTTTTTGGATCGTTGATAAAAAGAGCACTGCTCGCATCATCGACATGTCGTTGCATTGGTTCGCTATTGTCTAGTTTTAACAAAGCATTGATCATCCCTTGAGGATTCCGCGTCAATTCAACACTTGAAGCGTCTGCTAGGAACTCCCTTTGACGAGAAATGGCTAACTGGACCAAGGTCGCTGCTAATGGCGCTAAAACGATGGCAAGCAGGGAAAGGATCAGCATAACAATCTCCAAACCACCGCTACCTTCTCGATCATCGTCCCGGCTACGGCCACCGCCCCACCACATCATCCGTCCTCCAATACTAGAAAGCATGGTGATGGCACTAGCAAGGGCAACTGCAATCGTAGAGATGCGAATATCGTAATTGCGAATATGGCTGACTTCGTGTCCGATGACTCCCTCCAATTCCTCACGGTTCATCACAGCTAGAAGACCTGTCGTTGCTGCAACAGCAGCATTTTGAGGATTAGACCCTGTCGCAAATGCATTCATAGAAGGATCATCTACAATATAGACCCGAGGCATGGGGATCTGGGCTACCATAGCCATATCTTGTACAATATGGTAGAGTTGAGGGGCTTGCTCTTCCGTTACCTCACGCGCCCCATTCATCCGCATGACAACTTCGGTGGATTGAAAAATCATGCTAAAGGCATAGATTCCACCAATAATCAAAGCTAGGATGACGCCACCAAGGGAGGAGCCTAACCAGAGGTAACCAACGGCTGCTCCGATAAGAGCTAAGAGTATGAAAAAAGCAATAAGGAGAATCCAGGTTCTCCTTTTATTGCTTGCAATTTGGTCAAAGAGCATATTAGTCTCCTAATCCGCTAAAGTCCACCTTTGGTACTGCTTTTTCTTCTTCAGGCACTTGAAGGAATTCAGCTTGTCTGAAGCCGAACATTCCAGCAATTACGTTTGTTGGGAAAGTTTCCAACTTGACATTGTAATTGCTTGTGACACTATTGTACAATTGACGAGCATAAGAAATTTTGTTTTCTGTGTTGGTCAATTCTTCTTGCAATTGCATGAAGTTGGTGTTGGCTTTCAAGTCTGGGTAATTTTCAGCCACCGCAAAGATGCCGGCTACTTGACGGGAAAGAGCATCGCTGGCCGCCATTGCTTCTGCAGGTGAAGAAGCTTGCGCTACTTGTTGGCGAAGTTGAGTCACTTTTGCTAGTGTATCTCCTTCGTACTTGGCATAGCCTTTAACGGTTTCGATCAAGTTTGGAATCAAGTCATTCCGACGTTTCAATTGCACATCAATTTGACTCCATGCTTCACGAGTTTGCATCCGGCTTTTCACCAAACCGTTGTAAACTCCTACTACCATCAACACAAGGACCACAATGATCCCAAGAATAATCCAAATCATTTTATTGAATTCCTTTCATTTCTTTCTACCAGTATATCAAATTTCCCTTATTTTGTGGTAAAATAATAGCATGAAACCAGAAGAATTTTATGTCCGTTTAGCCGATCTCGGCTTTCCATTAACTGATCGTCAAAAAGAGCAATACGAACGCTATTTCGAGCTCCTCGTGGAATGGAATGAAAAGATTAATCTCACCGCCATCACCGAAAAAGACGAAGTCTATCTCAAGCATTTTTATGATTCGATCGCACCCATTTTACAGGGTTTGATCGAAAACCAACCCATCCGTCTCTTGGATATCGGGGCTGGCGCCGGCTTTCCGAGCCTTCCTATGAAGATTCTTTTCCCTGAACTAGATGTGACCATCATTGATTCCCTTAATAAGCGGATCAATTTTCTCCACTTGCTGGCTGAAGAGTTAGGTTTGAGCGGAGTTCATTTCTACCATGGACGTGCTGAGGACTTTGCACAAGATAAGGCCTTTCGTGCCCAATTTGATATCGTAACCGCCCGCGCGGTTGCCCGCATGCAGGTCCTCTCTGAACTGACAATTCCTTACCTGAAAGTAGGGGGACGTCTTCTTGCTCTTAAGGCCAGCAATGCTCCAGAAGAGTTGGAAGAAGCCAAAAACGCCCTCAACCTGCTCTTTAGCAAGGTTGAAGACAATCTACAGTATGAATTGCCAAATGGCGATCCACGCTATATCACTCTTGTCGAAAAGAAAAAAGAAACCCCCAATAAATACCCAAGAAAAGCAGGCATGCCTAATAAGCGGCCATTGTAGTAAGATACAAAGGGCTAAGAGGATAAAGTCAAATAAGAGGCTGGGACAAAAGTCCTGGCCTCTCAATTGTCTTTAGATTGTCGAGCAAGACGCAGTGGTTGAGTGGGCTCTACTACGCTGATTTCATCAGCTTTTACAGCCCTACTCAACTGTGCGGAGGTGGGACGACGAAATCGAATTCTAATGAATTACCGATTTCTGTCCCACTCTCTTTTTTATTTTTGTTTCAATTCTGTTCGCAGGGCTTCTTGCTGCTCTTTTGTCAGATGAACCCCCTTACTTGCAACAATCTGGCTAGAGACTTTGTTGGCAAATCTTAAGGCTTGCGCAATGTCTAAGCCTTCTAAACGGGCGGATATGAAGGCTCCCACATGGCTATCTCCAGCGCCTACTGTATCGACGACTTCTGTTGGAAAACCGTCTGCCTCATACCAGTTGTCATCATAGGCAACCGCGCCTTTTTCACCCAAGGTGACAATGACCAATTGCCCCGTTCTCTGATACAAGTATTCGATGGCTGGCTGGATCTCTCTACACCCTGAGAAAGCCAGTGCTTCAGCCTCATTAACATGGAGAATCGGATGCAGATCATAAATTTCTTCCAGTCGATCCTTTGGAATCAAGTGTCCGCGTGGCCCAGGTGCGAAAATCACCTGGCCTTCTAGTTGCGAAACAGACTGAACCAATGCAAGACCGGTTGGCTCCTCGACTTCAAGGCCACATAAGTAGATGTAATCAAACCGATCTGTCTCAATCTCTTTTAGCCACTCTGCTTGGAAGCTATACTCCACTCCGTGGTCCGATAAGAAGGTCCTCTCACCATCAAACTCTACAAAGCAGTAACAGCAACCATTGGCCCCTTCTAATGAGATACTAGAGGAAATCCCTAATTGTTTTAGCTCTTTCCGAATAAAATCACCATATATTCCAGAACCGACTGGCGAGACAAACCGGTAGGGTTGCGACAAAAAATGAAGGATATTAACGACATTAAAGGCACAACCTCCCACAGACCATTGCTGGTGATCAATATGGGCATCTCCTTCACGACTTGGCAAACGATCCAAGTAAATCATCACATCACAAACTGTAGAACCAATAATTAACGCAGCTGTCATCTTTTTCTCCTTACTTTGCCTTCTATTATACCAGAGGAAAGATAAAAAACAACCAACCCCTTGTGGAGTGGTTGCTTCTCTTTTTAATCACGATAAACGGGTTGAGGACCAAAGGTTTGGGAAACCGGCATGATTTCAATCCGGTTGACATTGACATGCTTGGGCTGTTGGATCAACCAAGCTACAGTGTTGGCAATGTCTTCAGACTGAATGGCATGGGCATCTCGATAGAGGGCTTCTACCCGTTTTTCGTCTCCTTTAAAGCGAACAGAAGAGAACTCTGTCCCTTCGCAAAGACCAGGTTCAATATTGCTGACACGAATCTTCTTGCCAGCTAGATCAGCCCGAAGATTGAGGGAGAATTGCTTGACAAAAGCCTTGGATGCCCCGTAAACATTGGCCCCTGGATAAGGCACAGTTCCTGCTGTAGAGCCCAAATTGATAATATAGCCATCATTTCGTTCCACCATCTGGGGCAAGATTTTCCTTGTCAGATAGGTCAAACCAACAATATTGGTCTGAATCATGGTCAGCCAGTCTGCGACCTCTGCTTCATAAGCTGGGGCGAGGCCTAGAGCCAAGCAAGCATTATTGACCAAAACATCCACTTTCTCCCAAGCTTTTGGCAAACTGGCAAGTGCATGATCTACCTGAGAAAGATCCGTCACATCCATTTGCAGGGGATAAAAGGCTTCTCCCAACTCTTCTTGAAGGGCCTGTAATTTATCGATGCGTCTAGCTGACCCGATCACACGGTATCCATCTGCTACTAAGCGACGGCAAATCGCTTGACCAAAGCCAGCTGAAGCTCCTGTTACTAAAATCGTTTCTGACATGTCATTACCTCCATGGATTGTAAAAACGTCCCTGATTGACAAAGATCAGGACAATACTCAAGACCAGAACAGCTAAGGCTGATAGAATCATCCCATAATCTTTCATTTCCATGGCTTGATGAGAATACCAGGTCCGCTTTTTATTTTTACCAAAGCGACGCAGTTCCATGGCTGTAGAAATACTGTCAATTCGTTCAAGTGAGCTAAAGATTAAGGGGGAGATGATTTGTAAATTGCCTTTGATCCGCTGGATCAGCTTGGCCTTTTTGGACAACTCCACCCCTCTGGCTTCCTGAGACAATTTAATCGTTTGATATTCTTCTTGTACGTCAGGAATGTAACGCAGAGTCAAGCTGACAGAATAGGCAATCTTGTAGGATACGCCAATTTGGTTGAGGCTTGAAGCAAACTGACTAGGATGGGTCGTCATCAAAAAAATCAAGGCTAGAGGTATGGTACAGACATACTTAAGAGCTAGATTAAAAAGATAAAAGAGTTCCTGCGAGGTTATACTATAGGAGCCCCACCCCTTCATCAGTACCGTCTTTGCCCCGTAGATCTCTACACCATACTGAGGGGCAAAGAGATAGACCATGACAACATTTAACAGTGCAAAAACAAGAGCAAATGCAAGTACAAATGAAATATCCCGAAATCGAATACGAGCTGTAGAGAATAACAGTAAGGCGCCCACACCAATTCCTAGAAGGAGCCGGGTATCATAACTCAACATGGCCGCAAGAGATACAAAAAGAAGAAAGAGTAACTTACTCGCACCTGAAAGGCGATGAAGAAAACTCGTCCCCTCATGGTAGCCGACTAATCGATGATTCATGATCTACTCCTTTCTGTTGCATATAAAACTGCGTTAGCGCCAAGGGATCCATTCCTAATCGATTGGCTAAGGCAAAAATCGAAGTTTCTTTGAGATTAGCCTCTTGTAAAATATCCGGATGAGTGAACAGCTCTACAGGTGAGAGATCTGCTAGAATTTGCCCGTCTGATACTACAAGTGCACGATCAGAATAATCCAACATCAGTTGCATATCATGGGTAATCATGACAATGGTATGGCCTTTTTCTTGCAAGCTATCTAGAAATTCCATGATGTCAGTGTAATTGCGCTGGTCCTGACCTGCTGTCGGCTCGTCCAAGACCAAAATTTCTGGTCCTAAAACTAGTATAGAGGCGATGGTCACCCGTTTCTTTTGCCCATACGAGAGGGCAGAAATCGGCCATTTACGAAACTCATAGAGACCACAAGTTTTCAGAGCTTGATAGACACGCTCTTTGATATCCTCTTCGGCGACACCCCGCAAGCGCAAACCTAGAGCGACTTCGTCAAAAATCATATTGGTCGAAATCATTTGATTGGGGTTTTGCAGGACATAGCCCACTCGCTCAGCCCGCTCCTTGACACTCTCCTGCTTGATATCTTCACCTCTAGAGGTGTATTGCCCTTCTGTAGTAATGAATCCACAGATGGCTTTCGCAAGAGTTGATTTTCCTGCCCCATTCTTCCCAACAATCGCTAAGCGCTGCCCTTTCGGAATCGTGAGTGATATATCTTTTAAGATCGGATGATTTTCTTGATAAGCAAAGGAAATCTGCTCCAACTTCAATAGTTCTTCTGCTTCACCAGTTTTAGTAAAGGTCGCTTCTGGAATCACACAATTTACATCATCCAGTTGGATATCGTCCAAACGATCCAGATGCTCCAATTGATTGATATCCTGTCCAAGCTGGCGAAGAGTTGTTAAATAGAGGGGTTCTCGAATCCCATTTTCAGCCAGCAGTGTCGTCCTCAACAACTCATCTGGGCTCCCATTAAAGAGAACTTGACCTTGATTGATCAAGATAACCCGATCGACAGGACGGTAGAGTACATCCTCTAAACGGTGTTCGATAATAATGGTGGTCGTCCCCTGTTCTTCATGAATCTGATCGATCAGATCAATAATATCCTGACCCGACTTGGGATCTAGATTAGCCAGTGGTTCATCAAAAAGGAGGATCGGACTTTCGTCAATCAGAACACCTGCTAAGCTCACTCGCTGTTTTTGCCCACCGGACAAATCTTGTGGCCGATGATCCAAGAGCTTCATCAAATCCAAGCGTTCTGCCCAACTCTGCACACGCTCTTTCATCGTTCCCAGATCCACCATGTCATTTTCAAGAGCAAAAGCCAAGTCTTCTGCGACACTCAAACCAATAAATTGGCCATCTGTATCTTGCAAAACCGTACTGACCAAGTGAGATTTCTCATAAATACTGAGATCAAAGGCTTCTTTCCCCTGAATGAGGAATTGCCCACTACTGGTTCCCTTATAGATATTGGGGATAATCCCATTTAGACACTGGCCAATCGTTGATTTTCCAGAACCAGATGGCCCAACAATCAGAACCTTTTCCCCCTTATAAATGGTTAAGTTGAGATTTTTCAAGGTTGGTTCAGACTGTGCCTTGTATTGGAAGGAAAAATCCTTCAGTTCAATCATTGCTTCTTTCATTTAGTTTGCCTTTTCCCAAAAGAGCGCAAATTGGATGGCTAACTCCGCGATTCGATCCTTGCTATCTAAATCCTCATGACTAGATAAGGTTCGGATATCCCATTTTTCTTCCGAGAGGTGGTCAGCTGCATAGAAGAAATGGCAGAGCTCAAAGCCCCTATAAGCTGCTAAGGCTGCCACTGCCGAACATTCCATATCCACACAGATGGCTCCCGCTTCCTTTCGTCGCTTCATCTTGTCGATGGTTTCCCGGTAGGGTGCATCTGTCGTCCACACTTTTCCTGACTGATAAGAAACCTTGTGACTATCCAGAAAGGCTTGGAAGAGAGGGAGGGTTTTCTTGTTTACTTCCACTTCATCACTAGCCGGAAGATAGTGGTAACTAGTCCCCTCGTCGCGAAGAGCAGCCGTTGGAATGATGATGGAAGTCGCTTCGATATCACGGTCTAAAACCCCACAGGTCCCAAAGAGCACCAGTTTTTCCATCCCAAATTGAATCAAATCCTCTATAATCCCCACACAGGAAGCAGCCCCAACGGGTGCATTAAAGGCAGCAATTTGTTGGTCTTCAATAGTGATCCCATAGACCAGGACTTCAAAGTTGGCCATGGAGGTTCTTGTAATGACCTCATGGTCATAATTCTCAAGGAGGCGCGCAAAAGTTACTCTTGAAAAGCAAGAGATGACTACTTTGGGAAATCCTTCAATTGGTTGGTGTAAGTCTTGTGGATTGATAATCGCCTGTCGATTGGCATCAAATTCTTCTAACAGCATTTCGTGCACCTCTTTCATTCTACTTCTAGGCCCCTATTATACCATAATTAGCCTAGTCATTGGTTTTTGATCAAAGGAAGAGCATAAAAAAAGAACTGCTCCCAGACGTTAGATTTTTCGGATCAAACGTTGGAAGGACAGTTCCCTACGATATTGTTACTTGTTTTCCAACTGCGCTAATTCTAGCAACCGCTCTTTGGACAATTTTTTGATTTCAATTTGACTAGCATCTAGTAGCTGGTATTCATCTGGCTCTAGCGCTTCTATAAGGTTCTTCAGAGCAAGAGAGCCAATTGGATGGTAATTTTCTGGCTTATCCGGATCTCCATCGATCGCTACCAATAGCACCCGCCAATCAATGATACCTGCTAAGCCCACAATTTCTACATATTCTGCAGGAACATGTGGCACGCTTGGCAAGACCGTATCCGTATCTTCTGTCAAGCTATAGCTGGCTAAGAAGGCTCCTGTCTCCTCCTGTTGATAAAAACGGACTTGACTGAAATATGCTGCACTATATTGAATCTTCTTGATAAAGGCAGAGTAGGCTTCTAGTGGATGGACATGGTTCAAGACTTCCTGCACTGTATCCCGATCCAAATAGACTGGATGAGCGAAGCCTTGTACTTCAAACTCTTTTAGATCTTTTTCCTTGGTCACATTACCCAGCGTTTCTAGGATAACGACTTCATAATCAAAATGGAAAATAGAATCTGGAGTATAGCTCACGCCGTCGCTGGCCACAATCTCCGTTCCTAATACTTCTCCTAGGCGACTAAGCCATCGAAGGGCCAACTGCCAATCTTCTTCTATCGCAAAAGAGGGCACCTGAATCTGATAAGACTCTTCCTCATCAAAATAGCGTAACTGCAGAGGAAGACCGCTCTTACCAAATACGATACAGTTCAAGCCTTCAAAATCATTTAAGGGACGATGAAGGGTAGCAGGATCATAGTTGTAGGTTGTCAACCCTTCTACCAATTTAAGAACTTCCTGTGCTGCGAGTACTTTCTGATAGCCAAATAAGCTCTTTTTATTTTTGATTGAAAACACGATACTCATTTGTTTTCTCCTTTGTGAAATCGCTTACCTAAAGTATAGCACAATTTTCAATCAATTTCCATATAAAAACAGCCTGAGCTTTCAGACTGTTTGTTTCCATTATGCAGGTGCTCCATCAAGCGTTTCACCGATAAGGGCCAAACGCTCAGCAACCTCTGCTTGTGACAAGTTGTGTTCTTGGACATAACGATTGCGAGGGTGAACCCGGCACTCATGTGAGCAACCACGGAGGTACTTGTCCTCGTTTTCTTCTGAAGTCAAGATGCGACGGTTACAGAAAGGATTTCCACAGTTGACATAGCGTTCGCATGGTGTTCCATCAAACCAGTCTTTTCCGACAACGCTTGGATCGACATGGTTGACATCGACTGCAATCCGCTCGTCAAAGACGTACATTTTCCCATCCCACAGTTCGCCTTGAACTTCTGGGTCTTTCCCGTAAGTGGCGATTCCGCCATGCAATTGACCGACATCTTTGTAGCCTTCACGCACCATCCAGCCTGAGAATTTCTCACAGCGGACTCCACCAGTACAGTAGACGACAACACGCTTGTCCATGAATTTTTCCTTGTTATCACGGACCCATTGCGGCAATTCACGGAAATTGCGGATGTCTGGACGAATAGCCCCACGGAAGTGACCAAGATCGTACTCGTAGTCATTCCGAGTATCAAGGACAACGGTATCTTCGTCGAGAAGAGCTTCTTTAAACTCTTTTGGTGACAAGTAAGCACCTGTCGTTTCAAGGGGATTGATATCGTTATCGAAGTTATCATCTTCTAAACCAAGGTGGACAATCTCTTTCTTATAACGTACAAACATCTTCTTGAAAGCTTGTTCTTCTTCCTCATCAATCTTGAACCAGAGGTCTTCCATACCTGGAAGGCTGTGAACGTAGTCCATGTATTTTTGCGTTGTTTCGTAGTCACCAGAAACGGTTCCGTTAATCCCTTCATCAGCAACTAGGATACGTCCTTTAAGGCCGATTGATTTACAGAAGGCCAAGTGATCAGCCGCAAATTGTTCCGCGTTTTCGATGGGAACATATTTATAGTAAAGTAATACACGAATAGGTTTTGCCATGTCATTCTCTTTTCTAAGATTAAATTATCAGAATTTTTCATTCAACTATACCAGTATACTCTCCCAAGAAAACGAATGCAATTTATTTGACTGAAAAATAAAAGCCTGGTTTCCCAGACTTTTATAGGACGAAACTAAGGTTCCAACTTTCTACTCTTCCTTTTCCAACTGATCCAGATAGGCTTCATAGCGTTTTTTCTCAACTTTTGCAAGAAGCGTCACAAGGGTATTCACTCCCCATACAATTGGAAGATTTAGTAAAAAGGTAATAGGAAGTACTAGTAAGAATTTTGAATGGAAGGGATTTGCCTGATAGACAGCTTGGTTTAATTGAAAATTTTGAGCCCAGATGAACAAGGAGAGAATAGAGGTTACTGCTACAATTCCCGTCACATTTAGATAGCTATAACTGATAAATCTCACACCCAATCGTTGACAACGCACCGAATAATATAATCCTGAGACGATGAGTAAGGCTACCACCATGATTGGACTGAGCCCCACCTTAGATGTAAAAATGGATCCTACACTAAAAACAGTTAAGGCAAGGAAAAGAAAAACAGCCATCTCAGCACCAGCCTTATGAGCTAAGCCTTCTTCTCGTTCATCTATGATTTGTTTGTTCAGCAATTGTAATCTCATCTCTTCCTCCTTATTATTCATCCTCTAATTCTGCCTCGATCTTCTCTTGTTTTTTCCGATTGATAAGAGCAAGTGGTTTTTCAAGCAGATCTGTCAGGATGGCAAAGACGAGAATTTCTAATAGAATTTTGACCAGATACTTTGGACTCAAGATAAAGCTCATTGCTTCTCTCTTTCCAATCACATCCATAGCTGTCACAAGCACAGCAAAGAATAGACCTGACCCAAGGCGACTCAACCAGCTATCTTTTTCTAACACATCTCGGATATCAATCCCTGAACTGATCCTTCTTAGCAGAGCATAAGCCCCCATGGCAATCAGAAGGAACATCTCAGGGAGATAAGCGACTAGGTCTAAGTCCAGGATACTGGACTTCACAAAGGCAGATAGGGCAATAAAGCAGGTCATGCCAAGGACAAGTTCTCCTGCGATTTTTCCATCAAGTAGCATAGTCCGTTCATCTTTTACAATTGGTTCTTTCTTTTGTTTCATATTCTTCCTCTTTCTATTATTAAAACTGTTACTCCCAGAACAGTTGATCCAGCGTCTTATCCAAGGTCTTACAGATGGCAAGGCAGAGACTGAGGGTTGGGTTATACTTTCCCGCCTCAATCAGACCGATGGTCTGGCGCGTCACTCCAATGGCATCTGCAAGATCCCCCTGGGTCATATCATGCTCGACCCGGGCCATTTTTAATTTGAGATTTTTCGCCACAGGCTTTTCCTTTCTTATTTTTATAGCTTTATTATACACTATATTTTCTATTTTGCAATATATATCTTCCATTTTGTAAAAAATATTTTTGATAAAACAAAAAAGAGGCTGGGACAAAAGTCCTAGCCTCTCAATTATTTTTGGATTGTCGAGCAAGACGCAGTGGTTGAGTGGGCTCTACTACGCTGATTTCATCAGCTTTTACAGCCCTACTCAACTGTGCGGAGGTGGGACGACGAAATCGAATTCTAACGAATTACCGATTTCTGTCCCACTCTCTTATCTTCTGTACATTTAATCTTTGGTCAAACTTCCATCTTTTGTTTGAGTCCGTGCATAAGCAATCAAGAGAAGAGAACCTGCAACAGCTACTGTTAATGCATTAAATGAACCCGCAACAACACCTTGTAGGAAGACTTTATTGGCACTTTCCTTGTAGATCAAGACATCTCCAACCGGAGCAATAAAGCCCCAGATCACAAGGTTGGATACGATTTGAACGACGTTAAAGACAATTAATTCTTTCTTTGTCACTTCCCCTTTAAATTCACCGATTTGTTTGCGGAAGAAACCAACAAAGAGTCCAAACAAACCACTTGAAATGATCCAAGTCCACCAAAGCCCACCTGACATAGCGTCCTTAATGGCATGACCAATCAAGCCGATTAAGAAGCCAACAATTGGGCCAAAGACTACACTAAAGAGAGCTTGAAGGGCATATTGCAACTGAATGCTCGTATTCGGTGCAGGTGCAGGGATTTGCAACATAGCAATCACGACAAAGAGGGCTGCTCCAACCCCAATAGCCACAACATCTTTAATTGAAAATAATGATTTCTGTTTCATTATGATATCTCCTGTTAATTTTCCATTTTTCTAATCTCGATATGCCAAGAAGCCCCAACTCCTACATTATAGGCCTTGGCAAAGGATCCCTGGTTGATGGCAAGACCAACACGGTAAAGGGAATTGATATAAAGGATTGGCTGTCCAATTCGCACATCGGCGAAAGACTTGCCGTAGGTTACTTGGTTTTGGTAAACCAGCATGTCATTGTTATAGATGGTTACTTCAAAACGTTCCCCAAATTTGGGTGACAAATGATTGAACTCTTCTCGAGTAATGGAAGTCCAAAGAGAACCAAAGCGTACATCTAGGATGTCAACTGTACCTTTAACAAGATTGTCCTCAAGAACTGTCTCAACCACTGGGATTTCCACAATATGTTCGACACTGAGTTCTGGTCCGACTTCTTCAAAACTAATATGGCCACTGGCCAACTTAGCCCCAGTATAGGCGTATACATCACGCCCATGGAAGGTATAAGAAAACTCTGTATTGGCCCGGCGGTTCTTCACCTCTGAAATCTCACGGATAGCAACAATCCCTACATGTTTCTTGATAAAAGAGAGAGTGCCATTATCCGGAGTGACAATGTATTGATTTTTCGCCGTTTTAGCTACCACACTCTTTCGTTTGGAACCGACACCAGGATCGACCACCGAAACAAAGGTCGTCCCTTCTGGCCAGTAATCTACTGTCTGAAAGAGACGGTAACTCCCTTCAAAGATATTGTAGGGGGTAATATCATGAGTTAAGTGGTGAATTTTAAGGGTTGGTGATTCTTCTAAAGCAACCCCAATCATAGCGGATACTGCTCCATCCACCAAACCAAAGTCTGACTGAAGAACTAGTAAATTATTGTGCATCTTTATCTCCTTTTTTGACCAAGAATGGAAGAAGGAAGTTCGATAGTCCCCATCCTAATCCAGCACCCAGTATGACCGTGAGGACAAACCAAGTGATGGTCGCTAGATCTGGTGATACCATCACCCGATTGACATAGTCTATCGATTTACCACGATCCAGTAACGACATGCGGTAACTGGCTGGATAGAACCACATCATAAGAATGGGCCCTGTCGTCGCAAAGGCAAAAATGACAAAAGACAAGGCATTTCGTAAATTCGAGCGAAAACGACCACTTGAGGCGACCATCTCCGCAAAACTTCCGGCGATCAAGGCTGGAATAAAGGCTCCTGCACCATGACGCGAAAAGAGGAAGAAGGATCCGATCACGCAGCCAACTATAAAGATAGATCCAACTCCTTTTATTTTTTCTAGATAATAGCGGTAGATCGTCCCGCCAAACAAGGCTGAAAAGGCAGGAGCATAAAACATATTTCCTTGATGATCGACCAGATTTCCAACTAAGACCCCCAGTCCAATCGCAAGAAAATAGAGGAAAGTGAAGGCTCCAACTTGTTTTATTTGATTCACATTTATTCTATTCATTGGATACTGATCCTAACGGTGGCTAATTTTCTTCGAAAGGAAGTCCCCGATAAATTGGACCAGAACGATCAGAATCAGGATCAATAAGGTCGCCACAAAGATGACATCATTGTTAAACATGTTTTTCCCGTAGTTGATGGCTAAGGTTCCTAATCCTCCAGCACCAACGGCACCCGCCATGGCGGTTTCTCCAATCAAGGAAATGATGGTCACTGTTGTTACACGGATCAAATCAGGAAGCCCTTCACGAAGGTAGACACCGACAATATCCCAGAAGGTTGCCCCACTGGCTTGTGCTGCTTCAATCACGCCTCCATCCAATTCTGACAAGACTACTTGGACTTGGCGGGCAAAGAATGGAAAGACAGCCAAGGATAGCGGAACAAGGGCTGCTGTAGGACCGATGGTATTTTTCAAGAGCAAGTAGGTCAAGGGATTAATAAAGGCCAACAAGATAATGAAAGGAATGGCGCGGAACAAGGAAGTAATCTTATCCAAAATTTGGAAAACGATTCTATTTTCGATGACACCACCTGGACGGGTCAAGACTAACAAAAGTCCTGTCACCAAACCTAAAAATCCACCAATAATGAAGGAAATAACGGTCATGTAAAGAGTCAAGTAAATAGCGGTTCCCCATCCATACTGGCCAGACCACCCTAATTTATAGACATTTGGTAAATATGTTTGAATTAACTGGATCATGCTTTTCTCCCATCTTTCACAATAGTCACGGAAACTCCTGCATTTTCTAACTCAGCTTTGGCCGTTTCCAGATTTTGATTTTCACCTGATAAGATGACCACCAATTCTCCGACAGGAGTGTGATCAAGGATCTCGATGTTCCCAAATAAAATGTTGGCAGATACTTGGTACTGCTTGTAAATATCATTGATGATGGCTGTATCTGTCACAGAACCTGCATACTTAAGATGCGCTAAAATCGAATCATCAGGCAAGTTCTTCACAATCGCTTGTTGATTGATTTTCACCATGGCTTCATCGATTCCTGTTGCAACCGTGATAAAGTCTTGCGTCAAAGCATTTTTCGGATTCGAGAAGATATCTAACACAGACCCTTCTTCAATCAGTTCGCCATTTTGCATGACAGCTACCCGGTTGGCAATATCTTTGACAATTTGCATCTCATGGGTGATCAAGACAATGGTTAAGCCAAGTTTTTTGTTTAACTCTTGCAACAAAGCTAGAATTTGTTTGGTCGTCTTTGGATCCAAGGCTGAAGTTGACTCATCTGAGATCAAAATTTTTGGATCGTTGGCAAGGGCACGCGCAATCGCTACCCGCTGCTTTTGACCACCAGACAATTGTGCTGGGTAATTCTCTGCACGGTCAGCTAGACCAACCAATTCCAACAATTTCGCCACTTTCTCATTCTTTTGTTCTTTGTTTAATTTAGAATGTTTAAGAGCAAAGGCCACATTTTCTGCGACAGTCATTTGAGCCATCAAGTTGAAGTGTTGGAAAATCATTCCGATATCCCGACGTTTCTCCCGAAGGGCAGCAGGTTTTAAGGTCACCTGATCTTGATAAATCACATCACCATCCACAGTGATGGTTCCGGCGCTAGGCACTTGCAAGAGATTGATCACCCGAACCAAGGTCGATTTCCCCGCTCCGGAATACCCTACAATCCCATAGATATCGCCTTCATTAATATGAATGGTCACATCTTTGACGGCTTGGATCTGACGTTTCTTTTGCTGGAAGGTCACATCAATGTGGTCCAGCTGAATCATTGCTTTACTCATAACTTGCTATTAACTCCTTTATCAATTCAATATGGGTGTAATAATCGGCGATTTTCACATTTTCGTCGCCCCCATGGTCCCGGCTATTGGCATTGCCAATTCCAAAGGCTGCCATCGGCACCTGCAAAGCCTCAAAGACCGTGTGCATTGGCCCTGTTCCCGCTGTTGTTGGAAGAACAGAAACTCCTTCTCTATAGAAATCTTTGGCCAGCCGTATGACATTTAAAATCGATGGGGCACTCATATCACTTCGGTAACTCATTTCACCGAGAGTATAGACCAATTCGACCTGATCATAGCCATTTTTCTTCAATTGTTGCCTGATCTTTTCTAAAACATCCTTGGGATCCAGTCCAGGAACCAAACGCACCTCCATCTTGGCACGCGCCTCTGCCGGAAGAATCGTTTTAACACCTTGGCCTTGGTAACCAGAGCCAAAGCCTTCAATATTCAGGGCTGGTTCAAAATAGAAACGGCGTAGGAATTCTTTTCGGTCTTCCTTCAAGATTGGAAGGGTTAGACCATAGGTTTCCGCTACATCTTCTGGTCCTTTGTTGGCATATTGCTCGATCAAAGCTAGCTCGCGTTCATTGGGTTCTTGGATCTGATCATAAATCCCATCCACCAAAATTCGACCTTCTTTGTCACGAAGACTGGCGATAGCATTTAACAAATACCAAGAAGCAGAGTCTACCACACCGCCATAGCTGGAATGGATATCCACTTCTGCACTCTTCACCACCATATCAAAGGTGACGATCCCTTTGCTACCACCGGAAATTTCCAACTGACCCTGATTATTTCGGGTACCTTGTTCCCAGACTAGGAGGTCTGCCCCACGCAAGTGTTTCTTGTGTTTGGCCAAGTATTTATCCAAGTCAGTTGATGCAGACTCCTCTGCCCCTTCGATGATAAAGGTAATATTGACTGGCAAATCGCCACTTTCACGAATGTATTTTCGAAGAGCTGTGAGACGAGCCGTGATATGTCCCTTGTCATCATCAACCCCTCGACCGTACATGGTCCCATAATGAACCGATAAGGTAAAAGGGTCTCCCGTCCAAGGTTGGTCTCCATCAGCTGGTACCGTATCATAGTGGTTATAAAAAATGATGGTTTTGGCTTCAGGATTTGGTGAGAAAAATTTGGCAATCACAAAAGGTGCTGTATAGCTATCATCAACTTCGACTTTGGCTCCTGCAGCTGTAAAAATTTCTCCCAAATAGTTGGCTACTTCCTTGAGACCAACTTGTTGGGCAAAGATGGATTTTTTTGAAATCAAGGTTCGCAACACTTCAAAATAATGTTGTGCGACCTCATCATTTTCAAATTTACGGATTTGTTCCGCTTCTGTTGCAAAAGGCATGCATTCCTCCTAATACACGATAAGAGGTAGAGAATTGCTTCTCCACCTCCTTCATACACTTGAGATCGAATCTTAGAAGACTGGTTGGTCCATTCCTTCTGAAGATTCTTCGATCACTTTCTTCACATTGTCTTTGTGATAGGCTTTGATGATTTCTTTGATTGCTTTTGCTTTATCAGATTTTTCCCAATCTTTCTTAGCAGCGATCACGTTGTACCATTGTTTTGAGTTGTTGTCTTTCTTTTCAACATAGATAGCTTTTTTGAAATCAACGCCTGCTTCACGAACGAAGGTATTGTTGATGACTGCAGCATCTACTGATGGAAGAGCAGATGGTGTTTGTGAAGCATCCAATTCAGAGATCTTCAAATCTTTTGGATTTTCTTTGATGTTTGACACGTTTGCCAATTGTCCATCCTTAGTATCCAATTTAATCAAACCTGCTGATTGCAAGACATACAAGGCACGGCTTTCATTTGTTGGGTCATTTGGTACAGCGATTGTTCCACCTTTAGGAATTTCTTTAATTGAAGTGTATTTGTTTTTACCGTTTTCTGTACCAGAGTAAAGACGGATTGGAGCGATGTACGTATCTGCTACTGCAACAAGGGCATTGTCGTTTTTAGAGTTCCAGTTATCAAGGAAGTTGTAGTGTTGGAAAGCATTGATATCCACGCTACCATCTTTTACAGCCACGTTTGGTTGTGAGTAGTCTGTAAATTGAGTGAATTCCAATTTGATTCCTGTTTTAGCGTCATCCAAGTTCTTTTGAACTTGATCCCAACGAGCTTTTTCAGTGTCGCTCAAAGTCATGACACCTACTTTTACAGTTGTTTCACCATCTTTGCTAGATGATTTTGAAGAACCACATGCTGCAAGAGCAAATGTTGCAATAGCTGCAAGAGCTGTTAAACCAAGAATTTTTTTCAATTTCATTTTGAAGTCTCCTTTAATTAAATATTATTCTTTAATATCTTTTGCTTCTGGTAGATAAACTCCACCAAAGTATTTTTTAGACAGTTTTTCAAGGGTTCCATTGTCATAGAGTTCCTTGATCCGTTTGTTGACAAATTTTTGAAGGTCTTTATCTTCTTTTGCAATAATTGGATACACATAAGGTTGTTGGTCGCTTGGAAGTTCGATAACTTTCAAGTTGTCATAGCCTTGATCACGAATGATGGTATCTACTGAGATCCGTTCGAAGATCTTGTAATCGGTACGACCATCCGCTAGATTAGCCATGATGGTTTGAATGGTTCCATCTGTGTATTGCAAGTCAGTTGGATTATCTGAATGTTTTTTATTGTAATCTTCTAATTGTTTAGCAGTAGATGTTCCTTGAACAACTTCTGTTTTCTTGCCACCAATGTCATCCAAAGATTTAATAGAAGAATCTTTTGGTACGACCAATACTAATGGATTACGAGCATATGGATTTGGATAGAGGTATTTTTCTTCCCGCTCTTTTGAGTAGCTAATGTTGTTGGCACCGATTTGGAAACGGTCACTATCTAAGCCAGCAAAGACGGAAGACCACTCTGTTTTGTTAAAGTTCACTTCATATTTGTCTGAACCTTTGAAGATTTCACGCAAAACTTCGATTTCATAACCGGTTAGCTTGCCGTCTTTTTCTTCGTAAGAGAATGGTTTGGTTGTTCCAACAGTCCCAACTTCAATGGTTTTCTTACCACTGGCTGATTTACCAGATGAACATGCTACTAAAGCACTGGTTGCAAGGACTGCAACTAATCCTAAAGCAGAATACTTAATCACTTTTTTTAGATTCATAGGATCTCCTTATTCGTTTCAGGCACATAAAACGCCATTTTAAAAGTATTTTTTAATTTTATCAAAAAAGCATTTACTTGCCTAATATATATTTTTTATGGAGGTGATAGTTTTTCTTTATCACACTTCTTGGGCCTTAAAATACCGCAATAAAGCTTGCGCATTTTCAACATAATAGGGAACCGATACCTCAAAGGCTGCATCATCGATGGTCATGTGATCATGATGAAGGTCTGGCGCATCCGGTTCTCCGTTTGAACCGATAAAGGCAAAGACTCCAGGAATTCGCTCTTGGTAAAAGGCAAAGTCTTCTCCAGCTGTAGAAGGATTCGCTGGGATCACTTCAGCCAAACCTTGTGAAGCTTCCCAAACTACCTGCGTCAATTCCTCATCGTTAAAGGTAACGGGAGGTGTCACACCCCACTCAAAAGCCACATCCACTTCCAGACTTTCTGCAATGTGTCGAATGATGGAAATAAAATGTGCCTTCAAGTCTCTTTGCACACTCGGATTAAAGGAGCGAATGGTTCCTTCAAAATAGCCTGATTTAGGAAGTACATTCCAGGTTGAGCCCACATCCAGGTGCGTAATGGACAAAACAGCTGTTTCAAAAGGAGAAACGGTCCGTGAAATTAATAATTGTAAGTTCTGAACCATGGTTGTGACGGCCGTTACAGTGTCAACTCCCAAATCTGGTCTTGCGGCATGACTACTAACCCCTGTCACGGTAACCTTGAATTTCTCAACCCCTGCCATCATGGCTCCAGCATTCAAGGCAAGTTGCCCTGCTTTTAGCTGGGGAATGTTGTGAAAACCAATAATTCCTTGAACATCCTCCAACAGTCCTGTTGCCAAAACATCAGAAGCACCTTCTGAGATTTCTTCTGCTGGTTGAAAGATCAAGCGTATGGTTCCTTCAAGCTGGTCTTCTTTTTCCTTGAGAAGAGCTGCTGCTCCTAGAAGACTGGTTTGATGAAAATCATGACCACAGGCATGCATGACGCCTGGATTCTGACTTTGGTAGGGCAGATTCGTTTGTTCCAAAATTGGAAGGGCATCGATATCTGCTCGAAGTGCCACTACCGGTTGGCCGGAGCCAATTTCTGCAATCAGACCAGTTTTTAATCCACTCTCTAAAATACGAATCCCCAACTCTTCTAAACGCTCTTTTAGAAAGGCGGTTGTCTGGTATTCTTGACCAGACAATTCTGGGTGTTGGTGGATATAGTGGCGAATCTCTGCTAACTCTTCATAAGAAAAAGACACAAGCCTTCATCTCCTTTCAAACTTAAAATTATTTTATCACTAATAGGTGTTTCCGTCTAATTCTTGTTTCTTGGGTTTTGATATAGTTTCAAACTATAGACAAAAACACTCCTAGATTCCTATCCTAGGAGTGCCAACTTCAGCATTAAGAAAGATTTCCCTCGAATTTTTCCATAAAGCTATCACTATTGTAGGCTTTTTCTACTTCCCATTTGCCATCTTTCTTAACAAAGGTCAACTGGTAGTCGTACCGATCCGGCGTCGTCAAGGGACGATCTGCAAGAGAAGCCATCATTTCCTCTCTATAGGCTTTATTTTGAGCCTGATTCGCCTCGATGATACCTGGATAGTCTTTTCGATGTTCTTGATAGAAGGTCTGCATGTGGTTTAAAATCGTCTTTTCCATGCTGACAGTCTCAGGATTCAAGCTAATGACCACCTTGTCCGGGAGGTATTGTTTAACCTTATAGGTTAATTTCGCGCGCTTTGCATTTTCCTTTTCATAAGCATCGATAAACTGGGTCACTTCTTCTTCTGGGAATTGGTAATCATGCAATTGACGGGTAAAATCAGCCGCAAATTTCGCACGGAAATCACTGGCTTCCTTTTTCAAATCAGTTCCCAAAACAAAAGCATCATCCTTTTTGACCTTTCGTTGGCCACTGAAGTAAACTTGATTGATGTATTCATCTGCTAGAATAGTTGAAGCTTCCACCTTGTCCTCATACTGAGAAGAATCCACCGCAAATTTTAGAGGCTTGGATTTTTTATCAGAGCTATAGGTTTTTCGTTCATACTGCACTTCGTATTTTTTGCCTTTTTCGACTGGGAAGACAATATAGCCGGTTAATTTTTTATCCTGGGCCAACTGATCACTCTTGAGCAATTGGAAGGCTTCCGTTTGGTCATAAATTCCTGACTGCAATTTGACCTTGTTATTCTCCGCATCGTAAATGGTGATATCTGAATCTGACACGTTAATAGATTCTTTAGCAACATTCTTAAATTCTAATTGAAGGGCCAAATAAGTGCCGTCTTCTGAGTCATTGAGGACAGGCGGTTTGATGTATTGCCCTCCTTTTAGGCTCAGCTCTACTTGACCGTCAGATGCTGAATTTTTCGCCGCTTTTTCCGTCTTTGATTGCTGCGAATTTGTCTTTTGAGCAGTGGTGCCACAAGCTACTAGACTCAATGTCGCCACAGCAAATAGGGTCCATTTAAAAATCTTTTTCATCCTTATCTCCTTAAAAAAGTTTTGTTCTATTTTAACATCTTTTTCTATCTATGTATACGCTATATAGTGATAACTCTTCCCTATCATAAAAAGGCCAAGACCTTCGTCTCAACCTTTTAACTAAAATATGTTTGGTCTTGATTTTACAAGATGCCTTTTTCTTTTTGAATCATGAAATCCTTGAGGGAAATCAAGAGAACTGCAAGGAGGATCATGGCCATCCCAATCACATCAACCATAAAAAAATGCTCCTTCATAATGACAAAGGCAAAGAAAACTGCCGAAACAGGCTCAAAGGACGCCAGCAAGCTTCCTTTAACGGCTCCTACCAAAGAGGTTCCTTTCAGAAAGGCTGTATAGGCAAAAATCGTCCCAATCACCACCAAGCCAAAAAGGGCCATCCAGGTATCGAGTCTGTAGTTTCCAGAAGAAGAGAGAAGACCACTAAAAGGGAGCATTAGGATTCCTGGAATAGTCATCCCAACTCCAATCACCAGCATGCTTCCCCATTTTTGAATTAAGTTCAGAGGTAGAATGATGTAAAGGGCATAGGCAAATGCTGACACCACTCCCCAAGCCAAACCTTTGGGATTGATGGCCAATTGATTGAGTTGACCATGGGTTGCTATTAAGAATGTGCCACCAATCGCTAGAAGCATCGAAAACACTTCTGCTAGTGTAGGGGCCACCTTATCCATGATACAGGTATAGGCTAAAATTCCCACTGGACAGAGATACTGTAACACCGTAGCAGTCCCAGCATTGGTTTCAGCAATCGCCTCTAAATAGGTCAACTGAGTCAATAACAATCCTAAAAAGGCAAAAATAAGAAGGGGAAGGTAGGAAGATTTATCTTTGGCAAAGGCCAAAAACTTCTCCTTATCTGCAACGTAGGAAAGAAGAATAAGGACAATTCCAGAAAAAAGCAAACGGAGATTTGTTAACTCAATAGCCGAAAATCCATGAACCATTAAATATTGCCCGCTAACTCCGGATAGTCCCCAAGCGATCCCGGCGATCAAGGTCATGAGTGTTCCTTTCATCGTCTTTGACATAGTCCCCTCCTAAATCTGTTCCTTACTTTTATTGTATCATAAAAGGCCGAAACGAAACGTTTCAGCCTCATATATTTCATATAAATTTATTCGCTTATTCAGGTTGAACCAAAATCTTGATTTGAGATTTATCTTGTGTTAATTCAATAAATCCTTCTTCAACGATATTTTCCAATTTAATTTTCTTGGTAACCAATTTTTCAGCAGAGAAGTAGCCTTGTTCCATCAATTCCAATACTTTAGGGAAAATATGACGGTAGGCAATAATTCCTTTGAGAGATTTTTCTTGGATAGCGAATTCATTTGGATTGATGCTAGCTTCACGTTCCCAGATAGATACGACCATACATTCCCCAGCTTTATGAACAGCTGCAAGGGCTTGGCCTAAAACAACTGGGACCCCAGTAACTTCATAAGAAACATCTGCTCCCCCACCTGTTAAACGATGGATGGCTTCGACGATTGTTTCTCCTTCTTCTGGACGAACAACGATCGCTCCCAATTCTTCTGCTTTGGCTTGGCGTTCAGGAGACAATTCAACCGCATAGATTTTTGATGCTCCTGCTGCACGAAGGGCTTCAACGATCAAAAGACCAATTGGACCCAAGCCAAAGATAACAGCTGTATCTCCAGCTTTCAATGCAGATTGACGAACTGCATAAACAGCAACAGCAGCAGGTTCTGTAAGAGCGGCTTGTTCAAAACTCAAGCTATCTGGAATCACATGGACAAGATCACCATCAAGAACACAATATTTAGCAAAACCACCATCTGCAGCGAGGCCGACAAAGTTCAAGTTTGGATCAAGGTTGTAATCACCAATTAAGTTGTGCTCTGCAAGAATTGGTTCGATAGTGACACGATCGCCAACTTTGACACGAGTCACATCACTTCCGACTTCTACAATCTCACCAGAGAATTCATGTCCCAAAGTAACCGGTGCTTTTTGACCAGAATAAACATGTTCTTCTGTTGGAATGAAGATCGGTCCATCCAAATATTCATGCAAGTCCGTCCCACAGATCCCTGTGAACTTAACTGCCACTTTTACTTGATGTGGATGTACTTCAGGTACTTCCACTTCTTCGATACGAACGTCTTTTGCTGCATGCCAGCGAGCTGCTTTCATAGTAGCCATAGGATAATCTCCTTGTTTTCACCTTTTTTGTTTTCTTTTCAGGAAACTTTATATTTAAAATTGTAAACGTTTTCCTTTTGTTTGTCAAGAAAAAACTGAAGATAAAAAAAGAGCCGCCCTTCGACTACTCCTTCTTACTTTTTCTTGATTCGTGAATTCTCTATTCTCCAGCCCACCATCCAACCAAGGACGAGGAGATAATTTTCAAGCGCACCGATCCCATTGACCGGCAGATGATAGTGAAAATAACTGAAAAGATGATTGGTCCCAATCCCAAGCCCACCAATGATCAAGGCCACTAGTACCGTCCGAAGATAAAACCAATCGTATTTGAGATTGACGGCAATCAAGATCACAAGGACTGCCATATTCCAAATCCCAATCTCCCGTTGCCAACCGACAGAAATACCATATCCCGAATGATTGCCCATATAGGATGGAAAGAATAACTGGAAGATAATCGCTCCAGACATAGCGATAATGACTAGGATAAATAAAACTCTTAAAAATTTGTTCATGTGACTCCTCCTAATGCTAGTTGATATGTAATGGTCTTTCCTATTCTAACACAATTTTATGGATAGTAAAAACCAACCTCTCGGCTGGTTCTTTTTCTATCAATCTTCTTTCAACTTCGCCAATTCTTGAGCAAGTAACTTGAGGGCTACTTGTGGGTTGGCTTGGCCTTTGGTTGCTTTCATAAGGAAGCCTGTGAAGGCCTTGTCAGCATTCCGTTTACCTGACTTGAAGTCGGCTACGGCTGCTTCATTGTCTGCGAAGACTTGGTGGATGATTGGAATCAAGACTTCAGGGTCTGAAATCTGTACCAAGCCAGCTTTTTCGACGTATTCTCGCGCACCGCCACCGTTTTTCGCCAAGTGAACGAAGACTTTCTTGGCAATCTTAGAGGAGATGGTTCCATCTTCGATGATGGCAATCATTTCCACCAAGTTTTCTGGTGTCAATTGGATTTCTTCCAGCGTTTTACCTTCTGCGTTCAAAAATTGTGCGACTTCCCCTTGCAGCCAGTTAGACACTTGCTTGGCATCTCCACCAAGGGCTACGGCTGCTTCAAAGAAGTCAGAAGTGACTTTCGTAGCTGTCAATTGGTTGGCATCATAGTCAGACAGGCCAAGCTCTGCCACGTAGCGCGCACGGCGGTCTTTTGGAAACTCAGGCAATGATGTACGCATTTCTTCGATCCACTCATCTGAGATTTCAAACAAGGGAAGGTCTGGTTCTGGGAAGTAACGGTAATCCGCTGCCCCTTCTTTGACCCGCATAAGAATCGTGCTCTTGTTGGCCTCATCATAACGGCGTGTTTCTTGACGAATGACACCACCCGAACGCAAGATTTTCGCTTGGCGCTCCACTTCGTATTCAAGACCTTTACGGACGTTGGAGAAGGAGTTCAAGTTTTTCAACTCCGTCTTGGTACCAAATTCCTCTTGGCCGTAGGGGCGAAGGGAAATGTTGGCATCCACCCGCATTGATCCTTCTTCCATCTTGACGTCAGAAATACCTGTGTATTGGATGACTTCTTTCAAAGCTGTCAAATAAGCATAGGCTTCTTCTGGAGAACGCATATCTGCTTCAGAGACAATCTCGATCAATGGCACCCCTTGACGGTTGAGGTCTACATAAGAGAAGCCGTCTGTTCCATGGGTGTTCTTACCAGCATCTTCTTCCAAGTGGGCCCGTTCAATCCCGATTTTCTTGGTTGAGCCATCTTCCAATTGCACTTCAATCCACCCATTGTAACCAATAGGCTCGTCAAATTGCGAGATTTGGTAAGCTTTTGGATTATCAGGGTAGAAATAGTTCTTACGGTCAAAGTGCATGTGCTGATGGATATCCATATTCAGCGCCAAAGCAGCCTTGATACCAGCGTCCACAACACCCTTGTTCAAGACAGGAAGCACCCCTGGGAAAGACCAGTCAATCACATTAGTATTGGCATTTTGCTCGTTTCCAAAGTGGGCAGAGGTTGGTGAGAAAATTTTTGAGTTTGTATTCAATTCAACGTGGACTTCAAGTCCGATGACTGTTTCAAAGTTCATTAATTGTCACCTCCGAAAATAAGGGGTTGTTGCTTGTGGTAATCCGTCGTTGCTTCAAAGGCAGCTGCAGCTTGGTAGATGGTCTCTTCCGAATGCTTCGGACCAATCAACTGCAAACCAACTGGAAGACCTTGAGCAAATCCTGCAGGAATCGAAATTCCTGGAAGACCTGCCAAGTTGACTGGGATGGTCAACAAGTCCGCCAAGTACATGGCAACCGGATCATGGTTAAGCGAATCCAAATCAAAGGCCACGCTTGGAGCTGTAGGGCCAAGGATGAGATCGTAATCCGCAAAGACTTTTTCGAAGTCTTGGATAATAAGTGTCCGGACTTGTCCGGCTTTCTTGTAATAAGCATCGTAGTAACCAGATGACAAACTGAAGGTTCCCAGCATGATCCGACGTTTGACTTCATCACCAAAACCTTGGCTACGAGTGTTCACGTAGATCTCATCCAAGTTCTTGGCATCTTCCGCACGGAAACCATAACGAATGCCATCGAAACGTTGCAAGTTTGAAGAAGCTTCAGATGAAGCGATGATGTAGTAGACAGCAACCCCGTATTTAGAATGAGGCAGGCTGACTTCTTCGACAGTTGCTCCCAATTTTTCAAAGTGCTTAGCTGCATTAAGAATCGTTTCTTTGACTTCTGGGTCAATTCCTTCCCCTAGGTATTCCTTAGGAAGGGCAATCTTCATGCCTTTGATGTCTTGACCAATCTTAGAAGTAAAGTCTGCTACACGAACAGGTGCAGAAGTTGAATCTTTGGCATCTGCACTGGCAATCACATTAAGCAATTGCGCATTTTCCTTAACGGTTGGAGCAAACGGTCCAATTTGGTCGAGTGAGCTACCAAAGGCAATGAGACCGAAACGAGAAACTGTTCCATAGGTTGGCTTGAGTCCAACAATCCCATTGAAGGCAGCAGGCTGGCGAATAGAACCACCTGTATCTGAACCAAGGGACAAACGGACTTGTCCTGAAGCGACAGAAGCTGCTGAACCACTAGAAGATCCACCAGGCACCTTGCTGTGGTCCCAAGCATTCTTGGTTGGCCCATAGTAAGAAGTCTCACCAGATCCACCCATGGCAAATTCATCCATGTTGGTCTTCCCGATGACAATCATATCTTTTGCTTTGGCATTGGCAACCGCTGTCGCATCAAAGATTGGCTCGTAGTTATAGAGCATTTTTGATGCTGCAGTGGTCAAGATGCCATCTGTTGAGATATTGTCTTTGACTGCGAGTGGAATCCCTGACAAGAGGTTGTCTGCATCGATTCCTTTTTCATCAATGGCCTTAGCTTGCGCAAGGGCAGCTTCTTCTGCCACCGTTACAAAGGCATTGACGGCTTCTTCACGCGCCTTGATATCGTCAAGCGTCGCTTGTGTCAATTCCGTTGCTGAAATTTCCTTAGAGACAAGGAGGTCGTGCAACTCTTCAATGGTTTTATGGTTGAATGACATTAGGCATCTCCTCCATCTTCTAGGATAGCTGGCACCTTGATGTAGTAGTTATCTTTTTCAGGTACATTTTTAAACAAGCGGTCACGGTCTGTCCCTTTTTCAGCAACATCCGGACGCAATACGGTCTTACGATCAGCCATAGTCGTTGTTGGGGCTACACCGGTTGTGTCCACTTCTTCCAACAATTCCACCATGTCGACAATCTTCGACAAAGTTGTCGCAAACTCAGCTGTCTCTTCTGGAGAGAATTTCAATTTTGAAAGATTGGCAACGTGGGTTACCTCTTCTTGCGTAATTTTCATCTTGCTTCCTTTCGTGAATTGATGATTTTTCAATACCCTCTATTTTACCATAATTTAGCTCAATTTGCTTGCCTTAGAAAAAATCTGTAGGACTTTTTTGTCGCTACAGATTCTTCATTTTATATTGCTATTTCACCTAATTGTCCCATCTCTATTAGAGTTTCTTTCCAGAGTTCCTGGACATGAGATGCGAGGTAGCAAGAAGCCAAGTCATAAGAAGCCTGATGAAATGGTGCAAGGTCACTTTCAAAGAGCTGGGCCAGCTTGTCTGCCAACTCTTTCACCAATTGTTCTTCGGGCACTGTCTCGCTATAAGCTACCAAAAAGCCATTTTCACCCTCTTTTATAAAAGTTGGATTGCCATAACGGGCATCAAAGCCGAGCAAGGCTAACCCTGCTCCAGCCGCCTCCATCAAGGTCAATCCAAAGGTCTCCCACTGAGAGGTGGTGAGGTAGGCTTGGTAGCAAGGATAAATCTGCTTAAGATCCGCATGACCGCGTAGGTGAATATAATCTTGTGCTTCCAACTCCTGAATCAGGTGTCGCAAGTTGTCCGCTTCGCCACCTTTCCCATAAATATCAAGCTGAAGGGCTGGGAGTCGTTTCTGTGCTTGAGCCACTACTCGAATGGCCAAATCGATGCGTTTTCTTGGATCCAAACGGGAAGCTGTGATCACACTAAAGGGAGGTCGATCTCCTTGTGATTCCGTCAATTCTTCTAGATGCCCCACTGGAATACTATAGATCGGAATTCCTTGGCATCCTTGTTTGGCAAGTGTCTGCTCCAAGACTTCTTTTTGAAGATCCGTTGCCGTGATGAAGTAATCGAAGCGTTTGGCATACTTGAACACATAATAGTACTCATAGTTGAGATGGCCATTTTCAAATTCATGCTCCGAATGAAACACCATGGCGAGCTTGGAAGGATTATCTTTCTCCAACAAAGGGCGGGCAAAATCCATGCGCGAAGCCCGATCAAGCAAAATCAGATCTTCTTCTTTTAGCGACAGCTGCGACAAAAAACGTCTCATCACTTCTGTATGGTTGGTCAAAATCTCAGGCCCCAGTTTATAGAGCCAGCTTCCACCGAACCTCGATTCTTCAAAAGTGATAGTCCCATCTTGATTGTGATAGGTCCGTCTGACAACACTACCATACTGAAAATACTCGGTGACAAGTTTACAAGCTCCATAATACTCTCGCTTGATTCTATTTCCAGCCAAAAGATAGTCTACATAGCGGACACAGTTTGGATGATAGGGATCCAAATGAAAGGTTAAGGCGTTCCCATCCGCAAATTGGTAGCGAATGGCTCTTTCCGTTTTTTCGACAACATCCAGACGAGTCAGTTGAAACTCCATTTGCAAGGCCCCTACCGTCTTTTGAGGGACCGTAGTCTGTTGATCTGAAAAAGCTAAATGGGCAAAAAGCAGTTCCTCATCCCGGTGCCCCAATGATAGGTAATAGGCCAATTTTTCTGGAGTGGGCCAAGTGGTAAAGACAAACTTCGCTGCCACTCCTAGACTCCGGAGCATCTTTGCCCGAGAGGCTTGTGCAACATCGACCCCATTGGGTTCAAATCCCACTAATAGATTAAAGGTATAAATGGTCATGCTGTTCCTCCCTCTAATCGCTTAAACAGCTCTTCCAAAGCTTCTTTTTCAGGCAATTTCAAGATTCGTGCCTGCTCTCTTACCAATTCTTTGTAGGTGTCTGGCTGCTGGATCAAGGTATCTAGTTGCTGTTCCATTTCTTCGACTGTCTCAGTGATCGTGCTCAAGTTTTTATAGGCTTCATGGTGCACGGTAGTCTTCAAACCAAACAAGACCTGCCCATTTTCAAGCGCATGAAGGCTACTGCTCCATACTTCTTCTCCCTGGTTGCAATCCAGATAAATAGAGCAGCTGGATAACAAGTCCTCATATTTGTCCAGCGAAATCCCTGGATAGAGGCGCACATTGGAGCGAGTCGCTAAGTCTGTTAATTTTGGCCCCATAGCCGTCAAGGCAGCAATGTGAAAGGTGACTTGTGGGAATTGATGGACTAGGCTAGATAGGCCTTCGACCTCTTGAGAAGCCGTCATAACCAGGGCTTCTGGTTGAAAACTTTCCTGCTCCACATCTACAAATCCTGACAAGGCTGTGATTCCGTCCGTTTTCTCCCTCAACAGACTATCTTCTACCAACAAAATCTGACTGACTTGTTCTTTGATCTCGTCTGGATCATGCGCGTCACTGGCACAGTAGGCGAGTCTTTCCTTTGGTTTCTCTTTCACAACATCTAGCAATGCCTTGTCCATCAAAAGAACGGCTTCATCTTCCGGCAAGACTTGTTCTAGGATAGCTCTTTGCAGCTCTTTCTTATTGGCATACAGGCGATCCCGTCCCTTAGGAGTTTGAAGCAAAAAGGTTCCTTGTGAGACAAAGTGAAGCAAGACTTCTTCTTGCTGACGATTCAAATAAATGTCTAAATAAGGTTGACCAGCTTCAGTAAGGAGACTTTGCTTGCTTCTCCAGCCATAGCGGTTATAAACATCAATGGATACGATCGCCTCTCCCTGACCAAACCACTCCACTCTTTCAACCGTTCGTGACAAGATATCCTCTCGCAAAACCACATTGGCACGACGCTCCTCCCCATCAAACAGATAGGTTGTGATCCCAAGCGTCCAACATTCCCATAATTCTGGAACCTCTAAATCATTGAAAAACAAAGGGTTCCCAACTTTTGATGCCGGGTCTTTTTGGGTAAAAAAGGTCGCCAGACTCTCTGTCTGTTCAGCTATATCTGTTTCCAGATTGGTCACAAACACACGGTAGGGCTGGCCAAGTTTGTCCAATAATTTTCGCAAACGATCCAGCTCTCTGGTCTGCTCTGATGCAATAATGAACATGCTGATCCTTTCTCATCATTAAGTTCTTAGTCCATGGTTTCAACGAAACTGAGGTTGATCACCACGCGCTCATAGGTTTCTGACTCTTGTAAGCCAGCTTCTTCTAGTTTTTCAAGAGCCCGTTTCAACCGCGTTTTATAGATATAGCGGTGCCAGGTCAGATCATAGCCCAACATCCCAAGAAGAGCCAATTTTTCTTGCTTGGCTTCCATCTCATCGAGTACCCGCTTTTCTGTCCAAACCTGGGACAGAGTATCTGAACGACCCACGCGATACCAATAAATACATTTCTCCGTATGGACCACCCGATTGGCTTTTAAGAAGAGCTTGTACATGAGAAAGTTATCTTCAACATTTTTTCCGACCGGAAAACGAAGCCCTTCAAATAAGTTACACTTATAGAGCTTCATCATAGCACACGCCCAGGCCATATCTCTGGTCTCCTGAATGGCATCGTGGTCCATAATTGCTCGCCCCTCATAAAGGGTCTCTGAATAATCATCGTCCGTTACCTTGATCAAGTATTTGCTACTACTGTCATCATAGAGGTTATAGTTGGCTACCGAGACATCCGCATCATACTTCTTAAGTTGGCGATAGAGCACTTCTACATAGTCCTCCGTCACCCAGTCATCTGGGTCAATAAAGGTGATGTAATCACCAGTCGCTAACTCAATCCCTGTATTTCGAGCAGCAGATAAGCCCCCATTTTCTTGGCGGACATAGCGGATGCGCGCATCCTTCCTAAAAAATTCTTTACAGATCTCTTCTGACTGATCTGGCGAACCATCATTGACCAATATGATCTCTAAATTCGGGTAAGTCTGATGGATAACCGTTTCCAAACATTGCCTCAAATAAGCTTCTACATTATAGATGGGAATGATAATACTGACGACTTCATTTGCTTCCATACTTCTTCTCATTTCTCTTTAAATAATCGCGAATCGCTGTCACCATATCCTGCACCTGATCATCCCTAAACACCTGATTCTCACCATTCTCTACATGGTTGGTTCCTTCAAAAGAGAAAATCGGTAAGTCCAATTGCTGAATAGTATGCGTGATTTGATCCACTTCATCATAGGGATTGATATCCAGATAAACATCCAGTTTTTCTAGGACTTTTCGACTGGTCAAGGGATCAAAAGAGGGGTAAAGAAAGAGGTTAGGGTAGCGTTCCAATTGCACCAAGTTAAAACCAAAATGACTATGGGCAAGGACATGAATCGCTACGTCCGGCAACTCTTTTAACAACGTCTCCAACTCGTGGATATCTGCTGTATGGGTATAAATAGCCGCATGATAAGGAAAATCTCCCACTAGATCTTGATAGGTTTGCTTCAAAATCGGTTTTCGAAGCAAAATTTCCTCCCAAGAGAGGGTATAATAAAACCACCATAATTCACGAAAACGATTGAAACATTTAGAGGTCCATGGTTTATTATGAGAGGTGTAGTGAACGACTGCTGGGATCCCTTGGAAGGCATCATACCAGTCCAAATCACCATAGAGATATTGATCCTTATCAGACCCTACTTGTAGATTATAGGTCCAAGGTAATGGATACCAAGCATCTTTGAAATACAGGTTCAAAATTCCTTGATCTCCGTAGACATGCTGATGGTGCTTGCGAGTGAGGTCAAAAAGAGCCTCTGTCACTTGGTGCTCTTGCCACCAAGCCTTATCAATCACCAAAAGTCCAGCATTAAAACCATCTGTCGTCGTCGGCTTATCAACCACTGCACCCAGTCCATAACCTTTTAGATCGACCTCAAATAAAGGCGATAAATCCTGTGTAAAGATCATATCACAATCCAGATAGAGGATTCGCTCCTCTTCCACCATCTCTGGAATAGCGTAACGGAAATAGGTTGTATAGTGAATATGGTCACTTGGAAGCGAAAAGGACTGGAATTGCTCGGGAGACATCCGACAATTGATCACTTCCGAATCCAACTGGCGCAAGCGCTGATTCATGATAGTAAACCACTCAGTTGGTAGATCTTCATTTAAGACATAAATTTTCAACTGGTCCTGATGGGCACACAGTGACTTCATAGCGGTTTCCAACTTTTCCATATAAGACAGATTGGCTGAAAACACGACAGCTTTTTTACTCATAACTTCCCCTTTTTTCTTTCATTAGAATACCATTTTCAAGAGAGGAAAACAATTTCTAAGCCCCAAAAAAGAGGCCTAGACACGTGTCTATGACCTCTTTTACATCGGTTTCTTATTTTTGGTCTAATACTGCTAGTGTATCGTCTACCAAACTTGCCCCTAAGACATGCTTGAAGTGATTCAAGGCAAACTGGTGATTTTCAGGAGTGAGCGAAGCCACTGCAGGTTCCACAACCTCGATCTGATAACCCAGATTGTAGGCATCAACCGCTGTATGAAGGACACAGATATCGGTCAAGACACCTGTCAAAATAACGGTATCCACATGACGTTCCCGAAGGCGGATATCTAGATCCGTCCCTGAAAAAGCAGAATAATGACGTTTGTCCATCCAAAAGACACGTGAATCCGCTTTGTGTTCTCGATAAAAATCTGCTAAAGGACCGTACAAATCACGTCCACTAGTCCCAATGATATTATGGGGTGGGAAGAGCTTACTTTCAGGATGAAAAGGATCGTCTACATCATGCGCATCAATGGCAAAAAAGATATAGGCTCCTTGGTCAAAGGCCAATTGGGTCACCTGAGCAATGCTCTCAGAAATGGCTTGGGCGGGAGCCCCTGCCGTTAGCTTACCTTCATCCGCTACAAAATCAACGGTGTAGTCAATCGAAATTAATGCTTTAGCCATTAGTAGTCTCTTTTCTTAATTTCTTCAAAAATATCTGGTATCAACACTTTGAGATAAGTTCCCTTCATTCCGAGTGAACGACTTTCAATAATACCAGCAGATTCCAATTTCCGAAGTGCATTGACAATCACAGAACGGGTAATGCCAATACGATCTGCGATGATAGAAGCAGTCAACTGACCTTCATTGCCTTTCAATTCACTAAGGATGGCAGATACGGCACGCAATTCGGAGTAAGACAAGGTATTGACAGCCATATTCACCGCTGTGCGACGACGAATATTCTTCTCGTCCTCCTCGCGTTGGTAGTTCAACATTTGAATCCCTACCACGGTACTAGCAATCTCAACCAAGATCAAATCATCATCCGCAAACTGTTTATCATTGCGCCAAATGATTAAGGAACCCAACCGAATCCCAGAAACATGAATGGGCGCAATGGTTGTCAAGCCATCAGGAAATTCAGACTTGGTTTCAACCGGAAAGATACTCAAATCATGGTCCACATCTAAATTAGCTTCTGTATCGTAGACCAAACTAGTCGCCTTGGCATAATCTTCTGGTAGTTTTTTGTTTTGGAAGAAAGCTTCTACCCGGTCATTGTTGGTCTTATAACGCATGAAATAACCAAGAAGGGTTCCCTTGCTATTAATGATACAGGCATTACAGTGGATAATATCCGCCAATTGCTGGGCAATATCATTGTAAGGCATCTCAGCTTGCAACTGTTCATCTGTCCGTTTCAAGATGGATGTAATTTTACGTGTCTTTTCTAATAAGTTTGCCATAATAAACCTCGCATATAATCAGCTAAAGTATATCATATAAGTGTGGGAATTTCAATCAAATTATCTGAAAATTATTTATTTTTTCTACAATTATGCGCAATTCAGAAAAATGGCGATGAGATAACATGGATTTTATAGAATGAAACAAAAAAAGAGAGTGGGACAGAAATCAGTAATTCGTTAGAATTCGATTTCGTCGTCCCACCTCCGCACAGTTGAGTAGGGCTATAAAAGCTGATGAAATCAGCGTAGTAGAGTCCACTCAACCACTGCGTCTTGCTCGACAATCCAAAGACAATTGAGAGGCTAGGACTTTTGTCCCAGCCTCCTTTAACTAATTAGCGTTTGTATTGTTTCAAGAAACGAGTCATTTTTTCTTGAATTTGAGCCAATTCATCCACACGTGGGAGGTAAACGATCCGGAAGTGATCTGGATCTTTCCAGTTAAAGCCACGGCCATGAACCAAAAGAATCTTTTCTTGCTTCAAGAATTCTAATACAAATTGTTCATCGTCATCCACGCGGTACATATCCCGATCAATCTTAGGGAAGATATAGAGACCAGCCTTTGGCTTAACAGCTGAGAGGCCTGGAATCTCATTGATAGCTTTGTAGATAAAGTTCCGTTGTTCGTAGATTCGACCACCTGGAAGCAAGAGTTCATCCACAGATTGGTAGCCTCCAAGAGAGGTTTGCACAACATGTTGAGATAAAACATTTGAACAAAGACGCATGTTGGACAACATGTTCAAGCCTTCGATATAGCCCTTCACATGGTGCTTTGGTCCGGACAGAACCATCCAACCAACACGGAAACCTGCAATCCGGTGAGATTTTGACAAGCCATTCATACTCACACAGAAAAGATCAGGCGCTAAACTTGCAATAGCCGTGTGCTTTTCGCCATCCATGACCAAGCGATCGTAGATTTCATCCGCAAAGATGATCAAGTTTTTTTGGCGAGCAATCTCTACAATCTCAAGCAAGATCTCATCTGGATAGAGGGCACCCGTTGGGTTATTCGGGTTGATGACAACGATGGCTTTGGTATTTGAGGTAATTTTCGACTTGATATCCTCGATATCTGGATACCAGTTTGCTTCTTCATCACAAAGATAGTGAACCGCATTCCCACCAGCTAGGCTGACAGCTGCTGTCCAAAGAGGATAGTCCGGCATAGGAACCAAGACTTCATCGCCATTGTCGAGCAGTCCTTGCATGGACATGACGATCAGCTCACTCACTCCATTTCCAAGGTAAATATCATCAATATCCACATTTGGAATTTTTTTCAACTGGCAGTACTGCATGATGGCCTTGCGGGCTGAAAAGATCCCTTTTGAATCCGAATAGCCTTCACTATCCCGCGCATTCATGATCAAATCATGGATAACTTCATCTGGAGCTGTAAAGCCAAATTCAGCAGGATTCCCTGTATTCAAACGAAGAATTTTTTCTCCATTTGCTCGCATGCGCATGGCTTCTTCCAAGACTGGACCACGAATATCGTAAGCGACATGTTCGAGTTTGCTTGATTTATTATATTCCTTCATATTCTGCCTCGATTCACGAAATTATCTCTATTATACCACTAGTTCAAATAGAGTACAAATTGAGGACTTTATAAATTCTGCAAAAATATACCAGAAAAGTGAGACTTTACCTTTACATTCTAGCTTAAAAGGAATAAAATATAAGTGTATAAAGAATAGAAGAACTTCTGTTCTATCCATGTTTTCAAGCTATAAGGAGGTAGGGTTATGTCTCAAAAATACGAAAACATCATGGTCGCCGTCGACGGTTCTCATGAAGCAGAATTAGCCTTTGAAAAAGGGGTTAATGTTTCTCTTCGCAACGGCTCTAAATTGACTATTGTCCACGTCATCGATACCCGTGCCCTTCAAAGTGTCTCAACCTTTGATGCTGAAGTCTACGAAGAATTGCAAGAAGAAGCCAATGAATTGCTCAAAGGCTACAAGGAACGTGCTGAAAAAGTCGGGGTTCAAAATATTGCGACTGTTGTAGAAATGGGAAATCCAAAAGTCCTCTTGTCCAATGATATCCCAAGTAAAGAAGGGGTTGACCTCATAATGGTCGGGGCTACTGGACTCAATGCCTTCGAACGGTTAATGGTCGGATCCTCCTCAGAATATATCCTTCGCCACGCCAAAGTAGACTTACTAGTGGTGCGTGATAAGGATAAAACCATGTAAGAAAGAAAAAGTTATATTGAAAACTTTTCTTAGGTGAGTACGGACGTCAGCGAACTTCTTCGAAGTTCCATGACTAAGTTTTGAGCCTAAGGTCTCAAAACTCCCGAGTGCTAGAAACAATAGTGTTTCTAGCACTTTTCTCACGGCGGAAAGTTTTTCAATATTTTTTATAAATTTTAAAAATAAGAACATATTTCGACTTCTTTGTGGAACACTTTACTTATCTTAGTAAAAAATAGTTTGTCTACATTCTAAAAAAGGTTTGGAACCTTTGTTCCAAGCCTTTTTTAGTTGTCTTTTTTTGCTTCTTTTTGTTTTGCATGTTTTTCGTAGGCCTTGAGCTGGCGATCGAGTTCTTTTTTGATAGCTGGTTCTGGGGCGTATTTTTCTTCCCAATCATCTGGCTTCAGAATTTTGTGGGTTACTGGATCAAAGTGCGCCTTTCCATCTGGGAAAATCTTGCCCATATTGGCCCGGTGAACAATCTCAAAGACCTCTTCAGGATCGACCCCCATTAATACAAAGCTACCATAAGTCAAATAGAGGGTATCAATCAAGGCATCAACCTGCCCTACCATGGAGATCTCAGCTGGATGCTTGCTCCGAACCTTATCTGCGGCCTTATCCAAGGCTTCGTGAAGAGCTGCCACCGAGCGGTCAAATTCTTCCTCACTTGTGCTAGCTGCTCGAACAAATTCTACCAACTCCTCTTGCTTGAACATGGTACGATAAAGGGCGTCTTGAGGCTGCCAAACGACTGGTTTCTCCTGGGTTTCCCCATCCATCACACCATGGAAGGTTTTGACCTTATTGAAGTGATCATCCTTAGAAAGAAAGAGTTCTTTCTCTGAGAGAATACCAAAGTGTTGCAGGGCCTTTTGAATGCCATCCTTGCCATTACTGGTCGTGGTATGCTTGGCAATTGCCTTGACACTAGTCGTCCCATTTCCCATCGCAATGGACAAGCCAACACCTGAAAGCATCTCTAAGTCATTATCAGAATCACCAAAAGCCATCACTTCATCGATATCAAAGCCAAATTCCTGACCAACGATGCGGATCCCTTCTAACTTGGAAATCCCTGGGTTGAGGACATCTGCTGCAAAAGGACTAGACCGTGTAAATTTCAGATATGGAAACTCTTTTTCAATTTTTGCAGTCTCTTCCGGACTCGATAAGATCAGTACTTGGTAGATTGGTTCTTGCGCTAGTGCATAGAGGGTGTCCTGATCTTGTGGGACGACTTTGCTGACCACTTTGTTAAATCCTCGACTGACGGTACGGGCCATTTTGCGGGGAACAAACCGACTAGACCAGGTTGAAATAGGACTCATCCCAAAACTCATGATTCGAGAACCAAATACCCCATCCTTGGTACCGAGAGCAATTTCCTTGCGGTGTTCCCGAGCATAGTCAATTAGTTGGTGCAGGCTCTTTTTATCGATTGGACTGGTAAACAGCACGCGGTCCTTGGTCAAAATATACTGACCATTATAGGTCACTGCAAAATCAAAACCATAGCGTTCCATAAACGGTTTGACAAAGGCCGGTCCCCGCCCTGTCGCAAGGCCTACATAGATCCCTTCTTCCTTTAAGGACTGAATGGCTTTTTCTGTTGATTTTAGGACCGCTCGACTATCATTGACCAAGGTTCCATCGATATCAAAAAAGACTGCTTTTATTTCCATGTCTACTGTTTCTTTCTTTTTATGATAAAATAAATTATATCACATATTCCAAGGAGCTTCACATGTTTAAGAAAATTTTAGCACTACATACCGGAGGGACCATTTCGATGGCGGCAGATGACTCTGGGGCAGTGATTACCAATGAAGTCAATCCCATGACCCAAGTTACTTCACCAATTGAAGGGATTGCAGTCACCTCAGAGGACTTCTTCAACCTTCCCAGCCCTCAAATGACCCCCCGTCACATGTTAGCTCTATATCAAAAAATCAAAGAGGAAGCCCACAACTACGACGGCATCGTCATCACTCATGGGACAGATACGCTGGAAGAAACGGCTTATTTCTTGGATACCATGGAGTTACCAGAGATTGCTGTGGTCATTACAGGAGCTATGCGAAGCTCCAATGAGCTCGGAAGCGATGGTGTCTATAATTTTCTGACAGCCCTTCGAGTAGCTGCCGATCCAAAAGCACGCGATAAAGGGGTCTTAGTCGTCATGAACGATGAAATTCATGCGGCTAAGTACGTCACCAAAACTCATACCACCAATGTCAGTACCTTTCAGACACCAACCCACGGTCCACTAGGTTTGGTCATGAAAAAGGAAATCCTCTTCTTTAAAACAGCCGAGCCAAGGGTGCGCTTTGATCTCGATACCATCGATGGTTTCGTTCCGATCATTGCTACCTACGCAGGGATGAAATCCGATCTGCTGGACATGCTGGATCTTTCAAAGCTGGATGGTCTCATTATCGAAGCCTTTGGAGCTGGAAACATCCCTAAAGAAACGGCACATAAACTCCAAGAGCTTATAGATGCAGGCCTTCCAATCGCTTTAGTATCCCGTTGCTTCAATGGAATCGCTGAACCCGTCTACGCATATGAAGGAGGAGGCGTCCAACTCCATCAAGCAGGTGTCTTTTTCATCAAAGAATTAAATGCACCCAAAGCGCGCATCAAACTCCTCATCGCCCTCAATGCCGGCCTAAAAGGACAAGAACTCAAAGACTATATCGAAGGGTAAAATAAGATACAAAGGGCGTAGCGGATACAGTCAAAATAGGGAATACGACGAAGAATCCAAAAGATTCTAGGAGGATTCATCTTTTTGACACAATCCGCAGCCCGTGTTCAATTAATAAGATACAAAGCCCGTAAAATGCCATCTTAAAGGGAGTAGAGTGGAATCCAAAGAATTTCCACTCTACTCCCTTTTTATATTTTAGTCTAAATGTTCTTTCTTTTCTAAATAAAGCGAGAGCAAATGCCAATCGGGGTGTTCGCGCCAATCTGGCGTGGCTACGATCTTGCTGGCAACTTTCCGCGCTTCTTCCAGAATGGGATAATCTTCTACCAAATCCGCCACTTGAAATTCTGGGATCCCAGATTGACGGGTTCCAAAGATTTCACCTGAACCCCGCATTTTCAAATCTTCTTCCGCCAGCACAAACCCATTGGTTGTCTCTGTCATGATTTTCATGCGCTGCTTGCCACTATCTGTCTTAGGATTGGCTACTAGAATAGCATAGGATTGCTTGTTTCCCCGACCAACCCGGCCTCGTAGCTGGTGAAGTTGGCTAAGACCAAACCGATCTGCATCCATAATGACCATAACGGTTGCATTGGGTACGTTGACTCCTACTTCAATAACGGTCGTAGACACCAAAACATCGACTTGGTGCTCTTTAAAGGCCTGCATGATGGCATCTTTTTCTTCACTTTTCATCTTCCCGTGAAGCAGAGAAACGCGTGCTCGCTGTCCAAAGAAGGTCTCTAGCTCTTCTTGGAGGGCAAGGGCGTTTTTCAAATCTAGCGCCTCTGACTCCTCAATCAATGGAGAAATAAAGTAGGCTTGAGAACCTTTGCCAAGTTCTTTGACTAACCAGTCGAGGACCACTTCTAACTGCTCATGCTTGACCCAACGTGTGATGATTTCCTTGCGTCCCGCAGGCATCTGATCAATGATGGACACATCCATATCTCCAAAGGCTGTAATAGCCAAGGTCCGGGGAATAGGGGTAGCCGTCATCATCAGGACGTCTGGATTTTGTCCTTTTTCTCGAAGAATACGGCGCTGGGAAACCCCAAAGCGGTGTTGCTCATCAATAATGACCAAGCCTAGATCTTGGTAGTGAACTCCCTCTTGAATCAAGGCATGTGTCCCCACAATCAATTGGGCTTTTCCTGAGGCGATCTCTTCTAAGACTTCTCGTTTCTCAGCCGCCTTTAATCCTCCTGTTAGAAGGGCAATTGGCAAATCTGGAAAAAGATTTTGCAAGCTTTCCTTGTGCTGCTCTGCCAAAATCTCCGTTGGAACCATCAAGGCAGCTTGCTTACCAGCACTAATAGCTGCATACATGGCAAGACCGGCCACGACTGTCTTCCCGCTTCCCACATCCCCTTGTAAGAGGCGGTTCATATGATAAGGAGAAGCCATATCTGTCAAGATTTCATTCAAGCTGTTTTCTTGAGCTTGCGTTAGCTCAAAAGGGAGCTGTTTTTTTCGTTCTGCTAATTTTTCTGGATTCCAGGCCAAGGAAATCCCTTGGCTGGCATCGTGGTTTTCTTCCTTTAACACTTGGAGTTGCAACTGGAAAAAGAGGAGCTCTTCAAATTTTACCCGGCGAAGAGCTTGCTTATACTCTGCTAGATCCTTAGGGAAATGCATAGCTTGCACTGCTTGGGAACGAGACATGAGTTGATAACGCTCTCGTAAGATGTGGGGTAGATTCTCTTCTAAAAGCTGGTCCAAGCCCTGGTCGAACGCTATTTTGATCAATTTCACCAGGCTGTTTTGGCTCACTCCTTGTGTCACTCGATAGACCGGCTGCAAATCATCTTCCACTTGAGCCAGGAGCTTCATTCCTGTCAAACTCCCCTTGGCCTTGTCCCATTTTCCAAAGATCGCCACTGTCTGCTGGACCTCGATTTTGTCTGCTAGATAGGGTTGGTTGAAAAAATTAACCGCAATGACCTGGTCTCCCTGTTTGATCGAAAAACGCAAGCGATTTCGTTTGTAGCCATAATATTGGACATTGGCTGGTGTTGCTACCACCCCAGAGATGACTGCTTTTTCACCATCTTCCAACTCTAAAACATTGCGCGTTTTGAAGTCTTCATAGCGAAAGGGAAAATACAAGAGCAGATCTTCTAAAGTTTCAATCCCTAACTTTTTAAATTTTTCCGCCGATTTTGGACCAACTCCAGGCAGTACGGATAAGGGTTGGTGTAGATTCATTTCTCCTCCTTTCTTTTATAAAAAAGCAGGTCCATCCGGGAAAATCCCACCTGCTTCTTCTTATTCTTCATCTGTATAGTCACGAGGAATCCGATCACTCAAGAGACAGACCACTTCATAATTAATGGTACCACGGTAATCTGCAACCTCTGTTGCCGTGATTTCTTTTTCGCCCTCTCGTCCAATCAGGGTAACCTTGGTCCCCAGAGGCAATTCTTCAGGAAGGCGAACCGTTATCTGGTCCATCGAAACGCGACCAACAATGGGACAATAGTCCCCCTTAATCAGCACATGAAAGTTTTGCATCTCTCGGATCCAACCATCCGCATAGCCGATAGGAATCGTTCCGATCCATTGGGGTTCTTCCGTCGTATAGGTTGCCCCGTAACCAATATCTTGACCAGCTTCTAACTGTTTCACATGAACTAATTCGCTCACCAAACTCAAAGCTGGCTTAATTTCATATGGCAAGGCTAACACAGATCCGCTCGGATTCAAGCCATACATGACATCTCCCAAGCGTACAGCTGTGAAAATCGTATCCGCATGCCACAAAGAAGTGGCTGAATTACTCGCATGGACAATAGGAGGAAGGATTTCAAGAGCAGCCAATACTTCTTTGAAAAACTGGTATTGCGCTTGAAATTTTCGATCATCTGCCTCATCTGCTGTTGCAAAATGAGTAAAGATCCCTTCAATTTCAGCTCCAGCTGCTAAGAGGAGGCGTTCAGCCTCTTTGATCTCTTCGATCCTTCGGAATCCAATCCGCCCCATTCCTGAATCCACCTTGATATGGACCTTCAATCCTGAAAGATCTGCTTCTTGTCCAAGCAATTGATCCAACCAAGCAAGACTCGCCACCGTTAAGCGGATGTCATGCTCTTTGGCTAGATTCACTGTTTCACTTGGCACAACTCCCAAAATCAAAATAGGGTGTTGCAAGCCTTCTTCACGGATTTCGAGGGCTTCATCCATATTGGAAACACAAAAACCATCTACCTGAGGCGCCAATTTTTTGGTCACCGCAACGACCCCATGACCATAGGCGTTGGCCTTGACGACTGCATATTTCAAGGCTTGACTCGGAATATGGTCACTGACTTGTTGCACATTAAAGGCAATTGCATCCAAATCGACTCTAGCAACAGTTGGTCTATGTTTACTTGCTTTCATTTTCTTCCTCCAAAATGACACTGGTCGACACTAGGTCTCCCTTATGACTGATCGAAATCCATACCTTCCCAGAAAAAGGAGACTTGGAAAAATAGGGAGCTCCGTGGGCATCATTTAAAATTTCTAACTCTTGAAAACCAACCGGTCCAATCCCTGTTCCCATTGCCTTTGAAAAGGCTTCTTTGGCGGACCATCGGCCCGTTAAATATTCCATTTTCCGTTTTCCAGACAATTCCTCAAAGCGCTCTCGCTCAGCCTCGGTTAAGACTTTTTCAGCGAATCGAGTATTCTTCTGATAGGCTTTTTCAATCGCAGCGATCGATTCGATATCGATGCCATGTCCTTTGATCATCTTGTTTTATCCTTATTTATCGTTTCAGTATCGTTTTACTGACAAAAGAGAAGGGGCTAAAGAATCACTCCTTCCGCCCCTGCCTTTTACTTATTCATCGTTGCAATTTCTTTGACCAAGGCCTGTGTTTTTTCCCAACCCAGGCAAGGATCTGTGATGGATTGACCATAAACCACTGGTTCATTTTGACGGCCATCTTCTAGATAGGATTCAATCATGAAACCACGAACTAAAGTTGCCAAATCCTTGTTCCAAGCACGGTTCATCATGGTTTCTCTCACGATGCGTACTTGCTCTTCGAATTGTTTGCCAGAATTGTCATGGTTGGTATCCACCAGGATGAAGGGATGTTGCAAGCCCATTTCGCTATAGCGTTTTGCTGCCGCTAGCAAATCTTCATAATGGTAGTTTGGAATATTCTTACCACTTGCATCCAAGCCCCCACGAAGGATCGCATGGGCTAAAGGATTTCCTGATGTTTCCACTGCTTGGGCATTGAACAAAAAGTTTTGGGGATGTTGGGCTGCATAAATCGCATTGAACATGACAGAAAGATTTCCAGAGGTTGGATTCTTCATGCCTGTCGGAGCAGAGATCCCACTAGATACAAAGCGGTGCTCCTGGTCTTCAACTGAACGAGCTCCAATGGCATGATAAGAAATTAAATCCTCAACATAAGGAAGACTTGCTGGATAAAGCAACTCATCCGCAGTTGTCAAACCAGTCTCGGTAATCACACGGTAGTGGAGATGTCGGACTGCTTTCAAACCATCCACAAAGCTTGGTGCTGCATGTGTATCTGGTTGGTGCATCAAGCCTTTATAGCCATCCCCATTGGTCCGAGGTTTAGCCGTATAGACCCGCATCACAATGAAAATTTGATCTTTCACTTGCTCTTGCAAGTCTGCCAAACGACGGGCATACTCCATCACAGCTTCTTCATTATCAGAAGAGCAAGGCCCGATCACAAGAAGGATCCGTTGGTCTTCTCCTTTGATAATAGCTTCCAATTCTCGATCACGCGCTTCTTTGCGCTCCAAGGCTGGACCTTCCAAGCGGTAAAGCGAAGTGATCTCTTGCTCATCAATCTTATTGCTCTTCGTAATGAATACCATACGGCCTCCTTATGCTACCTAGACCCATCCTCTTTCTATTTCAGAGGAGCTCTTAAAATTTACGTCCGTGACAGTTTTTGAATTTCTTACCTGAACCACAAGGGCATAAATCGTTGCGTTTCACTTGTGACAAGTCAATATCTGCTGGAATATCTTGTTGTTGCGCTGCAATGTTGCGAGTCGCAGTTGTTGAAATACTGTGTTCCGTACGTGGACGTTCTTGTTCGTGAATTTGGGCTTTCATCATGAGACGAGTCACATCAAATTCAATCGATCCGATCATATCGTTAAACATACGGAAACTTTCTGATTGGTATTCTACCACTGGGTTATTTTGCGCATACCCACGGAGTCCAACCGCATTTCGCAATTGATCCAAAGCATCGATATGGTCCGTCCACTTGCTGTCCACCACACGAAGGATCAAGACTTTTTGGAATTCTTGCACAGACTCTTCGTCACGCAATTTCGCTACTTGGCTAGCATAGATTTCTTCTGCACGTGCATACAAGTAATCGATAACTTCCTTGTCAGATTTTCCTTCAATATCGCTTGCAGAAATCGTATCTTCCGGAACCAAATTGTATTTGGCAAAGTTCAGAATCGCTTCAACGCGTTCTTCCTTACTTGAGTGGCTGGCTCCTTCAACAATCCGTTTGATGGTCCGTTTGATCATGGCCTTGATTTCAGGTGCCAAGTCACGGTTAGCTGTGATAACATCATAGCGTTCAGCGTAGATAATTTCCCGTTGTTCCCGCATCACGTCATCGTATTGAAGGACTTGTTTACGGGTATCGTAGTTGTTTCCTTCAACCCGTTTTTGAGCACCCTCTACCTGACGGGTGAACATGTTTGAACGGATTACTGATTCTTCTTCGCTCAACTTGAAGCGATCAAGCACTGCTTTGATCCGTTCAGAACCGAAACGACGCATCAATTCATCTTCAAGAGACAAGTAGAATTGAGATTCACCTGGATCCCCTTGACGTCCTGAACGTCCACGAAGCTGGTTATCGATCCGACGGCTTTCGTGACGTTCTGTCCCGATGACACACAGTCCACCGAGTTCGCGAACACCTTCACCAAGCTTGATATCGGTACCACGTCCGGCCATGTTGGTCGCGATGGTAACAGCACCACGTTGACCAGCGTTCATGATGATTTGCGCTTCTTTGTAGTGGTTTTTCGCATTCAAAACTTCGTGAGGGACACCTGCTTGAACCAACAATTGAGAAAGGTAATCACTGGTTTCAACGGCAACGGTACCTACAAGGACTGGTTGCCCTTTTTCATGACGAGACTTGACATCTTCTACAACAGCCTTAAATTTTGATTTCAAGCTTGGGTAGAGAAGGTCTGGATGGTCAATACGGGCAATCGGACGGTTGGTTGGAATTGGAATCACGCGAATGTTATAAATTTCACGGAATTCTTCTTCTTCGGTTTTCCCTGTCCCTGTCATCCCTGACAACTTCTTGTACATACGGAAGAGGTTTTGGTAAGTAATCGATGCAGATGTTTTGGTTTCTTCTTGAACTGGAACACCTTCTTTGGCTTCAATCGCTTGGTGAAGTCCATCAGAATAGCGACGTCCTTCCATGGTCCGACCAGTAAATTGGTCGACGATCAAGATTTCTTGATCTTCGCTGACCACATAGTCGATATCCAAAATCATGATGTAGTTGGCACGAAGGGCGTTGTCGATAAAGTGAGTCAAAGCTACATTTTCAATATCGTACAAGTTTTCAAGATTAAAGTAGCTTTCTGCTTTATCGATTCCTGAATCAGACAAACCGATGGTTTTAGATGGGACATCGATAATGTAATCGTCCTCTGTCAAGGTCTTCACATAAGCATCCGCCATGTGATAGAGCTGGCTCGTATCAGAAGCTGTCTGACCAGAAACGATCAACGGAGTACGCGCTTCGTCAATCAAGATGGAGTCTACCTCATCGACCAAGGCATAGTTCAATGGACGTTGAACCATGTTTTCTGCACGCACAACCATGTTGTCACGCAAGTAGTCAAAACCAATCTCTGAGTTGGTTGAGTAAGTGATATCACAGAGGTAAGCTTCTTTTTTCTCAGCTGGAGATTTTGCTGCAAGGTTGATCCCTACTGAAAGGCCAAGCCATGAGTAAAGTTCTCCCATCTCTGTTGCATCCCGCTCTGTCAAGTATTCATTGACGGTAACAACGTGCACCCCTTTACCAGACAAGGCATTCAAGTACACCGGCATGGTTGCTGTTAGGGTTTTTCCTTCCCCTGTACGCATCTCTGGAACGTCACCATGGTGAAGGACGATTCCCCCCATGACCTGAACCTTGTATGGGAACAAACCAAGAACCCGTTTTGCAGCTTCACGAACAACTGCAAAAGCCTCGTACAAGAGATCATCCAAAGACTCACCATCTTGGTAACGTTGCTTAAACTCAACTGTTTTCGCTTTTAATTCGTCATCCGTCAAAGCTGCCATTTGGTCTTCATAAGAAAAGACCTTATCAGCCATTTTTTCAAGGCGTTTGATTTCGCCTCGATCATTTTCAATAATTGTTTTTAATAAATTTGCCATTTTTTTCCTTACTTTGAATTTTTCAAAATCTAAAATGTTCTTTTTATTCTAGCATTTTTTAAACATTTTTTCAAGATCAAGGCTGTATCTTACAAGACTTTCGAGTGGTTTTTTTCGTGTAAGAAAATCCAAAAAGATGCCTGCTCAAGCAGACATCTTTTCTTTAGGCGATCGTTATTCAGACAAATGGTAAGAATAGCTTGCCACAACCACTTCTTCATGCCAACGAAGTGCATACTTCAATTTCAAACTCATTTGGTTGTGGAGAATATTTTGCCAATGTTTTTTAGGGATAAATTGAGGGACTAGGACTGTAACGGTGTTGCCTTTTTCCTTGGCCTCCTCAGCCACTTTTGAGACAAATTCAACTGTTGGCTGGATAATATCCCGGTAACTGGTCATGACATTTTCAAAGCGAATATGAGGGAAATAGTGCTTAAATTCTTCTGCTACCTCAGCGTCTTTAACCTTGGTTTCTTCCGTTGAGACGTGCATAGCTATAACATCGTTTCCTAGGCTATTTGCATAACTCATAGCTCCCACACTTACCTGAGTGACATTCCCAACAAGGACAATCACGGTATTGCCCGCATAACTTGTCTTTTCGATCTTACCTCCCAAGCGCAATTGAGCCGCAACTTTATCATAGTGATTACGGATACTCAAGAACATCCAAAGCAAGAGACCAATAATAGGGAAGAAGGGCCAGATCTCACGCAAACGGAATAATAAGAGGATCAAGACAATTCCATAACAGATGGCTGCCCCCAGGATATTGGCAAGCGAATACTTAAGAAATCCTTTTTGATATTGGCGTTTCCAGTGGATCACCATCCCTGTTTGAGAAAGGGCAAAAGGAATGAAGACCCCAATGGTATAAAGCGGAATCAAGCTTTCTGTTTGTCCATCAAAAATCAAGAGCAAGACGATGGCACCAATCGCCAAGGTCAAAATCCCATTAGAATAGCCCAGACGATCCCCTTTTTCCATATACATGTGTGGCATGTATTTATTTTTAGCCATGTTAAAGGCCAACATTGGAAAGGCGGAGAAACCGGTATTAGCCGCAACTGCCAAGATCAAGGCTGTTGATAATTGGAAGATGTAAAAGAAGGCTTGTCCAACTGGGGAATTCCCTAAGATGGCTTGGGCCATTTGGGCTAGAGTTGTTACCCCTTTAGCCGGAACGACACCCACCCAGTAATTGAGGAAGGTAATCCCTGCAAACATGATCCCCAAAATCAAAGCCATAATGGTCAAGGTAGAAGCTGCATTCTTTGCTTTTGGTTTCTTAAAGAAAGGAACCGAATTGGAGATGGCTTCAACCCCTGTTAGGGAAGCGGATCCACTCGTAAAGGCCCGCAATAAGAGAATAATACTAACCCCTGAAATGGTTTGACCCACATGAGCAGTTGCGTTATAGGCCAAGTGACCCGTCAAGATTTGGATCACACCATAGCCGATCAAGGCAATGGTACTGACAATGAAAAGGTATACCGGAATCATCAATGATGTCGCTGATTCACGTAGCCCCCGAAGGTTCATCAGCATCAAAATCAAGACCAACAAAATGGAAATGTGAAGATTATAAGGATGAAGAGATGGAATCGCTGACGTGATGGCATCTGCACCGGAAGACACAGATACTGCTACTGTCAGCATGTAGTCGACTAAGAGACTACCACCAGCGATCAAACCCGCTTTGGGAGACAAGTTCTCCGTAGTCACCATATAGGCCCCTCCCCCTTGAGGGTAGGCATGAATGACTTGGCGATAAGAAATCGTTAAACTAGCTAGGAGAACCAGGACCACAATCCCAATTGGAATGGACCACCAAATAGCTCCTGCTGATACGGTCATCAAGACCAAGATAACTTGCTCTGGACCATAGGCAATAGAAGAAAGTGCGTCACTAGAGAGCATGGCCAAAGCCTGCATTTTCCCTAGCAATCCGCCTTCACCTTCTGCACCAGATTTCAACGGACGGCCAATAAACCATTTTTTCAATGTTGAAAACATAAAAAACTCCTTGAAAAAAGATCATGAGGCCGGGAATTCCCTGCCTCTTTTTCATAAAACTGGGGTTATTCTACTCTTTTTTTTCAAGACTGTCAACTGAAATTGTGAAATCTTCGTAAAGTTTTCATTGTGTTCATTTATCCAACCTCTCTTAGATCAGCCAGCTTCTTTTCAAATTGATCCAAGCAAAAAACGAGGCTAGGACAAAAATCCTAGCCTCTCAATTATTTTTGGATTGTCGAGCAAGACGCAGTGGTTGAGTGGGCTCTACTGCGCTGATTTCATCAGCTTTTACAGTCCTACTCAACTGTGCGGAGGTAGGACGACGAAATCGAATTCTAACGAATTACCGATTTCTGTCCCACTCTCTCTTTTTTATTTGGGTTGATGTGCCACATAGTGGGCAATGACATCCGAAGTGTACTGGGCTGTGCCAGCTCCAAACTTGTCGATGTTTTCCTTGAATTCTGGGTTATAGACATAGCCTTTGCCGATATGGCCAAAAACCTCTATAGAGCAGTCAAATCCATACGTTCGAATTGCTTCTAAAAGTTTAGCTGCCTGATTTTGATTTTCATTTGCGGATACGGATAGACCATCTTTGAGATTTTGCGCCAAAGTTTGAAAAACTTGGTTGAAGGCTTCCGTAGCCTCATCTTCACGCCCCTTTTGGCGCTCAAGCGCTTGGTCCATGACTTCTTGACCGTACTTCTCTACCGCCTCTTGCTGGTATTTTTGAGTATCTTGATAGCTAAATCCAGTGAATTTTTCCTCAATGGTCATTTTTCTTTCTCCTTTTTGTTCTTGAATGGTTTTTTGCAAGGTAGAAATCAAGGTATCCAGACGTTGTCTTTCTTGAGTCAAATAGTCCAACTGTTTGGTCAAATGGGGCAATAAGTTAGCTTTTTCTTCAGCTAAGAGTTCTGCTATTTGGTCTAAGGAAAATCCTAGATACTTGTAGTAGAGAATCACCTGTAATCGTTCTAAATCTTCTTGACTGTATGTCCGATAACCATTTTCAGATTTCACAGGAACGAGAAGTCCTATCTTGTCATAGTGGTGCAAGGTCTTGACAGAGACACCCGACAGCTCTGCAGCTTCTTTGATATGGTACATGATTTCCTCCTTGTACTCAATGAAAATCAAAGAGCAAACTAGGAAGCTAGCCGCAGGTTGCTCAAAGCACTGCTTTGAGGTTGTAGATAGAACTGACGAAGTCAGTAACATATATACGGTAAGGCGACGCTGACGTGGTTTGAATTTGATTTTCGAAGAGTATTACAAGGATAGTATAACCCCTCCCCTTAGGTCAGAGTCAAGGCTTAACATAAAAAAAGTTTTCAGATAAAAAAGGCTTGAGTTGTTTCACAACTTTTAACTCAAACCCTTTCTTTTTTATGGATGACTCACGATCAATTCTAAACCTTGCCCTTCCAAAGTCCAAGATTCAACATCGCTCGGTAAGATAAAGTGACTTCCTTTTCGAATAGGATAATCCTTTCCATCTACCGTCAATTTTCCTTCTCCGGCTAAGACGCTTAACAAGCTGTAATCAGCAGTCTTTTCAAAATCAGCTTTTCCAGTCAGTTCCCACTTATAAACGGTGAAGAAGTCACTTGCAACCAAGGTGGTCATTCGAAGATCATCGACAACAACTGTATCTGGATGACTATTTGCCGGCTCACCGATGTTTAACACATCAATCGATTTTTCCAAGTGAAGCTCCCGCAAGTTTCCTTGAGCATCCTTGCGGTCAAAATCATAAACCCGGTAGGTGGTGTCACTCGACTGTTGGGTTTCAAGAATCAAAATTCCAGAACCAATGGCGTGCATGGTCCCACTTGGCACATAGAAGAAATCTCCAGCCTTGACAGGAACTTTTGTCAGCAAGGCATCCCAGTTCTTGTCCTCAATTTGCTGGCGGAGTTCTTCTTTTGACTTGGCATTGTGCCCATAGATAATCTCAGATCCTTCATCAGCCGCAATCACATACCAACACTCAGTTTTTCCAAGTTCTCCTTCATGCTCCATTGCATAGGTATCATCTGGGTGCACCTGTACACTGAGCCAATCGTTGGCATCCAAAATCTTTGTTAATAAAGGAAAGACAGGTTCTTTACGATTACCGAATAATTCCCGATGCTCTTGATAGAGCTGATCCAATCCCATTCCTTCGTATGGACCATTGGCTACTTTAGAAACCCCATGTGGATGGGCTGAAATCGCCCAAAATTCACCGACATGGTCGCTCGGAATTTCGTAACCAAATTCTTCTTTCAGACGAGTTCCTCCCCAAATTTTTTCCTGCATGACTGAATGTAAAAATAATGGTTGTCCCATAATATCCTCCTCGCATTTCATGTTTCTATTATACAAAAAAAAGAAAGTTTTTGAAAGCCCTTTCCATCATTTTCCTCTCTCGCCAGAAACTTCATTTTTGTGTATAATGAAAGGGATGACACTAAAAGAAAACATTATCCAACTGGCGCATTCTATTGGGATTTCAAAAATTGGCTTTACAACCGCTGATGACTTCGCTTATTTGGAAAAATCGCTCCGCTTGGCCGTTGAGGAAGGACGGAATTCTGGATTCGAGCATAAGAATATTGAAGAGCGCATCCAACCCAAATTAAGTCTCTCCTCCGCTAAGACCATCATCTCAATCGCTGTCGCCTACCCCCACAAACTCAAGCAGCAACCTCAAAAAACAGCCTATAAAAGAGGAAAATTCACGCCCAACAGCTGGGGATTAGACTACCATTATGTCCTTCAAGACAAGCTCAACCGCTTAGCTGCTGGGATTGAAGAAATGACGCAAGATTTTGAATACAAGGGCATGGTCGATACTGGAGCACTGGTTGATACGGCTGTCGCCCAACGAGCTGGTATTGGCTTTATCGGAAAAAATGGCTTGGTCATTTCAAAAGAATACGGTTCTTACATGTTTCTGGGCGAATTGATTACCAACCTCGAAATCGAACCGGATCAGCCAGTCGACTATGGTTGTGGAGACTGTCGACGTTGTTTAGATGCATGCCCAACCTCCTGTTTAATCGGAGATGGCTCTATGAATGCCAAGCGTTGTTTGTCCTTCCAAACCCAAGACAAGGGCATGATGGACCTAGAATTTCGCAAGAAAATTAAAACGGTCATCTATGGATGTGACATCTGTCAGATTTGCTGCCCTTATAACAAAGGGCTAGATAATCCCTTAGCAACAGAAATCGATCCTGATCTGGCTCATCCAGAGTTGATTCCTTTTATCGAGCTGTCCAACGGACAATTTAAGGAAAAATTCGGACATGTTGCTGGAAGTTGGCGAGGCAAGAACATCCTCCAGCGCAATGCCATCATTGCATTAGCCAATGCCAATGACCGTTCGGCCATCCCTAAGCTCCTGAACATCATCGAAACTTCACAAAATCAGATTCATATTGCAACGGCTATCTGGTCCTTAGGGCAACTGCTTCGTGAAGTCACGCCGGACCTTGTTGAGCTCTTACGGAATATCAAACATCCGACCGATGCTATCATAGAAGAACGAACTGCTTTCTTTGAAAAATTCGGCATTCAAGCAGATTCACAGCTACAATGAAAAAACACTAAGGTTGTCACCTTAGTGTGAAGGCGTATACAAATTGCTATTTTATACAAATCTATTAACTTCTGTAAAAATAAAAAAATTTATTCGTTAGAATTATTCAATCATCAACTGAAACTTTCCGACGTGAGAAAAGCTCTTGAAACTTAATAGTTTCAAGAGCTCGGGAGTTTTGAGACCTTAGGCTCAAAACTAAGTCATGGAACTTCTTCGAAGTTCGCTGACGTCCGTAGTCACCTAAGGAAAGTTTCTAAAATGACTTTGTCATCAATCTGACACTAAGGTTGTATCCTTAGTGTTTTTTTAGTTCTTTCAAGAAATACCAACTACCCATCTCTACTTGGTTAAAGCAAATCTCACTTGAATAGACTTCCTTGTAACCATTTTTCGTGTAAAAATAGACATTTCCTTTGGTATTGGTATAAAAGGCTAGTTTTTTTCCTTGGATCTCTTCCAAGAAAGGCTCAATTCCTTCTATCATAAAGCGACTGCCATAGCCCTGCCGTTGGTGTTTAGGGGCGACTGCAAGAAGCATCAAATACCAATCAAAATCTACATTTTGCTCCAATTCCTTATCCGTGTCCTCCATAAATTTAAAGTAGGACAACATATTCTTCAAGGAAATAAACTTGAGCAAACCGAATCCCCCATTTAAGAGATAGGCCCGAAAAGGGATCGGTTCCTTTTGCAACAAGGCAACTGCATAAATTTCATCATTTTTTTCTGCCACAAGGCAAATATGGTGCTTAAGAAAAACCTTTACCAGGATGCGCATCATTGCCTCAACAAAGGATGGGTATTGCTTGGGATCCCGAACCAAATCCTTGATAACTTTTAAAAATAGATAGTCCTCAAAGGCTGTACTGGCTACTCGAACCACCTGATCCAGATCTGCTTTTTCTGCTTTTCTGTACTTCATCTTCTCTCCTATTCTAAGTCCACTTTCCAGTATACACTATGATACGCTGTTAGACAAAGGTCAATTTTCAGCAATTTGTTCATTCAAGCCAGCAAAAAGAGTCCTCCCCAGACGAGTCCCAGCCCCCAAGCGACGAGGACATCCTTGGGATAATGAACCCCTCCAAGAACTCGGACAAGGGCTAATAGAAGAGATAGGAGCATCGAGCACATTCCTAGCGGAAGCGACAACTGGCAGACACACATCGAGATAATGGTCGCCGAAAAAACATGTCGGCTAGGAAAGGAATGTCCGGATGAATTCTTTTCTAATAAGGGTTGAATCTCCCATTTCTCATAAGGTCTCGGAACATTGACCCAATGACGAAAGAGGCTAAACAAGACAAAACCCGAAGCAGGGATCCAGATAAAAGGCCAGATGCCTCCCATTGAAGTTTTCTTAAAAAACAGCCAACAAAAGACCAGGCCGTAGATGCCTGGCATCACGAACGTCAAGATTCGATTCATCCTTTGAAGAACCTGCACACGATGTGGCTTTCTCGTAAAAGGCAGGGTTAGCCAACGATAAAATTTCGGATAATCTTGAAGATTGGGCTTCATGTCGGCACTCCTGTCTTTCATCTTATTTTATACTACTAGTATACGCGATCCTAAGAAAGCCTGTCAAGCCAGGCTCTTTTTTTATCCTTTCTTTCTTCTTTTTCACATTAGAAGCGATCTATTTTTGACGCTTTGTCATTTTTCTGTACCTAAGAATCGTCTTTCCCATTACTATTATCGATAAAAAAATGAGGCTGGGACAAAAGTCCTAGACTCTTAATTGTTTTTGGATTGTCGAGCAAGACGCAGTGGTTGAGTGGTCTCTACTACGCTGATTTCATCAGCTTTTACAGCCCTACTCAACTGTGCGGAGGTGGGACGACGAAATCGAATTCTAACGAATTACCGATTTCTGTCCCACTCTCATTTTTTCACTTTGTATGTTACGCCCTTTGTATCTTGTTGGAATTGAACACGGGCTGCAGATTGTGTCAAAAAGATGAATCCTCCTAGAATCTTTTGGATTCTTCGTCGTATTCCCTATTTTGACTGTATCCGCTACGCCCTTTGTATCTTGTTGTTACGCTACTTCTTCTGTGAATTGGCTATTGTAGAGGTCGGCATAAAATCCATTTTGGCTCATGAGTTCTTGGTGGTTGCCTTGCTCGATAATATTTCCATCTTTCATCACAAGAATCAGATCCGCATTACGGATAGTGGACAAGCGATGGGCGATGACAAAGGAGGTCCGGCCTTCCATGAGTTTGTCCATGGCTTTTTGAATCAACTCTTCTGTACGGGTATCGACAGATGAGGTTGCTTCATCCAAGATAAGGAGCGGAGCATCCTTCAAGAGGGCACGCGCAATGGTCAAAAGTTGCTTTTGACCAACGGACAAGGTCACTGAATCATCTAATACAGTATCATAGCCATTCGGCAAGGTCCGAATAAAGTGATGGACCCCAACCGCTCGGGTTGCCGCTTCGACTGCTTCATCTGAAATATCGGTTTGATTAAAGACTAAGTTTTCCCGAATGGTCCCTTCAAAGAGCCAGGTATCTTGTAAGACCATCGAAAAAGCATCATGAACTTCTTCGCGACTCATGGCCTTAGTATCCACACCATCGATGGTAATTTTACCAGCTTGAATGTCGTAAAAACGCATCAAGAGATTGACCATGGTGGTCTTACCAGCACCTGTTGGACCAACAATGGCTACTTTTTGCCCCGGTTTGGCTTCAGCTGTAAAGTCATGGATAATAGTCTTGTCTGGTGAATAGCCAAAACGAACATGCTCAAATTTGACATGACCTTTTGTTGTTTCCAATTGACGTATTTTTTGGGATTCGTCTTCCATTTCTTCTTCGTCTAAGAATTCAAAGACACGCCTCATAGCAGCACTAGCTGATTGCAATTGGGTAATTCCTTGGGCCATTTGACCAATTGGTTGGGTAAAGATGCGGACATAGGTCATAAAGGCCACAATGGTCCCAATGGTAATATCTCCATTAATGGTGAGGGCAGCCCCTACGATACAGACCATGACATAACCAAAATTCCCTACAAACTGCATCAAGGGCATCATAATCCCAGAGAAGAATTGGGATTTCCACATGCTTTGATACAAATCTTGATTGATGGCATCAAAATGATCTTTGGCTTGATGACGGCCATTGTAGGAAATAACAACATTATGTCCACTATAGATTTCTTCAACATAGCCTGAAACTTTAGCAAGATTATCTTGTTGTTGCTTAAAGAGAGGTTGGCTCTTGACCATAATAATGCCGGAAAGAGCAAAACCTGCAAAGATGGACACAATCGCTGTCACCGCCAAGTGCCAGTCCGTCTTAAACATCATAAAGATGGAGCCAATCAATAAGACAACAGAAGAGACCATTTGAACCAAGCTTTGGTTAAAGGATTGGGTCATCAAATCCACGTCATTGGTCACACGAGACAAGGTATCTCCTTGTTCATGGCTATCAAAATATTGGAGGGGTACACGATTGATCTTCTCAGCAATGGCATTGCGCAAGCGTTCTGCGAAGCGCTGAATCATGGTTGAGATAATGAAACTACTGCTGTAGGACACCAGTGCTCCAACTCCATAAAGGATGGCTAAAGTCAGGGCAATCGAAGTGATTTTGTCAATATCAATGGCTCCTCCCATCCCTTTTGTGATGGTATCCGTGATTTCTTTTAACTTATCCGGTCCAATAACCGTGATAATACTCGATACGATCGAAAAGAGGATAGCAACTTGGAAAAATAGGTGGAAGCCCTTCAAATAGGGAGAAAGTTGTCTCCAAAGGGACGATTCTTGTTTTGTTTTATGCATGTTCCAACTCCTCCTTAGACAATTGTGAATAGGCAATTTCTTGATAGACTTCATTGGTCGCAAGCAATTCTTTGTGGGTGCCTTGACCGACGACCTTCCCTTGATCCAAGACCAAAATCAAATCCGCATCCATAATGGTCGAAATCCGTTGGGCAACGATCAATTTGGTCGTATCTGCCAGCTCTTCTTTCAGGGCTTGGCGCAGGATCCGATCCGTTTTGTAATCCAGGGCTGAGAAGGAATCATCAAAGATGAGGATCTCGGGCTTACGTGCAAGGGCACGCGCAATGGCCAAACGTTGACGTTGTCCTCCAGAGAAGTTGCTTCCTCCTTGCGCTACTTCTGTATCCAAGCCCTTCTCTTTTGTGGCAACAAACTCTTTGGCTTGGGCCAATTCAAGAGCTTTCCAGATGGCTTCATCCTCTAATTTTCCTTGACTACTTTCTCCAAATTCCATATTGGAGCGAATCGTGCCGCTAAAGAGCACTGCTTTTTGGGGAATGTAGCCGACTTTATTGTTCAATTCTTGGTGGCTATAATCCTTGACATTCACCCCATCCACTAAGATCTTTCCTTCTGTCGCATCGTAAAAACGTGGAATTAAATTGACCAAAGTGGATTTACCAGAGCCGGTTGATCCAATGAAGGCAACGGTTTGTCCCTTCTGAGCTGAAAAGGTAACATGCTCAATCACAGCACGGGAAGTCCTTCCATATCGGAAGGAAACATCTTGAAATTCTACACTTCCTTTTTCTCCAGACTCAGTCTTGGACACAGATGGAAAATCAACAGACGGCTCTAGAGCCAAGACCTGATTAATCCGTTTTGCGGATACCAAGGCACGAGGAAGAATAATCAAGATGGCCACCATCATCATAAAGCCAACGACAACCTGCATGGCGTAAGAAGAGAAAGTAATCATATCGGAGAAGACCTTGGTCCGATCCGCTAAGGCAGAACTCACGGCAAGCTTTGTAGGATCTTTTGGCATGGCGATATCATTGATCAAGTGCGCCCCAATCCAGTAGATAGCAAGGGTCAACCCACTTGATACCACTGTCATGACAGGGTTCATCAAAGACATCAAACGATAAACAAAGAGATTTAGACGGGTTAAGCCCTTGTTTTCAGCCTGGAATTTCTCATTTTGATAAGCTTCTGCATTGTAGGCGCGAACCACTCGCACCCCAGTCAAACTCTCCCGTGTCGTCGCATTCAAAGCATCGGTCAAACCTTGAACCTTTTGCTGGCGCGGAAAGGCAATAAGAACCAGAACAGAGAGAAGAATCAAGACCATCAAGACCGCAATCCCAACAGACGTTGTCCAGGCACTGCTCTTCCCCCAAATCTTGGTCAGAGCCCAAATCGCCATAATGGGACCACGCGTCACAACTTGCATCCCCATGACAATCATGATTTGTAACTGGGTCAAATCATTGGTTGTACGAGTCAAGAGAGAGGGAACGGAGAATTTCTTGATCTCGGCATCAGAGTAATCCATCACTTGATGGAAAATCTCTCCTCGAAGTCGCGTCGTAAAGCTGGCAGCGACTCTTGAAGCCAAAAAGCCCACAAAAACTGCCATCAAAAAGCTTCCAAAAGAGAAGAGCAACATCTTGCTTCCCGGATCCATAATATCAGAAACCTTGGTCCCATCCTTGGCTAAGAGGGTCGTGATATCGGATAAGTATTCAGGAGTCTTTAAATCCATCCAAACAGCCAGACAGATAAAGACCGTACTAAGGGCAATCATGCCCCATTCTTTGGCAGTTAACCGCCGAAATATATTGATCATTCCTCGCTCCTTTTTTTCATATTCTCATAAAATTGATGCATGACCCTGAAAAAGATGGCCAATTCTTCTTCTGATACACCAGCCATCATATCCTGGTCCACTTCTTCAAAGAATTGTTTCATGTCATTCAATTTATCTTTTACACTGTCTGTTAGGTAGACATACTTGGCCCGTTTATCGGTTGGACTAGGCTCTAGATAAATAAAGCCATTTTTCTCCATGCGCTTGATCAGGTTACTCGTCACGGATTTTGAGATATGAAGTTCCTGCTCAACATCCCGAATCAAGGTCACTTTCCCCTCCTTTTCACGATGAGATAAAAAGCCCAATACCTGACCTTGGGGTCCTGCGCTAAATTCAAGCCCTCTCTTCTTGGCCTCTCTTTCTACCATGAGGTGAATGAGATGACCGATTTTTTTAAATTCTAGTAAAGGTTTGTCCATCATTTCCTCCAAATAGTTCTCTTAAGAACTTTAAAGTTACTATGAGAACTATTTTAACACAAAAAAGATCCCTGTCAAGAAAAAAGTTTCCATAAGAACTAAAAAAAGGAGCCGAATCGACTCCATCCTTCATCTTTAGATAATAATGCCTTCTAGATGATCCATTTCATGCTGACAGATCTGGGCCGAAAAGCCTGACAAATGAATTGTTTTTGCTTTCCAATTCATATCTCGATAGGCCACTGAAATCTCCTCATAACGAGTGGTCGGCCGACTCCCCACCAAGGACAAGCATCCTTCCTCTGTTTGGTAAGGCTTTTTCTTTTCAAGGAGAACCGGATTAAACAGGACCAAATTTTCACTTCCCATTCGGATGATAATCGCTCGCTTTTTCACCCCGATCATATTGGCTGCTAAACCGACACACTCAAGGAGATGAGCATTTAAGGTGTCCTGCAAATCCAAAGCCAAGGTGCGATCCTCAGGTGTCGCTTCTTCTGACTTTTGACCCAAGAATAAGACATCTTTTACAATATTCTTTTTCATTCCTTCCTCACTTCTTGATAGATAGACGAAAGAAGAGAGTGGGACAGAAATCGGTAATTCGTTAGAATTGGATTTCATCGTCCCACCTCCGCACAGTTGAGTAGGGCTGTAAAAGCTGATGAAATCGGCGTAGTAGAGCCCACTCAACCACTGCGTCTTGCTCGACAATCCAAAAATAATTGAGAGGCTAGGACTTTTGTCCCAGCCTCCTCGCTCTTGTTTCTAACCTCTAAGAGACAATTGCTGCTTATTTTTTAAGCTTTTCGCTCACTTCTTTTGCAAGGACAAAGTTCCCCAAGGTCGCTGAACCATTGCCGGCAACTGCAGGTGTCACAATATAATCTCTCACATCAGGTACAGGGAGGTAACCGTTCAAGAGGGCAGTAAATTTCGTGCGAACACGATCTAACATATGTTGTTGAGCCATGACTCCTCCTCCAAAGACAATGACGTCTGGGCGGAAGGTAACTGTCGCATTCACTGCTGCTTGTGCGATGTAGTAGGCTTGAATATCCCATACATTGCTGTTGAGTTCAATGTTTTCCCCACGAATACCCGTACGAGCTTCGAGACTAGGACCAGCCGCAAAACCTTCCAAACAGCCATTGTGGAAAGGACAAACACCCTTGAATTCTTTTTCCACATCCATTGGGTGTTGGGCCACATAGTAGTGTCCCATTTCTGGGTGCCCAGCTCCCCCGATAAACTCACCACGTTGGATGACACCAGCTCCGATTCCTGTTCCGATTGTATAGTAAACCAAGTTTTCGATATGACCACCCGCATTGTTGCGTGCGACCACTTCTCCATAGGCAGAACTATTCACATCTGTTGTGAAATAGATAGGTACATTCAAGGCACGACGGAAGGCCCCAACGATATCTACATTGGCCCAATTTGGTTTTGGAGTCGTTGTGATGAAACCATAAGTGTTTGAATTTGGATCGATATCAATTGGTCCAAATGAACCAATCGCAAGCCCAACTAGATCCTCAAATTTTGAGAAAAATTCAATACACTTATCAATCGTCTCAATTGGCTTGGTTGTTGGAAATTGTACTTTTTCCACAACATTATAGTTTTCATCACCAACCGCACAAACAAATTTTGTACCGCCAGCTTCCAAACTTCCATATAATTTTGTCATGTTGGCTCCTTTTTTATTATGAAAAATATCCTGTATTTATTATAGCATATTTTGTAGTCAATCTTTTTCTCTTCTCTAAAGAAAAAACACACTTTTTTTGAGAAATAAAATTCAAGGACTGGAGATGATAGACCAGTCCTTGAAAACTTATTGTTTCGATTAAGCTTTGACTTCGATGATCGCATCACCCTTCGCAACAGATCCAGTTGCAACAGGTGTGACAGAAGCATAGTCAGCTGTGTTAGTGACGATCACCATAGTTGTGTCTTCAAGACCAGCTGCGGCAATTTTCGCTGCATCAAATGTACCAAGGACATCACCAGCTTTCACTTTATCACCTTGAGCTACTTTTTGATCAAATCCTTCACCGTTCATTGATACTGTATCAATCCCAACGTGGATCAAGATTTCAGCACCATTAGCGGTCTTCAAACCGTAAGCGTGACCAGTTGCAAAAGCAATGGTTACTTCAGCATCAGCTGGTGCATAGACAACGCCTTCAGTTGGTTTGATGGCAATTCCTTGTCCCATCGCTCCACTTGAGAAGACAGGATCATTCACATCAGACAAAGCAACAGCTTGACCAACGATCGGAGAGATAATGGTTTCGTCTTGAAGAGATGCTGGAAGAGCTCCAGTTGTTTCTTCTTCAATAATAGCTTCTGCTTCTTTGTCCTCTGCAGGAACTGATGAAGCTTCATCTTCATAACCAAACATATAAGTCAAACCGAAACTTAGGGCAGTTGTAAATACAACCATAAATACATATTTCAATAATTGACCGTTTAGATAGAGAAGCGTTCCTGGAATAATTGTAATACCAAATCCTGTACCAGCAAGATTTAACATAGATGCAATCCAACCACCTACTGCACCTGCTCCCAAAGCAATAACGAATGGTTTCACATAACGCAAGTTTACACCAAAGATTGCAGGCTCAGTAATACCTAACAAGGCAGAGATAGTTGCAGGAAATGCTAGAGCTTTCACTTTTTGAGATTTAGATTTCACTGCCACTGCTAAAGTAGCTCCAGCTTGTGCAGTCATAGCCGCTGTAATAATTGCATTAAATGGATCTTTTTTATCTGCAGTAATTAATTGTGATTCAAGAAGATTAAAGATATGATGGACGCCGGTAACGACAATCAACTGATGAACGCCACCAATAAGAAGACCTGCAAGACCAAATGGTAAATTCAAAATAAACTTAGTTACATTTAGTACATATTCTTCGATACTGTGGAAGAATGGACCAATAATAAACAAAGCGAGGAATGACATGATTGTCAATGTGAATAATGGAACCAATAACAAATCTAAGACATCTGGAATTTTCTTATGGAGCCACTTTTCAAGTTTCGCACCAATTAGACCAACGAAGAAAGCGGGAAGAACTGAGTTCTGGAATCCAACCACATGATGGAAGATACCAAAGTATGTTGCTGCTTTAGAAGGATCTTCCGCTACAACCCACGCATTTGGAAGTGTCGGACTAACCATCATCAAACCAATTACAATCCCAAGAACAGGATTTCCTCCGAATACTCGGAATGCAGACCATGAAATCAAGGCTGGGAAGAAGGCAAACGCGGTATCAGTTAAAATTGTTGAATAGGTATAAAAATCAGTAGATTTAAATGCATCTGCTGTTGTGCCAAACAAAGCCAAAACCTGGTCTTGAGCAATGGCACCACGAATCCCCATAAACAATCCAGTCGCAACAATTGCTGGTAGAATTGGAACAAAAACGTCTCCAAAGGTACGGATCGCGCGTTGGAACCAGTTTCCTTGTTTAGCGGCTTCTGCTTTCATTTCATCTTTTGATGATGTTGGTAAGCCAAGAGCTACTACTTCATCATAGATCTTGTTTACAGTACCAGTACCAAAGATGATTTGGTATTGACCTGAGTTAAAGAAAGCACCTTGTACTTTTTCAATGTTCTCAACAACATCTTTGTTGATTTTTGATTCATCTTTTACCATCACGCGAAGACGAGTCGCACAGTGAGCAACACTGCTAACGTTCTCAACCCCACCGATTGCATCGATGACCTGCTTTGCAATTTCTGTATTTGACATTTTGCAAAAATCTCCTTATTTTTTGTAATGTAAACGGTTAAATCGTTTCTACGTTTTTAATTGTACCACGTATTGAAAATATGTCAAGCGTTTTGCAGGATTTTTTTGAAACTTTTTTGGACTTTTTGACACCTTTTGACAGTATGAAACTATTTTCATTTTAAAACAGGCCTGTACTACGCTTTTTAGCACTTTAAATCAGACTTTTATTTTCATTTTCTTTCATATTTTCATAAATTTTCAACTTCTCCTCTTTTCTTCAGGCTGCAAAATAGCTGTCAATCGTTTGACATTTTTTGCCATTTTTTTCATTTATCGCTTGCATTTTTAATAGGAAATCGGTACTATGGAAGTAAGAAAAAATTCGGAGGAATAAAATGGAATGGACAACTGAACGTCGTTACAGACGTTACGAAGACTGGACAAAAGAGGAAAAGCAAGCCATCCAAGATCTTATGGAGAAATCTCCTTGGCATACACACTATCATGTTGAGCCAAAAGCTGGTCTCTTAAATGATCCTAACGGTTTTTCCTACTTTGATGGAAAATGGATCTTGTTTTACCAAAATTTCCCATTTGGTGCAGCCCATGGGTTAAAATCATGGGTACAAACAGAAAGTGAAGACTTGGTTCATTTCAAAGAAACTGGTGTAACGCTTCTTCCAGACACAGATCTGGATAGCCATGGAGCTTATTCCGGATCAGCCATGCAGTTTGGTGACAAACTATTCCTATTCTACACCGGAAATGTTCGTGATGCAGAATGGGTTCGTCATCCTTACCAAGTCGGTGCTTTGATGGATAAAGACGGCAAGATTGAAAAAATTGACAAAATCTTGATTGATCAACCGGCTGACTCTACGGATCACTTTCGTGACCCACAGATTTTTAATTTCAAAGGTCAATTCTACGCTATCGTTGGTGGTCAAGACCTTGAGAAGAAAGGATTCATCCGTCTCTATAAGGCTGTAGATAATGACTATTCCAACTGGGTTACAGTCGGTGACTTGGATTTTGCAAACGATCGGACAGCTTATATGATGGAATGTCCCAACCTAGTCTTTGTAGGAGACCAACCCGTTCTCCTATACTGCCCTCAAGGCTTAGATAAAGCCGTTCTCGATTATGACAATATCTATCCAAATATGTACAAGATTGGGGCAAGCTTTGACCCAGAAAAGGCCAAAATGGTTGATGTATCTGAATTGCATAATCTCGACTATGGTTTTGAAGCCTATGCCACTCAAGGATTTAATGCTCCCGATGGACGTGCCTATACTGTTAGCTGGCTAGGTCTTCCAGACGTTTCTTATCCAACGGATTCCTATGACTACCAAGGAGCTCTCTCACTGGTCAAAGAATTAACCATCAAAGATGGCAAGCTCTACCAATACCCAGTTGAAGCCATCAAAGACTTGCGCGCTGAGAGTGAGGAATTTGCCAACAAGGCACAAACCAAGAACTGCTATGAATTGGAATTGCAGTTTGAAAAGGATAGCCAGAACGAAATCGTCCTCTTTGCCGATGCAGAAGGGAAGGGCTTAGCTCTCACATTTGATCTGGCTAAAGGATTGGTCACAGTCGATCGAAGCCAGGCTGGTGAGCAATATGCCCAAGAATTCGGTGCGAGCCGTAGCTGCACAATCGCTAACCAAGCAACAACCGCTAATATTTTCATTGACAATTCGATTTTTGAAATCTTTATCAATAAAGGAGAAAAAGTATTTTCTGGTCGGGTCTACCCACATGCAGATCAAAATGGAATCTTGATCAAGTCTGGAACCCCTACTGGAACTTACTACGAACTTGATTATGGTCGCAAAGCTAACTGATGTCGCCAAACTCGCCGGTGTCAGCCCTACTACTGTCTCACGGGTTATCAATAAAAAAGGATACCTGTCTGAGAAAACGATCCAAAAAGTCCAAGAAGCCATGCGAGAATTAGGCTATAAACCTAACAATGTTGCTCGAAGCCTCCAAGGAAAATCAGCCAAGTTAGTCGGCTTGATCTTTCCCAACATCAGCAATGTTTTCTATGCTGAATTAATCGACAAACTAGAACACCAACTCTTCAAACATGGCTATAAAACCATCATCTGCAATAGTGAGCACGACTCCGAGAAAGAGCGCGAATATATTGAGATGTTGGAGGCTAACCAGGTAGATGGCATCATTTCAGGAAGTCATAATTTGGGCATTGAAGATTACAACCGGGTAACTGCTCCTATCATTGCTTTTGACCGCAACCTCTCCCCAGAAATTCCGGTTGTTTCTTCAGACAACTATGCTGGTGGAGTGCTAGCAGCAGAAACTTTAGTAAAAACCGGAGCCCGAAATATTATCATGATCACAGGTAATGACAACTCCAACTCCCCAACTGGCTTGCGTCATGCGGGATTTGCATCAGTTCTACCTGAGTCCATGATCATCAATGTTTCCAGTGATTTCTCCCCTATTCGCAAAGAAATGGAAATCAAACAGATTTTAACCCACCACAAACCAGACGCTATTTTTGCCTCCGATGATTTGACGGCGATCTTGATCATGAAAGTCGCTAGAGAATTAGATATTCAGATTCCTCAGGATTTGAAAGTGATTGGTTATGATGGAACCCAGTTCATCGAGACCTATACACCTGAACTGACAACCATCCAACAACCCCTCGAAGACATTGCTATCCTCATGGTGGATCTTTTACTCCAAAAGATCGAAGGAAAAAAAGTAGCGACTACCGGTTATTTCTTGCCCGTTAGTCTCCACTCTGGAAAAAGTGTCTAAAACAACCCCTACAGTTCTATACTGTAGGGGTTGTTATTCGTCAAAAAAAGGCTGGGCAAAAACTGTCTAGCCTTTTATATATAATAGAAATAACTGTATGACGCAGTGGTTGATTGGCATCTTTGTTCGCCTTTTAAGCTCCAAAGATGACCTAATCAACTGTGCGGGGGTGGGAAAACGAACTCTTTTAACTAGTTGGAGTTCTTTCCCACTCCCTTTTTACTTATTCTTCTGTCACAAATTGACTGAGGACACCGTTGACAAATCGTGAAGAGGTTTCATCTGAAAAGGCCTTGGCCAATTCCACCGCTTCATTGACTGCGACGATCTGTGGTGTATCAAACTCTGTCATTTCATAAATTCCCAGACGAAGGATATTTTTCTCTACCAAGGTCAAGCGCTCAACAGTCCAGCCGGTTTTCAAATGTTGACCGATTTGTTGGTCTAGTTGATCTTTTGACTGATAGACACCCGTCACGAGATTCATGAGAAAGGCAGGAAGATCGACTTCTTTGTCTTCTGCTAGGTCCTTGTCATGTAGATAAGCAAAGCGACAAGCTTCAACAATGTCTCCATCGTATTCCAAGGCCATCAAGGCTTGGAAGGCACGCTCACGCAAATCTCGACGTGATTCTAATAAAATTTCATCAGTCATTGAGGAAGTCCTCATTAAACAAGTCTTTCAAGTCTGGTTTTGGAGATTTTTCCGTTGCGATACCAACAACGTGAATGTTGACAGCATCCAAGGTTACATCTGCCATATCATAAACTGCAGACTTAACCGCTTTTTGAATGGCTACAGCGACAGATGGTACAGCCACTCCATATTCTAAATAGAGATAGATGTCTACTGAAACTTGACCATCTTCTTCTGTATGAAGGTAGACGCCACGTCCAAGGGAGCGTTTGGATAAGCTATCTGAAACACTCTTGTTTTCAAGCGAATAGACACCCTCTACTTTTGCTGTCGCAATCGCAATAATTTTTTCTAATACACGTGGTGCAATAACGATGTCACCAAATTGTTCAGTTGCCATAGAAGTTCCTTTCTATTTGACACCCTGAGATGTCTCTTATGCACGAGAAACGTAAGTTCCTTCAGTAGTGTTAATGACCAATTTTTGTCCAGCTTCGATGAAGTCAGGAACGTTTACGACCAAACCAGTTTCCATTGTAGCAGGTTTACCAGAACCAGTCACTGTAGCACCTTTGATAGATGGTTGAGTTTCTGCAACAGTTAATTCAACAGTTGTAGGAACTGTTACACCGATCACTTCGCTTCCGTAGAATTGAATTTTTACTTCTGAATTTTCAAGGATGTAAAGCAATTCTTGTTCTACATTCACAACTGGAATTTCATATTGGTCATATGTTTCCGTGTTCATGAAGTAGGCTGTATCATCCATTTTGTACAAGTATTGAGCTGGGACAGTTTCGATAATCGCTTGTTCAAATTTTTCTTCTGGACGGTAGCTTGTATCAAATGTTGAACCAGTACGGACATCACGCAATTTCATACGCATGATAGTGTTTCCTTTACCTGGTTTGTGGTGGCTAGCTTCCAAAACGCGGATCAATTTTCCGTCAGCTGTTTCAAAAGTCATACCAGCTTTCAATTTACTTGCTTCAATCATGTTTTATTACCTCTTTTTTAAAAATAGATTACTCTTTATTGTAACACACTATTTGATTTTTCTCAAACAGCAATTTTCCCTTTTTAGGAAGGCTAGAAGGCGGAGAGAGATTGCAGAAACGAGTCCTTCGAATCTCTACATCTCCAACTCCATCTTCACAATTCCTTATTGATCCACAGGCACAATATTGCCATCCGCATCTTTGGTGACATGGACATACTTTCCATCTACTTCAATGTAGAAGGTATGAGGCTTGTCTTGAGCTGGAGAGGCTTGTTTTTGAAGGTCATTGCCAAGGGCTTGACCCAAGTTCATCCCCATGATCATGTTCATGCCATTACCACCTTCATTTTTAGCAGCTGCGACCAAGGCTTCATTGCGAGCACGACGTTCTTCGATTTCAATGGTATTGTACTTCATCGCTGCCAATTCACTGTCCAGTTTATTGACCTTGGCCATACTGTCTGCATCGTAGCTCAAATCTTCGATGAGGACATTGGTTAATTCGATACCATATAATTCTGTCCAAGTTTTGTTGACTTCGCGTTTTGCAACTTCATTGAAGACATCTTGGTCCGCATTGATATTGTAAATGTCCGCCTTATTTTCTGCTGTATATTTTGAAATGGCCACTGCAATTTTTGGAGCCAGGTTTTGGCGTAAGGTTCCCTGAGCCACATCTTCCAAGGTAAATGGCTTATCTGTAGTGATTTGACGACTGACTGCACTGATGTAAAAGAGTACAGGATCTGCTACTTTAACATCATAAAGACCATAAAAACGAATACTAAGAAGTTGTTGGTAACGGTCGCTAAAATACTCGACTGGATTTTGAGTGCCAAATTTATTTCCTGTAAAAGGTTGCATCCGCACAAAAATAATTTCTTGTTGGGTGACCACTTGGCCTCCAAATGAGAAACGATTCTTGAACTGATCCCACGTTCCTTTCACACCACCCTTTTCAAACAACCAGGCATTTTCACCGGCTTGCCATTCGTGGCTCCCTGCTTCTAGAAGGTCTCCTAGAAACGTTCCATTATTGACCAAGAGAGCAACATATCCTTGGGGAACGATGACAACAGAGCCATCTGTCAATAGACCTGTATTTTGGTTGCTCTGACGAGAGCGCCCATCTGGATCTTTGGTCAAGAGCTGTCCCTTAATGGCCAAAGCTGTTGCTGGAACAGCTTCCGGCAAGGTAATGGCTTCCTTAAATTTACTATCTTGAAAACTTGAAATGCCCGCTGAAAGGGCTGCTTTAATAAATCCCATACATTCTCCTATCTGTAGAATTCAATTTCATCCACAACTTCGTAGACATCCAAGACCCAATCTTTTGGATTGTGCTTCAAGGATGCTTGGCAATATTCACACTTGTCGATTGAATCAATCGTCAATGGCGCACCACAGTTCGGACAATGATCACTAACGACTTCTGAATTCTTAATGATCTCTGTCTGCGCTCCATGTTCACGGAGGAAGACCATGCGGTAAACAGTAAAGAGATCTTTGGTTGGATCCCCTTCGATCACACGACCCGTTTCATCATTTCGGATGTAATCTCTCATTGTCGATGACAGAATGACTTCGATGCGGTCATTACCATCTGGATTTTCGATAAAGTCTTTGATCTTCGAATCTTCCACACGCACGCGCTCAAGAACATTGGTTGTTTTGGCGCGAATATGCTCTTGCAACTGCGTCAAGTGTTGCTCATAAAGACTCGTACTTTCTAGATTCCGCACGGAATTCCAATCTTTTTCTGTCCAGGCAGACTGCAATTGAAGATAAACCAGCTTAACTTGCGACAAGAAGCGGTCTTCATCAAACATTGGATCCAGTTTACGGATGCGACGAATCGCTTCATAGTTGTTCTCAATTGGTCGACCAGCCCGTTCTTCGGTTGTCCGTTTTGGACCACTATTTGAATAGGACGAATCATCACTCTCATTAGCCTCTTTTGCAATATTATAGACAAATCCAATCAATCCAATGATGGCGACAACTGCTACCGCCCCACCAGAGTCTGATCCAGAACTAGAACTGTAGCTACTGGATCCACCAGACCAGCTACTGCCACCAGACCAGCTACTGCCACCTCCAGACCAGCTACTACCACCACCACCGCCAGAATGAATAGTGCTACTACCACCACTATGCGTATTGCCGACACCAGCATGGGCAGAAGGAGCAAATGCAAATAGAAGGGCTACTAGAAGAATTCCCAATACTAAAATTCGTTTTTTCATAGGCCTCATTTCTTATCTTTGTTTGTTACACAGGGGTTAAGAAAATACTGTCTATTTTATAGGACAATCAATTCTTTAGGAGCAAGGGTCAAGACTTCACAGCCTGTTTCTGTGATCAAGAGGTCATCTTCGATCCGCACACCAGAGAGACCTTCGATATAAATACCTGGCTCATCTGTTAAGACCATCCCTGCTTGAATCGCTTCTTTAGACGTTTGGCTGAAATATGGTTCTTCGTGGATATCTAGCCCAATTCCATGACCGATTCCATGAGTAAAGTATTGACCATAGCCGGCTGCCTCGATCACATCACGTGGAATTTTATCAAAATCACGGAAGCCAAGTCCATCTTTAGCCGCATCAATCAAGGCTTGATTGGCTTTCAAAACTGTTTCGTAAATTTCTCTTTCCTTGTCGCTGACATGTCCTGCATAGATTGTCCGTGTCATATCGCTGACATAGTGGTTATACAAGCAACCAAAATCAAGGGTCAAGGCATCTCCTGCTGAAATCACCCGATCACTTGGAGTCGCGTGAGGCATGGCAGAGCGTTCACCAGCTGCTGAAATAATATCAAAAGATACACCAGAAGCTCCCAACTCCCGCATTCTAAAATCTAGGAAAGTCGCTGCTTCCAACTCTGTCGTTTTCCCTACCTTGATATAATCCAAAATATCATGGAAGGCTTGGTCAGAGATGCTACAAGCTTTTTTAATGGCCGCAATCTCCGTTTCATCTTTAATCAAGCGCAATTCCATGACAAAGTTCGCTAGGGATTGAAGGCTGATGCCACTGAAAACAGAAGCCATGCGGGCATGGTAGGCCACCGTCACTTCGTCCTCAAAACCAAGTTCTTTGATTTCAAGGTCCTTAACGATCTCTGCAGCTGCAGTCAACTCATCGCGGGTTTCCACAATCTCTACAAAGGGGAAACAAGTCGCATGGGCATGGATGGTGTAGCGCGAATCTGTAAAGAGTACCACACGTTCTTCTGTCACCAAAGCGGTCCCGTTTGAACCCCAAAAATTGGTCAAATAATAAACATTTTTCAAATTGTTAATCAACACCGCTTTGAGGTTTTGAGCTTTCATTTTGTTTCTTAAGTTGCTGATCCGTTGATTCATTGTAGTTTTCCTTTCAAATATTGTCCTGTATAGCTAGCAGGATTTGCTGCTACTTCTTCTGGTGTTCCGGTCGCAATAATGGTTCCACCACCAACACCACCTTCTGGTCCTAAATCGATGATATGGTCTGCTGTCTTAATAACATCTAAATTGTGCTCAATCACAAGGACTGTATTGCCATCATCCACAAAACGCTCTAAGACTTTGATCAAGCGAGAAATGTCTTCGGTATGGAGTCCGGTCGTTGGTTCATCCAAGATATAGAAGGATTTTCCTGTAGAGCGCTTGTGCAATTCAGAAGCCAACTTCATCCGCTGCGCTTCCCCACCTGAAAGGGTGGTCGCTGGCTGCCCCAGCGTTACATAGCCCAAGCCCACATCTTGGATGGTCTTGAGTTTGCGTTCAATTTTTGGAATGTGCTTGAAGAATTCAACTGCCTTATTGACCGTCATATCCAGCACTTCTGCAATATTTTTTTCCTTGTAGTGGACTTCGAGGGTCTCACTATTGTAACGACGTCCATGGCAAACTTCACAAGGAACAAAGACATCTGGTAAGAAGTGCATTTCAATCTTGATGATGCCATCTCCTGAGCAGGCTTCGCAACGCCCACCCTTGACATTGAAACTAAAGCGGCCTTTTTTATAGCCCCGAATTTTGGCTTCATTGGTCTGAGCAAAGAGATCTCGAATGTCATCGAAGACGCCTGTATAAGTTGCTGGATTGGAACGAGGGGTCCGACCGATCGGGCTTTGATCAATGTCGATCAAGCGATCGATATGCTCAATCCCCTGAATGGTCTTGTATTTCCCTGGTTTTTCCGAATTGCGGTTGAGCTTTTGAGCGATGGCTTTTTTCAAGATGCTATTGATCAAGGTCGATTTCCCAGAACCGGAAACTCCAGTGACTGCGATAAATTTGCCCAAAGGAAAACGCGCTGTGATGTCTTGTAAGTTATTCTCACTGGCTCCAGTAATTTCAATAGAACGGCCATTTCCTGAACGGCGTTCTGTTGGAACTGGAATCTTGCGTTTGCCGGACAAGTACTGTCCAGTGATGGATTTGCTGTTGCGAGCTACCTGCTTTGGAGTTCCTGCCGCAACGATCTCTCCCCCAAAGACACCGGCACCTGGGCCGACGTCGATCAGGTAGTCTGCCTCTCTCATGGTATCTTCATCATGTTCGACGACGATCAAGGTGTTGCCTAAATCGCGCATTTTCTTGAGACTGGCAATCAGGCGGTCATTGTCCCTTTGATGGAGGCCGATAGACGGCTCATCCAAGATATAAAGGACACCAGAGAGGTTGGACCCGATCTGGGTTGCCAAGCGAATGCGCTGGCTTTCTCCACCTGATAAGGTTCCAGCCGATCGTGACAAGGTCAAGTAATTGAGCCCCACATTGTTTAAGAAGGTCAAGCGATCCTTGATCTCTTTTAGGATCGGTCTTGCAATCGTAGCTTCATTGTCCGTTAAGACCAGCTGGTCCACGGCTTTTAAGTGGTCCGCAATTGATAGATCTGACACTTCCCCGATATGCATCCCCTTTTCTCCTCCGACACGAACAGAGAGAGCTTGGTCATTGAGACGGTAGCCGTGGCAGGTCGCACAGGTCAATTCGTTCATATAAGAGCGCATTTGGTTGCGGGTGAAATCACTATTGGTCTCACGGAAACGACGGTGAATGTTGTTTACGACCCCTTCAAAAGGAATCTCAATATCTCGAACCCCACCAAACTCATTTTCATAGTGGAAGTGGAATTCCTTGCCATTTGAACCATAGAGGACCAAGTCCTTTTCTTCTTGAGAAAGATTGGAAAAAGGCTGGTCCATATCAACGCCAAAGTGGATCATGGCCTGCTCCAACATCTGTGGATAGTAGTTGGAAGAGATCGGATTCCAAGGAGCAAGTGCTCCTTCGCGAAGGGTTAAGCGATCATCTGGCACCACCAAATCCAAGTCCACCTCTAGCTTAATACCCAACCCATCACAGTCTGGACAAGATCCAAAAGGCGCATTGAAAGAAAAGAGGCGGGGCTCTAATTCAGGAACGGTAAAGCCACAGACTGGACAAGCATAATGCTCAGAAAAGAGTAGCTCTTTGCCATCCATGGTATCAATCACGACATAACCATCCGCAATCCGAAGAGCTGCTTCAATCGAATCAAAGAGCCGCGAGCGAATGCCCTCTTTGATCACGATTCGGTCCACAACCACTTCAATCGTGTGCTGCTTGCTTTTAGATAGTTCTGGAACCTCTGTCACATCATAGATCTCACCATCGACCCGCACCCGGACATAGCCGTCTTTTTGCACCTTTTCAATGATATTCTTGTGCTGGCCTTTTTTCTTGCGAATAATAGGAGCTAGAATTTGCAGGCGTTGGCGCTCTGGTAATTCTAAGACTTGATCGACAATTTGCTCAACCGAAGAAGCGGTAATCGCTCCATGCCCATTGATACAATAAGGGGTCCCTACACGCGCATAGAGCAGGCGCAGGTAGTCATTGATCTCTGTTGCCGTCCCCACTGTAGAACGGGGGTTTTTACTGGTCGTTTTTTGGTCGATGGAAATGGCTGGACTCAAGCCGTCAATGGAGTCCACATCTGGCTTTTCCATATTTCCCAAGAATTGCCGGGCATAGGCTGATAAGCTCTCCACGTAGCGGCGCTGGCCTTCTGCATAGAGAGTATCAAAGGCCAGACTGGACTTTCCAGATCCAGACAAACCCGTCACCACGACTAATTTGTCCCGTGGAATTTCCACGTCTATATTTTTTAAATTATGGGCGCGTGCCCCATGAATGACAATTTTATCTTGCATGTTCTTACTCTAATCACCTTTTTGTTAACCTCCATTATAACAAATTTTTTAGTATTCTTTTATCCAAAACCGTCCTTTTTCTGATATAATGTTAAGGTGTAAAAAAACAAGGGGAGGCACCATGAAACAGGTCTTTTTATCGACAACGACTGAATTTAAAGAAATAGAGACGCTGGAACCTGGTAGCTGGATCAACCTTGTTAACCCTTCTCAAAGTGAATCGATGGAAATCGCCTCTGCTTTTAATATCGATATTGCAGACTTACGGGCACCACTCGATGCGGAAGAAATGTCCCGTATGACCATCGAAGATGAGTATACCTTGATTATCGTAGACGTTCCCATCAAGGAAGAGCGGAACAATCAGACCTACTATGTCACCATCCCTTTGGGAATCATCCTAACAGAAGAGGCTATCATCACGACTTGCTTGGAGAAATTGCCGCTTCTCGATATCTTTATCAACCGACGCTTGCGGAATTTCTATACCTTTATGAGGTCACGCTTTATCTTTCAGATCCTCTATCGCAATGCTGAACTCTACTTATCTGCGCTTCGTACCCTGGATCGAAAGAGCGAACAGATTGAAAGCCAATTGCACAAATCAACGCGTAATGAAGAGCTGATTGAGTTGATGGAGTTAGAAAAAACCATCGTCTACTTTAAGGCCTCACTGAAAACCAATGAGCGCGTGATCAAGAAATTGACCAGTGCCACTAGCAACATCAAGAAATACCTAGAAGACGAAGATCTACTGGAAGATACCTTGATCGAAACCCAGCAAGCCATTGAGATGGCGGATATTTATGGAAACATCCTCCACTCCATGACCGATACCTTCGCATCAATCATCTCCAACAACCAGAATAACATCATGAAGACCTTGGCCATGGTGACCATCGTCATGTCCATCCCAACCATGATTTTCTCGGCCTACGGGATGAACTTCAAAGACAATGAATTACCGCTCAATGGAGAACCAAACGCCTTCTGGCTGATCATTTTCATCGCCTTTGCCCTGACCGGGTCTCTCGTCGTCTACCTCATCCATAAAAAATGGTTCTAACCAAACTTGTACATCAAAGGAGTAACTATGTCTCAAACCGACCTTCATCAACTTAGTAAGAAAAATCAAGAATTTATCCGGATCGCCAAACACCAATTGCTTGAAAACGGAAAGACAGAGGAAGAAGCAGAAAGCCTCATCCAAGAAATTCTTCCAGCTATCCATGAAAACCAAGGAAAAGGAATTCCGGCACGGACCCTTTTTGGAGCTCCAACTGTATGGGCGAATTCTTTCAGCGAGAAAGAACGCTATGAAAAAGAGCATCCGAAATTAAACGATGCTCCCTCTCTCATGATTTTGGATTCCTTCCTCTTTATCTTTGGTGTTTTTGCTGCGATTAGCGCCTTTATGAACTTGGTCGCACCGCGTCGTACTGGCTATGGGTTGATCACCTTGATTCTTGGAAGTTTGACAGGGGCCCTGCTCTTGTATCTCATGTACTACTTCTTCTATCAGTATATGGATGGCACCAAAGATCGCAGCGAGCGTCCCTCTCTTTGGAAATCCATGCCGATTCTTGTTGGAGTCATGTTCCTTTGGGTCATTGTCTTGTCCTTTACTTCCCTACTCCCACAGGTTCTCAACCCAACTATTCCAGATGTCCTTGCCATCGTTTTAGGAGCTTTAGCACTTGTCCTTCGCTTCTACCTCAAGAAACGCTTTAATATTAAAAGTTCGAGCACAGCACCCGCAACTCGTCGCTAAAAAGAAACGGATGAAGTTTTCATCCGTTTTTGTTTTACTGTATTTCCCTGTTCAATCTTTTTGAAAAATAGAGGACTAAGTCATCATTGTTTTCACAAGAACTGTAAGGGGCTAAGGGGTGATCACTAAACCAAACCCCAGATCCATCTGGGATATAGCCCCGTTTGACATACAGTCTTTGAGCTGGGCCATAACCCGAGTGTAAACCAACCCCTAAAGTAACAATCTCTGATAGTAGCCGGACTCTTTTTTCTGCCTCCTCTAAGAGTTGATTCCCAATCCCTCGATTTCTAAATGGTTCAAAAACATTAAAATCAGATAGTTCAGGATAGACTCCCACGAAAGGGCCGTGCTTGGCAGCAGGCAATATAGTGATATAGCCTGCCACAAATCCATCCGACTCAGCTACTAATACGTCCCTCTCTCTATTCTCCTGCTCTTGAAAATAGCTAGTCAAGATATCCTCTCTACCTGGCCACCCTTGGTGGATAAAGGCTTGAGAGATGTGCTCAATATCTGCCTTTATCATCCTCCTGATGATTACACCTTCCTTCATAGTTCCCTCCTTGATACATTTCTTCCCACATTATAACACGATTAGAGCTAGGGAAAGGTCAAAGAGGTCCACCGGACCTGAAAAAAAGACCCACCAGGGTCTTACTCGCTTTCTTGTTTTCAAGCTCGTGAAAAAGAGGTCCACTGGACCTCTTTTTTAATCTTCGTTTACGAAAGGCATCAAAGCCATTACGCGAGCGCGTTTGATAGCTGTTGTTACTTTACGTTGGTTCTTCGCTGAAGTTCCAGTTACACGACGAGGAAGGATTTTCCCACGTTCTGAAACGAAACGGCTAAGAAGCTCAGTATCTTTGTAATCGACATATTCGATTTTGTTTGCTGCGATGTAATCAACTTTTTTACGGCGTTTGAATCCGCCACGACGTTGTTGAGCCATGTTTAATTCTCCTTTATAGTTTTAATTCGTTAAACCCATTCTTAGAATGGAAGATCGTCGTCTGAGATATCCATTGGATTCGCTCCAAATGGATTTTCTTCACGACCAAAGTTTGGCGCTACATTGCTTGGTTCAGATCCACCAAAGCTTGGAGTTGCATTTCCAGCAAAACCACCGTTGCCTGATGAATAGCCACCACCTGCATGCCCTTCGCGTGCTGCACGGCTTTCCAATAGTTGGAAGCTGTCTGCTACGACTTCAGTGACATAAACACGTTGACCTTGCTGGTTTTCGTAATTACGTGTTTGAATGCGACCGGTAATCCCAATCAAAGCACCTTTCTTAGCCCAGTTGGCTAAGTTTTCTGCTTGCTGACGCCAGATCACACAGTTGATGAAATCGGCTTCGCGCTCTCCATTTTGACTCTTGAAGTTGCGGTTGACAGCTAGGCTGAAAGTAGCAACTGCTTGATTGCTTGGAGTGTAGCGAAGTTCAGCATCACGGGTCATACGACCGACAAGTACAACATTGTTAATCATAAGTCACCTCTGATGATTTCTTACGCGTCAACTTTTACGATCATGTGACGAAGAATGTCACCGTTGATTTTTGAAAGACGGTCGAACTCGTTAAGAGCTACAGCGTCGTTCGCTTCAACGTTTACGATGTGGTAAAGTCCTTCACGGAAATCTTGGATTTCGTATGCAAGACGACGTTTTTCCCAATCTTTTGATTCAACAACAGTTGCACCGTTGTCAGTCAAGATAGAATCGAAACGTGCTACCAAAGCGTTTTTAGCTTCTTCTTCAATGTTTGGACGAATAATATAAAGAATTTCGTATTTAGCCATTGATAATGTTCCTCCTTTTGGACTAATGACCCCCTGTCTTTGCAAGGGGTAAGTGAGGTTTACTCACAAGAAACTATTATACCAGACTTTTCGAACAAAGGCAAGAATTATCTTTAGGATTTGAAAAATGATTTTTGCCGTTCCCTTTGAGAAAAAAGAAAGAAATGTCCTAAAATATGACATTTTATAGAAAAAACTCTTTCCCTTCTTTCTCCTCTTTCCTTAAAGAAAACTGATATCAGTTAGCTTTAAGCTTGAGTCTTTATACTAGCTACAACAAATCTCAAGAAACGAGGAACGATTATGAATTATCTTATCATCCCCGCCTATCAACCAGATCTGAATCTTGTCAAACTGGTTCGCTTGGTCCACGCTAAGAGCGATCTCCACATCATCGTGGTCGACGATGGGAGTGACGCTGACAAGAAAGTAATTTTTGACAAATTAGAGGGTCTTGCGACAGTTCTGACTCATGAGCACAACCAAGGAAAAGGGCAAGCTCTCAAGACTGCTTATGCCTACATCCTAGAAAGAGGTACCTATGGAAGCATTGTTACAGCTGATGCAGACGGTCAGCACAAAATTTGGGATATTTTCAGGGTTGTTAACCAATCTCAAGAGCATCCTGGAACACTTATTCTAGGAGCCCGCGCCTTCTCTGGAAAAGTTCCTTTGCGTTCTGCTTTCGGGAATAAATTGACTCGCTTTCTCTTCAAACAACAAACCGGAGTGGCGGTCAGCGATACCCAAACAGGCTTACGGGCTTTTACTACGAATCTCTTGCCTTTCATGCTTGAGGTTGACGGACGGCGTTATGAATATGAGATGAATGTTCTCCTTGCAGCAAGCAAGTCCTTCCCCATCCTAGAAGTTCCGATTGAAACAGTCTACATCAATGACAATGAAGGTTCCCACTTCCGTCCTATCCGAGATGGCCTCATGATCTACAAGGACATGTTTAAGTTTGCCCTCTCCTCTCTAAGTAGTTTTATCGTAGACTACTTGGTCTACGCTTTCTTCCTTTTCGTGATGATGGCCGTGCCCATTAGTCTTCGCATTCTCCTAGCGAACGGGATCGCTCGTGTGACGAGTTCCATTTTTAACTACTCGACTAACAAGCACCTGGTCTTTAAGAATAAAGACAGCGTCGCTAAAACAGGAAGTGGCTACTTTGGTCTAGCCCTCGGCCTCTTTATTCTCGATACGCTCTTGATTCGACTCTTCTATACTGCTTTCGGGCTCAATCTCCTGATCAGTAAAATTGTCGTTGGCTTCCTCCTCTTTCTGGTCTCATGGGTGATCCAGAAAAAAGTAATCTTCAAAGAAAGGACAGCTCCCCACCATGAAATTCTTTAAAAAATCCTACACCTATGCTGCCTGCTTTGGCCTTCTTTTAACCAGCAGTTTTAGCTACTCGATGCTCAAGACTTTTGTCTTATCCGATGCCATCCAAACCGTAAAAGCTACGACTACGGACACCAAGGCAGCAAAAAAAGCAGCTGCATCGGCAACAACGACCGATACTAGCTATTCAGATGACAATATCCAGGTGAGCCTAACAGAAAAAACGATTGAAAATACCCAGGTTTACATTGCAGATATTACAGTCAGCTCATCTGACTACCTCAAAACAGCCTTTGCACAAAACACATACGGAACCAACGTGACAGCCAAGACCTCTGTCACAGCTGCCAACAACAGTGCCATTCTAGCAGTGAATGGTGACTATTACGGGGCTAACAGTACAGGATACGTCATCCGAAATGGAGTGGTCTACCGCGATACCGTTCGGGAAGATTCAAGCAATGGTGACTTAGCCATTTACAAGGATGGATCCTTCAAAATTATCTACGAAGATGAGATCTCTGCGGATCAATTGGTCAAAGACGGGGTCGTCAATCTCCTCGCTTTCGGTCCTTCCTTAGTTGAAAATGGAGAAATTACCGTCGATACCAACTCAGAGGTCGGGCAATCTATGGCGTCAAATCCACGGACAGCGATTGGGATCATCGATGAAAACCACTACATTATCGTCGTGTCAGACGGACGGACTTCAGAAAGCCAAGGCCTGTCTCTCTACCAATTAGCAGAAGTGATGAAGTCTTATGGTGTTAAAACAGCCTACAACCTGGATGGGGGTGGATCTTCTACCCTTTACTTCAATGGCCAAGTTATTAACAAACCAACAACAAATGGTACTATCTCAGAAAGGGCGGTGAGTGACATTGTCTACATCGGTTACTAATCCTATCAAACAACGGTTGAAAAAAACGATTCTCTGGTATTCTCTAATTTCAGCTTTCTTCTTCGTTGGAAGTCGCATCTATGAACACTTTAGTTTTGGCGAAACCTCTGCCTTCATGCACTATCTCTTCTTAATACCTTTGATCGGTGGTGCCCTACTAGTGGCTCTACAGTTCATGGTGAAAGGCCTCTCTCGCCTGAGTCTCAATCTTTGGAATTCAGGAGTGGCTACGCTCACAGCCGGGGCCCTCTACAGAGGGATTGTCAACCTCTCTGGTCGATCTACTACAATGGATCAACCCTATTATTACCTTGGAGTCGCCTTTCTAGCACTAGCTCTGATCAGCCTCTTCTTTGTCCGCAGTGTCTGGGTGGAGAAAACAGCCTAAGACATCAAAAACGTCCGTTTCTTTATAGAACGGACGTTTTTTAGGGTAAGTTAACGGATGAAGAACTTAGCCTTCACGTTTTTTGCTGGCTACAAAGCCTGCTAAAGCTAGTGAGGTCATACCAAAGAGGCTAAGGACGGTTGAAGCCAATTCATCTTGACCTGTTTTTGGAAGACCGGTTGCCGGTGTAGCAACTACTTCCGCTTGACCACCTGTATGATAAGTGACAGCGACTGGTTTGTTTGTTGCCACTTCTTTTGTTTCGCTTGCAGCTGGTTGAGCTGGAGTTACTGGAGTTTCAGGTTGAGGAGTTGGGGTAACAGGAGACACTGGAGCCACAGGATGGACTGGATTTACAGGACTTACTGGATCAACTGGCGCTGGCTGTGGTTGTGGTTCTGGAGTTGGTTGTGGGGTTGGTTGTGGTTCTGGAGTAGGTGTTTCTTCTTCCACTTTTTCCACAAAGGTCTTGTTGCCCAAGATTGAAGCAGACAATTTCTTCCCTGCCTTATTCACATCTTCGATGTATTGGATAAAGACTTCAGTATCTGGATTAATCGCACCGATCAATTTTGTATCGCGGAAGACTGAGAATCCATCACCACCACCATACAAGAAGTCATTGATAATCGCCTTGTAGGTCTTGTTGCGATCAATTTCGGTTCCATCTGCCTTGTAAGCTTTCACAACCTTATATGGATTTTCTTCTGTTGCATCGGCTGGTTTTGTATAGGTGTACTTGATCCCTGCCATTTGCAAGAAGTAAAGCTCTTTCTCATCATATTGTTGGTCCAAAGCTTTATAAATTTGGTCTCCGGTAATTTCGACTACTTGGAGGATATTTCCAAATGGTTGCACCGCTTGAGCTGCACCCCAAGTGACTGTTCCGTCTGGTTTCACCACGAGGTCTGCACGGATTCCTCCATTATTGGTGAAGGCAAAGTCAACATCTGGATAACCTGATTTTTTGGCAATATCTAGTTGCGCTGCTGTGACCAAATCTCCAACAGCACTTTCTTTTTGCGCATTCAACTCACGTGTAATATTTTCAGCTTTGTCTGCTGTACCGATTTTTGCTTCTGTTACTTTTTTAACCGTCGCATTGGCATCATCGATGATCGCTTGAACCTTGGCATCTTTTGCTTTGCCTTTCGATGGATCCACCGCAATAATTTTAGCAGTTGGAGCTTTGACAAAGTCAGCTGTATCTGTATCTAGGACACCACGGACATCCGAGTAAGCTTTCCCTTGAGACGTACCTTGAACGATCAAGGTATTTCCAACCATCCCGTTTGTATATTGGTGGTTATGACCTGCAAAGACGATATCCACTGAGTTTTCAGGATAGATTTGGTTTAATTTTTTGATCATGTCTGCAGCCGGACCTTCTGCTACACCATTCTTACTAGTGGCAGCAACGTGGGCCAAGACAGCAATCGCATGAACTCCTTGGTCATTTAATTCACGCGCATATTTGGCAATCGATTCTGCTTCATCCAAAACACGGTATTGTTCATGATTTTTACGCAAGACAAGATTTGGGAATTCTGTCGTAACAACCCCGATAAATCCGACCTTAACGGTCTTATCGTTGACTGGGATTTCTTTGATGGTATAAGGTTTCCAGTCAAATGGGATTTTGTTGGTATCCTTGTCAACCAAGTTGGCAATTACAACTTCTTGTTTGGAAGCTTCATGAGGATACTCATCGACGATCTTGTTGAATTGACCAGGTGTTGGGGCTTCTCCCTTCATGATCCGGTTGAATTCACCAAGTCCTTCGTCAAACTCGTGATTTCCAAGGGTTCCGTATTCAAAGTTCATTTCATTGAAGACTTTTACAGTTGGTTCATCTTGAAGGAGGGCAGAGTTGGCTGGACTTGCGCCGACCATATCTCCAGCTTGCACACGGATACTGGCATTTGGCGTTCCGGCATTCTCCGTTTCAAAGTCTTTTTGCGAATCGTTCAAATAGGTTGCCAAAAGTGGGGCTGTTCCTGCGTTTTTCACAGTTTCGCCTTCTAAACGAGCTGTCCCTGTTTGTTCCAAGGCACCGTGGAAGTCATTAACGCCCATGAACTGCACGGGCAATTCGTCTGCAAAAACGCTATTGATCGCAAAAACACTAAGACCCGCAGCGACCGCTAGGATACTGCTTTTCAAGATAATTTTTTTCTTCATAGAATACTCCATTTTCTAATGTAAAACACTTCTCCAAAAAGGAGAACGCAGAACAGTTGATTTGCTGCAATCAGCTCTTCCATTTTACTATTTTTTCGGTTTTACTTCAATATTTTCCTGGAAACTCTTACAATTTTATCAGAAAACGCTTGATTTCCGAACATCTATTCTCATCCTCTTCCTTTTGTTACTTGCTGTTCATCACAAAAGAGGCTGGGACAAAAGTCCTAGCCTCTCAATTATTTTTGGATTGTCGAGCAAGACGCAGTGGTTGAGTGGGCTCTACTACGCTGATTTCATCAGCTTTTACAGCCCTACTCAACTGTGCGGAGGTGGGACGACGAAATCGAATTCTAACGAATTACCGATTTCTGTCCCACTCTCTTTTCTTATTTATTCACGTTTTCCCATTTCCAGTTTTGAACTTCTGGAATGTCATCTCCGTTTTCACGGATGTAGTCATGGTGGAAGGCGATTGTTTCATCCATCTTCGCTGCAAATGCGCTTGCTGCATCTCCAAGAGCTGCATTAGCTGCATCTTGTGCCAAGTGGAAGCGATCCAACTCAGACATCACACGCATATCAAATGGTGTGGTGATATCCCCGTTTTCACGGTAACCATGTACACGAAGGTTATGATTGTGACGGTTGAAGAAGATATCACGGATCATGCCTTCGTAACCATGGAAGGCAAAGATGACTGGTTTATCAGTTGTGAAGACTTTGTCAAATTCTTCATCTGAAAGTCCACGCGCGTCAACAGATGGGTGACGCAATTTCAAGATATCGATAACGTTCACAAAGCGGATCTTCAATTCTGGGAAGGCCTTGTGCAAGATTGTAATAGCAGCAAGAGCTTCTAAGTTTGGCTCTGTACCTGCAGCTGCAATGACAAGATCTGGCTCTTCATCTGCTGAAACAGTTGATGCCCAATCGATCACCTTGTATCCTTCACGAACCAATTCTTCCGCTTCAGCTGCTGAGTAGAATTGAGGACGTGGGTGTTTAGAAGAAACGATCAAGTTGATCACATCTTCTCCCTTGAAGGCTTGGTCCATCACTGCAAGCAATGTATTGGTATCTGCTGGCAAGTACTCACGGATGTATTCAGGAGTTTTCTCAGCCAAGTGAGTCAAGATACCTGGATCTTGGTGAGTGTAACCATTGTGGTCTTGTTGGAAGACAGTTGAAGTTGCAATCAAGTTCAAGGCTGGGTAGTTTTTACGCCATGTTGTATGTGTCTTAGACTTACGCAACCATTTGAAGTGTTGAGTGATCATAGAATCTACAACACGAAGGAAGGATTCGTAAGAAGCAAAGAATCCATGACGACCTGTCAAGACATATCCTTCAAGCATTCCTTCTGCTTGGTGCTCTGACAATTGAGAGTCAATGACACGACCAGCAGGGCTCAAGGCTTCATCGTAGTCAGGTTTCATACGTCCTAACCATTGACGGCTTGTACGAGTGAAGACTTCTTGAAGACGGTTTGATTTGGTTTCGTCTGGACCAAAGATACGGAAGTTATCTGGGTTCGCATCTACCAAGTCTGCCGCATACTTACCAAATTCGATCATGTCTTGAGCCATGATTTCACCTGGTGTGTTGAATTGAAGGGCATGTTTCTTCCAATCAGCTGTGTTCATTGGTTTGATCACACCAGCATTTGTGATTGGGTTCATCGCCATGCGACGGTCACCTTTTGGTGCAATTTCAGCAATTTCAGGAACTAGTTTACCAGTTTCGTCGAACAATTCAGCTGGATGGTAAGATTCCAACCATGAAAGAAGGGCATCGACATGCTCCATGTGGTGAGCATCTACTGGGATTGGCACTTGGTGAGCACGGAATCCACCCTCGATTGGTGTTCCTTCCCATGCTTTTGGACCAGTCCAACCTTTAGGAATACGAGCAATCAAGACAGGGTATACTGGTTGAGTTGCTTCTTCAGCAGAACCTTTACGAGCTTCTGCTTGGACTTTCTTGATTTCTTCAATTGCTTCGTCCAATTTTTCAGCGAACAAAGCGTGGGCAGCTTCATGGTCTTCTGAAATTGCAGTGACATTCGCAAAGATTGGTTTCCAACCAAGACCTTCAAAGAAGAGGGCCAATTCTTCGTCTGTTTTGCGTTCGAAGATCGTTGGGTTGTGGATCTTCCCACCATTGAGGTAGAAGATTGGAAGGATCGCCCCATCGTTGACTGGGTTCAAGAAGGTATTTGACAACCAACCAGCCATCAATGGACCTGTTTCACCTTCACCGTCACCGATAACTGTGGCAGCAATCACATCTGGATTATCCAATACAGCACCTGCAGCGTGAGAAAGGGCATAACCAAGTTCTCCACCTTCGTGGATAGATCCTGGTGTTTCAGGCGCAGCGTGAGAAGCAATTCCTCCTGGGAATGAGAAGATCTTACACAAGTGTTTGAAGCCTTCTTCATTTTGTGGGATATTTGGATTCAATTCAGTATAAGAACCATCTAAGTATGAGTTTGATACCATTACTTGTCCACCGTGACCTGGTCCTTCAATGTAGAACATATCCAAGTCGTATTTGTTGATGGCACGGTTCAAGTGAGCATAGATAAAGTTTTGCCCTGGTACAGTTCCCCAGTGTCCGATTGGGTGAGCTTTCAAGTCATTTTCAACGACTTCGCGCTTCAACAATGGGTTATCTTTCAAGTACATTTGAGCAGCTGAAATGTAGTTGGCTGCACGCCACCAAGCGTCTACTTTATCCAAGTAAGCTTTGCTGTTATAATCGACAGTCATCTTGTCTCCTCACAATTTCTAGACAGGTCAGTTGAACAACCTGTTCGTTTGATGAATAATTTAAACAATCTGTTTTCCAGTCAAACAGATGATATTGAAGAAAATATTCAATATTACTTCTATTCTATCAAGAATTTCCCTTTTTGTACATTAGAAAGTAAGAAAAATATTCTTTGAACATCAAATTTTAATTTTCTACTAAAGTGGTCCTATTCCCTACAGGGATAGGTTTTAAAAAAAGACTTTGCTGATTTTTGCAAACCAGCAAAGTCCCAAATGAAATGGAGGAGGTTAAATGACTTTTTGACCTTTCTTGTAGACATCTGTCACGAGATTTGTCGCAAAGAAATAGAAGAGATAATCTAAATTTGGTGCATCAAAGATGGTAATGTCAGCCTGTTTGCCAACATCGAAAGAGCCGATTGTTTTAGCACGATCAACTGAATAGGCCGCATTGATGGTCACCGCATTGAGAATTTCTACTGGAGTTAGGCGCATCATGAAGCAACCCAGATGCATGGCAAACTGGAGATTGGCTGTCGGACAAGACCCTGGGTTGCTGTCCGTTGTTAGGGTGATGGCCATGCCAGCGTCCAACATCTTACGAGCCGGTGCATAGGTATCTTCCATGAGGCTGAAGGTTGTAGCTGGCAATAGATTTCCAATCACTTTTGCTGCAGCTAGTTTTTGAATGCCTTCATCCGTAATCACCATCAAGTGTTCTGCGCTTGTAGATTCCAATTCAGCCGCCACATCAACACCACCAATGGACTCGATCTCATCGGCATGGATCCGTAGCTTGAAGCCCATCTCCTTAGCTTTAGAAAGAAGATAGCGAGATTCATCTGCTGTAAAGACACCTTTTTCACAGAAGATATCACAGAACTCAGCTAGCTTTTCTTCCTTCACTTTTGGAAGCATTTGTTCCACAATGAGATCTAAATATTCTTGGGAACGGCCCTTGTACTCTGTTGGGATCGCATGGGCTGCCATAAAGGTTGATACCAGATCAATTTCATGGTCACGATCCAAGGCAGCTACTACATCTAGTTGGCGTTTTTCAGTTTCCCAATCCAAACCATAGCCACTCTTGGCTTCGACAGTAGTCACCCCATGACGCAACATGTAATCCAACAGTCGTTTGGACTTGTCATAGAGGGTGTCAAAGGAAGCTTCTCGTGTCGCCCGAACCGTGCTCAGAATTCCACCGCCTTGAGCGAGGATGTCTAAGTAAGAAACACCTGCTAACTTTTTCGCAAATTCATGCTCCCGACTGCCTCCATAGACCAAGTGGGTGTGGCAGTCAATCAAGCCAGGAGTCGCAACTTTTCCTTCACAGGATTTCACTTCCGTATGGTCATCGATCAGTTCTGGGTCTGGTTGACCTGTCCCAACTGCAAGAATCTTTCCATCTTTAATGGCAATATAAGCATCGGAAAGGATTTGCGCTTCTGCCATCTCCTTACCATAGAGAGGATGACCCAGATCATTCGGACAAAACAATTGGTTAAAGTGGGTTAATAGGATATCAGCTGACATATGAAACATTCCTTTCTATTTCCATCGTTATTCATTTTACAATTCTACAGAAAAAGCGTCAAAAAAAAGTCAAAAAGTTTTCCCCTCATTTTTTTTTGCTTTATTAAAAATTATATTTTTTTTTGACTCTTTATTGACGTTTCTTGGATACAATAAAGAAAATACAAATTCACAGTCCAACTATAAGGAGGGTTCTGCTATGTCATTTATAGACGAGAAAGAAATTGCAGCTGCTATGTCTGTCAAACTTGACTTTGATGTCCTACCTGAAAAGGCGACTTTTCAAGAAGGCATCCGTCGAGCACCTGATAGAGGCTTCCGCTTAACGCAAGCTCAGACTGAAATTGCCCTTAAAAATGCTTTGCGTTACATTCCTAAAAAATTCCACCAAGAGTTGATTCCAGAATTTCTGGAAGAACTAAAAACTCGCGGTCGGATCTATGGCTATCGCTTCCGTCCAAAAGATCGCATCTATGGAAAACCAATCGATGAGTACAAAGGAAAATGCACAGCTGCTAAGGCTATGCAGGTCATGATTGACAACAACTTGAGCTTTGAAATTGCTCTTTATCCATATGAATTGGTCACTTATGGGGAAACAGGATCTGTCTGTGCCAACTGGATGCAGTACAACTTGATCAAGAAATACTTGGAAGTCATGACAGAAGACCAAACCTTGGTGGTTGAATCGGGTCACCCTCTGGGCCTCTTCAAATCGAAACCGGAAGCTCCTCGTGTCGTCATTACCAACGGTCTCTTGATCGGTGAGTATGACAACATGCGCGACTGGGAAATTGCTGAAGAAATGGGTGTTACCAACTACGGTCAGATGACGGCTGGTGGCTGGATGTACATTGGTCCTCAAGGGATCGTTCACGGTACCTTCAACACTCTCCTTAATGCTGGACGTCTTAAACTCGGTGTGCCTGATGATGGCGACTTGACCGGTAAACTCTTTATTTCATCTGGTCTCGGTGGAATGAGCGGAGCTCAAGGGAAAGCAGCTGAAATCGCAAAAGCGGTGGCCATCGTCGCTGAAGTGGACCGCTCTCGGATCGAAACTCGTCACTCTCAAGGTTGGATTAGCCAAGTGACAGACAGTGCCGAAGAAGCTGTGAAATTGGCTCAAGCAGCACTGGAAGCTGGTGAATCCACTTCGATTGCCTACCATGGTAATATCGTAGACTTGCTTGAATATGTCAATGAACACCAAGTCCATGTTCATCTCTTGTCTGACCAAACCTCTTGCCACAACGTCTATGATGGTGGCTATTGCCCAGTTGGCATTAGTTTTGAAGAACGGACACGTTTGCTGGCAGAAGACAAAGAAACCTTCCGCCGTTTGGTCGATGAAACCTTGGCTCGTCACTTTGCAGTGATTAAAGCTTTGACAGCTAAAGGTACCTACTTCTTCGACTACGGTAATGCCTTCATGAAATCTGTTTACGACTCAGGCATCAAGGAAATTTCTAAGAATGGTCTCGATGACAAGGACGGCTTCATTTGGCCATCTTATGTAGAAGATATCATGGGACCTATGCTCTTTGACTATGGTTATGGTCCATTCCGTTGGGTCTGCCTCAGCGGTAAACACGAAGACTTGATTGCAACTGACCATGCAGCCATGGAAGCGATCGATCCAACTCGTCGCTACCAAGACCGCGACAACTACAACTGGATTCGCGATGCGGAAAAGAACCAACTGGTGGTTGGTACACAAGCACGTATCCTCTATCAAGATTGCATGGGCCGTGTTAACATTGCATTGAAATTCAATGAACTCATTCGCCAAGGCAAGATCGGACCGGTCATGATCGGACGTGACCACCACGACGTATCTGGTACAGATGCTCCATTCCGTGAAACATCAAACATCAAAGATGGTTCGAACGTTACTTGTGATATGGCGGTTCAATGTTACGCTGGTAACGCTGCTCGCGGTATGAGTCTCGTTGCTCTCCACAACGGTGGTGGTACTGGTATCGGTAAAGCTATCAACGGTGGATTTGGTCTCGTCCTAGACGGTAGCCACCGGATCGATGAAATCATCAAGTCTGCCATTGCCTGGGACACTATGGGTGGGGTTGCTCGTCGGAACTGGGCACGGAATAACCATGCCATTGAAACAGCGATCGAGTACAACCGTCTCCATGCAGGAACAGACCACATCACCATTCCGTATCTGGCAGATGAAGATTTGGTCAAAGAAGCCGTTCAAAAATTGTTTTAACATCAAAAAATAAAAACTGAGAAAGGGGAGGAAAATGCAAAGACTCCTCCTCCCCAACTTCTCCTATAAAAAGAGGTAATCATATGGCAAAAATTGTTGAGTGTATTCCAAACTTCTCTGAAGGACGCAATCAGGCTGTGATCGACGGATTAGCAGCTACAGCAAAAAGTATTCCAGGTGTCACTTTACTAGACTACTCGTCTGATGCCAGTCACAACCGTAGCGTCTTTACACTCGTTGGGGATGAAGAAAGCATTCAAGAAGTGGCTTTCCAATTGGTGAAATACGCTTCTGAAAACATTGATATGACCAAGCACGAAGGCGAACACCCTCGTATGGGAGCAACAGACGTTTGTCCATTCGTTCCGGTTAAAGATATCACTACAGCTGAATGCGTTGAGATCGCTAATAAAGTAGCCGAACGCATCAATCGTGAATTAGGTATTCCAATCTTCCTTTATGAAGATGCTGCAACTCGCCCAGAACGGAAGAACTTGGCCAAAGTGCGTAAAGGACAATTTGAAGGAATGCCAGAAAAATTGTTGGAAGAAGACTGGAAGCCAGACTACGGTGAACGCAAGATTCACCCAACTGCAGGGGTTACAGCTGTCGGTGTCCGTATGCCACTAGTTGCTTTCAATATCAACCTTGACACAGACGACCTAGAGATTGCCAATAAGATTTCTAAAATCATTCGTGGATCAAGCGGTGGATACAAATACTGTAAAGCGATCGGTGTCATGCTAGAAGATCGCAACATCGCCCAAGTCTCCATCAACATGGTCAACTTGGAACAATTCCCATTGTATCGTGTTGTGGAAACCGTTCGTTTCGAAGCGCAACGCTATGGTGTTCGCATCATCGGAACAGAACTCATTGGACTGGCTCCTGCTAAGGCTTTGATCGACTCTGCTGAATACTACTTACAATTAGAAGACTTTGACTACAGCAAACAAGTCTTGGAAAATCACTTGTTGGGTTAGAAAGGGAGTTCTATGAAACTAGTTGACTTAAGTATTACGGAGTTTGCCAAGGTCCTTGGTTCGGATGCTCCAGCTCCAGGTGGTGGTTCTGCTGCTGCCCTATCCGCTGCAAATGGGATTTCCCTTACAAAAATGGTCTGTGAACTGACCATTGGAAAGAAAAAATACGCAGAATTTGAAGACCACATCAAAGGGGTTCATGAAAAAAGCGCTCAACTCCAAGACCAATTACTAGAAGCCATCGATAAAGATACAGAAGCTTTCAACGTCGTATCAGCTGTCTTTGATCTTCCAAAAGAAACCGAAGAAGAGAAAGCCGCTCGTCGCGAAGCTATGCAACAAGCCTTGAAACAGGCAACTGAATCTCCTTTCTCTATGATGGAGCTCATCGTTGAGGCTCTTGAAACCACCAAAGAAGCTGTTAGCAAGTCCAACACCAATGCGGCTAGTGACCTAGGGGTAGCTGCTCTGAATCTTAAAGCTGGCCTTCAAGGGGCTTGGCTCAATGTCTTGATCAACATTTCAGGAATCAAGGACCAAGATTTCGTTCAAGAATACCACGGTAAGGGACTCAAACTTCTCCAAACCGGTTCTGATCTTGCAGACAATATTTACCAAACCATTTTAGAAAGTCTATCTTAAACCTAGCAAATAAAAATAAAGAAAGAAGGGATTCTATGGTTTTATCGGATATTGAAATTGCCAATTCTGTCCAAATGAAGCCCATCACCGATATTGCTGCTGAACTTGGATTGACCGAAGACGATATTTCGCTCTACGGAAAATACAAGGCAAAAATTGATAGCAACCAACTGGAACAACTCAAGGATAAGGAAGATGGAAAGCTGATCCTTGTGACAGCCATCTCTCCTACACCTGCTGGAGAAGGAAAGACAACCACCTCTGTTGGCTTGGTCGATGCTCTTTCAGCTATTGGTGAAAAAGCCGTCATTGCCCTGCGCGAACCTTCTCTTGGCCCTGTTTTTGGGATCAAGGGTGGAGCTGCCGGTGGCGGGTACGCCCAAGTGGTTCCAATGGAAGATATCAACCTTCACTTTACCGGAGACTTCCATGCCATTGGGATTGCCAACAACCTCCTTGCAGCCTTGATTGACAATCATATTCACCACGGCAATGAGTTGGGCATCGATTCTCGTCGCATTACCTGGAAACGGGTGGTCGATATGAACGACCGTCAACTCCGTCATATTGTCGATGGCCTTCAAGGAAAGACAAACGGAGTTCCTCGTGAAGATGGTTTTGACATCACAGTGGCGTCTGAAATCATGGCCATTCTCTGTCTCTCAGAAAATATCCTTGACCTCAAAGAACGCCTCGATCGCATCATTATTGGGTACAACTACCAAGGACAACCAGTGACAGCCAAAGACCTCAAGGCTGGAGGTGCCATGGCAGCTGTTCTCAAAGATGCCATCCATCCAAACTTGGTACAAACCTTGGAGCATACTCCGGCTATCATCCACGGCGGACCATTTGCCAATATTGCTCATGGCTGTAACAGTGTGCTAGCTACTAAACTAGCTCTCAAATATGCAGACTATGTCGTAACAGAAGCTGGTTTTGGAGCAGACCTCGGTGCTGAAAAATTCATCGATATCAAGTGCCGCATGGCCGGGCTCAAACCCGCTGCCGTTGTCCTCGTCGCAACCATCCGTGCTCTCAAGATGCATGGTGGAGTTGCCAAAGCAGACTTGGCTACCGAAAATGTCCAAGCCGTTATCGATGGACTACCAAACCTAGACAAACACTTGGCCAACATTCAAGAAGTCTATGGTCTACCAGTGGTCGTTGCCATTAACAAATTCCCACTGGATACAGAGGCTGAACTAGAAGCTGTCTATGAATCTTGTAAGAAACGCCATGTAGATGTGGTCATTTCAGATGTCTGGGCACATGGTGGAGCTGGTGGTCGTGACTTGGCTGAAAAAGTCATTCAACTGGCTCAAGAAGAAAACCACTTCTCTTATGTCTATGACGAAGAAGACAGCATTGAAACAAAATTGACCAAGATCGTCACAAAAGTCTATGGTGGTAAAGGCATCAGCTTAACACCAGCGGCCAAACGCGAACTGAAAGAATTAGAAGCTCTTGGCTTCTCGAACTACCCAATCTGTATGGCCAAAACGCAATATTCCTTCTCGGATGATGCGAAGAAAATGGGAGCACCAAAAGATTTCTCAGTTAAAATCAGTAACCTTAAGGTGGCTGCCGGAGCTGGCTTTATCGTAGCTCTCACTGGTACCATTATGACCATGCCTGGGCTACCTAAAGTTCCTGCCAGTGAAAAGATTGATATCGATGCCCACGGCAATATCACTGGTCTCTTTTAAGAAAGAAGGCGTCCTATGGTGACTCTCCTTCATCTTACCCCCGCAGATTATCAAATTTCTACCTGGTCCGGTGGCCAAACCACCCAACTCTTTCTCTTCCCAGAGGGAGGAAGCTATCCAGATCGGACCTTTGACTTCCGCCTCTCTACTGCAACGGTAGAGGTTGAAAAAAGTAACTTTACCGATCTCACGGGCTACCACCGAATCTTGATGCCCTTGAATGCCTCCATTAGGCTCACCCATCACCATAAAGAAGTGGTTTTGAACCCCTTTCAAAGCTACTTCTTTGATGGGGGAGATCCTGTATCTAGTCAAGGGACCTGCCAAGATTTTAATCTGATCTACAAACCTTCCTATCAGGGGCATATGAGTGCTGTATCCCCAAAAGAGAGTGTCAAAAGTCAGAGTCGCTATCAATTGATCTACGCTCTCTGTCTACTAACACTCGAATGGGGAACCAATCATTCTCAAACCCTCCAAACTCACGAGCTCCTGGTGATCGAACAAGCATCTCCTCTTCAAGAGATGACAATCACGTTTTTACCCCATCAGTCTGGGGAGCAACCGATTGCTATCTGGACTGGACTACAATAATGTTCACAAAGGAGAAACATTATGAACGGAGCACATAAACAGTCGATTGAGGAACAAGAAAAAGCGAAATTCAGCTTTAGTGGTGCCACTCTATACGGTATCAACGCCGTAATCGGATCTGGTATCTTCCTCCTCCCTCAAAAAATATATTCTGGCCTTGGACCAGCTTCTCTAGCTGTCATGTTCGGAGTAGCCATTCTCGTCATGCTACTATCAGCCTGTCTGGCTGAAACGGCTGGCTACTTCGATAAAAACGGTGGAGCTATGCAATACTCAAAAGCCGCTTTTGGAGATTTCGTTGGCTTTAACGTTGGGATTCTCGGTTGGGCCGTTACTGTTATCGCCTGGGCTGCCATGTTAGCCGGCTTTGCTAAGATCTTCATCATTACCTTCCCAGCATTTGAAGGCTACAACCTTCCGATCAGTGTCGGTATGCTGATTCTCTTGAGTCTGATGAACATCGCCGGTCTGAAAACCTCTAAGATGTTCACTCTGACAGCTACTGTTGCAAAATTAATCCCCATTGTCCTCTTCTCACTCTTTGCCATCTTCTTCATTTCTGGCGGGATAAGCAAGGGCAACTTCACACCTTTCCTTCAATTGGAAAGTGGAACAAGTCTCTTCAGTTCTATTTCTAGTACAGCCGTCTACATCTTCTACGGTTTCATCGGATTTGAAACCATGTCTATCGTTGCAGGGGAAATGCGCAACCCTGAAAAGAACGTTCCCCGCGCTATTCTAGGTTCTATCAGTATTGTATCTGTTCTCTACATGTTGATCATCGCTGGAACAATCGCCATGCTTGGTGGTCGCATTATGCAAACCGGTGCACCGGTACAAGACGCATTTGTCGAAATGATTGGCCCTATCGGAGCTCCACTCGTTTCTTACGGAGCCCTCATTTCAATCGCCGGTCTAAACATCGGTGAATCCATCATGGTCCCTCGTTTTGGTGCCGCATTAGCAACTGAAAAACTCTTGCCAGAAGGGCTTGGAAAAACAAACTCTAAGAATGCCCCTGTCATTGCCATTATCATTTCTGGTATCTTCGCCTTCTTACTCTTGTTATCTGGCTCTTTCGAAACATTAGCAACCTTCAGTGTTGTCTTCCGTTTCTTCCAATACATTCCAACTGCTTTGGCAGCCATCAAACTCAGAAAAATGTACCCAGACAAAAAGGTTACCTTCCGAGTACCATTTGGTCCCGTTATCCCAGTTCTAGCCGTTGTGATCAGTATCTTGATGATTGCAGGGGACAACATGATGAACTTTGTTTGGGGTGCCATCGGCCTAGTGATCGCAAGTGGACTCTACTTTGTTTTCCACGGTGATAAACTACACAAATCTAAAACCCTTCCTCACTAATTTTCTTTACACAGTAGATGGGAACAGAGACGGGAGCGAAGCTCGGTTTTGCTCCCTAACCCATCTAGGACTCCACGAATGTCAAACCTGAGCCCTTTTCTCTAAGACTCTTCTCAAATTTCTTAAGATCAATAGACAATGGGCTCATGTTTGGTATTCAAACCGAAGTAAACAACACTACTTCCACAGAACAACTATTCATAATCGGAGGTTTTATATGACTCAATTGATTCATTTAGATGGTAATAGCTTAACACTCGAAGAAGTCATCGCTGTAGCTCGGCACGGTGCCCAATGTGAGCTTGATGAACAAGCCAAAGAAGCCGTTATCGCATCCCGTAAAATCGTTGATGACATTGTCCGTGAAAAACGAGTCGTCTATGGTGTAACCACTGGCTTTGGTTCCCTCTGTAATGTCAGCATCTCTCCAGAAGATACTGTTCAACTGCAAGAAAACCTGATCCGAACTCACTCATCTGGCTTCGGTGATCCACTTCCTGAAGATGCCGTTCGTGCCATCATGCTGATCCGTATCAACTCACTCTTGAAAGGTTATTCTGGCATTCGTCTGTCAACTGTTGAAAAACTGTTAGAATTGCTCAACAAAGGAGTCACTCCTTATATCCCTGAAAAAGGCTCTCTCGGAGCTTCTGGAGACTTAGCACCACTTGCTCATATGGTTTTACCAATGTTGGGTCTTGGACGCGCCTACTACAAAGGAGAACTTCTCAGTGGTCAAGAAGCCTTAGATCGTGCTGGAATTGAGAAGATCCAATTAGCTGCTAAAGAAGGGCTTGCCTTGATCAATGGTACGACTGTCCTAACCGGTATCGGTGCTCTTGCGACTTATGATGGTATCCAATTGCTCAAACTCTCTGATATCGCTGGTGCTCTCTCAATGGAAGTTCACAATGGAATTACCAGTCCATTCGAAGAAGACCTTCATTCCATCCGCCCACAAAGTGGACAATTGGCAACTGCTCGCAACATCCGTAACCTTCTTGAAGGAAGCAAGAATACCACTGTTGCGACTCAACAACGGGTACAAGATCCTTATACACTTCGCTGTATCCCTCAAATCCATGGAGCCAGCAAGGATTCTATTGCTTACGTAAAAGAAAAAGTTGAAATCGAAATCAACTCTGTCACAGATAACCCAATCATTACCAAAGAAGGACACGTCATCTCAGGAGGTAACTTCCACGGTGAACCAATGGCGCAACCATTTGACTTCTTAGGCATTGCCCTTTCTGAAATTGGGAACGTATCTGAACGTCGGGTGGAACGCTTGGTCAACAGCCAACTCAGTAAATTACCATCCTTCTTGGTCAAACACCCTGGACTCAACTCAGGCTTCATGATTACCCAGTATGCTTGTGCATCCCTTGCATCGGAAAATAAAATTTTGGCTCACCCTGCTAGTGTCGATTCTATTCCATCTTGTGAAAACCAAGAAGATTTCGTCAGCATGGGAACGACTGCCGCTCGTAAAGCAGCAGAAATTCTTAAAAACTCACGTCGCATCGTTGCTACTGAAATCATGGCAGCTTGCCAAGCCTTGGATCTCAAGCCAGAAAATCATGAACTTGGTAAAGGTACAAAACCAGCTTATGAGCTGATTCGTCAAAAACTGAACTTCATTGAATTTGACAAAGATATCGAAATCTTTGAAGAACTTAATAAAGCATCTGCTGTTGTCGAAAGCGAAGAATTCTTAGCAACCATCGAAAAAGCAGTTGACTTAAGCATTCAATACTGATACAGTAAGAATAAAGCAAAACAGAGGCTGGCGATCTTCTCAGCCTCTGCCTGCTTTCAGAAAAATAAGGGAGGCGACAAGCTTGCTCACAAACTACTATCCAATGACCTACAGCTACTACCAAGGTAGCATCGAGGACAATCCCTACACGGCCAAATGGGGAATGGTCACCAAATTTTTAGACCTAAACGACGAGACCCTCACTCCATTTGAGGGTATGACCTTTGGGATCATCGGCTTTAAGAGTGACAAAGGAGTCTATATCAATAATGGGCGTGTAGGAGCAGTCGAGGGTCCTACAGCCATCCGTTCTCAAATCGCTAAACTTCCATGGCACTGGGGAACCAATGTGACAGTGTATGATGTGGGAAATATTGACGGGCCTAACCATTCACTAGAAGAACTCCAAGAAAGCCTCTCACAAGCGATCCAGCGCATGTACCAATTAGGGATCCAACCCATTGTCCTAGGAGGCGGTCACGGAACTGCTTACGGCCACTATCTAGGGATTCAATCCAGTTTAGAAAAAGATGAACAACTGGCTGTGATCAATCTGGATGCCCACTTTGATTTGCGACCTTACGACCAAACCGGTCCCAATTCTGGAACAGGTTTTCGTCAAATGGCTGATCATGCTAAAGAAAAAGGTCAGGACTTCCCTTACCTCATCCTGGGGATCCAAGAGCACAATAATAACCTCTTCCTCTTTAATTACGTTGCTAAAACACCAAGCATTGATTTTTTAACTGGCCAAGATCTCTTCCAGATGAGCCACCAAGCCATTCTGGATCGAATCGATCAATTTTTAGAAAACCAAACCGCGATCTATCTGTCTATTGATATGGATTGCTTTGCGGTCGGCTCTGCTCCTGGTGTTAGCGCCATCCAATCACTTGGTGTCGATCCTAAACTAGCCCTCCTGCTTCTCCAACACATTGCTGCTAGTGGTAAGCTAATCGGATTTGATGTCGTGGAAGTTTCTCCTCCTCATGACATTGACAATCATACTTCAAACCTTGCTGCGACCTTTATCTTTTACTTGACCCAAATATTGGCGCAACAAAAACTGAACTAAGAAGATTTCTACACACGTAAAAAGCATAGAAACACTCATTGCTTGGGTATTTCTATGCTTTTTTCATTTTCAGCACAATGATCTTTGCCTGAAAGGAGGCATGGCCTCTTATCCTTCACTTATGATTTAGATAAGAGACACTACAGGTCTTTTAATTTCTTAAGAAACTGACGATCTCTGTAAGGATTCAAGTGTTGTTCTGCCACCTTCTTGTAGTAATTCTTATCTTCTTTCAAAAAGGTTCTCAGGGCAGGAGCAAGCTCTATTCCCTTCTCCTTTTGATCAGATAAGAAAGCTAATAGATAATGAACCATCCCCTTATCCCGTGAATTGGCAGATGGATTCATCGTCCTTTCTTTTCGAGCCAGATAATCCGCAACCTTCTCCTGATCCCCTTGCTGACAAGCAATTAAGGATTGGTAAAATTCGAGCAATTCTTCCTTCCAAGGGAAGCGAACACTGGACAAAATCTTCTGAGCTCTGTCAAAACAGCGGCGAGCTTGGATCAAATCTCCCTTCCAATAATAGGCGATCCCAAGATCAATATCAAAGACGACACGGACGGAATCAACAGCTTGATCTCCCACCAAACGCAGAACCTCTTCTAAGTGGGTGACAGCTACTTGGAAATGGCCCCTAATTTGCTCGATTTCAGCGAGATAGGCCAAAGAAGCCGCAATTTGAATGGCATACTTGGCCTGCATGCTATTGGTCAAACTAAAGCAATCAATGGAGCGATACAGATGCCGGGTTGCCTGCTCCTCATCCCCAACCATCAGGTGATACAAGCCCTTCAAACGCAACTGGATCGCGATGACCTCATGATTATTAGCTTGGATGGCATCTTCCAAAGCTAAATCTGTATAATAGGCCATCTCAGAGATATTTTCCGTTTGAATGCAATAATAAATGATTTGCCGATAACCCTCTAAGAGGAAGTCGGATTGCTTGAGTTCCCGCGCATAGGAGATGACTTTTTGGATATCATGAATCCCCTTTTGATACTCCCCACTTCGAATAAAATAGCGACCTTCTAAGTACAAGTAACGCAGTTGTAAATGCTTGTATTCTCTATCTCTTTGGTGCCTTGAAAAGAGGTTATCTAATTCTTGGCGAATGCGGGATAGCTCTCCAAAAATGTCCAAATGGCTATTTGTACCATCTGATAGGAACCCCTCATCTACCTTGGAATAAATCGGAAACAGCTCATGCTCCAGCTGAAGAATTTCTTCTAAGTAGGTCAACTCAAAAGATATGGAACGCAAAAGATTTTGCGATTGCTTATATTGGTAGGCAATTTCCTTATAAAGAAGAAGGTCCGTCGCATCTTCTAAGCTTTCTTCCAATTTTTGCGCAATTTGTTGGTGGAAGAGTCGCCGTCTAGCAGGCGAGAGGAGATGGTAAAAGTACATGGCTACCAATTGCTTGCAAAATTGAACCATGAGAGCCTCTCCTTCTTCTACGATTGAGACGATCGCTCTTTCAGATAAAGGCTCGATTAATTCTGTCAAAACAGGAAGCTCTGTAGCCGTCAATTCTGCCAAGATAGACAGAGAAATTGGCTTATGAAAACAAGATAGGTAGTGTAGAAGAGCCTCTTCCTCGCTGCTCATATCCCCAAGCTCCTGAGTAAGATAAGCTTGAATGATATCCGGCAAGGGCTCTAAATTTTCATTTTCTTTCCACTCTTCGATATAGCTGGATAGTAAGAACGGACTGCCTTCACTCCATTCGACCATCTGCTCCATCACTGCCGGCTCTATCGCCCCCAGTTCCCCTTTCAAGAGAGCACGACTTTCACTTGGGGCAAAATTGGTCAACTCTAGTTGGGACAAGCGTTTCTCTACCTTCAAGCCCCCCAAGAAGTTGACGAAGGAAGCTGGCAGAGGCTCTTCCGCTGTGAAAATTAGTTGCCATTTCTCCTGGTTTCTTCTCTCCTCTAGTTGTTTCACTTTTTCTAGAGACACTGCATCGAACCACTGGGCGTTTTCAAGTAGGATCAGGAGCGGTTTTTCTTTGCTAAGGCTCTGAAGCTGATTCCATACCGAAATGAGATCATCCTCCTCTTCCAGAAGGGAAAGCCCCATCTCATCCCCCAGTTTCTCTAGCGCTTGTCTGAGATCATTCCAGGCGCTTCCTTCATAGCGCTGACTGGTAGCTTTTCCTTCCACCTTGATAAAGTTAAAACTGCGATTGGACATCAAGACCAACTGTCGCAACAGACGTTTCTTACCTGTTCCAGATTGCCCCATCACGAGAAAAGGACCTACCGCTTCACCTGTCTCGACTAAGGAAAGGTATTCCTCGAGTTGCGAGAGTTCTTGTTTCCGACCAAAAAAGGAAAGTTCACGGATATTCAAGCGATTGGTCAGTTTATGAGTTCGTTTGGCTTCCAAAACGGAGTGATAAAGTTCCTCAATCGCTCGACTGGGACGCACACTGAGCTCGCGATCCAATAAATCGACTAGCTTATAATAGGTCTCGAAAAATTTTCCTAGCTGGTGGTGGAAGCTATAATACTCCATCAAGAGCTGGTAGTTTTTCTCTTCAAATTCATCCAGCTCTACCAAATGATGGAGCAAGAGTTCTATACTAGGATCTGCAAAACCGACCTGCTCAATTTTTTGATAGCAACTTTCGACATAGAGCTTCCTATAAGCATCTCGTTTGCGAGAAGCCCACTGGTCAAAGTCTTCATCATCCTTGACATAGAAGCCCTCTAGAAAGTCTCCCTGATAGAGATCCAAGGCACTTAGTGGATCTCTTTCAAAGAGCTGAACATCCAACGAAAGACTCAAGTCGGGATTAAGGGCCAAACTACTCCGGCTTGGTGAGGCAATGATATCTCCTTCAAAGATTTTATTGGCTTGGTAAACCGTATTCCGTAAGTTTTTGCGAGCCACTTGGTTTTCCTTATCTCCCCAAAGGATACCGGCTATTTCATCACGGTTGACTTGGCCCATGACCGCTAAATAATAAAGCAAGGCCTCCATCTTTGAGAAAGAAAACCGAATATCTTTCTGATTGAAAACAACCTTAGGGGGTCCAAATAACTTTAACGTGAGATCTTTCTTCATTGCAAGCGCCTCCAAAAACTTCATATTAATACTATAAAAAAAAAGTTGGCTTTTAGCAAGTGATTTATCCAAATAAAAAGAGATTGAGAACGATTCTTTCTCAATCTCTACACTTTCTACTAAAAGTGTTGATTAATTCCCTTCAAAATTCGGTTGATGATCAAATAACGCCTTTGTTGCTTGGTAGACGTGGTAAGCGACATCTTCATTGTTCATGGTGTAAAGGTGGACTCCAGCCACATCTTGAGTAACCAAATCAACAATTTGATCGACTGCATAAGCCAAGCCAGCTGCGCGAAGAGACTTTGGATCATGCTCATACTTGTCTAAAATCGCTTTAAACTTCCGTGGAATATGAACATTTTCACAAGTCTTAAGGAGACGAAGGGCCTGATTACGATTGAGAATCGGCATCACTCCTGCATGAATGGGAACATCGATCCCAGCCAAGGTACACTTATCTTGAAAATCATAGAAACGCTCATTGTCAAAGAAAAGTTGAGTGACCAAGCTAGAGCACCCTGCATCTACCTTCTTTTTAAGATTTTGAATATCTGAAATTTGGTTTGGAGAATCTGGGTGTCCCTCAGGATAGCAAGCACCAATCACCTCAAAATGGGGAGCTTCTGTTTTAATAAATTCAATCAGATCCGTTGCATAACGAAAGTCTTTTAAAGGTTCCACACCAGGGATAATATCCCCACGCAGAGCCAAAATCCGATGAACCCCGACTTCATCTAACTCATGAAGAGTATCGGCCACTTTTTCCTTGCTCAAATAAACGGCTGGCAAGTGAGCAATCGTCGGAATAGACAATTCATTTTGAATGTAATTGGCTAAAGCAACCGTCGTCTCTTTGATATTGTATTTATTATTGCTAGCGGTCACACTAATAAAGTGGGGAGCTAGCTCCTGCATATTTGCCAAGGCACGTAAGAGTTTGGCATTGCCTACTTCAGGATTTGGAGGAAAAACTTCAAATGACAGAGACGGTGTGTGTTGTGACATATTCTATCCTTTTCTTTTGTTTCGTTGATCAAGAACTCTGAGCCACTATTTCTAGGATAAGGGAACGCTTCGAAAACCCTCTACACGATGATAGAAGGTCCTCGAAACATTTCTTACAAGTGTTCACGCGCTTCTTTAGCGGCATTAACCAGCTTGATCAAGCTTTCTTTTGTTTCTTTAATTCCGCGAGTCTTCAAACCACAGTCAGGGTTGATCCAAACTTTGCCACTTGGTACTTTGGCCAAGATTGCTTCGATAGTATGATCAATTTCACCGTCTTGTGGGACACGTGGTGAGTGGATATCGTAAACCCCAGGTCCAACTTCTGTTTGGAAGTTTTTCGCTTTCAACTCATCCAAGATTTCAAGGTTTGAACGGCTTGCCTCAAATGAGATAACGTCAGCATCCAAGTTGTCGATCGCTGGGATGATATCTGTAAATTCTGAGTAACACATGTGAGTGTGAATTTGTGTGTCTGGTGCGACAGTTGAGTGTACCAAACGGAAGGCTGGAATCGCCCAGTCAAGGTAGTCTTCGTACCAGTCGCTACGACGGAGTGGCAATTTTTCACGAAGAGCAGCCTCGTCGATTTGAATGATTTTCACACCTGCAGCTTCAAGGTCAAGAACTTCATCCTTGATAGCAAGAGCGATTTGAAGAGTAGAATCCTTGATAGAGATGTCTTCACGTGGGAATGACCAGTTAAGAATGGTAACAGGTCCAGTCAACATCCCTTTAACAGGTTTATCTGTACGGCTTTGTGCGTAGCTAGACCATTTCACAGTGATTGGGTTAAGACGAGTCACATCTCCCCAGATGATTGGTGGTTTCACCCCACGCATACCGTATGATTGTACCCATCCATTCTTAGAGAAGAGGTAGCCAGACAAGTTTTGACCGAAGTACTCAACCATGTCGTTTCGTTCAAACTCACCGTGTACAAGCACGTCAAATCCAACTTCTTCTTGCCATTTGATCCATTCGTCGATCGTTTCAGCAAGGAAGGCATCGTATTCTTCTTGTGTCAATTCACCCTTACGGAAGGCCAAACGTTTGGCACGTACTTCCTTAGTTTGAGGGAATGAACCGATGGTAGTTGTTGGAAGTGCTGGAAGCTTGAAGGCTTCTTTTTGGATTTCTTCACGTTCCGCGAAAGCTGGCAAACGAGTGTAGTCTGCTTCTGTCAAAGCTGCGATACGAGCATGAAGTTCAGCATTTGCTCCAACGCGTTCTGTTGCAAAGAGTTCTTTGTTAGCAGCAAGAGCTTCTGCCCCTTGACCATTGCGGATGGCATCCAAGTCACGCAATTCACCCAATTTTTCAACTGCAAAGGCGAAGTGGTTCAAAATAGCTGGTTCAAAATCTTCGTTAGCCGTTGTAAATGGCACATGAAGAAGGGAGCAAGAAGTCGTCAAGACAACCTTTTCAGCTGGAACTTGATCCAAGATTTCCAAGCTCTTTTCATAGTTGTTGCGCCAGATGTTTTTCCCATTCACAATACCTGCATAAAGGGTCTTATCAGCTGGGAAGCCACCTTTCACCAATTCAAGTGTTTTCTTGCCTTCAACAAAGTCAAGACCAATACCATCTACTGGCAAGTTTACAAGGTCATTGTAGACATCACGAACATCACCAAAGTAAGTTTGGATCAAGACTTCAAGACCTTTCTTGTCAGCCAAGAGTTTGTTGTAGAGGTTCAAGAAGAGAGCTTTTTCTTCAGCTGTCAAATCTTTAACAAGAGCTGGCTCATCGAGTTGAATACGAGTCGCACCAAGCTCAGCCAATTTAGCAAAGACTTCTTGGTAAGCAGCAACCAAGCTGTCAACGAAGTCTTCCGCTTTCACACCATCTTCAAAGTCAGATAATTGAAGGAAAGTGAATGGTCCAACGACTACTGGACGAGTGTTGATCCCCAATTCTTTAGCTTCTTGGTACTCATCAAAAATCTTGTGACCAGCCAATTTCACTTCTGTTGTTTTTTCAAATTTAGGAACGATGTAATGGTAGTTGGTGTTGAACCATTTTTTCATTGGAAGGGCACGCACATCCCCTTTTTCACCTTGGTAACCACGCGCCAAAGCGAAGTATTGTTCAAGGTCTGTCAAATCCAAGTTTTGAACAGATGCAGGCACGACGTTGAAAAGGAAGGCTGCATCAAGGAAATTGTCGTAGTGTGAGAAGTCATTTGAAGGAATCTCTGAGATGCCTTGTTCTTTAACAATGTTCCAGTGTTTAGCACGCAAGTCTTTAGCAGCTGCCAAGAGCTCGTCTGCTGAGATTTCTTTTCTAAAGTATTTTTCAGTTGTAAATTTTAATTCACGGAATTCACCCAAACGTGGGAAACCGATAATTGTAGTTGACATGTTGTGTCCTCCAAAAATTCTAATTGACACTATCATATCAGAAGATAGGCATCTTGTATAATTGCTTTTACACGAATTTTGATATAGCCAAAAACTATAACACAGATTTAATGGGCCTTGAGACCAGAGCTCAAAAGCAAAAACTAGGACTCCTTATAAATATTTCCTATAGCCCAAGCGTCCCTAAACCATTTTTGAGCAGATTTTGAGCGGATTCCGCTAGAAGGACGGCCTCTAAAAAGTAAAGCAGGCCTTCTCTATCGAGAAAGACCTGTGCAAGCATAAACAAACTGCTTCTGTTTACAAATCTAAGAAATTCTATAAAAATGTGTTCGTTAGAATGATTCTATCAACTACTGAAACTTTCCGCCGTGAGAAAAGTGCTAGAAACACTATTGTTTCTAGCACTCGGGAGTTTTGAGAGTAAAACAGTTTGGGAAACTGTTTTAGCCTGAGCCCAGAAATTAAAGAGCGAAGGGGCTCAATACGAATTGAACACGGGCTGCGGATTGTGTCAAAAAGATAAGTTTTTCTAGAATCAAAAGATTCTGCGTCAAACTTCCTATTTTGCCTTTATCCACAGTCGCCCTTTGTATCTTGATTTAGTCTTGAAACTTCGTAGAAGTTCGCTGACGTCCGTACTCACCTAAGGAAAGTTTTTTAGATGACTTCGTCCTCATTCTGACAGGCCTTCTCTACTGAGAAAGACCTGCTTCTACGAGGAAGTAATTTCTTCTATTTTCCTTAATTGTATTAGGCTAATTTAACACAGAAGGCATCCCAAGGGGCTAACTTGCCTGATTCGAGGACTTGTTCTACCTTGGTATTGGCAATGAGAACCTCTTCAACCCCATTGACGAGCGGTAAGTCTTGCTCTTGACTGGAGAGATTGACAACCACCAGATAGGCTTGCTCTCCTTCTACCCGCTTGTAGGCAAAAACCTTGTCTGCTGCGTCCACCAATTCATAATCAGCGGTCACAAGCCAAGGGTACTCTTTTCTCAAAGCAATGAGGGCTTGGTAGGTATAGAAAATAGAGTCTGGATCTGCTAGGGCAGCCTCCACATTGATCTCTTTGTAGTTTGGGTTGACCGCAAGCCATGGACGACCTGTCGTAAAGCCAGCTTCTGCTTCATCATTCCACTGCATCGGTGTCCGAGCATTGTCCCGACCAATATGGCGGATTTGATCCATGATCACTTCGAGCGGCACACCTTTTTCTAAGGCTTCATGAGCATAGTTGATCGACTCGATATCTTCTACGTCCTCAAGGGTCTTAAATGGATAATTGGTCATCCCGATTTCTTCCCCTTGATAGATATAAGGAGTTCCCTTCATCAAGTGAAGCAGAATCGCTAAAGCCTTGGCAGATTTGACACGATAGTTCCCATCATCCCCCCAAGTGGACACAATCCGTGGCAAATCGTGGTTGTTCCAAAAGAGGGAATTCCAGCCTTCCTCTTCTCCTAATTCCGTCTGCCACTTGGTGAAAATTTCCTTCAATTTAAGCACATCCAATTCCTTCGCGTAGTGCCACTTTGGTTGACCCGGTTGGTATTGAAGGCCAATGTGTTCAAATTGGAAAACCATGGACAATTCTTGATTTTTCGGATTGGAGTATTGCTTGGCAATCTCTGGAGTCGCCCCCCAAGTTTCTCCCACCGTGAGCAGATCCTTATCACCAAAGGTCGCTTGATTCATTTCCTTCAAGTAAGGATGGAGCATGGGACCATTGCTGATGATTTCCTGATCTGGGATCTTACCGATCATATCGATCACATCCATACGGAAGCCACCAATTCCCTTATCAATCCAGAAATTCATCATGTCATAGATCTGATGACGGAGTTCCTCATTTTCCCAGTTGAGATCTGGTTGCTTCTTACTAAAGTTATGCAGGTAGTATTGACCTGAAGCTTCATCAAACTTCCAAGCAGAGCCACTAAAAGCAGAAATAATACCATTAGGCTCATCGCGCCAAATATAGAAATCCCGCTTTGGACTTTCTGGATGTTCACGCGCCTCGATAAACCAAGCATGCTCATCAGAGGTATGGTTGACCACCAAGTCCATGATAATTTTGATCTTGCGTTTATGACCTTCTGCGATCAATTCTTCCATATCTTCCATGGTACCAAAGATGGAAGCAATATCCTCGTAATCCGAGATGTCATAGCCGTTATCATCCATGGGACTCTTGTAGACTGGTGAGAGCCAGATGGCTGTAATCCCTAGCTTTTCCAGATAGTCTAGCTTGCTCGTGATCCCCTTGAGATCCCCGATGCCATCGCCATTACTATCCTTGAAACTTTTTGGATAAACTTGGTAAATTACGGCATTATGCCACCATTTTTGTTCCATTTTTTCTTCTCCTTTATGATTGTGAAATCATTTTCATCATACAAAAATAGGGGTGAAATTGCAAGAGTTTACAAGTATTCATTCTCTTCACTGGAATAAATCACTTCAAAGAGACGTTGGCGCAAGCCTTCCTCCAAAGGCGTGATGACCTTCATCAACTGTTTCCAATCCTTGGCTTTTGAACAAGCCGCAAATAATTCGTTTTTCCTATCGTAGGCCAGGTTGGCAGATTTTAAGAGCTCAAACATCCGATCTTCTTTGGCAATCGGATGCGATTGCAGCTCACCCATCGCAATTTCTTGACTTTGATTGTCCACTATGATAGGGTCCGTCTCAAAGGTATGGAGCAAGAAACGGTGCTGTCTCTTTTCAGGAAGCAGCGCTAGATCACCTGATAGATCCAGCCTAATCTTTCTTTCATCCCAATCGACTGTTAGGCGGGTTTCAACCTTGCCAGCTCCTTCTCCTTCAACGAGTACGAAGGAACGATTGTCACCTGGGAAGAGATGCCAGTCTAGCATTTCTGGAAGGTCCACTCCTGTCTGTGGTTGTGCATCCATAGGGATGATGGCTCCTGCACGTGCAAAGACTGGAATATCCTGGCTGGTCCTAAAGACCGTGAGCTTGCCTCTTCCTTCATACTTCCAATCATGGAAGAAATCGTACCAAACGCCGTCTGGGAACCAAACACTCACAGAAGCACTATGAAAGACAGGATCCAGCGCTTCGGTAATTGGGGCCACCATGAGTTCACTGCCATAGAAATATTGATTTTTAGCCTCATAAGCCTCTTCTTCGTTTGGGTAATGGTAATAGAGAGGCTGAACCAAAGGCAGTCCTTCTTCGTGCGTCGCCACATTCATGGTGTAGAGATAAGGCAGTAAGCTATGGCGCAGGCGCAAATACCGCTTCATCAAGCGACAGGTCTCAGACGAGTAAAACCACGGTTCCTTACTGTTAAAGGCATTACAGGAACTATGAAGACGATTGATCGGGCTAAAGACCCCAAACTGCAACCAGCGCAGAGCCAAGTCTTCATCATAGTAGCCCCGCATATGGCCACCGATATCATGACTCCACCAGGTGTAGCCGATATTGGAAGCTGTGCTGGTAAAATATGGTTGAAATGCTAGAGATTCCCAAGTCACAATAGTATCCCCTGAAAAACCAATCGGATACCGATGGCTGCCAGGACCCCCATAACGCGATAAGATGAGACCAGCTTGGCCTGTTCGACAATTGTCTAGATAATGATAGTGATTTAACAACCAAAGGGGATCCATCTTGCCATGACTACCTTGCTGCCAATCAATCCACCAAAAGTCCACTCCTTGATCTTCCAAAGGATGGTGGACATCTTCAAAATAAGCTTCGCGAAAAGCTGGACTATAAAAGTCAAAGCTAGCCGCTTCTTCTTTTTCAGCATCTAATCCCAAGCGTTTTGCGACCATGGGATAAGCATCTTCGAAAGCACGAATTCCATCTGCCGGATGGACATTTAAGGTCACCTTTAAACCACGCTCATGAAGACCATGTAAGAAGGCAGCTGGATCAGGAATCAAATCCCGGTTCCAACTATAACCCGTCCAACCACTTCCAAAGCGAGCAGGAATCGCCGTCTTGTGCCAGTCCATATCGATCACACTGACAGCAAGAGGCACCCCTTCTGCTTTGAAACGATCCATCAAATCTGTATACTCCTGACTGGTATAAGGCCAATAGCGACTCCACCAGTTTCCCAGAGCATAACGTGGCAAGAGGGGTGGCTGTCCTGTCAGATGGTAAAAATCTTTCAAGGCACCTAGATAATCGCGTCCATAACCGAAGAAATACAGATCCACTTCTGGATAGGGCCGTGCTCTAAAACCGCTTTCGTCATCATACAAATAGGAAGCGGAATCGTCTAAAAGAGCATAACCGGCCTTGCTCAAGATCCCATCTTGCAACTCCATAGCCCCATCGACCTCGTCAAGCGTCCGACTGGTCCCCTTTAAGGTCTCCGGCTGATCTCCATAATGCCACCGGCTCCCATAGACTGCATACTGACCCTTGAGTTCGATAAAAAGCCGATCCGGGGCAAAAGGTCCCTTTTCAAAATGGAGGTGGAGATGCTCTGTATGAAGATCGAGAACAGCTTCTGTCTCTACGACCTCACAGGCAACAGGTCCAAAATCTCGATGTTGTACAACTTGCGTCTGACCATCTTCAAAAACACCATCTTCAGAGTATTCCAAGCGCACCAAAGATTCCGTTAATACGGATATCCGATAGTTTTCTCCCTCTATGACTGGTCCTGCCATTTGTCTGTCCTCCTCTTTTTATAGGGCATCTGACTCGCCCTCTTTTCATCTGCTTCGCTTCACTAGGTAAACGCTTACGATTTTACTATAGCACTCAAAAAAAGGCCTGTCAACACTTGACAGAGCCTTTCCTAAAATTTTATAAGATCAACTTCCCCAATTGATCAAGAGATACATGAGACTCGAGCCAAACATATCTGCCAAGGCATGCATGAGGAAAAATGGCAAGAGATTCTTGACGACCTTCTTGTACATGAAGTAATAAAAGAGTCCATAAATGACGCCAATCACAAGGGCCCAGAGAAGCCCTTGATAGGTGTGGAAAGAAAAACGGATCAGGGTTGAAAAGGCCAGCGCCTTCCACTTGTTCTTCTCACTCACCGAAGTCATTAAGCCCAAAAAGAAAAATTCTTCATAAAATCCATTGAGCAAACCATAAGCAATCGCCATGGGACTCAAAGCCATGAACTTATGGAGGATCTGCATGGGATCGATATAAGGCCAAAGACTCGGACTTAGGTAATTGTATTCACCCGAGACTGTTGAGATAACATCCCCAAAAAGTCCCATCGCTGCAAAGAGCAAAGGCACCCAGATCAAGGTGGACCACTTGAAGCGGATCGGCAATTGTTTAAAATCAAAGCGACGGAGTAGCAAGTAAAGAAGAGCTAGAGCCAGCAAGATCAACTGCAAGGTCATATTGCTGGAATAAGCAGCTCCTTCACTTGCAGTATTGCTACTGTTTGTGGCTACTGCAGTCTGCGCGACTGGCTGAAAACTGGCTAAAAACAGCTGGGTCGAGCGGACAATGAATTGCCCAAAGAGAATGGCCGTCACAATGCCAATATCAAACCATTTGAGCTCTTTTAAGGGCTGTTTGGGTCGTATTCTGTTAAAAAATATCATCTTTCATCCTTCTATTCCCACCATGGAAGTATTTTTGTTTCTCTTACTTTAGCAATCATTGCTTAAAGAAGAGTTAACCTAGAGAAAAAAACGACCTTTTGGCCGTTTTATTTTATATTGAAGACAACGTCATCTTAAAAACTTTCCTTAGGTGAGGACGGACGTCAGCGAACTTCTTTGAAGTTCCATGACTTAGTTTTGAGCCTCTTCGCTTTTTAATTTATAGTCTCAAAACTCCCGAGTGTTTGAAACAATCATGTTTCAAACACTTTTCTCACAGCGGAAAGTTTCAGTATATTGTTGATTCATTTTAAAAATTAAAAATCATTTTTCTGCAGAATCACTTAACCTATTTTATTTAAAACATAGGTTATCAACATTCTGAAACAACTTTTCGGCCGTTTCCATTACACAATTAGTCTAACAAATCTTGGATTCTATCCAGATATTGGTTGTCCGTCACTGCCATCACGCGTACCTCCGCTGGCCATACAAAATCTGGTCCTAACTGGCTCCGCAGGGGCTGCTCTTCTGCATCTCGATAGCCAATGATATTGAGTTGATACTGGTCTCTGACCGCCAACTCTCGAATACTCTTTCCAACCCAGGCAGATGGAACGGTAAACTCAACCACGACCACCTCATCATCCAACTGGAAAACTTCAATCCGGTGTTGGAAAAGAATCATTTTAGCGAGGGACATGCCTGCTTCTACCTCCGGCAGGATGACCAGATCAGCCCCAATCTTTTCAAGAACTTCCTTGGTCACTTCATTCTTGACCTTGGCAATGACGTGCTCGACGCCAAGTGCCTTACAGTGCATGACCGCCAGGACACTTGATTCCAGATTTTCACCTGTTGCGATGACAACTGTGTCACAGTTCCCAATATCTGCCGCATCCAGGAGGTCCATTTCCGTAATGTCTCCAACAATTCCAGTTGTAATCATAGATTCATACTGGTTGATCACATCTTCATGATCGTCAATTGCAATGATATCCACATCCTGGTCCTGCAGAGTTTTTAAGACACTCTGTCCAAAAATCCCTAATCCCAGAATTCCAATGGTTCGATTTGCCATAAGTCTCTCCTATCCGATAATGATGTCTGCCTTGGCATATTGCAAGGCATCTGCTTTTTTGGCTTTGTAATTGTTCAAGCTGACCATAAGGGTCAAGGGGCCGATCCGACCGATAAACATGAGCACCATGATGATCCCCAGCCCTGCTCCATTTAAAGTCGAGGTCACATTGGCCGTTACGCCCACTGTCGCTAAAGCCGATACCACCTCAAAGACCAAGTACAGAAAACGTTGACCATCCGGCGTCACAAGACAAAGGCCAAAGAGCCCCAGGATAAAGGTCAACTGGAAAATCACTGCTGTGCCCAAAGAGCGTTGCACCAAGTCTGGTGCGATGGTACGCTTACCCAAATTGGTATGTGGTAATCCAAGTAATTCCTTGCGAGCCAAAAGAACTAAGACCAGGAATGTCGTAATTTTCATGCCCCCTGCTGTCCCACCAGGTGCGCCACCTAGAAACATCTGCAAGAGATAGATAAAAAGTGTCACTGGCCGAACTGCTGTATAATCTAAGGAGGCAAAACCGGCCGTCCGCATGCTGACAGTTTGGAAAAAGCTGACCAAGACCTTCTCTCCCAATGGCAGGGACCCAATGGTTGCCGGATTATTAAACTCGGTCAAGAGGCTGGTTACTGTCCCAAAGAGGAGAATCGCAGCTGTTAACCAGAGAACCACCTTGGTGTGAAAGCGAAGAGTCCGTCGTCCGGATTGGTTACGGGCCTTGGTGACCAGGTCAAACCAAACCATAAAGCCCAAACCCCCTGTAATAATAAGGGCAGACAAAGTCAGATTGACCAACCAATCGGTCTGGAAGCTCATCATACTATCGCCCCCAAAATTATCAAAGCCCGCATTACAAAAGGCGGAAACCGCGACAAAGATAGAGTTAAAGATTCCATGGCCCCAGCCGAAGCGAGGAATGAAGCGAATCATGAGGAACAAGGCTCCCAGTCCTTCGATGGTAAAGGTGGTAATGAAAATAGAGCGCACAAAACGGGTCAAGCTTTGATTATTGCTAAAGCTAAAGCTGTCCCGAATAGTCTGCCGGTCCTTGAAACTGAGCTTTTGGCGGCTTTCCATAAAGAAGAGACCAATAAAGGTCAAAATCCCTAGGCCTCCAATCTGAATCAAGAGCATACAAATCAATTGCCCCCAGCCATTATAGGTCGAAGCCACCGACTGGGTAAAGAGCCCTGTCACACAGACCATAGAGACCGCGGTAAAGAGGTGGTCGATGTAGCCTGCTGTTGAGCTTACTTGCTGGACAAAGGGCAAACTCAGTAAGAGAGAGCCCATCAGGATAACCAAGGCAAAGCTGAAAAAGATCCGCCTTGCTGGAGACAGACCTTTGATCTTGGACTGCCATCGTTTAAAATATGATTTGACTAACATAACTTCATTGTATCATAAAAAGAGAATAGACCTACAAGTAATGAACCATTTCTAGGCATAATTCTAAGGCCTTCTCAAAAGCTTCTGAGCCCCAGTCACGCTGGTCATAATGTTCCAGATCTGCTAGAGAATCTGCGGTAAATAGGAGCAAGCCCCAAACCGCCTCACGAAGCTGGGCCACTGCAGCAAGAGAGGCACATTCCATCTCCACCACACTACACCCTTCTTCGATGCGATAGGCCACCTTGTCAGGTGTCTCCCTATAAAAGCCATCGGTCGACCAGGTCATGACCTCTTGATAAGGAATGGACGCTTGTTTGAGAACTGCTTCAATAGCAGTCAGTGCGCGGCCGTCCACCTCTATATAACGCGAAGGCGCGACATAATGATAACTGGCTCCTTCATCTCGCAAGGCCTTGGTCGGGATTAAAAAAGCATTTTCTTCTATGTCCACCAAGACCCCACAGCTACCTGCCGATATAATCTTCTTCACCCCATAGCCAATCAACCAATCCATGAATTGCGCAGCAGCTGCAGATCCAACTGGCGCCTGGGCCAAGCAAATCTTCTCTCCTTGGTCCTCCATGACATAAACTGGATAAGTCTTGGTAGCTGAGACAAAGCTAGCTACTTGTTTGGCTCCAACAGCTTCCGCAAAGCGATCAATCTCATCCTCCAGGAAAGCATAGATGCATTTTTCAGGTAGGTGCAGGTCTAACCCCTCATGGGTCGGCATAATGACTGCCTGTGGATTGTCATCAAACTCTAAAATAGGAATTTCATGTTTATGGATCATTGTTTCTCCTTTTTGACGGGTATTTCTTTGATGACCCGGGCTGGGTTTCCTGCAAGGACCACATTGTCTCCAAAGGACTTGGTGACCACTGCTCCTGCGCCAGCAACCACATTGTCACCCAGCGTCACACCAGGAAGAATGGTGACCCCTCCTCCTGCCCAGAAGTTATCTCCTATCGTAATCGGCGCCCCGTACTCGAGACCAGAATTGCGCTCGTCTGGATCCAGTGGGTGCAAGGGCGTCAAAAATTGGCAATTGGGACCAATCATGGCATTCTTTCCAATCGTAATGGGACAGATATCCAACATGGTCAAATTGTAATTGGCATAGAAATTTTCTCCCAGATGGATATTGACCCCATAATCTACAAGAACCTGTCGATTAAGATAGAGGTTTTCACCGGTTGATCCAAACCACTCTTTGATGATGGATGCCCCTTTTTTGGGATCCACCTCTTGGTTAAAGGCCTCTTGTTTCTCCCGAGAGGCTTTTGCCAAAGCCCGTAATTCAGGGTCCGCAGGTCTATAATAGTCACCCGCAATCATTTTTTCATATTCACTGGCCATAAGGAAACCTCCACGTTATTTTGACATATTATAGCAGAATTCCCCCTTTAAAACAAACGTCAGAATAAGGGTTTGCAAGAAAAAAGATCACAAACGCTTAAAAATAATTAAAAACACTTGCATTGGCTTAATAGATAATGTAAAATATAGGCAAGAACAGAAATAAGGAGCAAGCTCATGTATCAGGAACAGCGACTCGAAAAAATCCTAGAACTTTTAGAAGAGCGAAAACAACTATCGGCCAAAGAAATGGTCGACTACTTCAAGGTCTCAAAAGATACCATCCGTCGTGACTTCGCTCTCCTTAGCCAACGCCAGCTGGTTCGCAGGACACACGGTGGTCTCCTTCCCTTAAACAAAGAACCTGGCCCTTCTTATCTAGACCGCAGTCAAAAGGCCAACAAGGAAAAGACTGCCATGGCTCAAAAAGCCTTGCAATGGATCCAAAATGGCCAAGTGATCTTTCTCGATGCCTCTACCTCAATCACTTTGCTGGCAGGCCTGCTTGATGGAGATCTTACAGTCTATTCGCATTCCCTTGACAATGCCATCCAGCTCAGTAGCCATTCTCAGGTTGACTTTCATCTTTTAGGAGGAAAATTCTACCCTAAAAACCGCTTTTACTATGACGCGAATCAAGCACAAATACTGGACAATCTTCGCTTTGATCTCGCTTTTTTTGGAGCGAGTAGCTTAGCCAATGGTGAAGTCACCTTTGAGGATGCCGAAGACGTTGCCGTCAAGTCTCTCGTTTTTGAACGAGCTCGTACCAAGGTGCTGGTGGCAGAAAGCATCAAGTTCTCCCAAAATGCCAACTACTATCTCGCTCATCTCAAGCAATTTGACTATTGGATTACCGACCAAAAACCAAGCCCGGAAATCCTAAAACAAGTTGGCAACGAAACCACTATTCTTTACTAGGAGGTAATTTTATGTCTCACATCCGTCTCATCATCAGCGATATCGATGGCACCATCTTAAATGATCTACACCAGATCGATTCTGATTTACTGACTCTCATCCCAGATTTGAAACGCGAAGAGATTCCTTTCGTTCTGGCCTCTGCTCGTTCTCCCAAAGGGATGGCTCCTATTGCCAAAGAGCTCGGTATAGAAGACTGCCCCATGGCCTGCTACAACGGGGCCTTGATTCAAAAAGGCGAGCAGGTTCTGTTTGAGCATCCCTTAGACAAGAATGAAGCTCGTCAGTTTATCGACTGGGCCAACCAACACTTCCCTCAAGTTTCGATCAACCTCTATAGCGGAAAAGACTGGATGACCGACCGCCTTGACCAATGGAGTCAAGAGGAGGCCCGGATTACAGGAGAAAAACCTCTCATTCTCCCCCTATTGGATCCTTTGCTGGATCCGACAAAGCCTCTCCACAAATTGCTCTTAATTGGAGAAGCAGAAGAGATCCAAGCCCTCTATCGTGCTATTTCTGCCGATGACTTCCCTTCTACCGCCTTTTATCTCTCCAAAGCCAACTACCTAGAAGTTACTGCTAAGCACGTCTCTAAAGAGGATGCTCTGGTTGAACTCGCCAACCACTACCACTTGAGCTTAGAAGAAGTCCTCACCATGGGGGACAACTTCAATGACCTTCCTATGCTCAAAAAAGCAGGCATCGGTGTCGCTATGGGCAACGCTCCTCAAGAGGTGAAAGACGAAGCAGCAGTCGTGACAAAGGACAATAATGAAAACGGGGCTGGGCAAGCGGTTGAAACCTATGTGTTGATCTAGTCATCCGTTTAAAAAGGACGTCGAGTATAATACCCGACGTCCTTTTTGACGAATGTATAGCACTAAAACTACATCATTTTCATATAAATGCTATCCCAACAATGTCTGCAGAATTGGAACCACAATCACAAATAAGACTGTGCTGAGAGTGACCACATTCGTTGAAAACTCAACATCGCCTTTACCTTGATTGGCAAGGATAGGAAGAACTGCCAAGGCTGGTGTTGCTGATTGAATCATAAAGGTTCTAAATTCTGGTGCCACCATATTTGGAGAGAAGAACTTCAGAACCAAGAGCATGATGACCGGTGCAAGAATAAAACGACCAACCAGTGTGATAATGGTATCTTTATCAAAGCGAATGGTGTTCAAACCTGCCTTAGCTAGGACGATACCGATATAGACAAGAGATAAGGGCGTTGTTAAACTACCAATATAAGTCAAGGTGCTTTCCGCAAAACTTGGAACAGGAATACGTAACACCAAAAAGACGAGGGCTACGAGAAAACCTAATAAAGGAGCTGGGAAAAGCTTCTTCCAATTAAATTTTTGAGCCTGTTTTGAAGCCCCTTCTTTACTATCAGAAGTCATTAGATAGACACCTAATGTCCAAGTAGATACTGTATTTGTAATATAATAAACCAAGAAGTAAGGAAGGGCTTGATTTCCAAACAAAGCGATATTTAAAGGCAAACCAATAAATATGGTATTGGCATTAACAAAGGTATTAATCATGGTTCCTCGACGACCCGGGCGCACTTTAAAAACTTTCACTGCGATAAAGGCCGCTAGGTAACCAAGAATGAAGGCGATAAAGGTATACAACAAACCGCCAGACAAGCTAATCAATTTATCTAAAGTTAAATATTTAAGAACAGAGGTAAAAATTGCAACAGGCATGGCCACGTTCATAATCAGTTTAGATAAGTCATTTCCAAAACTCTCTTGGAACCAACCGCGGACTTGCAAGAAATAACCAAGAATGATGATGACAATAATGGGTACAATACTCTGAATTGACGTTATAAAGATTTCCATAGTCTCCCTTTCTATATAATAGGACATACAGCAAAAGGCGTACGAGGCATCCAGCCGCACTCGTACACCCCAATTAAATTTACTTATTTATACTCTGGATACCACTTCAAATCACGAACTGCTTTGGCCATATCTGTTTCCTTAGCACGCGCAAGACCTTGCTCTTGTGCTTTTTTAGCGACTGCTTCTGCTACTTTAATAGAAACATCTGCTACATACTTGAATGGTGGCAAGACAGGAGCTCCTGGTTGGCCTGGATTGACAATACCACTCAATGAATGAGCTGCTGCTCCAATCATTTCATCAGTCAAAAGACTTGCTTCAGAAGCCAGCATACCTAGACCAAGACCTGGGTAAATCAAGGCATTATTGGCTTGACCAATCACATAGTCGACACCTTTATAAGAAACTGTATCAGCAGGAATTCCTGTTGCGACAAAAGCTTTGCCATCTGACCATTCAATCAAATCTTTGGCACTAGCTTCTGCTAGTTTGGTTGGATTTGACAAAGGGAAAATCATCGGACGTTCTGTATTTTCACACATAGCTTCTACTATTTCTTTAGTGAAGGTATTAGGTTGAGTTGAAGTTCCTACAAGAATGGTTGGCTTCACAGTCTTCACTACTTCAAGAAGGTCCGTCAACTGATCTGCATTGGCAAAATCAGAACGTTTCTTAGCAAATGGTTTTTGTTGCGGCGTTAAGTCATCCATATCATCAAAAAGGAGACCTTGTTTGTCGACCATAAAGAAGCGTTTATAAGCTTCTTCTTCAGGTAGACCTTCACTAACCATTTCACGAAGGACACGAGAAGCAATCCCTGCACCAGCAGTCCCACCACCATAGCAGAGATAAACTTGATCCGTTAATTTTTCACCTGTAATATCCAATGCCCCAAAGATCCCACCTAGGGTAACAATACCAGTTCCTTGGATATCATCGTTAAAGGTTGGGATTTGCTTCCGGTATTTTTCAAGGATGTTAGCAGCATTTAAGCGACCAAAATCTTCCCAGTGCAGATAGAGTTTAGGGAAGAGGCGTTCTGCAGTTTGAACAAATTGATCGATAAAATCATAATAACGATCTCCACGCACACGTTCGTGACGATTTCCTAAGTAATTAGGATTGTTACGCAATTCTTCACGGTTGGTACCTGCATCAATGACCAAAGGAAGCACCGTTGAAGGATCGATTCCTGCAGCTCCAGTATAGACCATCAATTTCCCAACAGAAATATCAACACCATTTGTACCCCAGTCACCAATACCGAGAATACCTTCTGCATCTGTCACAACAATAAGACGAATTTCACGGTCCCCTGCTGCATTTTTCAAAGTTGCTTCGATATTTTCAGGATGATTGATATCAAGATATGCGGCATATTGTGGATCTACAAAGAGATCGCTATACCCTTCAATGGTATCAGCAATGGTTGGGTCATAGACAATGGGATTAAATTCTTCCAAATGTTGAGCAAATAGGTAGTAAAATAGAGTACGATTTGTATTAAAAATTTCCATTAGGAACAAACGTTTTTCCAAATCATTAACCTTTGTTTGCATTTGCGCATAAGTTTGCGCTGCTTGTTCTTCAATGGTTTGAACGTAAGGTGGTAGGAGGCCAATGAGACCTAGTTGCTTACGTTCCTCTAAAGTAAAGGCAGTTCCCTTGTTAAGGAAAGGGTTGTTTAAAATATCATGTGCAGTCATCATGTGACCTCCTTATTTATTTTATTCTATTATAACACTTATTTTCTTTAAATGACACTTTGTTATGTATATGATACAATATGAATGAATCAGGCAATGAATGTTCAGGCGATGCAACCGAAAATGATGCGATTTCAAAAGATAACAAAATAATAGGTTTATCCATCACTTCCTAGATAGTCACGGTCATCTCTTAAAAAAGCCTGTTCCTTTCCACCTTTTAGAAGGTTATTCTCATCAAAAGATCCACTGTTTTCAGGTACTCTTTTTTCCACTTATGATGATCAATACCTATAAAAACCATAGATAATAAATCTAAAATATGTTTGTTATAAAATACTTTGTTTTGTTTAAGGTGTTATTTTTGTCATTTAAAACTTGTATTCTGGTTACATGAAAACAAAACATTATTTACAACGGTATATAGCGCAAAAGGTCAAATATTTGCGAAAAAAACAAAACATGAGTCAAGAGGAGCTATCGGAACGGGCAGATCTTGGATTAAAATACATCAATCAATTGGAAAATCAAAACGTGAATCTGACCATTCACAGTCTTGAAAAAGTCATTTCTGCTCTTGAGTTAACGCCTGAAGAATTCTTCAATTTTGATTCACTCGAAGCGTCTTCAGATCCTACTGACAGCCTTTCACTTAAGAGAGTAAATATGAAAATTAAGCAACTTCCAGTTGGAAAAAGGGAGAAGATCCTAACGATTTTCGAAGATCTTTTAGATAGCCTTTAATGGTCCTCTGACTCACCTCAGATTGTAACAAACAAAAAATCATATAGTCAAATTAGCTATCACGGATAATTTTTGCTTATCCATGTCTGTCTATTTAGAAGAGGGAGCCCAATGAATCTTAAGGACTTTTATTATTTTCTTGATCTTAGTCAACAGCAATCCTTTACTGGGGTTGCCCAAAAACACGGGATCAGTCAACCATCCGTTTCCTATGCGATTAAACGACTAGAAAAGGAATTTCACTGTCCATTAATCGCGCACGATCCTTCTCATCGTACTTTCAAATTGACGCCCCAAGGAGAAATCTTGCTACGACATATTCAAAAGGTCTTACCTGAGATTCAAGGGGCCAAAAAAGAGATCCTCCGGAGTCTCTCTCAATTCAATACGGTTGGTTTCCCACCAATCATCATTGACTATCTTGTCCGAAAACAACCCGCCTTTATCAGTAATGTTGCAGCTCTTCAAAGTATCCATCCTGTCCAAGAAGGATCTGTTGAACTTTTAGAAATGCTTTCCAAAGGAGAACTAGATGCTAGTTTTTTAGGGAGTTTAGAACCGATTAAAGATCATCGCTTCCAGGTAAGAGAAATGGCCAAACGAGATCTCTTCTATATCCTTCATCACAACCATCCACTAGCCTCAAAAAAAGTATTACAATTTTCAGACGTCATCGATGAAGATTTTATCATTCCAGACGAGCACTTTGTTCATTTAAAAGCCTTTGAACAGTTGAATGAGCGCTATCACCATGAGGCTACGCCCTTCTTTCAGACGGATGATATTCAGCTTCTAAAACAACTCCTTCGTAAACAAGTGGGGATCAGTTTACTAGCAGATCTTGCACTAACAGATGGTGAAGAAGAACTGATCGCGATTCCGATGGCAGAAAATGAACGGATCAGCTTTTACGTTTCACTAGTTGAACCGAAGGAAAGTAATCTCAAACCGGAGGTCATCCAATTCTTTGAAAAATTACTAAACTAGTCGTAGTCTTTGTTCTTAGTGCTAATGCAGAAACATAAATAAAGTGACTAGCTAGTATTTTTTACGACTAAAAAATAGAGTAGAAATGCCGATAAAATAAGGATTCCTGCAAATTGCTAGGAATCCTATTTTCTTTCGCATGTATTGTATAATTAAATTATTTTGTGTATATTCCACTTATTCGACTTTTTATTAATAATTAGAGATATAAAAAGCTCGGAAACCCTTGATTATTATACCGTTGACAAGTTTTTCAAAAACCTGTATGATAGAAAAAAGTTTATTAAAAAGGGGACGTATTTTGAAAAAATATACTATTTCACGTAAACAAACTTTAACTTTAGCTTCCGTTGTTTTAGGAACTGTCTTCACAGGAACGACTATTGCTTCTGCTGATGACGTTGCACCTAGCACAACCCAAGCTGCTCCTGCAGCCACTACAGCAGCAAAATCACCTATCACGGCTGCAACAGAAGAAATCAACGCCAAAGCCAATACACCAGTTGTTCCTGCTGATAAAGCAAAAACTGGGGATATCATCGCTGTGGACGTCAAAAAAACTGGCCCATCTGCTAAAACAGACGGTGCAGACACCACCACTACTTCAACAGCAACCATCAAAACGACTAGCTTAGCAGATCCAAACACACCTGTTGGCACTTCAAAACCGGTCTCATCTACTAAGACAGCTACATCAACCAAGGAAACAGCGGACTACACTGAGACAACAACTGAAACAGTTAATAAAACAACTGTAGTCGAAGTGACAAAAGAAGCCGATGTGGTCAATAAAAAAGAAGTTCAAGCAACATCAGACATCGTCTTTGTCATTGACAAATCAACTTCAATGGATTCTCACATCAGGGATACGATGAAGAATGTCGAGACCTTCGTTCGCAATCTATCGGCAAAAAATATTCAAGCTCGTTTAGGATTGGTTGAATACGAAAGAGCTAGTGAAGTTAAATACCATGATTTCAATGGATCTAAGTTCACAAGTGATCCAGAAAGTTTCATTTCTGCTTTGAAAACCATCAAAACTAAAGGCTACTATGAAAATGCTACTGTTCCATTGCATCATATCGCTACTTCAGGAGACTACAACTGGGGGACTGGGGCAAACAACCATCGCTTTGCTTTCTTGATTACAGATGAGGACATTGATCTTACAAAGGATACACCAACCAAAGAAGCGACACTGAAAGCCCTTCAAGATGCTGGTATCTCTTTGACAGTGGTTGGTGAAACACGTGAAAAAAAAGACTTTGATCCATTGGTCAATGGAACAAATGGTCTCTACCTAGATATCGACAAAAACTTTGCTAACTTGTTGAACGTTCAATTTGCCAATAAAGTCGTTGAAACTGTCCAAAAAGGTCGTGTCTTCAAAGTCCAAACAGACAAGTATGAGTTGATCTCAAAATCTCATCGTGTGGCGAAAGCAAAACCACAAACATCTAGCATCCAAACGCCTGCAACACCGACTCCTACTCCTCAAAAACCGGCTGTTGTAACACCTGCGAAACCGACCGTATTTACACCTGCTAAAAACGAGCCTGTGAAAACGGAAGTTTATATCGCACCAGCAGCTCTTCCTCAAAAAGAAGCAAGTCTTCCAAATACAGGAAGCAAGACCTCAATTGCCTTGACAACTCTTGGCCTTGGTCTTCTTAGCATGGGTGCTGCCTTCGGCCTCTCTCGTAAAACAAAAAAAGACTAAAGCGAAAAGCCTAATTAGTTGATGAACTGCACCTCAAAAGTTAGACAGAAAAATTCTAATTTTTGGGGTGTTTTATTATGAGATTTAGTTATAAAGATCAAATCCCAATCTATGAACTAAAAAAGCAATCAAAAAATATGGGGTAAACCTTTCAAATCTTAGATCCTTCATCTGATTGAATTCTATTCTCAACTAAGTGTTGTTCTTGAATTTGGGCTTCCATGTAAACGCTCTATCTCCAACTCTAGATGTGCTATAATCTAGTTAATAGTAACAAGGAGGTTCTCCTATGAATTCCTATAAAATCAGCTTATTCCGACTTGGTATGCTCTTACCAGCGTATTTTATTTTTAATTATGTTTATTCTATCATTTATAACTCTGCAGGATTTGCTTTTACCATTTTGTGGCCGATATATTACTTATCCTTTGTGATGATTCTGCTAGGAAATATTTTTATCTTTAGAGATCTCTCAAAAATAAAATCATCCGTCGAAGATGATGGGTTTATTCAAAAGACTTCTACTATACAGTTAGTTCTAGCTACAATTGGAGCTTTCATACAAATAATAGGTTTTCCCCTTAATTACATCGAAAACTATTCCCTACTAGCTAGCGCCAGTATTGTCTACTCTATTATCCTCATTATCGGAATTTATCAGAAAGTCATACTTGAGCAAGATAAAGATGTTTCATCTATACTTGGTTTTGTCTTTGGAATTACAGTTCTTTTTCTCTCTAACCTAGTACTACTCACCACTCCTTCTCCAATAGCCAAATACTCTACTTCTTCATTCAGACAAGAATTTCAATCGCTTGGGCTAAAGGGTAAAGTTGAGTTAATTGACCAACACAGAGAGATCGAAGCCTTTAATGGAACAGTATACAAGTTAACATATACTGAACATTTATCTGACGGAACTATTTTAAAAGAAGATACTACCGCAAAAATTCATAAAATAAGCGGAGAACATTTATCAAATTTCTTTCTTCTTTCAGGAACAGATCTTGAAACACTTCTTAATGATAAAGAAAAGGCACTGTTTCACACTGTCAAACAAGATGAATTCAGTTTCTTACTAGATGTATACAAAGAAAGGCCGAATTTCCAACAAGAAGAAGAGCGTATCAAAAATGCTACTGCTGAAAAAATAGATAAACTCTTTACGACACCAATAACTTCTAGTTTTAAATTTGGAAAATATCCAATAGAAAACTACTATGTTGCAATTATGGCGCAGGCTGTCAGCAATCGAGAAAAAGGAGATTTTGACGCAGCTGGCTTTTATAATATTACAACAAAAGATCTCATGAAAAACAAGGGACTTACTCTCGATTTTGATTGTGACCTTACGAAAATCAAGGCAGAAAATGGTAGTCCTTTAGATACCTTTAAGGAAAAAATCTTATCTTTACCAAAAAATTCATTTTCCGATGGAATCTATAACATCAGTTGTTCTTATGATGAAAATGGAATAAAAAAGAAAGTTACTTGCCCATTTGTTGTTGAAGATGGTGTGGGACACTTTGAAAAGGATGTCATCGAAGGAAATCAAACAAATTAGTTATTTTTGATACTAAAACAGGCAATACTGATACGACTTCTACTATCTGCAACCCTCGTAAAAAAGCCTAATCAAATGATTAGGCCTTTTTCAATCTCTATTTCAAAAACTCTACCATCCATTGTTCGAGACAATCCATAAATCGTTGGACAGCTGGTGACACTTTCTCTTTTTTAGGGAGGGCCATCCCAAGGGAAACGAAGCGCTTGGGACTAAGAGGAACTTGTGCCACTTCTTCTTTCCAGTCTCTTGCAATCATGGCTTGGTTAAAGCTGACTCCTAGACCAGCCTTGACCATCTGATAGGTCGTAAAGCCGTCCTTGGTGGTGAATCTGGTCTGCAAATTAAGGCCTTCTTGCTGTATTAAGCGGTCTTGGTCTGTATCTTGACCAGGTAAGGTATGGATAAAGTCTTCTGCTTCCAGATCTTTAATCTTATAATTCTTTTGTTTGGCCTTGGGATGTTCTTTGGGTAGCCAAACCACCAAGGGGTCTCGATACAATTCTTTCCAGCTGTACTCTCCACTATCCTGAGGCTCCGCGCATAGACAAATATCGACAGATTTCTCGGCTAGCCATTTGGCAATCTCCTTATTACCACCTTCTAAGAGAGTGATCTGAATGGATGGATAGGTTTCTGAGAATACCTTTAAGAGGCTAGGCATCCACATAGAGGACACGCTAAAGTAGCAGCCAATCGTGATGGACCCTCGAATGACTCCCTTAATGTCCTCACTGACTTCGAAAGCTACCTGATTGGCAGCCACAATCTCTCTAAAATAGGGTAGCATCAATTGACCGTTTTCCGTTAAGCGAACGCCCTTTTTATTACGGATGAAAATCGGAAACTCCAACTCCTCCTCTAAACTCGAAATCATTCGTGTAATCCCTGACTGGGTATAGTTTAGCTGTTCTGCAGCTGCTGAAAAAGAGCCGGTCTCACTTGCTACTATGACAGCCTGGCATTTACTAGCGTCCATAAGTTTCTCCTTCATTTTATCCATTCCATTATATCATAGATAAGGTGAGTTTTTGCCATTTGTGTTATATCAAAATTTATTTTAAACTATTACCATCAACAAAGAAAGTGAAACATTCAAATGAAGAAACAACTGAATTTTGCCAACGACTATTTACAAGGAGCACATCCGAACATTCTCAAACGGATGGTGGAAACCAACCAAGTGGAAATGACAGGTTACGGGACGGACCCCATTACCCAAAGTGCCATCGAACGAATTCGCGAGGCCTGTGCCTGTCCCCAAGCGGAAGTCCGCTTTCTCATAGGTGGGACCCAGACCAATCAAATCATGATTAATAGTCTCCTGCAATCCTATCAAGGGGTGATCGCTGCAAAAACTGGTCATGTCAGTGTCCATGAGGCTGGGGCTATTGAATTTGGTGGCCATAAGGTTCTAGAACTCGATACAGAAGACGGAAAATTGACCGCCCAACAAATCAAAGAAACCATTGAAGATTACTGGGCAGATGGCAATCACGAACACATGGTCATGCCAGGCATGGTTTATATCTCACAACCAACGGAACTAGGAACGCTCTACAGCAAAGCAGAGCTGGAGGCTATTTCACAAGTCTGCAAAGAGTACACCGTTAAACTCTTTGTCGATGGAGCCCGTCTGGCTTATGCGCTGGCCTGCCCTGAAAATGATGTGACTCTAGCTGATCTCGCGCGCCTCTGTGATGCTTTTTACATTGGAGGCACCAAGTGTGGGGCCATGTTTGGAGAGGCTGTTGTCATTCCCAATCCTCATCTTCTTCCTCATATGACCACCATTATCAAGCAACACGGTGCACTCTTAGCCAAAGGCAGACTGTTAGGGATTCAATTTGATGAATTGTTCAAGGATCATTTATATGACAACATCGGCCAAGATGCCATCACCTGTGCCAATCAGATCCGTCAGGCTTGTAAAAAAGCGGGACTCCCTCTCCATTTTGAAAATCCAACCAACCAGATTTTTTGCTTAGTAACTAAAGAGCAAATGGAAAAACTCTCTGAAAAAGTGGTCTTCTCCTTCTGGGAAAAGTATGATGATGAACTAACCGTCATTCGTTTTGCGACCTCCTGGTCCACTCGGAAGGAAGATGTAGAGGCCTTGTGTCAGGTGATTGAGTCACTCTAGGGCCTGAAGGAATCGGTCACCCACCTCATTTATGATATAATAATCCTGATAGAGGGAGGAAACCAATGTTACAAGAACTAGCCTTTACAGGGCAATGGAGACACTATCAAAAACGCGTTCTCGATAAGAGTGACGCTTTTATGGCGGATGGCCACCTGCATTTGGTAGCAGCTCCTGGCTCTGGAAAAACAACCCTGGGAATCGAATTTATCAGACGCTTCGGCCAGCCAACCCTGATCTTGGCTCCAACGGTCACCATTCGTCAACAATGGGTGGACCGGATTATCCAGGCATTCTTGAGTGATGAAAGCCAAGCGGAGCAATTGATCTCTCAGGACCTCAAACATCCTAAGCTGATTACAGTGGCTACCTATCAGGCCCTACACAGCGCCATGAACCAAGTCGTCGGTCAATCGCAAGCTGAAGATACTGATGACCAGGCAGAGATTGAAACGTTTGATTTCAAAGGTTTTGATATCTTCTCTACTTTCAAAGCCATCTCACTTGGGACCCTTTGTTTAGATGAGTGTCACCACCTGCGCAATGAATGGTGGAAAAGTCTAGAAGCCTTTCGTCAGGCCTTTCCTGACTTAAAGATGATCTCGCTCACCGCTACCCCTCCCTATGAGGGGGATCCTGCCCTTTGGGATCGCTATATCCGCATGTGTGGTGAGATCGATGAGGAAATCACCGTCCCCGAATTGGTCAAAGAAGACACCCTTTGTCCCCATCAAGACTATGTTTACTTTGCCTTTCCAACCAAGGAAGAGCAAGAGCAGTTGGACGCCTTTAGCCAACAAAAGAATGCTTTCTTGCAGCAACTGACTTCCGATCCCCTCTTTTGCCAATACCTCCAAAACTGCCAAGCCTTATCGGGTCAGATCAGCGATGATGAATTGCTCAATGATCCCAAGTATCTCTCTGCTACCCTGATCTTTCTTCGAAGCAAGGGAATCGTCTTTCCCAAACGTTTCCAGGACCTCTTAGGAGCTAAAAAACTCCCTGCTTTCACCATGGATTGGCTTGAAATTCTCCTGCAAGGTCTGCTCTTTCAGGTACCTCACTGGTACAATCTACCAGAGGAATACGAGAAACAAGTCCTCCATGAACTAAAAGCAGCCAGCTTAATCGATCGAAAACAAGTTAAACTAGTCCGCAACAAAAAACAAGACCTTCTGCTCAACCAATCCCTCGGAAAACTCAATGCGGTTCGAGAGATTTTCAAGGAGGAATACAAGGCGCTTGGAAGTCGACTGCGCCAATTGGTCCTAACAGACTATATTCGTCAAGATTTCGAAGTTCATCTCGGAGATAAAGATGCCCAATTCACTCAGTTGGGAGTTCTCTCCTATTTTGAATCTATTCGCAGGGAAAGCATAGAGCAAGCAACTTCTCCTGCCATCGCTGTATTGACCGGTAGCATCGTCATCATACCAACGGTCGCTAAGCCAAGATTAGAAGACCTTCTAGGAGGGAATCGACTGAATTACCAAAGCGTCGGCCAATTATCTCCTGATGACTTTCTCAAGGTTCGCTTGGTTGGTTCTCAACATGATTTGGTGACAGCCGTAACCCAGCTCTTTCAAGAGGGGCTCATTCAAGTCGTCATTGGAACCAAGTCTCTTCTAGGGGAAGGCTGGGATGCACCTTGCGTTAATTCCCTGATCCTAGCGAGCTTTGTCGGCAGTTTTATGCTCAGTAACCAAATGCGAGGTCGTGCCATCCGAGTGTGGCCTGAGGATCCAGACAAGACCAGTAACATCTGGCACCTAGTCTCCATCAATCTTTCTCTAAAGAAATGGTATGAAAAGTCCGATCTTGAAAAGGAAGAAATCGAGGCTATCACTGATCAACTGAAAGAATACAGTCCTGATCTGGAGCTCTTAGAAAGACGGATGAAGCAATTTTTAGGCCTCCATTACAAGGAGCCCTTCATCGAATCCGGTATCGAACGCCTAGCCTTTGACAATATCCGCTATACCAAAAAACAGCTGCAAAAACTCAATGAGGAAACCTTAGAGCGCTCCACCCATCGCCAAGAGCTCCGAGACGGCTGGCAAAAAGCCCTTCCGATTCTGGAGAATATGGAGATTGCAAATGAGGTCCAAGTGGATAAACACTTCCTGCCCCTAGCCCTATTTTTTGACGCCAGGAAGCTAGCTCGTTGGCTGACGGCCGCCACTTTGACCGATGCTTTCGCCAACCTTTTTTACTATTCACATAGAGGAGGAGGGAATAAAGCGTCTCTAATTCTTCTATTCTTCCTAGCTGTTTTCGCTCTCCTTGCTTGGCTCCGCTACTATCTCTATAAGAGTCCTTATAAACGGCTAGAAATCTTTGGCCAGGCTATTCACCAAGCCCTGCTCCTTTCTGGCCAGATCCAGACCCAGGAGACCCGTATCCAAGTCGTACGAGACAGAAAGGATGCCATCAACACGCTGATCTATTTGAAGGGCGGAACCATGCGGGAGAAGGAACTCTTCTCGCAAACCATGATCGAGTTTTTCGCGCCGATTGAAAATCAGCGCTATATCCTGAAAGCACAGGAAAAAGTATCCGATCAGACAGAATATTTCGCTGTACCAAGCCTCTTTGACAAACGGAAAGAGGATGCTCAAGCCTTTGTGGCGCAAATTCGAAAGAGTCTGGGCAAGTATGACCTCGTCTATACCCGAAGTGCCGAAGGCCGTGCCATTCTCCTTGATGCGCGCATCAAAGCCTTAGCTAACAAACAAGAGCGCACCTTCACCAAGAAACAAGTGATGTCGGATTTGAAATAAGAATTTATTTCACAATAAAAGAAAAGTCTAGTAGTTTCATTTCTACTAGACTTTTTCATTACTCAAGCACAATCATAGACTTAATCGTCTTACGTTCATCCATATCTTTATAAGCTTGATTAATCTCTTCCAATTTATAACTTGTGGTAAAGACACGTCCTGGATTGATATCGCCGTCAAGAACTGCTTTTAACAAAACTTGTTTGTCATAAGTAGTAACTGAGGCTGCTCCACCTGCCACTGAGATATTTTGGGCAAAGGTCGAACCAAGGGCACGGTTATTGTAGTGAGGCACACCGACAAATCCCATGCGTCCTCCATTATGGAGGACTCCGAGAGCTTGCTCAACAGCTGCTTCTGTACCGACACATTCGAGAGCTGCATCTGCTCCGCCTCCAAGGATTTCACGAACCTTGGCAATCCCTTCTTCACCACGCTCAGCCACAACCGCTGTCGCGCCTGACTCCAAGGCCATCTGTTGACGGTCTTGGTGACGGCTCATAAGGACGATTTGAGATGCACCACGCATCTTAGCTGCGATCACTGCACATTGACCAACGGCACCGTCCCCAATGACCACGACTTTGTCACCTTTTTGCACATCTGCTACACGCGCCGCATGATAGCCCGTCGGCATGACATCTGCTAGTGTCAAGAAGGATTTAAGCATAGCTTCTGTATAATCAGAAGGTTGCCCTGGAATTTTGACAAGAGCCCAGTTGGCGTATTCGAAGCGCATGTACTCTGCTTGCACCCCGTCAGACCAGTTGGTGCCAATATGGCGGTCACAAGTCCCATCATAGCCAGCACGACAGGCATCACACTCCCCACAACCATGGGTGAAAGGCGCAATGACAAAGTCTCCTGGCTTAACCGTTGTAATGGCCTCACCGATTTCTTCCACGATCCCAATAGCTTCGTGGCCACTATTTTGATGACCTGCTTCAATATCCGGATTGCGGTAGCTCCAGAGATCGGATCCACAGACACAGGTGCGAACGATGCGGAGAATGACATCATCTGGCGCTTCGATGCGTGGACGTTCTACTTCTACTAGACCCACTTGCCCAGCTTTTGTATAAACTGTTTTCTTCATAGGAACAACCTACTTTCTATTGCTTACTTACCTACAGTATACACTTTTTCTTAGGCTTCTGCTCGTACCAACTCGTCATTAATGATGGTGATGATCATGCCCATGACCTTGATCCACTTCCAGTTCTTCGATATTTCGCTTGTGGGCGCGGTGGGTCGCCAAGTCTTCATCCACTTCGATGGTAACATTTTGAAATCCACTCTCTTTGAGCAAGGTGCGGATAGACTCTTTACAGACCTCCATATGCTTGACATGCTCCAGACAAACATGGACAATGGCGTTTTTTTCCAAACCATCCATGGTCCAAAGATTGAGCTGATTGATACTAGCGACATGGTCCAACCGCTCCAAATCACTCTTGACTTGCTGGATATCTACTCCTTCTGGCACGGCATCCAAGAAAATCTTGAGCGTGCTCCAAAAACGTGGAATGGCTTTTGACAGAATAAAGATGGAAATGGCAAGAGATAAGAGCGGATCCAGAATATACCAGTCGGTAAATCGGAGGACAATGGCCATTAGGATGACAGCCACCCAGCCCAGAGTATCTTCCAGAAAATGCAGGCTGAGAATGGATTCGTTCTTGGTTTGCCCCTTGCGAATGACGAGACTCGCTAGCACATTGATGCTGACGGCTATGATTCCTAGCCAAAGGATTCCCTCATCGTTGACAGGTTGTGGATGAAAGATTTTCGTTATATTTTCCAAAATAACCAGAACGGACCCTGTCATGAGAATCACTGCCGTTACCATGGCCCCTAAAAGGCTAAAGCGCTTGTAGCCCAAGGTATAGCGGCTGTCTTCTTCGCGATTGGAGATACTTTCCAAAAAGGCGGAGATCCCAATAGCGATCGCATCTCCCAAGTCATGGACCGAATCCGCAAGGACAGCGCTGGATCCAAAAATCCCTCCTGCAATAAACTCAACAATGGCATAACTCAAATTCAAGAAAAAAGCGATCCAGACCGCATGTTTTGTCTTCATAATCCTTAATCCTTTGTTATAATAGATTCATGAACATCATGTTCATTATCATTATCTAACATTCACAACAGAAAGGATAGGAGCAAACTGTTTAGGGTGTCCGTTACTGAACAGTTTGTTCTAAGTGTCCATATGACAGCACAGGATCGTCGCATCACCAAAACTCGAAAAGCTATCTATCAAGCTTTCTTACACTTACTCAACCAAAAAGACTACGAGGCCATCACTGTTCAAGAAATCATAGACCTTGCTGATGTGGGGCGTTCGACCTTTTACAGCCATTACGAGAGTAAGGAACTCTTGCTAGATGAACTCTGTCAAAAGCTCTTTCACCATCTCTTTGAGCGTTCTGAACACCTCTCACCACAAGACTACCTGGCCCATATCTTTCAGCATTTCAAGAAAAATCAAGACCATGTGACCAGTCTCTTGCTCTCTAAAAACGATTATTTCATCCGACAACTGCGAAAAGAACTAGAACACGATGTCTACCCAATGGTAGCCGACGAACTCATCAAAGCCCATCCAACTCTCCCTCACTCTTACCTCAAACACTTGGTCGTCAGCCATTTCATCGAAACCCTCAGCTGGTGGTTGAAAAAAGGAAAGTCCTACACCGAACAAGAAGTGATCCAATTTTATTTGGAGATTTTAAAAGTGGGCTCGAACTAGAAGGGAGTATTTTCAATGACCAGCGTGCAATTTTACTTTCTATTTCCATCACTCTTCATGCTTCACGAACTGGAAGAAATCGTTTGGATGCCATCCTTTGTCAAAAAAATATCAATCCAGTATCCAAACAATCGAATCCTATCTTATTACACTCCTTTTGCTTTCAATGCCATTGTCTTGGAGCAATTTCTGATCCTAATGACATCGCTATATCTTAGTTACCAGTTTAACAACTATAGCATTTACGCAAGCATCATAATCGCTTATATCTACCATGTCTTAGGACATCTGATTCAAACAATCGTTATACGAAAATATGTGCCTGGGTTGTTAACGGGCATTTTAACAAGTTTGTTTGCTCTTTGCAATCTCAAAAATGAATTTCCAATTAAACTTTATGGTTACTCTCTTTTTACCTTATTGGTTATTATTTTAAATCTTGTAGTATCATTTATGATTCTTCATAAAATCAGTCATAAAAAATAGTACTCAGGCAATCATATCTTAGAAAGGAAACCCTATGTTCTTCCCCATTCTTCTCGGCTTTTTTACAGCCTTCTTTGCCCTTGTTTTTGCTCTTCTTCACTTATTGGCTTCTCTTTCTGAAGTTAAAAAAGGGAACCACACTCTAGGAAATACATTTCTCCTCATCGGAAGTAGCCTTGCGACCTTATCACTCATCCTCTACTTCTTTTTACCGGTTGTCTCTCTAGTCCTTTGGCTGATCGGCTGTGGTTTGATTTGCTACGGGGCCTATTGGAATGGGAAACACAAAGGAAACTTCCATCCAGCTCACCACCTGATTCGGATGGGCATCGCTCTAGTCCTTACCATCTTGTTAGCCTTGTTATAAGAAAAGCTCAAGTTTTCAAAAAACTTGAGCTTTTGTATTTTCTATTTGTTAAGCCATCAACAGCATGAGAATAGGGATCACCACCATGGTTGCAAGGGTCGTCTCTGTCACCATGATCGCCGCGTAATCGCTATCGGCTCCGTAAAGTTTGGCAACGACTGGCGCATTGGTCATCACCGGCATGGCCGACTGAATGATAAAAACCTGCTTCATCAAGCTTGGAAGAGGTGCCCAGTAAACAATGGTCGCCATCAAGAGTGGGGCAACCACGAAGCGACCTAACAGAATTAAGAATTGGTCTTTTTTCAGAGTCAGCTGTTTTAGTCCTGCATTGGACACTGATAAACCAATAAATATCATGGATAAAGGAGTTGTTAAATTGCCCAGATACTGCAAATCACTGGCTAAAAAGGTAGGGAGCTTGATATGAAGAATCACCAAGACTAACCCTAAGAGAAAGCCCATGAGAGGAGGAGAAAAGACTTTTTTCAGACTCGTTTTGAGATCAAACTGAGCTTCTCCTTCGCCATCTCGCTGGATCAGGTAGGTCCCCAAAGTCCAGAAAAAGGTAGTATTACACATGTAATAGATCAAAACATAAGGAATACTGGCATCCCCGAAAAGGGTCTGGTTGATGGGAAGCCCCACAAAAATCGTATTGGAATTAAAAAACATGGAAATAAAGAGGCCACGGCGGTCCTGTCTCACTGCAAAAATTCTGGCTACTCCTGTCGCGATGCCAAGCAAAATAACCATAGACAGGGCAGGAAAACGCAGTTCTGGCAACATTTTTAGGAGGTCAGCCGCTGTAAAACGCTGTGTAATGGTATAAAGCATATAGCAGGGCAGAGCGATTTGAGTGACTAATTTTGCGATCAGGCCACGTGACTTGTCATCAAACCAGCCTTTTTCACCTATGACAAAGCCCACTAAAATCATACCTAGAATGACCAGGATCCCTGATATACTCCTCAAAAAGATCTCCATGTTTTCTCCTTTTACTTCTTTGAAATGAACGTTTTTCCACAAGGTCTCAAAAACTACTCTAGTATATCACAAAAAGAGGCGGAGCAACATGCCCATCTCTTGTATTTTATTAATTGTTACTAGTAGCCTTTCTTGGCCGCCTTGGTCCATTGGTACCAACCAACGAGACTGTTGATAAGGTAAATCAAGAAAAACCAATAAAATGGTGGGGACTATGGCGAAAATAGATGATTCAGTTAAAAAGAAAGTTCCAGAATTGCGATTTAAAGGATTCACGGATGAATGGGAACAGCATAAGTTGGGAGACGAAGTTCGAATAGTGATGGGACAGTCTCCTAATTCAGAAAATTATACTGATGATCCTAATGGGCGCTAAAAATGCGAAGACCTATGAAGACCTATTTTGTATTAGTCAAACAAAAGATCCAAAAGAAATGGTATATGATTATGACCATGAAACAAAGTAAAATCAAACCGAGTGATCTGAGGAAGCACCCGATGATCATGAAACGTTATTAAACACAAAAGTCACCCATGTGAGTTCTTGCCAGAAGCTGAAGTTAATCCTTCAACCTGGAAAACCCGCAGAGGTGACTTTTTCTATACATCTCGATTTTTCTGGCAATAATCATTAACCGATAAATATGTCTGTGAATCACCCAGCGACTCCGCTATGTCCATAATCCGCGGTGGTAGTAATCCCACTCGCTGGACAAGTTCGTGATCGCTGAATAATTCCCGTGGACTGCCGGCGAAGCCAAACTTCCCGTGTTCCATAACATACACCGACTCAAACTCGGTGGCGACCCAATCCATGTCATGGGTGATGGTCACAACTTGGTGGCCCGAATCAGCCAACTGATGGAAAATTGCGGTCAACTTGCGCCGGCTTTCCCAATCAAGCGACATCATCGGCTCATCAAATAAATAAATCGCCGGATCCACTGCTAAAACTGTGGCAACGCTCAACAGCTTGCGTTCCGACAATGACAGGTCATATGGACTTTCAGCTGTTTTATCATCCAAGCCAACTCTTTTTAGAGCCGCTAAAGCCCGCCTCGTAATCGTGTCGTGGTCATCCATGACCTGCGCGACACTCCACTCCACCTCTCGTTGAACGGTCGGGTTGAAAAGCTGATCGTCAGGATTCTGAAAAGTAATCCCAACCTTCAGTAACTTTTCGACTGGTTTAAGATCATTAAAATTTTCTCCATCGATCTTAATCACACCGGTTTGTGGTGTCAGCAAGCCCGTCAACAATTTGAAGAGCGTTGATTTGCCGGCACCATTTTGGCCGACAATCGCCACCATCGGATCGGCGAAGAGTTTGTCTTCAACATCCAAGCTAAAGGACCGTTCCGGATAAGTGAACGTCAGGTGGTTCAGTTCAATTGTGGACATAACAAACCTCCTTCAGTTCAGCGTCATTCACCGGATACCGGCCATCAGCCAAGTGCCAATCCATTTTTTGAGCAAGTTGCTGGATTGTCGGGGCTGGAATCTGCCAGTCAGCTTCCAAATGATTAAACACCTCTCCCGGCCTGCCCTGGGCTACCATTTGACCCTCGTGCAGCACCCACACAACGTCGGCGACTTCGCACAAATCGTCAATTTCACTGGTGACAATGAAGACAGTCGTCTCTTTGACTTGGGCCAGCCATTGGAAAAATTGTCGGCGGCCAAGGGGATCCATCTGACTGGTCGGATCATCCATAATCAAAACAGCCGGGTTAGCCGCAATCGCCGTGGCAATTGCCAACCGCTGGCTCTGACCACCGGAAAGGCTCTCGGGACGCAAATTCAGCTGTTCAATCAGCCCCATTTGCGTTGCAACTTCTTCAACCCGTTTTTGAATCAGTCCTTCAGCCATTCCCTGATTAATCAAGTCAAAGGCGATTTCATCGGCAACCGTGTCTGCCAACCCGCTTAGTTGGCCAGCTGGATTTTGCAGTACAACTCCATTCATGGCATTATAAACGGGCCAATTGTCGGACACTCGCTGGCCAAACATGTGCCAGTCGCCCTCAATCTCAGCAGACACCATTTTGGGAATGACCCCTGCCAGCACACGGCACAAAGTCGATTTGCCGGAGTGGCTATTCCCGATAATCCCAACCACCTGGCCGGTATGAACCTCCGCGTTAATCTGACGCAGTTGTGGTTGCTCAGTACCCGGATAACGGGTGGTCAAATTTTCAATTACAATCCGTTTATCTTCGTCCATATCTTCCACCCAATCAATAAAATTGCCAATCCAGTCAGACCAATGTGCAGCGTCCGCGACAGGCGATACACGCGCTGGGAGGTTCTGACAGTCCGGTTGGGATTATCAAAACCTCTCAGTTGGAGAGAAATCGACCGCGCCATCGATTGATCCAAGGTCTTAATCACCAATGGAATTAGAACCGGCAGGACTGACTTTAATTTCTGAATCAACGTTTTTTGCGGATTGGTTCCGCGAACTTTTTGTGCCTGCTGGATTTTCCGCATATTGCGCATCATTTCCGGCAAAATATAACACACCGACATCAGAACGTAGACGGTTTTATAAGACAATCCGGACAGTTCCAAATAGGCCGCGTTTTCTGAAATACTCGTGGTCACCATAAAAAAGCCACTGGTCAAAATAATCACCAATACTCGACAACCCAGAGTGGTGGCGTAAATCAGGCCTTCTTTGTAGAACGACACCCCAAGCACAGAAAACAGCACAGTTTGATTCCGACTGTAAAATAATCCTTGGATGATCAGCATGGTGCAAATCAGAAACAAGCTGAATCCCAGCGCCTTAAAGATGGTAGAACTCAATTTGGAAAATAACAATAGCAGTGTTGCGACAAGAATTAATCCGGCCTGAAGCAATAAATTCATACTGGCAAAGCTCAACAACGTCATGTCCACGATGAACAAGAGCTTAGTAATCGGATCGATCACCTGGTACCACTTGAGCTTGACCCGTGGCGCTCCAGAAATCAATGTTTGATCAGTCATCATTTATCACCGCTAAAGAAGTGCACCATCCGCTTCGGCAGCTGACGATAGATGAAGAAGGCCAGGTAGGCCACGCAGACTTTATCCAAAATATCCAAGACAAACTCATCGGTAAATGAGGCCAGCCACACTGGTGCATGATTGGCGACCATTACCGCAAACAATGAGTCACCCCAAGCGATACCGGTCTGACCCCCCCAAAAGATGACGTTGAGTGGCGTTGAAATGGCAGCTGAAACGATGGCAATAATAATAGCAGAAACAAATACTCGTCGCGCTGACGAGAACCACCCATTGGCGTGCAAAACTCCGACAGCAATCCCAATTCCGATGCTGGTAATCGCATACACGGTTGAAATTGGCGATAAGGTCAGCCCATAGATCACGTTGTTGATGAAACCACTGATGGCACCGGCAACCGGCCCAGCCAACATGCTGGCAAGAAAGGTTCCCAAAGACCCCAGCCAAACGGGCAACTTTAACCCCTCCGCCAAGGCTTTGGCAACATAGTTAATCCCCACGGCAGCGGGAATCAAAGTCATGGTGGCAGCACTTAACTTAAATTTCCACATACTGGTACGATGAATCGGTTCTGTTTTCATAATCTTCTCCTTTTGTTTTTAAAGAGCCGTGTCTGTTTAGACTTTCGGACGCAACGCTCTATAGATTTTCGATTTGAACCGCTTCTCCTTTCACAGATCCCTTAGTCGACATCAGGGATTTTCTTGAAAATGATTGTTCAACAGTTCACAACTAATCATACTCCGATTTTCATAGAAGTCAAGAATTTTCTGAATTTTTTTTGAAAACGTTCGGGAATTAAAAAATAGAGCAAGCGCCCATGAGAATGATCGCAAGACAATTATAAGAGGCCACTATAAAAAAACAAACACCATCTCTGGTGTTTGTTTCATTTTATAAAGGAAGCACTAGCTTATTTTTTCTTTTTCTTCAAAATATAAGCTGCAATGCTTGCCAAGACAAAGGCTAAAACTAGGCTAATAATAGAGATGGTCGTACCTGTATTTGGTAAGAATCCTAAGATCTTGCCTGGTTTCTTCGGCTCTGGTTGGCTTGGTTTTTTAGGTTCAGGTTGACCCGGTTTCTTTGGTTCAGATGAACTTGGAGGAGTTGGTTGTTTTGGAGTTTCTTTTGGAACATGCTTGTTAGTAATCACAACATTTCCTTTACCATCCTCGTCGTTACGAGCTTCATAGCCCTTTGGAACACTGACTTCTCTCACTGTATAAGTGATGGTGTTTCCATTTGCTTTTTCATTTAAATCTGCAAAGGTATGGGTCCACTTGTTTTCAGCTGACAATTCTACTTCTTGACCGACTTTTTGATCATTGGCATAGAGTTGAACGCGAATACTCTTCGGACGAATTCCATCCTTGTCATTCTCATCATCCCACTTCTTAGTGACCGTGACGCTTGTCTTACCAGGTGCATGGGTATTGGTAATGGTATAAGCAGCCTGATCAATTGTAGTCGTATATTCAGCTACCTTCTCTTCTTGAAGAGTATAGACGATTTCTTTTCCATCCTTGAATTTTGGTAGACCTGTGAAACTTTCTTTCCAATCTGTCGCATTCGTGAGTTCTTTTTGAGCAACTTTTTCACCATTGGCAAGAAGATTCACAACGATACTTGCTGGACGAAGACCATCTTGATTGTCTTGGTCATTCCAAATCTTGGTCACTGGAATATCGATCACCGCTGGCGTATGCGTATTGGTCAAGATCGTATGAGCAGCGTCAGAGGTATCGGCAGTGACTTGGTAGCCTTCAGGAACAGAGACTTCTTCCACACGGTAGCTGATAGCTTGACCAGCTTTCTTTTCAGCTAATTTGCTAAAGGTATGAGTCCATTGATTGTCCGCTGACAATTCAACTGGGTCTCCTACTTTTTCATCCCCAGCATAGAGTTGAACCTTAATGGATTTTGGACGAAGACCATCTTGGTTGTTGGCATCTTCCCATTTCTTCGTGACTTTCATCTCTGTCAAAGCTGGTTCATGCGTATTGGTCAAGACAACATTGGCCTTGTCCTTATCATTTACCGTTACTTTGTAACCATCTGGGACAGTTACTTCTTTGACTGTATATGCAATTGCTTTTCCAGCTGCCTTGGCATCAAGGTTTTCAAATGCACCTTTCCAGTCATTCGCAGCTGAAAGTTCTAATACTTGATCGGTCGCAAGACCATCTTTGTACAATTGAACTTGAATGCTGGCTGGACGAAGGCCGTCTTGGTTGTCTCCATCTTCCCACTTCTTGCTCACTTCTACTTTGGTCTTTTCTGGTTCGTGCGTGTTGGTCACGACTACTTGACCTGGATTGCTTGCTTCGACGGCTTGTGTGTAGCCTTCTGGAACATCGATTTCTTTGACTGTATAGTTGATAACTTGGCCAGCTTTCTTCTCATCTAGGTTTGAGAAGGTATGGGTCCATTTGTTATCTGCTGACAATTCAACAGCCTTACCAACCTTTTGATCACCAGCATACAATTGAACCTTGATTGTTTTTGGACGAAGGCCATCTTGGTTATTGGCATCCTTCCAGTTTTTCGTAACAGTCAGGCTTGTCTTACCTGGTTTGTAAGTATTGGTAATTGTAGTGCCATCAATCTTAGTGGTGTAATTGTCCACTTTGTCTTCTGTCACTGTGTAGACAACTTTTTGTCCATCTTTATAGACTGGTAGATCTGAGAAGGTATGAGTCCATTCATCTCCTTCACCAGTCAGATCAAGAGCTTGAACCTCTGTTCCATTTGCCAAGAGGTGAACTTTGATGGTAGATGGGCGAAGACCATCTTGGTTTTGTGCATCATCCCAGACTTTCTTGACTGTAACCGTCGTGGTCTCAGGAGTGCGCTTGTTAGTGATGGTGGCTTTTCCATCTGTGAAGCTAGCTTCTTCTGTATAGACCGTATAATGAGTCGGAACTTTCACTTCTTTAACAGTGTAGGTATTGAGTTTGCCATCACTGTCTTTATCTGGAAGATTCGTAAAGTGAGCTTTCCAGTCTGTTGCGGCTGAAACCGTGACTGGTTTTCCTTGAGCTTTGCCATTCTTGTAGAGTTGGAATTCCACACTTGCTGGGCGAAGCCCTTCTTGGTTGTCTTGGTCATCCCAAACTTTTGAAGCTTCAAGATCGAGATACTTGATATCTGCTTCATTAGCGATCTCAACTGGGACTGCTTTTGAGCCAACTGCTTTTCCATCCACCGTGACGTGGTAGATTTGTTTGTCCGCATTATAGGTGACAACCACAGCATGTTCTGTTTCATCCAACTTGTAGTTTTCAGGTGCTTTGGTTTCTTTAAGTGTGTAGGTTCCTTCTGTTAAGGTGTTAAAGGAAAGTTCCCCTTTTTTATCAGAAGTTGCCGTCGCAACAACAGCACCATTTACATCAGTTAAGGTAAATTCAGCACCTTCAAGAACTTTCTTAGGATCATCCTTGTCCACCTTCTTGACTTGGAAAGCAGCCGAGAAGATTTGTGCAGTTACGGTATTAGACTCACGATTTCCTTCGTGACCTTTCGCCTTGTAACCAAACTGGTTATGAGCTTGAACAAGACCGGAACGACCGCCGTTGTCTTCATTATCTTTGGTGCGTTTTTGCATCAAGGCCTTGACTTCATCGGTCAATTCACTTGGATTCACGACTGGGACACCAAAGCTTGCTTCTCCACGCGCAGGAATCGTGGTTCCTGCATTTGCAACTAACTTGATTCCTGTTACTTGACTGTAATCAGACACAGCTGTCGTCCAGATATCCTTGTCAGCAGCTTGCGCCATGGTATCTGTCGTAACGCCTGTATCAGTTGTATAGTAGACCGTCCATCCTTCTGGAGCTGTCACTGGTCCACGAAGGCTGACCGTGTATTCTGTCATCCGACCAGATCCGTCTAGTGTGTTAACGTCTTTTACTTTTGGTAGGACATCATAGACGACTCCGTCTTCTACTGCCTTATCCGTATTATTTTTAATGGTGAGTTTGTAGTTAAAGGTTTCACCTGGTTTGAAGGTACGTGTCACAATCGAAGCGTCTGACAGGTCATCATTTTTAGCGATATATTTGCGTGCATAGATTCCTTCAGCCGCAACAATCGTATAGTTTGATTGAGCATATGGAATTTTATCCGTTGTTGAACCATTTCCGTTCAGATCATACACATCTTCCGTGACCCGATCAGGGTTGGCATTTTCAAGATCGTGGATGCCGTTTCCAGCGACATAGACTTTATTTGTGAAGGTACCACCATCATCTTTCCCTTTCAGATCAGCCACGATAAACGGTAGACGCACGCGATTAAGATCTTTAAGAGAAGCTTTAATAAACTCTTTTTGATCCAAATGCATGATGAGAGCTGTCCGTCCAGAATTGTGGTAGTTTTCAATGACATCGTAGCTCTTTAAGAATTTCATACCTTTTTCATTAGAGGCAAGGTTTCTTTCAAAATCTTTATAGTCGACTTTAAGGGTATTTGGATCATACAGATCAATGATTCGCAGGTCTCCATAATCCTTATCAGGATCCAAGACCACTTTGGTTGCCATCAAACCAAAACGAATATTTTGTCCATCAGTATAACGAACATTATTATAATCCGTCGTTTTTGAAATCTCAAAGCTTTCCTTCAAAGGAATCAGCTTAAAGGTCCAATTTGATGTTTGGTCTTTTGCAACATTTGATTGTGTTTGATAAGTGACACGACCCGTATTCTTGAATTCATTCTTGGTCGCATCATTTTCATCGTAACGAGTCTTTTCTGGATCTTTGAAGCTTGTATAGGTATTGAGGCGAATTCCTTGACCAGATTGAAGGACAAAGTCATCCTTCATTTCCATCCGCCAGCCCACAACGGTTCCATACTTGGTTAAATCGATCAAGCCATTGCCGTCTTTATCGGTTTCTGGCTGAATTTCTTTTTTACTACCATCGTCCAAAGTAAGGATCAAGCGTTTCACATATTTGCTAACAAACTCGCCATTTCCATAATTCCCTTGCATGAGACGAGCGTAATCAATTTTGGTAAATTTTAACCGAGAGTCCACTGTCTCATCATAGAAAACAAAATTCTTTTGTGGTGAAGGAGTTTTGTTATCAAAAGCGATGATCCATTTATAGTTTGCTGCTTTATATTCAGTTGAATCATAGACATCACCATCTGCTTTTTTGGCAAAACTTCCAGCCCCTTCCAGGTCACGAGAGGTCAAGCGGAAAATAAGAGAATCTTCAGCTGTAATATCCGGTTCTCCCTCTCCACGATTGGCAGGAATTCCCACAATACTTCCTGAGTTTGTCAAATCCTTACTAAGGACGTCTTTGAGAGTCTGGTCCTTTTCCAAAACTAAATCAGGAAACTTCAAGTAAAGGTAACTTGTATTCTTGATTTTTGCCATGAATTCTTGGTGATAAGCTGCTGGATTACCGTTTGCATCTGCTGTAAACGTCTTAGAAACGGTGCCATCTCCATTATCTACCCAACCTTCAGACTTAGCTGTATCTAAAACTGCTGTCCGGGTATTGCCATTTTTATCTGTATAGGTTGGCAACTTATCGGTAAGCGTTACTGATTCTAATTGACGATATTGTCCCCCATACTGTCCTTGCATTCCCTCCAATTGAAATGCAAATGGAACAGATGATGGGGTTTCAATATAATTTTTTCCGTCAGCCCCTTTGACAACACCAGGCATGGCTTCCGCATAGTCCTTGGACATGGCTTCGTTCAAGTTTTGGTTGATATACTTGGTTAAGCGATAGTCATTGTACTTGGGTTTCCAAATGATATCATTGAGTTTTGCTTCTTGACCATTGATATTCAAGGTACCCGTAATATCCAATGAATAATTGGTCGGTGCATAACCGACTTTAAATTTTCCAATAAATGGTAAAGTCAGGACCTCTGACTTTTGGTAATTGTTAAAGTGAAGTGTGACTTGATAATCATCTCCAACTTTTGTAACCGTTGGTTTGTCATGCTCTGAAGCACTATTGAAGTCAGGGAAACTAACTTCTCGTAAGTACTTTCCAGGAACCTTCAAGGTCACCGTTACTTCATTAATATCCGTTGTCAAATTCTTAGGGGTGATCTGGATATAACCAGACATGGTATCCCCTGTGTAATAGGACATCCCATCTGGATGGTTCTGTTTATCCCCATACATAAGGGTAACATCCAAGGCCCCATTATCCCCGACTGCTAGCTCATTGGCAAAGGCTGTGATCGCCCCTTGACCAAGCTGGCCTAGCATCATGAAAATTGTTAAAATGGCAAAACCTTTTTTCAAAAAGTCTTTCCATAATGAACGAAGCTTTTTCATGTCTTATCTCCTTTACTTTTGTTAGCCTTCCAAAAGGCCCTCCCTTTAATTTTATCACTTATTTTTTAAAATATCCTTTGCTTTTCAAATTAAATCATCACTATTCAATAATATAGACATTATTTGCAATGATGTCTATATTATAAATCACTATCTGGTACTGATTTCCCCTTTCTTCTATCCAAGGGCAAGAAAATAAAACATTTATAAACAAGGAGGAGCAGTCTGCCAATTCTTATTCTTCCTTGATTTTCTTCATACAAAAAAACTCAAACACATCTGCTTGAGTTTTGTACACCCTACTATTGGTTGATTATTTTATCTAACTCTTCACCATTTGAAGGAATCTTTTGTTTTTCCCTTCTCTCTCGTACCCACAGCATAGCTAGTCCAAAAAGGTGACTACCAAACAAGGCAGTCACAAAAATCAGCTTGCCCCTGTCTGGATAAGAGAGAGGGAGGCTGCTAAAGCCATAGCGAGCCCACTCGATAAAGATCGGATGCGAAAAGTAAAGGGCTATACTCATTTGCTTTAAATACTGTAAATCATAGCTTTTCAAAAAGGACGATCGCAGGCAGGCATTGACCAAATAAACGGTCACAAAGGGAAGAAGAAAGAAAAAGTTCTTATCAATTCCTTGGTGTTGAAAAATAATGATCCCTTCTAGACAGAGCAATCCAAAGGCAAGAGCTAGCTTTTGCCAACGGTGAATTCTAAAAGTTTGTGCATGAAAATGGTCATACAGATAATAACCCATATAAATAAAAATGGGCGTGTAAAAGAGACCATTTCGCGCTGTAAAAAATAGGTTGCTGTAGAGCTGGTAACCCTTGAGAAGACTTGTGGTATCCAGATAAGCCGAATAGGTCTCGATCAAGCCCCAGCAGTAAAGAAGAAAGGTGATCAACCCCGTCCAAACCATACCTAGGCGTTTGACCAATTGATTGACCAAAAACAAGCCCAGCAAAAAAGCAGGAATATACCAGAGTTGGTAGCACATTCCCAAGTAGACCAGAGCAATCAAGATTCCTGCTGGAAAGAGATAAACAGGAAGATGGAGACTAGAGAAAAAGAGCCAGGCATAAGGGAGGTAAACGAAACTCCAAAACAAATAGTTTTTTACGATTTTGACCAGATAGGCCTTCATTTTCTTAGAATTCCCTAGGGAGTGTTTGAGGAAAAAGCTGGCACAGACGATAAAAAATGGCACCGCTAGCCGGCCGAGCATACTCTTGAGACCAAAATGCAGTGGCTCATAAGAGGTCAAGCGACCACTATGCACCAAAATCACTGCAATCGCAAAGAGGTATTGAAAAAAGCTGATACTAGAGGTGTTATAGAGGGGATTCTTTTGCATAGTCCTACTCCTTGCCCAAAGCAGTTTCTATGGTTATTTTAGCATGAAAGGGAAGGCCAAGCAAGGAATCTTACATCCTTATCTACCTTTTTTCCTCTATTTTTGATATACTCAAAGCATGCATAAACAAACCATTATTGATTTTAAAGAGCTTGGATTGCGATACCTTTTCACCAAGCCCATAAAGGAATTAAAAACTAGAAACCTCGACCAGGTAGAGGATCTTCTTAGAGAAGTCGAAGCCTACCAGGAGCAAGGCTTTTATGCTGTTGGCTATGTCAGCTATGAGGCTGCTCCTGCTTTTGAGAAGAAGTTTGCTGTCCATCCAGCACCTCTTATGGGAGAGTATCTCCTCTATTTTACTATCCACGAGAAGGTCGAAACCCTTCCTTTTCCAGAGGACTATGAAGCTGTGGATCTTCCAGCCAATTGGAAGGAAGAGGTAGAGGCGCCTGCTTATCAAGAAGCCATCAAGACGATCCATCACCATATTCGCCAGGGAGATACCTACCAGGTCAACTACACTGTCCAGCTTTCTCAAGAGCTAAAAGCAGATCCTTTGGCCATCTACAATCGCTTAGTGGTAGAGCAAAAGGCCCATTACAATGCCTTCATCCAGCACGATGATGTCTCTATCCTCTCCATCAGTCCTGAGCTCTTTTTTGAGCAAGACGACCGGCTACTGACCACGCGCCCTATGAAGGGAACGACTCGTCGTGGTCTCACCAACCAAGCCGACCTCAAGGAAGCCTCTTGGCTAGAAGCTGATCCCAAAAATCGAGCAGAAAACATGATGATTGTGGATCTCCTGCGCAATGACATGAATCGGATTTCGGAAATTGGGAGTGAGCAGGTGACCCATCTCTGCCAAGTCGAGCAATACTCCACTGTTTGGCAGATGACATCGACCATTGAAAGCCGCTTGCGACCCGAAGTCGATCTGGTCCAAGCCTTCCAAGCCCTCTTCCCTTGTGGATCGATCACAGGCGCACCGAAGATCTCCACTATGGAAATCATCCAAAAGACGGAGAAGTCTCCTCGAGGTGTCTACTGTGGAACGATCGGCATCCTTCTTCCAAAAGGGAAACGGATTTTTAATGTAGCCATCCGGACCCTTCAAATGCAGGGGAATCAAGCCATCTATGGCGTGGGAGGAGGCATCACTTGGGACAGCAAATGGGAAGGTGAATACCAGGAAACCAAGCAAAAATCGGCTGTCCTCTACCGGCAAGAACCTCGCTTTGAGCTCCTGACGACTGGCTGCATCCACCAAGGAGAGTTGACTTTCCTCGACCAACATGTAACACGCTTGAGAGAAGCTAGTCGCTACTTTGCATATCCTTATGATGAGTCGAAGCTCCTGAAAGAACTTCAAGAAGAACTCGCTCATTTAGATCTCAACCTTGACTATCGTTGTCGGATTGCCTTGCAAAAAAACGGGACCTTCCACCTAGAGATCACGGAGCTGACCGACTTGCCAGCTAGCTATCTACAGGCCCAACTGACCGAGCAGAAGCTTGATTTAGCGACGCCATTTACTTATTTCAAAACGAGTCAGAGAGACCATCTAGGCCAGTCAGATCACGAGCAAATTTTTCATCTGCCAGACGGAAGCTTGCTAGAGACGACGATTGGCAATCTGGTGCTGGAGATAGAGGGACAACTCTATACCCCACCAGCTCACCTCCCATTATTAGATGGCATCTACCGGCGCCATCTTCTTGAGACCCAGCAGGTTGAAGAAAAACTCTTAACTCTGAACGATTTAATAGACGCCGATCGTATTTATGCCTGCAATGCTCTTCGTGGTCTCTACGAACTCGATTTTCAAAGAAAGGATTCCTGATGAAACTGATTTTTTTACATGGACTAGGACAGGATGTCCTCTCTTGGCAAGGAGTCCAATTTGCACTTTCACCCTTGCACTCCAAAACTTTTGATATTTTCTCCCATCCAAAAGAAAGCTATCAGGAAGTTAAAGAAAGGTTGATGGAGCGCCTCCAGCAAGAAAGCGAACCCTTTATTCTGGTAGGACTCTCACTAGGTGGCGTGCTCGCTCTTGATCTCTCCAGACAAGACTTCCCGCAACTCAAGGGCTTGGTCCTTGCAGGAACTCAATACAAACTCAACACCAACCCCCTCTATCGGCTCCAGATCCTTCTCTTTCGTCTACTTCCCAAGCATGTCTTTGAAAAACAAGATGCCAATAAACAACAGATGCTTCAAATTTTGACCGAATTAAAAGGGCTCAATTTAACCGATACCGTTAAAGCTTGCTCTCTCCCTAGCTTGGTTATTTGTGGCAGCAAAGATTGGGCCAATCAATCTTCTTCTAAAAAATTGGCCAAGCTCCTGCCAAAAGGCCGCTATCAAGAAATCGCAGACGGAGGTCATCTACTCAATACCGAGAAACCCTATGAACTGGCCCAAGCCATCAAGGAGTTTGTCGCTGGGTTTTAAAATGAAGAGGCTGGGACAAAAGTCCTAGCCTCTCAATTATTTTTGGATTGTCGAGCAAGACGCAGTGGTTGAGTGGGCTCTACTATGCTGATTTCATCAGCTTTTACAGCCCTACTCAACTGTGCGGAGGTGGGACGACGAAATCGAATTCTAACGAATTACCGATTTCTGTCCCACTCTCTTTTTTTAGAAATATTTGAGAATTGCTTGATAGTTATTTGAAAAGCAAGCTGTATACTAAGAGTGTAAAGAAAACAACTAGTCATTTGGACGAAGGAGAAAACCATGGAAAAAGTATTAGAAATTTCCCATTTGAGTAAAAAATTTGGTCATCAATACGCCTTAAATGATGTGAATCTCACCATTCGCAAAGGCGACGTCTACGGCCTGATCGGCAAAAATGGTGCAGGGAAAACCACCCTCATCAAGGTCATCACCCAGCTGATTCAAGAAACTGATGGAAGCGTCTCTCTCTTTGCTTCTACAAATCGCTCCCAGTGGACCCAAGCGCTTAAACGGGTTGGATCCGTCATTGAGAGTCCCGTGGCCCATAAGCATATGACCGCTTATCAAAACCTGGTCTACTATTGCAAGGCTCGCCATATCCCCAATCCCGACCAGGTCATCAAAGAAACCCTGAACTATGTTGGCCTGAATAATACGGGTAAGAAGAAATTCCGTGACTTCTCACTAGGAATGAAACAACGGTTGGGAATTGCGATTGCTCTCATTGCTAAGCCAGATTTCCTTATTCTGGACGAACCCATCAATGGCCTTGATCCAGTCGGAATCAAGGAATTCCGTCAGATGATCAAACGCCTCAATGATGAACTCGGCATGACCATCCTCATTTCCAGTCACATCCTCTCCGAACTCTATCTGGTTGCCAATCGCTTTGGTATTGTCGACCAAGGACGCCTGATCAAAGAAATTAGCAAGGCTGAATTCGAAGAACAAGGAGAAGACTACATCATCCTCAAGACTAGCCAGCTAGCCCTTGCGAGTCAACTGATTCAGGATCAACTCCATCACCGCATCAAGGTCATCGATAAGGATGGAGAAATCCATATCTTCGGACAGACTCACGATATTAAAGTCATTGTCAAAGCCCTCGTTCAAGCCGATATTGACGTGGACGAAATCTACTATGCCCGCCAAGATCTGGAAAAATTCTTTACGGACTTGGTAGACTAGTCCAATCACCGTCTTCCTCTATTACCTATCCCACATATTTCATTTAGGAGATTTATCATGTTGCATACCATTCAAGCAGATTTTTACAGACTTTTTCGCTCCAAAGGTTTTTGGATTACAGAAGCCATTCTCGTTCTCAACATCCTGTCTGGAGTCATCTTTGGAGCTACTGGCCACGTCGGCGTCAATACGGAATCCAAATTGCCCCAAGCGACCGAAGTTTGGACAGGCTTTAAAGCTTTGACCAACTACTCTTCCAGCATCAGTGTGACCATCCTCTTTACCATTATTGTCATCACCTTGGTCCTGGGAACAGACTTAACGCAAAACTTATACAAGAATAGTCTGGCCTATGGCGTTTCTCGCACCAGTTACTACTTTGCCAAAAGCGCCGTTGTTCTGACCATTGCTCTCTTCCAATTTCTTGTTTCTTATGGTCTCGTCTTCTTGATCGCGACGCTCTACAATGGACTTGGCACCATGCCAGAGCACTTCTTGGCTCATTTTGGACTGACCGTGCTGATTCAGTTCCTTTCCACCTTGGCTTGGGTCAGCATCATTTCCTTCCTTCTTTATGCCAGCCAATCCATCACCTTGGCCTTCGTTGGCTACTTCATTGGAAATATCCTCTTAAGCCTTCCTGCGCTCTTCCTTAAAGATATTGATATTCTCCACTATCTAAACTTGGAATTCCAATATTCCATGGTACAGAGCACAACAGCAACAACCAACACCCTCTCGATCGCCCTTGGATTCATCCTTGTTTTCGGCTTCCTAGGACTGGCTACTTTTAAACACAAAGATTTATAACAAAAAGACTTGAGCAGTGCTCAAGCCTTTTTTCTTAGTGTAATGGTCAAGATAAACCAGTCTGCCTCCGTTGCCAGTTGCAAGTCTCCCCCTAAGATCTCTACAAAATTTTGAATGATATAGAGACCCAAGCCAGATGACTCTTCTGTATCCGAGAGATTTTCAGAGTAGAATCGACTAGCCAATTGGTCTAAGTGCTGGATCGGTTGTTGCACAATATTGCGCAGCTCGACTCGAATCGTGTCCGCGTCCGACATTAAGGTCAAGCGAGCCTGATCCTTTCCATGCTTGAGGACATTACTGAGCATATTTTGCAAGAGGCGCTCCCAAAGTTCCGGATCCGTAGCATAATGAAGATGCTCTTCTAGCTCCACCTCTAAGGCAATCCCCGCTTCGGACAAGCTGTCATAATACTGGAACAACTGCTGGGTCAGGACTTGGCTGAGATTAACGTCTGTAAGCCGAGGCTGAATAGCTCCCTCCATCAAGCGTCTGTATTCCAAGAGAGATTCCAAGCGTTTTGAGACGACTTGAAGATTGGAAGCAATTTTCTTCAGCTTTTCCTCTTCCTGCGTCCCACCTTTGATGATTTGTTGGGTATAGCCCGACGCAATGGTCAAAGGCGTCCGGATATCGTGAGCAATATTACTGATGGCCATATCCAAGGTCTTCTTTTCTTGAAAGGCAATCCGATTGGTCCGCTCAATCTGATCAAAGAGATCACTGACCTGCTTGGTCAAGGCGACCAATTCTTTTTTTGAGACCTGAGAGGTCAGCCGTACCCCACTCCCGCTTTGGAGCTTCTTTTGAATCTGCTCCTGCAAATCTGTGAGAGCAGAGAGTAGGCGAAGGTAGCCCAGTCCCAAGAGAAGGACAAGGACGACAAGAATTAGAACTAGAACCCACATTACTTGTCTCCTTTCAAGCGAACACCCAAGCCCCAGACCGTTTCAATATAGTCCTCATCTGGGTCAAGCTGGGCAATTTTCTTTCGAAGATTGCTCAATTGGGCATTGAGGGTATTGTCACCAGGTAGATAGACTTCTTCCCAGACCGCTTCATACAATTCTTCCTTGGTAAAAATCTTCTTTGGATGAACCAGCAAGGTCTCAAAAATTTGAAATTCTTTTTTGCCCAATCGAAGCGTCTGTGCGCCAGACTCCAGTTCAAAGGTTTCTGGATTCAGAACCAGATTTTTAAAGGAGAGCTTTTGCGACGCTTGAGCTTTCTTTGCTGGTGAGACGTGATTTCGCAACTGCACCGTCACTCGAGCTGCTACTTCATCTAGATTAAAGGGTTTGACAATATAATCATTGGCACCTGCAAGGAGATACTGGCTAATGAGGTGTTTGTCTCCCAGAGCGGTCATCATGATAACCGGTGTCTGACTCTGCAGACGGATCTCCTCCAGGACCTGGTCCCCATTCTTCCCTGGAAGCATGATATCCAGAAGGACCAAATCAACAGCTTCTTGCTGGAAGACCCGTAGCCCTTCTGTACCTGAAAAAGCCTGGAGGACCTCATGATCTTCACTTAAGAGACTGTATAAAATTTCTTGGATATCATTATTATCCTCGATTAATAAAATCCGTGCCACTTGCCTCGCTCCTTTTTTCTTTTCTTGCGAAATCAGTTCTATTCCCCTAGCCTATCAAATAAAGGGACCTTCGTCAATGAAAATCTGATAAAATTCTATTTCCCCCAGGTAGATCTGCATGTTAGGTCATCACAAGATGAACTTGACGATTCTTTCTTTCAAAGGGTATAATAGGACCAATGACACAATAGGGAGAATCATCTATGAAAAAAAATGCCAAAACTAAAATCAGCCTTGTATCCATCCTTGTCATCCTGGGCGTTGCTGCAAGAATGATGCGAGTCATCCACCGACAACAAATCAGGGAGCAAAACAAGCAAACCATCCAAACGACTAAAAAGGTTGCAGAGTTTCAGAAATCATTAGACGAGGAAGAAACGAAGAAACGCAACGAAACCTTCAACAAGATTTATAATGAATCCCTGGTTCGGACAAAATTTGAGAACTGGCAAAAAGTCGATGAACTCCATGGTTTGGGACAAAGAACTGGGCAATTTTATATCTATAACTTTGAAAAAAAAGAAGAGATTCTCTTAGAGAATACAGATCAAGCATTTGTTCTACCCATTCGAGACAAGAGCAATAACGTCACATTTGAGGCTATCTTTGCCCACAAGGACGGTCAGTGGCATATCCTAGATCCAGACGGAAGTTCACAGTTGCAACTAGGAGCAGCCAACGTTTCCGCTGAATCTAAGTTTGTAATCGAAAACAATGTCTTAGATTACGACCAGTAAATTCGTAAGGACTTGGCTAAACAACATACAAAAAGCTTAGGCCCCCATCTTGAAATTGGGATTCTAAGCTTTTTCGTTTATAGGAGAGAGTCGGCCAGCAAGTACCGAAAACTTTTATTCAACAGAAGCCCCATTTGTCGCAATGACTTCTTTGTACCAATAGAAGGATTTCTTACGTGAGCGATCCAAGCTTCCCTTGCCTTCGTTGTCCCGGTCGACATAGATAAAACCGTAGCGCTTCTTCATTTCTCCTGTCCCGGCCGAGACCAGATCAATACATCCCCAAGTCGTATAGCCCCAGAGGACAACGCCATCTTCATGGATGGCCTCCCGCATGGCCTTGATGTGGGCAGCCAGGTAGGCAATCCGGTAATCATCCTCAATCTCCCCTGCTTCATTTGGAGTATCAACGGCGCCTAGTCCATTTTCTACGATAAACATCGGCTTTTGATAACGATCCCAGATGGTGTTCAGCGTAATGCGGAGACCAAGAGGGTCAATCTGCCAACCCCATTCCGAGCTTTCTAGATAGGGGTTCTTCAAAGAGGCAAAAATATTACCCGCTGTTTTTTCCCTTTCAGCTGGATCCCCTGAAGCGACCCGACTGGCATAGTAGGAGAAGGAAATAAAGTCCACTGTATGGTCTTTCAACAATTGAAGGTCCTGCTCCGTCATCTCAACCGTGATTCCATGACGTTCCCACTCTTTCTTAGCATAGTTAGGGTATTCCCCACGCGCCTGCACATCGATAAAGAAATAGTTCTTGCGGTCTTCTTCTAGACCAGCCCAGACATCTCGCGGAGCACAGGTATGCGGATAGTTTTGCCCAGCTGCCAACATACAGCCCACCTTATTGTTTGGATCAATCTCATGGGCTAGCTTAGTGGCAATGGCTGAAGCGACCAACTCATGGTGAGCCGCCTGGTATTTGACTTGCTCCTCATTCTCCCCTTCTTCAAAGCAGAGACCCGCTCCCATAAAAGGCGCATGAAGGATCATATTGATCTCATTAAAGGTTAGCCAGTATTTGACCAAGCCCTTGTAGCGAGTGAAGAGGGTCCGGCAGAGTCGTTCATAACATTCCAACATCTTACGACTACGCCAACCTCCATACTCGGTAATCAAATGCATGGGACAGTCAAAGTGGGTAATGGTCACCAAGGGTTCAATGCCATACTTGTGGCACTCCTTAAAGAGGTCTTCATAGAACTGTAGACCTGCTTCATTCGGCTCTAGTTCATCTCCTTTAGGGAAGATCCGAGACCAGGCAATGGACAAACGATAGGTTTTAAAGCCCATTTCCCCAAAGAGCGCAATGTCTTCCTTGTAGCGATGGTACATATCAATGCCATCTTTAGCTGGATAAAAATAGCCTTCTTCAAAGTCGAACATCTTTTTCTGACCCGTAATAATGGCGTGACGATCAGGCCCAATCGGCACCACATCCACATTAGCCAAGCCACGGCCGTCTTCATTATAAGCTCCCTCACACTGGTTAGCAGCCGTCGCACCACCCCAAAGGAAACCATCTGGAAATTGAAGTTTGTCGGTCATCTCTCTACCTCACTTGATTTGATAGTTCTATTATACCCTTCTCTTTCCCAAAAATCCTACAAGATCCTATGAAAAACTAAACCTATTCTAAGATAACTCCTGCACTTGGAAATAAAAAAAGATCGGATAACTCCGATCTTTTTATGTTCCACTCCAAGAACGTTTAAATTTTTTGATAATAGAATTACCTACTTCATACGATAAAAATCAATCACTAAACCAGCTGGGCCTTTAATTAGCAGGCTTTCGGTTCCCCAATCGGTTACAACTGGGCCGTTTAAAACCTGGATACCAAGCTCTTTCAACCGTTTGTAGTTCTCGTCTACATCCTCAACCTCGATATGAAGAATGATTCCTGACTGAAAGTTTTCCAAAGGAACCAAATGATTTTGAGACAACATGAGACAGTGACTGCCAATCGTGAACTGAGCAAAACTATCATCAACATAATCAGCTTTTTTATCCAAAATACGCTCCAAGCTAGCACAAACTTGGGGAACATCTGACACGATAATATCTAATTGATTTAAATTCATTTACTGTCCTCCACAAAAAGACCGGATTGCTCCGATCTTTTTAAGTTCTGCTCTAAGAAAATCAAAGAATAAACAAGGCATCGAACCGCAGGCAGTACTGGAGTACGGCAAGGTGAAGATAACGCAGTTTACATTTGATTTTCGACGATAGGAATTATTTGATTGCGCGTGATTGCAACCCTTCTTCTTCCAAGAAGAGGCGGAATGGTACGAGTTCTTCTGCTTCGTATTTTTCCTTGAAGGCTTTGATGGCTTCTTCTGAGTGTTGTTTTGGATCCAACTCAAGTACTTCTACTGGAAGTGGACGATGTGGAGTGATGCGAGCATCGATAACAACAGTTTTACCTTCTTTGTTCAATTTAACAGCTTCTGCAACGACTGCGTCGATGTCTTCGATACGGTCAACTGTAAATCCAATAGCTCCTTGAGCTTCAGCGATTTTCGCATAGTCAGCATTAGGGAAGTCACAACCAAACAAGTGTTTGTTTGTGTCTTCGTATTTGTCCTTGATGAAAGCATATTTACCATTTGAGAAGACAACGTTGATAACTGGAAGGTCGTATTGAACGTTTGTGATAACGTCTGGGTAGCACATGTTGAAGGCTCCATCACCCATGATGTTCCATACTTGGCGATCTGGATTGTCTTTCTTAGCAGCGATACCACCAGGAAGGGCAATACCCATTGTCGCAAAGAGTGGAGATGTACGCCACATGTTCTTAGGTGTCATGTGAAGGTGACGAGTAGATGTTTGAGTAGTGTCACCTACGTCGATTGAATAGATAGCGTCTTGATCAGCATGTTTGTTGATTGCATTGTAAACTTGGTACAATTGCAATTCACCTTCAGTTTTACCTTCGAGTTTGTTCATGTAATCACGCCAGTTTTGGTTATTCTTAACGTTTGCACGCCACCATGGAGTAGATTCAACTGGATTCACTTTGTCAAGGATTGCTTTCGCTGCTTGACCTGCATCTCCAAGGATGGAAGCGTCAAGGGCATGTCGTTTACCAAGTTTGTAAGGGTCGATATCCACTTGGATGAATTTTTCAGTGTTCTTGAAGGCTTCGTAAACTTCAGCAAATGGGAAGTTTGAACCAAGGAAAAGAACTGTGTCTGCTTCAAAGACCACTTCGTTGGCTGGTTTCCAACCAACACGGTAAGCAGAACCTGTCAAACCTTCGTAGTTCCATTCGAAAGCTTCAAAGTTTTTACCAGTTGTGATGATTGGTGCTTTGATTTTACGTGACAATTCAGTGATCACTTCACCAGCTTTAACACCACCGTAACCTGCGTAGATCACTGGACGTTCCGCATTGTTCAAGATTTCAACAGCTTTGTCAATTTCCACTTCGTTCAAAGCAGGAGCGATGAATGAGCGCTCGTATGAACCTGAACCGTAGTATGAGTTTTCGTCGATTTCTTGGAAACCAAAGTTTACTGGAATTTCAACAACGGCTGGACCTTTTTTAGAAACGGCAGCACGGCAAGCTTCATCGATTACTTTTGGTAATTGTTCTGCGTAAGCTACACGTTTGTTGTAAACAGCGATACCGTTGTACATTGGGTTTTGGTTCAATTCTTGGAAGGCATCCAAGTTCAATTCGTTAACTGGACGTGATCCAAGGATAGCAAGGAATGGAGTGTTATCCATAGCTGCATCGTAAACACCATTGATCAAGTGAGTCGCACCAGGTCCACCTGAACCAACTGCAACCCCGATAGAGCCACCAAATTTAGCTTGCATAACCGCTGCAAGAGCACCAGTTTCTTCGTGACGAACTTGCAAGAAACGGATATCTTTGTCTTCAGCCAAAGCGTCCATAAGTGAGCTAAGTGTTCCAGATGGGATACCGTAGATCGTATCTACGCCCCATGTTTTCAATACATTAAGCATTGCTGCAGATGCAGTAATTTTTCCTTGAGTCATTCTAACTCTCCTTTAATTCTATTTTGATCCCTTAAAATGCAGCATAGCGCTTCTACTTCATCTTTGCGATCATCTCGCCTTGAAAATGAGTTTTTTCTGACTTTTCTCATGAAAACGATTTACAAAACGATTACAGTATTAATTTATCACAAAGAGATTCACATGTATAAGGATCTGCTCAGAGATGCTCAATCCCTATTCCATAACAGATCCTCTTTTTGAGAAATTTTCACAAACTATCCTATAATAGGGTATTTTACTATAGTTTTATACCCATCCCTTTTCCTTGTCGTTCTAGGAAAAAGAGAAAAAGAGTGATACAGAATTCTGTACCACTTCTTATTTTCATTAATCAATCTTCGCGACATTGAGAAGCAGTGAGCTAGTCAAAACAGACACAGAACTAAGGGCCATAGCAAGACCTGCTAGTTCTGGATTGAGGGTCAATCCCAGTCCTACAAAGACTCCAGCAGCAATTGGAAGCCCAAGGAGATTGTAGATAGAGGCCCAGAAGAGATTGAGTAAAATCCTGCGGAAGGTCTTTTGACTCATGTCAAAGGCGCGCACAACGCCAAGCAAATCATTTTGCGTGAGCACGATGCCACCGGACTCGATCGCAATATCCGTTCCAGATCCCATAGCGATCCCCACATCCGCGATCGAGAGAGCTGGAGCATCATTGATCCCATCTCCAACAAACGCGACCTTGCTATCTTCTTGCAGTTTTTGGATGGCGCTAGCTTTTTCTTGAGGAAGGACATCAGCAATGACGGTATCAATTCCCACTTGCTTAGCAATAGCTTGGGCCACCCGTTCATTATCCCCCGTTAACATGACCGTTTTCAAGCCCCGTTCTTTGAGCTTTTTGATCGCTTCTTTTGAGCTGGCCTTCGGAGCATCTTGAATGGCAATCAAGCCAATCACTTGCCCATCCACAGACAAACTGATCACTGTTTTGGCCTGCTCTTGCAACTCTACCATCCGTTTTTCAAGCTCCGGATCCATCGCTGTCCCGTCATGAAGTTTACCATTTCCCAAGGTCACCAACTGCTGGTCGATCTGACCTTGGACCCCTTTTCCTTCAATCGCTTGGAAGTTTTCCACAGGGGATAACACCAAACCTTTTTCTTCTGCTTGGGATAACACCGCTTGGGCTAGTGGATGTTCTGAAAAAGTTTCAAGACTAGCAGCCAGTGTCAAGACACGCGCTTCATCTCCTACAACATCGGTTACAAGTGGTTGACCAATAGTAATAGTCCCTGTCTTATCAAACACAACGGTTTGAATCTTTTGCACTTCTTGAAGAACTGTTCCATTTTTAATCAGAACCCCCATCTTGGCACTACGGCCGGTTCCGACCATCAGGGCTGTTGGGGTTGCTAAACCAAGGGCACAAGGACAGGCAATAATGAGGACAGAGACTGCATAGAGCATGGCCTCTTGAAGCGACGCGCCCAGAAGCACGGACCAAACCCAGAAAGTCGCAATGGCCAAAATCGTCACCACCGGAACAAAGATACCTGAAATCTTATCCGTCAAATCTTGAATAGGAGCACGACTGGATTGGGCCATTTTGACAAAGTCCACAATTTGAGATAAGAGGGTCTCACTACCGACTTTTTCAGCCTTAAAGAGAATGGTCCCATTGCTGTTGATAGTGGAGCCGATCACTGCATCACCAACTGATTTTTCCACAGGCAAGCTTTCACCTGTCACCATCGACTCATCAATGGTCGTACTTCCTTCTACAATCGTCCCATCAACCGCGATCTTTTCCCCAGGACGGACCCGAATCAAGTCACCAATTTGGATATCTTCTGCCGCCACCTCGACATAGTTCCCATCACGGAGAACTTGAGCTGTTTTTGCCTGCAAATCCAACAACTTTTCCACAGCCTCGGAGGCATTGTTACGCATCCGTTCTTCAAAGATTTGCCCTAAGAGGATAAAGAAGATGATAAAACCCGCAGCCTCAAAGTATACTGGCTGACCAGTAAAAAGGGCAAATACACTATAGACATAGGCTACCAGGGTTCCAAGAGCTACCAAGGTATCCATATTGGAATGGTGCTTCTTAAATGAGGCCCAGGCACTCTTGATAAAAGGTACTCCTGCTACCAACATGATCGGCGTTGTCGCTAGAAAGTTTCCCCAGCGATTGACTGGATGGGAGACAAGTCCTGCCCACATCCCGATCATCAAGATTAATAAAGGAAGGGTAAAGATACTAGTAATCCAAAAGCGATCCCGTAAACTTAAGACACGACGGCGTTTTTCCACAACCGTGTAGGAACCCTTTTGCATCTTCATTCCACATGAAAACTCAAAGTCCCCTGTTTCTGTCGGGGTAAAGGATATCACCTTATCCACACCGACTTCCAAAGGCTCTAAAATCCCCTGATCTTCAAACAAAATTTCCTTGTAACAGCCGGAAGGATTGACCCGATGGAAGGTGATTTCAGCAGGGATCCCTTTTTGAAGTTGAAATTCTTTGGGACTATAGCCCTTTTCTGCTGTAATACGGATCTTTTGCACTCCGTTTTCCACAACTGCTTTTTGTTTTTCTACCATACCTAACTCCTTTATTCCACAATCATTTGACCATGCATCATGTTCATTCCACATGAAAACCCATATTCGCCCGCTTTTTCTGGCGTAATTTCAATGACATGTTTTTCACCTAAAGGCAAATCTTCATGAACGCCAAAGTCTGGAAAGATCACTTGAGCCAGACATGAAGATGGATCCTTGCGATTAAAGATGATCCGGGCTGGAACATTCTTTTTCAGGACAATGGTTTCAGGCGAATAGCCCCCCATGACTTCGACTTCAATTTCTTGATAACCTGATTTCTGACGAGCGTGGCCGCTTACCTTTTCATGCTCTGCAAAGAACCACCAAGCAATAAAAGCAACCCCAAGTAAACAAACAATACTAATTAACAATCCAAACATTAAAATTCCTTCTTTCTATTACATACAATTGCAAGGGACTGTTTCGACAGCCTCTGCTTTCTTTTCTTCCAGGACCTGCTGCAGCTGATTAAGATCTGCAAGCGTAAAGTCACTCTCCTGAATCAAGTTTTCAAGCACCTGGACAATTCTTTTTGAGCAAACCTTGTCTTTCACATCCTCAACCACCAAGTCTAAACCCTGGTCCTGCTTCAACAAAGCCGAGTAGACAAAGGCTTTGCCAGATTTTTCTCTGGTCAGACAGCCTTTCTCCACCAAGCGGGTCAAGAGAGTCTTAATCGTCGACTTCGACCAGTCAAAGCGCTCGGACAAGACGGCGATCAAATCCGTGCTGGTCTGCTTGCCTTCCATCCAGATAATCTTCATGATGCGCCATTCCGCATTAGAAATTTGCATGGCTCCTCCTTTCATGATCTACATCCGTAAACCTTATGATGTTATTTTACACCTAAGATTTACATTTGTCAACCAAAAAATTAAAAAAAAAAACAAATCTTCCTTTGAAGATTTGTCTGGTTGGGCTTTTTTCACTCCCTATTTTTATCTCTATACTATCTCCTGCAGAGCTTGGGCTAGGATGCGATACCCGGCCACACTTAGATGGAGGCCATCTGTCGTATAGGCTTCTGCTAACTGCCCCACTTCATCCAATAAAGACGAATACACATCGACATAGCTGACCTGGTGGTAGGCTTGGGCCAATTCTTGATAAGCCTGATTGAGGGCTTGAATTTTATCATTGGTCCGCACATAGACCTTTTGTTTGTAGCGCTCTTCTTGACTCACCGGTAGAACCGAGATCAGGTTGATGTGGGTCAGCGGAAAATCTCGCATGATCGCTTGTAAGACCGCTTCTACATTGTCTAAGGTTTCCTTTTGAGGAATTTCTTTTCCGATATCATTGGTCCCGAGCAAGAGAAAGATCTGATCCACCGCCGTTCCAAAAACATGGGCGTCTAGATGCTTACGAAGGAGATCCGTCTTATAGCCTCGTACTCCTCGATTGACCATGTGTTTGGGACTTTGTAATAGTTCATGAATGGGGAAATACTCCATGATAGAATCCCCGACAAAGATCAAACCAGGCTCTTTAAGAGGGGCTTGATTGAGCTCCCGATAGGTTGTTAAAATTTTCTCCTGCTCCTTTAAGAGCCAGTCTTCTAACAGTTGTACCGCCATCTACTTTTTTCCTTTCACTTGTTCCCAGGGGGTCAATCCTAGATACTCTTCGATCACCTGGTAGACACCGCCTTCTTGATGGCTCGGCGCTAGGTGTTTGGCAACAGCCTTGACAGCTTCTTCTGCATTGGCCACAGCATAGGAGTGACCAGCCATTTCAAGCATTTCGATGTCGTTTCCGCTATCCCCAAAGGCCATGACCTGACTAGCATCGAGCTGCCATTTCTCCATTAATTGAGCCAGTCCCCAAGCCTTGTGAATACCTGCTTGTAAGAGATCCATGCTCCCAAAACCGCTCGAAACCGCCATGAGCTGATCTCCAAAAGCCTGTTGGACTTCCCGACTCACTTGATCAAGACGATCCAAGCCAACCACCAAGCTCATTTTAAGCACCTGGTCAAACAAATCGGCTGTCAATTCCGGAACAAACTTCATTCGCTTGTACAAGGCTTCAATCACTTCCGGCTGCATGAATTTTTCAACTTCTGTAAAGACCGTGCCTTCCTTGACAAAGCCACCATTGACAGCTGATACAACCAACTGATCTGAAATTTCCCGGCCCTTAAAATAAGCAAGAACCGCCTCCACCAATTCCCGATCCCAGAATTTTCCTAGAACCATCTGGTCATTCTCAAAAATCCGAGCTCCATTGGCGACGACCAGGGTCACCCGCTTGACCAAGGGACCCAAGAGCTGGCGCATGCGATGGATTTCATTTCCCGTCGCAATGACAAAGCGAATCCCTTTTTGATCCAAGTGGTCCAAAAGCCTTTCCAGACGCGGAAGGTCCACCTCTCCTCGTTCATCTAATAAGGTTCCATCCATATCTGTTGCAATCAACTTAATCATACAATCTAACCTTTTCCCTTTCATAGGGTGCAAACTATCTGTTCCCATTATACCACAGATCAAGCAAGTCAAAACCACCCGTGAAAACAGGTGGTTTACTTTTAGTCTGAAAGTTGCTACTAAAGACCAAGTGATATCATAAATATAATCCCTTTTCTACACTTTCCTGAACCAACTCTTCCGTCAGTTTCCATAATGCTTTGGACTCACTTTTTATAAATTTTTTCTTTTCTAATACCATCTCTGAACGGATATGATCGGGATTATAATTTACTTCTGACACTTCCAAGTGATTGATCAGTGGTACCAATGCATCAATCACTCTTGCATATCTTGCCTCAGGACTCTGCCCTTTTTCAAACTCCAACCACGAATTTTTCATATTCAAATAGGTTGCTTCTGGAAGGAGGCTCATTGTTTTTTCTATAGATGCTAGCTCTCTATCATGAGCATGAACCTTTTTTTCATCATCAAACACCCAAGTATCTCCGGCATAAATCTCACCTAAATCATGAATCAATAACAGAAACATGACCTTTTCCATATTCAATTTTTCAGGATAATAATCTTGAAAAACCATCGCAGCTATCGCACCCTGCCAGGAATGCTCGGCACTATTTTCAAACCGTCCATCAAGGGTTCTATTAAACCTTGTTACCGACTTTAATTTCTCGATTTCTTTAATAAATTCAACTGTCTGATTCAAATCACTCAAGGCGACTCCAACCTCCCTATTCGAAATTACGACTATCATACCAAAAAACAGGTTTTCCATAAATGAATTCCCATATTTGCAAAAAGAAAACTCCCTCCTTTTCGGAGCACCTCCTTTTTTCTAACAGGACCACAAGGGCAATCAAAAAAGCTAACCTATCTTTACCGGTTACTTCTATTTTTTTAACCAAGAAAGGCCCAAATGATGGCAATCAGCACTGCCGGAAGGAGATTGGCGACCTTGATTCGTTTGCCCCAGATGAGGTTGATCCCAACACAGAGAATGAGGCTGGAGCCGACCAGTGAGAGATTCGACAGCGCTTGTGGGGTCATGATCGGTGCGATCAAATGGGCCAACAGCGTAATCACCCCCTGAAAGATCACGAGTGGAACCACCGCAAAGATGGCACCCTTTCCTTTTGAAACGGTCAAAACCAAAACGATGACCATATCCAGAATAGCCTTGGCCAACAAGGTCGAGGTGTCGCCTGTCAGGCCATCCTGGACTGCTCCGACTACCGCCATAGCCCCGATACAAATGGTCAAGGCTGTGGTCATAAAGGCATCAACAAAGCTGGAATCGCCTTGGTTGCCCGTCTTTTCCTTCAGCCAGGTTCCCAGGCGCTCAAAACCCTCCTCAATCTTCAAGAGTTCCCCGATAACGGTCCCGATTACTAGACTCAGAATCAACATCATACTGCCGTGACTCTCCACATGACTTCCATGCACCACCAGCATCTTTTCCAAGGTCCCTGCAATACCCAAGACAAAAACAGCAACTCCTGTCACTTTCAGAAGGGTCTCATGAAAATCTTCTGATAAACGTTGACCGATGAGCAGTCCTAAAAGCCCACCAAATACAACTCCTAAGGCATTATAAAAGGTCCCTAAACCGATCATTTACAAACTCCTTCGTTCATTTTTCATTCTTTTTCAATTTCTTTCAAAGACCAATGCCCCGTCTCTTCATACTGGTCAATTAAGTCCTTGGCTGTTTGCGTAATCTCCTCTGGATAGTGCAGACTTTCTAGAGTATTGACCGCATTCTTGGTCACGGCTGACCCTGGCTTGATCTGGTAGTCAAAGACGATCTTGCCATCCACATAGCGACTGTCAAAATGGTAATTATCATTGACCTCACCAGAGGCTGCGACAAGCTCAATATCATGACTGGAAATCATGTAGAGACAGTTTTGGGCAGCCAACCAGCGGACAATCCCAAGGCCTGATCCGATCCGCTCGATGGTATTGGTCCCCTTAAAGAGCTCGTCAATAAAGAAGTAGTGAAAACCTGGCTCTTTCAAATGCTGAATCATACGCAAAATAGCTTTACTCTCCGTGATAAAGTAGCTATCTCCAACTTCAATATCATCGCTTACATCCATAGCCGTTAGGACATGACCGTAAGGCAGGGCCAAGGTTTCTCCATAGGCAAAGCCCAGCCCTTGAGCCAGAATAGCATTGATAGCAACGGTCTTCAAATAGGTCGATTTCCCAGACGCATTGTCCCCACTGATGACCATATTTTTTTGAAAATGCACATCATTTGCAATCGGATTGGACAGCAAGGGATGATAGAGCGTCTCGCCTTCAATCCCACCTGTCTCCGTAAAGACTGGCTGACAGACCACTTCTAGATCCCGCTTATGGCGCAAGAGACTAATAGCAACTTCCATCTCCCCTAGCAAATCCAGAAGTTTCTGGGCCTCTTTTTGATGAGCTTTCACCTGATTGTAAATATAAACCTGAGCGATCTGCGGGAGTAAAAAGAGGACATTGAGGTAGAGGAGAATAATTTCCATCTCAGAAGTCCCCGTTGGACTCTGCAAGACACTGGCAAGGATCCGCGTTTTCTTAAAGGGTTTGACCGCCTGCTTAAGTTCTTCTTGTTGTGGCAAGGCTAGATGGCTCAAGCGTTCTGCCGAAGCAAAGATGCGGACCAGATAACTAACATTGTCCAGACGGATTTTATTGGACCAATTGCGCAAACTTGAAAAGACGATATTAAAGACCACACTGATCACCAAGAGGGTAATCGCCCCCACTGGCTCAAAGGGGATGGCAAAGAGACAGAGGATTGGAAGACAGGCCAAGGCTATATAGAGGGGCAAACCTGCATAATGCTTGCCAGGATTTGCGACAATGCTACGCGCCATATTGTGGTTCTTCTTGCCCAGTTGGTTGAAAATGACCTGGACCTTGAGCCGCAAATCGGGATGCTCTTCAAAGAAGGCTTCTAAGTCATGAAGCTGATCCTGAGGCTGGAATTCTAGCAGGCGCATTTTTTGATAGAGGGCTTCTGCCCCAAGGCTCGATTGGGTGTAATTGAGCTGATCAAAGACCGCATCCAAAGCCAAATCATGCCAGGTCTGATCATCCACTTGGCTATCGATCGTCTTTCCCTTAGCTGGATAAGCCAGACTGGCTATCAAACTTTCTTCCGTGTCTTTCTTACGAAAGAAAGGCGCTCCATCCCAAGCTTTTTTCAGCTTTTGCTTGAGGCGGATAGCCGTGAGAAATTTGGTTGCCCAAATCACCACCATCAATCCTAGGATCCCAAGCGGAATCCAGTTTACATTTCCTTCCATACTCTATTCCTTTCCACTCTGAGGCCAATCCAAGTGAACATGTTCCTTCATTTCTCGGTAAGCCGTGTCCACTCTCTCCTTGGTCTCCTCATCCAGCTTGTCGCGGTATTTGCCACCCTGGATAAAATCTTCCAAAATATAGGTCTGGTACTTGTACAACTCATAGCCTTCAGGAGAATAGGTCCCCTTCGGAGTTCGACTGACCCAGGTTGGATGAGCAGTCGCTGTCTTAATCTTTGTCTTGCGACCGACCTTTTCGATGGTCACATCCATCAAGACTCCTCGCTCTGTCCACTGGGCAGTCTCCACGTCCCCCATGGTTTCCAGACGCTGATTAGAAAGAAAATTCCCCATCGAGTAGATGATGAGCTTGTTTTGACCATCTTTATTGACCACTTCAGCAGGCTCTACAACATGGGGATGCCCGCCAAAGACAATATCAGCTCCCCATGAAATCATCTTATGGTAGAGCTCTTTTTGCTCTTCTGTCGGCTCCAACTGGTATTCGATTCCCATCTGGGGCATGACAATGGTGATATCAGCCTCTTGCTCTGCCTTTTGGATCTCCGCCTTCATCCGCTCTTCATCCAAATCAGACAAGACATCTGCTTGCTCCTCTGGAGTGAGCGTCGTTTCCATCCCATTAAAGCCGTAAGCATAGGCTAGAATAGCAATCTTGATGCCATTCACTTCCTTGATCACCAAGGGAGCTTGCCCTCTCTTTTCATGCGTGTAGACACCGACAGGTGTGATGCCTGCATCTTCAAAGGCCTTGGCTGTCGAATAGACCCCATCAAGGCCTGAATCCAAGATATGGTTGTGTCCCAAATCCATGACATCATAACCAGCATCCTTGATGGCTGGTACAACTTCGCTCGGCGCATTAAAGAGAGGATAACCTGACAAATAGTAATCCGGGTTAATAGTTCCCTCAAAATCACCCAAGGCCATATCCGCTTTTTGTAGCCAGGGTTTGACATACTCATAATTTTCATGAAAATCATAGCTTCCGTCTTCTTTTTGCGCGCTCATATAGACCAGATCGTGGTAGAGCTGGTCTCCATTGGCCATGATCCGCGCTGTATGAGGAATCTGGTCAGCCGGTGTATTTGCCTTGTACACAACCTCTGGCCGTTCGGTTGCGGTGATCGGAAAGCCTTGAAACTTTTGCACCCATAAGATAGCATTGGCCACGATAAAAACGACAGACAAGAGCACATAGACAAACTGTTCATTGGTCAGCTGAATTCTTGAAAAGAGACGATCAAAAACCCAATCAAAGGCCGCCGACAACTCTTTTCCCACCGTTTTGATGGTCCCTTTCACATTCTCCCACTTCTCTAACATTCCTACCTCTTCTTCCTACCTAGTTTCTCCAATGATCCACCAGATCCACCAACAGATTAAACTTTCATTGAAATACTTTCTCTTCATTGTATCACAATTTTTAAGAAGAGAAAAAAGAGAGCGGGACAGAAACGCCATTGTTTAGAAACGCTTCATCGTCCTGCTCTTGCACAGTTGATTGATTCATATAAATGGTCGCAAATCACTTCTTATCGTTTGATTTGGACAAGCTAATCGCAACCATGACAAGACTTAGGAAAAAGGCCGAAAGCAACCCTTTTGTCGTCCGATTCATAAAAGGTTGATGAAATACAAAATGATTATAGGCAATAAATCCTAATCCAATTAGAGTCACCAAAGCCGAAAGCGCAAAAAGCGTTCGCCACAAATTTCTTTTTTTCATCATAAACTCCGTTTTTCGATCTGCGAGAAAGACCCTATTATTTCAAAGCTTTTAACAAATATCCATAACCTTCTTGCTCCATCTCTTCTTTTGGAATAAAGCGCAACGAGGCCGAATTGATACAATAGCGAAGACCACCCTGGTCTTTTGGTCCATCGGTGAAGACATGGCCTAGATGGGCATTGCCTGAGCGGGAACGAACTTCGATCCGCTCCATCCCGTGGCTATGGTCCTGGTAATAGTGGACGACATCTTTGGCAACGGGACGGGAGAAACTTGGCCAGCCACAGCCAGACGCAAACTTATCCTTGGCAAAAAAGAGAGGCTCCCCCGTCGTAATATCCACATAGATCCCCTCTTCAAAGGTCTGGTCATAGGCATTGTGGAAAGGACGTTCCGTCGCGCTTTCTTGAGTGACTTGGTACTGCTCTGCTGTCAGTTTCGCCTTTAGGGTTTCTTGATCTGGCTTCTGATAAGCTGCTGGATCAATCAAGGGCTGCTCAGCATCTGTCACATCGATATGGCAATAGCCTCCAGGATTCTTCTTGAGGTAGTCTTGGTGGTAGTCCTCAGCTAGGATATAGTGGCGCAAGGGTTCCAACTCAACCGCGATTTTGCGGCCCAGTTGCTTCTCTTCTTCCGCAAACACTTGGGCGATCATCTCACGATCTCCTTCATCTGTATAATAGACACCGGTTCGATATTGGCGGCCTCGGTCATTTCCCTGTTTGTTAATGGATAAGGGATCGATCACGCGGAAATAGTAGAGCAGAATCGCTCGTAGAGTGATCTTGTCTGGATCGTAGATAACTTGTACAGTCTCTGCATGATCCGTTTCCTTGATTAGTTGGTAATTGGTCGTTTCTACCTGGCCATTGGCATAGCCCACCGTCGTCTGTTCTACACCGGGGATCCGTGAAAAATACTCCTCCAAGCCCCAAAAACAGCCACCTGCTAAATAAATCTCTGCCATCTTTCTTCCTCGCTTTCCGCATTCCCTAAAAGGAACACTTCTTATCTATTAGCTCCATCATAATCCAAGAGCCTCAGATTTTCAAGGATTCTGCATCAAAAATCCCTTCTACTATATGTAAAAGGGATTCAATCCTTCTTATTTTTCAAATAAGAAAAAGAGCGAGTAATAAAAGTTCCAAAACGATAGGGTTAACTGATGTAGAAAATCATGAAGGACTACCATGACCAACACCTCCTCTGAATATCTGTGGACAAGCACCAGGCACATCAACTACAAAAGCACCGTCGGTCCATAGACCTGTAACTGAGGCTTCACAACCTCGTAATGCCAGTGATCATAAGCTCGCCAAGCTTGAAAGGCTTCTTCGTTCAATGCTAGCCCGCCCAGACCAATCAATAGACTGGCGGTATGATAAAACTTTTCCAACTCGATCAACAAGCGATTGTCTACCCGCCTAGCCTTTCGTAAACCTTTCAACATCTGATCTAGATTTTCTCGAAATCGAAGGGCATCTGGACTGAGGGTGCATCCTTTCAAAAAGGCTGTTTGAAGAAGGCTGACCGTCGTTCTTGCCTCTTGAATCACGTCCCTTTCTTCCATAGAAATCACCTTCCTTTTCACCTCCATTGTACACCTTTTTCTCTTTATAAAAATGGAAAATTCCTAAAACTAGGAACAGAATGAGGCTGGGACAAAAGTCCTAGCCTCTCAATTGTTTCTAGATTGTCGAGCAAGACGCAGTGGTTGAGTGGGTCTACTACGCTGATTTCATCAGCTTTTACAGCCCTACTCAACTGTGCGGAGGTGGGACGACGAAATCGAATTCTAACGAATGACCGATTTCTGTCCCACTCTCATAAAAAACTCCCCCAAGTTTCTACTTGAGGAAGTTCTTTTCGAAAGATTAGTCAATGTAGCGCAATTTGCCACGGAAGTCTTCCAGGCTTTGGTAGCCTTTCTCTTCCATGATGGCTTTGAGCTCCGCAGTGATGCGTTCAAAAGCTCCCACTCCTTCTTTATGAAGCGTGGTTCCGATTTGCACCATACTAGCCCCACATAGAATATGTTCAAAGGCATCACGACCGGTCAAGACACCACCTGTCCCCACAATCTGAATTTCTGGATTCAACCGTTGGTAAAAGGCATGGACATTGGCGAGAGCCGTTGGTTTAATGTATTCTCCACCAATCCCACCAAATCCGTTCTTAGGACGAATCACCACGGATTCATCCTCAATGTAGAGGCCATTTCCGATTGAGTTGACGCAGTTGACAAACTTGAGCGGGTATTTGTTAAAGATCGCTGCTGCTTGATCAAAATGAACGATATCAAAATAAGGTGGCAACTTGATCCCTAGAGGTTTTGTGAAATAGGCAAAGACCTCAGACAAGATCCGATCTGTCGTATCAAAATCATAGGCAATCTGAGGTTTCCCAGGGACATTGGGACAAGATAGGTTCAATTCTGTCAAGCCTTTAAAGTCACTATCTTGCACCTTTTTCAAGATAGTATGAGTTTCTTCAGGAGACATGCCGACGAGAGATAAGAAGAAGGTCCGGTCAGGATCCGTTTCTTGCAACTCCAATAAGTAATTCAAATAATAGTCCAACCCTTGGTTAGGTAGCCCCATCGAATTGATCGAACCAAGCGGCACATCTTGGTAGCGTGGCTCTGGATTACCAGCACGGAATTCTAAGGTCGCTGTCTTGGTCACAAAGGTCCCAGCAGCTGAGTTCTTCACTTCTTCTAATTCCTCAGTGGTCATACAGGCTACACCTGCCGCATTCATCAAGCAGTTGTCAAATTCAAAACCAGCAATTTGCGTTTTTGTCGATACCATCTTGTACTCCTTTTTTGAAACACCACCAACAGAATCGTTCGGGATGCTCTCTATTTTCTTCTTTCATTATACCATCACTTGGAAGCTTCCGGACAATCAAAGCTAAAAATTCTTCCAAACATTCGGACTTTCCTAGTCACGATAAAATTTTCAGAAAATTCAACTTTTTTCTTTACAAGCCAAAAAAAGTCTGCTATAATGATCCATGTAATAAAACATGACATTGTTTGTCAACTGTCTCAAAGCCACTCCCCTAGCGGGTTTGCTGGTTTTCGTTTCATTCACAAAGGAGAATTAACATGACAACTGCTAAAGAATATATCCAAAGCACTTTCGAAACTGTAAAAGCTCGTAACGGCCACGAAGCTGAATTCCTTCAAGCTGTTGAAGAGTTCCTCAGCACTTTGGAACCTGTTTTTGAAAAACATCCTGAATACATCGAAGAAAACATCTTGGCTCGTATTACAGAACCTGAACGCGTAATTTCTTTCCGTGTTCCTTGGGTTGACCGTGAAGGAAACATCCAAGTAAACCGTGGTTACCGTGTTCAATTCAACTCTGCTGTAGGTCCTTACAAAGGTGGTCTTCGTTTCCACCCAACTGTTAACCAAGGGATCTTGAAATTCCTCGGTTTCGAACAAATCTTCAAAAACGTCTTGACTGGTCTTCCTATCGGTGGTGGTAAAGGTGGATCTGACTTCGATCCTAAAGGAAAAACAGACGCTGAAGTGATGCGTTTCTGCCAAAGCTTCATGACTGAATTGCAAAAACACATCGGTCCTTCTCTTGATGTCCCAGCCGGTGATATCGGGGTTGGTGGACGTGAAATCGGATACCTTTACGGTCAATATAAACGCCTTCGCCAATTCGATGCTGGTGTCTTGACTGGTAAACCTCTTGGTTTTGGTGGTAGCTTGATCCGTCCAGAAGCAACTGGTTATGGTTTGGTTTACTACACTGAAGAAATGCTCAAAGCAAACGGCGACAGCTTTGCTGGTAAGAAAGTCGTGATCTCAGGTTCTGGTAACGTTGCTCAATACGCTCTTCAAAAAGCAACTGAACTTGGTGCAACTGTTATCTCTGTATCTGACTCAAACGGTTACGTGATCGACGAAAACGGTATTGACTTCGACCTTCTTACAGACGTCAAAGAAAAACGTCGTGCACGTTTGACTGAATACGCTGCTGAAAAACCAACTGCTACTTACTACGAAGGTTCTGTATGGACTTATGCTGGTAACTATGACATCGCTCTTCCATGTGCAACTCAAAACGAAATCGATGGCGATGCTGCAAAACGTTTGGTCGCTCAAGGTGTGAAAGTTGTCTCTGAAGGAGCAAACATGCCAAGTAACATCGATGCCATCAACGTATACAAAGAAAATGGTATCCTTTACGGACCTGCTAAAGCAGCCAATGCTGGTGGAGTTGCTGTATCTGCTCTTGAAATGAGCCAAAACAGCCAACGTCTTTCATGGACACGCGAAGAAGTGGACGGACGTTTGAAAGACATCATGACCAACATCTTCAATACTGCTAAAACAACTGCAGAAACTTACGGACTTGGTAAAGATTACCTTGCAGGTGCCAACATCGCTGCCTTTGAAAATGTTGCAAATGCGATGATTGCACAAGGTCTTGTATAATCAATCGATATTTTTCTTTAAGGCCTTCGGGTCAAAGCCTCTCAACTCCTGAATCCAGTGTGTTTCGGGAGTTTTTTTATATCTAAAAGCCTCTGTCAAGACACCCCGTCCCAAGTGAGGAAAGCCATTTTTTAGATAAGGAACTCGACCGTCTCTAATGGGGAGATTTGAGCCTTCTATTTTTCTGTATCTTTTTCTAAAAAAATTTTATTTTTTTTACTTTACCCCCTTGCATTTTTAATAAATTAGTATTAAACTATAGCAAAAGGAGGTGTGCTTATGTTTCTTTTAGCTCAAGAAAAATCAGATACGATCGAATTCCTTAAGTCTGAATTGGTCCAATTACTCTCCAATATGCGACAAGAAATCGCAGCTAGCCGTCAATCACAGACCGGCGCAGCTTGCCATCATATTGAATATTGCATGGACAAGATCCAAAGGGCAAAAAGTTCCGTAGCCATTGCCCTCCCGATCGAATCCTTAAATCTTGAAATCACGACGATGCTACGCCAGCAACTCATCGTCTTGCCACCAGAGGCTCGAAAAAATTGGGACCAGATTAAAAAGCTGGACTTCAAATACTGCCACTTAAGATCGTAACATCGATTAAAAAAGAGGCTGGGACAAAAGTCCTAGCCTCTTAATTGTCTTTGGATTGTCGAGCAAAACGCAGTGGTTGAGTGGACTCTACTACGCTGATTTCATCAGCTTTTACAGCCCTACTCAACTGTGCGGAGGTGGGACGACGAAATCGAATTCTAACGAATGACCGATTTCTGTCCCACTCTCTTTTTTACATGATCCCGTTCTTTCCTGTCGGTAGGTTAATCCCTGCTTCCATCAAGGCATCATGATAGAGTTTATAGTATGTATGATAGACAGTCGTCTGGGTTCCATTTTGCGCAGTCATCGCAATGCGGAAGGAATAACGACCATTTTTTTCAATCTGTGGGCCTAAAATGGTAGGGCCTGTCAACACTTCTGGGTGTTTGTCTTGTTGAGACTGATTGACCTGAGCGATGACCTGATAGATCTTATCGAGATCGGTATTCGCATCTAGCGGAATATCTACCAGCACGCGCATATCGCCGCGCGAGAGGTTGCTGACGACAGTGATATTGCGGTTTGGGACAAAGTGGAGAGTCCCGTCAAAATCACGTACTTGAGTTGTCCGAATTCCCACACTGCTAACGATGCCGGCAATCTTAATAGAACCATTGGTAAGTCGGACATTGTCCCCCACATCCAGCTGGCGTTCTAAAAGGATAAAGAAACCATTGACCAAATCGGAAAGGAAGCCCTGGGCTCCCATCCCGATAGCCACCCCAGCAATCCCAGCACCAGCCAATAGACTAGAGACTGGAAGACCCAGGATCGACAAAATCCAGTAAATCAAGATAAAATACAAGCAGTAGTTCAAGAGACTTTCTACTAAACGGAGAATGGTTTTTTTACGGGCTTCATCCTGCACCGTATACTTAAAAGAAGGGGTTAATATCCGCTTGACCAGGCTATGGATGACCTTTTTAGCGATAAAAAATAAGAGAAAGACAAAAATCAGAGAGATGCATTTTGAAATTAGGTCATCAAAAATCTTTGTCCAGTCTATTTTACTGAAATAACGTTGGAAAGCTTGACTCATTTATTCGGGCCTTTCTAACAAAGAATAGTATGATTATATCAAATATTCGGAAATAAGGCTATTTTTTAAAAATTTCATTGCTATTACCCCCTAACTATCGTATAATATTCCTTAATTATTTTTTAAGGAGGCCTTACATGATTCATCGACTGATTACCACTTGGAATAAAACCAACCTTATGAAAAGAATCGCAATCGGAATTGTACTTGGTGTCGTTCTAGCACTTGTATTTCCGAAAGCAACTGGGATTGGACTCCTAGGAGAGTTCTTCGTTGGAGGGCTCCGTGCCATCGCACCCCTTCTGGTCTTTGCACTCGTCGCAAATGCTCTCTCCCAACACCAAAAAGGAACAGAGACCAATATGAAAAAGGTCATCGTCCTCTATCTCCTAGGAACCTTTGCAGCTGCCTTCGTCGCTGTTTTGGTCAATTACATCTTCCCTATCACCATCACTCTGACTGGAAAGGCCGCTGAAGGATCCTCTCCAAACGGGATTGGTGAAGTGATTAGTAACCTCTTGCTCAAGATCGTCGACAACCCGGTCAACGCCTTGCAACAAGCCAACTACATTGGGATCCTTTCTTGGGCGACTGTCTTTGGGATCGCCATGAGAGAGGCCAGTGAACATAGTAAAGACCTCCTACAAACCCTAGCAGACATCACTTCAAAAATTGTCGAGTGGATTATCAACCTAGCTCCATTTGGGATCTTAGGTTTGGTCTTCACGACCATCGCTGGCCAAGGACTTAGTGCCCTTAGTAACTACGGGATTCTCTTGGTAGTATTGGTGGGAACGATGGCTTTTGTCGCTCTGGTTATCAATCCATTGATCGTCTTTTTCATGATCCGCAAGAATCCCTATCCCCTTGTTTTTAAATGCCTCCGTGTCAGTGGGGTAACAGCCTTCTTCACCAGAAGCTCTGCAGCCAATATCCCTGTCAATATGCGTCTCTGTGAAGAATTGGGGCTGAATCCAGATACCTACTCTGTCTCTATTCCGCTTGGTTCAACTGTAAACATGGCAGGCGCAGCCGTAACGATCAATATTTTGACGCTCGCTGCTGCCAATACCTTACATATTCAGGTTGACTTTGGTACAGCGCTCATCTTGAGTGTTGTAGCGGCTATTTCTGCTTGTGGCGCATCTGGAGTTGCAGGAGGTTCTCTCCTTCTCATCCCTGTTGCTTGTAGCCTCTTTGGCATCACCAATGATTTGGCCATGCAAGTCGTCAGCGTCGGCTTTATCATCGGGGTCATCCAAGACTCTTGCGAAACAGCCCTCAACTCTTCGACAGATGTGCTCTTCACCGCCATCGCCGAAATGAGTAGCTGGCCAAAAGAAAAACGCTATTAAATGAGCCTATCTCAAATAGACAAGAAAACCCAGACCTCGCGATCTGGGTTTTCTTATTTCTTAAAGTATTGTTTGCTTTCTTTGATGATGACAGGGGAGAGAGCTAAAAGGGCGATCAGGTTGGGCAAAGCCATCAGCCCATTCACAATATCCGCAATCACCCAGACCAGATCCAGCTTAAGGAAGCCTCCTAGTCCAACCATAAAAACAAAGAAGGTCCGATAGAGGTTGATATGTTTGACGCCAAAAAGGAATTCGAAACACCGCTCTCCGTAATAAGACCATCCAAGTATGGTCGTGGTCGCAAAAAGCACCAAGCATAGGGTCAGAATGATGCCTCCGACTGGGCCAAAGACGCCTGTAAACGTATCCTGAGTCAAGGTACTAGTGCTGCCCTTAGCCATCCACTCACCTGAAACCAATAACGAAAGTCCTGTCAAACTACAGATGATAATGGTATCAATAAAGGTTCCTGTCATGGAGATCAAGCCCTGTTCGACTGGCTCATTGGTCTTCGCCGCTGCTGCTGCAATTGGGGCAGATCCGAGACCAGATTCATTAGAGAAAACTCCACGCGCCACCCCTTTTTGGATAGCTATTTTGACCGTTGCTCCTGCGAAACCTCCCATGGCTGCAGTCCCTGTAAAAGCACCCGAAAAGACCGATTTCAAGGCTGGAAGCAATTGGTCCAGATGCAAGAAAATGATCGTGACAGTCGCAAAGATATAGGCAGCAGCCATAAAAGGAACCACTTTTTCAGAGACTTTGGAAATCCAGTGAATTCCACCAAAGATGATGGTCGAAACCACTAGAGCAATCACTACACTAGCCACTTCTGGAGCCGTTCCAAAACTGGCTTGAAGAGATCCCGTAATGGAATTAACCTGGGTCATGGTTCCGATCCCAAAGAGGGCCACCAAAACTCCTGCAACCGCAAAGAAAATAGCCAGTGGTCGCCACTTCTCTCCCATCCCGTGAAGAATGTAGTACATGGGACCACCTGAGATATGACCGTTGTCATCCTTGGTCCGATAACGAATGGCTAAGAGTCCTTCTGCATACTTGGTCGCCATTCCAAAGAAGGCTGCCATCCACATCCAAAAGAGGGCACCTGGGCCACCTGTCTGAATCGCTGTAGCCACCCCTACAATATTCCCCGTCCCTACAGTAGCCGCTAGAGCTGTCGCAAGGGCTCCGAAACTCGAGATATCCCCGTGTCCCTCATCTTCTGTAAAGATCAGGCGAAAAGCTTTTGGAAGGTAGCGTATCTGAAGCAAACCCAAGCGAAGGGTCAGGTAGATCCCTGTTCCTACCAAGAGCACCAATAAGGGGGTGCCCCACACTAGATTATCGAGCTGCTGAAAAAACTGCAATACATGATCCATTTTCTGTCTCCTTTTTCATCGACCGCTCGACAGAAAAGAGAAAAAGAAAGAGCACATGTCAAACATGTACTCTGGTCCTGCTTAAAATAGGGGCTTTCCCTATCTTTCGCTCTGTCCTTTTACCTGAGAGTTTGAGTAGATGCATCCTCTACCTTGCCCCTTCGGTGCCATTTCTGGTCTCTCCAGAGTTCCGTCCATTCACAGTCACTCGCGCTCCTGCAAACTTCATTCGGTCGTATGTAATTTTCTCTATTTTAATTGATTTTCAAAAGTTTGTCAATCGTTTCTGAAAACATCTTGCAAACCACCTGAAAATTTACTCTTTTTAATCACTCAAGGAGAAGTGATTGGTCATGAGGTTGCTAGCATCGAGCAAAATCTTGTCCAAGAGTTGATCTGTCGCTTCCTGGATTTGATCACTCATAGCTTGGTTTTCCGCCTCAAAATCAACGGTTTCACCTGCTGCAAGTGCACGATCGACTTTATTGATGCGCGCATGTCCCCAGGCCATTGTCGTTTCTTGGTAATCGTCCAAATCACCAACATGGTGAGCATAGTGAGGATCTGCCAGTCCCGCAATAATCCGGTTGGCCCAGTAGAAGGAATCCGTTGTTACCTTAGCCGTCGTATTGGCAAAGTAGTCTGGCGTTGTATCCACTTGGGTAAAGAAAGGAACAGCTGTATTGTAAGGCATGGAGCCATAAGAAATCCATTGGATGCCTGTCGTTTCTTGTGGTTTATTGGGACGCAATTGCAGAATTGCTGTCTGGCTGGTCCGGTTGATCCCGATCGTCCGGAAGGTCCGCTGACTCACGTGATCTCCTTCAGGGCCATAAGGATCGTAGATGGTGTCTTGGTAGTGGTTGCTCAAGACATATTTGACATCTTCAATCGTTACCTTACGATAAGGTTTTTGACACCAAGGAATCTCGAAGCTCCGTGGATCCTGCTTGATTTCAGGATTGAGGAAACGCTGGATGGCCCAAGCCCGCGGTGTATTGTAGTGGCGATCCTTGTCTTTTTGGCTACCAAAGGCATAGCGTGGATTAAAACCTTTCCCTTCTTGATCCAAAATCAAATGGTGCTCTGTGACAAAACGTTCAAGATCCGGGTCACAAAGAAACTCATCTGGATTGCCAAATTCAAAATAATCACTTCCCAGTTGGTTGGGGTTGGTCACATAGGCATCATCTGGAACACGGCGCGCCATCCAGTGGTGACCTCCGATGGTTTCCAACCACCAGATTTCATTCACATCTGAAATGGCGATCCCGTTGGATTCATAAGTTCCATACTCTTCTAAGATCTTTCCGAGACGCAAGACCCCTTCGCGGGCGGTCTTAACATAAGGCAAGACCAAGGTCAGCATGTCTTCCTCACCGATGCCACTCTCTACAAGAGGATCTGCCCCTAGCACACGGCTATTGGTCGTAATGGTCTCTGTCTCACTCATGGCTACATTATAGACATTGATCCCAGCTTCTCCCCAGATCCCGTCTTTAGGAATGGCATCTGGAACCGCTGTATAGCGAACTGGATTATCTGGCAAGTCGATTTCAAAAGTTGATAAAACAGACTTGTAATGACGCGGTTGATCTTCCGGTTTGACCACGATCAATTTCTTGGGCGTAAAAACGCCATTTTGAGAATCCTCTGTTCGTGCTACAATGGTCGAACCATCATAGCTAGCATTTTTTCCGACTAGAATCGTTGTACACGAATCTGCACTTTCACGTTTACGCATGCGTATCCTCCCAAATCATTCATTGCCTCTATTATAGCACTTTTAAAAGGGAGGACCTACTGAAAATCAGATTTAAAAGTGAATCCTTTTCAACAACTTTCAATCATTTTCATTATGTCAGATTTTAAAAATCCTAGCTGATAAACAGCTAGGATTCGATTAGCCTTTAAACGTAACAATGGTTGCGCCACTTCCACCCGCATTTTGGGGGGCATATTCAAAACTTTTGACGTGTTTGTTGCGGCGGAGATACTTGGTCACCCCTTCACGGATAACTCCCGTTCCAATCCCGTGGATGATATCGACTTGGGCCATGTTGTTGAGCAGGGCCTGATCGATAAAGCCATCTAGCTCTTGCATGGCCTCTTCATAGCGTTTTCCACGGAGATCCAGACGTGCTCTCGGCCCACTCGTGTTGGAGCGTTTGACGACATTCACCTGGCGTTTCTTAGGTTGAGTTGCTTCTTTTTCAGCCTTGATAAGGTTGAATTCTTTTTCTTCCAAGGTCATCTTGATCAAGCCAACTTGCGCCTCCCAGCGACCATCTTTGAGTTGCTTGACCAGGGTTCCGCGTTGGCCATAGCTGATAACCAAGATTTCGTCTCCCACCTTAGGAGCACGCGCCTTTTTGGCTTTTTTCAAGACCTTGTTTTTAGAAAGGTCGACGGTTTCAGGAGCTAGTTTTTTCAACTGAGCCTTGGCTTCAATGATCTCATGTGGTTTCAACTGGGATTTGGCGTGAAGGCCTTGAAGGATACGGTCACTCTCTGAGAGGGCCATGTCCACAATTTCCTTGGCCTCTTCTCTCGCCTTATTAAGCTCTGTTTCTCTCTCTCTGGTCAATTCGTTATAGAGTTTTCGAAGAGCACGATTGAATTTGAGATTTTCTTGCTCGACCTCTTGAATGGTATCCAAGCGCTTGCGACTTTCTAAGGTCTGCGCCTCCAGTTTTTCAATAATCTGATTGACATCATTATCCGTATTGGTCATCTTCATGGCATCCTGGATAATGGTCTCAGACAAGCCCAAACGGCGGGCAATTTCAAAGGCATTGGAGCGTCCAGGAACTCCTTGCATGAAGCGATAGGTCGGACGCAGACTCGCTGTGTCAAACTCCATGCTGGCATTTTGCACTCCTGCAGTCTCAATCCCATAAGCCTTGAGCTCTGGATAGTGGGTTGTCGCCATGGTCTTAATCCCGCGTAAGCGCAAGTCTTCTAGGATAGCAATAGCAAGGCCAGCCCCCTCTTGAGGATCGGTTCCAGCCCCCAACTCATCCAGAAGGATCAAGGAGGCGGTATCCACTTGATTCAAGATAGATACGATATTGGTCATATGGCTGGAGAAGGTCGACAAGCTCTGCTCGATCGATTGTTCATCTCCAATATCTGCAAAGACTTGTGAGAAGATGCCCACACGACTACCTGGATCCGCTAGGATGGGAAGACCAGACTGGGCCATAATTTGCGCTAGTCCCAGCGTTTTTAGCATGATGGTTTTCCCCCCTGTATTGGGACCGGTAATCACGATTTCTGTCAAGTCCTCGGTAAAATGCAGGTCATTCGCGACGGCATTTTCAATCAAGGGATGACGTAGTTGCAAGAGCTGAATAGAGCGATTACTGCTAACCTCTGGGACCACTGCCTTACAATCGCGCATAAACCGATACTTGGCCTTGATCAAGTCCAAGTGACCGATAATCCAGGCGTTGTTAGCAATCTCTGCCGCATGGGGGCGCAGGCTGTCAGACAATTCCTCCAGAATCTGAATGATTTCATACCGTTCATCTGCTCGGTGATTGGCGATTTCTTCATTGAGATTGACCACTGCACGAGGTTCGATATAAACGGTATTCCCACTGGCTGAGATATCGTGGACCACCCCTGCAATCCGGTTGCGATAGGTGTTTTTTACCGGTAAAACATTGCGTCCATTCCGGCTAGCAATCACAGCATCCGCTAACATATCGGCCTTGCTTTTCAGCAGGTCTTGTAGAATCTCTCTGACCTGGTGTTCATTCTCTTGGATGCGACGACGAATTTTGGCCAATTTTTCACTGGCAAAAGACTCGACAAAACCTCCTTCGTTGATGGCTTGAAGCCCACCTTGTAAGCGGGGCAGATCCACCAAGTTGTCAAAGAGGCGATGGAGCCTTTCCAGACGGACATTCTCCAAGTTGTCGTAGAAATCCTTGAGCTCATGTGTCACCCGAAGGACTGCTTTTAGCGCTAATAATTCATCGATATTGAGGGCCGCTTCCATCTCCAAACGCTTGGCCACTGGACGGACATCTTGAATGGTCGACACGGCAAAGCGAGGCTCTTCCAAGAGGATCTGCTCCATATCTTCTAGCTCAATAAAGGCCGTTTCGATGCTTTCTTTTTTATCGGTTGGAGTAAGGACTGCTAACTCCATCTCCCCTTGTTCTGTCTGTAGATAGGGTTCAAAAAGTTGCTTGACCTTGTCAAACTCCAGAATATCTAAGATTTTTTTATTCATGTTTCTCCTACAAAAAAAGTGAGCGTCCTTCCTTGAATCGGACTTGTCTCACTCCTTTCTTCATTTTTGCTCCTTAAGCTCCGATAATCGCAGTCACCCACAAGTTGTGGAACAGACTGGAACTGATCGGGGTATGAAGGATGATAAAGCGGATCAATCCACTTGCATTTAGTCTATTTTGGATGGAAGCCATGGGAACTGTTGAGAGAATAGTCAAGCCCATCTGGATCACCAAGAGGGTTATCACGACGGCGATCACACCCGCTCCAATTTGATACTTGCGATCCTCCAATTTTTCTGGCTGGGGAACCAAGTGCATAAAGATTCCAATCACGCGGCCGATCAAATAAACCAGCACAAAAATCAACACATAAGCTAACCCTGCATAAAAGATGTCATCTAATTGAAACAGGTAGCGGTTGGCATAAAAATAATTCACCGATTGCTGGGTGGGACTCGAAAAAGGAACCCATAGAGACAAAACCTTAGCCAGTCCCTTGTAGCTACCACCTGCAATCAAGAGGGCCACTAAGGTCACTAGAAAGTAATAGGACTGGAGGATGATGCCTCTTGCATAGCCAATATAAAAGCTCCATGCCAAAATCAATAAGATTAAGAAAGTTAACATGTATCTCCTCTTATTTAGATGATTTATCCTTTAAGTCGTCTAAAGCTTTGCGACGAAAATCATCTAATTCTGTTTCTTTGTCGTCAAACTCAATCTCGCGATTCAGCTGCATGGACAAACTATTTACTGCCAATAAGATGGCGATGGTTTCATCATCGGCCTCTGGCATTTGTTCCTTAATTGCTTGGTATTTTTCTTTCGCAACACGTTCGACTTCTTCCATAAACAAATTATCATGGTTGGTTGTTAAAGTGAGCGCTTTGTTTCCAAATGTAAATTTATATCTATTTAAGCTCGCCATAAAAATCACCTCACGGTATTATACCAAAAAAGGCTAGCTTTGTCAGTAGCAAAGCCCCTCTTCACAGGGATTTTCCAGTGGATTCTTTCTTTCTTTTTGCTCCCTCTCTCCCTGAATTTGTGGTACAATAGTGGTTATGGAAAGTATGACACTCACTCCAACACAGGAGCAAATCCTTGATTTTGTCCATACCTATCGCAGTTCTCTCTCTCAAAGCAAGAACCCTCATATGGATTATTTCTTTCGACTAGAGGGAGCGACCGTTTCGATCTACAAGTCTGGAAAAGTCTTGCTTCAGGGCAATGACCTGACTCCTTACCTGGCCTTTTTCGGGCAAGATGCTGGGAACCCTAAAGGTTCTACTACTTCATCTGCAGGACAAGATCTAGCCATGATCGGAACCGACGAGGTCGGAAACGGCTCTTATTTTGGTGGACTTACCGTCGTTGCATCCTTTGTCACACCTGACCAGCACGACTGGCTCAAAAAGCTCGGTGTAGGGGATTCAAAGACCTTGGATGATCGAAAAATTCAGCAATTGGCTCCTCTCCTTGAGGAAAACATCCAGCACCAAGCACTCTTATTGTCTCCAAAGAAGTACAATGAAGTCATTGCTTCTGGCTACAATGCTGTTTCGGTCAAAGTGGCTCTGCACAATCAGGCCATCTATCTTCTATTAAATAAGGGAGTCCAAGCAGAGCGAATTGTGATCGATGCCTTTACGACGGCTAAAAACTACCAAAAATACGTGAAAGCTGAAAAAAATCAGGTCACCCAAGCCATTGAGTTGGAAGAAAAAGCAGAAAGCAAATATTTAGCGGTTGCAGTTAGTTCCATCATCGCCCGCAATCTCTTCCTTCAAAATCTGGAAGATCTGGGCAAGGAACTGGGCTTTAATCTCCCTAGTGGAGCAGGGGCTAAATCTGACCAAGTCGCTGCTAAATTGCTTCAGACCTACGGGATGAAAGCTCTGGATTATTGTGCCAAACTCCATTTTAAAAACACAGAAAAAGCAAAGAAATTACTAGAAAGATAAGTTATGTCAAAAAGAAGTTCAAAACAGTCATCTAGCTCACCAGTGGTGAGATTCCTTAAAGAATGGGGCCTCTTCAGCATCATCGTTGGTCTCATCATCGCCTCTCGCATCTTCCTTTGGGCTCCGGTCAAGGTGGATGGCCATTCGATGGATCCAACCCTAGCAGATAGCGAGTATCTCCTTGTGGTCAACCACCTCTCAATTGATCGTTTCGACATTGTCGTTGCCAATGAAAAAGACGACGACGGCAAAACCAAGGACATCGTCAAGCGGGTCATCGGTCTTCCTGGAGATACTATCCAGTACGACAACGATACCCTCTACATCAATGGGAAAAAGACCAACGAGCCCTATTTGAAAGACTACATCGCTCGTTTCAAAAAAGATAAATTGCAATCAACCTACACTGGAAAAGGCTTCGAAGAAAACGGAGAACTCTTCCGCCAATTGGCCAATACAGCCCAAGCTTTTACAGTAGACAAGGATGGCAATCCTAAATTTACCTTGAAGTTGCTCGACGATGAATACCTCCTACTTGGAGATGACCGGATCGTTTCAAAAGATAGCCGTCAGGTCGGAGCTTTCAAGAAAGAACAAATCAAAGGGCAAGCCGTCTTTAGACTCTGGCCGATCTACCCTTTCAAAACTTATTAGTATAGATTAACAGACTGAGGCTGAGACAAGTATGTCCCAGCCTCGCTTCATAAAAAGGAAAGAAATGATGGAATATTATTTTTCTGGTACTATTGAGCGCATTATTTTTGAAAATCCTAGCAGTTTTTTTCGAATCCTCTTGCTCGACATCAGCGATACCGATGCCGAAGATTTTGATGATTTTGAGATTATTGTGACAGGAACCATGGCAGATATCATGGAAGGCGAAGACTACACCTTCTGGGGTGAGCTGGTCCATCATCCTAAATACGGAGAGCAGCTCAAAATCAGTCGCTATGAACGTGCCAAACCCTCTAGCAAGGGCTTGGTGAAATATTTTTCCAGCGATCACTTTAAAGGAATTGGTCTCAAAACAGCCCAAAAAATCGTGGACCTCTATGGGGACGATACCATTGACAAAATTTTGGAGGCCCCTGAAAAATTAGAAGGAATCACAGGTCTCTCCAAGAAAAACCGCCTGGCTTTTGTGGAAAAACTCCGTCAGAATTACGGAACGGAGCGCATTCTCGCCCAACTAGCCAACTATGGCATTCCCAATAAATTGGCCTTTCAGATCCAGGATTTCTACAAGGAAGAAACCCTCCAGATCGTGGAGCAACAGCCCTACCGATTGGTGGAAGATATCCAAGGCATGGGCTTTAAAATCGCGGACCAACTAGCCGAAGAATTGGGGATTGCAAGTGACGCCCCTGAGCGTTTCCGCGCGGGCCTGATCCACAGCCTTTTTAGCTACTCTATCGAGACTGGAAATACCTTTATCGAAGCCAAGGACCTCCTGCGCTATACCATTGACCTTCTAGAATCCGCTCGTCCAGTAGAATTGGATCCTTCCACTGTCGCCCAAGAATTAGGACGCCTCATCGAGGAAGACAAGGTCCAAAACGTGGACACCAAGATCTTTGACAACAGCCTCTTCTTTGCGGAGGAAGGGATTCGCAGTCATATCGGTCGATTATTGGAAAAAGGAAAGTCGACTTCATTTGACCCTGAGAAAATCAACCAGGCGATTGAGGCGGTTGAAAAAGATCTGGGAATTCGCTACGATGCGATTCAAAAAGAAGCGATTCACCAAGCGATCCAAAACAAGGTCTTTATCCTCACAGGGGGTCCTGGGACAGGAAAGACTACCGTTATCAATGGGATGATCAGTGTCTATGCCCAACTCCACCAGCTGGATCTTCGGAAGAAACAAGACCTGCCGATCCTCTTGGCTGCCCCAACAGGACGGGCAGCTAGACGCATGAATGAGCTGACAGGACTTCCGAGCGCCACCATCCACCGCCATTTGGGGATGACAGGAGATGATGACACCAGCCACTTAGAGGACTATCTGGATGCAGACTTCATCATTGTGGACGAATTTTCCATGGTTGATACCTGGCTGGCTAATCAATTACTCAGCAACATCGCAACAGATACCAAACTCTTGATTGTGGGAGATGCCGACCAATTACCTTCCGTCAGCCCTGGTCAGGTCTTGGCTGATCTCTTGCAGATCCCAAGCATCCCTCAGACCAAACTCGAACATATTTTCCGTCAGAGTGAAGATTCGACCATTGTCTCACTTGCAGGAGACATTCGCCAGGGCAAGCTTCCTCAAGATTTCACAGAACGAAAAGCCGACCGCTCTTATTTCGAAGCCGGAAGCGAACACATCCCTAAGATGATCGAACAGATCACCTCAGCTGCCCTTCGCAGTCAGATCCCGGCTCGAGATATCCAAGTCTTGGCACCTATGTACAAGGGCCAGGCTGGCATTGACAACATCAATACACTCATGCAAGACCTTCTCAATCCAGCTATCAAAGATCAGGTCGTCTTTGACACGCCAGACTGCCAATACCGCGATGGAGACAAGGTTATCCATCTGGTCAATGATGCAGAAAGCAATGTCTTTAATGGAGATATTGGCTACATTACCGATCTTCTCCCCGGAAAATATACAGAATCGAAGCAAGATGAATTGACTATCCAATTTGATGGCAATGAAATCGTCTACCCGCGCAATGAATGGTACAAGATTCGCTTAGCCTATGCGATGAGTATTCACAAATCGCAAGGAAGCGAATTTCCTGTGGTGATTTTACCCATTACCAATCAAAGCCACCGGATGTTGCAGCGTAATTTGATCTATACCGCCATCACGCGCTCAAAGAGCAAGCTGATTCTCTTAGGAGAATACAGCGCCTTTGATTTCGCTACTAAAAATACAGGTACAGCGCGCAAGACCTATTTGGTTGAACGTTTCAAGGACCTGGACGGAGGCGAAGCAACCACAGACTATTCTTCATCCCTTGCAACGGCTTCTGCTACAGTCGAATCTGCACGAAGCAAGGAAGAAACTGTTGAAACGAAAGCAGAGACGTCTAAGCCTACTGTCTATCGACTAACAGAAGACAATCTCCACGCCATCTCGCCTATGATTGGACTAACAGAAGAAGAGATTGCAGCCTTCTTTGACGTCAAACAACCTAATTGATACCCCAAAAATTAAAATAATATATTTTTTAAGACTCATTCAAATACAACTGAAACTTTCCGCCGTGAGAAAAGTGCTAGAAACACTATGGTTTCTAGCACTCGGGAGTTTTGAAACTTTAGGTTCAAAACTAAGTCATGGAACTTCGTAGAAGTTCGCTGACGTCCGTACTCACCTAAGGAAAGTTTCTAAGATGACTTTGTCATCAATCTCAGACGACTAGTGAATAGACTAGTTGTCTTTTTCTTCCTCTACCAGAGACAGTTCAGTATGATCAACAAAGTTGGTCATGGTGACACCCAAGAGGCGGATTCCTGTATTTATCGATTCGATTTCTTGAAAAATGTGACGCGCTGAACGATTGATGCGCTCATCATCTCGCGTTGGCTCCGTCAAGGTGATACGCTTAGTCAAGGTGGTAAAGTCTCCATAGCGCACTTTTAAGACCAAGGTTTTTCCTTGCTTACCATGTTTTTCCAGCGATTGGGCCACCTTACTGGACAGATTGGCAATTTCTTCTAAAATATCATCTTCTGCATAAAGGAGCTTGCGGTAGGTCCGCTCTTTTCCGATCGACTTGCGGATACGATGGCTCTTGACAGGGCTATTATGAATCCCTCGCGCCTTTCGAAAGAGATCATAGCCAAATCGCCCAAACCGATCAATCAAAGTCATCTCCGGGATGGCTAAAAGATCCGCGCCAGTATAGACACCCATCTCATGTAGTCTCTCTACTGTCTTCTTTCCTACTCCATGAAATTTGGCAATGTCCATTTGGCTCAGGAAATCCTTAGCGTCCTCCGGTAAAACCACCGTTAGGCCACGGGGTTTTTGGTAGTCACTTGCCATCTTGGCCAAAAATTTATTATAAGAAACACCCGCTGAAGCTGTGAGATGCAGCTCTTCCCAGATAGCATGCTGAATCAAGCGGGCGATTTTGACAGCTGATTTGCTCTGGATTTTATTTTCCGTCACATCTAGATAGGCTTCATCAATACTCATCGGCTCGATGAGATCTGTATAACGCTTGAAAATCTCACGGACCTGCTCACCTACTTCTCGGTATTTCTCATAATTTCCAGAGATAAAAATGGCTTGAGGACAAAGGTCCAGCGCTTCTTTAGAGCTCATAGCTGAATGAATGCCATATTTCCTTGCTTCATAGTTACAAGTCGAGACCACACCTCTCCCTCCTGACTGACGAGGGTCCTGGCCAATCACGACAGGCTTGCCCTTCAAACTAGGGTTGTCTCTTTCTTCGACGGCAGCAAAAAATGCATCCATATCAATATGAATAATCTTGCGACTGGTATCATTCACTAATGGAAATATCAGCATTTTTCACCCTCCTTTCTTTCTATTATAGGAAGAAAATTTCAGAATTGCAAAAATCGACTCCCCAGAAAACATGAAAATTGATGAAAAACTGTGTTTGTTTTCAAAAATATAGTACAGTATCACAGAGGATTTGAAACTGTATTACAAAAGAATCTGTTGTTTTTCGCAATTCGCCTTTGTGTAACCGATTTCTGTATGGTATACTACTATTGTAAGTGCAACAGATATAGTTGCTAGAAAGACAATAGAGGAAAATAAAAATGGTTGTTAAAACAGTCGTTGAAGCACAAGATATTTTTGACAAAGCCTGGGAAGGCTTCAAAGGTGAAGATTGGAAAGAAAAAGCAAGCGTTTCTCGCTTCGTTCAAGCTAACTACACACCATATGATGGAGATGAAAGCTTCCTAGCTGGTCCAACTGAACGTTCTCTTCACATCAAAAAAATTGTTGAAGAAACAAAAGCTCATTATGAAGAAACTCGTTTCCCATACGATAACCGTCCAACATCTATCGCTGATATCGCAGCTGGATATATCGACAAAGAAAACGAAGTCATCTTCGGTATCCAAAATGATGAATTGTTCAAATTGAACTTCATGCCTCGTGGTGGTATCCGTATGGCGGAAACTACTTTGAAAGAAAATGGATACGAACCAGATCCTGCAGTTCATGAAATCTTCACAAAATACGTTACAACTGTAAACGACGGTATCTTCCGCGCTTACACTTCTAACATCCGTCGTGCTCGTCACGCTCACACTGTAACTGGTCTTCCAGATGCTTACTCTCGTGGACGTATCATCGGGGTTTATGCTCGTTTGGCTCTTTATGGTGCTGACTACTTGATGGCTGAAAAAGCAAACGACTGGAACTCTATTACTGAAATCGATGAAGAATCAATCCGTCTTCGTGAAGAAGTAAACCTTCAATACCAAGCACTTCAAGAAGTTGTTAAATTGGGTGACCTTTATGGTGTAGACGTACGTCGTCCTGCCTTCGATACAAAAGAAGCGATCCAATGGACAAACATCGCCTTCATGGCTGTCTGCCGTGTGATCAACGGTGCTGCTACTTCTCTTGGACGTGTGCCAATCGTTTTGGATATCTACGCTGAACGTGACTTGGCTCGTGGTACATTTACTGAATCAGAAATCCAAGAATTCGTTGACGATTTCGTTATGAAATTGCGTACTGTTAAATTTGCTCGTACAAAAGCTTACGACCAATTGTACTCAGGTGACCCAACCTTCATCACAACTTCTATGGCTGGTATGGGTAACGACGGACGTCACCGTGTTACTAAGATGGACTACCGTTTCTTGAACACTTTGGACAACATCGGTAACTCTCCAGAACCAAACTTGACAGTTCTTTGGACTGACAAATTGCCATATAGCTTCCGTCGCTACTGTATGCACATGAGCCACAAACACTCTTCTATCCAATACGAAGGTGTAACAACAATGGCCAAAGACGGATACGGTGAAATGAGCTGTATCTCATGTTGTGTATCTCCACTTGACCCAGAAAACGAAGAACAACGCCACAACATCCAATACTTCGGTGCTCGTGTTAACGTGCTTAAAGCTCTTCTTACTGGTTTGAACGGTGGTTACGACGATGTTCATAAAGACTACAAAGTATTTGACATCGATCCAATCCGTGACGAAGTTCTTGAATTCGAATCTGTTAAAGCAAACTTCGAAAAATCTCTTGACTGGTTGACAGACACTTACGTAGATGCTTTGAACATCATCCACTACATGACTGATAAGTACAACTACGAAGCAGTTCAAATGGCCTTCTTGCCAACTCACCAACGCGCAAACATGGGATTCGGTATCTGTGGATTTGCCAACACTGTTGATACATTGTCAGCAATCAAATACGCTACTGTTAAACCAATCCGTGACGAAGATGGCTACATCTACGACTACGAAACAATCGGTGAATACCCACGTTGGGGTGAAGATGACCCACGTTCTAACGAATTGGCAGAATGGTTGATCGAAGCTTACACTACTCGTCTTCGCAGCCACAAACTTTACAAGAACGCTGAAGCTACAGTTTCACTTCTTACCATCACTTCTAACGTTGCTTACTCTAAACAAACTGGTAACTCACCAGTCCACAAAGGGGTATACCTCAACGAAGATGGTTCTGTGAACTTGTCTAAATTGGAATTCTTCTCACCAGGTGCTAACCCATCTAACAAAGCGAAAGGTGGATGGTTGCAAAACTTGAACTCACTTGCTAGCCTTGACTTTGGTTATGCAGCTGACGGTATCTCACTCACTACTCAAGTTTCACCACGTGCTCTTGGTAAAACTCGTGACGAACAAGTTGATAACTTGGTAACCATCCTTGATGGATACTTCGAAAACGGTGGACAACACGTTAACTTGAACGTTATGGACTTGAACGATGTTTACGAAAAGATCATGTCAGGTGAAGACGTCATCGTTCGTATCTCTGGATACTGTGTAAACACTAAATACCTCACTCCAGAACAAAAAACTGAATTGACACAACGTGTCTTCCACGAAGTTCTTTCAATGGATGATGCCTTGAACTAAGATTCAAATAGATCTTAAAAAACCAGTCGGAAACGGCTGGTTTTTTTCATCCCCATCGCAAGAGTATTCTGAATTTTGAAAGAGTTTAAGAGCTTACTATATAGGGTTTGACAGCGCTTTCTCCAAGTGTTATAGTAGAGCTGTAAATAAGATAGAAGGGGTGATCCTATGTTTTTAACATTTATTTTCGCTATTATTTGGCTCTTTATCCTGATTGCACTGATCTTTTTAGCAACCCTTCTCGTCCAGGATAGCACCGTGCAGCACCACCACCTGAGTTAACGAATGATAAACCTAAACAATAGCTATTCTAAATGAATTTAGAAAGGATAAGAAACAAACTAGAATTGTCAGATTTTAGTTCTGTCTCTCGTCCTTTTTTGCTATAATAGAAACAGATTATTTAGTAAGAAGGATATTATGGAAGAGTCAAAACTGATCAACCAAGTGATCGACGTCCTGATGTTAGCTGGAACCCTCCTGATAGAGAGCGGTTCTGAGATTCACCGGGTCGAAGATACCATGATCCGAATCGCCCATTCACAGGGAATCGTCGATTGCAATGTTTTAGCGATGCCAGTCGCTATTTTCTTTTCAATTGAGAATGCCAATGTCACGCGCATGAAACGGATCTTGCGGACCAATTACAATATCGAAAAGGTCTGTGATGTCAATCAGATCTCTCGTCAACTCGTCTCTGGAGAGATCGATCTCGAGCAAGCCTACCAAGCCCTGAGCGAGTTGAAAATGAAGCGAGTTCCTTATACCAATCTTCAGTTGACCATTGCGGCAACCCTCAGTGCTCCTTTCTTCTCCATCATGTTTGGAGGAAATTTCTATGATGCGATTGGAGCGGGTATTGCGACTGTCTTTGCCTTTGCTTTTTCTCTTGTCGTTGAGAAATACGTTCGCATTCCTTTTGCCACTGCCTTTGCGGCCGCCTTTGTCTTTGGTTTTTTGGCCCATATCTGGACGCGCTATAGTGGTTTTCCTTCCAATACCGATCTCATTATCGCAGGCTGTGTCATGCCCTTCGTTCCTGGAATCGCTATGACCAATGCCGTCCGAGATCTGATGAATTACCACCTCAATTCTGGGATGAGCAAACTCTTTGAGACTCTCCTCATTACTCTTGCACTTGGTGCCGGTACAACGGTCGCCCTCGTCCTTATGAAATAAAATGATGAACCTAACTGAATTTTTAATCCAAGCGGTGGCCAGTTTGATTGCCATCATCACCTTTTTAATCGTCCTAAATGTGCAGCGCTCCATGTTGATTCCTGGAGGAATCCTCGGTATGGGCATCTGGCTACTTTACTATATCCTGAAAGGGCCTACCAATGTCATCGTTGCAACCTTTATCGCAGCCATTGTCGGCTCCTGTATCAGTCAGATTTTAAGTATTATTCTCAAGACGCCTGTCGTGGTCTTTATGTTGTCCATTCTAGCCCCATTGGTTCCTGGATATATTTCCTATCGAACCACTTCCTTCTTTGTCAGTGGGCAATATCGCCAGGCAGTAACCAGCGTGACACTGGTGGTTATTCTGGCCTTGGTGATCTCCATCGGGATGGCTAGCGGCTCCGTTGTCTTGAAACTCTACCATTCTTACCAACGCCATCAAAAAAGAAAAATGACCAATGCCAACTAGCATTGGTTTTTCAAAACTTATCTATGTAATCGCTTGTATTTTTGTTTAAAAGTAGTACAATGATAGTGAAATAACAAATCCTTTAAAGGATGCGAGGTGCTGTAGGATGGTAAACAAGTATATCAAGTATCTTCCTTGGATGATCCTAGGAGCCTTCCCCTCCTATCAATCAGCGACTTACTATGCCCGTAATTCATTTGACTTGTTCTATCTGACCTTGAACTTTCTGATTGTGTACATCGCTTTAATCGTCTTCTACGAAAAAGTTCTAAGAGACAAATGCAAAGAACTCTTCATACGAATCATGAGCAATCCTAAAAAAGATAAGCAAGGATAAGAGTTGAAAAGTCATCTAAGGATGGCTTTTTTTATAGATTTTCTATTTTTTCTATGAAACATTGCAAAATCGGTCCCGAGAATGATTTCCTTGCTGATCTAGCTTTTTCAAGGGAGTTTTACCCTTAAATATGGTAAAATAGTAACGAAATATACTAGTAGATATCAAATAAAAAAGAGGTTAAGAATGACAATTGGGATTGATAAGATTGGTTTTGCGACGAGTCCTTATGTCTTGCGTTTAAAAGATTTGGCTGCTGCTCGTGATACTGATCCCGAAAAACTGAGCAAGGGTCTTCTCTTAAAAGAACAAAGTGTTGCACCGATCACAGAAGACATCGTCACATTGGCTGCTACTGCAGCAGATGATATTTTAACAGACGAAGATAAAGAAGCGATCGACATGGTGATTCTTGCGACAGAATCTGGAATTGACCAGAGTAAGGCTGCTGCTGTGTTTGTCCATGGCTTACTAGATATCCAGCCTTTCGCCCGCTCTTTTGAGATGAAAGAAGCCTGCTATGCTGCGACTGCTGCCTTGGATTATGCTAAACTCCATGTTGAAAAATTTCCACAGAGTAAGGTTTTGGTCATTGCCAGTGACATTGCTAAATACGGAATTGGAACTCCTGGAGAACCAACACAGGGGGCTGGAGCGGTTGCTATGCTGATCAGCCAAAATCCTCGTATTCTATCTTTTAACGATGATAATGTTGCCCAAACACGCGATGTCATGGATTTTTGGCGTCCAAATTATGCGACAACTCCCTTCGTGAATGGGATTTATTCAACGCAACAATATCTAGATTCTCTGAAAACAACCTGGGCGGAATACCAGAAACGGACTGGCCTTACCTTGACAGACTTTGCGTCCGTCTGCTTCCATTTACCTTATCCAAAATTAGCTCTCAAGGGCTTGAAAAAAATCTTGGATAAGTCATTATCAGAAGAGAAAAAAGATCAATTACAATACAACTTTGATCAATCGATTCTATACAGCCAACGCGTGGGAAATATCTACACTGGATCTCTTTTCCTAGGCTTGCTATCACTACTGGAAAATGACCCCCAACTCAAAGCTGGGGACCGAATCGCCCTCTTTAGCTATGGAAGTGGAGCGGTTTCTGAGATCTTTAGTGCTAACCTTGTTCCTGGTTTTGAGCAACTCTTAGATCACAAACGCATGGAAAAACTGGACCAACGTACGGTTCTTAGTGTTGCTGACTACGAACGACTCTTTTATGAGGAAGTAGATCTAGATCCTAGTGGCAATCAAGTGTTTGAGCCTGCTACGCATCAAACTTTTGCTTTGACAGAGATCAAGGAACACCAACGCACTTACCAGAAAGTAGAAAAATAATGGCACGATTACCAGGTTTTGCAAAACTTTCTCCCACAGAACGCATAGAGGCCTTACTGAAGGAAGGCCTCTTAACTTGGGATGAAGCACAGATCTTAAAAGAACAAAAGGGACTTCCCCTTTCTATTGCAGATCAATTGACAGAAAATGTCTTGTCGACTTTTGACTTGCCTTTTAGCCTCGCTCCTTATTTCCTGATCAATGGTCGTGACTATGTACTTCCCATGGTCACAGAAGAGCCTTCCGTGGTTGCGGCTGCCAGCTTTGCAGCCAAGCTCATCCAACGTTCAGACGGCTTCACCACCCAGGTGCACCAGCGCCAAATGATCGGAGAGATTGCTCTGACGGAGGTTGAAGACGTGGAAGTTGCTAGCAAGCGCATCCTAGAAGACAAGGAAACCCTTCTTCAGTTGGCTAATAAAGCCTATCCTTCTATCGTTAAGCGTGGAGGTGGAGCGAGAGATCTTTGGGTCGAAAACAAGGGGGACTTTCTTATTGTCTACTTGGCTGTCGATCCTAAAGAAGCCATGGGAGCCAATATGCTCAATACCATGTTAGAAGCTCTGACTGATCGCATCCAGGAACTCTCTGGTGGTCAGGCCTTGATGGCAATTTTATCCAACTTGGCCACTCGCTCTTTGGTGAGTGCAAGGTGTGCCATCGATTTTAAAGCACTGAGTCGAAATCCTGAGGAAGCCATTGAGATTGCCCACCGGATGGAGCTAGCTAGCCAACTAGCCCAAGTGGATCCTTACCGTGCAGCCACTCATAACAAGGGAATTTTTAATGGGATTGATGCCCTGGTCCTTGCAACAGGCAATGACTGGCGGGCCATCGAAGCAGGAGCCCATGCCTATGCTGCACAAAATGGTTCTTACAAGGGTTTGAGTCACTGGACAAGTCAGCCGGAAGAGAAAAAACTCTATGGAGAGATCACCCTACCAATGCCGGTTGCGACAAAAGGAGGCTCGATTGGCCTCAACCCAACGGTTCAAGTCAGCCACCGTTTGCTAGGAGAGCCTTCTGCTATTGAATTAGCAGGTATCATTGCTTCGCTCGGTTTGGCGCAGAATTTCGCGGCCCTCAAAGCCCTTGTCACCACAGGAATTCAAGCAGGACATATGAAACTCCAAGCACGCTCCCTAGCCCTTCTAGCAGGTGCTAAAGAAGAGGAAGTTCCCCGATTGGTCAGCCAACTCCTTGAAAACAAACCCTTTAACTTAGAGAAGGCACAAACACTCTTACAAGAATTGAGAAAATAAAGAACTAAGACAAGGTTTTCGTTTTCAGATTGAAGACAAAGTCATTTTTGAAACTTTCCTTAGGTGAGTACGGACGTCAGCGAACTTCGAAGAAGTTCCATGACCTAGTTTTGAACCTAAAGTTTCAAAACTCCCGAGTGCTAGAAACAATCCTATTTCTAGCACTTTTCTCACTGCGGAAAGTTTCAGTGTATGTTTGAATGAGCCTATTGGTATGTGTCAGTTTTAATTATTCTGCATCACTTAGCTTGTTTTATGTAAAAAACAGTTTGTATACATTAAAAGAACTAAGACCCACGTCTTAGTTCTTTTGTGTTTGAAAAAAATTTCTTATTGTTTTAAAAATGGCAGATCAGGCTTTTTCTTGGTATAGAGCACCACTTCGATAAAGGTCCCTACTTGGACGGCAAAGAGCAGTCCGACGAGAAGATTAATCCGATGGTCTGTTTCATAAAACGGAGAGTTCCATAAGAAGTGATTGGCTACTGTTGAGAGAACACACCAGAGCCCAAAAAGTTTTTCCTTTTGCTGGGTCACTTGAGACAACAAGAGGAAGACACCAACTGATACAACAGCTGTATAGAGGGCATGTGAAGCTAATCCACCAGAGATCCGGTTGATGGCCTCAGTGACAGCGGCTAATTGGCTGGTTTTGGTTTGGCGGGCAACATACCCTAAATCCTCAATGATTTGAAAACCAAAGCCAGAGCCCAAGCCTGCAATTAGAATCGCTTTTAGATCTTTCTTGCCAACCATCAAGACAACCCAAAAGGCAACTAGAGCCTTAAAGAATTCCTCTGAAAATGGGGCCGTCAAGGCATCGGTCCACTTGTTAAAGACAGTGGCATCCTTGATCACATGGCTATTCATAATATCAATCAAGCTATTGCCTGAAAAGCTCAACCAGCCTGCTATGAAGGCTCCTCCAAACATGGCAATCCATAAGAGATAGGTTGGGACAGTCAACTGCTTGGCCAATCGTTTTGAAAAGAGATAGAGCGGGATAATAATAGCAGCTAAAACAGACAAGTTTAAGACCAAGTCTCTGCCTGCAGACTGGCTAAATTCTTGTTGAGAAAGATGACCGAGTTCAAACTCCAAGCCAATTCCTGCAAACAGTAGAAAAAGATAGATCGAGGCTCTTTGAATTTTAGTCATCTTGTTTTCCTCCCTTTTGTTTCTTTGAGCGAATCAAGTAGATCACAATCGCTAGAAGGGTTGCTCCGAACAAGCCTGCTGCTAAAATGTAATCATAGTCAAAATCAACGAGATCAATCTTTTCTTCATAAGCAGCATCTTCTTCGTCATCTAGATCCTGCAGGGCACTTTTTCCGTGTTCATCTGCTACCTTTTGTTCTGCTTCTTTTCTGATTTCTTGCAAGCGTTCGAAGGTTTTCTCAGCTCTCGCCAAGCTTTCCTCTGTTGCCTTCTTACTAGCTTCTTCAGGCTGAGAAGCAAGGGCGATTTGTTCCTGATCACTCAGATCTTGTTCGACCATCCACTGAGACTCCAATCGTTCCATTTCAGTACGAATCGCCCCATCTTCGAATAAATCTGGATACTTGGCCACAAGGTCATTGATTCTTGAAATGGTCCAATACCAAGAGCGATCATTGTAATGATCCCCTAATTCTTGGTAGGCTTGATAGGTGTTGAGAATATTGCCATAGTAGGGTAGGTATGGAGCATTTCGTGGACTACCCATCGACAGCCACATGGTGCCTCCACCTGCACTTGCTGGGACATCATCTTTCAGTTGGAAAATATGGGCCTCCATGACATTTGGATTGGAAATAGGGTATTTATAAACCGCATCAAACTCTCCTTTTTTCGGAATGCCTTTTCCATCCAACTCCATTTGATCCTGTGGTTTATATTTGGTTCCTTCCAAACGATTGCGTTGGAGATTCATGGCATCGCGGAGGGTTAATTTTCGATCGGTTGTATGAAGAAGGTCAAAGGACGCATCGTCATATTTAACAGGAGAGCTTGGGTCTAGCGATTTGATTCCCGACCAAACCCGAGAGCGATCTGCTTCTTGCAAAGGCGGATTATAGGATTGAGAAACGTGGAATTTTTCATCCACTTCCTTATAGCTATTGGCTTTTTTGGCGACTTTTTCAAGATCTTTTGAAGCGATCGTGCGTTCGGTATCTGATAGATCGACATGCCCTAAGAAGAAGGTATTTGGAAAGACCGCAAATCGATCCTCTGGGAAGAGAATCGCTGCATATTGATGGCCAGATAGGATTTCCATATACCAGACGCCTTCTTTATCGGCAATGGTCACAATATTTCCTTCTGCAGCGCCTTTTTCTTCGACGATCTTAGCAATGAGTTCAACCCCTTCTCTTGCGGTTTTCACACTAGGGAGAACGATACTGGTCAAGCCCGATTCTGCGAGGCCATCCTTGACGTAGGGATCCACTTTTTGGATCTTGTCATTTGCTGAAGCAGATACAGTGGCAGAAATGGAAACCCCATATTCATTGAATCCTGCTTCGTCAAAAATTCCCTGATCAGGGGTGACATCTGGAACCGCTGTATACTTATAGCTAATCTCTGGCAAGGGATATTGAAAACCGTTGGCAGCATCCTCAAAGATGGCTCCTTTTTTATTGTAGACACGCTCTCTGACCACAAAATTTTTATTATGGTTGGGCTCTAAATCTTCGGTACGACCTACCAAGGTCGAACCGTCGGCCGTCAGTTTCTTCCCGATGATGAACCCTGTACAAGCCTCAACAGGTTGAGCAATCAACAAAAGCGGAAGCAAGGCTGCTACAGCTGATCGAAAATAGTGCTTCTTCATCCTAAACTCCTTTTTAAAAATGTTTTTCCTTATTTAGTATACTCTTTTACAAGCCTATTTTGCAAGCGATTCCAGCAACCGTAAACGATTCGTAAACTATCAGAATTTTTGAGGAGAAAACTTTTTCAAAAAAAAGAAAAAATTGGCTTATTTTGTCAATCCTAAACGAATAGGAACTAATTTTTAAGTAAAATAAGTTAAGTGATTCTTCAAAGAACTATAAAAGAGTTCTAATTTTCAAAATGAATCATAATATACGAAAACTTTCCGCCGTGAGAAAAGTGCCTGAAACGTTTTTGTTTCAGGCACTCGGGAGTTTTGAAACCTTAGGTTCAAAACTAAGTCATGGAACTTCGTAGAAGTTCGCTGACGTCCGTACTCACCTAAGGAAAGTTTCTAAAATGATTTTTCTTCATTTTTTCTGTTGCTGAGCTTGCCATAACTTTCCATAGAGGAGATAGTCGACTTCACGGACCTCTTTCAGGTTCTGACAACCGAGCGCACAAAGGAGCAATCTGAGGTCTTCTTTCCAGCCTTGGACAATGGCGATTACTTCTTCAATACTCTTAGTCTCTACCATCTCAAGAAAAACGCGGGAAAGTCCTACGCCACGTGCTCCAAGGGCCAAGGCCTTGACCATATCAAGAGGATGACGGATGCCCCCACTTGCGAGGACCTCAACCTGATCCATCTGATCCTGTAACTGTAAGAGACACTGCGCAGTTGATTGTCCCCAATCATCCAGATAAGCGCGATTGCCACCACGACGATTCTCAATATAGGCAAAACTAGTTCCACCACGACCAGAAATATCGACGGTTTTAATTCCAGCATCTAGCGCTGCCTGAACTGTTTTGGGATCCATACCAAAGCCAACTTCCTTCAGGACTACAGGCACTGGAAAGCCCTGCCCATAGCTCTTGAGATGGTCTTTCCAAGTGTGGAAAATCCGCTCCCCTTCGGGCATGAGTAACTCTTGCATCAGATTCACATGGACTTGAAGAAAGAGGGGTTGTAGCTCTTCCACTGTACGCAAACCCAAATCTGGCTCTTTATCGATGCCAATGTTGGTTGCTAAAAGAAGATGAGGGTGGACTTTTTTGACCGCATACGATTGATCGCTCGGATCCTTCAGCCCTGCACTGTAAGAGCCGGTCACAAAGAGAATCCCACAGGCTTCGGCTACCGCTGCCAACTTTTGATTGATCTCTTTGGCCCGTTTACTCCCGCCTGTCATGGCATTGATATAAAAAGGGACCTCCCAATCACGCCCTGCGAAATGGGTTGTCAAATCAATCTCCGCTAGATCCACAAGGGGGAGGGATCGGTGAATCAGCTCGATCTCATCAAAGCTATTATAGGAGGAGCTTTGCTCCAAGGCATAGCGAATATGCTGGTCTTTTCGATTTTCGCTCACGAATCTCCCATCCTTTCTTGGTAAATGACTTCAATATTCTTTTCCTTCCAGCGGTCTATCAAGGTCTGAGTCTCAACTGGGTCAAAACTAAGGGCGATTCCACAGTCGCCTCCTCCAGCACCACTAGATTTGGCACAGGCAGAAAGACCCTCTGTCGCTTCTTGCAGAACTTTCAGAGCTGGGGTATAGATCAAAGGGTTCAAAGACTTTAGGTTCTTATCGGCACGTTTGATACTGGTCTCAATTTCTTTTTGGTTCCCTTCACGGAGGCCTTTTTCAAGATTCTTCACTGCGCTCTGGCTCTCCTGAAGAAATTCTTCCTTGATCGCTCCCTTGACCTGACGGATCAAATCACTTGAAATCGCTGGTTCCTTGGTCCAACCAACCAGAAAATCATAAGCGATGGCTGGCTGGATCGAGCAGATCTGGTAGTCCCAATCCAGGTCTAAAACTTGTGACAGGGGCTGAGAAGTCAAGACTTCATGCAACCAAGCCCGATCAAAGGATTGGTAATAAATCAAGTCCTCGTAGGCAATACAAGCCAAATCGCCCATGGAACCATTGTCCCCTCTTTGCACCAAGACCACTGCTGCTAGTCGAAAGAGCAGGTCCGGATGTAGGTCTAGTTCATACAGAGCGGCCACGGCCTTGATCACGAGCAAGACCACACTTCCGCTGGAACCAATCCCATACTTTTTCCTCTCTTCGCCCAACGTCCCTCTTAGGTGAAGATCAAACGGTTTAGGGGCTATCCCCTGATCTTTCAGCCACTTTTCCATGAGCTGAATGGTCTCTTGAATCAAGGCGTAGTCCTTATTTGGGGTCAAATCCACCTGGTAACCAAAGAGATCTGAGACTAGCTGATAGCTTCTAGATTCTTGGATAGTAGCTGACAGATAAATGGGAATAAACTGAATCACGGCTCCATAGCCAGGCGTTAGCACTGCGTATTCTCCAGCTAGATAGAGCTTGCCTCCAGTCTGTACCTGATACTTAGTCTTCATCTTGAGGGTCCTTTGTCTTAGATACGATGGTCCGATAGCGGGCATCAAATAAAGGTACCAGCTGATCCAAGTCTTCTTCTAAACAGAGAACCTTAACATTCGGCCCTGCATCCATAGTAAAGTAACAAGCATGGCCTGCAGCGCGAAGCTCACGGACAAAGTCCATAGCTTTATGGCTTTCTTCTGTCAAGTAGCTAAAAGCTGGAGTGGCTGTTCTAGTCGTCGCATGCATAGCAAGGGCATTGCGCTCTGTCAGATGACCGACCCGTTCAAAATCATTGGCAACTAGATAGCCCAGCATGTCCTTATAATCTTGTCGAGACTCTTCGATCCATTCTTTGAAATTAGTCGAAGTCTCCATGCAGCGTTTCATCCCTTCGCGGCTGGAAACAGGCTTTTGCTTGTCATTGAGGACCAGCATGATCATCGCGAGTTTTAGGTCTGTTTGGACCTTATAAATTTCTCCACTTTCTTTGTCCCAGGCTGCTAAAGGGCCAAAGAAAGACCGCGAAGAAGAGCCCGAAGCAAACTTGGCTTTTTGAGCTAATTCCTCCTGGGTCAAGCCCAAATCATAGTACCGATTACAAGCCTTGACGAGAGCAGAGAGCCCGCTCGAGCTAGAGGACAAGCCTGCGGCGGTTGGCATGTTGTTGCTGGTATCCACCCGAACAAATCCTGCTTCATCTGCTGGCTTCAAGCCATCAATCACAGCTCCAATTTTGGCTTGCTCAGCTGGATTTTGGAATTCCCCATCGATGTAAAATTCATGCGCAGTCGCATCTGCTGGCAAGGGAGAGAGACTGGTCTCTGTATACATATTCTCTAAGGTCAACGAAATCGAACTGGTCGAAGGGACCATCTGTTTGGCATCTTCTTTTCCCCAGTATTTGATAATCGCGATATTGGCATATGACTTAGCCTTTACAGGTTTTCGATCCATGTATGGTGCGCTCCTTCTTTTTCTAATGCATGGGCAATGGTTTCTGCTTCACGAGAATCCTTGACGAGGGCAATCACACAGCCTCCAAGACCGCCCCCACTCATTTTAGCCCCTAAGGCCCCATTTTCAAGGGCAACGGCGACCAGGTGATCTGCTTCTTTACAGCTGACACCAACGGCTCTCAAGTGGTCATGACAAGCTGTAAGAGCCTGCCCAAGGCCAATGAGATCTTTTTCTTTCAGAGCCGCTTCTACCTGCTGGGTCAACTGACCAATCTCATGGAAATGGGACAAAACTTCCTGCCCTTTAGCTTCAACCTTTTGAATCGCCTCACGGGTATTGCCGTGAATCCCCGTATCCGCAATCACCAAACTCGCTTTTATACCCAGCTCCAGCGGGTAAAAGCCGACATTCCGGATGAATTTAATGGCTTGATCGCTCAGACAAGTCTTGGCATCCAGACCGCTTGGATTCATATGGGCAATGGTTTCTGCTCGATTGACCAGGATTTCTAAGGTCTCATCGTCCAGCTCCTCTTGATAATAGTCAAAAACTGCACGAATAGCTGCGATACTGACCGCCGCAGAGGACCCCATCCCCCGTTTTTCCGGTACCATAGACTGAATCCGACAGCGAATCCGGGCCTCACGAATCCCGAGGTGCTCAAGAGACACAAAAACCGCCATGGACAATGTGTCATCTTCAAACAAAATCCATGGACTGTCTGCCGGGATGATCTGGCAGATCACTTCGATATGATGGAGTGGCAGGGCAATAGCCGGATAACCATAAACCACCGCATGCTCTCCAATTAAGATAATTTTACTATGCGCCTTTCCGACGCCTATCTCTTTATGCATATTCATCTCGCTCTACTAAGGTCATTACTATTTTAATATAAATCAGCCAAAAAAGCGATGCTTTTGAAGGAAATCCAACCTAAGACGGAGTCCAAAAATGAATCACCCAGAAGAGCTCCTTCTTATGGACAGACAAGAAAAGGCCGGGATCCGTCATCCCAGCCATCCATTTCTATTTTTCACATTCTTGTTTGATCAAGTCCATCAAAGAGTTGCGGTCTAAGATCCATTGGGCCCGTTCGTCCTTCTCATAGGTCCGGTTAGACAAAAAGATCACAGCTTCCTGCCTCTTTCGATTGTACATGATGAAGGTTCCAGTATAGCCCGTATGATCCAACCAGTCACCCTCTAGATTCCATCCGAGAGCGCGGGTCTTGCCCTCTTCACGCGCAAAATTCTGAGACAAGTCACGCGCAAAATCATCCTTCAGATAATGCTCTAAGAAGCGCTCTAGATCAGCAACAGTTGAAAAAAGTCCAGCACTTCCCGCATGACAGCCCAATACTCTCGCTTTGGGATCATGAACACTTCCAGAAGCAAGGCCACGGACCGTTGGCACCGCCTTTTCGACCGGTCCAAACCGTGTCTCTGTCATCTTCCAAGGTGTAAAGATCAGCTCTTCAAATAAACGATCCAAGGGCTGGTGAAACCTGTCTTCTAACCAAAAGCCCAGCAGAAGAAAATTGACGTCGGTGTAATGAAAACTCTTGTCTTCTTTCAACTGCAAATTTTCAAGAGCTGTTTTCAACTGTCTCGCATCCAATTGATCCCGGTTGGGGATAAAAGGATCCAGCCCAGAAGTATGGGTCAAGAGTTCCCGGATGGTCGTCTTCTCATGAGCAAAACGCGGGTAAAACTCTTTAAAGGGACGATCGAGCGGAAGCTCCCCTTTCGCATACAAAAAAGCACAGATGGTAGCGACTCCGACGACCTTACTGACACTGGCCAAATCATAGACCAGGTCAGCCACTACTGACTCTCCTTTTTCAGGATCCGCTAGTCCCAGATAGTGCTCACTCCACTGACCCTTGCGGTAAAGCGCAAGAGAGGCACCTGGATAGATGCCTTCTTGGATTTGTTCGGTAATTTTTTCGATGATTGCATTCACGCTCATCACTCCATTCTTATTCTTCATAAGAAATATGGACCTGATCTTGATTGGCTTCAAACCAGAGTTCAATCTGGCTTGGATCCTTGGCAATCAAGAAAGTTCCCTTACGGTGCACAAAATCGACAGTTTCTCCCAAGCGTTCTTTCACGACTTCCACATCAAAAGATGCCAATTCGACCTTGATCATGCTCAAATCCCAAGTCACCTTGTTCTCCACTTGGAGATCTTCTCCTTGAGCTTCCTGCAAATGGATAAAGTGGGCCAAAGCTGGCAAGTTGCTATAGAACTTCTCAGCCTCAGCAAAATCGGCCACATTGACCTCAAGAAAGTCCACATCAAAGCTGGTCAAACCTTTGAAATCTTCTGGCACGTCAACAAGAGGCGCTTTCTCCAACGGTTCTAGGCTTTCAAGATTTTCTTCAGCATGCACGAAAATGGTATCTCCTTGAGGAGACACAACTTCAAAGGCGCGACCATTAGCTCCTTGGTAAAGGGCGCTTGTTTCTGGCTGGCGGGCCAACAAATAATCAATTTCTTGAGCTTGTGCCACTTTCACCACGATGCGACCCAATTTCTTTGGACCTTCGACCTTACGCGAACGCATACTCGGTGACTCTTCTAAGACAATTTTCTCTACTTTTGAGGCATCTCCTAAAGATAGGAGAGCTCCTTCTTCCACTAATACTTTCATTCCCAATGTCTCTTCATAAAAGCGTTGATTGACATTTCGGTTATTCACTTTCAAGACTGGGATCACTCTTACGATCTGATTTGCTGTCATACTTTCCTCCAAGCACTTTTTATTGTAAAAGATTTTCTGGCTTTTTACAAGAAATCTTGTGCAAAAAAGACAGATTTTTCAAAAATAAAAATCTGTCTTTCTTTTTTTAGTATACTGTTCGTGTATGGACCCGCCCGTTTGGAGCTTCAAATTCGTATTCTAAGTAATCCTGATAGGTCCCTGGTGCAATCACTCCACGCACATCTAATACAGCCGTTCCTGCCTGTCCCACAATGGAATCTGCTAACAGGCAGCAATTAGTAGACAGAACAAAGTAAGATTTAAAACGCGAAGAAGTAAATTTATATAGCTCAGCCCCTAAATCATATTTCAATTTGTAAGCGTAGGTCGGCTGACCGTCTTCCAGTAACCTCCTAGGTGGATCCCAAGGTTCTAACAACTGATCAATTTCAGCTAGACGCTTCTCTACTGCCTGATTCTCTTCTTCGGTAAGGGATAGGCTGTAGCCAAACAGCGTCTTTTGACTCTCTTTTTTACATAGTTCGATGTATGGTTCCTTATCCACTTTAAACAGTACGCCATCCCCAATCGTCCCAAATAGACGCTCTGAAAAGGGATCGTAACTTCCGTAAGAAATGACCTTCCCCTGATAACAAATATCTACATGCCCAATCGCTCCAAATAAGTTGCTGTCAGAAGTATGAACCAAAATTTCTAATTCCCTTGCCTCTTCTTCTTTTTTCACCAATCGATAAGGGCCTGTGTGTCCCGCCGAGCTCCCTTTTTGAAGAAACTGGTTAAACCGTTTTAACTCCTTAGCAGGGATAAAGGCTGCAAAGATAACCGGTAGGCTAATACGAAAGCGACGTTTTAACTCTTGGCCTTGTTGGTCTTTGTCAAATAAAATACCATCTCGAATATTAGAAATCCCCAACAAGACCAGATAAGCCCCCAAGAGGATAAATTGGAAGTGCCCATCTGAACCAGGTTCCAAGACAGTTGCTAGACCAAGCCCACCGTTTAAAAGCGCATCCCATAAATAGAGCCAGCCTCCTTTTACCCGATTGGCCTTATAAAGCCAAAATGTGATCCCATAGACAATGGCACTCCCCAACTGATATGCCCCTAAACAAATCACAACTAAGTTTACGGGCAGACTACTCAGTCGATTCAACCAGATCAACGCAAGTGAAAGAAAAATAAACCAAATAGAGTGGCTATAGGAAATAGACTTGCTACGTAACAAAAAGCGAAGAAGAAAGCTTCCTAGTCCATCAACTAAAAAGTAAATGGCTAATAGATCCAAGGAAAATTTGGTGAAACCAACGCCGTTTCGAAAAATGAGAATCCCAAAAATGACGGCAAGAACCCCAAACAATAAGGTCCGTCTTCTTGCAACTTGTTCAAAAGATATTTTTTTCAATATTCCTTCTCCTTATAGACGAAAGGTCTTTAGACAAATACTATTTTATCAAGTATAATATAAGAAGTAAAGAAAAAAGAAACTGATAAAAGGAGCAGTCTATGAAATACAATCAATATAGCTATCTATCTGTTGACCAAAAAGACATTCTTAAGGAACTAAAAGAAATTGGGTTTGACCTTCCCACCCACCTCCCAGAAAAAGAACTGTTTGAATGGTTTGTCCGCAAGGTTTACTTCACCTATAAAGATACAGATTATCCCCTCTCTAACCTAGTGGTGGATTCTAAAACAGACTTTTTAACGTATATCCAATCTGACTGCGAATGGTCTCCGAACATTTTTTACACAGTAGCCCTCCAATTACTCGGTTTCCGCTATTTTATTGATTTTGAAGATACGGATAGCTTCTTGAAAGAAGTCCAATTTCCGATTGAGTATGGAAACTTGGTAGAAAACCTCTATCACCTTCTCAATACTCGAACAGTAAAAGGAAATTTACTCATCGATCAGTTGGTCAGCGATGGCTTGATTCCTGAAGATAACCAGTATCACTATTTTAACGGCAAGAGCCTCGCAACCTTTACGAGCCATGATGCCATCCGCGAGGTCGTCTATGTGGAAAGTCGGGTCGATACCGACAAAGATGGTCTGCCAGACTTGGTCAAGGTCAGCATTATCCGTCCTCGCTATGAAGGCAAGATTCCAGCTGTTATGACCGCAAGTCCTTATCACCAAGGGACCAACGATAAGGCCAGCGACAAGGCCCTCTACAATATGAATGTCGACCTCGAGGTCAAAGAACCTCATACCATTCAAGTAGAAGTACCTCAATTAGAATTGGTGGATCCTGTCGGTTCAGCTGAGCTAGTCGATGAAGCTGAAGAAACTCTCACCCATATCAATTCCAGCTATACCCTCAACGACTACCTCCTTCCACGCGGCTACGCTAATCTCTACGTATCTGGAGTGGGGACAAAAGATTCGCAAGGCTTGATGACCAATGGAAATTACCAACAAATCGAAGCCTACAAGAACGTTATCGACTGGCTCAATGGCCGTTGCCGGGCCTTTACAGATCACACACGCAAACGCCAAGTCAAAGCTGATTGGTCTAATGGAAAGGTCGCAACCACCGGGATCTCTTACCTTGGAACCATGTCTAACGGCCTTGCGACCACAGGTGTGGACGGTCTTGAAGTCATCATTGCAGAGGCTGGGATCTCTTCTTGGTACAACTACTACCGCGAAAACGGCCTCGTGACAAGTCCTGGTGGCTATCCAGGTGAAGATTTCGATTCCCTTGCCGAATTGACCTACTCGCGCAACCTTCTAGGTGGAGACTATTTGCACCATAATGCAGCCCACCAAGCCGATCTAGACATCGTGAAAAAAGAGCTGGACCGCGCTTCTGGAGACTACAATCAATTCTGGCACGACCGCAATTATCTCTTACATGCTGATCAGGTGAAGGCTGAGGTGGTCTTCACTCATGGTTCGCAAGACTGGAACGTGAAACCTCTTCACGTCTTTAATATGTTCCAGGCTCTTCCAACAAGCATCAAGAAACACCTCTTCTATCACAATGGTGCCCATGTCTATCTCAACAACTGGCAATCCATTGACTTCCGCGAAAGCATGAACGCCCTCCTCTCTAAAAAATTGCTGGGCTACGATTTAAGCTATGAATTGCCTACTGTCATCTGGCAGGACAATACAGGAGAACAAAGTTGGACTTCCTTGGATGATTTTGGCAACCAAACAAATCAGCGGACCTTCTCCCTGGGAGACGACGAAAAAGTCATCCAAAACCGCTACGAGACAAAAGATTACGAGCGCTATGGCAAGGCTTATCCGACCTTCTTAACGGACCTCTACCAGGATAAGGCGCAACAGGTGACCATTGATCTTCCAATCGAAGAAGACCTACACCTCAATGGGAAAGCTCGCCTTCACCTGCGACTTTACTCCAGCACCAATAAAGGCCTGCTTTCAGCCCAACTCTTAGAGCTTGGAAGCAAGAAATACCTCCAACCCTATCCTGCTGTCTTGTCGGTCCGTACGCTGGATAACGGTCGCTATCATATGCTAGACAATTTGACTGAGTTGCCTTTCAAAGAAGCTGGCCAACGAGTCATTTCTAAAGGTTATCTCAACCTCCAAAATCGTCATGACCTCTTAGAGGTTGAGGCTGTGACGCCAGGCGAGTGGATGGAATTTGACTTTGATCTTCAACCAACCATCTACAAGCTCGAAAAAGGAGCGACCCTTCGCCTGGTCCTTTACACAACGGACTTTGAAATCACTGTGCGCGATCAAACCGATTACCAACTGACCATTGATTTAGCACAATCCAGCCTCCATCTTCCTGAAATGACAGAGACCCGCTAATCGTGGTCTCAAGGCTTGCCCTTACTCGGCTTCATTTGACAGCTTAGCCTACTTATGTTACTATCTAATAGAGTATTTCATAGAAAAAGATATTAGAGGAAGTTATGGCGATTGAAAAAACTGTCAGCGAAATTGCTGAAATTTTAGGAGTCAGCCGCCAGGCGGTCAATAACCGTGTCAAAGCGCTGGCTCCAGAAGATACACAAAAGAACGAAAAAGGGGTTACCGTTGTAACCCGTAGTGGCTTGATCAAGCTCGAAGAAATCTACAAAAAAACTATTTTTGAAGATGAGCCCGTCAGCGATGATGTGAAACAACGCGAATTGATGGAAATTTTGGTGGATGAAAAAAATGCTGAAATCGTCCGTCTCTACGAGCAACTCAAAGCTAAAGACGAGCAACTTGCTAAGAAAGATGAACAGTTGCGCGTAAAAGACGTTCAAATTGCTGAAAAAGACAAGCAATTGGACCAACAACAACAATTGACTTTACAAGCAATGAATGACCGCGATACCTTGAAACTTGAACTCGAACAAGCCAACGAAAAAGTTCAAGAGCAAGAAAGCAAAGGTTTCTGGGCACGCGTTTTCCGTCGATAATCCGGGGCTGGATCCTACCAGTCCCTTTTCTTTTCTACCACAGGAGATTTCCCATGAAAGCATTAGAAGATTATATCGCCTTTGATCTCGAATTTAACCAATACGAAGGGGCCTATCAGATCATCCAGGTATCTGCCGTACGTTTTACGAACGGTAAAGAAGTCGATCACTACGACTCCTACGTTTACACCGATAAGCCCCTAAAAAGCTTTATTAACGGCCTGACTGGCATTACCCAGGACAAGATCCAAAATGCCCCTCAACTCGAGCAGGTCCTCAGCGAATTCAAGGCCTTTGTAGGAGACCGGCCCTTGATCGGATACAATGCCAAAAAGAGCGACCTACCCATCCTACTTGAAAATGACTTGGATCTAGAAGACCAGTACGCTGTCGATGTCTTTGACGAGGCTTTCGAACGTCGTCCATCTGACCTCCACGGCATTAAAAATCTCCAACTCCACACCGTTGCAGAATTTTTGGGAGTCGCAGGAAAATCACACGATAGCTTAGAGGACGCCCGCATGACAGCTCTTGTCTACGAACAATTCCTCGAATTTGATCAAGGCCGCACCCTCCTTGAAGAGCAAGAGAGCTTCTCCACCAACCCCTTCGGAGGCTTGGACTTATCTGGATTTTTTGATGAATAAAAAAAGGCTCAAAACTGAGCAGTACTCCTAGAGTTAGATGTTTTCATATCTTTCTTTGGGGGTGCTTTTTATTTCATTTCTGTAAAGATTGACTAAAGTAAATTTTCATCCGACAGACAAATAGAGCATTTTCAAAGGCTTATCTTAAAATATTAGTTATTAAAGATTTAATCATTTCTAATTTTTTGAATATTCATTGACCAGACTTATTTTTAGATGTATAATGAGCATGTAAAATATATCACAAAGAATAATATGTAATAAGATTTAATGATTATATCTGATATTTCTCAATCATAGGGTTCTATTTTCTAGGAGAGATTTATGATTAATATCTTTAAATATCTTGATAAAAAAACAAAATACCTAACCATTATTGGAGCACTGGCAAATGGGGGTCTTGCATTAGGGCAACCTTTGGTTGTCGCCAAAGCATTATCAATAGATCAAAATAACCTTACCTATTCCTCTATTTGGAAATTTGCTCTCTTTGGTTTTTCTGTCTATTTCGCTTTGTATAGTCTAATGTTATTTTGTAATCATGCAAATAATGTCTTTCGACGTGAAATTCACATGAATATCCGAACAGCACTTTTTCAGAAGTTAATGGAAGACAGGAAATATAGTGAAGATGAAAAGATTACCATGCTGACACAGGATATGGAATTTTTAGGAGATAACTTTTTTGAACGCTATATGACTATTTCATGTTGGGGATTTGGAGCGCTGATTACGGCGATCTATATCATTGCCCAAAATGTTTTATTGGGTTCTATCTTTGTTTTCTTCAC